>JAVJTE010000009.1:0-435260 GCA_040219025.1 Rhodospirillales bacterium | reverse complement strand
CCTGGATCAGTGCCCTGTTCAGGGCGGCCGATGTTGGACCGGACAGCACGGTCTGCATTCTGACGGATTCCTTTGGTGAATTTCTGGCGCTGATTGAGGGGGATCCCTTTGTTGCCTGGGATACCTTTGCCGCGCTCGACGAGGACTTCCGGCATGGCGATTTTACTTTGCTGTTTGATGAAACCGAGAGCTGGGTAATCGCGACCTCGTGTGAAGATTTTTTCTTATTCGCCTGTACCACCGAGATCATGGACAGGTTTTTTGACATCGCTGGTGGCGAGAAGAAACTCGAATTTCAGTATGCGATAGCAAAGAATCATAATCGCAGCAGTACGACCGGTAAGGGAACTCGGTGGCTTTATTCCCTAGTGGACTGGGACTTGCCTTTTGAACTTGTCGAAGGCGACGGCAAATTATCGAGACGGGATGTTACGGTTATCGTTCCTCGGGATCATGAAAAGATCTGCGATCATTTTGGCATCCCCGCTGATGAACGCCCGGCCCCGCCGGAATTTCATGAAAGCATGTACCGGTAACGCCCTGCCTTCGGGTGTCTGAAGGCAAGCGTCGTGTGTTCCTGCGTATCAAGTCGCTGGCCGAAATGGACGACCGCCGCCTCTCCTGCCTGATGGATGACGGGGAGGACGATGCGAGCGGGTAATCTCGCGAGATCCTGAAACGGGTTCAGGATGAGGACGTCATTTCTCTCCGACCCGTAGTCTCGGGCTCCCCGCCTCACGCCTCCCCAACCATCGCTCCACCTCAACCACCCGCTGCTCTCTAACCACCCGCTTCGCTTCATCCTGAGCTCGTGTCAGGATCTCCCCCCGGAGGGGCTACCGGCCAGATACTCGGCTCCGTCGAAAACCGCTCTCCTCTCTCCATAATCTGCCTGAACAAGAACTGGCAGACGCACTGGTTGATATTCTCGATGACCAGATAGTTGATACAGAGTCAGGCGGGAAAGCCTTTGCCAATGTCGTGAAAAGCGGTGGCGAAAAGAAATCCCTGGAGGACTTTCACCGGTTGCGTGAGGCCTATGGCCTGTCCGAAGCTGATGTTAAACCCGTTGCCGGTAAAGATCTCCGTGAGATGAAGAAATTCCGGGCGCCTGACGGAACGGAGGTTATGTGGAGAAGGCATAGCACTCAAGATCAAGGTAAAACGGTTGAGCTTCATGTCAAATTTCCGAAGTCCCTGCAGGGTGAACGCATCGCAAAAGGTAAAATGGAGCCAAGAATGAAAATCCGGTATGGAATGTGAGCGATGGAAAGAAAATTTACCCTATATGATGAATATTCGTATCTCTGTACATCGGATCGATCAGAGATGTTGCCGTGGATTGATCGGTCAACCCGTCTTATAGCTCATAATAAAATTCAAAGTCGGGTCTCGATATTTTCACAACCTCACTGGCGGCGCGCTGCTGTTCCCCTGTGTTTTTACTCGCTTTGCACCATGCTCCCTGAAAAGTACCATGGACCAGAGAAATATTCCGGGCGGGATGTTTTTTACCGCGACTGGCTGGGCGATATTCTTGCTGCGGCAGTGGGCGATCGTCAGGAAGATATCTGTATGCTTGGGGGGCATACACTTTGGGGTGACTTTGCAAAAATGTGCCTCATTCGACCGGAAGCTGACAGAATTATTGGTGTCTATCACGAAGATCCAAATTCGTTCTATTATCTTGAAGACAGCCTGATTTTCGATGAGACCGAAAGTTGGGTCATATCTCCGTATCTCGATGATACTTTTCTTTTCGCCGGGGAGCCGGAAATAATGCAAAGGTTTTATGACCGGCTGGGTGGCGAAAAATACATGGAATATTGCTTCGCACAGGGAATGAATGATCAGCGGATACAGTATAGTGGTGCAGGTATCTGCAGCTGGTACGCGCAGACCGACTGGGAGCTGCCTTTCACTCTTGTTGAAGGAGAAGGCTATCTAAATAGAGCTGACTGGCCTTCTGAAAAGGCCAGAACAGAGCAGATGCTCTTTGAACGTTTTAGCATTCCGCCGTCGCAGAGGTGCTCTCTTTGGGGTTGAAATATATCGCCGGTTAGCCGGTCTGTTTCGGATAGTCAGATCATCATAAGAGATAAATTGATGAAATCTCGGCGGCTAAAACCGGCCAGACCTCTCCATAACTTTATTCAACAGGGAATAATTGGATCGTCTGAGCACCAGAACTTGCTGTTCCTATTCGCAAGTCTAAGCAGCAGGCGATTTTTTGAAAATGAAAATCAGGTATGGAGAGTGAGTGATGGAAGTAAGGCATCTGGATTATCATAGCTATTTACGGACGGATGATCCGGTGGAGATGGCACCGTGGGTTGAGCGTGCCGGACGACTGGTAAATCAGAAAGGATATCCCGAGAAGGATATTTCTTTCATACAGCCGGGATGGAAAAAGATCAGCTTCAGCTTTGCTTTTAACTTTACTGATGTCGGTATTCTGGAAGATATGGATGCCTTTCCCCCTGTTAAAGGACAAAAGAGAGATGACGTGGTTGACCCGGAAAACCCGACCTGGATCAGTGCCCTGTTCAGGGCGGCCGATGTGGGGGCTGACAGCACGGTCTGCATTCTGACGGATTCCTTTGGCGAATTTCTGGCGCTGATTGAGGGGGATCCCTTTGTTGCCTGGGATACCTTTTTCGCGCTCGATGAAGACTTCCGGAATGGCGATTTTACTTTGCTGTTTGATGAAACCGAGAGCTGGGTAATCGCAACCTCGTGGGAGGACTATTTCTTTTTTGCCTGCACCACCGAGATCATGGACAGGTTTTTTGACATCGTTGGTGGCGAGAGAAAACTCGAATTTCAGTATGCGATAGCAATGAATCGATATCGCAGATGTACGACCGGTAAGGGAACCGGGTGGTTTTATTCCATAGTGGACTGGGACATGCCTTTTGAACTTGTCGAAGGCGACGGCAAATTATCAACACGGGTTGTTACGGTTATCGTCCCTCGGGATCAGGAAAAGATCTGTGATCATTTCAACATTCCCGCCGATGAGCGCCCGGACCCGCCGGAATATCATGAAAGCATGTACCGGTGACGCCCCACCTTAGGGTGTCTGAAGGCAAGCGTCGTGTGTTCCTGCGTATCAAGTCGCTGGCCGAAATGGACGACCGCCGCCTCTCCCGCCTGATGGATGACGGGGAGGACGATGCGGGCGGGTAATCTCGCGAGATCCTGAAACGGGTTCAGGATGAGGACGTCATTTCTCTCCGACCCGTAGTCTCGGGCTCCCCGCCTCACGCCTCCCCAACCATCGCTCCACCTCAACCACCCGCTGCTCTCTAACCACCCGCTCCGCCTCATCCTGAACTCGTTTCAGGATCTCGTTCTACAAGCAACAACGGACAAATATCCTCCGGACTGCCTTACGGCGGTCTTTTTTTATCTGAATCAAGGAGACTGACATGACAGAAGATATGATCGTGGCTGATCCGTCAGCAACAGAACCCGTTTCCGAAACCACCGGGTCTTCGACGGATCATTCCCCGGTAACGACAGCAGGCTGGACCGACGGGCTGGACGAGCCGGTTCAGGCCTTCGTCTCAGCGAAGGGCTGGCGCGACGCCGGTGCGATGGTGGAAAGCTATCGCCATCTGGAACGCAAGATCGGTGAGCGGGCAGGGATTCAGGTGCCGGATCCGGACGCGGATGAGGCGGCCTGGGACGGGTTCTATCGGGCGGCAGGTCGGCCGGAGTCACCGACGGATTATGAGTTCTCCATGCCGGAAGGGCTGCCGGAAGACTTCGCCTATTCATCGGAGATGGCGGATCTGATGCGCGGCTGGGCGCATGATGCGGGTCTGAATGCCCGTCAGGCGCAAAAGCTGCACGACGCCTATGTCGGGCATATCGGCCAGTGGACCAGATCCTACAAATCAGATCAGGAACGGCGCCGGACAACGGCGGAGGCGGAACTGAAAGCGGAATGGGGCGGAGCCTATAAACGCAACGCCGAGCTCGCTGGCCGCGCCATGGATGCCTTTGGCGGTGCGCCACTGAAGGATGCATTGAAGGCAATGGGCCTGAAGGGTGATCCGCGGCTGATGCGGGCCTTTGCCCGCGCCGGTGAACTGATCGCCGAAGACGGTATGATCGGGGATGGCGGTGGCAAAGTTCCCGGAAAACTTGGCGCACGGGCAGAAATCGAGCGCCTGTCGGCGGACACGGATTTTCTGGGTCGTCTGACGGATCGGGACAAGCCCGGCCATGCCGATGCGGTTCGCCGCTGGTCCGACCTTCATTCCCGCGCCTTTGACGACGCATAAATCCACCTCTGCCCGCTTCATAACCTGAGTAACAGAATCCGAAGTTAAGACCTGTCCGGATGGTACATTAGTGTTTGTCACTCCTGACGGCAGTTCCGTTATCGCCGATTCAAAAGTTCAAATGGACACCGGACAGTGGAAATTCAGGTCACCTATCCTGACATGGAAAATTTGCCTGAAAGCTCTAACATCCTTATCGCCCCGGTATTGTCTGAGAGATCAGACCGTTTTTGCCGGACACTGGCCAAGTATAATTCGGATGGATCTCTGTATCGGGCAACCATTTATATTGGTGCACGTTTTGATGCCCTCTCGTCTGTCGCCTGCCTTACGGAGGAGATTACTCAGGTATTGGAGCCTGGAAATGACGTCGATATCGTGCCGGAAAGTATCTGGCGGCCGCTGGAAAAGAAGACTTTTGAGCGTCTCACCTGGCATGATGCGGTCATCCTGCGTGCGCTTTATGACGAGCGGCTGAAGCCGGGGATGCACCGGGATCAGGCGATGCCGCTGGTGCGGGTCATTATCCGGGAAATTCTGGAAGACCTGAACCGGTAGGGGCTGAAGCGTACTCAGAGCCCGTGTTGTTTTCCTCATCCTGAACTCGTTTCAGGATGAGGAGTCAACAGGGGCAGTGGGTAGTCATAAGGCTGTTGGCTGCCTGTCTTTATTACCGACCATCCCTTTTCATTTATCGCTTTTTGCCGGGCAAGCTGCTTTTGCGGTTCCGGTTGACTGCCCGGACAGACGGGCCGCCCGAGGCCGGCGATACTGGCTGAGACGGGTCCGCGATGTCTCGCGGGCAAACCCTTCGAACAGAACCTTCCCTCATGAGATTTAAACTGTTTGGAGGACATTCATGTCCAATCAAGTGACGACCAGTCGGTCGGTGCAATATCGCAATACGATCGACATCCTGCTGCAGCAGAAACCGGCACGCCTTGTGCCGGCGGTACGTATGGAAACCCTGCAGGGCAAGAAAGGCGCTTTCGACCGGATCGGTCCGACGGCCGCTCTGAAACGCACCACCCGCCACGGTGATACCCCGCTGATCGAAACACCGCATGACCGGCGCTGGGTTTTTGCCAGCTATTACGAATGGGCCGACCTGATTGATGAGGCTGACAAGGTGCAGCTGGTTGGTGACCCGACCTCTGCCTATACCCAGAACGCCATGTATGCCCTGAACCGGTCGATGGATGACGAGATCATCAAGGCCTTCTTTGCCGATGCAACCACCGGTGAAGAAGCCGATGGTTCAGCGGCATTTCCCGCCGGACAGTCGATCGCGGTCACCATTGGTAATGGCGGTTCCGGCAATGTCGGGCTGAATGCGGCGAAGCTGAAAGCTGCCCGCAAGCTGTTCCGGCAGAACGAGGTTGATCCGGACGAGCAGCTCTATTGCGCGATTACCGCCGAGCAGTTCGAGGATCTGCTGAATGATGATGAAATCGTCAACCGCGACTACACCCTGGTCAACAAGCTCGACGAGGGTGAGGTGGTGAAGTTCATGGGCTTCAGCTTCATCGGTATCGAACGGCTGGAAACCGACGGGTCCGGATATCGTCGCGTTCCGGTCTGGTCCCGCAACGGCATGTTGCTGGCCAAACGCAAGGACGTGACAGCGAAAGTCACGGAGCGGGCTGACAAATCCTATTCCACCCAGGTCTATGCGGCGATGGATGTCGGCGCGGTCCGGATGGAAGAGGGCAAGGTCGTCGAAATCAAATGCGCCGAAGCGTAAACCAGAGGAGAACTGACTTATGGCAGTTGTAAATACCAAGGCAACCGCACTGACCAATGCGGATGCAAAGCCGGCGGTTTTCACCGGCTCCTATATTGCCGGAGGGCGCCTGCGCCAGATGGTCGGCACAGTATCTGTGCTGGCTGCTGATTCAGATGGTTCGGCCTACCGTGTTGCCCGGGTCTGGTCCGGATGGCGAATTTCGTCCATCCGTCTGTTCAACACGGCAATCACGGACGGCACAGCCTATGATGTGGGGCTGTATGAAACCGATGACGGTGCCGCCGCAGATGACGATGTTTATGCAACAGGCGTAAATCTGACATCTGCCGGTACAGCGGGAACCGAGGTTGCCTTCGAGCAGCGCGGTATTCAGCTGGCGGCAAACCGGGTCTTTGAGGATCTCGGTGAAACGGCCGATCCGCACAAATGGTACGACCTTGTCGTGACCGGCGATACGGTCGGGTCCGCCGACGGAACAATTACGGTGATGGTTACCTACGTCGACTAGCACCACCATTGTTCGGAAACGGGGGCGGGGAACACAGTTTCCCCGCCCTTTTCTTTTGCAGGAAAGGTTCACGTCATGACATCGATTGTCGGCATCTGCCGCCTGTCGCTGGACCTGCTTGGCGACTATGCCATTGCTGATCTCAGCGATAACACAAAGCAGGCGCGGCTCTGTGACCGGAATTATCCGGCCATGCGGGACGCGGTTCTGCGGTCTCACCCCTGGAACTGTGCGCTTGCACGGGCCCGTCTGCCGGTGATGGCAGAAGCGCCGGCGTTCGGTTTTTCGCGGCAGTATCAGTTGCCGGCGGATTGTCTTCGCCTGCTGCCCCTGACTGTTGGCGGATATTACGATACGGGCACAATTGCTCACCGTGTCGAAGGCCGCCGTGTGCTGACTGACGCGGAGGCTCCGCTGGATATCATCTATGTCCGGCGACTGACTGACCCCACGGATTTCGACGCACTTCTGGTGGATGCTGTCGCGGCACGCCTGGCCTGGCAGATCGGCTATAACCTGACCGGCAGCCGTACACTCGCCGCTGATGCCCGCCAGACCTATTTCGACAAGCTGGGAGAAGCCCGCGCCATTGATGGTGTGGAGGGCACGATCAGTCCGGTCGAGAACTCCAGCTGGCTGGAGGCGCGAAACTGATGGTGAAAGCGGTTCCCATTCAACCCTCCTTCTCGCGCGGGGAACTGAGCCCGCGGTTATCGTCGCGGGTTGACCTGACGATGTATGCAACCGGACTGGAGACCTGCCGGAACTGGGTTGTTCTGCCACATGGTGGCCTGACGGTCCGTCCGGGCACCCGGTTCGTTGCCGAAGTCAAGGACAGCACAAAGAACGCCCGCCTGCTACCCTTCGAGTTCTCTACGGAAGAGGCCTATGTCATCGTTGCCGGTGACCGGAATTTCCGGTTCATGCGTGATGGCGGCTCGGTGTTTGTTGAGGATACTGACGCTGCTGTCGTGAATGGCGGTTTCGATACAGATCTGACCGGCTGGACTGTCGGCGGGTCGGTCAGTCAGTCCGAAGGGGCAGCGTCATTTTCAGCCACCGGTACGCTGACACAATCGGTAACGGTAACCACCGCTGACAAGGAAGTGGCGCTGGCCTTTAAGGTCACAGGTTCTGCCGGCAATTTCCTGACCCTGAGGGTAGGAACGACAGCTGGCGCCAGTGACATTCTTGAAGACACCGATTGTCAGGCCGGATTTCATACCCGCGCCTTCACACCGGGGGAGGGAAACGAGACATTTCATATCCGGTTTCTGTTTGGTGCCGGAACACCGGGACTTGATGATGTGCGCTTTATCGACGACATGGTTGTCGAAGTCGGCTCCCCTTACGGTCATGACGATCTGTCAGACCTGCATTATACCCAGTCAGCGGATATTCTGTATCTCGCGCACAAGGACTATCCGCCACGACGGTTAAGCCGGACCGGACATGCGTCATGGTCACTCGAAGAGATTGCCTTCACCGGTCAGCCGGCTGACTGGGAGGAGGAAAATTATCCGCGGGTTGTCGGTTTCTACGAAGACCGGCTTGGCTGGGGCTCAACACCCGGCCAGCCTCAGACGCTGTGGTTTTCCAGAACCGGTGACTTTGAGGACCTGACGGTTGGTTCGGACGATGATGACGGTCTCGAATTCACGATCTCCGCCGGGCAGGTGAATGCGATCCGCTGGATTGCCGAAGACCAGCAGTTGCAGATCGGCACGTCCGGCGCGACCCGTACGCTGGCCGGTGCCGGTGTCGATGCGGCGCTGACCCCGAACAGTGTGAAAGGCAAACGTCATACAACGTTCGGGTCTGCCGCCATCCAGCCGGTGCAGACCGGGGCTGTGACCCTGTTCATAGGCCGCAACCGGCGGCGTATCCGGGAGTTTGTCTACAGCTTTGATGTCGACCGGTTCGTTTCACCTGATCTGTCGCTGCTCAGCGAGCATATGACACGTTCCGGCATCAGGGAGATCGCCTACGCACAGGACCCGGACTCGATCATCTGGATGTGCCTGAACGACGGCCAGCTGGTTGGTATGACCTATGAGCGTGACCAGGATGTCGTCGCCTGGCATCGCCATCACCTTGGCGGCGCAACAGAAACGACAGACTACGCCTTTGTCGAGAGCGTTGTTGTGGTCCCGGGCAAGGTTCGGGATGAACCCTGGCTGATTGTCCGGAGAAATGTGAACGGTACATCAAGGCGTTATATCGAGTATCTCAGCCCGGTGTTTGACTCGGTCACGATATCAGCCGGTGCCGAAGAGGCCTTCTTTGTCGACAGCGGGTTGTCGTATGTTGCGGAGAAAATTCCTGTGACGGCGGCGACGAATACCAGCCCTGTCGTTGTGACCGCAGCCGGTCACGGATTTCCTGAAAACAGTCTTGTTCACATATCTGACGTTGAGGGTATGGAGCAACTCAATGGTCCGACCTGGCAGGTTCGCAATGTGACGGCGGATATGTTCGAGCTTTTTGACTCCGGCGGGACTGCGGTCAACGGGGCCGCTTTCCCTGCTTACGTGTCGGGTGGCACGGCCAGATTGCTGGCCGCATCGGTTCAGGGACTGGATCACATTGAAGGCGAGGTCGTGTCCATACTTGGTGACGCCGCTGTCTATCCATCCCAGACCGTCACTGATGGTGCAGTCTCCCTTGCCAACGGTGGCCAGGCGGCGGTCATCCATGTGGGCCTTCCCTACAAGGCTGTGGTGCGCACTCTTCGCCCAGAGGCCGGTGCCGCAGATGGAACTTCACAGGGGCGTCGCAAGAGGATCCACAAAGTGGTTGTCCGGTTACGTGACACCCTGGGACTGAAAATCGGGCGAAATGAGTCCGAACTCGATGTGATTCCCTTCAGGCGCGCGGGCGATCCGATGGACAGCGCACCGCCGTTCTTTGAGGGCGAGAAAAGCGTTTCATTCAATGGCGGCTGGGATAGCGCGGGGCAGGTGACAGTGGTTCAGGACCAGCCATTACCTGCACATCTGCTCGCCATCATCCCGCATCTGACAACAACGGAGGACTGATAATGTGCGGTGTTACGGAAACGCTGATGGCGGCAGGCACGATTATGAGTGCGGTCGGACAGTATCAGCAATCACAGGCGACGGCTGACGGTTATCGAAGACAGAGTGACTTCCTGTCGCAGAAAGCGGCGGTGGATCAGGAACGGCTGAGACGAAAGACCCGGTCTGACGCAGCCCGCCAGAGAGTTCGCTATGCGACGTCCGGCGTCCAGATTTCCGGATCCCCGACAGAAGTGCAGCTGAATATTCTGAAAGAGGGCGATCTGGATGCCCGCCTTGTTGGCTGGGAAGCCAGGAACCGCGCGAACTCACTTCAGGCAAGTGCCAGCGCCGCCAGCAAGGCCGGCGAAAACCTGCTTGCATCTTCAGTCGTCACGACAACGGGGAAACTTCTTTAAAGCCCTGTGGCGGGTTCAAGGCACTCAAGAAATGCTGATCCCCTGATCTATGCCAGACGCCCCAATGCCGGGAATTTATTCAGATACTATCTTCCTAACTGACCCAACAGGAGCTCCCTCATGACTGTGAGCAGCGACCAGAGCCGCGGCAGCTATGTCGCGAATTCAGGACCGTACGTGTTTGTTGTACCGTTCTATTTTCTTGAAACCTCGCATGTACGTGTTGTTCAGCGAACAACGACAGGTGTTGAGACAACCCTCACCGAAGGCATTGATTACGACGTCACCGGAGCCGGTGACTCAAGCGGTGGATCTGTCACCTTCAAGGCTGGCCAGGAGCCGGCATCAGGTGACGGCATCGTCATCATCCGAAATCTGCCGATCACGCAGGAAACCGACTATGTCGAGAATGATGCCTTCACCGCCGAGACGCATGAACGGGCGCTCGATAAACTGACCATGATCAATCAGCAGCAGACGGAAGAACTCAACAGGGCCATCAAGCTGCCAATTGGCTATGGGGGGGATGCGGTAACGCTGAAGGATCCGGTTGCCTATCGCTTCCTGCGGTTTTCCGCTGATGGCGCTGCGATTGAACCGGTCGAAGTAACGTCCTCGGTAAGTGAATTTGCACCGGTACTGTCGTCACCTGTCGCTGAACACAGCCTGCTGAAATATGAAGGTGGCAACTGGAGCGATGCCGCAGGTTCAGAGCTATTGTCCGATATCGGCGCGGAACCGGCTGACGCAGATATTCTCAAAGCTGACGAGACGGATAACCTGACGGCAGGCTTCACAACAGATCTGGAGGTGCTTGGTGAAAGTGGCACAGCCACGACGGTGATCGACCTGACCAAAGAGCATCTGAAAACGCTGACTGTTACCGGCAGTTTTACGCTGGCCGCTCCGGCTTCCGGCAGTGGTGCCTGTGATGTTCTGGTGACGACAAATGCTACAGGCGGTTATACCATCGACACCAGTGACTACGACTATATCGTCGGTAACTACGATAATTCAGCCAACTCGGTTCACCTGTTTTCTCACCGGTCCTTCGGCGACATACATTTGCTGCTGATAACAGGGCTGGTGACATGAGCCTGATATTGTCGGCCCATTACCCGGCCAGCACCGTGTCGGTCATTCGCAACAGTCTTGCCTTCAACAAGGCTGATGCCGGCTATCTGAAATTCACACCTTCCGGATCTCCGACGTCATCAAGAAAGGGAATTGTAAGTTTCTGGATGCGGGGAACCGGCGTCTTCGATGGAAGCACCAATGACTATCGTCCTTTTTCGATTTATCAGGCTTCAGGAAACCAGCAATTTGCCTGTGGTGTGAGCCAGGGCGGCGCTATCGATTTCTATCAGTTCGCCGGATCTTTTATCTTCAGACTGACCTCGACATCGACCACCCTGATTTCGGACCGGAACTGGCACCATTTTGTCTTTGCATGGGACACTGACCAGGCTGTTAGCACAGACCGGCTGGCCGTTTATGTTGACGGCAGCAAGATTACCTCATTCTCAACATCAAATTACCCCGCGCTAAATGCAGACCTGTATCCGGGGTCATCCCGTGAACATTTCATCGGCAGGTTCGCTGCCGGCAGTACGACCTCGGAAGCCCTTGTTGCACTTCTCGTTTATCAGGATGGCCAGAGTTTCGGTGACATTTCTGATTACTACAATCCCGGGGGAGCACCTGTTGATCCTTCTGCACTGGAGACTGGAATCGCAGGTGATATCTGGAAATTTGAAGGTTCGACATTAGCTGAAATCATTGCCGGCGAGCAGGGTACGCATGTCATGTCCAGTTCCAATATCACCGCCGGTGATCAGCGGATTGATGTACCTGACGGCCCGAGTGGCGGAAATCAGGCCAGTACATTTGCGATATTTGACCTGGCAGATGCTGACACCGTATCGGTCGGGCAGACCGGTATTCTGGCGACTGGTAACAAGGCCGCTGCCAGTATTGAACTTTCCCAGCCTGTCACTGCGGGCCGATGGTTTGCAGCGATCATTCCTGCGACAGGGGCGAATGCGGTCAAATTCGGAATCGTCAACCAGACCGTTTCAACGCCACCGGGCGCATTTGTTGATGCCGCTGGAGGCTGGGGAACGTACTGGAACCTCGGTGCCGGTTTGATTTATGCGGAGAACAGCAATTCGGTCCTCTCGGGTGCCTGGCCGGTTACAGTCACATCCGGTGACTACATGCTTGTCGCCTTTGATGCTGATGCCGGGAAACTCTGGCTGGGTCTGCATGATCTATCCAGTGGACTGAACCACTGGTTCGACAGTTCCTTTACCTATCGGACAACTGACGAACCGGGCTTTGGCACAAACCAGACCTACACCACTACAGGAACGTCCTGGCGGTTTGCGGTCACACTGGACAATGCTGCGACAGCCACACTGCTGACCGGTGCGGAACAGGTGCTGCAGAATGTGCCTCTCCCGTCCGGATTCAGATATCTCTCAAGCTCCAACCTATAGGATTTCCAGCATGATGATTAGCAAGCGGAACGCCGGCGGTGATCTCGTCGGGTTGTTCAGAAATGGTGCTGTTCCGGGCGTAACCGGCAGATTTACATCATTGCCCGTCAAACTCGGCGACTTCACCTACCGGCAGGTCATGGTTCAGCCCGAACCTTTGATTGATCCATGGGAGCATATCACAGGTCAGGATGGTCCGGTGACGACCGGAGACGGGGTCGATCAGGTTACCCATATCATCGAAGACCTGCCTCTTGATGAAGCACGGCAGCGTCTGAAAGGCCTGCTGGCGGAAGAGCGATACCGGCTGGAGACAGGCGGAATTATATTCACCACTGAAACCGGATCAGAGCTGCAGATTTCAACAGACCGGGACAGTCAGGTGAGGGTCTGGGGGTTCTATCTTCGCGCCGGTCAGATGGATGAGACGGCATTCGCGATCTGGAAACACCCTGATGGCTATATCAACCTCAGCAAGGCAGATGCTCTGAGGATGGGTTCCGAGGTCGGGCGTCATATCCAGAATGCCTTTGACCGGGAAGCGGCTGTTGCGGCCCGCATAGAGGCTGCAGTCAGTCTCAATGCCCTGAAAGCAATCAGTATTGATCTTTCCGATACTGCTGATGAGTAGCTCTCGTCACTGCCGGCAAAACCGGAATATGACGGCAACCCGAAAGTGAGAAACAATGACGCGTAATATAACGAACTGGCAGATGGACCGGCGTATCCCGGTTGCCATGGTTGCGGCATTACTGTTGCAGTCTGCCTCGGTCATCTGGTGGGCCAGCGGCCTGGAGGGCCGGGTCTCCCTGCTTGAAAGCGAGACCAGCGGCGCTGTTGCCGAGCGGGCGGCGGCGCGGGCCTTCCATATTGAACAGCGGCTCAGACTATGGGACCGCGTCAACGAGGTTCAGGCACAATCAAACGAGACGAATGTGCGCCTTTCACGTCTGGAAGGTTCGCTTGTCGAGATATCAGCAAATATGAACCGGCTGATTGATCACGTGATAGGCAGCCAGCGCGATAAGCCCAATCCGGGCTAGCCGTCCGAATTTCTGAAAATCAGGAGATAATAATGTCTGATCATATAAACGACCCGAGGTCATTCTTCGTGCCATCGGCAGAGACAATAGGCGGAACCTTTGAACCGGCTCTTGAGAAACTTCGGAAGTTTCGTGAGGAAAAGGCAGCAACCGAACAGCTGATCGCTGATATCCGTCAGAAAGCCGCCGAGATCGAAAGCGTCTGGGATGAGATTGGTGATTGCAGGAAAGCTGGCGTCTGGTCTGTGGTCCTGCAGATCGCGAAACGCCATGGCCCCCGAATTCTGGCCTGGATTGGCGGCCCCGGTGCCGGTGCTGCGGCCACGGCACTGATCGCCGATGACGGGGCCTTTAGCCGGCTGGCGGAGATATTCTCGCGACTGTTCTGAATTCGAAAACATGGTTTTTCCTGACCCGCCGGTGAGCGGGTTTTTTTGTGTCTGGAGAACAAGGTATGAAAGTCATTTTTGCTGAAGACCAGTTCTGGAAACCGGGACCTGACGACGGGTTTCAGTCTCATTCGATCGACAAGCTTCGGGAGACAGAAATATCGGACTGGCCAGGGACGGTTACGGTTCTGGTCCATGGCTATTCCTTTGACCCCAGGGTAACTGGCCCGGACAATCCGTTTGAAAACCAGTATCCGGTCTGGAAACGGGCGCTTGGAAAAAGAGCCTATGTCGATTTCGGCTGGTATTCGGTGCCCCGGTCATTTTCGTCCGTCCGGTCGGCATGGCGATCCGGCCACTGGACGACTTATGGCTGGGCCTGGCGGCTGGCGGAGCAAGCGGGTCAGGCACTGGCCCGGATCCTCTCTGCATATGACGGCGAGGTAAATATCGTTGCTCATTCGCTTGGCAGTCGTGTGGTGAATTGTGCGCTTGCCCATCTGCCCGCAGGCCGGATTGCGAGGGTGATGTTCTGGAACGGTGCAGACTATGTCCGGAATGCAGAACGGGCAGCGGTTCAATCTCCGCCGACCCGGTTTCTCAATGTCTATTGCCCTGATGATACGGTTCTCGAGCGGCTGGGTGATGTTTTTGCACCGGCTTCCGGTCGTTGCATAGGCAATGATGGCTTGTCAGACCGGGCGCCGCAAAACTGGATTGATATTGATCTGGATGCGCCTGTCTATGCTGACTGGGCCGAGCAGCTGGAAACCATCACGCGGGGAGATAATCCCTGCGAAGTCGGCGACCACTGGGAATCATTCCGGTATCCCGGCAACTGGCCACTGTGCCGCGCCTTCCTGAATGACCAGCCACCATTTGCCGTCAGTCCGGTCATTCAGTCACAGTCGGCATTCCTGTCGGATGATCAGGTTTTTAATGGCTTTCTGGTTAATTTACTGAAGCGGGAGGGTGGGTTTGTTCATCACCGACCAGCCGATGATCCCGGAGGTGCCACCATTCAGGGTGTGTCGACACGTTTGCTTTCCTCCCTCCGCCTGGACCCTCGCTGGTCAGACCTGCCAGTTGATGTCAGAGATTTGACAGAAGGACAGATTACGAAAATTTATCGCAGAGTATTTTTCGACCCGATGCAGTTATCAGTTATCTCGGCCGCCTGTCAGACATCCGGGGCGGGATTGCTGCTGCCGGAGTTCCTCTTTGATGTGGCTGTGATGAGCGGCATTCGCAATTCGGGTGTTCTTCTCCAGGAAGCGATTTCTGAATCTGCCAGGGTACCACTGAAGGTTGATGGTGTCATTGGCCCCCGGACGGTAACGGCATTCTCGGAAATTCTCCGAAACGGAAACTATGAAACCTGTCTTCGGTCGATGGTCACCAGGCGGCTGAAGTGGCTGGAGAACTTGCCAAACTTCAAGGCTAACCCGGGCTGGGTGTTGCGGACGCGGAGTTTCATCCCCGCCTCTGACGAGACGATAAAGACATGATTTCTGGCAGTTTGTCGGCTGGCGGCCTGAGCGCCTTCAACTACGTATTTTCCGCTATGGCTGAATTTATATTAACAGTCGTATAACACATGTACGGTGTAGAGCAGGGCTCGGGATTGGAAACCTGTCGTCCATTAAACGCATACGGGGGTCTTGAACCTTGTCAGAATCGGCAGAAAAGCCAGCCTCTGAACTCTCATTCGACGAATTGTCGGCTGAGAACGAGCGCCTGCGTCACCGGCTCAAACGTATGATCGGCGATGTTGCCAGACTGGAAGATGATATCGCCGCCATGATGCGGCGATTTCAGGCTGATTCCGAGGCGGTAACGCTGCAGATGGCTAATTTTGCACATGAATTCCGAAACCCTCTGAATGTGATTGTCGGCTATTCAGAGTTGCTGCGGGATACACCGGATCTGGAATCTGCGGACAAGCGTCACAGGGATTACTGCAATGCAATACACGACGCTGCACAGTTGCTGCTTGGTGTTGCCACGACGGTTATTGATACGTCATCTGCGGCAGCGAGTATGCCGCCAGCCGTGATGGAAAGAGTCGATGCCTCGCAGGTGATTGATGAAATGATCCGCATGCTGGGAGAAGAGGCGCGAAAGAAGAAGATTTCCCTGCTGGGAAACTATGCGCCGAACTTTCCACTGATTGATGCTGACAAGATCAAGTTTCAGCAGATCCTGATGAATCTCATATCGAACGCTATCAAGTTTACCCGGCCGGGCGGGCGGGTGACGATTTCTACCGAGATTTCAGATAACGGGGAAAACCTGATTCTGGTCATTACGGATAACGGTGTCGGCATGACCGAAAAGGAAGCGGCGGAAGCTGTGAAGCCCTGGGGCCGGGTTGATTCCATGATCGATCATCAGTCCGGAGCCGGGCTGGGACTTCCGATAACCATGCGTCTGATCGAGATGATGGGCTGGACCTTTGGCCTGTCCAGTAACAAGGGAAAGGGAACATCGGTCCGGATTACAATTCCCCGGTCACCTTCTGCCATGAAATCATGGGACAACAAGATGGATGCGGATGACACGGTACTCACCAATTCCGTCTTCTCAAAAACGGTCAGGGGCGGGTAAATAGACCTTTACTGGCGCATCGGGACAAACTTCTGTCGCGACGATTGAAATGAACATGATACACCACGGTTACTGCTGACGGATTGCGCTAAACTGCGTATTCGCGATTAACCGGGAGGGTTTCATGGGGAATGACGTTAAAAGTGATATCGAGATCGCACGGGCTGCGCAGATGCAGTCGATCGAAGAAATCGGTGCGAAGTTAGGTATCCCGTCACAGGCACTGTATCGCTATGGCCCGACGAAAGCGAAGATATCAACCGAGTTTGTTGAAAGTCTCGCTGACCGGCCAGATGGCAAACTGATCCTTGTCACCGCAATGACGCCGACCCCGGCGGGTGAAGGCAAAACCACGACGACGGTTGGCCTCGGCGACGGTCTGAACCGCATCGGGAAGAAGGCGGCGATCTGTCTGCGGGAACCAAGCCTCGGTCCCTGTTTTGGTGTGAAGGGTGGCGCGGCGGGCGGTGGCTATGCGCAGGTTGTCCCGATGGAGGACATCAATCTCCATTTCACCGGCGATTTTCATGCTATCGGTTCTGCCCATAATCTTCTGTCGGCGATGATCGACAACCATATTTACTGGGGGAATGAACTCGGGATTGACCAGCGGCGGGTAACCTGGCGCCGGGTCATGGACATGAATGACCGGGCACTGCGTTCCATCGTCAACAGCCTCGGGGGTGTGGCGAACGGCTTTCCGCGCGAAGACGGTTTCGACATAACGGTGGCCTCCGAGATCATGGCGATCTTCTGCCTGGCGACGGATCTTGCTGATCTGCAACGTCGTCTCGGCAATATTATTGTCGGCTATACGCGGGACCGGAAGCCGGTTCGCGCAAGTGATATCAAGGCCGACGGGGCGATGGCTGTTCTGCTGAAAGATGCTCTTACCCCAAATCTTGTCCAGACGCTGGAAAACAATCCGGCCTTCATTCATGGCGGTCCGTTTGCCAATATCGCGCATGGCTGCAACACGGTGATTGCGACCAGGACAATGCTGAGGCTGGCAGATTATGTTGTGACCGAAGCCGGATTTGGTGCTGATCTCGGGGCAGAAAAGTTCTTTGATATCAAATGCCGGAAAGCCGGGCTGAAACCGGCGGCGGTGGTGATTGTTGCCACCATTCGTGCCCTCAAGATGCATGGCGGTGTGGCGAAAGGCGATCTGGGTTCCGAAAATGTACAGGCCGTAAAAGACGGTCTGGAAAATCTGGGCCAGCATATCAGAAATGTCGGACAGTTCGGTGTGCCTGCCGTAGTCGCGATCAACCGTTTCAGCGGTGACAGCGCGGCAGAGGTTGAGGCGGTCAAAGCCTATTGCGGCGATATCGGTGTTGAAGCCTATGAATGCACGCACTGGGCCGACGGCGGGGCTGGGACGGAGGCGCTGGCAACCCGGGTGGCCGAAATTGCAGACAGTGGTGCCGCAGAGTTTCAGCCGCTTTATGGTGATGACCTGCCGCTCTGGGAAAAGGTCCGGACGATTGCACAGACAATTTATGGTGCGGATGATATTGCTGCCGACAAGAAGGTTCGCGACCAGTTCAGACAGTTTGAAGAGGCAGGTTTCGGCTGGTTCCCCGTCTGTATGGCAAAGACCCAGTACAGTTTTTCCACTGACCCGAATCTTAAAGGTGCTCCGAAAGGCCATACAATTTCGATCAGGGAGATCAGGTTGTCTGCTGGTGCCGAGTTTGTCGTGGTGGTCTGCGGTGAGATCATGACGATGCCCGGCCTGCCCAGAGTGCCGTCAGCCGAAAAAATCCATCTCGATAAGGAGGGGCTGATTCAGGGACTGTTCTGACCGGCAGTACAGAGCAGTCTTGCCCTTCAGCGCATGTTCCGGTTGGATTGCCGGGTTCAACCGGAGGTGAGGCATGTCAGAACAATCAGCAAGTCGGGACCGTCGACCTGAGCAGACGTTTTTCGATGACCCGGCCATCGACCGGCTGATGGGCGTCGTGATGGCCCTGGCGACCGAGGTTTATGTCCTTCGAGACAGGCTGGGTGCTCTGGAGGCAGACCTGGACAGCAAGGGTGTTGTGCGTCGTGAGGAACTGGGGGCTGAGCCCTCTGAGTCGCAGAGGGCCCAGTCGGCAGCTGACAGAGATGCTTTTGTCGAGCATCTCCTCAGCAATCTGCTGGGACAGCAGCAATCCAAAGGTGCGCTGCGTTAGCGACCAGGTCCCTTGCCGACGGATTCGTCATACCCGCCCTGACCCGGCATGTTGGCCCAGGCCTTGAAGGCCGGGGATGCGGAAACTTCACCGGCAGAAATCATTGTCTTCCAGTGATCCGCTGCGTCGACGAAGTTCGGTACCCCGCCCGGGAACATGGTGAGCGAGATAGCCTCGGCAAGTTCGCGTTCCGGTACATTTTCCCTGTAGGCACCGGCGATATGGACTTTCAACGCCCACCACTGGCGATGACAGGTGTGGGTTGCCGCAAGTGCCATTTCGATCAGACCTTTCGGGATGTCGTAATCTTTGGCGATGGCATCGACCCCGGCGCGGTAGGAACGCTCGGCATCGTAATCGGGAAGGTGCGGACCCCAGTGTTGAGCGACAAACTCGAAACGATCGACACCCATTGCATAGGCGCAGAGGCGCACGGCCAGTTCCAGTTCCGCGTCGGTACCGCCACCATCCCGGAACCGCTTGATATGGTGAGTTGCGATGGCCTCTTCGGTGGAAGTCAGGATCACCAGCCAGACAAACTCCTTGGCATGCTCAGACAGCGACCGCGGTGTCAGCGTCAGCGCGGTATAGGTCCGGTCGTAGGCTTCGAGAAGGGTCGGTTCAGCCACGGCCAGCAAGCCGTGATGGGGCAAAAGGTAGCCACGCTTGTCCTTCAGGGATTTCAGGCGTGCGGTCACTTCTTCCACGGAGTCCGGAGCATTTGATGAGTCAGCCATGGCTTGTCCTTTTCGTAGCCACCTTGAACGAGATAATGTTATCAATATAGGACATATTAAATCTGCTTCATCAAGGGTGCCGATCATGATCGACGGAAGAAGCTTCGTTGCAGCTCAGGATTTTCTGCTGGGGGCAAAGATGTACTGGACGACGAGATTGTATCCGGAACTTCGTGACGAGTTCGGGCGTCGCCAGAACCGGACACCTCAACCCGCACAGAATGCTGATGATGTTGCTGATCTGATGGCTGACTGTCCGCTCTGTCAGAATTTCGCCTGGCTGGAGCGGCATCTTCAGCGGTTCAAGTATTCCGGGCGCTACGGGCTGCAGGCATGGCATGACCAGCACCGCGAGGAACTGCTGGCAACACTGGATGCACCGGACACAGATGCTATCCTGACGCTCGATGATGATCTGGAATTGCCGGCTTATTACACCAGCGTGGATATCCACCAGCATCCCGGTGGCGTATATTGTGATGCGATTGCGGGCTTTGTTTATGAACGCGGTGCGCGCTCCACGACACCGATGCTGGGCGGGTCGCACAAGGATCTCCATTACCGCTTTGCCGATGTTCTGATGGAGGAAACGGGAAAGGCACGCCGTGTGGTCGATCTTGGCTGCGGATTCGGCAAGTCGACGCGCCCGATCTATGAGGGCTTCCGGGATGCAGATGTTCTCGGTCTCGACCTTTCAGCTCCCTGCCTGAAACTGGCGGCGGCGGAGGCAGCAAGAACTCAGGCCCGCAATATCAGTTTTCGGCAGGCTTCAGCAGAATCAACCGGGCTTGAGGATGGATCCTGCGATGTCGTGACATCGACCATGCTGCTGCATGAAATGCCGCCGCCGGCGATCCGGAACCTGCTGTCCGAGAGCTATCGTCTGCTGGAGCCGGGAGGACGGATGTCGCATCTGGATTTCTATCTGCTGCCCGACCTGTTCCGGCGCTTCATGCATTACAGCCACAGTCGCCGGAATAACGAGCCTTATATGCCGTCGCTGGCCGAACTTGATCTCGAAAAAGAACTGTCGGAGGCCGGATTTGTAAACATCACCATTCAGCCGTTTGAGGAATCTGCGGGTGCGCTGGCCAACGACAACGCCTGGCGATTCCCCTGGACAGTGATCAACGCGGAGAAACCGGCATGACAGGTAAACAGCTGACCCATTTTCCGAAAGACCATCTGAAGGAGGATGGCCTTGACGATATCCGGGAGCCGCTTTCCCGGGCCCTGAACCTGACACCGGATGATTTCGACCGGATGTCCCCGGAAGTGAAAAACCTGTTGTCCGGCCGACGCAATCTCGGGGTGACATGGCTTGATGATTACGAAGTGGTCGTTGAGGTGGTCAGTAACGAGCGGTGTGGTTGCGGCGTTCGTCCCGGCCAGAAGACTGTTTTTGATATGCGTCACCGTATCAAGCCGGAGAAGAGTGATGCGCCGATGTGCATGCATATGCTGGCCCCCATCCTGCCCATTTTCTACATGACCTTTGACCGGGCCTCGGAGGGGTTCAACCCGCTGACCCGTGTCTGGAATCATTATGAGTGCGGCGATACGGGTGACGATGACGGTGCATCGAAAGCCCGCACACTGGTCTATCTTCGCCGATCAGACACCCATGAGGTCGTCACAGACCCGGCACCTGGACAGGAGGAAACCTGATGCCAGATAACCTCGATCAGCGGCGTGCTTTCAGATACCCGGACTGGAAAGACCGGTATGAGCTGGTGGCGACGGTGACTTCGGCAATTCATTGCGCAAATTTCGTCGAGAAAGACGAAACATATGTTTTCTCGCTGGATGGAATTCTTGACCCGGACAAATCGACCGCGAACCTCTGTCTGGGCATGCTGGCCCGTCTGCAGCCGGCCCTGCTGATGGCGGCTGACAGGGCGACACTGGGCGCGCATCCCGTCAGCGGTGGCTGGCAGACCTTCGACTGCTATGACACAGGTCTGGATCATGGCGGTATGGGAAAGGTCTGTGTCCGCTTTTCATTGCGTGACCGGGAAAGCGGTGAAGTGATTGAGGATGCGGCAGCAAGAGAAGGGGCGAGTTGATGAAACCGGTCGAGCTGGTAGACAGTTTCCTGCGGACGATGGAGGCTCGGGATCTGGAGAAAGCGAAAAGCTTTCTCGCCCCCGGTTTCACGATGACCTTTCCGGGCGATGCGGTGATGAGCAGCCTGGAAGAACTCGTGAGCTGGTCGAAATCACGCTACAGCTGGGTGCGTAAAAGCTACGACCAGTTTGATGTTGTCGATCAGGGTGACCGCCAGATTGTTTATTGTTTTGGCCGGCTCGAAGGTGAGGGGCTGGATAAGATATCCTTCTCCGGCATTCGCTTCATCGACCGTTTTACCATCGAGAACGGCAAGTTCACCGATCAGAAGGTCTGGAATGACATGGCCGAGGTTCGGGGCTGACCGCACCTCAATCCCTGAACTGATATTTGATCAGTTCAGGGATCCGATGAACTCGGCGCAGGTCATGACCTTCGACATGGTGCGCATGGAGGCGATGGCGGCGTCATGGGCCGTCTTGCCGAACGCGGCACAGCCATCTTCCAGAACGACGGGATGAAAATCACGGACGTGAGCACCACGAACGGTGCTTTCGACCCCGCCATTGGTGACGATTCCACCGAAGACAACGGTTTCAATTCCGGCCCGGTTCAGGACGAATTCCAGACGGCTCATATAGAACGCGTCGTAAGCGACTTTCTCAACCTTCAGATCGATGGGTTGAAGCTCATCAATCACGTCATGGCCGAATGAGCCGGGGGCGAAATCCCCCTTCTGCAGGAACGGGCGCAGTTCCTTCAGGTGAGGCAGGATGAAGGGCTCTCCCCGCTTGCCGGGGACCAGGGTGAAATGGGTGGAAACAATCCACCCGCCTTTCGCCCGTACGGCGTCAGCGACCGGTTTCAGCCGGTGTTTCAGACTGGCAATGCTGTCATCCGAGGCACCGCCCCGGGCATAGGCACCTTTCTCATGCAGAAAGTCGTTCTGCATATCGACGAGGACAAGTGCCGTTCTGGACATCTCCATCTTTGCCATGATCAGGCCTTTCGCGAGATAACGATATTGCCGAACCGGTCGACCTTCCCGTACAGATCGGGGTCGATGAAGATGGTTGTATCCGGCTGTTCGAGCAGCGCCGGGCCCGGGATCTCGGCATCAATCGGCAGGCTGAGCCGGTCGAAGATCGCTGCCTTGTGCCATTCACCATCAACGAAGACATTGCGTTCGCCGGTACGTGAGGCCTCGATGGAGCCGCCATCATCCGGTGCCAGCAGGGACAGGTCGAACTTCGGTCGTTTGCCGATCACGGACGTCCGGAGATTCAGGATGCGGATACCAATCCCGGAGAGCAGACGCCCGTAAGTCTTTTCATACTGGGCCTCGAATGCCTGCCGCAGGATTTCCCGGGTGACACCTGTTGTCTTGTTCGACACAGTCACCGGAATGGCGACGGGCACAGTATGGGTCTGGCCGAGATAGGACATGTCGAGTTCGAATACGGTAGTAAGTTCGTCCAGTGTGACCCCGCTTTCATCCAGCAGACGCCGGCCTTCCGTATCAGTGCGGACCATCTCGTCATCCAGGGAACTGATATCGATACTGTCGACCATGTCGTTCAGCGTATGGACAAAATCGTGGCGCATATCGGCGATGACACAGCCGAGCGCGCTGGTGACGCCCGGATAACGGGGGACCAGTGCGTTGGCGAGGCCGACTTCCTTGATCAGTGCGCCGGTATGAAGGGAGCCGCCGCCACCAAACGGCATGGCGACAAACTGTTCCGGGTCAAAGCCACGTTCGATGGAGACCAGCCGGATGGCACCGGCCATACGCGAGTTGGCAACGCGGATGACCGCTTCTGCTGCCTGAACGGCACTCAGACCGAGCGGTTTGCCGATATGTTCCTCAAGGGCCGCTTCTGCTGCTGCAACGTCAAGACGGGCCAGCTTTCCACCGATGGGCCGGTCGGCGTTGATGCGCCCGAGGACGACATTCGCATCCGTGACGGTCGGTCGGGTATTGCCCAGGCCATAACAGACTGGCCCGGGGTCAGAGCCGGCTGATTCCGGGCCAACCTGCAACATGCCGCCGGCATCGATTGATGCGATGGAGCCGCCACCGGCCCCAATGGTCGTGATCTCGATCATCGGGGTGCGGACAACCATGCCAAAGTCGATGGAGGTCTGTGCAGCAAGGGCTGCTTCACCGCCGGCAACCAGACTGACATCGAAACTGGTGCCGCCCATGTCGCAGGTGATGATGTTCGGGAAGCCTGCGTTCTCAGCAATATAGGCACCGGCGATCACACCGGCTGCGGGCCCGGACAGTGCTGTGCGGACCGGCAGCTTCTGCGCTGTGTCGACGGTCATCACGCCGCCGTTGGACTGCACGATCAGCAGTTGACCGGCAAAGCCGCCATCGCTCAGGCTGTTGTCGAGGTTTTTCAGATACTTTCCGACCGGTGGCTGGAGATAGGCATTCAGTGCGGTTGTCGAAGCGCGTTCAAACTCGCGGATCTCCGGCAGGATATCGCTGGACGCGTTGATATAATCATTCGGCCAGACGTCCTTGACGGCGGCAAGTGCGACCTGCTCGTTCTCGGCATTTGCGTAGGCGTTGATAAAGAAAATGCAGATTGATTCGGCACCTCTTTCCAGCAGCAGCTTTGCCGCCTGCTTCACTTCTTCCGGGTCGACCTTTGTGTGAATCTGACCGTCAGCAAGCGTGCGCTCGCTGACCTCGACCCGCCGGTCACGGGCGACGACCGGATCGAAAGAGCCCCATAGTCCCCAGGTTTCGGGCCGGTCCCGGCGGCGCATTTCCAGAACGTCACGGAAGCCTTTTGTGGTGATGACGCCTGCTTTGGCTCCCTTGCGTTCCAGCAGCGCGTTGGTGCCGACAGTGGTGCCATGGATCACGGTTGCGATGGTTGAGAGGTCATCAACCCCGCTGCTGATCCCTTCAAGAAAACCGACGGCCTGATTGGAGGGGGTTGATGGTGTCTTGCGGGTGAAGGCGCGCCCTGACTTCTCATCGAGGAAAAACAGATCGGTGAAGGTGCCGCCAACGTCGACGCCGATAACGAAATTACGAGCGCTCATTGGGCGGCCTCCTGACGAAGTGTTGCGGTTTTATCGGCATCGACCTTGCCATTCGCATCAATGGCGACCCGATAGGTTTTTTCTGCAGCGTCCGGGGAGATATAGCCAAGATCCAGATCGCGCTGGATACTGGACAGCTTGCGCTCTTCAATCCGTCCGTATCCGCCGCCACCGGGCGTTTCCAGAAGAATTTTCTGGCCCTGTTTCAGCTTCATGTTGACCATTTTTGAGACCATCGCTGGATGGTGCTTCCCGTCATCCTGTTCATAGGTGAAGACTGTCGGCAGCGCTTCACCACCTTCGAAGACGCCTTTCGGACAGTACTTTCCACGTTCGCCGAACAGGAAGACATCGGCATTCTTCTCCAGCAGTTCGAGTTCGTATTGCGCACCCAGCCCGCCGCGATGCTTGCCGGCACCACCTGAATCCTGTCGCAGCGCCCACTTCGTGAACATGACGGGGTAGGCGGCCTCCAGAATTTCGACAGGGGGGATCGTTGCCGTAGAAATTGGAGCATTCCCGTGGTTCAGCCCGTCGCCCTTCGGATTGCCGCCATGTCCGCCGCCAAAGAACGAGAACATGACCCAGCGCCGGCCGTCCTGACGGTGGCCGGCCAGGCTGAGGGCATTGATGGTGCCATAGGCATGGGCGTTGGTGCGCTCCGGTGCAGCCTGCGCCATGACAGAGAACATCACGTCAATGACACGCAGGATGGTTTCCGTATAGCCGCCAACCGGCTTGGGTGCCTTTACCTTCAGCAGGCTGCCGTCAGGAATGATGAACTTGATCGGGCCCAGTACCCCGGCATTGGCCGGCACATCGGTAAACACATGCTTCAGTGCGACGTAGCAACTGGCAACGGTGGTTGATTCCGAGATATTTACCGGTCCGGCGCAGGCGGGGGAGGTGCGTGAGAAATCGAGGGTCATTTCGTCACCTCTGATCGTCACGTCCAGGGCGATCTTCAGCGGCTCGTCAACGATACCGTCATTGTCGAGGAAATCCTCATAAGAATACTGGCCATCGGGGATGCTCTCGATATTCGAGCGCATCAGCTTCTCGGCCCGGACCGTCAGTTCTTCAACACAATCCTCAACCAGCTTTGCGCCATACTCATCGAGCAGCTGTGACAGTCGGTTCGACCCGAGGTCGAGAGCGTTTACCTGTCCATTGAGGTCACCATACAGCGAGCCTGGCAGGCGTGAATTGGTTTGCAGGATGTCGACGATATCCTGATTCAGAACACCCTTGCGGAACAGTTTGACCGGCGGGATATGCATTCCTTCCTGAAAGCTTTCTGTGGCCGAGGGGTTGTAGTTTCCGGGAACATTTCCGCCAACATCATGCCAGTGGCCCACGGATGCCAGATAGCAGAACAGCTCGCCATTTCTGTAAAAAGGCCGGACCAGCTTGAAATCGCTGAGATGGGTGCCGCCTTCATAGGGGTCGTTGAAGATATAGACGTCGCCGTCTTCCATATCGCCGTCTTTGGCCGCCTTGTTGATCACCGCGCGCACGGCAAAGGCCATGACGCCGACGAAGATCGGCAGGCCTGACTTGCCCTGTACCAGGGTGGCGCCCGTGTCGCGATGATACAGGCCATGGCTGGCGTCATGCGCCTCGGCGATGATCGGATTGAACGCAGACCGGAACAGGGTGGCGTCCATTTCGTCGGCGATCTGTTCGAGGCGCCCCTTGAGAACCGCAAGAGTGACGGGATCGATATCAGGCATTCGGGTTGGCTCCTTGTCAGATCGAATTCAGCGTGTCGGTCGCCTGCCAGAGGCTGGTACCTTCATCGGGCGAGCGGGAGAGTTGCATGCGGTAGGCATACCGGTCAGGTCTGTAGAGGGCAGTGATGAGTTCAATTACACGCCCGCCGCTGTCCTTGACGACGCGGTTCAGTGCAAGCAACGGTGTTCCCGGTTCGACTTCCAGATGAGTGGCTATGGTAGGCTCGGCGGAAATGGCATTGATGGTCTGGCGTGCCTCGGTCGCGATGACACCCTTCAGCTCAAGCAGAATGATCAGCGGTTTTGCCGTCAACTCCTGCTGGGTATAGAGGCGACCAATATCGACGGGCACATATGACGTAATATGGGCCATCGGACCGTCGGGCGTTGCCCTGATGCGAACGGCGCGCTGTACAGTTGTCCCGAGTGCCAGCCCCATGGTCCGGGCAATATCCGGCGGGGCGCTGGTTTCAGCAAATTCGAGATGCCGGACCCTGGTGGTCTCCCCGAGCGACATGACATTTTCAAACAGGCCACGAACGCTGGCATTGATTGGCCGGGTGCGGGTTTGTGCGGCAACGCGGGTGCCCCGCGCACGTGCCCGGTAGACCAGTCCGTCTGCGGCAAGTTCGTCCAGGGCCCGTTTTGCCGTGATGCGTGATACACCAAACAGGTCAACCAGTTGCTGCTCGCTCGGCAGCTTTTCATCTTCTTCATAAGCGCCGTCAAAAATACGGTCACGCAACAGCGTAAACAACTGATGATAAAGCGGCGTCGGGTTAGAGGGGTCGACCCCTCCCACCAGCCGGGACCGGTGAGAATCCATCTCTTGCTGCATATGGAAGCCGCTGTGCCGGAAGGTTGAAAAGACAGGTGACAGCTATACACATAATGATATATCAATGCAACCATGTTGGATGCAGCGACACCCATGTTCAGCCTCGGAAATTTCCTCAAGGAGGCACAGAATTCGGTCCATCAGGTCGATGGGCCGATGAGTACCTGTTACGACATCACGGCGCTTCAGTATGCTATCGGCGAGTTGGGGCGGTTTCCGGTAATCTATGTCGAAAAGCCGGTGCTGGCAGACGGCACGGTCAGCGACATTCCGCTGGTCTGTAACCTGACAGCCAGCCGGGAACTGACAGCCCGGGCGCTTGGCCTTGAGGATCATCGGTATGCAGCGCGGGCCTATGCGGACCGGACATCCGCAGCCATTGAGCCTGTGACTGTCCCGTCGTCAGATGCGCCGGTACAGCAGATTATCCTGCGCGGTGATGATGCGGATCTGACCCGGCTTCCGGCTGTGCGCCAGCATCTGCTCGATCCGGGCCCCTATCTGACGTCGGCTCACGCGACGACCTTTGACCCGGATACCGGGATTGATAATACCGCGATCCAGCGTTGCTGGGTCAAGGGCCGGAAAGTCATGAGTTATTTTCCCTACCCGTCCTCACACAACGCCCGGAACATGCGCAAATTCTGGAGCCGGGGGGAAGCCTGTCCGGTCGCTTTCTGGATCGGCCATCATCCTGCGGTCCTGATGGGGACACAGGCGAAACTGAAATATCCGGAGAGCCATTGGGGGGCAACCGGCGGCCTGATCGGTGAACCCCTGCGCATGGTCCCGTCGATCACCCATGGCAAGGATATCATGGTGCCGGCCGATGCCGAGATCGTCATCGAAGGCTGGGTGCCGCCGAATGTTCTGCAGGCTGACGGCCCGTTTGGTGAATATACCGGATATTCCGGACCGCAAACGCCGGCGCCGATCTGCGAGATCACCTGTATCACCCGTCGCCGCGATGCGATCTATCATGATTACGGGTCCGGGCTGCCGGATATGCTGGTGCCCGACAATATGGTCATGGAAGGCAAGCTGTTTTCGATGGTTCGGGCCGTCGCCCCGTCGGTCAGAAATATTCATGTGCCGAATTCGGGTCGCCGGTTTCATGCCTATATTCAGCTCGACAAACCGCCGCTTGGCGAAGCGCGTGATGCGCTGACCTCTGTGCTGTCATATCGACGTATAAAAACAGCGATTGCCGTCGATACGGACGTCGATATTTTTTCTGACTCTGACGTTATGTGGGCTCTGGCGACCCGGGTTCAGTGGAACCGCGACAGTTTCTCGATCGACGGGCTGTCCGGATCAATGCTGGATCCGTCGATGTCCGTTGGTGCCCGGACGACATCCAAGATGGCTGTTGATGCAACGATGCCGGCTGCGGCTGTCCCCGGCGCACCAAACCCGGTTCCGCCCCGGGCCAGGGTGCCGGATGATGCGGCAGACCGGGCACGCAGCAGACTGGATGGCATTGACTTTGGAAAATGGCCGGCCGCATGAAATCTTCCAACACACAATATCTGCCAGCCAGCATGTGGTGGGAGAAAAGCGGGAATGCGTCCTGGGCCCAGTGTCCGTCCTGTGACGGCTGGTTTCATCTGTCCGCATCCATGCTGACCAGTGGCCTTGATCTTCATTGTCCGCATTGTGCGACCGGATTCAGTCAGGCAGAGGCAAAGAAACTGGTGAGGGCAGACTGATGACACAGCGGTTTGAACTTGCGCCACCACCCGGCAGCCGGATTGCCGTTGTCGGTGGCTGCGGCGGTATCGGGCGGGTGCTGGTCGAGGCACTTGCTGATGCGGGATCTCGGGTGGCAGTTCTGGATTTACCGGCATCTGTCGGGCAGCACCCGCCGGGCTCATCTGAGCTGACGATACAACTTGATGCGAGTGACGAGGCATCCGTCAACGCGGCCTTTGAACAGATAGCAGAACAGTTCATGGCACTTGACGGGCTGGTTAATCTTGCCGGCTTCACCAGGGCAAAAATCCCTGTTGCCGATATGACGCTGGCAGACTGGGAAGATATTCTTGCCGGTAATCTGCGAAGCACTTTCCTGTGTTGCAAGGCAGCCATGCCGCTGCTGCGGCAGGGGGGCAATCCCGCAATTGTCAATATGGCCTCCGGCCTCGCGACCCGGCTGATGCCGGGATATGGCCCCTATGGTGCGGCCAAGGCCGGTGTGATTGCGATGACAAAGGCACTGGCGATCGAGAATGCGCCGGATGTTCGTGCGAATACCGTCGCACCGGGGGCGGTCGATACGGCCTTTCTGCGCGGCGGAACCGGACAGAAACCGGGGGGTAACTCAACCCAGCTTGATGTGACGGCCTACACGAAAACCATCCCGATGGGCCGTATCGCAGTGCCGGAGGATATTGTCGGACCGATGCTGTTCCTTCTGGGACCGGCATCTGCGTACATGACCGGACAGGTTCTGCATATCAACGGCGGGTCACTGACGCCGTGACCTATCTGAAACATTCAAACAGGAGAGAATGATGACCAAACTGATGGACAAGGAGACCTTCTTCAAAGCGCTTGAAGCCGCAAGGCAGCCGCAACATGGCGGCGGGCATCCGTTCAGCCGCGCATTTGCGAATGGCGAGCTTACGAAGGGTGAGCTGGGCTTCTGGGCAACTCAGCATTTCTATTATATCGATCCGATTCCGCAGCAGTTCGCCCACCTTTTCTGCCGGCTTCCGGATCTGGATGCACGTCAGCATCTGCTGGAAAACCTGCTGGGCGAAGAGATGCCGGAGACGCCGGAGAAGCGTCACCCGGACCTGCTGGTCAAATTTGCCAGGGCCTGTGGCTTGAAGGAATCGGATGTGCGTGACGCCGAACAGCTTGGCAACGTTACAGCCGGTGCGCGTGCGATGCGGGCCTGGATCTGGGAACTGGTTGCCTTTCGTAACCTGGCCGAGGCCTGTGCCGGTATCATGGTTGCTCTTGAGGGACAGTTGCCGACCCTCTACCCGAAATATGTCGAGGCACTGCGCAAGATCGGCATGACCGATGATGATCTGGAATTTTTTATCGTGCATATCGAAGGTGATGAAGAACATGCCGATATCGGCCTCGAGCTCACTCATCGCTATGCGACGACACCGGAACTGCAGCGTCAGGCGATTGCGGCTGTTAAGGCATCGGTCTCGGTTCGCTGGCAGTTGCTGGACAGTGTCTATTCCGCGATTAAAGAAAAGCAGGCGGCCTGAGTGGGGCCGCAGTTACTTGACGCAACCGGCAAAACCGCCTGCATCATTGGGGCTGCAGGCGGGATAGGTCGTGCAACTCTTGCCATGATGCGAGATTGCGGCGCGCGTATCATTGCGATGGATCTGCCGGGCTCTGCCAGGCCGGATATGGGCGCCGGCGATATCTGGCATGATCTGGATTGCAGCGATGAAGTGGCAATAACCACTGTCTTCGCCGATCTGGCGGCACAGTCGGTCACGATTGATTATCTGGTCAATGCGGCCGGTATCACGGGGCAGGGTGCAATAACCGGGATGCGGCTGAGCGACTGGCAAAAGGTTATGGATGCCAATCTGACAGCGGCTTTTCTGGGCGCACGGGAAGCTGCGCCATTGCTGTCAAAACCCGGAGGGTCGGTGGTGCTGATGTCGTCAACCAACGGCCTGAACGGGGGGACCAGATTTTCCGGCGCTGCCTATGGCGCAGCAAAGGCCGGGATTATCAATCTGACCCGGCATCTGGCAAAGGACTGGGCGAAAGACGGTGTTCGGGTCAACTGTCTGGCCCCGGGCCCGGTCGACACTCCGATGCTGTACCGGCTGACCGAGGAGGAGCATGCCGCGGTGCGAGCTTCTGTGCCGCTGGGGCGCTACAGCACGGCGGGTGAACTGGCAGCGACGATCTGTTTCCTCTGTTCATCTCATGCAGCTTCAATCACAGGGACAATTACCAATATCTCCGGTGGTCTGGTCATCGACTGACTCGGACAGGAGTCAAAAAAGAAGAGCCCGGGACCTGACAGGTCCCGGGCTCTTTTTTGCGTTCAGGGATGATTGTCAGGCTGCGACAATCTTGTCCCATGTTCCGGCACCGAAAACGTCGTCGGCGAGGGATTTGTTGAGCGGCTCCATCGCCGCCTGTGCAGCAGCGGCATCCAGTTCAACGGCTGTGCCGTCACCATTCAGCTTGTTCCAGTCGGCCCAGATACCAGGCATTGAATCCATGGTGTCCTGGAAATAGCCGGCGGGCTCCATCTCCATGAACGTGCCGGTCAGGTTGTCCTGCTCTGTCTTTGAAAGGCCACTCCAGCTGTTCATGTTCATGACCTGCTTATCGAGGCCGAAGCCGAACTCGTTCGTATAGATATGCTTGACCACTTCATAGAACTTCATGGTGACACCAAGGCTGGCCAGGGTGACCATACCGTCGACAACACCCTGCTGAAGGGCGGAATAGAGTTCGTTGAAGGGCACGACAGTCGGTTTTGCACCCAGATGTTCCAGCCCCTTGATCTGGCCTTCAATCTGGGGAGCGCGAATTTTCATGCCCTTCAGGTCAGCAAACGAGGACAGCTTTTCTTTTGTAAAAAGTGCCCAGGGCCCGGCCCGGCCGACATGCATGAACTTTGCATTATAGCGACTTTCCAGAACCTCATCGAGCTTGGCAGGCAGCAGCTTGTTCACAACAGCCGCAGCGTGATTACCGTCACGGAAGAAGTAGGGAGAATACAGAATGTCGAATTCACGCGTACCCGTATAGGCACCGTTATAAATATCAATAGTGCCAAGTGATACGCCATCCAGCAGGTCTTTTTCGCCGCCCTTGGTGCCGGTGAACATCTGGAACGTCAGGTCACCGCCCGAGCGTTTGGTGACTTCGTCGAGCCATGCCTTGGCGAACTTGTTGGAGTTGGTTGTGGCGTTTCCCGCGTTGGCGTAGCTGAGCTTCTTTGCTGCAAGGGCTGAAAGCGGGGCACCTGCGGCCGTTGCAGCAGCAACACCTGCTGCTGCACGTCCGAACTGGCGTCTTGTCAGATTGATTGTCATACACACCTCCTGTTTTGGTTTGATTATCTTATTGTGGGAAAACGGCGTTGGGAATGGTGAGTGTCAGCGCCGGGACATAGGTGATCAGCATCAGCACACCAACCAGCACAAAGAAGTAGGGAATTGCCTCTCGGAAAATCTCGATCACACCAACCTTGCCGATGGCCGAGATGACGAACAGATTGAGCCCGATGGGCGGCGTGATCATGCCGATCATCAGATTGAGAACCATCACGACGCCGAAGTGAACGGGGTCGACACCAAGTTCGCCCAGCATCGGGAACAGAACCGGTGCCAGAATCAGCATGATCGGCAGAATTTCCATGAACATGCCGAGAATCAGCAGCAGCACATTGATCAGGAACAGCAGCACATAGAGATTATCTGTCAGCGCCAGCATCGCGCTGGTCAGGATTTCCCCGAGCTGTTCATGCACTGCCAGCCAGGCGAACATTTTCGATGTCGCGACGGTCAGCATGATGACTGATGTCGATATCGCAGTGTTACCGGCGGCTTCGATGACATCGCGAATGGACGTATTGCGATAGACGACCATCCCGAGAAACAAAACATAGGCAACGGCTATCGCCGCAGACTCAGTTGGCGTTGCGATGCCGAAGATGATGCTGCCGACAATGATCAGCGGAGCAATAAGCGCGAGCGAACCATCGAACAGGGACGATCGCCGTTCCGACCAGTCTGACCGGATCTCGACCGGATAGCCGCGCGACCGGCAGATCCACCAGGTCAGGGTGAACATGGTGCCGAACATGATGACGCCGGGGATAATTCCGGCAAGAAACAGTTTGCCGACCGAGATTTCGACAATGGCCCCCAGCAGGACGAAGGAAATGGATGGCGGGACAATCGGTCCGACTGTTGCCGCAGAGGCAATGACCGCGCTGGAAAATGCGGGGCGGAAGCCACGACGCTCCATCTCCGGCAGCAGCACCGAACCGGTGGCTGCCGCATCGGCAAGGGCCGACCCGGAACAGCCTGACATGATGAAATTGGCGGTGACGCCAACATTTGCCAGCCCGCCGTTCCGGTGCCCGACCATGGCAGCAGCCATACGTACGATCCGTTGTGTGACACCACTGACATTCATCAGTTCGCCGGCAAAGATGAACAGGGGGATGGCCAGCAGAACGAAGGCGTCAACGCCGGTGGTCATCTGTTGCGAGAACAGGACGTACGGCATGGTGCCGCCGCTCAACTGATTGAGGAACAGATACCCAAGGCAGGCAATGCCGATTGCCCAGGCAATCTCCATTCCGATCAAAGAAAAAATGAAAAGAAAAATCAGCAGTGAGACCAGCAGCATCTAGCGACTCCCTGCGGTGCGTTCGCCATATTCGACAAATCCGCGCAGCATGATTCTGACCTGATAAAATGCCATCAGTGCGCAACCAACAGGCAGCGCTGCATAGGTCCAGGCGTAGCTCCATCCGGTCGATAACATCGTGCCCCGAGCCTGTAGCTGTAGGATCGGGAAGCTGTTCCAGAAGATCACCACGATCATGATGATCACCAGCAGATGCATGACAGTTTCAAGGACAAGTCGCGGAGTCGGGGGTATTTTTTCAATGAAGAAAGTGACGCGGATGTTCTGGCCGCGTTTGGTGGCAACGGCGATGCCAATATAGACACTCCAGAGAAAGAACACACGGGGTGCGTCCTCTGCCCATAAAGGGGGAGAGCCAAGAACATAGCGCGCAAACACCGCGTAACAGACAAGCACTGAAATGATCAGAACAAGCCAGGCCGAGACTTGAAAAAGCAGCCTTTCAAGCAGGTCGTCAGCCTGTTTGAGCCGACGGATCAACGTGTCACTCAAGCGAAATCTCCCTAATCTCCCCTCTGGAAGCTTAGTGCATCAAGGGAAAATGAATAGCCGAATTCGCGGTTTGTCCGGAAATTCCCGGAATGCTCTCCGTAAATTCAAAAAACCGTTTCAACGCCCTCCCGGCATCTGTTAGCGTCCCTAGGCGTTGTCGGTGGGGCAATGCAATTTTGTGTTATATGGAACGTTCCGAATGCGCCGACGCATTCCACCCACCGCTGTGGAAAATCGCACCCTGCCTGAACTGCAGCGATCTCGCGGTCGTTGCGGGCTGTTGTTTGACGGTACCCGTCCGGAACAGCAGCTGCGGCTGCTCGACCAGACACCCCCCTGTCGGGTGTTGTTCCCCCGTCCGGCAAAGGCCGGAGTCCATGAGGCCGCGATCATCACCACAACGGGTGGCATGACCGGTGGCGATCATATCGCGATGACGCTGACTGCACAGAATGATGCACGGGTCAGTGTCTCCACCCAGGCAGCAGAAAAGATCTACAGATCGACAGGTGATGTTGCGGGTATTTCGGTAACGATCGATGTCGATGCGACGTCATCACTGGAATGGATGCCGCAGGAGACGATTTTGTTCGACCGGTCACGTTTTAACCGGAAATCGGTGATCAGCCTGGCCGCAAGCGCCCGGTTGCTGGCCTGCGAGATGACGGTGTTCGGGCGAGAGGCCCATGGTGAGACAAATCCGCATCTGGATTTCAGTGACCGCTGGCGGGTTTATCGTGACGGTCGTCTTGTCTGGGCCGAGAATTATGGATTTCGGGGAATGCTGACGGATGTCCGGCAGTCCTGGGCGCGCCTCAACGGGGCAGGCGCTGTTGCCACACTGGTGATCGCGGTTCCCGGGGTTGATGGCCAGCTGGACGATATTCGCAGTCTGCTGGAGACGGGCGAGGCGGTGACGGCCGCTGCGACCAGCTTCGGCGATATGGTGGTTTGTCGCATCGTCGGCAGAAGGGCGATGAACGTTCGCCACGCGCTGATGTCGCTTTGGCTGATGACCCGCCGGTCTTCACTTGATTTCGGCTCGCGCCTGCCGCGGGTCTGGTCCGTATGAAACAGGATATGACATGCAGTTAACGCCGAGAGAGAAAGACAAATTGCTGATCGCCACTGCGGCGATGGTTGCCCGCCGCAGGCTTGAGCGGGGTGTGAAGCTGAACCATCCCGAAGCTATTGCGCTGATTACAGACTTTGTCGTTGAAGGGGCCAGAGACGGGCGTTCCGTCGCAGACCTGATGCGCGATGGCGCCACGGTGCTGACCCGGGAACAGGTCATGGATGGCATTGCCGAGATGATTCACGAAATTCAGGTGGAAGCCACCTTTCCGGACGGCACGAAGCTGGTGACCGTCCATCAACCTATCCGCTGAGACGGGAGAGATCATGCGCCCTGGGGAAATTATGGTTGCTGACGGCGACATCACGCTGAATGCAGGAGCGCCGACAAAGGCGCTGGAAGTCAGCAATACAGGCGACCGGCCGGTTCAGGTCGGGTCGCACTATCACTTTGCCGAAGTCAATGAGGGCCTGTCGTTTGACCGGGCTGAAGCCGTCGGGATGCGTCTCGACATTCCCGCCGGTTCCGCGGTTCGCTTTGAACCGGGTCAGACACGGGAAGTCCGGCTGGTCAGTTATGGCGGTCTGAGGCGTGTTGTCGGCTTCAACGGTCTCTACAACAAAGTGGTGGGAGAATAGTCATGGCCTTTGAAATCTCCCGCGTTGCCTATGCGGACATGTATGGACCGACCACCGGAGACCGTGTCCGTCTGGCAGATACGGAACTGGTGATCGAGGTTGAGCGTGACCTCACGACCTATGGCGACGAGGTGAAGTTCGGCGGCGGCAAGGTTATCCGTGATGGTATGGGGCAGTCCCAGATCAGCCGCGCCGGCGGGGCGGTTGATACGGTTATCACGAATGCGCTGATCGTCGACCATACGGGTATCTACAAGGCTGATATCGGCATCCGGGACGGACGTATCTGTGGCATTGGCAAAGCCGGAAACCCGGATACGCAGTCAGGAGTCGATATCATCATCGGGCCGGGGACAGAGGCCATTGCCGGTGAAGGCAAGATCATCACAGCGGGCGGTTTTGATTCCCATATTCATTTCATCTGTCCGCAGCAGATTGATGATGCTCTCTATTCCGGTGTTACGACCATGCTGGGTGGCGGGACGGGTCCGGCTGCAGGGACGAACGCCACGACCTGCACACCCGGTCCATGGCATATCGAGCGGATGCTGCAGGCAGCAGAGGCCTTTCCGATGAATCTGGCCTTTTCCGGCAAGGGCAATGCATCTGAACCGGCGGCACTGATTGAACAGGTCAATGCCGGGGCCTGTTCACTGAAGCTGCATGAAGACTGGGGGACAACGCCGCAGGCTATTGATACCTGTCTGTCGGTTGCGGACGATATGGATGTTCAGGTGATGATTCATACAGACACCCTGAATGAATCCGGCTTCGTCGAGAATACCATCGGTGCGATCCGGGGCCGCACAATCCATGCGTTTCATACCGAAGGTGCCGGGGGTGGTCATGCGCCGGACATCATCAAGGTTTGCAGCGAACCGAATGTCATTCCGTCCTCAACCAATCCGACCCGGCCGTTTACGGTCAATACAATTGATAAACATCTCGATATGCTGATGGTCTGCCATCACCTGGATCCGAAAATTCCGGAGGATGTAGCCTTCGCCGAAAGCCGTATCCGGAAGGAGACAATCGCGGCCGAGGATATTCTGCATGATCTTGGTGCCTTCTCGATCATTGCCTCTGACAGTCAGGCGATGGGCCGGGTGGGTGAAGTTATCATCCGGACCTGGCAGACCGCCGACAAGATGCGGCGGCAACGCGGCCGCCTGGCACAGGAAACCGGCGAGAATGACAACTTTCGTGTGCGCCGTTACATCGCGAAATACACCATCAATCCGGCAATTGCTCATGGCATGTCTTCCCATATCGGCTCTGTGGAGGTCGGCAAGCTTGCAGATCTGGTGTTGTGGTCGCCGGCATTCTTCGGTGCAAAACCGGATGTCGTGCTCAAATGCGGTACCATCGCGGCGGCCCCGATGGGAGATCCGAATGCGTCAATTCCAACACCACAGCCGGTTCATTACCGGCCGATGTTCGGTGCGTTTGGACGGTCACTGACAATGAGCTCGGTGACTTTTGTCAGCGCGGCGGCGCAGGCCGCCGGTGTGCGGGAGAAATACGGGCTGCAACGGGCGACTATTGCAGTTGAGAACGTGCGTGGCGGTATCGGTAAGTCTTCGATGGTTCTGAATGATGCGACACCGAAGATCGATGTCGATCCGGAAACTTATGAAGTCCACGCTGATGGTGAACTTCTGACCTGTGAGCCGGCGACCGTGCTGCCGCTCGCGCAACGCTATTTCATGTTCTGATGTTACGCGTCACTGAACTGCGCCACCGCGGTGACTGGCCGGAAGCAGACCGGACCGACAGCGTCCGGCTGGACCATATCGTGCGTCAGAAACGTCGTCTGCGCGTCGCAGGGGATGCCGGGACCGATATCATGATCGACCTGCCGAAGCAGGGAATGATGGCAGATGGCGACGGACTGCTGCTGGAGTCCGGGGCATGGGTCGGGATCATTGCTGCGCCGGAGAAGGTAGCGATTGCAACCTGTTCGGACTCCCTTCATCTGGCCCGTCTGGCCTGGCATCTCGGAAACCGGCATACCGCAGCTGAACTGCACGGGGACTCACTGGTCATCGCCTATGACAGCGTCCTTGTGGAGATGCTGAAACTGCAGGGTGCGTCGGTTGTGATTGAAATGCGCCCGTTCCATCCGGAATCCGGTGCCTATCACGAGGTCCATGCACATTGAGCAGGGGGCTGTCAGAAATCAATCTTCAGCGACTGATGACCTGGTTGTCGCCATCCTTCCCGGTTGGCTCGTTCAGCTACAGTCACGGGATGGAACAGGCTGTGGAGGATGGCCTTGTCACCAGTCCTGCGGAAACCAGTCGCTGGATATCCGACATTCTGATGTATGGGGCGGGGATAACCGATACCGCCGCCTGTGCGGCGGCCGGTCGTGCTTATCCGGACAAGGCCGCGTTGCGGGATATTGCCGACCTGGCGACCGCCTTGTCGGCCAGCCGGGAGCTTCGTCTGGAAGCAACCGGGCAAGGCAGGGCTTTCTGGCGTGCGGCAACTGCTGTCTGGCCGGTGGCGGGAGAGACAGCTCCCGGTGATCTCGACTTTGATATCCCGCATGCGGTTGCCGTCGGCTGGTTTGCTGCCGGACATGATATCAGCCTGCGGATGACAGTGACGGCTTACGCCCACGCATTTGCGGCGAATCTCGTTGCGGCGGCGGTCAAGCTGGTGCCGCTGGGACAAACTGACGGGCTGCGTTGCATGGCGGCGCTGGAGCCGGTGATACAGCAGGTTGTGGAGCAGGGACTGGTGTCGGACTTGGAACAGGTACGTACCAGCGTCAGTTTCTCGGATATTTGCTCAATGCGACACGAAACACAGAAAACAAGGTTGTTCAGATCATGACGAAAGACTTTCGCGGCCCGTTCCGGGTTGGCATCGGCGGCCCGGTGGGGTCGGGTAAAACCGCACTGACCGACAGGCTCTGCAAGGCATTGCGTGATACCTACGACATTGCCGTGGTGACGAATGACATATACACCCAGGAAGATGCTCAGTTCCTGACCCGCTCCGGTGCCCTGCCGCCAGAACGAATTATCGGGGTTGAGACAGGCGGTTGTCCCCATACGGCGATCCGGGAAGATGCATCAATCAATATTGCGGCGATCGAGAATCTGGAGAAATCCTTTCCGGGGCTTCAGATCGTCATCGTTGAGTCCGGCGGTGACAATCTGGCGGCAACTTTCAGCCCGGAGCTGGTCGACCTGACATTGTACGTGATCGATGTTTCGGCGGGCGACAAGATACCGAGGAAAGGCGGGCCGGGTATCAGCAAGTCTGACCTGCTGATCATCAACAAGATCGACCTGGCACCGCTGGTTGGCGCTGACCTTAACGTCATGGACAGGGATGCGAAAATCCAGCGGGGTGACCGGCCGTTCTTTTTCACCAATCTGAAGGCGGGGAAGGGTGTCGCGGAAATCGCCGGTTTTGTGACCCATGCGGCTGGTTACTGACGGAAGTCCGGGAAACCTTGTGGCTTCCGACAGTTTTACTCAGCAGCAATCGCGCGTTCTAGCAGGTCGGTTATCTCGTCGTCTGACTTGCCGATTTTCTGCAGGATGTATCGCGTGTCCTGACCAAGCGCGGGGGCAGGGCATCGCAGGCCACCGGGAGAGCCCGAGAGTTTGGGGCTGATACCATGTATCGTGACATGTCCGACATCCTCGTCAGGCACCTGTACGGCGATTTCGCGCTCGGAGAAATGCTCGTCCGTCAGTATGTCATCGACATCATAGACCGGCCCGACGGTGACGCCGGCCTCCCCGAAAATCGCCAGCGCTTCGTCGCGGGTACGCTCGCCAATCCAGCCACCGACAATTCTGTCGACCTCGGGCCTGCGCTTGATCCGCTCGCTGTTGGTTGCAAAGGCCGGATCATGGTTGAGGTCGTCACGTCCGATGGTTCGGAACAACCGTTCTGCCATGGTCTGAATTGAGGCAGAGAGCGCCAGCCAGTGCCCGTCGCTGGTTTTGTATACATTTCTGGGGGATGAGGTGTTTGAGCCGCTGCCGGACCGGGTCTTCCTGTCGCCGGTCACGGCATAGACGCCGGGTTCCGGTCCCAGAACAGAGAACATCGGCTCCAGCAGTGAAAGATCGATGATCTGTCCTGCGCGATGGCCGAGTTCCACTTCCCGAAGGGCGACCATTACGCTGTAGGCACCCTGCATTCCGGCAATCATGTCTGCCAGTGCGAGCGGGGGCAAAACCGGCTCCCGGTCGGCGAAGCCGTTGCGGGTGGCAAAGCCTGACATGGCTTCGATCAGTGAGCCGAAACCGGGCTTGTTCCGATAGGGCCCGGTTTGCCCGAAGCCGGAGACCCGGACGATAATGAGGTCTGGATTTTCGGCGAAAAGCACATCCGGGCCGAGACCCATTTCTTCCATTCTGCCGGGCCGGTAATTTTCGATCAGGATGTTCGACGACCTTGCAAGGTCGCACACCAGAGATTTGCCTGCGTCAGCTTTCAGATCGATGGCGATGCTTTTCTTGTTCCGGCCATAGGCCTTCCAGTAGATCGAGTGTCCGTTTTCCCGCCAGGCCCGGAGAGGATCACCACGCCCGGGCGCTTCAACCTTATAGACTTCGGCACCAAAATCGGCGAGTTGCAGACTCAGCATGTTACCGGCAACCAGCCGGGACAGATCGGTTACGACAATGTCTGACAACGGTCCCCGGAATTCCGGGTCAAAATCAATCTTTCGCAATGTGGACGGTGGAGTCTGCAACTCGGTCATCAGGCCGTTTTCTGACCGACCTGACGGAAACTCTTGATGTCCGAATCCTGCTCTACAGCGGTGTCGAGCTGACGCAGTTCTTCCGAGACACTTCGCCGCAACTCAAAATATTTACGTTTTTCATTTTCAGTGAGGCGGCGACCCCCGGGACTGTTTTCTGCAGTGGCCTCGCAAATAAATGCCAGCAGTTCACCCACGGCGACAGGTACGTCGAGAGCTTCGCCCCGGACATCCAGCATATGTTCCGGCCAGCCCCGCTGCTCATGCAGATTCGCCAGTTCGCGCGTCAGAATCGGCTCTCCGATAACGCGCTCCAGTTCCATCGCGACATCGACCGGCATGAAGGCAGAATGATCGAAGCTTTGATATTGAGACAGGTTGGTCGGCTTGACCCGGCACTGGCCGGCGGCTTCTTCAAGATTTTTAAATCTGCCCAGCAATTTGCGCGTCGCAAGCTTGAGGAGGCGATACTCCATCTCGCGCAACTGAATGTTCATGTTATGTGCCTCTGGGCTATTTGAATGACGCCATCAGTATTCAATCATATCGTCACCTCGTGCTCACGCAACCAGCGATCACAAGAAAACGGCCAGCAAGGTCGGGTGATCCGGAGGCAACAGCAGAGACCGGCACCGCAGCCTCAGACAAATACTGTCCGCGACCGTTCCGGCTGAAGAGCAAAAGGTTCCCCGCGTGTCTGGCATGAAAATGTCAGGCACACCCCAAGCGAGAGGGGTCCGTGTTCACAAGACACGGACCCCAATCCTTTTGCGGCGTCCTAATTCCTCGGGTCCTTGTTGTTCTGATCCATTGCGAGATCGCTCGCGGCAGCGGCCAGTTGCTTCTGCAGATTCTCGTCTGCGACGGTTGCCGGGCGCGGGGCCTGGAAATAAACCGCCCGCATTGCCTTGTCCGGGGTGCAAAGCCCGGAATAGGAACAGGCTGCCCGTCGGATGATGGGTGTACCACACAGTATGACGGCGGCGGAGAGGTTGCTGCCGGCTGTTCCCGGCGTTGTACGCGCTCCCTCTCGACAGGCGGCATCATAGTCAATACTGACCGGCGGATCGTAATAGACCAGAACATAGGTGCCGGGAGCCGCGACACCCGTCGCTTTCAGACCATAGACCAGGCCATCACGGGCACCACCCCGATTGAGGCCGGTGAGTGTTGCCCGGGCGATCGAGTCCGCCGTTTCGCCTGTCGGAGCGCCAGATACCTTCACCGGGACCGGGCCGTCACCGGATGCTGAACGAAGAACACTTGCAGCACCATTTTCATCCACTGCCAGTTGCGATGTCGCAACCTGGCAGCCGGTCAGAACCAGCATGAGGGTCAGGAGTCCTGAGCAAATTCCGGTCAGTTTGTACATGATGTTCTCCTGATAGGTTTTTCGCAGGGTACAAAACAGACAGATCAGAATAAACCGCTGTCTTGTAAAGCCTGACCCTGTGCGCCGATTACGGCAACTGTTTGGCACCTGTGACAGATTTAGTCGGCACCGGACTGCCAGACTGATTGATCTGTCTGGATTGCAGCGCCCGTTGACAATATTGTTAATGGAAACAGACAGAGGATGACATGCTGACAATCTGGGGCCGTACAAATTCGATAAACGTACAGAAGGTTCTGTGGTGTGCGGATGAAATCGGCATTGACTATGAGCGTATTGATGCCGGCATGGAACATGGTGTCGTCGATACAGATGCCTATCTGGCGATGAATCCCGCCGGCAAGGTGCCGACAATTCGCGACGGTGATGACATCCTGTGGGAGTCAGCGGCAATTGTTCGATATCTCGCCGCCCGCTATGGGAAGGACGGATTCTACCCTGCATCGCCGATGCTGCGCGGTCATGCGGATCAATGGGCAGACTGGAATGCATGGTGGATTCACCCGCCACTGACAACAGCATTCTGGGGCCTGGTCCGGACACCGGAGAAGTTCACGGCGGAGCAGGTTGATCAGGCCAAATCACAGCTGGCCGACAGCTGGCAGATGCTGGAGAAAACCCTCGGTCATCAGCACTATGTTGGCGGGGAAAATTTCTCCTATGGGGATATCGTGCCTGCCTGCAGCTGGTATCGATATCAGGTGATGGTCACCGATCGGCCTTCAACACCGGCACTGGATGACTGGTATTCCCGCCTGACAGACCGCAAGGCGTTTCAGGACAGGGTTATGCTGCCTCTCCGGTGAGGTCAGACGATGGACACCAGGCAGATCATTGCTCCGTGCCTGCACGCTGCAGCAATGTTGCAGCAGCCAGCCCGCTTATTTTCCATGAAACACCGGCTCGCGCTTTTCTGCAAAGGCGGTCTGGCCTTCCCTCCGGTCGTCACTGGCGTCACATAGCTTCACCAGATCCGCACATAGTTCCCGGTCAGGTTCGTTTTTGCGGGCCTCTGCAATCGTGAACTTCAGTGCCGCAACAGTCAGCGGCGCATTTGCGGCTATGCTGCTGGCCAGTGCTGCAAGCTCTTCGTCGAGCTGGCTGTCGGGGACAGCGCGGCTGATCAGTCCCCATCTTTCTGCTGTCTGTGCCGAAAATTTATCAGCGGTGTAGAGCAGTTCCCGGGCGTGTTTCGGACTGATGTTTTCCAGCAGAAGTTTCACATCCTCCAGCTTGTAGCCGATGCCGAGGCGCGCCGGGGTGACTGCGAAGCTGGCGCTGGCAGCTGCAATCTGCAGATCGCAAAGCAGGGCGAGTTCCATGCCGCCGCCAACGCAATAGCCTGTGATCCGTGCAATGGTCGGGCGCGGAAAGGTTTTCAGCAGGTCATAGGTGCGGGTGGTGATGGAATCATAGGCAACACGCTGTTCGGCGGTCGCCCGGATGGTTGCATATTCCCTGATGTCATTTCCGGCACAAAAGCTCTTGTCGCCGGCACCTGCGAGAATGAGTACACGGATGCGGGGGTCAGATTGCCACCCTTCGAGCACCTGGCCAAGATTCCGCCACATCTCCAGTGTCATGGCGTTGCGTTTGGCTGGCCGGTTAATGGTGATGCGACCGATGGTGCCGTCAACTTCAGCCAGAATTTCAGGCTGGTTTATCCCGGTCATGTCATGGCCTTCCCTGCGGTCCGCGAATGAATGCGGTTATTATTTTATCCTGCTGCGACCCGTGCCGCCAGTTGCCGGGCAGTACGGAGCAGGCGTGCATCGTCACCGCGTTCGCCGACCAGTTGGACACCAAGCGGCAGACCGGCTTCTCCCTGCATCAGCGGCAGCGTGATAGCCGGTGTGCCGAGCAGGGACCAGGTCGAGCAGAAGACCGGATTGCCGGTGGCATCCAGCCCGGTCGGTGCTTCGCCGGGCGTGGCGGGGGTCAGGATGGCATCGTAATCTTCAAATATCCGGGCCAGCCAGGCATTCATCGGCTCTATCCGGCTGGCCGCCCTGTTATAGTCCAGGGCCGTGACGCCACGACCTTCCTCGACCATGCCGGTCAGGATATCACTGATCCGGTCGGAGCCATTCGCGAAATAGCGATCCAGTGCAAAGGCCAGGTCCGGATACATGATGGTGCGGAGGTAGTCCGCCGCCCGGTCAAATTCCTCGTGCAGTACTTCCCCGATGCAGTCTGCGCCGAGGAACTCTGCCAGTTCTTCAAATGCTTCCTGCGTCGACGGTTCCGCCTGATCCCAGAAGGGCGTGCGGATGAAGGCAAAACGCGGCGGTGCCGGTGGTTCGGACAGGGTTGTCTTCTGTAACTGCGGTGCGGCCTTCGGGCGGGTGTCGGGGTCTTCCCGGTCATGGCCGAACAGCACGTCACCGAGCAGGGCGGCATCTTCGACGGTGCGGGCGAAGGCACCGACATGGTCCAGTTTCTGCGACAGGGGCAGCACACCGGCCCGGGAAATCTGTCCGTGGGTTGGCTTGAATCCGACGACACCACAGAAGGATGCCGGACGGATCACCGATCCGTTGGTCTGCGACCCGATGGCGAGCGGCACCATACCGGCGGCAACTGCGGCAGCTGACCCGCTGGAGGAGCCGCCGGGGGTGCGGGTGGCATCATGCGGGTTGGTCGTCTTGCCCGGCGCGTAGACGGCAAATTCCGTGGTGACGGTCTTGCCCATAATGACGGCCCCGGCGGCCTTCAGCCGGGCGACGACGGTGGCATCACGAAACGGCCGGTGTCCGGCTTTCAGGGTCGAGCCATATTCGGTCGGCAGGTCATCAGTGTCGATGATGTCCTTGATGCCGACGGGAACGCCGTGAAGTGGCCCCAGTGCAGCGCCGGAAGCCCGGACAGCATCGAGTTTTTCTGCCTGCCGGCGAGCGAATACCGGATCCAGATGCGCCCAGGCACCAACAGTCTCCTCACAGGATTCGATCCGGGCGAGGCAATCATTGACGGCGTCGGTTGCGGTGGTTTCTCCATTCGCAATTTTCTGCGCCAGTTGGGCAGCCGTCAGGTCAGCAAGGCTCATTCAGTCTCTCCGGTCAGTCGGTCGCTTCAGGTCGGTGTTGACGCTTACTTGCGAAACACCGAGCGCCAGTAATCATAGGCCACCAGTGACAGGATTGGCAGGATGATACACCAGAAAGGCAACCCGCCCCAGAAACCGGCAAAGCCGGTCGATATGCTCCAGGCCAGCCCGACGACGAACACCGCGACCATCAGAAAACCAACGAGACCGGCAATTTTTTCAGCCATCAGATTCTTCCTTCCTTCCACAGCAGCAACAGGTCATGGGACATACGGGCCGAACAGAACGTCTGGCAGCCACAGGGCCAGCTGCGGGAACTGGTACATCATGACCATGCAGAAAATCACGATCCCGAGATAGGGCATCAGTCCTTTGAAAATCTGCACCAGTTCAATCGCCTTGCCCAGAACCCCCTTGAGATAATAGGCCGACATCGCCATGGGCGGAGTCAGGAACGACGTCTGCAGGTTGAGGGCAACCAGCATGGCGAAGAAATAGGGATTAACCCCGAAGGTATCGAGCATGGGCAGGAAGATCGGAACGAAGATGATCAGGATTTCCGACCATTCCAGCGGCCAGCCCAGAATGAAGATGATGAGCTGGACCAGCACCAGAAACTGCCATGGGGCCAGATCAAAGCCGAGGATGAAATGTTCGATGATTTCATGCCCGCCGAGATAGGAGAAGACGGAGGCAAAGGTCCATGAGCCGACAAACAGCCAGCAGACCATCGCTGTTGCCTTGGCGGTCAGATAGACCGATTCCTTCAGCTTGTCCCAGGTCATGGATCGGTAGATTACTGCCAGAACCATGGCCCCGAGTGCACCCATGGCGGCGGCTTCCGCCGGTGTGGCAAGACCTCCCAGAATGGAGCCGAGCACCAGCATGATCAGCAGTGTCAGGGGCACGAACGAGACCAGCAGTTCCAGATAGACCTGGGATGCAGGGGGAACGTCTTCGCGCTTCGGTTTCGGGGCAATGGACGGATTGATCATCACCCGGATAATGACATAGACGATGTAACAGCCGGCCAGCATGAAGCCGGGAATCACGGCGGCAGCATAGAGACGCAGCGGCGACAGATCGCCGATTGCCGCATAGACGATCAGCATGATCGACGGCGGGATCAGGATGCCGAGGGTACCACCTGCACAGATGACACCGGATGCGAAGCTCTTGTCATAATTGGCACTGGCCATCGCCGGAAAGGCCAGCAGACCCATCAGGGTGACGACCGCACCGACAATACCACTGGCGGTCGAGAAGACGGCGCAGGTAATCAGTGCCGCAATGGCCATCGACCCGGGCAGGTTGTGAGCCGCCATCTGGAGCGAATAAAACAGCCGGTTCACGATATTCGCCCGCTCGACAACATATCCCATGAACAGGAACAGCGGGATGGCAACGAGGATGTCGTTTTCCATCACCGAATAGGTGTTCTGGTTCAGCAGGTAGAAGATGTTGTTGTTAAAGGCATCGGACAGGGTTTCGATACTGCCGGCCTGATAATAGGCGTAGTAACCGAAGCCAACGCCCATCGCGAGGAGGGTAAAGGCAACCGGAAATCCCAGCATCACAAGGATGATGAACAGGGACAGCATAAATAAGGCGACTTCGGGGTTCGTCATGCTCTAACGGGCTCCGTGGTGAAACGCGGCGATCTGGCCGGCTTCGTTATCGATTGGACTGCTCGACCAGCAGTTCCTCGGTTTCCTTCGCATCTTCCATTCGCTTCGGCCATATGCCGGTCTTCATGGCAATGATGCAGCGCATGCATTCGGAAATGCCCTGAAGGATCAGCAGCGCCCCGGCGAGCGGGATCAGCGTCTTGAAGAAATAGATCTGGATGCGGGCCGGGCTGTTCCAGCTGACTTCCTTGTAGCGCCATGAGTCGGCGGCAATTTCCCAGCCATACCAGAACAGGGCCAGCATTCCCGGGAAGAAGAACAGGAAGTAGAGCACAAAATCGATCCGCCCCTGCCAGCGGGTCGGCAGCAGACGATAGACGACGTCCGCGCGCACATGGCTGTCCTGGGCCAGGGCATAGGGGCCAGCCATCAGAAACAGGGCGCCATACATCTGAACCATCATGTCGAAGGCCCAGACCGTCGGGGCATTCAGCACATAACGGACAAACACCTCATAGGCGACGGACAGCGTCAGGATGAGGATACACCAGCCGAAAGCACGACCGATCCAGATATTGAGGCTTTCGACTGCGTGAATGAACCGTGTCATTGGGTTCGCTCCCCCGCGAAATATGAATGACAGTGTCGTTAGGTCTGCAAGAGGGGCAGTCGCAGGGACTGCCCCCCTCCAGAGCATCGTTTTTCGGTCTGTTACCTGCCGGAGCAGGTTTCAGCTTCAGCCGAAGTAATGCTTGTAGGCCAGACCGTAATCCGGCTGGTTCTTCAGCAGATAGCCCATGACCTTCTTGGCATAGACCTTCTGGGAATCGACAACCTTGGCGAAGAACGGATCTTCCTTGGCAATCCGGTCAACAACCACATCCCAGGCCTTGAGCTGTTCGGCCATCACCGAATCCGGGGTACGGAAGACATTCACGCCGCTCTTTTCCTGCAGGGTGACGAGGTCATCTGCGTAGCGGGTCGTGTTATGCCAGTAGAAGTTCGAGCTTTCCGCTTCCGAGGCATATTTCAGGATGGCCTGATGTTCTACGGGGAGTGCATTGAACTTCTTCTTGTTGAAGGTGACTTCGAAGGTTTCCTGCGACTGGTGATAGCTCGCGAGGTGATAGAACTTCGAGACATCCTGCATACCGAAGTCACGGTCAGAGGTCGGGTTGTTGAATTCGGCTGCATCAATCAGGCCGGATTTCATGGCCGGCTGAATTTCGCCGCCGGGAAGCTGCACAACCGACATGCCCATTTCCAGAAGCACGTCTGCGGCAAGACCGACAGTACGATACTTCAGGCCCTTCATCTGCGAGGCGTCCTTGATTTCTTCCTTGAACCAGCCAAGCGGCTGTGCCGGCATCGGGCTGTTGAAGAAGGAAACCAGGTTCAGACCGAGCGTACCCATCAGTTCGTCGAACAGTTCCTGTCCGCCGCCATAGTGAATCCAGCCCAGCAGTTCCTGTGCCGACCAGCCGAAGCAGGGGCCGGTACCGAACAGCGAGGCCGCCTTTGACTTGGAATACCAGTAGGCGGTCACATAATGCGCTGCATCGAGAACGCCGCGATGAACAGCGTCCTGCATCTGGCTGGTCTTGACGACCGAGTCCACGGCGAGCAGATCGATCCGCAGATCCTTGCCGGCCATCGCATGTACGCGATCAACATAGCTTTTGGCGTTTTCGAGGAAGATGCCGCCGCCCCAGGCAGCCTGCATCTTAAGAACGGTCGGGGCCGCGGTCGCAATATTTGGTGCGGCAACGGTTGCTGCCGCTGCACCGGCGGCAAGGGCGCCGCCCCTGAGGAATTTACGCCGACCTACATTTTCATTTTTATCAGCCATGACATTTCTCTCCCATGATCATGTCGTTTGTTATGAAACCGGTATGCCGACCGTTGTTTTTTTATCTGTACCGGCACCGGACAGCTGTTGAAGCTCCCCAAAGGTTCCATATATGTCTGAGGGCACAGACCCCCACGATAGATCAAGATCATTCGACAGCCTTTGACGATGCGCAAGCGCCGTCATCGGTTCTCAGCAAAAGAATCTTCCCTTATTCCGTCAGATGGAACCGGTGATACCCTAATAAACGTAGACGGGTCTGCTGAATATTACGCGACCCGGTCGCCCGGCTGTTTCCCGGCAAAGAAGGCATCGATGTTGTCCAGCGCCCGAAAGCCCATGGCGTCACGGGCCTCGAAGGTGGCGCTGCCGATATGGGGCAGCATGAAAATGTTCTCCAGTTCGGCAAAGGCCGGGTTACCGCCGGGCTCCTTCGCAAACACATCCAGACCGGCGGCAGCCAGCTTGCCGGATTTCAGGGCGGCAATCAGCGCGGGCTCATTGATGAGTGCGCCGCGGGCGGTATTGACCACGACGGCACCGTCCGGCATCAGCCCGATCCGGTGAGAGTTCAGCAGGCCCGTCGTCTCCGGTGTGGCCGGGCAATGCAGGGACAGGAAGTTCGAGATCCCGAGTACGCTCTCGACCGTATCGTGATAGGTCGCGCCCATCTCTTTGTCAGGGCTGAGCCGGCTGCGGTTGTAATAATGGATATCCATGTTGAAGCCGCGCGCACAGCGTGCCATGGCCTGTCCGACACGGCCCATGCCGATAATTCCGAGTGTCTTGCCAGTGACATGCGAGCCGACCATGAAAGACGGGCTCCAGTGTTTCCAGTCGCCGTTGCGCATCATCCGGTCGCCTTCGCTCGCCCGTCTTGCCGCACCGAGCAGCAGCAGCATGGCAATCTCTGCCGTTGCATCGGACAGGACGTCGGGGGTGTTGGTGACGATAATGCCGCGACCCTTGCAGGCTTTCAGATCACAGTGATCGACCCCGACCGAATGATTGGCGATGATTTTCAGCCGGTCCGGAAGCTGCGCGACAAGGTCAGCAGAAAAATGTTCGGAATGGCAGGGCAGGACCGCATCGACATCCTGACATTTCGCGAGAAGTTCCGGCGGCGTGTAGACCTGATCTTCCAGATTTACGCGGACATCGTAATCACGGGCGGCACGTTCCAATGTTCTGGCAGAAAGCTTGCGGGGGATCAGCAATACGGGCTTGTCGCTCATCGGGGCACTCCGGAAAAGGAAAAGGGTCAGCGGATAGACACGTCCGTTGACCCTTAAACCATTTCACATCAAGCCGTAAACGCCGGAAACGGGCTTTTCCGGATTACAGAAGTCCTTCTTCTTCCAGAACCTTGCGTGCAACACGGAAGCATTCGAGGGATTGCGGTACCCCGCAGTAAATGCCGATCACATGAATGATCGCCCGGATTTCCTCTTTGCTGACGCCGTTGGTGATCGCGCCACGGCAGTGAATTTCCCACTCATGCATTTTGCCGAGGGCGCCGATCATCGACAGGTTCATCATCGACCGGGTTTTCATATCGATCGTTTCATCGCCCCAGCCGAAGCCCCAGCACCATGCGGTCATGGCTTCCTGAAACGGCAGGGTAAAGTCGTCGGCAGCAGCCAGGTTCTTCTCGACATATTCTGCACCCAGGGTTGCCTTGCGCTTGGCCAGTCCGGCCTCAAAAAGCTTCTCGTCCATTGGTCGTCTCCTGTTATTGAGATGTCACCGGGCAATGAGTGTCTGGTGATTGTTGGCTCATATCCGTGACGCAGGCTGCGCATTTTCAGGTGAAAAAGCAATTGTCCGGATAAAATATTTTGTGCCGTGCTGTTGTCTTTTATCAGTCTTGCAGACGGTAACGTCGAACATTCCCGATAACCGGATTTTGCCGGTTTCGGACAAACGCGATTTGGTCTAGCGTCTGACGGGATAACAATATTCAGGGACGGAACAGTTATGACCAGCATGCAGGAATGGGCGGAACGTGCGGGCAAAGTGTTGCCGGCAGGCGGGTTCGGCAATTTTGATCCCGGAATTGTGATTCGCGAAGGTCATGGTGCGCATGTCTGGGATGAAGACGGCAAGGAATATATCGATTACCTGATCGGCTCCGGCCCGATGATTGTTGGTCACAGCCATCCGGAAGTGGTGGAGGCGGTGATCGAACAGGTGGCAAAGGGCTTTACCTTCTTTGCAAACAACGCCATCGGGATTGAACTGGCGGAAGAAATCACCGATGCGGTTGCCTGTGCCGAGCAGGTCCGGTTTGTCAGCACGGGCAGTGAAGCCGACATGTATGCGATGCGGCTGGCCCGTGCCCACACCCGCCGCGACAAGATCATGAAGTTTGAAGGTGGCTATCACGGCATGTCGTCGGAAGGTCTGATGAGCCTTGCACCGACGAAGCTGGTGAATTTTCCACAGGCGATGCCTGATTCCGCCGGTATTCCGGAGGCCGTCCGCGATAACATGATTGTCGCCCCCTTCAATGACCTGGAGATGGCCCGGCAGCTGCTGGGCGAATATGCCGACGAGATTGCCTGCGTCATTGTTGAGCCGCTGCAGCGGCTGATCCCGCCAGCCCCGGGGTTTCTTGAAATGCTGCGGGCGGAGACCACGCGCCACGGTATTGTGCTGATCTTTGACGAGGTGGTGACCGGGTTCCGCCTCGCTTATGGCGGTGCGCAGCAGAAGTACGGTGTGGTTCCGGATCTCTGCACTCTGGGCAAGGCGATTGGCGGCGGCTTTCCGCTGGCGGCGATTGCCGGCAAGGCAGAGATCATGGCGCATTTCGATCTGAAGAAGGCAGGTGCTGACGGTTTCACCACCCAGATCGGGACACTCAGCGGCAATCCCGTCGCGTCGGTGGCGGGCCTCAAGACACTGGATATCCTCAAACGTCCGGGCTCATACGAGCATATCTTTGCCTGTGGCAGGACGATCATGGAGGCGCTGGCCACACATCTGGGTGCCGCCGGTATCCCGCATCGCGTTGTCGGTGACCCGGTCATGTTCGACGTCGTCTTCGTGGGTCACGACGTGCGGGATTACCGGACCATTACGAAGGGTAATGCGGAGCGGGCAGCAAAATTCAACAAGCTGATGCGCGAGCGCGGAATCCTGAAATCACCGGCGAAACATTATATCTCGCTGGCCCTGTCAGATGAGGATATCGCGCATACGGTCAATGCCATCAAGGAATCCGCGGCATTGCTCGACTGACCGGATGAGAGCTGGGACAGCCCGGATTGTCAGATCGCGCCGATTGCCCGAAGCCGTTCGACCACCAGGTTCATGGTTTCTGACCGGAAACTGTGGCCACCCTGAAACAGGCAGAAAGCAAGGGTTTTCCCCGTTGGAGACTGTTGTTCTTCGCAGGTCATCTGATCGAACGCGAAGGGTGATTTATCACCGTATTGTCCGTAGGCGGCATACATCGACAGCACTTCATGGACATCACCCTGCTGTGTTTCGCGGATTTTTCGTCCGGCCAGGGGGACCGTCTTGTCGGCGTCGCCGTGGATGTGAAGAATATGGGCAGGCGGGGTTGTGCAGGTCTCTGGCACCGGCCGCCAGAAGGTGCCGGACATGGGAACGAAGGCCGCAAACATATCGCTGCGATGACAGGCCAGGGTCCAGACCATCATGCCGCCGGCGGAAAACCCTGTGGCAATCAGCCGCTTTCGATCAATCGGGAATCTTGCAGTGACATCGTCTATCAGCTGGTCGAAATAGGGCAACTCGTCGACGCTGGTGTCCGGGCTCCAGGATGGTGCCCCCGGCAGCGACCAACCGGTGCCTGAAGACTTTGTCGCTATCAGGGCCAAGCCCAGGTCAGAGGCGGTCTTGCGCAGGCTCAGATTGGCCATAACCCCGGCTGCCGTCCCCCGGTGCCCGTGCGAATAGACGAGAGCCCCAACCGGGGTGACGCCGTCATGTCCCTGCGGCATGTCGATCCGGTAAATCCGGTCACCGATAACACAATCGCTGTCCGGGCCGCAGGCTGCGGCCCCGGATGAGACGACTGCCAGGCCGGCAAAGGCGGCAAGCAGGGCGGCGAGGTAAGGCATCTGGTCTGTTCCTGTATTCGGCTCCGGCGGTTTCCCGTCCGGTGAGGTTGGTCCCGCCTGCCCGGATTTGCCTACGGAACACAGCTTTGGACAATGACTGATTGCGGACTTCAAGCTTATTTTATCCGTCCGCTCCGGCCTCTCGGTATGCCGGCATCAAAAACCCTGCTTTGAGGGCTGGTATCGTCTGCGAAGGGTGGGTAAATGTACCTGCATTATGACTTTTTGAACTGGACCCGATCATGACTGTGCGTACCTATCCTGTTGAACTGACTGCTCCGGATATCGAGCCCTATCGCAAGGGAAATACCGGAATTGAGTTTGTCACGACTTTTGACAGCGGGATTGCCGGTCCGCATGTGATGATCAACGCGGTCACGCACGGCAATGAAATCTGCGGAGCGATTGCGCTCGACAAGCTGTTCAAGGCAGGTGTTAAACCGCTGCGGGGCAAGCTGACGCTCGGTTTCATCAATCATATGGCATACCACACCTTTGATTCAGGCAAGCCGGGTGACAGCCGTTTTGTCGATGAAGATTTCAACCGGGTCTGGGTTGAGGACCGTCTGGACGGGCCGGAAGATACAGTGGAACTGCGTCGTGCACGTGAACTGCGTCCGTTGTTCGATACGGTCGACATGATGCTCGATATCCATTCGATGAGCACCTATTCCAAACCGCTGATGATCTGCAACGGCCTCGACAAGGAAGTCGCCCTGACGGAAAAGGTAAACTATCCCGGGCATATCATGTGCGGTTCCGGTCACGTTGTCGGCAAGCGGCTGATCGAGTATACGCCGTTCAACGATACCTCGAACAACAAGGTTGCGATGCTGGTTGAATGCGGTCAGCACTGGGCAGCGGAAACCGGCCGTATAGCCATGGATACGGCACTGCATTTCCTGCGCGCGACCGAGACGGTCTCAACCGAGTTCCTCAACAAGCATTTCTCTGATGTCGGACGTAATCCGGAAAAGGCAGAGATGTGGGAAGTCACCGCAGGTGTTACTGCAAAGACTGATAATTTCAATTTCGTCCAGGAATTCATTGGTATGGAAGTAATTGAAAAGGCAGGTACGGTGATCGCCAATGATGGTGGTGAAGAGGTTGTCACACCTTACGACAACTGCCTGCTGATGATGCCGAACTATACGGCTGGTGCGGGTGCCCGCAGGCTGCGACTGTGCAAGCGGATGCGCTGATCGTCTGAAAAGTCATTCAGGATCAGACGGCCCGTCCGCCGGGAAAGGCGGGCGGGCCGTTTTGTTTTGTCGCAAGACAGCAGACTCCCGTCCCTGACCGGGAAGGGGTATTCTGGCGGCAGGGACTTTACCGGACAGGTTTAATGGTCAGGGCTGTATTGCAGCGAAAAGTACGTTGGATGCTGGTGGTGCTGGCGATTGCGTCTGCCTGCCTTGCCGTCTGGCAGGCTGCCTACTGGACGCGTGAGTTCACGCTCGACAACCTGCGCAAACGCAGTTCCGCCGTATTGCGCCTGACCGTCGACAATCTTGGTGTCGAACTGGCCCGTTACATCTTTTTGCCGCGTGTCCTGTCGACCAACCCGGCCTTGCTGGCAGCGGTTGATACGCGGGCAGACGGGGCGGCCCTCAGCCGGGCAGACCGGACACTTGAACAGATCGAGGGTGTCACAGGGGCGGCTGATATCTTCCTTTACGATGTGGCCGGGACAGTCATTGCCGGGCGTCCGGCCAGCGACGGGCCTCCGGTCATTGCCGAGAACCTGGCCGGTGTGCCGTTTTTCACCGCAGCGCTGCAGGGCAGGCTGGGCCGGTTCTTTACTGTTGATGCAGTAACCGGTGTGCCGGTCTATGCCTATTCCCATGCCGTTCGCAGCAGGGGGATCGTCCGTGGTGTGGTCGTTGTCGTGATCGATCTTGGCCGCGCACAGGACAAGTTCAAGCTGTTGTCGGCGGAACATGAAATCATCGTGACTGACCGGGAACAGGTAATCTTTCTCTCCAGTAATCCGGCCTGGCGTCTGCAAAGCCTGAAACCGCTGACCACCGCTGACCGGCGGGCAATTGAACGTGACGGCCGGTATGCCGGTCTTTCTGTGGCCCGGTCGTCAATTGATATGAATGCGCTGGAGGGTGACCTGCTGAAGCTGTCCGGTGATGGCGGGGCTGAGTTTCTGTGGCTGGAACGACCACTGACGAAAGCGGAATGGCAGGTTGCAATTCTGGTGGATACGTCGCTGACCCGGCGACAGTCCGCACTGGCCGGGTTTGCCGCGCTGATTGCTGTCGGCTGCCTGATTCTGCTGATTACGGCGGTCTATCAGCGCCGGCGCCGGATTCATGACCGGCTTGCCTTTCAGACAGATGCCAATGTCCGGCTGGAAGAACGGGTACATGAACGGACAGCGGAATTGTCAGAAATCAACAGACAGCTGCAGGCATCGGTAGTCGAGCGTCAGAAAGCGGAAGACAATCTGCGACTGGCACAGGAAGAGCTGATTCAGGCGTCAAAACTGGCTGCACTGGGACAGATGTCAGCCGGGCTGAGCCATGAACTGAATCAGCCGCTGGCGGCCATCCGCTCCTATGCTGATAACGCCCGAACCTATCTGGATCGCGGGCAGGCTGACAAAGCCCTGAACAATCTGTCGGGAATCGGTGAGCTGACCGAACGAATGGCACGGATTATCCGGAACCTGCGGACTTATGCCCGGAACGAAAAGACGCCGGTCCGTCCGGTGTTACTGTCGGACGCGCTTGATCAGGCTGTGACATTGCTGGAGGTGCGGCTGCGGGATGCCGGGGCAGCCCTGACGATCAGGAACCCGGATCGTACACTGCGTGTGATGGGTGGCGATGTCCGGTTGCAGCAGGTGTTCATCAATCTTCTGTCGAATGCCATCGACGCGGTGACCGGACAGGCTGTTCGTGACATTCTGATTACAGTGTCCGGCGGGCCCGAGGTTGTTGTCTGCACCATTCAGGACAGTGGAACCGGGATCGAACCGAATGACCTCGGTCGCGTGTTTGATCCGTTCTTTTCAACTAAGGAAGTAGGTATGGGGACTGGCCTTGGCCTGTCCATCACCTACGGGATTGTGCAGCTGTTCGGTGGCCAGATTACGGCCGCTAATCACACGGAAGGGGGAGCCCTGTTTACCCTCCGCCTGCGACGGGCACCGGCGGACAAAAATGTGGCGGAGGTGGCGACATGAACGTGGATGTGATGCTGATCGATGATGAGAAGCACCTGCGCACAGCCTGTGAACAGGCGCTCGATCTGGCGGGACTGACGGTGGAATGTCATGCCAGCGCGTCTGATGCGCTGGTCGGGCTATCGCGATCCTGGTCCGGGGTGATTGTCAGCGACGTGAAAATGCCGGGCATTGACGGTCTGGCGCTGCTGAACCGGGTCATGGCGCTGGATCCGGAAATACCGGTGATTCTGATGACCGGGCATGGCGATGTTCCGATGGCAGTCGATGCGATGCGCGACGGTGCCTATGATTTTATCGAGAAGCCGTTTGCTTCCGGGAAACTGGTTGATGCCGTGCGGCGGGCGCTTGAGAAACGGCGGCTGGTTATCCAGAACCGTGTGCTGCAGGACGCGCTCGATACTGTCGGCCCTCTCGAACGGCGGATTGTCGGGCAAGACAAGACTGTCGTCGATTTGCGTCGTCAGGTCGCCGCGTTTGGCCCGATCGGTGCAGATGTCCTGATTTTCGGGGAAACCGGCACCGGTAAAGAACTGGTCGCGCGCAGTCTGCATGAATTGTCGCCGCGCGCAGAAGCCCGCTTTGTGCCGATCAACTGCGGTGCCCTGCCGGAGAGTCTGATCGAAAGCGAGCTGTTCGGCCATGAAGAAGGGGCCTTTACCGGGGCCAGCAAGCAGCGACTGGGCAAGTTTGAATATGCCAATGGCGGGACCCTGTTTCTTGATGAAATCGAGAGCATGCCTGTTGAGCTGCAGCCCAGGCTGCTACGGGTTCTGCAGGACCGTCGTATTGTCCGGCTAGGGTCGAATACGGAACGTCCGGTGGATGTGCGGGTCATCGCGGCGACGAATGATGATCTGCTGGCAGCTGCCGGCCGCGGCAGTTTCCGGACCGATCTATACTACCGGCTGAATGTTTTGTCCCTGTCATTGCCGGCCCTGAGACAGCGGCGCCCGGATATCGCCCTGCTGTTTCATCACTTCGTCGGACTTGCGGCTATCCGCTTCAAATGTACACCGCCGGCCGTGTCCACGTCTCAACTGCAACAGCTGATTGCACATGACTGGCCCGGAAATGTGCGTGAACTGGAGAATGTCGCAATGCGTTTTGCACTGGGCCTCGGTGTCGAGACCGGGGCGGGTGCCGCTGTTCCGGCTGTGACCGGTACTGTTGTAGGGGAGATACTGACCGACAAGGTCGCAGCCTATGAAAAAGGGCTGATTGAAGATGCCCTGATGGCGAATGACGGCAGCATCAAGGCGACTTACCAGCAGCTTGGTCTTGCGCGCAAGACGCTCTACGACAAGATGAAAAGATACAATCTGAACGATAAGGACAAGCCTGAATAACGGACAAACCCGCATGGCGGTATCCGCCACATCAGCAGGTCGGCATGAGCGGAAATCCACCCATCAGAGGATAGCCTGCCAGCCAGATCCATTCTGTTTATGCCGGAAAATTCACCCGTCAGGGAGCGTTGTTCCGGCCACCGGACGCCCGGGCATTTCTGGCACAGCGGTTGCTTCGGCAAGTCTGGACCAGCAACCGGACTATGGCCGGCTGAATTAGAGTGAAATCGTCGGGAGGATACCCAAATGCGCAAGATAGCTGCCGCTGCTCTGGCGTCGGTTGCTTTGTCCTTCACGGCTGCCCCGGCGCTGGCGACCTGTGATCCCGGCGAGATGGTAATCAGGTTCAGCCATGTTACCAACACCGACAAGCATCCGAAGGGCATCGCCGCGAGCATGCTCGCGGATCGCGTGAATGCCGAGTTGAACGGGCGGGCCTGCATGCAGGTTTTCGGCAATGCCAGCCTGTATGATGATGACAGGGTTCTTGAAGCGATGCTGCAGGGTGATGTGCAGCTGGCGGCACCGTCGTTGTCAAAGTTCGAGACATTTACCAAGAAATTCCGCGTATTTGACCTGCCTTTTATCTTCCGGGACGTCGATGCCGTTGACCGGTATCAGAACTCTGATGACGGTCAGGCATTGCTTGATTCGATGAAGCGTCGCGGGCTGCAGGGCCTTGCATTCTGGCATAACGGCATGAAACAGCTTTCGGCCAGCAAGCCGATAGTGGTTCCCGCTGATGCCAGGGGCCTCAAATTTCGCATTCAGCCGTCGGATGTGCTCCAGGCACAGTTCAAGGCACTGGGCGCCATCCCGCAGAAAATGGCCTTCAGTGAAGTCTATGGTGCCCTGCAGACCGGCGTTGTCGATGGTCAGGAAAACACCTGGTCCAACATTTATGGTCAGAAGTTCTTTGAAGTTCAGGACAGCTTCACGGAGACCAACCACGGCATCATTGATTACCTTTTGGTTGCCTCGTCGGAATGGTGGAGTGGTCTGCCGGCTGATCTGCGCGACCAGTTTGCGGTGATCATCAAAGAGGTCACGGAAGAGCGTAATGCTGAATCGGCAAAGGTGAATAGTGAAGCCAGGGCTGCGATCGTTGCCGCCGGTGGTGTTATCCGAACCCTTGACGACGAACAGCGCGCGCTCTGGATCAAGGCAATGAAGCCTGTCTGGAGCAAATTTGAAGACGGTATTGGCACTGAGGTTATCGCCGCTGCCGTTTCCTACAACAGCCCGAACTGACTCGGTTCAATAATGCAGAATGAGGCGGAACCGATGTTCATCACGAAACCGGGAACCGGATTTCGGCTGTCAGCGGCAGGTGGTCTGACGCCTGGCGATATTCGGGGTAGGTGCGGGCCTGACTGATCGTCCCGGGAGCACGACTCCATATCCGGTCCAGAGGTAACAGCGGAAAGCGGGACGGGAAGGTACGCAATCCGGTGCGGTCTGTCATGACCCCGGCCAGCCCGGTCTTGCGGCGTTCCATCAGCCAGTTGTTGAAGTCGCCCATGACGACAAGGGGTAATGTTCTTTCACTGGCGATCAGTCGCCGCAGGATTGCGTTCTGGTGCCGACGTTCACTTATCTTCAGCCCGAGATGGGTTGCAAGCACCCGGATACGCCCTTTCTTTCCGGCCTGAATGACCGCTTCGATGATACGTCTGGGTTCCTGGCTATCCATTGAAATGTCGTGGATTTTTCCGGACTGGATAGGGTAGCGGCTGGCCAGCATCTGGCCGTAATGGCGATCCGGTGTGACAATGGACCAGGCGTAGTGACTATGATCACCGACGGCTTCGCGCAGGCTGTCGGCTGTCTGGTTACGGGCAGCCTTGTCGCCCCGGCAGTCGACTTCCTGAAAAGCGGCGATATCAGGGGAAATACTGTCGATGACCTGTCCTGTCCGTACCGGGTCATATTTCCCGTCGAGACCGACAAAGCCGTGAATGTTCCACGACAGAACACGTATATTTGTTGAGGACAAAATTCAGGCCGTGCCGGAGTTGCGCAACTTTTCAGCCAGTGCCTGCAGGCCAAAGGACACGCCCAGCCAGCAGATGATGGCAAGTATGAAAAGGCTGATTTCGGTTGGTGTGGGGTCGGCCAGAACCGCGCCGATCTGATGCCCGAGCAGGGTCATGATGAGAATTCCCGGACCCATACCCAGCAGGGTACCCAGAATATAATCGCCAAACCGGATATGGCTGGCACCGGCGACCAGGTTGATGACAGTGAAGGGTGCGATTGGCAGCATGCGCAGGGCGGCAACGCTGAGCACACCGCGTTTTGCCAGTTTCCGGCTGAGTTTGTTGATCGTAATCCCCAGCAGGTTCCGCATGATGTCGCGCCCGGCATAGTGACCGGCACCATAGGTGATGGCGGCGCTGCCAAGAGCGCCTGCAAGGGCATAGGTGAAAGCCTGCAGGGGATCGAGCAGCAGACCGGTGACGGCAATCATCACAGTGACCGGAAACATGATGAGCCCGCCCAGAATGAAGCAGAGCGGCACCAGTACCGGAATCCAGGCGCTGCCGGCAAACTGGTTAAGCTGTTCGGCGAGATCTGCCGGACTGGTCATCTGGGCCAGCGGCGTGAATCGCCAGATCGCGATCAGAGCGAGGATAACGGCGGCACCGAACAGCGGTTTTACCAGCCGTCGCCGGCCCTGCCGCACCACCTGACCACTGAACATGTCGCCGACGAAATTCGGGGTGTCGATCGGGCGTTCCGGATCGGCAATGCTCTGCACAGTAAGCGAAATCTGGTCTTCCGGCGTGTCCGGTATCTGTACCGGTTTCAGGCATCGCTCCTGATCAGAGAAGCGGTCAATGGCCCGGATCAGGCCATCTTCGGCAATCGCCTCACGAATGGTATCGGTGTCGCAGTCAAGATGCTCTGCCAGCAGGCGGGCACGGATGCCGGCAATGGCTTCGGATTCTTCCTCTGTGCTGGCTTCAATGCTGAGATCGCATTCTGTATCGGTTCGCATGGAGCGATTGTTGATGTTGGAGGAACCGACCCGCAGCAGCCGGTCATCGATGATCAGCAGCTTTGCATGAACCATCACACCCTCGCCGCTGGCATCGTCCGGCAGGGCGGGAAACACCAGCCTCACCCGGTCTGACAGATCGTTTTCGGCAATGCGTCGCATGAAACGGATACGACCGAGATTCATGCTGCGCTCTTCAAGCCAGCTCTGATGCACGTTGGGAGCAACGATCAGGACGTCGAGGTCCGGTTTCTTCTTCATGCAGGCGATCAGGCTGTCGGCAACGGCATGCGCTGTCAGGAACTGGTTTTCGATATAAATACATTTCTCGGCAGCGGTGATGGCCTTCTTGTAGAGCGCCTCGACCTCATAAGAACCGCCGGCACCATATTGAGGTGGCATGGTACGGGAGATGCTGATGCTGACTTTCTCAAAATCCGGTTCGACACTGTCGGGCCAGCAGTCCTCGCCCGGATTTACCGCCGGTGGCTCGGTGCAACTTGCCAGCCGCCACCGTTCGCGTGCCAGATCTGCCAGTGCCCCGGCTGCATCGCCATCAACGATCATCTGGATATCATGGAACGGACGGTAGGGATTGCCGAGCGGACCGACCCGCGCTTCGTTTGAAAGGGCGTGTGACGGGTCATCCCAGCGGTTGACCGCCAGATCAATGCCGCCACTGAAGGCAACCCTGTCATCAATCACCACAACCTTCTGGTGATGCGACGAACCAACCGGAAGCACATCATCCAGACAGACCTTGATCTGGGCCGGTGTCATCCAGTCCAGATGGATTGAGGGCAGGGGTTCACGCTCCAGAGCATAAAGCATGGAATAGTCCCAGAGCAGAATGTGAACCGTCAGTTCCGGATTCTTCTCTGCTAGTGCGGTCAGAAACGGGCCGAGCGTTTCCGGAAAACCGTCATCGGGCGGTCCGTCCGGGCCATAGAGCGGTGTCCGGCTGTCGACATCCCAGCCAGCAATGAAGACGGTTGATCTGGCCTTGATCAGACTTTCCCGCAGCGCCCCATAATAGGGGGCGGCATCAACCAGCACGGCGGCGCGACCGGCGGTTTCCGTTCGCCAGCAGGTTTCACCATCGACAAGGATCGGCTGGTCTTTCTGCATCATTCGGATTGTAGCTTTCTGTTGGTTTTCAAGAGGATATACGTCACTGACGGATGAAAGTTCCGGTTGCATCCGGATTGCGTTCTGCTGTTCTCCAGCTAACCTGTCCTTTCCTTTCATGAGAATGATCGTAGCGGGCAGTGTAATGACGACAACCGGTCCTGACTATATCGACCTGTGGCCCACGCGTATGTTGCGTCTCCCGCTGCCGGGGGCTGCTGCGGCCAATCCGCTGCTGGCGGAACTCATCAGGGAGGCTGATCTCCGCCAGTCAGACATGACCACCAGCTATCTGGAGTCTGATTTTCTGCGCACCGAACATCCGGTTGTCGAATGGCTGGGAAACTGTCTCCGGCGGGCTGTTCAGGATTATGCGACCAGCCTCGGGATCGACTATCAGCTTGATTACAGCCTGCAGGGCTGGGCGAACCTCAATCGCTTCGGGGATTACCATAACCTCCATAATCATCCGCATAGCTGGCTGAGCGGTACCTACTACGTCCAGGTACCGGCTGACACTGGCGACCTGCCGGGACGGGATGACCGGAACCCCGGTGCGATCAGCTTCTTCGACCCGCGGGGACAGGCGAATATGAACGCCATAAAGGGTGACGGGCAGGTTGATCCTGAATATCGCGTCCTGCCGGAAGCCGGTGACCTGCTGCTCTGGCCTGCCTTCCTGCATCATCTGGTTCATCCAAATCTCAGTCAGGAACAGAGGATGTCAGTGTCCTTCAATGTCGTGCTGAAATGGCGGGACAGTTATCTGCCCTGACCTGATAAAAATCAGGCCTTCGGAACGATTCCGGGGTCGGGTGATGCAAGGGTTTTGGAACTCAGCCCGCCATCAAGGGGGAATACCTGGCCGGTAATGAACCGCGCGGGCTCTGACAGCAGAAAGGAGACCATGCCGGAAATCTCCGACGGCTCGGCAACCCTGCCCAGTGGTGTGGCGGCGATCATCTGGTGGCGGCTGGCGGCGATGCCGCCCATGCCGGTGCCGACCGGTCCCGGTGCGATGACATTCGCTGTAATCCCGAACTCGGCCAGTTCTGTCGCCATGACCCGTACCATGGCGACAAGACCACCCTTCGACGCGGCATAGGCAGCACGGCCGGCAATCCCCATCAGGGCGTGCACTGACGCAATATGGATGATGCTGCCGCCATCGGCCTGCATGCGGGTGGCCGCAGCCTGCGACGTTCGCAGCGCGCCAACCAGATTGACCTGCAGCATCCGTTCCAGTTGTGTGTCCGTGGTCTCCATGAAAGGCGAACGGGAGATAATGCCAACCGCATTGACGAAGCCGTCGACCTTGCCAAGCATCTCGGCAGCCTGTGTGAAGGCGGTACTCACGGATTCTGCGTCGGTAACATCAACCGGCAGAAAGCTGAGCAGGTCAGGGGTTGTCGCGGCGATCTCTGTCAGGGCCGGGTGCGGGGTGATATCCATGGCAACCACGGAATGTCCGTTGGCCACCAGTTCCGCAGTGATGGCCTGTCCAATCTGGCCCGCAGCGCCCGTGACGATTATGCGGCTCATGCGAGCACCTCTGGATTGACTTCAATGGGTCGGGAATATCAGATACAGCCCAAGAATAAAAACGTCTCTGGTTGCCTGCATGGTGCGGGATCATCCAGTTTATCCGTCGTCTCAGGGAGAGAACAATGAATATGCTTAAAACCATCGGCCTCGCCGGTATCGGCTTTGCTGTCAGTCTCGGGGCTGCACAGGCAGAGACCCGGGTGGTCTACAAGTCCGCGAAAAGCGCGTCCTCCTATTATCAGATGGGCGTCGAGATTGCCGAGGCGATGAAAGCCGGGACCAAAGGTGACGTGATTGTCACGGTCGAGGAAAGCCAGGGCTCCGTCCAGAACGTCATGGAAGCGGGCCAGCGGGATGGCAATTTTGTCTTCACGACGCCGCCTGCACTGGTCAATCTGGCGCAGGGTGCGAAGGGTCCGTTCGAGGGCAAGGGTAGCCCGAAATTTGACGATATCCGGGCGCTGTTCCCGATTCCGTCGCTGACCATGCACTTCGTTGTCAGTGAAAAGAGCGGCATCAAGTCGTTCGCCGATATGGAAGGCAAGACCATCCTGATCGGGAAAGGCAGCTTTGGCGCCACGGAAGGGGAAAAGTATCTCAAGCTGTTCGGCCTTGAAGGCAAGGTGACGCTGGCTGATGTGGAACTGTCGAATGCTGTGCCGGCACTGAAGAACGGCCAGATCGACGGCTTCGTTACCGCCGGTTCCTTCCCGGCACCGAATGTCATCGAAGCAGCAGCCGGTTCCGGTGTGACCGTTCTGTCACTCAACGATGAGCAGATCGCCCAGACAAAACGTACCCGGCTGGTTATTCCGGCAGGCACCTATGCTGGTCAGGATTCCGATATCGTGACGACCTCGCTGCCGGTGGTTGCCTACACCACAACCGGCATGGATGACGCAACGGCCTATGCGATGACCAAGACCTTCTGGGACCAGCGGGAGAAAATGGCGGCAAGTGCTGCCTGGTGGAACGGTGTCACGCCGGACATGCTGGAGAATATCTCCAGCAAGATCCATCCCGGCGCGATCAAATTCTACAAGGAAAAGGGTATCACCCTCTCCGACGCGCATATGTAAGACAACCGGGGCGGTGGATTACAGCACCGCCCCGGTTTTTTGCGGTCCTTCGAGACGGTGCTTTGCAGCTCCTCAGGATGAGGAACACATAAATCACCTCATCCTGAGGAGCGACGTAGTCGCGTCTCGAAGGATCAACTCCTTCTTCCTGCGCTGATTGGGCAGAGCAAATCCATGTCGATACAGATCCGTCTGTTCTGGGCTGCGCTTGGGGGGGTATCCATTGCCTTTCATCTCGGGCTGATCTTCTCCGGGCTTGTGCCAAATCTGGTCAGCCGGCCCTTGCATATGGCTCTGGCTTTGCCCTGGGCGCTGGTGTTCATCGCAAAGACTCCGCTGCTGCGCATCTCCGGGATTTTGCTGACGCTGGTCGGCGGGGCGGCGACGTTCTGGATTGCGTTCAATCAGTCTGCCCTGTCAGACCAGTACGGTTTTCTGTCCGGCGATTTTCAGTTTGGACTGGCAATTGTGTTGCTGGTGACCGTGCTGGAAATGGCACGCCGGTCGATCGGCTGGCCACTGCCCATGGTGGCCGTACTGGCCCTGGCCTATGGCCTGTTGGGTCAGCATATACCCGGTGAATTCGGCCATCCCGGCACGCCGCTGAACAGCTTCCTGGGGACGCTGACCATTGCCGAAGGCGGTGTCTGGGGCAGCCTGACGGCGGTCTCGGTAAACATTGTCGCGATATTTGTGATCTTCGGGGCCGTGCTGAACGCGGGTGAGGCCGGACAGGGCTTCATGAATGTGGCGGCTGCGGCTGCGGGGCGGCTGCGGGGCGGGGCGGCAAAAGTGTCGGTCATAGCCTCCGCGCTGTTCGGCTCGATCTCCGGCTCGGCCTCGGCTAACGTCGCCTCCACCGGCGCGATTACGCTCCCGACCATGACCCGGCTTGGCTATCCGAAGGCGCTGGCCGGTGCCGTTGAGGCGGTGGCATCATCCGGGGGCCAGATCATGCCGCCGCTGATGGGGGCGGGGGCCTTTGTCATGGTTGAACTGACGGGCACGCCCTACACCGGCATCATGGCTGCGGCACTGTTGCCTGCTTTGCTCTATTTCATTGCGGTCTGGGTCGGTATCGACGGCTTTTCCACCCGGTATGAGCTGCGCGGGCTGAGTGTCGACGAACGCCCCTCGGCACAGGATGTGCTGATTACTTCAGCCTTCTTCATGGTGCCGTTTTCGGTGCTGCTCTGGGGGATCTTTATTGGCGATTACACGCCGCAATATGCCGCCTGTCTGGCAATTCTGGCAGGTGCCCTGCTGCTGCCCTTTGATGCCCGGTTAAAATTCGATCTGAAACGCACGGCTGAGCGGATGATTGATGCCTGTATCAGTGCAGGCAGCCAGATCGCCATGATCGGGGCGATCATTCTCTGTGCGTCGATCGTCATCGGTGTGCTGGGGATTACCGGGCTGGGTGTGAAGATCACCTCGGTCATCCTGTCCGGCTCCGGCGGGATGTTGTGGCCGGCGCTTCTGCTGACGGCGATTGCCTGCCTTATCCTTGGCATGGAAGTACCGACAACGGCGGCTTACGTGATCTGCGTTTCTGTCGCCGGTCCGGCACTGACTGCGCTCGGGCTTGAGCCGCTGATGGCGCATCTCTTCGTGTTCTGGTTTGCCCTGCTGTCGACCATCACCCCGCCGGTTTGCGGGGCGGTGTTCATTGCGGCGGGTATCGTCGGGGAAAACTGGCTGAAAGTTGCGGTCTTCGCGATGGCGCTGGGCCTCGGGCTCTACCTCATTCCGCTGGGGATGGTGGCCAACCGCGATCTGATCGAGCTGGCGGATGCACCACTCTCCGCCTTGTTCGCGATGCTGAAGGTCGGCGTCGGGATTGCCCTGATCTCAAACGGGGTGATTACACCGAAAGCCTGGTTGCTGCGTGCAGGGCTTGTCGTGGCGGGTGGGGTGATTGTGTTCGTGCCGGTCAGTATCTGACGGAAATACCCGGATACTGCGACTTTCCAAAACGCCGAAAATCCCTATATATCCACCCATCCCGTCCCATTGCCGGAGGTTGCGACATGCGCACCTATCTTCATTTTGATCTGCCGACCCGCACCGTTGAACGTGAAACCCGGTCCGGTGAGCAACTGGCCTATGCCGGGCGGTACTATATCGCACAGACACTGGTGGAACGGGATGTCGCGACGGTGGACCCGCTGTCCGCTGATAATCCGCTGATCTTCTCGGTCGGGCCGTTTGCCGGCACCAACTTTTCCAACGCGAACCGCATCAGCGTCGGCTGCAAAAGCCCGCTGACCGGCGGCATCAAGGAATCCAATGCGGGCGGCACCTTCGGCTTTGCCCTTGGCCAGATGGAAATCTGCGGTTTCACCCTCAACGGCGTGTCCGATGACTGGGTCGTCATCCGGATCACCAAAGACGGCGAGATTACCTACGACGATGCCACACCTTACATGGGCAAGGGCAATATCGAGGCGGCTGCACTGCTGCATGAAAAATATGGCGAGAAGGTCAGCCTGGCACTCTGCGGCCCGGTTGGGGAATATCAGGGGCTGGTGGCCGGCATTGCCTTCTCTGACCCGGAAAACCGCCCGGTCCGGATTGCCGCCCGTGGTGGCGTCGGCGCGGTGATGGGATCCAAGAAGGTCAAGGCCATCGTTGCCGACAAGGTAAAGATGCCGACCTTCGCCGACCGCAAGAAGGTTATGATGGGCGTGCGCGATTATGGCCAGAAGCTGAATGCGGATGCCGCCATTCAGGCGCTGAACAGCCGCGGTACCGCGATGGTGGCCGATATCATCAATCATATGGGTGGCCTGCCGGTACGTAATTTCTCCTCCGGCCAGCTGGTCGACCGCGAGAAAGAGACACTGAAAATGGGTGGCGAGTTCATCCGTGAACAGAACCTGCAACGCGGCGGTACCCCCACCCATGCCTGCATGCCGGGCTGCATGATCCAGTGTTCGAATATCTATGCCGACAAGGATGGCAAGGAGATGGTCTCGCCGCTGGAATATGAAACCATCGGCCTGCTGGGCACCAACTGCGGCCTGTCCGAGCCGGATGACGTGGCGCTGCTGAACCAGATCGCCAATGATCTGGGTATCGACACCATCGAAATCGGTGCGACGCTGGGTGTGCTGATGGAAGCCGGTCAGGCAGCCTTTGGCGATCACGCCTTTATGGCGGCGGCGCTGGAAGATGTCCGCAAGGGCAACGAACGCGGCCGGCTGCTGGCGCAGGGCACGCACCGCGTCGGTGAGCATTTCGGGGTGAAGCGTGTGCCGGTGATCAAGAAGCAGGCGATCAGCGCCTATGACCCCCGGGTCATCGAAGTGACGGGGATCAGCATGATGGTTACGGCGCAGGGGGCGGACCACACAACCGGCAACCTGCCGACCTTCGACTGCAAGGACAAGACGACCGAGGAGCTGGCGGAAGCCAGCCTGGACGTGCAGGCACTGTGCGCGGCGGCAGATTCTGTCGGTCTCTGCGTCTTTGGCCGGTCCGTGACGAACATCAATTTTGACCTCATCATGGATTCGATCAACGGCGCACTCGGCACCGAACTGCCGATCGATTTCATCCCGACGATGGGCCGGGAGGCCCTGGTGATGGAAATGCAGTTCAATGAGAAAGCGGGCTTCACCGTCGCTGACGATGAACTGCCGGATTTCTTCTATGACGAAAAGCTGCAGCCGACTAACAAGTCAGCCCGTCACCATGCACAGGCCGTCAACGACTACCGTGTTACATGGCTGGCCAAACATAATGTGACCGTGAACGCCCTGCCGGGCGACAGCCCTTACTAGGCTGTTTCGCGTGTAAATCCATGTCATCCCGGCGAAAGCCGGGATCCAGCCAAGGCGGGCAGGGTATGAACGGCTGGGTCCCGTCTTGCGACGGGATGACATGAATTTGGTTGTTGGGCCATCTGGCTTCCGGCATCCGATCCCAATGAATTACCCCATGATCTCGCGGCAATGTTATTGTACCGGACCGGCGACATTCGGTAACTGCTGACCGGGTAATAAAATCATCCAGGGGGATATCGCCGATGTTCAGGACATTCTTATCATTGCTGCTGGCCGGATTTCTGGTGCAGCCGGCGCTGGCCGCTGATCCGGATCCGAAGAACTGGGACAAGGTTGTTGCGGTGGCCAAGGGACAGACCGTCTACTGGAATGCCTGGGCGGGTGAACCGCGGATCAATGACTATATCGCCTGGGCCGGACGTCAGGTTGAAGAACGCTATGGCGTGACGGTCGTCCATGTGAAGCTGAGCGATACGGCGGAAGCGGTCTCCCGCGTTGTGGCGGAGAAAGCGGCGGGAACCACCGCCGGTGGTGCTGTGGACCTCATCTGGATCAATGGCGAGAATTTTGCGTCGATGAAACGCAATGATCTGCTGTTTGGCCCCTGGTCCGAAGATATTCCGAATTTTGCCCTGACCAATCCGGACGAAAATCCGGGTGTACGGGAGGATTTTACGGTGCCGGTCGAAGGATTTGAGGCCCCCTGGGGCAAGGCGCAGATCGTCTTTTATCATGACAGCAAAACCCTGCCGCAGCCACCGCGCAGCATGCCGGCGCTGCTGGACTGGGCGAAAGCCAATCCGGGCCAGTTGTCCTACCCCCTGCCGCCAAATTTTCTGGGCTCCACCTTTATCAAGCAGGCGCTGATGAAACTGGCACCCGATACGGCACCGCTTTATGCCCCGGTCGGTGAAGCGGATTTTGCTGCGGTCACTTCACCACTCTGGGCCTATCTCGACCAGCTTCATCCGCATCTGCTGCGTCAGGGGCGGTCGTTCCCGGCGAACGGAACGGAACTGCGTAATCTGGTTGCTGACGGTGAACTGGCCATCGGGTTTACCTTCGACCCGGCAGATCCTTCTTCAGCCATTGCCAATGGCGAGCTGCCGGATACCGTCCGGACTTTCGTTCTCGACGGCGGCACCATCGGCAATGTCAGCTTTCTGGCGGTTCCGTTCAATGCCGCGCACAAGGCCGGGGCGATGGTGCTGGCCAACTTCCTGCTGTCGCCGGAAGCACAGGCCCGCAAGCAGGACCCGGCGGTCTGGGGCTCGGCGACGGTGCTGGCGGTTGACCTGCTGCCTGCCGCAGAGAAAGCCCGGTTCGACAGCCTCGACCTGGGCGTCGCCACCCTGAAGCCGGAACAGCTGGGCCGTATCCTGCCGGAACCGCATCCCAGCTGGATGGAACAGATCGAAGCGGAATGGGCGAAGCGTTACACAATCCAATGATCTGGTGATTTATCGGCTGAAATCGTCCCGCAGGAAGGGGAGGGTCATGAAGCCAAACCACCAGGCAATGAAGATGGCACCGAGTATCAGCAGCAGAGAGTCGACCGAGACCGGTGCCGGGATACCAAGAGTGCGGCGGTAAGGCTCACGCACCGGCATCGCCGCTGTCCCCATGACCGGATTACCGCTTCCGGTCAGGGCGACGGCGGTGCTGCTTTCCGACAGTTTCAGCCCGCCGCCGGGAAGGGCCGGAATCCCGGTCCGGGCATAGGCTTCCCAATCGTTGAGCAGGGCGCTGGATTCAGCGGAAAACACAGGTCTGCCGACATACCAGCCATAAAACAGGGTCACCAGCATCAGCGGGTCAATATTTGCGCCGCGCTGAAGCCTGAGATCGAAATGTCCCTGAATGCTGCGGTTTGTCGAACGGTGACCGTACCGAAGGTTGGCGACCGTGTTGTTCAGCACATGGACCAGCTGGTTGGCGGCGACAGCTGTCTGGGCAGGCGTGCCATAATGATGCCGGTGAATGAGGTGAAGGCGTCGTCCGATTGACAGAGCCCACTGAACAGTCAGCTTCAGAAGGGTTGGCGGATAGAACAGATTGGCCCATGACGGACGGAAAATCGCACCGACCAGCACCAGAAACTGATTCACTGACAACACACCATTCAGATAATCGACGATCATTTGCTCGATGTCGCCGAAACTGAGGTGGTGGCACAGATCCATACCGACCGTACTGGCTGAAGCGGTGAAGTCAGACGGTGAATACAGACTGTTCGTGCTGACCAGCGCAGAGGCGTAGTCTTCGGTGATACTGCGCACGATGGGTTCAAACGGGCGCGCTGCGCTGACCCGCTGAAAGTTTCCGGTCGCCGGATTGAAGGTGATCATGCAACTGGCTTCCGCATTGTAGATTGATGAAATTCTACAATTTTTGAGTTTCGATATGTTTAAGCAATGGCTGCCGTTATCGACTTCTCGCGGTATTGTTATTGTACCCGAAGGGTCGGGGTCGCTACCTCTGGCGGCGGCAAGGGGGGAATTCAGGTCGATGAGTTCAGATGAGATAACCATCCGGCCTTCCGGATTCGCCTCATGATCCGGCTGGCACCGGCCATTGCTGTTATCTTTCTGACTGCCCCTGTGCTGTTTGGGCTGATCGGTGTGATTTTGCCTGCCTTCGGCTGGTTGCCGGTGCTGGGCGGGAACAGCCTGACGCTTGATCCCTGGCGTCAGCTTGCGGCACAGCCGGGTGTCGGAATGTCGGTGGTGATCAGTCTGCTGGCGGGGCTTGTCACGACGGTGACTGCCCTGGGCGTGGTGATGCTGTTCCTTGCCGGTGCAGGCAACGGGCGGGTCTATCGCTGGGTCCGCCGGGCTGTCTCGCCGCTGCTCTCGGTGCCGCATGCTGCGGCGGCCTTCGGGATTGCATTTCTGATCGCACCGTCCGGCCTGATTGCCCGCGCTCTGTCGCCCTGGGCAACCGGATGGGATCGCCCGGCTGATCTGCTGATCGTTCATGACACACTCGGTTTGTCGATGATGCTGGGTCTTGTGGTGAAGGAAATCCCGTTTCTGCTGTTGATGAGTCTGGCAGCCTTGCCCCAGATCGACCCGGCACGGCGGGTCGCGGTGGCCAGATCGCTGGGTTATCGTCCGGTGACGGCCTGGCTGAAGGCGGTTGCCCCCAGTCTGTATCCGCTGATCCGCCTGCCGGTCTATGCGGTCATTGCCTTCTCGTCGTCAGTAGTTGATGTGTCGCTGATTCTGGGGCCGACAAACCCGCCGACGCTGGCCGTCTCGATCATCCGCTGGTTTCATGATCCCCAGCTGGAAATGCGGTTTCTGGCCTCTGCCGGGGCGGTCCTGCAGCTCGGGGTAACCGGGCTTGCCATGGGGCTCTGGTGGGGGGCGGAACGGCTGGTCGGATTTTGCGCAAGGCGATGGATCGAGCGGGGGGCAAGGGCCTTCTGCGATTCGCTGCTTCGATTTCTTGGTATTACGCTGATCTGCCTTGCTGTCATACTGGCTGCTGCAGGGATTGTCGCTCTGGTGATCAATTCCTTCGCCGGTTTCTGGCGGTTTCCTGATGCCCTGCCGCAGGCATTCACTCTCCGGCAATGGAGCCGGGCCGGGTCGGGTGTGCTACACGCTTTGGGGATTACCTTCACGGTCGGTTTTCTGGCAACTGCCATTTCCGTTGTTCTGGTGATGGCATCATTGGAGAACGAGGTCAGACGGGCCAGACCAAGTGGTCAGGCGGCAATGCGCATTCTCTATCTGCCGCTGATCGTGCCACAGATCGCCTTCCTGTTCGGTATCGTGACCGGTGCCGAGGCCGTCGGCTTTCGTCCGGGGCTGGCGCTGGTCGTCGCCGGCCATGTGATCTTCGTGCTGCCTTATGTCTATCTTTCACTGTCCGAATCCTATCGCCAGCTTGATCCGCGCTGGGTGATGGTTGCCCGCACGCTGGGGGCTGGTCCGAACGGGGCGTTCTGGCGGGTGCGTCTGCCGATGCTGCTGGCACCCTGTCTGACGGCGGTGGCCATCGGACTGGCGGTCAGTGTCGGCCAGTATCTGCCGACGCAGCTGATGGGCGCCGGACGGGTGCCGACCGTGACCACGGAGGCGGTCGCTCTCGCTGCCGGCGGCAGTCGCCGGATTATCGGCGTCTGGGCGCTGGTCCAGGCACTGGTGCCCGCCGTCGGGTTTGCCCTGGCCCTGATGCTGCCCCGACTACTCTACCGAAACCGGCGTGACCTGAGAGACGAAGCCTTATGAGCCATCACCTGACCCTGCAAAATATCGAGATCCGGAAAGCTGGTCAGTTGCTGCTGGCGGCGGACACCCGGATCGGTCCGGGCGAGGTGTTTACGGTCATGGGACCGTCCGGTGTCGGGAAATCAACGCTGCTGGCGATGGTTGCCGGCTTCATCGATCCGGTGTTTGCGACGAAGGGCAGCGTCCTGATGGACGGTCGGGACATCACCGATCTGCCGATTGAACAACGCCATGTCGGCCTGCTGTTTCAGGACCCACTGCTGTTTCCGCATCTTTCCGTCGCGGGCAATCTGCGGTTTGGCCTGCCGGCGTCAGTCCGTGACCGGAAAGCGCGGGTACAGATGGCCCTGCAGGATATCGGGCTCGGCGGCTTTGATGATCGTGACCCGGCTACCCTGTCAGGGGGGGAGCGGTCCCGTATCGCCCTGATGCGCCTGCTGCTGTCAGAACCCCATGCGGTGCTGCTGGACGAGCCTTTCTCGAAGCTGGATGCAGGGCTGCGCAGCGAAATGCGCGATCTGGTGTTCGGGCGGCTGAAAGCGGCCGGCCTGCCGGCCATTCTGGTGACCCATGACGCCGCCGATGCAGAAGCTGCTGGCGGCGAGGTGCTGAACCTCGGTGTTGGGTCAGCGTGATTTTGGACCGCGATGACGAAAGCTGAGTCAGGCTTTTGTGCGCTCCGAGGTCGCCCTCTCGATGCTGACGGACTTGATGATGGCAAAGACCCGGTCGCCTGGCTCCAGCGACAGCCGTTCTCGGGACATGCGGGTGATGCGGGCCAGCAGGAAGCTGTCGCCACAGGCCAGCCGGACATCAAGGTAGGGGCCGGGTTCTTCCCGGAACTCGGTAATGGTGGCAGCCAGAATGTTGTTGGCACTGATGGCGTCCGGCGCTGTTCTGGCCAGCATGACATCGCGGGCGCGAATACGCAGCCGCAAGGGTTGCCCGATCTCTGATGCCAGTCCCGGAATCCAGATTGATCCGCCGGAAAACCGGGCTTCTGTCATCTGGGTTTGTGCATCCTGTGACGCCACCGTGGCGCGCAGGGCAGCACCTGCCTCGAACCGGCCGGTCAGCGGGAACAGGTCGAGTCGTGACAGCACCTCTTCTACCGGCCCTTCAGCAGCGACCCCGCCGTCATTCAGCAGCACGATATCGTCGGCCAGCCGTGCAACCTCGTCGATGGCGTGGCTGACATAGATGACCGGCACCCGCCGCTCATCCCGGAGCGTCTCCAGATAGGGCAGGATCTCTGCCTTGCGCCCCTGATCCAGCGCAGCCAGCGGTTCATCCAGCAACAGTACCCGTGGTGATGTCAGCAGTGCCCGGCCCAGGGCAACACGCTGCTTCTCGCCGCCGGACAGCGAGCGGGGGTGGCGATCCAGCAGATGGCCCAGACCCAGCATCTCAATGATGGCAGCTCGCTCGCTGCTCTGCGGTCTTGGTCTGGCACGCCGGGCGGCATAATCGAGATTGCCACTGACCGTGAGATGAGGGAACAGGCGGGCATCCTGAAAGACATAACCGACCCGGCGACGGGAAGCGGGAAGATTATAACCTTGTTCGGTATCCAGCAGGATCTCGCCGTCAATCGAGACAAAGCCTTCTGCCGGTGACAGCAGCCCGGCAATCACATTGATGCAGCTGGTCTTGCCGGATCCGGAGGGACCGAACAACGCAGTGACACCGTTTGACCCGGCCTCGAAGGCCGCATTCAGGGAGAAGCCGGGGAAGTCGTGACGGAAACGGACGGTGATGCTCATCGCCCGACAATCGCCCGTAATTTCCGTGCGGCAACTTCCGACAGGAACAGTCCGGCAAAGGCGAGGGTGATGGCCATGATTGCCAGCCGGGCAGCAGCTTCCTCGCCCCCGGGTGTCTGGATCGCGGTATAGATTGCCAGCGGCAGGGTGCGGGTTTCACCGGGGATGTTCGACACGAAGGTAATGATGGCTCCGAACTCGCCAAGGCTGGCGGCAAAAGCGGTGATCGCACCGGCCAGAATGCCCGGTGCCGCCAGCGGCAGTATGATGCTGACGAACCGGTCCCAGGCGTTGGCACCAAGCGTCTCGGCGGCCTGTGTCAGGCCGGGGTCAATCGCCTCCATCGCCAGCCGGATGGCACGTACCTGAAACGGAAAGGTGACGATGGCGGCAGCCAGTGCAGCCCCGGTCCAGCTGAACACCAGTCGTATGTCGAAGGTCTCCAGCAACCAGCGGCCCAGCGGTGCCCGGGCACCAAAGGTAATCAGCAGCAGGTAGCCCATGACAACCGGTGGCAGAACAAGGGGCATATGCACGATGGCATCCAGCACAGACCTGCCGGGGAACCGGTGGCGGGATAGAAGCCAGGCCACGGCAATGGCGAAAGGCAGCGCAACAAGAACCGCGACCAGCGAAATTTTGAGGCTGAGGATAACCGCCTCGATTTCGGCATCTGACAAGGTGAAGCTCACAGGCCGTCCGCTTCTTCAAAACCATGCTTTCGCAGGATTGCGGCACCTTCCAGCCCGGTGAGGAAAGCCAGAAACTCTCTCGCACTGGTTGTCTCGCCACCGGAGACAAGGGCCACAGGATAGAGGATCGCCTCATGCGAGGCAGGGGACAGCATGGTCAGCACACGCACCTGATCTGAAAGTGCCACATCGGTAGCGTAGACAATGCCGACCGGGGTCTCACCCCGCGCCACCAGTGTCAGCGCGCCGCGTACATTGTCGGTCAGCGCCAGCCGGTTGCTGACATCCTTCCACAGCCCCAGTTTCTCCAGTGCCTGACGGGCATAAATGCCGGCAGGCACATGGGCGGGATCACCAATCGCCATCCGGCCCCGGTCACCGAGCAGCATGGCGAAGGGTCGTGTTCCCCCCAGATTTATCGGTAGTGTCGTCTCGCTTCTGGCCCCGATGACCACCAGCCGGTTCGAGGCAAGGTTCCGGCGTGTGCCGGGATTGATCAGCCCGCGGTCCTGAAGATAGTCCATCCACTTTGAATTAGCAGAGATAAACACCGACGCAGGTGCCCCCGCCTCGATCTGCCGGGCCAGAGTGGAAGAAGCCGCGAAGGAGCTGCGTATCCCGCCGGGCATATTATCCTCAAACCGGCTGATGACCTCTTCAACCGCGTTGGTCATGCTGGCCGCCGCAAACACTGTCACCGTTTCAGCTGCACGGCAGACCGTTGCAGTGAGCGTCAGGCCCAGAACCAAGGGTAGAATCCGGTTGTATCCCATGGCGCTAGATATAACCGAAGGCCGGTGGAATCCAAATGTTCAGTTTGCCGCCAGCCTGTTGGAGGCTGCTGCCCGGTCATGCCGGTTGAGATAGTCCTGCAACCGGGCTTGGTCCGCATCATCGGTGATCAGCCCGAGCTTTGTCCGTCGCCACAGAATGTCATCTGCCGTCTTTGCCCATTCACGGGCGGTCAGATAGTCGACTTCAGCCTGATACAGATCAGCCCCGAAATGCTGGCCGAGATCGCTGGCAGACCGGGCATCGCCCATGACTGTCCGGGCGCTGGTCCCGTATTGTCGCAGCAGACGACGGGTATGTTCCGAATTTAAAAACGGGAAGGAGGCCATGAAATCCTGGCACAGCGCATCGAACCCGGTTGCCGGGAAATCGCCGCCGGGCAGGATGCTTGTTTCTGTCCAGGCAGGCTGGCGCGGGCCCAGTGCCCCCTCAATTTTTTCCAGAACAGATTCCGCCAGCCGGCGGTAGGTGGTGATCTTGCCACCGAAGATGTTGATCAGCAGGCCATCGCGGGCAGTGCCTTCTTCCCGCAGCACATAGTCGCGGGTGGCTTCCTGCGCTTTTGAGGCGCCGTCATCAAACAGTGGCCGGACACCGGAATAGGTCCAGACGATATCATCGGGCGTAACAGGCTGCCGGAAGTAATCACTCGCCGCCCGGCAGAGATAGTCAGTCTCCTCCGCTGTGATGGCGGCTTTACCGGGGTCGCCGCTAAAATCATGATCGGTCGTCCCGAGCAGTGTGAAATCCTGCTGGTAGGGAATGGCAAAGATGATCCGCCCGTCAGCATTCTGAAAGATGTAACAGCGATCATGGTCGAACATCTTGCGAACGACGATGTGACTGCCCTGTACCAGCCGCACATTCTGCGCCTTGTCCCAGCCGGCAGCGCCGGACAATACCCGGTCGACCCAGGGACCGGACGCATTGACCAGCAGCCGCGCCGTGGTGAGGGATTCATCCCCTGTGGCGTGATCCAGTGTGCGGATATTCCAGATGCCGTTTTCCCGGCGGGCCGAGATGACTTCTGTCCGGGTTTGTATCCGTGCACCCCGGTCGGCGGCATCCCGTGCATTCAGGGCGACCAGCCGGGCGTCATCAACCCAGCAGTCTGAATATTCAAAACCCTTCGAGAACAACGGCTTCAGAGGCTGCGCGGTGACATCCCGGGTCATGTCGAGGGTGCGGGTCGCTGGCAGCAGTTTGCGGCCGCCCAGATGGTCATAAATGAACAGACCAAGCCGCAGCAGCCAGGCTGGACGGAGGTCCTTGTGATGGGGCAGTACGAACCGCAGCGGCCAGATGATATGCGGCGCCATCTTCCAGAGAACTTCACGTTCCTTCAGGGCCTCGCGCACCAGCCGGAATTCGTAATGTTCAAGATAGCGCAAACCGCCATGCACCAGCTTGGTTGACCAGCTGGATGTGCCACTCGCCAGATCATTCATTTCAGCAACGGCCACACGGAAGCCGCGGCCTGCCGCATCACGGGCAATACCGCAGCCGTTGATGCCGCCACCGATGATGAAAATGTCAACGTCAGTCTGTGTGTCAGGCATCGGCCGGTCCTTCTGTCGCGGTGACACAGACGGTCACATCGTTGTTGTCGCAGATTTCCTGCACGGCAGCAGGCGGCGCCTGGTCGGTGACAAATGCCGAGATGTCAGACATCTGTGCGATACGAACCGGGGCGGTTCGCTCGAACTTCATGTGATCGGCAACCAGTATGGTTTTCCGCGCACTCCGGATGATCTGCTGCGAGACCACGACCTCGCGGTAATCATAGTCGAGGATGGCCCCGTCCTCATCAATGGCGGAGGCGCCGATAATGGCAAAGTCGACCCGGAACTGGCGGATGAAATCAACCGCTGCCTCGCCGACGATGCCGCCATCGGCGGGGCGGACGATGCCGCCGGCAATGATCACCTCCGACGAGGGGGACCCCCGGAGGATATTGGCGACATTGATATTGTTGGTCACCACCATCAGTCCCTGATGGCGGGTGAGGGCGACTGCGACCTGTTCCGTTGTCGTGCCGATGTTGAGGAGGACCGAGCTGTTGTCGGGAATCAGTTCTGCACAGCGCTGACCGATCAGGCGTTTGGCCTCCGCAGCCAGTACACGCCGGGAATCATAGGCATAGTTGGTCACACCGGACGGATAAACGGCACCGCCGTGAATACGCTGCAACAGACCGCTTTCGCATAGGTCATTCAGATCCTTGCGGATTGTCTGCGGCGTGACACCGAGACTGGTGGCCAGAGGATCAACCTCCACCCGGCCATCAATCCGCGCCAGCTGGATGATTTCGGATTGCCGGGGTGAGATTGTTATCATCTTTGATTTTCGAAATTCTTCATATTTTTGATATATAGACGCGTTTATTTTCTTTTCCAGCCGAAATTATAAGATATCGCCCAATTTAGGGTTCGTTATATTTCAATGCCCAGTTTTTCAGATTGTTGATACCGTCATCGTATCCGGTATGCTGACCGCTCCGGGCCTGTTCCGGTTTTCCAAAATGACTTAACTTTAGAACATTTGATTTGGCGCTATGTCCAAATACCTTTAGCCTGTTACCTGATCGCGACCCTGCCGGTCGTGCAGAGGAATGGTTCAGGAAGGGGTTATCATGAAATTCAGGACATTGGGCGTTGCTGCGGCAACCGCGCTGGCATTGCTGTTAACAACGCCAGCGCAGGCACAGAGCATTTTGAACGTCGGCGCATTTGGCGCGGACGCAAACAAACTTGATCCGCATCTTTCCGGCGGTGGTCAGGACCGGGCGCTGTTCGGCTATGTATTTAACAGCCTGATGCGCTTCAAGCCGGGCAGCATGGATCCGAAAGACATCGAACTTGATCTGGCGGAAGCCATCACCGGTACACCGGATGGTCTGGTCTGGACTGTCACCCTGCAGAAGGGTGTGCAGTTCCATCACGGCTACGGCGAACTGACGGCGGATGATGTGATCTATTCGCTGGGCAAGGCACGTGATCCCAAGACCTCCGGCTTTTCCAAGACCTTCGAGGTGATCTCGGGGCTTGAGAAAATCGACAGCCATACGGTGAAGATCACGCTGTCAGACCGTGTCCCGACGTTTGAGGGTATTCTGGCCGATCCGTCAGGTGGCCTGATCATCAGCAAGAAAGCGGCTGAAGAACTTGGCACTGACGTCAAGGCTGTGATGATCGGTACCGGCCCGTTCCAGTTTGAAAGCTATACGCCGAAGAACCAGACCGTGCTGTCGGCGCATGCCGCCTATTTCCGTGGTAAGCCGAAGATCGACCAGATCAACTACCGCTATATCCCGTCTGACAACGCCCGGGAACTGGCTTTTGCTTCCGGCGAAATCGATCTGTTCTATGGTCGTCGTGAGCAGGATTGGGTGGACCGTATGCGCGGCCAGTATGGCGATGCCATCCAGATTGATATCTTCGCCCCCAGCCAGTCGCGGATGCTGCATCTCAACCAGAGTGTCAAACCTCTGGATGATATCCGGGTCCGCAAGGCGATCGGGCATGCCATCAACCGCGACGAGTTCCAGGCCCTGATCGGCAAGGATATCACCCGCCAGCTCCGCAGCCCGGTGCCAAGCGGTTTCCTTGGCCAGACCACGGATGTCCCGTCCTATGACTTCGATCAGGACAAGGCGAAGGCTCTGCTGGCAGAGGCCGGTTTTCCGGATGGTCTTACCCTGAAGGTTCCGACCACCAAGATCGGCAGCCTGAAAGTACCGTTTGAGCTGGTCATGGAGCAGCTGCGCCGGGTGGGTATAACGCTGGAGGTCGACTTTATCGATCACCGTGCCTGGCATGCCCTGATCCGCAAGAACGAAAGCCCGCTGGTGATTTACGGCGCGGCACCGTTTCCGCAGGCAGATGCTATCCTGACGCCGTTCTTCCATTCTGACTCGATTGTCGGGACGACGACGGCACAAACCAACTTCTCGCATTGCAATGTTGCCGATGCCGAACTGGACGCGGCGCGGTCTGCGGCCAATCCGGCGGTGCAGGCTGCCAGCTGGGCGGCGGCCCAGGTCAAGATCATGGAAGCGGCCTGTGTTGTGCCGATCTTTGAACTGCAGCAGGTCTGGGGTCGCCGTGCGACGCTGGATTATGGCTATGACCTGACGGGCACACTCAATCTTGGCCCGCCGATCACCGAGAAAACCACGATCACCCGCTGAGTGTGGCCTCAGAAGCTGATGTCGGGGCTGACGACAAATGACGTTTAGACAACTGGCGGCGCGCAACCCGACGACATTCTTCATTGCGCGCCGTCTGCTGTTTTCCATTCCGACCATACTGGCGGTGCTGACGGTGATTTTCTTCGCCATGCGCACGCTGCCGGGCGATCCGGCCTATGCCATTCTCGGCGATATTGCGACGGCAGAGGCAATCGAGGCATTGCGGGAACGGCTGGGTCTCAACCTGCCGGTCAGCCAGCAATATCTCGATTTCCTGCTGGGTATCTTTCAGGGTGACTTTGGCACCTCGCTGGTGTTTGGCCGTCCTGTTCTGGGTGAAATTCTCCGGGTGCTGCCGTTCACGCTGGAACTCACCTTTGCATCAATCATCATCGGCAGCGCAGTCGGCATTCCGCTGGGGGTGCTCTCGGCACTCTATCGTAACCGGCTGCTGGATTATATCACCCGTGTGGTTTCACTGATCGGCTTCTCCATTCCGGTTTTCTTCACGGCGATCCTGCTGATCCTGGCCTTTGCCGTTCATTTCCGCTGGTTCCCGGTGATCAGTTCGGGCAATTCCGCCGGCTTTTCAGGGCGCATCAATGAACTGGTCCTGCCGGCCCTGACCGGCGCGCTCTCGCTGATGGCGATGATGACCCGGGCCACCCGTTCCTCCATGCTGGAAGTGCTGGGGGAGGATTACGTGCGGACCGCCCGCGCCAAGGGTGCCCCGCGCACCATCATCGTGATCCGTCATGCCCTGCGGAACGCGCTGATCCCGGTGGTGACCATCATCGGCCTCTATTTCGCGCTGATCATCGGCAACTCGGTGCTGATCGAGACCGTGTTCACGCGCCCCGGCCTTGGTTCGCTGATCATCGGGTCGCTGGATAACCGGGACTATCCGATGGTGCAGGGGTTGCTGGTAATTTACGCGCTGATCATCGTGGTGGTGAACCTTGCCACCGACCTGTCCTACAGTGTTATTGACCCCCGGGTGAAACGATCATGACCCGGCCCGTAGCAGATGAACAACTGATCCCGACCAGCGGGTCCCCGGTGTTTCGTGCGCTGGTCGGTGCGTTCAACCACAACAAGCTGTCCTGGGTTGGTCTCGGACTGTTCATGGCGCTGGCCATCCTGGCCATCGGTGCGCCGGTCTTTGCGCCCTTCGATCCCATCGACCAGAGCATCATGAGCCGGATGAAGCCGCCCTCTGCCGAGCATCTGTTCGGCACGGACCAGTATGGCCGGGACCTGTTCTCCCGGGCGCTTTACGGGGCGCGGATATCGCTGCTGGTCGGGGTGGTTTCGGTTTTGCTGGGTCTCGTGATCGGCGGCTCACTCGGGGTGATCGCGGGCTATTTTGGCAGGGTGACGGATACGATCATCATGCGGGTGATGGATGTGATGCTGTCTTTCCCGACGCTGATCATGGGGATCATCATCGTGGCCCTGCTCGGGCCCAGCCTGCCGAATGTCATCATCGCGATTACCGCGACGCTGGTGCCGAAATTCGCCCGGATTGCCCGCGCACCGACCATTGCCATCAAGGAACGTGCCTATATCGAGGCCTGCCACGCGATGGGCTATTCCGATCTGCGCATCATGCTGCTGCATATCGTGCCTAACATTCTGGCTGAAATTCTGGTGATGGCCTCGCTCTGGACCGCCAATGCGATCATGATCGAGGCCGGATTCAGCTTTCTGGGTCTCGGCGTGCGCCCGCCAACCCCGACCTGGGGCGGCATGATCCGCGAAGGCTTCGAGCATATCTTTCAGGCCCCCTGGATGAGCCTGTTTCCGGGTATCTGCATCCTGTTGGCGGTGATGTCGCTGAACCTGCTGGGTGACGGTCTGCGCGATGCGGTCGATCCACGCCTCAAACGCTCGAAGGAGGGCTGATCGTGGCTGATCCGGATACCGCACCGGCACCGCTGCTCCGTGTCGAGGGGCTGACAACCGAATTCCGGCTGGGCGGCGAGTGGCATTCCGCCATCCGCAACCTGTCCTTCTCTGTGGATCGTAACGAGACGCTGGCGATTGTCGGCGAATCCGGCTGCGGCAAAAGCATCACCGTCATGTCGCTGATGCGTCTGCTGCCGGAACATGGCTGTCGCCTGACCGCAGATCAGGTGAACCTGAACGGCCAGGACCTGATGGGCCTGTCGGAAGACGAGATGCGGTCGCTGCGCGGCAACCGCATGGCAATGATCTTTCAGGAGCCGATGACCGCCCTGAACCCGGTCCTGACCATTGGCCTGCAGATCGCCGAGCCGCTGATGTTCCACCGCGGGATGACCTTGGCCGAGGCGCGGCCCGCAGTAATCGAACTGCTGGATCAGGTTGGTATTCCGTCTGCCGCCAAACGGGTGGATGACTATCCGCACGAATTCTCCGGCGGCATGCGCCAGCGTGTGGTGATTGCCATGGCGCTGGCCTGCGATCCTGATCTGCTGCTGGCGGACGAACCGACGACGGCGCTGGATGTCACCATTCAGGCGCAGGTTCTGGCCCTGCTGGCCGATCTGAAAGCGGCAAAGGGCATGGGCATGATCCTGATTACCCACAGTCTGGGCGTGGTCGCCGCCGTGGCTGACCGGGTGGCGGTGATGTATGCCGGCGACATGGTGGAGACCGCGGGCGTCGAGGAACTGTTCGCCAACCCGGTTCATCCCTATACCGAGGCGCTGATCCGCTCGATCCCCCGGCCTGACCGGGATATCGAGGCGGTGGTGCCGATCACCGGCACGGTGCCGTCGATTGACCGGATGCCCGTGGGCTGCCGGTTTGCCGCTCGCTGTTCCTATGCCGAGGCGCGCTGTACCGAATCTGCACCCCCGCTGACACCGGTGGGTGAGGGCAGCAGCCATGTTGCTGCCTGCTGGGTCCGTGCCGGAGGGCAGACCGCATGAGCGCCCTGCTTGAAATACATGACCTCCGCAAATTCTTCGAGACCCGGCGCGGTCCGTTCGGCGCTGAAATCAGCGTTGTCCGTGCGGTTGATGGCGTCTCCTTCACGGTAGAGCGTGGCGAGGCCTTCGGACTGGTCGGCGAATCCGGCTGCGGCAAGTCAACGGTCGGGCGTCTGGCCTTGCGGCTGATCGATCCGGATGACGGCAGCATCACCTTTGAGGGTGAGGAAATTGCCGGCCAGTCCCGCCGCAGCCTCCGGCATCTGCGTCGTCGCATGCAGATGATCTTTCAGGATCCCTATTCCTCGCTGAACCCGAAGATGACTGTCGGCCGCATTCTGGGTGAGCCGCTGAAAGTCCACGGCATTACGCCGACTGCGGAAATTCCGGCACGGGTGAACGAACTGCTGGCAGAGGTCGGTCTGCCGGCGGATGCGGCCAGCCGCTACCCGCATGAATTTTCCGGCGGTCAGCGCCAGCGCATTGCGATTGCCCGTGCGCTCTCCGTCGATCCGGAATTTATCGTGGCGGATGAGCCGGTCTCGGCGCTGGATGTCTCCATTCAGGCGCAGGTGCTCGACCTGATGCGCAACCTGCTGCAAAAGCGGGGGCTGGGTTTCCTGTTCATCTCGCATGATCTGGGGGTTGTCCGTTACTTCTGCCAGCGCCTTGCGGTGATGTATCTCGGCCGCATTGTCGAGGTTGGTGCGGTGCCCGGTATCTTTGACGAACCGCTGCATCCCTATACCAGGGCCCTGCGCGCCGCCTCGCCGGTGCCCGACCCGACGGTGGGGCGCACCCTTGCCCGGCTGGAAGGCGAGGTGCCGTCCGCCTCCAATCCGCCATCCGGCTGTCACTTTCATCCCCGCTGCCCCCATGCCACCGATCTCTGCCGCCGGACTTATCCGCGCTGGACAGAGATGGGGGATGGCCGGGCGGTTGCCTGTCACCTCCATGACCCGGCTTCTGCCGGGGAAATGTCCACTCCATCTCAGAAGGCCTGAATCATGACCAAGAAGACTGTCATTTACTTCCACTCCCTCTCCTCGCCCTGGGCCTATCTCGGCGGCCCGCGCTTTCACAAGCTGGTGGAAAAACATGACCTCGACGTCATTCTGCGCCCAACGACGATCGTGCAGGAAAACGGCGGCATCCCGCTGCTGACCCGCCCGGACCCGCGCCGCAGTTATCACGAGCTGGAGCTGGACCGCTGGCGCAAGCGCCTCGACATGCCGTTGGTGCTGCGCCCGAAATATTACCCCTCGGACCCGCAGTTTTCTGCCCGCATGGTGATGGCCGCTGATCAGCTTGGTCTCGACGCACTCACCCTCAGCCATGCCCTGCTGCATGCTCTCTGGTCCGAAGAAAAAGACGTCCGCCTGCCGGAAGTCCGCCAGGCTGTCGCAGATGGCCTTGGCCTGGATGGTGCGATGCTGGTAGCCAAGGGAGAGTCCGATCAGATCAAGGCTGACTGGAAGGCCAGCCACGAAGAAGCCATCACCCACGGCGTCTTCGGCACCCCCACCTACATCTATAACGGCGAACGCTTCTGGGGCCAGGACCGCCTCGACTTCCTCGACGAACGTCTGTCTGGGGGCTGACCGGGCATCGTCCCTGACGTAACATCCTCCTCATCCTGAAACGAGTTCAGGATGAGGAGAGGAGCAGGGGAGTGAAAGGGCAGACTCCCTTGTCCTGAGGAGGCGCGAAGCGCCGTCTCGAAGGATGGCGTCCAGTCTCGAAACCAGCGGTTTTCATCGATCCTTCGAGACACGCCCTGCGGGCGTTCCTCAGGATGAGGAGGAGTTATTCGGGCGACCTCAATGCGAATGCCGCAGCCCCGTTTTCGTCCTCACGATATCCAGAAATGCGGTTGCCGGTTCCAGGCAGCCGCCGGTGTTCAACTGGCCCACCATGGCCCGGTAGATCTGCTGCCACGGGGTCTGGTCTTCGGGATAAGTGACTGTCCATTCTGCCCGCCGTCTTTCCAGCTCTGACTCATCCACCAGCATGTCAGCCCGTCGGGCCGGGATGTCGATGCGGATGCGGTCGCCGGTCTGCAGCAATGCCAGTCCGCCACCGATGGCGGCTTCGGGGGAGGCGTTGAGGATGGAGGGACTGCCGGAGGTGCCGCTCTGGCGGCCGTCGCCGATGCAGGGCAGTTCCATGATGCCGCGGCGGATCAGCGCATCCGGTGGCTGCATGTTGACCACTTCGGCGGAGCCGGGATAGCCGACAGGGCCGCAGTTGCGGATGACGAGAATGGAGTCTTCGCCGATATTCAGGGCGGGGTCGTTGATGCGGGCATGGTAATCCTCCGGCCCTTCAAACACGGTGGCGCGGCCTTCCAGTACACCTTCCGAGCCGGGGGTGGAGAGATAGCGTGCCTCAAACTCAGCGCTGATGACGGAGGTCTTGAGTACAGCCTCGTCGAACAGATTGCCGGTCAGTACGATATAGCCGGCGCGTTCCCGGATCGGGCGGGCGATGGTGTGGATGACATCGCCGTCCGGCGCGGGTGCATCGCGCAGGTTATGGGCGACGGTCTGGCCGCTGACAGTCAGCGCCCCCCCGTCGACATGACCGGCGCGCATCAGTTCCGCCATGACGGCAGGCACACCCCCGGCGCGGTGAAAGCCTTCACCCAGATATTTGCCTGAGGGCATGCAATTGACGATCAGCGGCAGGTCGGCCCCGTCCCGCTGCCAATCGTCCAGCCCGTGAGTGACTCCGGCATGGCGCGCGATGGCGGTCAGATGTGGCGGACAGTTGCTTGACGCCCCGATGGCGGTGGCAACGGCGACCGCGTTACGGAAGGCAGCAGGCGTCAGAATATCGGTTGGGCGGATATCATCCTGCACCAGATCGACGATGCGCTGGCCGGTGCGGTAGGCCATCTGGCCGCGCTCACGATAGGGGGCGGGAATGGAGGCGCAGCCGGGCAGCGACATGCCCAGCGCCTCGGCCAGGCTGTTCATCGACAGCGCGGTTCCCATCGAATTGCAGTGACCGATGGAGGGTGCAGAAGCGGCGGCCATTTCGATGAAGGTGTCATAATCGATCTCGCCCTTGGCCAGCAGGGACCGGGCTTCCCAGATGACCGTGCCGGAGCCGACCATGCGCCCCTGCCACCAGCCATCGAGCATCGGCCCGCCGGACAGCACGATGGCCGGGATATTGACCGTCGCCGCCGCCATCAGACAGGCGGGCGTGGTCTTGTCGCAGCCGGTGGTCAGCACCACACCGTCCAGCGGATAGCCATAGAGCACTTCGACCAGCCCGATATAGGCGAGATTGCGGTCCAGCGCCGCGGTCGGGCGTTTGCCGGTTTCCTGAATCGGGTGGACCGGAAATTCAAAGGGGATGCCGCCCGCATCGCGAATACCGGCGCGGGTGCGTTCCGCCAGATCAATATGATGGCGGTTGCAGGGGGCAAGGTCGCTGCCGGTCTGGGCAATGCCGATGATCGGTTTGCCGGAGCGCAGTTCCTCGGATGTCAGGCCGTAATTGAGATAGCGTTCGAGATAGAGCGCGGTCATACCGGGATCGGCGCTGTTGTCCCACCAGTCCTGACTGCGGAGACGGCGGCGTTTGTCTGGCGGGCTGGTGGTCATCGTCCGGTCATTGTGGTTGCGGTGAGCAGCTTTCAGCCTACCCCCGTTTTCCGATCCGGCACAATCTTTCCGTCAGGTGATCTATCCGTTGATTTCTGCCAGGAACGGCTCGGCCAGGTCGCGCAGCTTTGCCTCGCCGACACCGTGGACGGCGGCAAATTCGCTGCGGTTGGCGGGCTGGCGGATGGCCATGTCGACCAGCGACCGGTCAGCAAAGATCAGATAAGGCGGGACATTTTTGGCGGATGCCAGCTGACGGCGCAGATCCTTGAGGCGGGCCAGCATGGCATCCTGTTCCGGTGTCAGATCCTGACTGATGGCGGCTGCCCGTGATCTGGCGGCACTGCTTTTGCCCTTCGGGACGGAAATGTCGGGCCGGTAGCGGAAGGCGCCTTCGCCCTTCAGCAGGGGCTGGGCGGAGGCGGTGAGTTTCAGGCCGCCATAACCCTGAATATCAATGTTGATATATCCGGCGGAGACAAGCTGGCGGACAATGGAGCGCCAAACCTCCTTGCTGTGGTGATGGCCCTTGCCGAAGGTCACCAGCTGGTCATGTCCGAAGGAAGCCATTTTCTCTGTCTTCGCACCACGCAGGATATCGATGATCTGTGCGGCACCAAATCTTTGTCCGGTAAGAGCGACCGTTGACAGCGCCATCCGTGCCTCGGCCGTGCCGTCAGCCAGTTCGACGGGGTTCTGGCAGACATCGCAATTGCCGCAGGCCCCGGTCTCATCGCCGAAATAGGCCAGCAGGGCGCGGCGGCGGCATTCCGGCGCTTCACAATAGGCGATCAGCGCATCAAGGCGCTTGTGTTCGCGGTTGCGGCGGTCGTCATCGCTGTCTTCGTCTTCAATGAACATCCGGCGCATGCGGATGTCATCAAGCCCGTACAGCATGCAGACCTCGGATGCCTCGCCATCGCGGCCGGCACGGCCGATTTCCTGATAGTAGGCTTCGACGCTGCCCGGGATATCGGTATGGAAGACGAAGCGCACATCCGGTTTGTCGATGCCCATGCCGAACGCAATGGTGGCGACAACAACAACAGCCGGGTCATTGATGAACCGCTCATGGCTGGCCGCACGGTCCTGTTTGTCCATGCCGGCATGATAGGCGACGGCGGGGATGCCACGGTCATTCAGATAGGCGGCTGTCTCGTCGGTCTTGCGGCGGGACAGGCAATAGACGATGCCGCTTTCGCCCTCATGACGGCTGAGAAAGTCGAGCAACTGGCGTTTCCAGTCGCGCTTCAGCTCGACCGTCAGATGGATGTTCGGCCGGTCAAACCCGGTGACCACACTGTCACCCGTGCTGCCGAACAGCTTGCGGGAGATGTCGTCGCGCGTCGCGCTGTCGGCGGTCGCGGTCATGGCGGCAATAGGCGTCTCCGGGAAGGCTTCGCGCAGTTGCGACAGGGCTTCATATTCCGGGCGGAAGGCCGGACCCCATTGCGAGATGCAGTGGGCTTCGTCGATGGCGATCAGCCGGACATCAAGCCGGGACAGGGCGGACATCATGCGTTCCGTCATCAGTCGTTCCGGCGCCAGATAAAGGATGGGAACCTCACCGGCGGCAACCCGTCGCCAGATTGCAACGTTCACCGACCGATCCTGACCGGAATGGATGGCTTCTGCCGGAACGCCGGCCAGTTGCAGGGCGGCGACCTGGTCCTGCATCAGGGCGACCAGTGGCGAGACCACGACAGCAAGCCCGCCGCGCACCAGCGCAGGCACCTGATAGCACAGCGATTTGCCGGCGCCGGTCGGCATGACGGCGAGCATATTGCGCCCGGCGATCAGTGCATCCACGACCTCTTCCTGACCGGGGCGAAACCGGTCATAGCCGAAGACTTCCTTCAGCACACCATACTTGTCGTGTGACGACTCCATCCGGTGTTTATCGGTCAGCCTGACAGGTCGGGCAATGAGGCCCGGTACGAAATCAGTGGATAACTTTACCGGTATGCGGGGAGTTCGGAGTTATTGCCGTTTGGAGTGGTAACCACAGACCGGGACAAGCCCCGGGATGATGAGCCGGTCATTGAGACCCAGGCATCATCATCCCGAAACTGACGGCTTTCGCCGGATCAGGCGGCTTCGTACTTGTCGCGTTTGACCTGCGACATATCCATGCCTTCGATGCGAATCAGGCGGGTTTCGCTCTCGCGCCGGGGGGAGTGGAGGTCACCTTCGTTATACAGATAGGCGTCACCGGGGGTGAGTTTGTAGACCTTGCCGGCGCGAACCTTGCCGGGCTTGTCGCCTGCGGGAGCAGCGATTTTTTCCCAGTCGGTCATCTCGGTTTCGCCGACGGCCTGACCATAGATGGCCCAGCTTGGACCGTGGTCATGGGGATTGCTGTTCTTCGGACCACGATAGACATGGGCGCAGATGCAAAAACCCAGATCGGGATCCTGATAAATGACTTCGCGTTCTTCCTGATCCGGACGCCCGAGCCATTTTTCGACAAAGGCGCTGTCGGTCAGCACCGGTTGCAGTGCCTTGACGACTTTCTCACGTCCCTTCGGACCGGGATCGGCGGTCAGTGCGGCTTTGCAGGCGGCGGCAAATTTCTCGAGTGTGTGTGACATGGTCCTGTTTCCTCCGGAGTGACGATTTCACATAGTATCCGTGTTATTGCGGCGTTTGGCGAGTGTCAAATGGTCCGTACATATGAAGCAGTTGGCACTGACGCCCTGCATGCTACGATCCTGATTCATGACAAAATCTGAATCAGATGCCCGCCCTGACGGGGCCTATGAAACACCGTTGTTCCGCAATGCGGGCGACCGCTCGCTGATCATCGAGTTTGGTGATGCGCTTGATCCGGTGATCAACAATGCGGCGATTGCTTTCAATGCCCGGCTGCGTGAGGCAGGGATTGGCCACGTGTCGGAAACGGCGGCAACGAATCGTTCTGTCCTGGTGAGTTTTGATCCGCTGGCGCTGTCTCCGGCCGATCTGCGCAAGCGGCTGGAAGACCTGCTGGGTGAGCAGGACTGGCTGTCGGCACCGCCACCACCGGGCCGAAGGCGCTGGCGATTACCCGTCCTCTATGGCGGGGATTACGGACCGGACCTGGCCGGCATTGCCGGGGAAGCGGGTTGCGGGGAAGAAGATATCATCACCGGGCACGGAGCTACGGACCAGCGGGTCTTCATGGTCGGGTTTGCGCCCGGCCATCTCTATACCGGTTTGCTGCCGGAGGTTTTTGCCTTGCCGCGATTGCAGGAGATCAAGCCGTCAGTACCGCCGGGATCTGTATCTATTGCGATCCGGCAATCCGTTGTCTGTTCGACCACAATACCGACGGGCTGGCGGACAATCGGTCGCACACCCTTCCGGACCTTCGATCTGAAACGTGATCCCGCCTTCATGATTGAAGCCGGTGATGAATTGCGTTTCGAGCCGGTTGATGAAGCGGCTTACCGGAAATTTGATGACGTGGTGGCAGCGGGCGGATTGCCGTTCGAGCCGGAGGTGATGGGCTGATGGCAACCCGGCTGGAGATCATCTCCTGCGGACCGTCGCTCACTGTTCAGGATCGCGGGCGTCCGGGCTATCTGGCCTGTGGTGTCTCCGCCGGCGGTGCGATGGACCCCCGGGGGCTGGCAGAAGGCCGGGGCTTGCTGGGTAACTCGCCGGATTGCGCGGCGATTGAGATGGTCGGAACCGGGGGACGGTTCACCCCTTCCGGGGGTGCGGTCTGGGTTGCGCTGACCGGTGCCCCGTTCCGGGCTTCGATTTGCGGTGCGCCGGTTAAATGGCGGACGGCCTTTCGGCTTGAAGACGGGCAGATGCTGGATATCGGCCCGGGTCTTGAGGGGAATTACGGTTATCTGTCAGTTGGTGGCGGGTTTGATATTCCACCCGTGCTCGGCTCCCGCGCGACACAGCCCCGGGCCGGAATCGGCGGGGTTGACGGGCGGTCCCTCAGGGCCGGTGACAGGTTGCCGGTCGGGAAAAGCGATCATCTGCCTGACAGCCCGCTGATCCTGCCGCCGGCGGATTACTTCAGTGTGACCAGGATCCGTATCCTCTGGGGCGCGCAGGCGCATCTGTTCCCGGCGGAGGAACGGTCCCGGTTCACGGAAACCCGGTTCCGGATATCGACCTCGATGGACCGGATGGGGGTTCGGCTGGAGACGGATGCCGACCCGATCCGCACTGACAGTGGTCTGGTGGCGATATCCGATTCGGTTGTTCTCGGGGATCTGCAGGTGCCGGGTAACGGGCGTCCGATTGCCCTGATGGCGGATCGCCAGCCAACCGGTGGCTATCCCCGGATTGCAACGATCATCAGTGCGGATATTCCGGCCTTTGCCCAGCTTCGCCCGGGGACGGAAGTTCTGTTCACCGCGGTGGATGAGGCGGCGGCGCTGGAGGCGCTCCGCCAGATGACCAGACAGGTGGAGCGTATTCGTTCATCGGCCCGCCCGCTGATCCGCGATCCCCGCGATATCCCGGACCTGCTATCCTATAATCTCATCGACGGTGTGATCGCAGGCCGCGACATACCCAAGCCGGAGGAGCGATAATGACTGCGACGATCGACCTGAATTCTGACCTTGGCGAAAGTTATGGTGCCTGGCGGATGGGCGATGATGCGGCGATGCTGGATATCGTCACCAGCGCCAATATTGCCTGCGGATTTCACGGCGGTGATCCGCTGGAGATGCGGCGGACCGTGGAGATGGCGGTGGCAAAGAAAGTCGCCATCGGTGCGCATCCGGGGTTTCACGACCTGCAGGGTTTTGGCCGCCGCCGCATTCTCGGCATTGCGGCTGACGAGCTGCAGGCCATGATGCTGTATCAGGTCGGTGCGCTGCAGGCGATTGCCTGTGCCGCAGGTGGCGCGGTGACCCATGTGAAAATTCACGGGGCGCTGGGCAATATGACCAGCGAAGATGATGCGATGGCGGAAACCTGCATCCGGGCCGTTCAGGCACTGGATCCGAAGCTGATGTTTGTCGCGATTGCGGCGACGGCGCTGGAGCGGGCGGCGCGCAAGGTGGGCCAGCCCTGCGTCAGCGAAATCTATGCCGACCGGGCCTATAATGATGATGCGACACTGGTCACCCGCGGCAAGCCCGGGGCGGTGATCCACGATCCGGACAAGGCGGCGGATAACGTACTGGCGGTGATTGACAGCGGTTGCATCACCTCGATCAACGGGGTGAAGGTGCCGGTGTCTGTCGAGACGGTCTGTGTGCACGGTGACTCACCGGACGCGGTTCGCATGGCAGAGGTCGTGAGAACCCGACTCGACAAGGCGGGTGTGACCGTCGCCCGGTTTGCGGCCCGCTGATCGCCTTTCCGTCGCTGGCGCTTTATGTGCCGTCGCCGTTCTAAGGTTGAACTGACTGCCGGTGGTGATTATTCAGCAACAGCCCGGATGTCATCCGGGTTCCCTGTTTCGGAGATCGCGTGAAAATGCTGAAACTGAATGACAGCCCTGACTGGCGTTACCTGCTGCAGGAATTTTATGATCTCTATCGTTTCGGCTCTGCCGGCGGCAGCGGTTCGGTGCGAACGCATCAGCGCACGGTACGTGAACGCCTGAGCAGGATCATGGCCGCCAATCCCGAGGTGCGGCAGGGTGAGGGCCAGAGAAAACCTGTCTGCGATCATCTGGGTCGCGCCTTCGATAATGGCCGGTCCGGTCCGATGGGCTCGCTGATCCACTCGCTGATGCGCATCAACGGCGGCAGCGACTGGGTCTACGGTTATGAGAAAATGCCGCGGTCACTCGAAAAGAAATACGCCTACACTGAACTGGTCGGGCCGGGTGGGCCTGTTGTGGCCAATGATCTGACAATGGGGCTTGTTCTGTTCGGCCCGGCGACGACCTATCCCGCCCACAGCCATGACGGAATTGTCGAATCCTATGTCGTGCTGAGCGGTGCGATTTCCGAAAATGATGCTGCCGTCTATGTTCCGGGTTCACTGATCCTGAACAATCCCGGCTACGAACACCGGATTACGACACAGGACCGGGAACCGGCATTGCTGGCCTATGCCTGGGTCGGGGCTCCGGAACGGCTGGCCAATCCGGAGATGAAACTGAGCGGACGCCGGAAAAAGAGCTGAGTCCTGCGTCGCAACAGACGGCGTTGACTTGTCTGCGAGCCGGCAGCCGCCATATCCTGATCATCTTCAGAAGTTCTCCGGGAGCCAGAAATGAACAATCCGTCCGCATCAGTCGATATGGTGATAACAGGTCGCCGGCGTGACCTCGGCGGATTTGAGGTGCAGCGCATCCTGCCTTATGCGAAACGCCGGCTGGTTGGCCCGTTTATCTTCTTCGACGAAATGGGCCCGGCGGAGTTTCCGGCTGGCGAGGCCATCAATGTCCGTCCGCATCCGCATATCGGTCTGGCAACCGTGACCTATCTGTTCGAGGGCGAAATCCTCCATCGTGACAGTCTTGGTTTTGAACAGCCGATCCGCCCGGGTGCTGTGAACTGGATGACGGCGGGCCGGGGGATCGTCCATTCCGAACGGGTGACAGAGGAGGTCCGCAACAGCGTCAACCGGATGCATGGCATCCAGACCTGGATCGCCCTGCCGCTGGAACAGGAAGAGATGGAGCCGTCATTCCGTCACCATCCGGCAGAGACCATTCCGAAGATCAGCCGCGACGGCGTCGAGATGCGCCTGATCGCCGGCACCGCTTTCGGGCAGGAATCCCCGGTAAAGGGTGAGTCCCCGATGTTCTATCTGCATCTGGAGATGACGGCAGGGTCACGGACAGACGTGCCGGTTGAACATGCCGAGCGGGCCGCCTTCGTGGTCGAAGGATCGGTCGAGGTGGACGGCCAGACTTATGGCAGTGGCAACATGATCGTCTTCCGGGAGGCCGTGCCGGTTGAAATTTCGGCAGAGGTCAACAGCCGTGTCATGCTGCTGGGCGGCGCGACCCTGCAGGGAAAGCGGCATATCTGGTGGAACTTCGTATCGAGTTCCGAGACCCGCCTGGAACAGGCAAAGGCAGACTGGAAAGCCGGTCGTTTCCCGCTTGTGCCGGGTGATTCGGAAGAATTCATTCCGCTGCCGGAAGACTGAACGACTTGGCTGAGAGGATCGGTCCTCGGAAATGAAGCCGTCAGGCAATCTGGATGCGTCGCCCTTCGGCGCTGGACTGATAGACCGCCTCGACCAGTCTCAGATTTGTCAGATAGTCGCGGGCGGTGTTGGCCGGGCTTGTTCCGCTCGCCAGCGCATCAATAACATGCCGCTGCAGGTTATAGACGCAATCCCCGGCAAAGCCTGTATCCTGCCAGTCACAGGCGACGGGGGCGGGTGTGTTACTGTCATGCGCGCGCAGGGTCAGCCCACCATCACCATCAAGCTGCAGAACCGCCTCTGACCCCTCCAGCCACATTTCGCCCATGGTCCGGCGGCGGTTTTCGGCGGCATGGCTGGACAGCCGGTTGCCGTCAAACAGACCGCGTGCACCGGACGCGAACTCAAACAGGATGAAGCCTGCATCCTCGCCCGCAATGGCGGGGTTCAGGCGGGAAAGCCGGGCCGTAACGGCGGCTACCGGCCCCAGCAGGAAGCGGAAGACATCAATGATGTGCACCGCGGTTTCATGCACCAGAAACCGTTCCATCTGCTGGAAATAGGGCTGACGATCCAGATAGGCATCCGGCCCGCGGCCATCACCGGGCCGAAGGCGGAACGTTACCTGATACGGGCTTCCGACGGCACCGGCCGCAAGCTGTCGTTTTGCTTCGGCGAACCAGGGCTGGAACCGGAAGTTCTCATGCACGATCACGGGCACGCCCGATTCTTCGGACAGTCTGGCCGCCTGTTCCGCCCCTTCCAGCCCGCCACAGAAAGGCTTCTGGCAGATCACCGGAATGTTGTGATCGATACAGGCCCGGATGATCGGCAGATGGGTCGCAGGTGGCGTTGCGATATCGATCAGGTCAGGCCGGGCTTCCGCGATCAGTGTGTTGAAATCTGTGAAGGTCTGGGATGCGCCAAACTCTCTGGCGCCGGCCTCTGCCTTCGCAATATCGGCATCACAGATCGCGGTAAATTCGACCCCGGCCATGCGGGACCAGCCGTCATGATGAAACCGGGCAAAATACCCGGCACCGATACAGGCGACTTTCATCATGGCTGCTGGCGGGTCGCGGTGAACAACACGCCGGAATTACTGCGCCGCAGAATCCATGGCATTCAGGCGGCTGATTTCAGCCATCACAGCCGCTGTCACCTCAGCGGTTCCGGCCTTGCCGCCGACTTCCGGCGTCACAAGCTTGCCGCCGGCAAAGGCATTGTCGACGGCCTTGCGGATCAGCGCGCCAGCCGCTCCCAGTGCCGCCACCTCATGCTTTTCGGCCAGCCATTCCAGCATCATCGCCGCTGACAGGAACATCGCTGTCGGATTGGCCAGACCCTTGCCGGCAATATCGGGCGCGCTGCCGTGGCAGGGCTGGAACACCGCATGTTCGTCACCGATATCAGCCGACGGCGCATAGCCCATGCCACCGATAAGCCCGGCGGCGAGGTCGGACAGGATGTCGCCGAACATGTTTTCCGTGACCAGCACATCGAGGTCCCAGGGCTTCTGGACGAGGGTCAGGGCCGTCGCGTCAACATAGGCGGTCAGCGGGGTGATATCCTTGTGGTTGGCGGCGGCTTCCATGAAGATACTGCGGAAAAAGGCCATGGAGCCGAAGACATTGGCCTTGTCGACGCAGGTCAATTTACCCGGGCCGCCTGCAAGCTTGCGTTTTTCGGCCATGGCAAAGGCCTGCTCACACAGGCGCGAGGTCGTGTGGCGGGTGATGACCATGGTATCGCGGGCCTCATCGGCGGTAACGACGCTTTTGCCGACAGAGGCAAACAATCCCTCCGTGGATTCCCGGACCAGCACAAAATCAATGTTGCGGGCGCGGGGATCGGCGAGGGCGACAGGAACACCGGGAATGGCCCGGATCGGTCGCATCCCGGCATAAAGGTCGAGTTCAAAGCGCAGGTCGAGCTGCGGCTGGATCTCGGTACCGTTCGGCAGCCTGATCTCCGGCAGGCCCATGGCAGAGAGCAGAATTGCATCGGCGGCACGTGCGGTGTCCATGGATGCCTTTGGCAGGGCCTCACCGGTATCGCGATAGCAGCCAGCGCCCGCCGGAACCTCATCAAATGACAGCTCAAATCCGCCGACGCCTGATTGCACGGCCCGCAACAGCTCAAGGCAGGGGGCGGTGATTTCCGGTCCGATGCCATCTCCATTGAATACTGCGATGCGGAAGGCCGGTGTTGTCGTCATGATCTGCTCCAGTTCGGGGTCGGGTATTGGTTGTTGACGAAGTATGCAGTAACGCATACATTATTTCGTGTCAGGTTGCAAGATGCATCGCGCATCAGAATTTGCAGTCCGGCGATGAAGGTCTCCGGCAGTTCTCCCGATCTGCCGGTCTTTCCCGGGGAGGCGGGCAATGCCGCATGGGGCTGTGGTGCCCGCCTCCTGTTTTCTGATGTCGACATTAATGGATGTGTCCTTGCAGCTCTGCTAATTGAATAACAGGTCTTTGGGATGCAAAGGAACGGTTAATGCTGCTTGGCTGTATTGCGGATGATTTTACCGGGGCGACTGACCTCGCTCTGACACTCTCGCGCAGCGGGATGCGGGTGGTCCAGACCATCGGCGTGCCGGCCTCTGTCGCTGATATACCTGATTGCGAGGCGGTTGTTGTCGCCCTGAAATCACGCACCATTCCGGCTGGTGAGGCGGTTGCGCAGTCACTGGCCTCGCTTGAGGTGCTGCTGGCCGCAGGGGCGGAGCAGATTTTCTTCAAATATTGCTCAACATTTGATTCGACCGATGACGGTAATATCGGCCCGGTAACGGAAGCGCTGATGCAGCGTCTCGGCTGTGACTTCACCATAGCCTGTCCGGCCTTTCCGACCAATGGGCGGACGATTTTCAAAGGGCATCTTTTCGTTGGTGACCAGTTGCTGAGCGACAGCCCGATGCAGCATCACCCGCTGACCCCGATGACCGATGCCAACCTTGTCAGTGTGCTGGGCCGCCAGATGTCGGGCCGGGTTGGTCTGGTTGCCTATGATGCCGTCGATGCGGGGGCCGCAAAGATTGCCGCCCGTTTTGCCGAACTGAAAGCAGGCGGTGTCGCTGTCGCGATTACGGATGCGATCAGCGACCGGCATCTGACGGAAACCGGGCAGGCTCTCGACGGTATGAAGCTGGTGACCGGCGGGTCCGGCATCGCCATGGGACTGCCGGAGAATTTTCGCCGCCGGGGATTGCTGGCATCCGGAACGGCGAGTGCGTTCTCGCCACCCGAGGGTCGCGCCGTCTATATCGCCGGCAGTTGCTCGCAGGCCACCCGTCGCCAGATCGAAGTGGTTCAGGAGGCGGGCATCCCGTCGCGCCGGGTTGACCCGTTCCGGGTTGCGGACGGCAGTGAGACAGCCGCCACGGTTACGGACTGGGTGCTGTCAAATGGCGGGGCGGATCCCGTGCTGATCTATTCCAGCGCCGACCCGGCAGAGGTTGGCCGGGCCCAGGAAGCGTTTGGCCGCGATAAAGCCGGTGCCCTGATCGAAGACCTGCTGGCGGAAGTCGCCCGCGGTCTCGTGGATGCAGGTATCAGCCGTCTGGTCGTGGCGGGAGGAGAGACCTCGGGGGCGGTTGTCAGTGCGCTGAAAGTGAAGTCACTCCAGATCGGCCCGGAGATTGATCCGGGCGTTCCCTGGACCCTGTCGATGGGAAAACCCGGCGTGGCGCTGGCCCTGAAATCCGGAAATTTTGGCGCAGAGGATTTCTTTACCAAGGCCAGCGGTATGCTGGATCGCTAGACCAGATGGGCGAACCGGTTGGGGGCGATGGCGTCTGCGATGTCGCGCCGGACCGGGACAGGAGTGCCGGTGATTGCAGCGGCCAGCATGTCAGCCAGCAGCGGTGCGTAGGTAAAGCCGCGTGAGCCGAGGCCGGTCATGATGAAGCGGCCCTTTCCCATACCGCCAACGAAGGGCAGGCGGTCGCGGGTTGTCAATCGCCAGGCCGCCCATGGCGGGGTTGCCGCTGGTTCAGCCTGATGCCCGAACAGGCGCTCTGACAGCAGATGAAAGTTTGTTGCGGTCTCCGATGTCTGCGGGATTGCCTTGCCCCGCCGGAAATCGGCCTCCCGGTTAAAGGTCGCACCGAGGGCGGCAATCAACTCGCCATCCTCGCCAGCCACTGACGGTGACAGGTAGGAGCTGAAGGTGAGGGCAGGGCCTGAGTCTGCGCGCCGGATGAAATCGACCTGGCCCAGTACCCGGGCAGTCGCCGGGCGGAGCATCGGAACAAAATCGGCGGTCAGCGGGCCGGCGGCGATGATCAGGCAGCCGGTTTCCACCAGCAGTCCGTTGCTGTCCCGGACTGACCAGTGTCCGCCACTGCCGTCAACGGTGACAGGGGAGGCCGGCCGGATGACCTCCGCTTTTGACCAGAGAGCCTCCAGCAGGGTCTGTCTGTTCAGCCCGCCGCCTGCCGGAAATGATATCGCACCATGCGGCAGGTCACGTCCGGCAAGGTCGCCTGCTTCAGCCGGCGAAAGCAGGCGGGCCAGTGTGTCCGGCCAGTTCGCGAAGGCAATCTGGCGCTTCTGGCGTATCGCATCCTCTGCCTCGCGCGCAACAGCCAGTGCGCCGCGGGGGGCAATCCAGATATCTGACGAGCCTGACGCCAGACTGTCATAGAAACGCAACGCCCGGAGATAGGTCTGGTCCTGCAGAAGACCATAGGCACCGGGATCCAGCGTCAGTCTGGGCGTGACCATCGGCAACGGGTTTTCAGACGCACCGGCAGCCTGTTCCGGTCCGGGGGCGATGATGCGGGCCTCCACCCCAAGGCGGTACAGTGCGCGGTGAAGCAGACGTCCGGCGATACCGTCACCGAGGATGACCGGGTCGGTTCTGTTCCCGGTCTGTGGCGGCGATCCGGGCAGGATGGCGGTGAGGCGTTCACGCTTGCGGCCAAAACCGGGCGCTTTTGTAACATCGAATCCGAGCGCAGACAGGCTGCGGCGGACAGCGCCGGCAGCCGTGAAGGTCGCGAGGGTTGCGCCGGGGGCGGACAGGCGGCGGATCTCGGTCAGCACCTGCTCCGACCACAGGTCGGCATTGCGTGCCGGGGCAAAGCCGTCGAGATACCAGGCATTCACCTGCGCATCGAGCTGGCCCAGTACGTCTCCCGCATCGCCGTACAGCAGCAGCAGGCGCAGATTGTCGGCAAGGTCGATGACATGGAAGCCCGGCACTGCCGGGGGCAGAGCGGCAATCAGTTCCGATGACAGGTCCTGTAATTCCGGCCAGACCGCATGGGCACGGCGCAGGTCATCAGCTGACAGCGGGTAGCCTTCAACCGAGATGAAGGTGAGATGCTGGCCCGGTTTCCGGGTTGCCCTCCAGGATTGCCAGGTTGCCAGGAAATTCAGGCCGGTGCCGAAGCCTGTCTCGCCAATCACGGTATGGGAGCGGGTGCTCCACAGTACAGGCCCGCCGACAGCTGCCAGAAAAACATGCCGTGATTCGGCGAGGCCGTCCTCCGGGGAGTAATAGATATCATCGTGATCCAGCGAGCGGGGCACACCGTCAGGCGACCAGTCCAGCCGCGCCTGCCCCAGCCAGTCTCTCTGCTGTTCAGTCATGGTGGCTCAGGGTTCAGAAGGTCGGTGGCGTGCAGGCGCTGACAATCTCGCATTCCTCATCATCGACATTTCTGAACCTGTGCGGCAAGCGGCTGTCAAAATAATAGGCGTCCCCGGGGCCAAGGCGGCGGGTTTCAGCCCCGACGGTGATTTCGATATGCCCCCGCACGACGACGCCTGATTCCTCTGCCGTATGGGTATAGAGCGATTCGCCGGTATCGGAGCCGGGCTGGTAGACTTCATGCAGAATCTGCAGGGCGCGCCCGTCCAGATCCTGCCCGACCTGCCGGAACGAGACACCCTCCTCGCCGATTTCAGTCAGTTCCCCGGCGGTAAAGAAGATCTGGTCATCAAACAGGGCTCTGCCGGAGAAAAATTCCGTCATGGTGACGCCGAGTGAGTCGAGAATTTTCTTCAGCGAGGCGACCGAAGGGCTCATCTGAGTGCGCTCGATCAGCGAAATGCTGGCATTGGTCAAACCGGCCCGTTTTGCCAGTTCCCGCTGCGACAGCCCGAGCCGTTTCCGTAAGACCTTGATTCTGTGCCCGACTTCACGCATTTCATGTGTTCAGTATATTTAACAGGGAAAATTAATGTATCCGGAAAAGCACAGTGAGCAACAGAATTCCTCACTTCTTGGTGAATTATATTGTTAAGTATTTTGAGTATCAGTAAATTCTCAGCATCCGGACAAGCTCCGGAATTGTCATTTACGGACGGGAACTACGATCATGAATACCAATCAGTCACTCCATGCAAGGCGCGAGGCTGCTGTCCCGCGCGGCGTCGCAAATGCCTGCAGTATTTATGCAGACCGCGCATTCAATGCAGAACTGTGGGATGTTGAAGGAAAACGCTATATCGACTTCGCAGGCGGTATTGCAGTGCTGAATACCGGCCATTGTCATCCGACGGTTGTTGGTCGGGCGCGCGAGCAGGAAGAGCGCTTCACCCATACCAGCTTTCAGGTCGTGCCTTACGAAAGCTACATCACGCTGGCGGAAACGCTGAATGCCATGGCACCCGGTGATTTCGCCAAAAAGACGATCTTCCTGACCACGGGAAGTGAAGCCGTTGAGAATGCCGTGAAGATTGCCCGTGCCGCAACCGGTCGCACCGGGGTTATCGCCTTTGACGGCGGCTATCATGGCCGGACCATGATGACGCTGGGCATGACCGGCAAGGTTTATCCCTACAAGAAGAATTTCGGCCCGTTTCCGGCAGATATTTTCCGGGCACCGTTTCCCAATGACAAGGCCGGGATATCGGTTGCCGATGCGCTGGTCGCGCTGGACCGCCTGATGATGACGGATGCACAGGCCGACCGTGTCGCCTGCATCGTCATTGAGCCGGTGCAGGGTGAGGGCGGGTATTATCCGGTGCCGTTTGAATTCCTGCAGGCGCTGCGGGCAATTTGTGACCGCCACGGTATTCTGCTGATCGCTGACGAGGTTCAGTCCGGCTTTGGCCGTACCGGCAAATGGTTCGCGATCGAGCATTCGGGCGTTGTGCCCGACCTGATCACCGTCGCAAAAAGCCTGGCTGGCGGTTATCCGCTGTCCGGCGTGATCGGGCGGGCCGATATCATGGATGCGGTGGACCCGGGCGGGCTCGGCGGCACCTATGGCGGCAATCCGGTTGCCTGTGCTGCCGCACTTGGCGCTATTGAAGCCATCACTGCCGAAGGCCTGCTGGACCGCAGCCTTTATATCGGTGAATGGCTGCGCAACCGTCTCTCCGCATTTGCGGTCAGTCATGGCCTTGACGTGGTCGGGGATGTCCGCGGGCTTGGTGCCATGCTTGCCGTTGAATTCGTGACGGACAGCCTGACCCGCAAGCCGGACCCGGCGCTGACCAAGTCGATTGTCGCCGAGGCCCTGAACCGCGGCCTGATTCTGCTGAGCTGTGGCATGCATGGCAACGCGCTGCGGCTGATGATGCCGCTGACCGCGTCAGATGCAATCATTGACGAGGGGATGGCCATCCTTGAAGGTGTCATTTCCGACATGACGGCACGCGCTGCCGCTGCGTGACTTTGTACAAGTCGCCTCTTCGGGTGTTATAGTCCCGCAGAGGCGACTTTTTTTATACCGATCCAGGAGATCTTTGAATGATACCTTTCGCCATTGCCGGCGTTCAGATGCATGTATCCGCCACCGAGAGCAATCTTGAGGCGATGAGTGCACAGATCGATATTGCGATGGCCCGGTTCCCGTGGGTGCAGATGGTCATGTTCAGTGAACTGGCACCCTTCGGGCCGCTTATGCACAATATTCAGACCCTGCCCGGACCGGCAGAGGCTGCTTTCTGCGAAATGGCGGCACGACACGGTATCTGGCTGGTGCCGGGCTCGATGTTCGAGCGCGACGGCGAGTCAGTCTACAACACCGCCAGCGTGATTGATCCCACCGGGACCGTTGTCGGTCGTCACCGCAAGCTTTTCCCCTTTTCGCCTTACGAACAGGACGTGGATTCGGGCAAGGACTTCCTTGTTTTTGACGTGCCGGAGGTGGGGCGCTTCGGGGTCTCCATCTGCTATGATATGTGGTTCCCGGAAACCACCCGTACGCTGATTTCCATGGGCGCAGAGGTTATCCTTCACCCGACCCTGACCAATACCATCGACCGGGATGTGGAGCGGGCAATCTGCCGGGCCTCGGCAGCCATGAACCAGTGCTACATGATCGATATCAATGGCATTGGTGCCGGCGGTGTCGGGCGTTCCTTCATTGCCGACCCGAGCGGCCATATTCTCTATGAGTCAGGTGGCGGCCCGGAAATCATTCCGGTTGAGGTCGATCTGGCAAGGGTCCGGCGCGAGCGGGAAACCGGAGTGCGAGGACTTGGACAGCCATTGAAAAGCTTCCGTGACCGCAAGGTTGAGTTTCCGGTCTATGACCGTGCGCAACCGCAGCATCCCTATCTTGGCACGCTTGGCCCGCTGGCCATGCCGGGGCGCGGGTCGAAAGCAGGAGTCGGGGCGATGGAGCCTAAAGAGTCGGAACAACCGGCCGCTGCAGGCGTTGCCGAAGTAGTGGACTTTCCAATTCATCCTCAGGGGGAAACCGGAACATGAATGACAGGACTTTGCCCGTACCCGTGGGCCAGAAGTCGCTCAGCAAGTATTACAACGCCTCCCAGTTACGGGCGGATACCTGGAACCAGTTGAAATACTATTCCCAGCGGCTGAACGAGAAGCAGGCTACCAAGAAGGATACGGTCAAGGCCCAGAAAACTGTCCAGGAAGCGTTTGATACGCTTGAGCCGATCGAGATGTATTTTGCCTTTCCGGGCAAAGAGACCTTTGGTCATCTGAAACGCCAGTATGATCGTGGTGACTACGATCTGCTGGCGCATCAGGCCGCACGAATTGTCCGGGCACTGGTGTCCAACGCCTACCGGCATCGCGAGATTTCCCTGCATTCCCCGGATGAGATGACCGAGGCGGATGATCAGGAAATCACCAGCCACGAAACAGCCTTCGGACGCCCTTATTTCGAGAGCCTCGTGGTCGACCAGATGTCGACAAGTGAGGAGGCGCGTCTCCGGCACGGCTTGCGGGACATGCGTCGCAGTGAAGACCGGTTTATCTATGAAAGCCTGGTCGTTCCCACGTTCGAGGACGCGCTGATTGCGGTTCTGCTGAACTACAACATTCAGGCTGTTACCATTCGTTACGGGTTTCCGTTCAAGTCCCGGAACGCGCTGGACCCGGTTCAGCGCGAGCTCTGGCGGGTGTCGACGGATGACCTGGAAGACATTGCGCCGATGGAACGCGGGCCGATGCTCGCCAAGATCATCGGTGATCTTCGTCCGGAACTCGATATCTACCTTGTTACCGATGCCTCGGTTGAAAGTGTCGCTACCCGGGCACCAAAGAACGTCCGGCGGGTGTTCTATCAGCAGGAAGACCTGACCGAACTTCACCTGAATATCCTGCGCGGTATCAACGAGCGTTACCAGACGCCGTTCTTTACCGCCTTGCAGGAATATTCACGTCAGCCGACCGGCGTTTTCCACGCCATGCCCATCAGTCGCGGCAAGTCCATTACCAAGTCCAACTGGATTCAGGATATGGGCCGGTTCTACGGCATGAATATCTTTCTCGCGGAGACCTCGGCGACATCCGGCGGGCTGGACTCGCTGCTCGACCCGCATGGCCCGATCAAGAAGGCACAGGAACTTGCGGCCCGGGCCTTCGGGGCGCAGAAAACCTTTTTCTGCACCAATGGTACTTCGACAGCGAACAAGATTGTCGTGCAGGCAGTTGTCCGGCCGGGAGATATCGTCCTGATCGACCGCGATTGCCACAAATCGCACCATTACGGTATGGTTCTGGGCGGTGCCGAGGTGGTCTATCTCGATTCCTATCCGCTCAGCGAATATTCGATGTATGGCGCTGTGCCCCTGAAGGAAATCAAGCATCAGCTGCTGAAGCTGCGGGCCGCAGGCAAGCTGCACCGCGTGCGGATGCTGCTGCTGACCAACTGCACCTTTGACGGTCTGGTTTATAATGTCGAGCGGGTGATGGAAGAATGTCTGGCGATCAAGCCGGACCTCGTTTTCCTGTGGGATGAAGCCTGGTTTGCCTTTGCCCGGTCTGGCCCGACCTATCGCAAACGTACGGGTATGGCGACGGCGAACCGCCTGCGGGACAAGTTCAGGTCCGATGCCTACCGTGAACGCTATGATGCCTTCAGCCAGGAAGTCGATCTGTCAGACGATACGGCCTGTATGGAAAACCGGCTGATACCGGACCCGGACAAGGCGCGGGTTCGCGTCTATGTCACGCAATCGACGCACAAGACACTGACGTCACTGCGACAGGGCTCCATGCTGCATGTGAATGACCAGGACTTCCGTTCAAAGGTAGAGGATTCGCTGCACGAAGCCTATATGACCCATACCTCGACCTCTCCGAACTACCAGATTGTCGCCTCGCTTGATGTCGGGCGACGACAGGTGGAACTGGAAGGGTTCGAGCTGGTTTCCAAACAGGTGGAGATGGCGATGGTGCTGCGCGAGCAGATCCAGACCAATCCGCTGCTGCGCCGGCATTTCCGCTTCCTGACAGTGAAGGATCTTATTCCGGAGCAGTATCGCGACAGCGGCATCGAATCCTATTATGACCCGGACCATGGCTGGACATCGTTCTTCGAGGCCTGGTCGGATGACGAGTTTGTTCTCGATGCGACCCGGCTGACCCTTTATGTCGGTAATACCGGGCTTGACGGAGACACCTTCAAGAACGAGCAGTTGATGGATAAATACGGTATCCAGATCAACAAGACATCGCGCAACACGGTCCTGTTCATGACCAATATCGGGACGACCCGCAGTTCGGTCGCCTATCTGATCGAGGTTCTGGTCAAGATCGCACAGGAGATGGACGAGCAGCTTGATTCGCTGAGTCGTCCCGAATTGCGGGCGCGTGAAAAGCGGGTGAAGTCGCTGACGGAAGATCTGCCGTCACTGCCTGATTTCAGCCGCTTCCATGATTTCTTCCGCAGCGACCCGTCCAGCCCGACACCGGAAGGTCGTATCCGGGATGCCTACTTCCTGGCTTATGACGAGGAGGCTTGCGACTATCTTGACCCGTTCACGGACGAGATTGATCAGCTTATCGCTGCTGGCGAGGATGTGGTCTGTGCGACCTTTATCATTCCCTATCCGCCGGGCTTTCCGATTCTGGTTCCCGGTCAGGTCGTGAGTACGGAAATTCTCGATTACATGAGGGCGCTTGACGTCAAGGAAATCCACGGGTTCCGACCGGAACTGGGACTGCGGGTCTTCCGCAAGGAAGCCATTACTCTGAGTGCAGCCGCCGAATAACAAGGCAGCGCGACAACAACCGACCAACCAAAACAGGGGGTCTATACCATGCCGAAGAAGAAGCTTAAGGGATTGTCAGATATCCGCCGTTATTTCCACCGGATCGACACGCCGGTGTTCTTTATCTCCGCCACCAACTTCAATCTGCTCGGCCTTGATGAGTGGGTAAAGAACTTCAAGTATATCAACTATCTCGACTGCTATGACGGGCGGCATCCGAATACCTTCGTGCCGACCGAAATGCCGCATGCGGAATTTCAGTCGATTGAGGACATCAATAATTACCTGCTCCAGCACAAGGAAGTTCTCGATTATGTGAACTCCTTCAAGGGCAAGCCAAAGGCAACCTTCCTCATGTTTGATGAGGATACGGAGCGGCTGGCCAAGGAAGCGGGAATGCAGGTCTGGTTCCCGAAGGCCAAGCTGCGTGGCCGGATGGATGACAAGATCGAGACAGTCCGCATCGGTAATCGTGCCGGCGTGCCGTCAGTGCCGAACGTGCTGGCCAAGGTCGACAGCTATGAAACGCTTCGCAAGGTATCGAAAGATCTCGGCGAAAGTCTGGTGATCCAGACGGCCTATGGTGACTCCGGCCATACGACCTTCTTCATCTCGAACGAGAAGGAATACAAGCGCCACGCCTCCGAAATCGAGGAAGCGCCCGAGGTCAAGATCATGAAGCGGCTGAACTGCCGCGGCTCGGCGATTGAAGCCTGCGCCACCAAGGCCGGTACCATTGTCGGTCCGCTGATGACCGAACTGGTCGGCTTCAAGGAACTGACTCCCTATCGCGGCGGCTGGTGTGGCAATGAAATCTTTGCGGACTCGTTCTCGGCGGAAGTGCGCCAGAAGGCGCGGGACTGGACCTTCCAGTTCGGTGAGCAGCTTCGCAAGGAAGGCTATCGTGGCTATTTTGAACTCGATTTCCTGATCGATATGGACACCAGCGAAATGTATCTGGGTGAGCTGAACCCCCGGGTCACCGGTGCCAGCTCAATGACCAATCATGCGGCCTTTGCGCATGCGGATGCACCGCTGGCCCTGTTCCATCTGCTGGAATTCTCCGGCATTGATTTTGAGCTGGATGTCGATGCGCTGAATGCGCGCTGGGCCGATCCGGACAATATCGATTCCTGGAGCCAGTTCGTCATGAAACATACCGAAGATTCTGTCGATATTCTGGTTGATGCGCCGGAGTCCGGCATTTATCACATGAACGATGACGGTTCGATTGAATACAGCCGGTTCGATTATCACCGGCGTGCCGTCGCAACCGAAAACGAAGCGTTCTTCCTGCGTATCTCGGGTAAAGGCGATTATCGCTACGAGGGGGCCGATCTCGGCATTCTCGTGACCCGTGGCCGTTTGATGAATAACAGCTTCAAACTCAACAAACGGGCAAAAATGTGGATCGACGGGATGCGGAACAAGTTTATCGGTCGCTCCCTGACCCCGGCGCCAATCTCGGACGGATCCTTCAAGATCCTCTGATGCAGATAACCTTTCGCGCTGTTGACGACTCAACACCGGGTGCGAAATGGGAAGCCCTGTTCAACGAACTCTGGCCGGCTTACCGTCACTGGTTCCTGTCAGAGGGCGTTGAGCGGCGTGCGACCTACCGGCAGTGCCGGGACAGGATAAAGCAGTTCCTGCCCGATATGCTGCCGCTCTATGAAGTCCTGTGCGAGCGGGCAGGGGGCGGCGATTTGCCCGCCCGTTTCCTCTCGCTTTACCGCCCTCCTGCCTATATCTCGGGCTGTTCACAGGCTGCCTGGTCGGACGATGATCCGCTGCTGGTACGCAACTATGACTATGCGCCGGCATTGTGTGATGGTGTCATCATGAAAACCGAATGGGGCGGCCGGAAGGTCATCTGCATGTCTGACTGCATGTGGGGTTGTCTCGACGGGCTCAACGATGCGGGGCTGTCGGTCAGCCTCACCTTCGGTGGCCGGCGGGTGGTCGGTGACGGATTCGGCATACCGCTGGTGCTGCGGCATCTGCTGCAGAACTGTTCGACCGCGAACGAGGCGGCGGCAGAAATCGTCAAGGTACCGGTGCACATGGCCTATAACGTGACGATGCTGGATGCCGGGGGTACCTACAAAACCGCTTTTCTGGCCCCCGACCGCGACCCGGTTGTGAAATCGGTTGCCATTGCCACGAACCATCAGGGGCGTGTTGAATGGCACGATCATGCGCGTGCAACCGCCACGATTGAACGGGAACAGTATCTGAAGTTCCGCCTTGATGACCGCAAGATGACCTCGTCGCGTCTTATTGATGCCTTCTCCCGTCCGCCGCTCTATACCAATGCCTACCGGACCGGTTTCGGGACGCTCTATACGGCGATCTATCGTCCGGCACGGGGGGAGGCAGAATTTCGCTGGCCGGGCGGACGCTGGACCTTTTCGTTTGATCGTTTCCATGAAGGCGCACGGCACGTAACATTTGCGCCATCCTGACCGCTGGCCGCTAAATTACGCTGTATGCGGTCCGGACTGGTTGTATGATCTGTCTACTGGATTGAACGACTTCGGATGTTCGCAGGATGGTTGAAGATTTTGATCCGTTAAACGGGTTCATAGGCGGCCTGATGATCGGCGGCGGGGCCTTGCTGTTGCTGATCTGCACCGGCCGGATCGCCGGCATTAGCGGCATTATCGGAAATTTGTTTGCCAATGCGCGGGACGCTGGCTGGCGGCTGGCTTTTATGGTCGGTCTGGTGGCAACCCCCTTTGTCTGGCTGAGCGTGGCTGGTGATCCTTATCCTGTCCAGATTACCGACTCCTTGCCGCTGCTGGTGACGGGTGGCCTGCTGGTCGGGTTTGGTACCAGGATGGGTAGCGGTTGTACCAGCGGTCACGGCGTCTGCGGTCTTGGCCGGGCTTCCCCCCGGTCTGTGACCGCGGTTCTGATCTTTATCGGAGTTGCTATGCTCACAGTCTATCTGATGCCACTTGTAACAGGAGCGTTCCAATGATTCGTGCTGCTGCAGGTCTGGCGTCCGGTGCCCTGTTCGGCGGCGGAATACTGGTGTCAGGCATGATCAACCCGGAGCGGGTTCTGGGCTTTCTTGATGTCACGGGCCGGTGGGACCCGACCCTGGCTTTTGTGATGGCAGGTGCGGTGCTGATTTCCGCTCTCGGGTATCTTCTGTCAAAACGAATGCCGCAGCCGTTCCTGGACAGCCGGTTTCATTTTCCTGACCGCAAATCGATCGATCCGCCACTGGTTGTCGGAGCGGTAATTTTCGGCATTGGCTGGGGTCTGGTCGGCCTTTGTCCGGGACCGGCACTGGCAGGCCTTGGTTCCCTGAATATCAGTGTATTTATCTTTGTCGGTGCAATGCTTGCCGGAATGGTCGGGTGGCGGGTTTTTGACCGCAGCTGACCCGGTTTCCGCGCTCAGGCAAACATTTCGTCTGTAATCGAGCGGTACCAGCCTTCTGCATAGGAGGCTTCGAGCTGGCGCTGGCGCATCCCGGCCTCCTTCGGACTCAGGCCGCCAGCCCCGTCGACGGCTTCCAGTTTGCCGTTTGCCAGCCGGTAGACGGCTGACACCGAGATACCGTAATCCGGTGCGACAAAGCTGTAGCAGGTATTGGCCAGCTTGGGGTCGGCAACTTCACGACCCTGCAGATTGGATACGACAGCTGCGGCAACGACCTTGCCCTGATTGTTTGCCGAAAAACCTGATTTCGGCATCGGGGAAGCAACGCTGGCATCACCGATGACATAGACATTCTTCGCCAGTGTGGAGGAGAAGTCTTTCTGGTCGACAGGGCACCAGCCGCTGGCGTCTGCCAGCCCGGCATCGCGGGCAATGGCTGCGGCATATTGCGGCGGGATGAAGTTGACGACATCGCCCTTGATCGCATCGAATTCCGTATGCAGTGTTCTGTTCTCTGCATCCACCCGGACAACCTTGCCGTCTTCCGTTTTCCGGTAATCGATCATGCCGGGATACAGTTCCTTCCAGGCCGCTGTAAACAGCCCTTCCTTGGAGAATCCGCCTTTGGGGTCAAGAACCAGAATTTTCGATTTCGGTTTTGATGTCTTGAAGTAATGAGCGACCATGCTGATCCGCTCCGCCGGTCCCGGCGGGCAGCGGAAGGGGTTGCCCGGTGGCGAGATGACGAAGGTTCCGCCATCCGGCATGGCCTGCAACTGCTCGCGCAGCAGCACTGTCTGTACACCGGCTTTCCAGGCATGGGGGGCAAGACGCGAAGCGGCTTCATCATAGCCCTCGATTTCGCCCCAGCGGAAGTCGATACCGGGGGAGACGATCAGCCGGTCATATTTTGCTATCTGCTCATTCGGCAGATGCACCCATTTCTTTTCAGTGTTGATGCTTTCCGCCCTGGCATGAATGACCTTCACACCAAGGCCGACAAGGCCGTCATAGCTGTGGGTGATATCGCCGATTTTCTTGACCCCGCCAAGGACGAGGTTGCTGAACGGGCAGGTGACAAACGTGGTCGCGGGTTCGATCAGCGTGACCTCGATTGCCGGGTCCCATCGTTTGATATAACGGGCTGCTGTGGCCCCGCCAAATCCGCCCCCGATAATGACGACACGGGCCCCGGCGGCAGAGGCGCTTCGCCCCAGCCCGATGGCCGGGGCAACAACGGCAGCACCGGTAAGCGTCGTAAATCGGCGGCGGGACAGGGTCATGCGGCGAACCTCCTATTTGCGGGTGGCGAGGAAACGCGCGACCGCGTCAATTTCCTTGTCGGTGTAGCCCTTGGTAATACGATTCATGATGGTGCCCTTGCGTTCATCCGACTTGAAGGCGAGGAGGGCTTCTTTCAGATGCTGCATGTCCATTCCGCCAATCGTCGGAATTGAACCGGCATTTTTGCCATCAATGCCATGGCAGGTAGCGCAGGTTCCGGCGAGAACAGACGCAGAGGGGCCGGCAGCCTGAAGCTGACTGCTGACCAGCAGTGTTGCAGTGAAAAACAGCAACGCGATTCTTGGCATCGCCGGACGCTCCCTCAATCCTTCATTTTCAGTAAGGTAACAGCTAAAGCCGGTGCCGCAAACTCGCAAAGCCGTGATCTTAAACCCGTTTTTCCAGTGTGAAATGAGTTATGAGCGGGCCTGGAGATAGCGAAGGCCAAGAATACCGCCGCCGATAATTGCCAGCACGGCAATCAGGGAACCGGCAGCCAGCGTCGAGAGACCGGTCAGTCCCTGACCGATCGTGCAGCCCATGGCCAGCACACCACCGGCCCCCATCAGCGCAGCGCCAACGAGATGCCGCAGGAAGTCATTACCGTCGGCAAAGGTCTCCAGCCTGAACTGCCCCTGTGCAAGGCTGGCCAGAAAGCCGCCGAAAACCGTCCCGGCAACAGCGGCGATTCCAAAGCTGACAGTCGCGCCGGTATAGGTCATCAGATAGATCAGGCCTTCGCCAACCGGCGCGACAAAGGTCAGGGAGACCAGCGGTGCCGGATCAAAGCTGTCGGCACCCAGTATGCCGGTCACGACCCAGCCCGTTGGTATCGCCAGCCCGATGGCGATTGCCGACAGCCAGTGTCGTGGCGAGCGCAGAAAGCGGGGGCTTGTGAAGGTGAAGACAACGAGGGCAATCACCAGCCCGATGGCGATCAGAGGGCGTAGCGCTTCAGCGTCGCCGAGACCGGCCCCGGCGGCGAGGGTTGCAAGGCTCTGGTCGGGGCCGAGACCGGAGAGGTCAATCGCGGTCGCTTCATCCAGGCGCAGGCGGGGCAGGGCCAGAATGCCTCGTAACGTGGCATAGGCGACAAGCCCCAGCACCAGCATGACCAGCAGTGATTTCAGATTTCCGCCACCCAGACGAACCGCGTTCTTGCTGCCACAACCACCGGCCAGCATCATTCCGAAACCGAACATGCCGCCGCCGGCAATTGCCCCGGCCCAGCCCAGCCGGGGGCTAAGATAGATACTGTTATCAAGGTCGATGAACGCCCCGACATGCAGGAACTGGCTGGCGGCAATGGCGACGGCCAGGGCCAGCATCCAGGCGCGGAATCGCCGCCAGTCGCCCATCAGCCCGATATCGGAAATGGCCCCCATGGTGCAAAAATCACCCCAGCGCACCATGACGCCGAAGACGATCCCGAGGGGGAAGGCAGCGGCTGCGACCAGCAGATATACGGGTGCGTCATCCATAATCGCCGGGTCCGCCGTTAACAGTAATAGGGGGCGGCAAGGCCTTCCGCCTCACAGGCCCGGATGGTTGCCGGTCGTGCGGCGACAGCTTCCAGCAGACGCTTGAGATGTGGCCGGGTTGCGGGCGGGCGGCTGCATGTGCGGGTGAAGCGTGCGTTCATCAGCAGATAGATGTCTGCCAGCGTGAAAGTGTCACCGACCAGCCAGGGTCCGTTTGCTGCCAGTTCGTTTTCGATGAGATCGAACATCTCCATCAGGCGCTCGTCGCTGCGGGCCTTTGCGGCGGGAACGGCATCTGCCAGCGGCTGATGCCGGTCGGTATAGTGGTAGGTCAGTACCTCCGGCTGGATCGTGTTGGTCAGATACATCAGCCATTTATACATTTGCGCCCGTTCATTCGAGCCGACAGGCGGGGCAACGCCTGAGTCAGGATGCGTATCTGCCAGATGCAGACAGATGGCGGCCGCTTCAAACAGGACCAGATCGCCATCTTCCAGCACCGGAATCCGACCGGCGGGGTTAAGCTTCAGGTAGGCCGGTGATTTGTGGCTGCTGTTCGTGCGGTCGACGGGCACCAGTTCATAGCCCGCACCGACTTCCTGCAATACGATATGCGGTGCAAGGTTGGCATTGCCGGGGAAGTAATGAAGCTTCTTCATGGCTACACTGCGGTTCCGCCGATGGTCAGGGAATCGATCTTGAAGGTCGGCTGGCCGACGCCGACAGGCACACCCTGTCCGCCTTTGCCACAGGTGCCGACACCACTGTCGAGTGCCATGTCGTTACCGATCATGGAGACCCGTTTCATGGCTTCCGGACCGTTGCCGATCAGCGTGGCACCCTTGACGGCGGGACCAACCTTGCCGTCTTCGATCATATAGGCTTCGGTCGCCGAGAAGACGAATTTACCCGAAGTGATATCGACCTGACCGCCGCCGAAATTCACCGCATAGATGCCGCGTTTTACGGAGGAAACGATTTCCTGCGGGTCCATATCGCCGCCCAGCATGTAGGTGTTGGTCATCCGGGGCATCGGTTGATGGGCGTAGCTTTCGCGTCGGCCATTGCCGGTCGCGGCAACACCCATCAGGCGGGCATTCATCCGGTCCTGCATATAGCCGGTCAGGACACCGTCCTCGATCAGCGTGGTATATTCGGTCGGTGTGCCCTCGTCATCGATGGTCAGGCTGCCGCGGCGGTCACTCATCGTGCCATCATCGACGATGGTGACGCCTTTGGAGGCGACCTGCTGGCCCATCAGGCCGGAGAAGGCAGAGGTTTTCTTGCGGTTGAAATCACCTTCCAGACCATGCCCGACGGCTTCATGCAGCATCACACCCGGCCAGCCCGGCCCAAGTACAACCGGCATGTCACCGGCCGGGGCATCAATGGCGTCCAGATTGACCAGTGCCTGACGCAGCGCCTCGTCAATCACGGCCTGCCAGTTTTCCGGCTCCAGCCAGTGGGCGTAGGCAATGCGGCCACCGACCCCGTGCGAGCCGGATTCCATCCGGTCACCCTTGGCGGCAACGACGCTGGCATTCAGGCGGATCAGCGGGCGAATATCGGCGGCCCGGCGTCCGTCGGCCCGGATGATCTGTACCGCTTGCCAGGACCCGGTCAGCGAGACCGAGACCTGACGGATACGGTCGTCAATGCTGCGGGCATAGGCATCCATCTGCTCCATCAGTTTGACTTTCACATCAAACGGCACTTCGGACAGCGGATTGACATCCGTATAGAGGTTACGGTTCGTACCGTTTGGGGCGACCGACATTTCGCCACCCTTGCCCGAACGCACGGCGCGTACCGTATCGGCAGCGCGCTCGATGGCGCTCTCGCTCAGTTCGGATGCATGGGCATAACCGGTTGCCTCGTTCGAGACCGAGCGCAGGCCAAACCCCTGCGAGGTGTCATAGGCGGCGTTCTTCATTCGCCCGTCATCAAACGAGAAGCTTTCGGACTGCCGATACTCCATGAACAATTCACCGTCATCGGCCCCCTGCAGGGCATCGGCGACAATTCGCTCGACTTTCGGCCGGTCCATGCCGGTGCGTTCAAAGAAAAGACTGTCGGTCGCTGCGAGATCGGTCATTTAGCCGCTCCTGAAATAGTGTTATCGCTGTATATAGGTTGGATCGCCCTGAAAAAAGCGCTCTGGGGAAAACAATGAAGTTACTGCGCGAACATGATCTGCGCCGCCGGCTGGCAGACGAGGCCCATGCCCGGCCTTTTCAGCCTTCGGACTCCCCGGTCCGGGTCACCCATCTGGCCATGGTTCAGAACCAGACAGACCAGAAACTCATCCATTCGCATCTCGGCGAACTCTGCGGCCTCTATGATATCCGGCTGCCGCCGATGGATGCCCGGCATTTCAGCGCCGATTTCGGGGACTTCCGGCTGCGCTGGGAACGGCATACCGAATATTCCAGCTATACCCTCACGGTTTCAGCGTCTGAGGGTGCGCCGTTTTCGGAAACGGCGCTGAGCAAGGCACCGGAACAATGGATCGAGAATATGCCGGGGCGTCTGATTGCCGGCGGGCATCTGGAAATGCAGCGGGACGACAGCCGGCTGGATCTGGACCAGGCCCGGACATGGTTTGGCGGCAACCCGGTAATCGGTGCCGATATGGCAGGTGGGCGGGCAACCTGCTGGACCGATTTCCAGCTTCACAGCGACGGATTTGGCCGCATCCTTGTGCGCGACCGGGGCATGAGCAGCGGCCAGACCGGGCGGCTGATCCAGCGGCTGTTTGAAATCGACACCTATCGCATGATGGCGATGATGGCCCTGCCGGATGCACAACTGGCCATGCCGCGGATTGTGCGGATCGACCGGGAACTGAACAAGGTGACGACGGCGCTGACCGAATCCAGCGGCGCCGACAGTGAACGGCAACTGCTCGATCGCCTGTCGCGTCTGGCGGCGATGGTCGAAAGCATCGGTGCCCGCAGTGGTGACCGCTTCTCGGCGGCTGAAGCCTATTACGCCATCGTTGAGGTGCGGGTGCGGGAGTTGCGGGAAGCCCGGATCGAGGGATTGCAGACAATCGAGGAATTCATGGACCGGCGGCTGGCCCCGGCCATGCGGACGGTAGTGTCGACATCCGGCCGCTTGTCTGCCCTGTCTGCCCGGATTGCACGGGCAAGCGACCTGTTACAGGCCCGCATTGACGTGGCGCTGGAGGCCCAGAACCGTGACCTGCTGGCCTCAATGGACCGGCGGGCGAAGTTGCAGCTGCGTTTGCAGGAAACCGTCGAGGGCCTGTCCGTTGCCGCCATCACCTATTACGCAGTCGGTCTTGTCAGCTATCTGGCGAAGGGGCTGCATGCATCCGGGTTGCCGGTGAATTACGAAATCGTCACGGCGGTTGCGGTGCCGGTCATCGCCCTGCTGGCCTGGTTCGGCGTCCGACGCATCCGGCGGAAGATTGGTGCGGAAAACCAGACGGCGGAGGCCGGAGACTAACGGGACTCGCGCAAGGCGTGGGCCGAGAACAGCAGGGCGGTCATCAGCAGCAGGGCTGTCGCCTGATGCAGGGTGGCCAGCGAGATGGCGACCACGCTGAGCAACGTCGCAATGCCCAGAAGATACTGGGTGATAACCAGCAGCTTGCTGAGTATCAGGCTACGCCGGACAACAGGGTCACTGGTCCGGCGCATCAGCAGGATGGCACCGGTGATAACCGCGATCCCTGTCAGGGTGGCCAGCAGGCGGTGGTTGAACTGAACCGTCGTGATATCCTCGAACAGGCTTTTCCAGGCCGGATCATAGACCAGATAGCCCTCCGGGATCAGGTCGCCATCCATCAGCGGGAAGGTATTGTAGGTCATCCCCGCATCCAGCCCCGCCACAAAACCGCCGGACATTGCCGTCAGGAACACCAGCGCCAGTAATATCAGGGACTGTCGGCTGGCCTTGTTCAGGCCGGGCGCGCGCGGGCGCAGCACGTCGAGTGCGGTCCAGATCAGTGCCAGATAAATGGCGAAGGCGAGGCAGAGATGTGCCGTCAGGCGGTACTGGCTGACATCCGGCCGGTCGATCAGGCCGCTCTGTACCATGTACCAGCCCATGAATCCTTGCGCAGCACCAAGGAACAGCAGACCGGCCAGCCGGGGCAGCAGCGGCTTTGCCACCATACCGCGGACCAGAAACACGACAAACGGAATGAAGAAGGCCAGGCCGATCAGGCGTCCCCAGACCCGGTGAATATATTCCAGCCAGAAGATCTCCTTGAACGCCTGCAGGGTCATGCCCGCATTGACCTTCAGATATTCCGGATACTGCCGGTAGGCGTCGAATGTCGCCTGCCATTCGGCCTCGCTGAGCGGCGGCAGCCAGCCGGTTACCGGTCGCCAGCTGACCATCGAAAGCCCGGATTCTGTCAGTCTGGTCAGGGCACCAATGACCACCATCACGAAGACCATCGCAGCAACAGCAAGCAGCCACCAGCCAACCGCCGGGGAAGTGGCGGTGGTTTCCGGACGGGTCGCTGATGCAGAAAGACTGGTCGACATGGCTGTCCTGAGGGGGTGTTGCGATGGGTGCTATCTAGGATTGCCCGGCCCGCAGGTCAACGCGTAACCACGGCTTGACCTGTCGCGCCAGCGGGGCTATCGAAAAGGCCGTGGTGATTTGCGACCAGCTTGCGGCCACGTAAAACAATCGCTAAAAGGTCTCGGCAGTTCTGAACCGCCCTGGCCCGCTGGTCAGGGTTTTTTGTTGAGCGCCCCCGACAAGGGCGCGGAAGGAACTGCAAATGACAACTGACATGCACGACTATCGTGAACAGACCTTGCTGGTACGTGGCGGTCTGGAACGCTCGGGCTTTGATGAAACCTCGGAAGCCCTCTTTCTGACATCCGGTTATGTCTACAAAACGGCGGAGGAGGCGGAAGCCGCCTTCAAGGGCGACCGGGTTCGCTATGTCTACAGCCGCTATGCCAACCCCACCGTCTCGATGTTCGAGGAACGGCTGGCAAGGCTGGAAGGGGCTGCCTTCTGTCAGGCAACCGCCAGCGGCATGTCGGCAGTGTTCTCGGCGTTGTTTTGCCAGCTGAAAGCCGGTGACCGGCTGGTTGCGTCGCGCGCGCTGTTCGGGTCCTGTCTTTATATCGTGACAGATATTCTGCCGTCTTATGGCGTTGAAACCGAACTTGTTGACGGTGTTGATCTGGACCAGTGGCGCAAGGCTTTGTCGAAACCGGCACAGGCGGTGTTTCTGGAAACCCCGTCGAACCCGACACTGGAAGTGATCGACATCAAGGCGGTCTGTGACCTGGCCCATGCTGCCGGGGCGCGGGTGGTTGTCGATAACGTCTTCGCGACCCCGATGCTGCAGAAACCGATGCTGTATGGCGCGGATATCGTGATCTACAGCACGACCAAGCATATTGACGGGCAGGGACGCTGCCTCGGCGGGGCAATCCTGTACAATGATACGGATTTTCGCGATCAGCTGCTGCCGATCATCCGCCATACCGGGCCCAGCATGAGCCCGTTCAATGCCTGGGTCATGCTGAAAGGTATGGAGACAATGGCGCTGCGGGTTGACCGGCATTGCGACAATGCGCTGGCAATTGCCCGGTCTCTGGAAGGTCAGCCGGGTCTGAACCGGGTGATTTATCCGCAACTGGAAAGTCATCCGCAGCACAAGCTGGCGATGAGCCAGATGTCATCGCGCGGATCAACCATTGTCTCGCTTGACCTTGACGGGGGCAAGGAACGGACCTTCCGCTTCCTGAACGCCCTGAAGCTGATTGACCTGTCGAACAATGTCGGGGATTCGAAAAGCCTGATCACCCATCCCGCGACGACCACGCATCAGCGGCTCAGCCCGGAAGAACGGGAAATGCTGAATATCGGTGATGGTCTGGTGCGCCTGTCGGTCGGGCTTGAGGATGTCGAAGACTTGAAAGCAGACATCACACAGGCCTTGAAGGCCTGATTGCGGGCCGGGCCCGTGACTATGTCTCCGCTGCTCTCCTGATCCCGAACTCGTTTCAGGGTCAGGAGGCCGGGGTGCCTGTCAGCTCTGGGCCCAGGGCATGCCTTCGACTTTCCAGCCGTTGACGGTGCCGCGGTGGCCGTTCATGTCCGGATCACCTTCAAAGCCGGAAGCAATGTTGTAGCAGCGTTCGTAGCCGAGCGCGGTCATTGCCATCGCGGCATGGGCGGACCGGGCACCGGAGCGACAGAGGAACAGCAGTGTCCGGGATTTGTCCGGCGCAGCCTCGGCCAGCTTGTCCGTGAATTCGGGATTGACCTCCATGGTCGGAAACTGCTGCCAGCTCAGCCGCATCACCTGTTTGCCGGTTGCCGACAGGTCAGGCAGACCGACGAAGGCCCATTCGGGCATGGTCCGAACATCGATCAGCAGTGACTCGTCGTCTTCACTGATCATCTTGTAGGCATCCGTCGGTGAGATATCTCCGGCATATGACATTCGCTGCAACCTTTCCCGTTAACGTCTTGCATCCGCCATGCCTGTTGTGCAGCGGCGGAATATCCACAAAATCCCTACGGTTGTAACCGATAGCGACAGGCAGTACTTATGCACTCCAGAGCGTCGGTTGCGCAAGGTCCTGCGTGGATATTGATCCCCCGTTCAGTCTGCGCTATCGTTCAGATTAATTGTATGTACACGAACAATTCCGGAATATCGAAATGACAGTCGCAACCCTTCAGGAAGCGCCCCCGAAACGGCTGGAGCTTGAATCTGCCGTCGTGCGCTTCGCCGGTGACTCCGGTGACGGCATGCAGCTGACCGGCGGTCAGTTCACCCAGGCCACGGCGCTGGCCGGGAACGATCTGGCGACCTTCCCTGATTTTCCGGCGGAAATTCGCGCACCTGTCGGCACGACCTTCGGGGTCAGCGCCTTCCAGATCAATTTCGGTGCCCGGGATATCCGCACCTCCGGCGACGCCTTTGACTGTCTGGTTGCAATGAATCCGGCGGCGCTGAAGGTTGAGTTGAAGGGCCTGCGCCCCGGTGGTTTGCTGATTATCGATACCGGGTCGTTCAATGACCGGAACCTGAAGAAGGCCGGGTATGATACGAACCCGCTGGAAGATAACTCGCTGGCGGCCTACCAGATTGTCACCATAGATATCTCCGCCCTCACCATGGAAGCGGTGAAGGACAGCGGCCTGTCGAAGAAAGATGCGCTGCGCTGCAAGAACATGTGGACGCTGGGTTATGTCTACTGGCTGTTCGGTCGTGACCGGGCCCCGACTGTGGACGGCCTGCGTGCAAAATTTGCGAAGAAGCCGGAGATCGCAGAGGCGAATATCGCGGCACTGAATGCAGGACATGCACTGGGCGAGACCTCGGAAGTTGATTTCCCCGGCTATCACGTGCCACAGGCGGAAATTGCGCCCGGCCTCTATCGCACGGTCACTGGCGCGGAAGCGCTGGCCTACGGTCTGGCCGTTGGTGCCAGTCTTGCCGAGATCCCGATGTTCTTCGGTTCCTACCCGATCACGCCAGCCTCCAATCTGCTGCATAACCTGTCACGGATGAAGCAGTTCGGCGTCACCACCTTTCAGGCAGAAGATGAAATTGCCGCCGCCTGTTCCGCCATCGGTGCCAGTTATGCCGGCCAGCTTGGTGTCACTTCCAGCTCCGGTCCGGGTGTTGCCCTGAAGACCGAGGCTATCGGTCTGGCCATCGGTGTCGAGCTGCCGCTGATCATCGTCAATGTGCAGCGCGCCGGGCCTTCCACCGGCATGCCGACCAAGACCGAACAGTCGGATCTGTATCAGTCGGTCTATGGTCGCAATGCCGACAGCCCGGTTGTCGTGCTGGCAGCCCGGTCGCCCGGTGACTGCTTCGAGGTCGCGATTGAAGCCTGCCGCATTGCCACGCAGTTCATGACCCCGGTCTATCTGCTGAGTGACGGCTATATCGGCAATGCGTCGGAACCCTGGCTGATCCCGGATGTCGATACTTACGACCATTTCCCGGTGAAGTTCCATACGGAAACCGAAGGGTTCCATCCGTTCCTGCGCAATCCGGAAACCCTGGCCCGGGCCTGGGCAAAGCCGGGAACACCGGGGCTGGAACACCGGATCGGCGGGATCGAGAAGGATTACAATTCCGGCCATATCTCCTACACCCCGGAAAATCATCAGAAGATGACGGAAACCCGGTTGCAGAAGATCGCCAATGTGGCGAAGACGATCCCCGATCAGGACGTCGAAGTGGGAGAGACGTCGGGCAAGCTGGCGGTCGTTGGCTGGGGCTCGACCTTCGGTCCGGTCAGCCGGGCCGTGCAGAATCTGCGCGACGAGGGTCTCGACGTCTCGCACATCCATCTCCGTCATATCTGGCCGCTGCCGTCGAATCTTGGCAAGCTGCTGTCGGGTTATGAGAAGGTGCTGGTGCCGGAAATGAATACCGGCCAGTTGCTGACCGTGTTGCGCGCCGAATATCTGACGCCGGCGAAGGGCCTGAACAAGGTCGCCGGGCAACCCTTCAAGATCGCCGAGGTGGAAGCCGCCATCCGCGATGAGCTGGAGTCCTGACATGAACGCCGTTACCCAGAAAGAAAAGCTGACCGCGAAAGACTTCGCCACGGATCAGGAAGTCCGCTGGTGCCCGGGCTGTGGCGATTACGCCATTCTGAAAGCCATGCAGAAGGCCATGGCCGATATGGGGCAGAGCACGGAAGACAACGTCTTCGTCTCCGGCATCGGCTGTGCGGCACGCTTTCCCTACTATATGGCGACCTATGGCTTTCACACGATCCACGGTCGCGCTCCGGCCTTTGCCACCGGCATCAAGCTCTCGAACCCGGACCTGAATGTCTGGGTCGTCGGTGGCGATGGCGACATGCTGTCGATCGGGGCCAACCATCTGATGCATGTGCTGCGGCGGAATGTCGATCTGCAGGTACTGCTGTTCAATAACGAGATTTACGGTCTGACCAAGGGGCAGTATTCGCCGACCTCTCGCGAGGGCACCCGTTCGCCATCAACGCCGCTTGGTTCTGTCGACCGGCCGATTGATGCCTGCACCTATGCGCTGGGAGCGGGGGCGACCTTCATTGCCCGCGGTATCGACAGCCAGCAGAAGCACCTGCCGGGTATCTTCCAGGCCGCATCCGAACATAAGGGCGCATCTTTCGTCGAGGTGCTGCAGAACTGCATCGTCTATAACGATGGCGTCTTCAACGAATTTACCGACCGCGACGTTGCCGCTGACCGGCAGGTCCATGTCGAGGCCGGCAAGCCGCTGATCTATGGCGCAGATGGCAACAAGGGTATCCGCCTCAACCTGCAGACGCTGAGCCTTGAAGAAGTGGTGATCGGCGAGAACGGTGTGACGGAAGCGGACCTGCTGGTCCATGACCCGTCAAACCGCACGCTGGCCGGTATGCTGGCCGCAATGAATGGACGGGAATTGCCGGTTGCGCTGGGCGTTCTATACTGCTCGCAGGAAGCGACATACGAGGCAGCCGTCCATGACCAGATTAACGCCGCGAAGCAAAGCGCAAAAATCACCAGTTTCAACGACTTGCTCCGCACGGGCCATACCTGGGTCGCTGGCGGCTGACGCCATCGGGGCGGACGGTCGGCCATGCCGCTGACCGTCGCCATCGTCGGTTCCGGCCCGGCAGGTTTCTATACGGCAGATGCCTTGCTGTCTTCGGGCGCGGATGTCGAGATCGATATCATTGAGCGTCTGCCCACCCCTTTCGGACTGATCCGGGCAGGTGTCGCCCCGGATCACCAGACCACCAAGAATGTCGCCCGCAAGTTCGAGAAGTCGGCAATCGCCGACAAGTCGCGCTATTACGGCAATATCACGCTCGGACGGGATGTGACGCTGGACGAGCTGCGCGGTATGTATGATGCGGTGGTGCTGGCGGTTGGTGCGGCCAGCGATGTGAAGCTGACCATTCCCGGTGCTGATCTTGATGGTGTTTATGGTTCGTCAGCCTTCGTCGGCTGGTATAACGCCCATCCGGATTTTCGCTGGCTGGACCCGGATCTGGACACGGATCAGGCCGTGGTCATCGGTCTTGGTAATGTTGCAATAGATATTGCCCGGATACTGGTGCGCACCCGTACCGGGATGGCCTCGTCCGATCTGGCCTGGCATGCGGGGGAGGCGATCTGGCAGTCGCCGCTGCGCGAGGTGCATATGGTCGGCCGCCGCGGGCCGCTGGAGGCCAAGTTCACCAATGTAGAGCTGCGCGAACTGGCTGATCTGACCACCTGTGCGCCGGTTGTCGATCCTGCGCAGTTGCCGGACGCCCTGCCGGACGGCGTTGATGGCCGCGATGCACGTCTGATGCAACGCAATCTGGATACCCTGCGGGACTATGCCAGTGCAGAGGGTTGCGGGACCAAGGAAAAGCGCCTGCATATCCGCTTCTATGCCAACCCCGTCGAAATTCTGGGCGACGGTCATGTCGAGGCCATCCGGTTTGAGAAAACCGAGGTGATTGATGGCCGGGTAAAGGGAACCGGTGACTTCTTCGAAATACCTACCCGTCTGGTGGTTGCCGCCACCGGCTACCGTTCCATCCCGATCGATGGCGCGCCGTTCGATGACCAGCGGGGCATTATCCCCAATGATGACGGCAAGGTTGAAGAGGGCTTGTATGTTGTCGGCTGGATCAAACGTGGTCCCTCCGGCGTGATCTCTTCCAGCCGCCCGGACGCAAAATCAGCAACCGCCCATATCCTCCGTGACCTGGGGGAGGGCGGCAAACCCGGACGCCGGAAACTAGGCCCGCTGCTCAAAGACCGCGGCGCACGCGTGGTCACCTACGCCGACTGGAAACGGATTGAGGAGGCAGAAGCTGCCGCCGCAGAAAACGGCGCACCCCGGCGGAAATACGGAACCGTTGAGGAGATGCTGGAGGTACTGAGGTAGGATGTTTCGCTGATTGACCGGGTAACCAACCCTTGTCACCCGTGACCCGGAGACCCGCTTTCCTGTATTTGTAATTCGTGATCCGGTTTTATCGTCATCCTTCGAGACGGCGCGTTGCGCCTCCTCAGGATGAGGCTGTACGAAAGACTGGGTCCTCATCCTGAGGAGCGCTGAAAGCGCGTCTCGAAGGATGACGGCATAGGCCGGGTGTCAGGAGAACACGGGGTGGCTGGCCGGGCTTCGCCGGTTCAGCCGTCTGCGATACTCGGCAGCAGGCCGCCGACGAGGGCGTGGAAGTCGGTGCCGGAGACCATGTCCTTGGCCGCGGCGATATCCGGTGCGAAATAGCGATCCGCCTCGTAATGCGGCACCCTCTGGCGGAGCTTCGCATGCAACTCCCCGAGCAGGGGCGAGGTTTTCAGCGGGCTGTGGAAGTCGATGGCCTGAGCCGCCGCCAGCAGCTCAATCGCGATGATGCCACGGGTATTGTCGCCCATATCTGTCAGACGCCGGGCGGCAAAAGTCGCCATGGAGACATGGTCTTCCTGATTGGCAGATGTCGGCAGGGAGTCGACGCTGGCCGGATGCGCACGGGACTTGTTCTCGCTGGCCAGCGCGGCGGCTGTCACCTGTGCGATCATGAAGCCGGAATTCACGCCGCTGTCTTTCACCAGAAAGGCCGGCAGTTCCGAGAAAGCCGGATCGATCAGCAGGGCGATCCGGCGTTCAGCCAGCGCCCCCACTTCCGAGATTGCCAGCGCCAGCACGTCGGAGGCCATCGCCACCGGTTCTGCATGGAAATTACCACCAGAGAGCACATCACCTTCGTCCGGGAAAACCAGAGGATTGTCGCTGACGGCGTTTGCCTCTCGCAGGAACACATCAGCGGAAAACCGGATATGGTCAAGACAGGCCCCCATGACCTGCGGCTGGCAGCGGATTGAGTAGGGATCCTGCACCCGGTCGCAATCGACATGGCTGTCACGGATCTGGCTGCCTGCCAGTAGCCGGCGGTAGGCGGCGGCGACATCGATCTGGCCGGGCTGGCCGCGAACCGCCTGAATGCGCGGATCAAACGGCGTGTCTGATCCCCGGATACCATCCACGGAGAGCGCCCCGGTGACAACGGCGGCGGCAAAATCATCCTCGGCACTGAACAGACCGAACAACGCCAGCGCGGTCGAGACCTGGGTGCCGTTGAGCAGGGCCAGACCTTCCTTCGGGTCGAGATTGATGACCTCCAGCCCGGCATGGGCAAGGGCCTCTTTCGCGGGCAGAACCCGGCCGGCAACCCGTGCTTCGCCCACACCGATCAGCAGGGCAGACATATGCGCCAGTGGTGCCAGATCGCCGGAGGCACCGACCGAGCCCTTTGCCGGAATGCAGGGCAGCACATCAGATTCCAGAAGCGCCATCAGTGCCTCGATCACAGACCAGCGGACACCGGAGTGGCCGCGGGCCAGTGATGCCGCCTTCAGCGCGATGATCAGGCGCACCACCGGGTCGGGCAGCAACGCCCCGGTTCCTGCCGCATGCGACAGGATCAGGTTGCGTTGCAGCTCCTGCAGCCGTTCCGGCTTGATGCGGGTCTTGGCCAGCAGACCAAAGCCGGTATTGATGCCGTATACCGTCTCTCCCCGCTCCAGAATTGCGGTGATCGTGCCTTGTGCCCGCTCAACGGCAGCACGTGATGCAGGGTCGATGGCTGTCGCAGCGCCATGTGCGATCCGGCGCAACTCGCCCAGACTGATATCGCCCGGTCGCAACAGAACTGTATTGTCGGTCATAATCTCAGCCTTTCAGCATCGGCAGGTTGAGGCCCTTTTCTTTCGCGCAGTCGATGGCGATTTCGTAGCCCGCATCAGCATGACGCATGACACCGGTTGCCGGATCGTTCCACAACACGCGCTCAAGTCGTCGGGTGGCGTCTTCCGTGCCATCGCAGACGATAACCATACCGGAATGCTGGGAATATCCCATGCCGACACCGCCGCCGTGATGCAATGACACCCAGGTCGCCCCGGAAGCACAGTTCAGCAGCGCATTCAGCAACGGCCAGTCAGACACGGCATCCGAGCCGTCTTTCATGGATTCCGTTTCGCGGTTCGGGCTGGCAACGGAGCCGGAATCGAGATGGTCACGACCGATCACCACCGGGGCTTTCAGCTCACCCGAGGCAACCATTTCGTTGAAGGCCATACCGAGGCGATGACGATCGCCGAGGCCAACCCAGCAGATTCGTGACGGCAGCCCCTGGAAGTGAATACGTTCACGGGCCATGTCGAGCCAGTTATGAAGGTGCGGATCATCCGGGATCAGTTCCTTCACCCTGGCGTCGGTCTTGTAGATATCTTCCGGATCGCCGGACAGGGCGGCCCAGCGGAACGGGCCAACGCCGCGACAGAACAGCGGACGGATATAGGCCGGGACAAATCCGGGGAAGTCGAAGGCGTCGGCGACACCCATTTCCTTCGCCATCTCGCGGATATTGTTGCCGTAATCCAGCGTTGGAATTCCGGCCCGCCAGAAATCCAGCATCGCCTGAACCTGAACCGCCATGCTCTCCTTTGCGGCCTTCATCACGCCCGCCGGATCCGATTCACGTTTGTCTTCCCATTCCGACAGGGTCCAGCCTGCGGGGAGGTAGCCGTTCAGCGGATCATGAGCACTGGTCTGGTCGGTCACCGCATCGGGGCGAATGCCGCGCTTCACCATTTCCGGAAAGACCTCGGCCGCATTCCCCAGCAGGCCAATCGAGATGGCTTTGCCGCCGGCTTTCGCTTCCTCGATCATTGCCATCGCCTCGTCCAGCGTATCAGCTTTTTTATCCAGATAGCCGGTCCGCAGGCGCATGTCGATACGGCTCGGCTGGCATTCGACGGCCAGCATCGAGGCCCCGGCCATTGTCGCGGCCAGCGGCTGTGCGCCACCCATGCCGCCTAGGCCACCGGTCAGAATCCAGCGACCGGTCAGGTCACCGTTGTAATGCTGGCGGCCAATCTCGACGAAGGTCTCATAGGTGCCCTGAACGATTCCCTGACTGCCGATATAGATCCAGGAACCGGCGGTCATCTGGCCGTACATCATCAGACCGGCACGATCGAGTTCGTTGAAATGTTCCCAGGTTGCCCAGTGCGGCACCAGATTCGAGTTCGCGATGAGCACGCGGGGCGCATCCTTGTGCGTGCGGAACACACCCACGGGTTTGCCGGACTGGACCAGCAGGGTTTCCTCCTCGCCCAGGGTGCGCAGGCTGGCAACGATCTGGTCGAAGCATTCCCAGTTGCGGGCCGCCCGGCCGATACCGCCATAGACGACAAGTTCCTCCGGCTTTTCTGCGACATTGGCATCCAGATTGTTCATCAGCATGCGCAACGGTGCCTCGGTCAGCCAGCTCTGGCAGGTCAGGTCGGTTCCGGTCGGGGCGCTGATCTTGCGCGAATTATCGATACGACTTGTCATGACGTTTCTCTCAGTTCGTTTTTTCAGGCTTTACAGGTGGCTGCATGGTGAAGCGGGCGCCCAGGCGGAACCGGCTGGCCGGATGGGTCAGCCAGGCACGGGAGACAACCCGTTCGCCGGACCATGTACGCCGGTTCAGCAGCAGCCCCGGTTCGTTCGCCGGCATTTTCAGCAGTTCACAGGCATGGGCGTTGGGAATGATTGCCTCGACCAGATGTTCGACATCCGTCGCCGGTGCAACCTCCGTCAGATATTCGTTCGGTGTGGTTGTCGTGAAATCGATGGTCAGATAGTCCGGGGCCGTTGCCGGATTTACCAGACGGTTCTCAAGCTGGATCGGCAGTCCGTTTTCATGATGCACGATGACCGAGCGATAGACCGTCGCCCCTTCCGTCAGCCGCAGCGCACGGGCGGCATCGGCATCGGCCTTCAGGTTTTCCAGCGTTATGACACGGGCCGTATGTTCGTGCCCGCGACTCCGGATTTCGTCTGCGATATTGCGCAGCTCGACCAGTTCGACCTGTGGCCGGGGATCGGCAACGAAGGTTCCCAGACCCTGCACGCGGCGCAGCCTGCCTTCTTCTGTGAGTTCGCGGACTGCCCGGTTCACGGTCATCCGGCTGATGCCCAGTTCCTGCACCAGTTCGTTTTCAGAGGGAACACGCTGGTCGATATCCCATTCGCCGGAATCGATCCGCTCAAGGATGTAGTTCTTCACCTGCTGGTAACGGGGAACTTCCTGATCCAGCATTATGCTGTCTCCCGGCAACGATCAGACCAGATTCTGTGACCGGTTTTCATATCCCGTAAGCTCCCTGTTACAGGTCGTTGCCTGAACGATGTGCGGGTCGGAAGTTTGAGTCGTTAACTTGTATATACAAGTTAACCCCATGTTGTACAGATTGTTTGTATGGTTATGCTGCGCGGGAATTCAGGAGGAGACTATTCGATGGCTCTGACACTGCGCGAAACGCCTGCCGATGGCGTCGCCCTGGTCCGGATCAACCGGCCGGAGGTGCGTAATGCTCTCAATATAGATGTCCGCCGAGAACTTGCCGCCCATTTTCGGGAGATGGAGGAGGATGACAGCGTCCGCTGCGTCATCATTGCCGGTGACGATACGGCTTTTGCAGCAGGTGCTGACCTGAAGGAAATGTCGGAGAAGTCGACCATCGAGATGTATATGATGGGCTCGCGCAAGCTCTGGAAGGCGATCAGCGACTTCCCAAAACCGGTGATTGCCGCGGTTAGTGGCTTTGCCCTGGGCGGCGGATGCGAGCTGGCGATGCATGCGGACATCATCATCGCAGGCGAGGGCGCGCAGTTCGGCCAGCCGGAAATCCGTGTCGGCATCATGCCCGGCGGCGGTGGTACCCAGCGGCTGTTGCGTGCAGTCGGTAAATACAAGGCGATGAAACTGCTGTTGACCGGTGAACTTGTCACCGCTGCCGAGGCCGAGAAAATGGGACTGGTCAGCGAAGTCGTCCCGGACGCAGAAGTCATGGAACGGGCAGTCGTCATGGCCGGGCGTATCGCGAAGGCTCCGGCTGTTGCCGTCCGCCAGATCAAGGAAGTCGTGACCAACGGTGCCGACGCTTCGCTGGAAAGCGCACTCTGGCTGGAACGCAAGGCGTTTGAGTCCCTGTTCAGCACTGAAGACCAGAAGGAAGGCATGGCCGCCTTCCTCGAAAAACGTAAACCGGAATTCAAAGGGCGCTAAGCATGTCAGACTCATCTCCCCTTCTTAAAGTCGGCGTCATCGGTGCAGGTGCCATGGGCCGCGGCATCGCCCAGGTCGCCCTTACCGGCGGCATGCAGGTGCGTCTGTTCGATGCCAATGCGGATGCGGTCAATGAAGCCGCTGCCTTTATCATCAAGATGATCGACAGGCTGGCAGAAAAGGGAAAGCTGGAGGCAGGTGAGGCCGATGCGGCAAAACAGCGGCTGATCCCGGCGGCCAGCCTGCAGGATTTCAGTGACAGCGATATCGTCATCGAGGCGATTGTCGAAAAGCTGGAGGTCAAGCACAGCGTCTTTTCCGAACTGGAGGAGATTGTCAGTGATACGGCAATTCTGGCTTCCAATACGTCATCCCTGTCGATCACCCTGATTGCGAAGGCACTGAAAAAGCCGGAGAGGTTTGCCGGTCTGCATTTTTTCAACCCGGTTCCCCTGATGCGGCTGGTGGAGGTTATTTCCGGCGAACATACCAGCGAGACAATCGTTGAGCGCCTGTTCGATATTGGCAGGCGGATGGGCCGCGAGCCGGTAAGGGTGGCTGACGCCCCCGGCTTTCTGGTCAATCAGGTCGGTCGCGCACTGGTACTGGAATCAGCACATATGGCCTCGGAAGGGGTCGCCGGTTATGTCAGCATCGACCGCATCATGCGTGATGCCGCCGGCTTCCGCATGGGGCCATTTGAACTGATGGACCTGACCGCACTTGATGTCACCTATCCGGCATCCGAACAGGTCTGGGCGCAGAACTACAATCTTGAGATCTTCCGTCCTGCCCGGTTGCTGCGGAGCCGCATGGTGGCCGGCAAGCTTGGTCGCAAGACCGGTGCCGGTTTCTACCGTTATCCCGACGGCAAGCAGGACGTAACGGTGGAATCCCCGGCCCCGGCGTTTGATGGCAAGACCGTCTGGCTGGCCCCGATGCCGGATGCCGTCAGGGACGAGGTCGCCAACCTGCTCAGCTCACTGGATGCGAAGCTCTCAAAAGCAGACAAACCGGGTTCTGATGACCTGATAATCGTCTCTCCGCTGGGGGGCGATGTCTCCCTGACGGCGGCCTCCCTTGGTCTGGATGCCAGCCGCTGTGTCGGTGTGGATGGCGTGTTCGGCCTGAAATCCCGCCGTACCGTGATGCGGTCACCAGCGACAGCGGAGGCTTTTGCGACCAGCGCCCTCGGGCTGTTTGCGGCCGACGGCAAACCGGCAACGCTGGTCAATGACAGCGCCGGATTTGTTGCCCAGCGTGTCGTTGCCCTGATGGTCAATATCGGCTGTTCGATTGCCCAGCAGGGTATCGCCAGCCCCGGCGACATCGACAAGGCGGTCAAGCTCGGCCTTGGCTATCCGATGGGACCACTGGAATGGGGGGACGCCGTCGGACCGCGGGTCATTCTGGAGATTCTGGAGAACATTCAGGCAGCCTATGGCGACACCCGATACCGCCCGTCACCCTGGCTGAAACGGCGGGCATTGCTCGGCCTGTCCTTGGCAACACCGGATTAGCGGCCAGCCTTCCTGTCGGCGGGCAGCTCCGCAAGGTTTTCGCCCGGATCTTCCCAGGCTATCGGGTCAGGTGAAATTTCGCGGATCAGCTTGCGGTGAATAGCCGCAGGATAATCTGCAAAGCTGTTGGCGACCTCGACAAAGGAATAGGGTCCGCCGATCAGGTTTTCCTCGAAATAAACATCCAGATCCGGAATTGAATCAAGGATAGCGAGGCCGTTGATCCTTATGCCGCTCTGGATCGCACGATCACGTACCCGGTTCAGCAACATCGTGAAGTCCGAGAGACCATCGCCGGAGACATCAATAATCCGTCGGCGTCCCTGATACTGGTTCAGGGCCAGCAGTGACTGGCCGAACTGCACTGCGCCGGCAATGGATGTGCCGCCGATCTTGAACAGTCGGGGGGCATTGCGGAGTCTGTCGGAGAAGGCCCTGGCATCTGCTTCGGTTTTCAGCAGGGTCCAATCGATTGATACGGCCTGCTCATGAATGCTGGACCACTGGAACATCGTCACTGCGATGCCGTCATTTCCGGTCACTTCGATGCCGCCAATCACCGCTTCGTCCAGAAAGGCATCGGCCAGTCCGCTGATCTGAAGCTCATATTCCGCATCTTCAATGCTGGCCGAAACGTCTACCGCCAGCACCAGTTCCAGGTCGACAATGTCCGCACGTACCGGTCCGGATACAGCCATCAGTGCCAGAAACCATAGAGCCACCTGCCGCATCCCGTCCTCCCCGTCTGCGTGACATCTGTATCATAGGCTATCCGGGTCCGGGGGATAGCGGTTTCGGTGATGACGGTTGAATTGCGGGCTGCCGGTTTCATTTTGTGAAACTTCAACATTTTCGAAAATTTGTTGAACCCGGTGAATTAACTCTGTTACGCTTTCCCGGGATTGGCCGTTAGGGACGGTCCAGATATCAGAGGGAGACTGAACATCATGACATTCTATACCGGAAAACGCGCTTTCGTTGCCGGCCTTGCCGCGACGGGAATGATTCTGGCCTCCGCCACTGCCTTTGCTGCCGACAACTGGCGTTTCGCGCATAAAATGCCGCCGGACAGCCCGGAAGGCATTGTCTTCGACAAGTTTGCGGAACTGGTCGACAAATATTCGGACGGTGAGTTGAAGATCAAGATGTTCCCGAACGAGCAGCTTGGCAAAACCGAAGCGACCATCGAGCAGCTGAAGCAGGGAACCGTGCATATCTATGCTGAAGGCACGACCTACATGCAGAAATATGTACCGAATGTGCGCTGGATTTCGGCACCCTTTGCGTTCGACAACCGGGAACACTGGGCACGTTTCATGAATTCCGACCTGGTCAAGGGCTGGTTCAGGGAAGCCGAGGAAAAATCGGGCATCATGGTGATCGGTGATCCGACCGCCATCGTTCGTGGCCCCTACCGGGTGATGGTGGCCAACAAGGATGTCAGGAAGTTCGACGACATGAAGGGCCTGAAGCTTCGTATGGCACCGAACAAGACGGCCATCGAGACATGGACCCGGATCGGCTCTGATGTGAAGACACTGGCCTGGACCGATGTCTATCAGGCCATCGACAAGGGGATTGTCAGTGCCGTGAACAGCCCGATCGCGCTGGTCGAATCCATGCGTTTCTATGAAGTGGCACCGCATGTCATCCGCCATGATGAATATTACCAGTCCATCGGCTTCATGATGAATGCCAAGGCTTACAAGGCGCTGAATGACAAGCAGCGGGCCGCGGTTGACCGTGCCTATGTGGAAACCGGCACATTCTCTGAAGAACTGATGGGCAAGGCGGCGGATGAATCGATCACCCGCATGAAATCGAAGGGTGTTACCTTTGTCGATATCGACACTGCCCCGTTCGTCGAACTGCTGCAGGCCATGTACAAGGAAAAGACCGCTTCCGGCGAATTGCCGAAGGAGTTCCTTGAAGTCGTCGCCGCGACCAGAAAGTAAACCTGCGCCATGAACCAAAGGCCTGAAGGCGGTACAATCGCGAGATTTATCGCCGTTGCTGACCGCATCATGGATGGCATCTGTACGCTGTTCCTGATTTTTGCAAATGCCAGCCTGGCCCTGATGCTCGTCGGGACGGCCGCAACCATCGTGTTGCGGCCTCTCAACGTCAGCTTCTACTGGATCTGGCCCTGGACGATGCAGTTCTTTGTCTGGATGTCGTTCTTCGGCTTCTATGTCATCTACCGGAAGAACAAGGATATCGCGGTTGACTTCCTTGTCCGGAAATACGGTGACAGCGCGATGACGGTAACCCGCTATTTCGTTGCGGTGACGACGCTGGTGGTCACCGGCCTTATCCTTGCGGAAACCCGGATCATTCTGGAAGGCCAGATCGGCGATATCGAGGGGGTTATCACCCCCTGGGGCACTGAACTGGAACGCTATACACTTTCGGTGCCGCTGTTCCTCTCGACCTTCCTGGTTTTCGTCAATGCCCTGCTTGAAATCCTGAAAGCGACACAGGGCATGCCGGAGCCGCTGCCGACCCATCTGACAGATCCGGACAGTTAAGCCATGACCGCAATGCTTTTTATCGGCTTCATCGCCATGATCCTGCTGCGCGTTCCCGTAGCTATGGCAATCGGTGCTGCCGTCATGATGGCCTTCGCCACCAGCGACTTCAGTGATTCATTCTATATCATTCCGCAGCAGATTCTGGATGGTGTGAACAAGCCGTCACTTGCTGCCGTACCTTTTTTTATCATGGCCGGAAACCTGATGAACGTGGTCGGCATGACCGACCGAATCTTTACCTTTGCAAATGCCCTTGTCGGCCATTTCAAGGCCGGGCTGGCGCAGGTCAACGTGCTGGCCTCGATGATTTTTGCCGGGGTTTCCGGTGCCGCAGTTGCCGATTGTGCCGGTCTGGGCGCGATCGAGATCAAGGCGATGCGCGAACGTGGCTACAAGCCGGAATTCGCCGCCGCCGTGACCGTCTGCTCCGCCGTTGTCGGTCCGATCATCCCGCCCTCGATCGGTCTGGTGATCTATGCCTTTCTGGCCCAGCAGTCGGTTGAACGCATGTTCCTGGCCGGTGTTGTTCCGGGGATCATCATCGGTGCCTCGCTGATGATCTTCAATCGCATCCTGGCCATCCGTAACGATTTCCCGACCCAGCCGAAAGCCAGCCGCCGCGAGGTTCTGCGCAGTGGCTGGGACGGCATTCTGGCACTGATCGCCCCGGGGATCATCCTCGGCTCGATCCTGACCGGTCAGGTCACAGCTACGGAAGCCGGCGTTCTGGCCTGCCTCTATTCGCTGTTCCTGGGTTATGCCTACAAGACGCTGACGATCCAGCGGCTGATGAAGGCGCTGACAGAAACCATGACGATGACCACGGTCATCATGATCATCATCGGCTTCTCGATTGCCATGGGCTGGTTGCTGGCCATCGAACAGGTCCCGCAGCAACTGGGGGAGGTCATCTTCTCGGTGACGGAATCGCGGATCGTCTTTCTGGCGCTGGTGCTGGTGTTTGTGCTGCTGATCGGCTGTGTGGTCGAAGGCGTACCGGTAAAGCTGATGCTGGTGCCGATGCTGTTGCCGATTGTCGATACCTTCGGCATCGACCGGGTGCATTTCGGCATCATTTTCCAGCTTGCCCTGCTGATCGGCATTGCCACGCCGCCGATGGGCATCGGACTCTACGTCATGGTAGAGGTCGGGAAAGTACCGTTCGAGAAGGTCGCGATGGCAGTCTTGCCGTTCCTGATCCCGCTGATGCTGGTGCTCATCCTGATCACCTATGTTCCGCAGCTGACACTCTGGCTGCCGGACCTGGTTCTGGGGCCGGATCAACCGATCAGATAGACCGATGGTGAGGGCTCCCGGCTGGATGGCCGGGAGCAGACCCCGGATCAGTGAATCGTGAGTGCGATATTCGCGAGGCGGAATTCGGACGGCCGGACGACTTCGCGGCTGGCCAGCTTCACCGAGTGCAGCCTGCCGTCCAGGTTTCCTTCCCAGAAATCCAGAAACTTTTTCAGGATCGGAAACTGTGGTGCGAGGTCCAGATCCTGCCAGATATAGGATTGCAGCAGTTTCGGATAATCCGGCAGGTGGTAGAGAATTTCTGCCGTGGTCAGCCGGTAGCCCTGCATCTGAAGTTCGAGGGATTGTTTCTGCATTACGCCTGCTCCAGAATTATTCTCGACAAGGGAATTCACCCGATAGTCAGTTTGCCTCATCTGTTTTTTCTGGAAAAGTATTTTATCAAATATTTCAATGGCTTGGCACCGATCACCTGAGAGTGCTGCCAAAACACCGGGGCTGCGGAAAATTATTCCCTCCTCTGTCGCTTGACAGGACACCTTCTCCGACCTAAATCGCCAGCACTCACACCATGTGAGTGCTAAAATTGCAGATATATCTGCTGAACCAACGCTTCATTTAAAGGGAAACGAGCATGAAGTTCAGACCGCTTCACGACCGGGTCGTCGTTCGTCGGGTTACGACGGATGAGAAAACCGCTGGTGGCATCATCATCCCCGATACTGCCAAGGAAAAGCCGATGGAAGGCGAAATCGTTGCCGTCGGCACGGGTGCCCGCAATGAGAAGGGTGAAGTCGTGGCGCTTGATGTCAAGGCCGGCGACCGGGTTCTGTTCGGCAAATGGTCGGGCACAGAAGTCAAGATCGACGGCGAAGAGCTGCTGATCATGAAGGAAAGTGACATCATGGGCATCATCGAGACGTCCAAGAAGTCCAAAAAAGCTGCTTAATGAAAGGGCTTGAATACTATGGCTGGTAAAGAAGTAAAATTTTCGACCGACGCACGCGATCGTATGCTGCGTGGTGTCGATATCCTCGCCGATGCGGTGAAGGTAACACTCGGCCCGAAGGGTCGTAACGTCGTTCTGGACAAGTCGTTCGGCGCACCGCGTATCACCAAGGACGGTGTGACGGTTGCGAAGGACATCGAACTGTCCGACAAGTTTGAAAACATGGGCGCCCAGATGGTCAAGGAAGTTGCTTCCAAGACCGCTGATCTCGCCGGTGACGGCACCACCACCGCGACTGTTCTGGCGCAGGCCATCGTTCGCGAAGGTGTGAAAGCTGTTGCCGCCGGCATGAACCCGATGGATCTGAAGCGCGGCATTGACCTCGCGGTTGACGCCGTCGTTGCCGATGTGCAGAAGCAGTCGAAGAAGATCAAGGGCACCGAAGAAGTTGCACAGGTTGGCACCATCTCCGCCAACGGTGACGTCGAGGTCGGCAAGATGATCGCCGAAGCCATGCAGAAAGTTGGCAACGAAGGCGTCATCACCGTTGAAGAAGCCAAGGGCCTGCAGACCGAACTCGACGTTGTCGAGGGCATGCAGTTCGACCGTGGCTATCTGTCACCGTACTTCGTGACCAACGCTGACAAGATGGTCGCCGAACTCGAAAATCCGTACATCCTGCTGCACGAGAAAAAACTCTCGAACCTGCAGGCCATGCTGCCGGTGCTCGAAGCCGTTGTTCAGTCCAGCCGTCCGCTGCTGATCATCGCTGAAGACGTTGAAGGCGAAGCACTGGCGACCCTGGTCGTCAACAAGCTGCGTGGTGGCCTGAAGATCGCTGCCGTGAAGGCACCGGGCTTCGGTGATCGCCGGAAAGCCATGCTGGAAGACATCGCCATCCTGACCGGTGGCCAGGTGATCTCCGAAGACATCGGCATCAAGCTGGAGAATGTCACGCTCGACATGCTCGGCACCGCGAAGAAGGTCGATATCTCGAAGGAAGAGACCACGATCATCGACGGTTCCGGCAAGAAGGCCGACATCGAAGGCCGTTGCAGCCAGATCCGCAAGCAGATCGATGACACCACTTCCGACTATGACCGCGAGAAGCTCCAGGAGCGCCTTGCGAAACTGGCCGGTGGTGTTGCCGTGATCCGCGTCGGCGGTGCGACGGAAACAGAAGTGAAGGAACGCAAGGACCGCGTTGATGACGCGCTGCATGCAACCCGCGCTGCGGTTGAAGAAGGCGTTGTTCCGGGCGGCGGCGTTGCCCTGCTCTATGCGACGAAGGTGCTTGAGAAGCTTCAGGGTGCCAACAACGACCAGCAGGTCGGTATCTCGATCATCCGCCGGGCCATTCAGGCCCCGGTTCGCCAGATTGCCCAGAATGCGGGTACTGACGGTGCGGTGGTTGCCGGCAAGCTGCTCGAAGGCAAGGGCGGCACCTGGGGTTACAACGCCCAGACCGGTGTTTACGAAGACCTGGTGAAATCCGGTGTCATCGATCCGGCCAAGGTTGTCCGTTGTGCCCTGCAGGATGCGGCTTCCATTGCCGGTCTCCTGATCACGACCGAAGCCATGGTTGCCGACAAGCCGGAGAAGAACAGCAATGCCGGTGGCGGTATGCCCGGTGGCGGCATGGGTGGTATGGGCGGTATGGGCGGCATGGACTTCTAAGTCCGGCCTGCCAGAAGCTCAGCGAAGACCAGAGAGGCCGGGTGGCAACACCCGGCCTCTTTTCTTATGCCGTCTGACGGAGCGAGGTTCTGTTCGTCCCCTCCATCCTTCGAGACGGCGCAAGGCGCCTCCTCAGGATGAGGCCAGTTTTTGTTACAGCCTCATCCTGAGGAGCAGCGCAGCTGTGTCTCGAAGGATGGTGTGCAGTCTCGGCGCCGCAGATTGCGGACAGTCGACCTTCCGGTCGTTCCGGAATGGCGACGGTCTGAGAATCCATCAATCAACGGGATGTTCAGCTCTAGCTGACTGTTTTCTGGCAGCGATGCCAGTCCTCGACGGTATCCGGCTGGTTGCTGCGGCGCAGGCGCATCAGGTCATCGCCGTGGAGCACCATGACCACCGTCTGCCCCGCATCGGCCTCGCCTGCCGGGGCGAAATATTCAAATCCATGCCGGTCATAGCTGCCCTGCATGGAGGTGCCGCCCGGCGTCATGATCTTCGGCCCGTCAATCGACAGGATGCTGACCCCCTTGCACCAGTGCCCGTCGATGGCATCGGCCTGTGCCAGTGTCGGCAGCAGGGCCGTTCCAAGTAAAGTCAGGCAGAAAAAACCGCTTCGCATCGCCATGTCACCGACTCCTGATTTGTGTCACCGGACAACCTTCCAGAGACAAAGCCTACTATATGGTGACTGACCCGGGAACTGTGTTATCAGCGGCCTGGCCCTCACTCTCGCGTGAACAATCCCGGAATGGCGATCTCCGGAACGATCCGGTTGTGGCTGACTCCGTCCCGGTCACGGGCGAGGGCAGATCTCGCCATCCCGCACAACCCATGACCCGCCGGCCATGACATCGCGGACCGGGTTGATGTTCCCGGCAAACAGCCAGGCGTCGAGGGCTGCGTCGGCCCGGCGTCCGGCAATCGTCGCACAATCACGGTCCAGCACGACGATATCGGCGCGGTGTCCGGCCTCAACCCGGCCCAGTTTCTGACCCAGTGCCTGCGCACCGCCCCGCAATGCCGCATCATACAGGGTACGTCCGGTGGAGCTGCCGGGACCGGCGGTGATCAGGTTTCGACCACGATGGAACAGGCGCTGGCCATATTCCAGCCAGCGCAGTTCCTCAACCGGGCTGACGGAGATATGGCTGTCCGAGCCGATCCCCCAGACACCGCCCTCGGCATGGAATTCTGTCGCCGGAAACAGACCGTCGCCCAGATTGGCTTCCGTCGTCGGGCAGATACCGGCAACCGCTTTGCTGGCGACAATCCGTTTGCGCTCGGTCTCCGTGATATGGGTTGCGTGGATCAGGCACCATCGACTATCGACGGCGAAATGTTCATACAGCCAGTCAACGGGGCGCTGACCGGACCAGTGGAGGCAGTCATCGACTTCCTTCATCTGCTCGGCAATATGGATGTGGACAGGCCCGTTGCCGGTAATCGCATCGCTTGCGGCCAGAACATCACTCAGCAGGTCGCCGGTGACCGCCCGCAGGCTGTGGGGGGCGATGCCGAGTCTTCCGCCATTCAGGTTCTGCACGGCGCTGCCGCAGCCTTCGAGCAGCCGCAGATAGCGTTCGGCATCATTCAGGAACCGGCGCTGGCCGTCACCTGCCGCTTCCCCGCCAAATCCGCCATGCGCATACAATACGGGGCAGAGCGTAAGACCGATGCCGGTGGCATTCGCGGCGGCGGCAATGCGTTCCCCCGTCTCCGCAATGTTGTCATAGGGCTGTCCGTCCGGGGCATGATGCAGATAGTGGAACTCGGCAACGGAGGTGTAGCCGGCTTTCAGCATTTCCTGATAAAGGTTGGTGGCGATGGCCTCTGTATCGTCAGGCGTCAGTTTCTCGACGAAACCATACATCACCTGCCGCCAGGTCCAGAAGCTGTCGGCACCCGGTCCGGCCCGTTCGGCCAGTCCGGCCATTGCACGCTGAAAGGCATGGGAATGCAGGTTGGGCATGCCGGGCACAGCCACGCCCCGGATCAGCGGCAGACCGGCGTTTTCCGGCGTTGGCGAGACGGACAGAATTCTGCCGTCCCCGTCGGTTTCCACCAGCTGATCCCCGGCCCAGCCCGTGGGCAGCAGGATTTCTTCAAAACGATGACTGGCCATATCTTTCCCGCCTGCGATAATTCAGTTGTCTATACAACCCGTCTTCTCCGGAGGAATCAATGTCGGAACCGGTCTGGGACAAACTGCTGATCAATGCCCGTATCGCCACCATGACAGAGGGCGGTGCGCCCTATGGTGCGATTGAGGAAGGGGCCATTGCAGTGGCCTGTGGACGTATCGTCTGGGTCGGCTCGATGAGCGACCTGCCGGTTGATGCGCTGGCGGTGGAACGGGTCGATATTGGCGGCAAATGGGTCACACCGGGCCTGATCGACTGTCACACCCATCTGGTCTTTGCCGGTAACCGCGCACGCGAATTCGAACTGCGGCTGGAAGGGGCGAGCTACGAGGAAATTGCCCGGGCCGGTGGCGGTATCCGCTCGACCGTCGCCAATGTCCGGGCAGCCAGTGAAGACGAACTTGTCGCCCGGTCACTGCCCCGCCTGCGCGCAATGCAGGCAGATGGTGCAACAACAGTTGAGATCAAATCCGGATACGGACTGGATACGCAGAACGAGGCGAAGATGCTGCGGGCGGCCCGTCGTCTGGGGGACATGACAGGCATGGATATCCGCACCACCTTTCTGGGCGCTCATGCCCTGCCGCCGGAATATGAGGGGCGGGCGGATGCCTATATCGATCTGGTCTGCAACGAGATGCTGCCGGCCATTGCCGCAGAAGGTCTGGCCGATGCAGTTGATGCGTTCTGTGAAGGCATCGGCTTCACCACAGAGCAGACCCGGCGCGTCTTTGAGGCGGCAAAGACGCATGGCCTGCCGGTCAAGCTGCACGCCGAACAGCTGAGTGATCTCGGCGGTGCCGCGCTGGCCGCAGAATATGGCGCCCTTTCCGCCGACCATCTGGAATATCTCAGCCCGGACGGCATCAGGGCGATGGCCGCATCCGGCACCGTCGCCGTGTTGCTGCCCGGTGCCTACTATTTCTTGCGCGAGACCAAGCTGCCGCCGGTGCAGGCACTCCGCGACGCGGGAGTTCCCATCGCCATCGCGACCGACTGTAATCCCGGCTCATCACCGGTCACGTCACTGCCACTGATGCTCAACATGGCCTGCACCCTGTTCCGCCTGACCCCGGAAGAGGCACTGGCGGGCGTGACCCGTAATGCCGCAAAGGCGCTGGGTGTCATTGCTGACCGGGGAACGATCGAGGTCGGCAAGCGGGCAGAATTCGCCGTCTGGGAGGTCGCCAGCCCCGGCGAACTGGCCTACTGGATCGGTAGCGCAAAACCTTTCCGGATCACCTGACCCCTGTCATCCCGTCGAACGACGGGACCCAGCCATGGCGCGGAATGACTGTCGACTGGATCCCGGATCGGTGTCCGGGATGACATTTTGGGGTTAGTTTAGTTACTCCGCCGCTGTCTTCTGGCCGGTCTGACGGGCGACGAGGCGTGCATAAAGCCCACCCTCTGCCACCAGTTCGTCGTGACTGCCGAGTTCCACGGCCTTGCCGTCGTCGAGGACCAGTATCTGATCGGCGTCCCGGATGGTCGACAGGCGGTGGGCGATGACGATGGTGGTGCGGTTCTGCATCAGCTGGCCGAGGGCGGCGCGGACGGCTTTTTCGCTGATGGCGTCGAGATGGCTGGTCGCCTCGTCGAGGATCAGTACGGGGGCGTCCTTCAGGAAGGCGCGGGCGATGGAGATGCGCTGGCGCTGTCCACCGGACAGTTTCACACCGCGTTCACCGGCCGGGGTTTGCAGACCTTCCGGCAGGCTGTCGACATAATCAGCGAGGGCGGCACGTTCCAGGGCAAGGCGCAGGTCAGCGTCACTGGCATCCGGCCGGGCGAGGCGGATGTTGGCTTCCAGCGTGTCGTTGAACAGCCATGTATCCTGTGCCACCAGCGCAATGCGGTCGCGCAGCAGGTCGAGATTGAGGTCACGCAGATCATGGCCGTCCAGCGTGAAGCGACCCGCATCCGGATCCCAGAACCGCATCAGCAGATGGGCGACCGTGGTTTTTCCGGCACCTGAGGGACCGACAATGGCCAGTGTCTGACCGGGTCCGATGGAGAAGCTGACATTGTTCAGGGCAGGATGGACCCGGTCAGGGTAGGTGAAAGTGACGCCATCGGCGGTAATCAGCGCCCCCCCATCGGGACGGAGCGGGAGGTCATCCACCGGTCCGTCAGTCACGGGGACGGGCTCGTTATTGACCGAATGCAGACGACGGGTGGCCCCAAGGGTATCGGCGAGTTGCCGGCCGATTGCAGCGATTTCAGAGACTGGCAGGAAGGCGGCCATGGCAAGCAGGGACATCAGGGGCAGGGCACCGGCCTCGATCCGCCCGGCAGAGACGGAGGCCGCACCGGCGATAACCACAACCAGCCCGCCGAAACCGGTTGCCGCTTCAAGCACGGCAGATTGCAGGGAGATGTCAGAGAAGAACGGCAGCCGGAGCGCATGGGCGCGCCGCGAGCGCAGGTTCAGGGCCTCACGGCGGGGTCCTTCCGCCTGGAAGGCCAGAATTTCGGAGAGCCCCTGAATGCAGTCGACAGAGAAAGCATTGAGGTCGCCGAGAACTTCCCGTGCTTCGGTTCCCAACCGGTCGATGCGTTTGCGCCACAGAATTGGAAACAGTCCGACGGTAATCAGGAAGGGGGCAAGAACAGCCGCCAGCCGCCAGTCAAACCAGACCAGCACGGCGACGACCAGTGACGGTACAAGGACCGAGACAAAGGCAGGTGCGATGGTGTGGGCAAAGAAATACTCCACCATTTCAACATCATGGGTGGCCAGTCCGACCACGTCGCCGGAACGGCGACGGAGCAGGAAGGCTGGTGCCAGACGGTCGAGCTTTTTGAACAATGCGATCCGCATTTCAGACAGCATCCGGAACGCCATGTCATGCGCCAGCCAGCTTTCCAGCCAGTGCAGGATACCGGCGGTCGGTGCGGCAACAGCAAGCGCAATCAGTAACCCGTCAAAGGGTTCCCCGCGTTTGACAGCCAGCAGGACAAGGGCGCTCAGGGCCCCGATACCGATGAAGGCCAGGGTGCGGACAACACCGAACACGAAGGTCCAGAACAGCTTCATGCGCCAGGGTTTTGCTTCCGCCAGCAACAGACGGGCTGCCTGCATCCAGCCAAGATCGCGGGCTGACAGAATGTCGCTTGCCCCTTCGGTGCCCTCTTCGATCCAGCCGGCATTGTCGTCGTTGCTGTTCGCACGTACCTCGGACAGAGCGGCGGTCAGGTCGATATCGCCGCCACCGCCGTCGCGTGTCTGGGCGGCCATCAGGTCCTGATAGATGCCGTCGCGGGCGATCAGGCTGTCATGATTACCTTCCTCGACAACCCGGCCTTTCCCAAGTACCAGCAACCGGTCACAGCCAATGATACTGGACAGGCGATGGGCGAAAATCAGTGTGGTACGCCCCTTCATCAGGCGGTCCAGTGCCTCCTGAATGATGGCCTCGTTTTCAGCGTCAACGGCTGACAGGGCCTCATCCAGCACAAGGATCGGGGCATCGCGCAGCAGGGCGCGGGCGATGGCAAGGCGCTGGCGCTGGCCACCGGACAGGCGCAACCCGCGTTCTCCGACAATGGTGGCATAACCATCGGGCAGGCGGCGGATGAAATCATCCGCATTGGCGGCACGGGCGGCGGCGATGATCTCGTCGCGGCTGGCATCCGCCTTGCCGAAACGCAGATTGTCTTCCACCGTACCGTGGAACAGATAGGCATCCTGCTGGACCACAGCGATCAGCGAACGAAGCTGGCTGACCGGCATGTCGCGAATATCAGTACCGCCGATGGTAATGCCACCGCCTTGCGGATCATACTGGCGTTGCAGCAGACGCAGAATGGTCGATTTTCCGCAGCCCGATGGTCCGACAACGCCAACGCGCTCACCACTGGCGATGGTGAAGTTCATGCCATCATGGGTGGACTGGCGGGCCTGCGGATAGGCGAATTGCACATTGTCGAAGCGAATATCCGTACCGTTGAGAGATGCCGGCGTTGTGACGGTGTCCGGCACCAGTGGTTCAGCGTCGAGGATATTGAAGATTTTTTCTGCGGCGGAGCGGCCCATCATACCCTGATGCAGCAGACTGCGCAGGTCACGGAGCGGACGGAATGTCTCAACCCCCAGCATGAGGACAATCAGCAAGGCCTCGATCGACATGACACCGTCTGTGACGCGATAGGCACCGAGGCCAAGTGCGGCGGCAGCCCCGATGGTTATCCCGAGATCGGTGATACCGCGTGTCGAGGCATTGGTGGCCAGCACCCACATGGTCGAGCGGAAAATTTCATGTGCTTTGCGGCCCAGTTCCGCGCCCTTGGCCCGGCTCTGGCCGAATGCCTTCAGCGTCGCCAGACCTTGCAGGGAATCCAGGAATTCGGAGGCAAAAGCCCCGTAGGCGCGGCTGCGACGAACACTGTTTCGCCGGTCCCAGCTATGGAACATGGCAGGTGCAAGCAGGGTGGCGATGGCAGCAACAAACAGCACCAGCGCGACCGGCAGGTCGAGGAACATGGCGAACAGGAAAATGCCGAATGGGGTGATCAGCGAGACGATCAGTTGCGGCAGGTATTTCCCGAAATAGGTCTCCAGCTGATCGACGCCCTCGACCATGGAACTGACCACCTCGCCGGTGCGGGCCGAGCCGAAATAGGCAGGCCCCAGCGTCGTGATGCGGTCATAGACGGTCTGGCGCAGTATTAATTGCACGCGGGCAGAGGTCTCATGCGCGACCATCTCCCGGACATATTCAAGCACGCCACGAAGTGCCATTGCCCCGGCAACCATGGCAAATGGCAGGATCAGGTCGGCCATCTCCGCCCCGGCAAAAACCAGGCCGATCAGCCAGCCCAGCATTGCCAGACGGGCGATACCCGCAGCTGCCGCCAGTACGCCGACGGCGACCGTGAACCAGATGCGGCCACGTGCACCTTCGGTAAATTGCCAGAGTCGGGGGTCAAAATGCATCGGGATGGTCCATACTGGTTAGCTTCGCGAGGGACGTGTTCTCACCGGAAAGCAGGCTGGATCAGCTGTGCCATGTTGTAAAGACATCGACCTCCTCGCGATCGGTGCGCCACCGGTTTTCAGGGGCGCTTGTGTCGCGATAGCCTAGTCCGAGGCCACAGACGACGATTTCACCCTCATCAATCGGCAGGACGGTGCGGATTGCCTGATGGTAGTCGGCGAATGCAGCCTGTGCGCAGCTGTCGAGACCAACCGCGCGGGCGGCGATCATCAGGGTTTGCAGGAACATGCCGAGATCCATCCAGCTGCCGGTATTCAGTCGTTTCTCGATGGTGAAGATCATCCCCACCGGGGCATCAAAGAAGCTGTAGTTCCGCGCCCGCTGGCGTTTCATCCCGGCGGCATCGCCACGCTGTACGCCGACCGCATTATACAATCCCCAGCCACAGGCGCGGCGGCGGGTGATATAGGGGTCATACCAGTCCGTCGGGTAATATTCATATTCCCGGTCTGCGCAGTCCGGATCAGCCTCGAAAGCCTGCATCACGGCAGCAACCAGCCGGTCACGGGCCGGGCCGGTCAGGACATGCAGTTTCCAGGGCTGGATGTTTGATCCGCTGGGTGCCCAGCGGGCGATACGGAGCAGTTCCTCGATCTGGCCGGTGTCGACGGGCTGGTCCGTAAAGGCACGGATCGACTGGCGGGACGTGATCGCCTCGAAGGCCGGATTTCCGGTAGCGGACTGAGACATGATGGTCCTGTTGTTGTGGCAGGGAGACGGGCCCGGCAGTCTGGCCTTTCCGGGCCGTCGAGAAAAGTCATTCATTGATGACAAATCAGCGTTCCCGGGATGGTTTCGCGGGCCTCGAATGCTATGATGTACGTGTCATTTCGTGCAGGGCTACCGAAGGGAATATCATGTCCATTGTTCTGAAGGTCGGCGAGGCTCGCGGCCAGTGGTGGGTCGACCATATGAAGGCGCTGCTGCCGAATCAGGATGTTCGTTTCTACCTGGATCCGGGCGACCCGGATGATGTCGAAATCGCAGTTGTCTGGAAGCCCGAAGCGGGCTGGCTGAAAACCCTGAAAAACCTCAGGGTCATTGTCTCCATCGGTGCCGGGATCGATCATATTCTGGTCGACCCGGACCTGCCGCAGGGAATTCCGATTATCCGGACCACAGGCGATGACCTGCGCGTACGTATGCGGGAGTACGTAACCCTGCATGTGCTGCGCCATCATCGCCGGATTCCGGAAATTTATGCCGCCCAGAAAACGCGCGAATGGCTGCAGATCATCGAGCCGCCAATGTATGAGCGGGGTGTCGGGATCATGGGACTCGGCAATCTTGGTGCGGATTGCGCCCGGGCATTGTCAGCGCTTGGTTTCCGGACCGCAGGCTGGTCCCGCTCGGCAAAGTCGATTGAGGGCGTTGAGTGTTTCCATGGCGAAGATGGCTTCAAAGCCTTCCTGGCGAGAACCAACATTCTGGTCTGCCTGCTGCCGCTGACACCGTCGACGCATGGCATCATGAACAGGGATCTGTTTGCCGCCCTGCCGGAGAATGCCTGTGTCATCAATTCCGGCCGGGGAGAGCATCTGGTCGATGATGATCTGATTGCAGCGCTCGATTCCGGCCATCTCCGGGCGGCGACGCTGGATGTCTTTCATCAGGAGCCGCTCCCCGGCGAGCATCCGTTCTGGGATCATCCGAAGGTGCTGGTCACCCCGCATGTCGCCAGCCTGATCGACCCGGTTGCCGGTGGTGAAATCATCGCCGGAAACATTCGCCGCTTTCTGGCCGGGGAGCCGGTTCCCGATATGGTGGATGTCTCACGCGGCTACTGACCGGCGGCTGCCTGGTCAGGCGCGGACTTTCGGCCCGTTATCCTCGGTGATGTCCAGGCGGAACGGGGCTTCGGCGGCGGCACCGGCAATCGGACTGGACTTGTCACTGATGGCCCAGGTCCGGCCGCTTTCCGGATCGCGCATCACGCCGGACGGGCAGGAATAGAGCTTCGGGAATACCAGCATCTGGTCGACTTCCAGCCGGAATTCCTTTTCCAGTTCTGCCAGCACTTCCTCTCCCATTGCCGGATCAACGCGGATTGATCCGCGATCCGATGCGTCTATCCGCGGTGTGTTGAAGGCGTCCTCCAGCGACATGCCATAATCCAGCAGGAATGCAGCGATCTGCGTAGTGCAGGGGGTGATGTGGTTGGCGCCGGAAGCGCCAACTGCGAACAGGGCCTCGTCATCGCGAACGGCGACAGTCGGGCACATGTTCGAGGCATTGATCCGGCGCTTGCCCTGCATTGTCGTGGGATAGCCGGGGCGCGGATCAAAATAGGAGACCGAGTTGTTCATCAGCATGCCGGTCTGCGGCAGCACCACCTTCGAGCCAAAGCGGTTCAGCAGGGTATAGGTCAGGGCGACCATGTTGCCGTCAGCATCGACCGCGCTCATATGCGAGGTGCAGCCTGCCTTCTGGATCTGTCCGACTTTCAGCTTGTGAGTATGAAAGGCCTTGTTCAGTCCGTGGGCGTAGGTGGCGTAGGTATGGGCGCCGAACGGACGGTTTGTGTCGAGATGCTCAGCCACATATTCCAGCGTCTCAATCAGTCGCAGCCCGCCACTGGTATCACCGGCTGTATAGAGTGTCGCTCCCCGGTGCTGGCCGGGAACCGGGTCATGGATAAGGGCCTCATAGGAGGCGAGATCATCCAGCGTGATCGGGCTGCCACCGGCCTGCAGGTCTTCGGCAATCAGCTCGGCGATCTTCCCGCTATAGAATTCTGCCGGCCCGCCCCCGGCGATGGCGCGGAGGGTTTTGGCCAGGTTGCCGAGCGGCAGGAACTGTTCCGGCCGGGCCGGCACACCACCGGGCATATAGATATCACGCGCGGTCTGGTGCCGGATCAGCTCGCCTGCTTCCAGCGCAATCTGCAATGTGGCGTTCCAGTCAACCGGCAGTCCGCGTTCGGCCAGCTGGATGGCCGGTGACAGAACAGAGTCGAGCCCGAGTTTGCCAAACCGTTCGACGGCAAGCGACAGTCCGGCCACCGCCCCCGGTACGGTGATCGAGCCATATCCGACAACATTCCGGTTGTCCTTTACGCCCGGGAAACCCATGAGGGCGTCGGGCACATCCGGGTCGAGCGGGTAGTCGGCCGGATCGATACCGGCTGCCAGCACGCCCTGAAAATTGACCACATAAGCCTGCTTCTCGGCGGCGACCCAGACGACCATAAAGCCACTGCCGCCGATGCCGCACATCCAGGGCTCAACCGCATTCAGGGCAAAGGCACAGGCCGCCGCCGCATCGATGGCATTACCGCCTGCGGCAAGCGCGCCGGCACCGGCCTGCGCGGCCAGCCAGTGCTGAGAGGCAACCGAGCCACGCTCGCTCTCGACGGCGCTTTTGCGGACGCTCCATTGTTCGACGTTGCGGTTCATGCTCATGATCGACAGCTCCGTATTCGACTATCTGTTTCTGAAAAAATGGCCCGGGATGATAGCCCGGGCCAAGTTTCTTCAGGGAGTTTTTTTAAATCTACTTTGCCCCCATGGCGACAATCTTCTTGTAGGTATCTTCACCCCAGATCTTGGTACCGAGGGCATCACGCACAGGTTGTGTTGCGGCGATGAACTCTGCCTTGTCCGGATAGGTGAAGGTCACGCCCTTTGCCTTCATTTCGGCAATAAACTTCTTTTCCTGTTCCGGCAGCAGGCCGGCGACCAGTTCTGCAGAGGCGGTCTGAGCCTTGTTGAACATCGCCTTGTCGGCGTCGGAAAGCTTTGACCAGAACGGATCGCCGATCATGACATAGGCCGGCTTGTCGATGTAATCGACCATGGCGACGGCTTTCTGCACTTCATAAAATTTCTGGGCATAGATCGTCTCGATCGGGTTTTCCTGACCGTCGACCAGACCTGTCTGCAGGGCGGTATAGACTTCCTTGAACGCCATCGGTGTCGGTTTTGCACCAAGCGCCGTCAGCGATTCGACATAGTAGTCCCGCTGCGGCGACCGCAGTTTGAGGCCGTCGAGATCGGACATTTTGTTGATCACCTTGTTCGAGCTGATCTGCCGCGGACTACGGGGCAGGAAGCCGAACAGGCGCATCCGCCGGGTCTTCACCAGCGTTTCGTTCCATTCGTCGCCAATCGGGCTGGAGATGACATCAATGTAATTCTTGATGCCTTTCATCAGATAGGGGAGGGCAAGATATTCGATTTCCTTCATGCCCGGATCACCCGAGGCCATGATCTGGGTGTCGTCCAGCGCCAGCTGTGCCTGCATCTCCCGGGGCGTACCAAGCTGATTGCCCGGATAGATCGTGACCTTGTAGCGGCCACCGGATCCGGCTTCGACCAGTTCCTTGAATTTGACCGCGCCGATATATTGCGCTTCACCTTCCTTGGCCCACAGGCCGTAGCGCACATCAATCGCATCGGCGGCGACGGCCGTTCCGGTGTAAGTCAGCGCGCAGATGGCAACGCCGGCTGTCTTGAGTAAATTCTGCAGTCTCATTCGGAATCTCCCTCTTCCTGGATTAGGGTGTCAGCCTGACTGAAGTGATTCAGAAAAGCTGTGGTGAATTCGACGATGTAATCAGCGATTTTCTCACCAACCTCCGCCGAAGAATGGGTCGGGTCGCCACCGGCGATGCCGTTGTCACAACGGTCGGTGATGTCGACGGGGACGTTGATTTCAACGCCCTGAAACCTGATGGCATTCAGCCCCGCCGTCGGCAGTCCCAGCAGGTCGCCGAATTTTTCGTTCGGTTTGACGATCAGATCTTCACGCATGAGCTCCGGGAACAGATGCATGTAGACCGAGGTCAGCGGGTCACTGCCATGGCCGAATGCCCTGGTGCCGATATCCGGATGAAATTCCTGCCATTTCTCGGGGGTGATCAGCCGCCAGACGTTCAGACAGGGGATGATGACTCCCCATTCCTGACGGATCTTCCGGATCGTCTGGTCAATCAGCGGAAAATTTCCGGAATGACCGTTGAAGATCACCAGATGATCGATGCCGTGACTGAGGAAGTTTTCACACATATCCTCCAGCACCTTGCAGAAGGTTTCCGGGCGGAACTGGATGCCGCCGGGGACGGGGCGAAAATAGTCGGCATATCCGAAGGGCATGGTCGGCGCAGCAATGGCACCCGATTCCTTTGCAATCCGCGCGGCCAGAGCCTCGGTCAGCATCCAGTCACCCATCGGTGCCATCGGTCCCTGTTCCTCCTGCGAGCCGAAGGGCAGCAGAATGGTCGGATTGTCCTTCAGCCGTTCGGCGAATTCGACCCAGGTCAGGTCTTTCAGAAGATGCTTGTCGGCCATGAGTTAAGTCTCCTTATTTGATGCCGACCCCGAAAACCATGTTCGGTATCCAGAGGCTGAGTTGCGGGAAGGCCGCGATGATGAAGATCGCGCCAAAGAGCGGGATGTAATAGGGCAGCATGGCGCGGACCATTTTCGAGAATGGTATCTCGGCAATATCCTGCGCGATGAACAGCAGCACACCAACCGGCGGGGTTCCGCCACCGATGATCAGGCAGAAAATCATCAGCACCCCGAAATGAACCGGGTCGACACCGAAACTCATGACCACCGGAACCAGAATGGGCGTCAGCACGATCTCGGCTGACGAGGCAATCATGAACAGACCGACCAGCAACAGCAGCACGATCATCACGGTCAGGATGACAGCCTGGGATTCGGTAAATCCGGACAGGAACCCTGCGATTTCCTGCGGGACCTGTTCCCGCACCATGATCCAGCTGAAGGTCGATGCGACGGCGATGATGATCAGAACCCGGATGCTGCCCCAGGACACTTTCTGAAGTGTGGCCCAGAATTCACGGAATCCGACATTGCGGTAGACGAAGGCGCCGAGACAGAGGCCGTACAGCACGGCGACAGCAGCAGCTTCGGTCGGCGTGAAGACCCCGGACAGAATACCGCCGACAATGATCATCGGGAACAGCAGCGCCGGTGATCCCTTCCATGTGGCCCGGCCAAGCTCCGGCAGGGTTGCACGAGGATAGCGCGGATAGCCGCGTTTGCGTGCAAGGAACCAGGTGAAGATCATCTGCACCAGAATGATGGTTACCCCCGGCACGATCCCGGCAAGCAGCATCCGCCCGATCGATACATCCGCCAGCGCGCCATAAATCACCATGCCGATGGAGGGCGGGATGATCGGGCCGACCATCGCCGAGGCAACGGTGACGGCGGCCGAGAAGTCGGCGGGATAGCCTTCCTTCTTCATCGCCGGAATCAGGACTGAACCGAGGGCGGCAGTATCAGCCGTCGCCGAGCCTGACATGCCGGCAAAGATCATCGACGCGAAGATATTGACCTGTGCCAGACCGCCGTGGATATGGCCGACAAAGGCCCGCGCCATGGCAACGATACGTTCCGTCAGATGACAGGCATTCATCAGTTCGCCGGCGAGATAAAAGAACGGGATGGCAAGTATCAGGAATGAGTCCATTGCCGTTGTCATCCGCTGGGTCATCATCGCCAGCGAGACATCAGCCATCGCCAGGTAGGAGAGCGATGCAATCCCCATGGCAAAGACCAGGGGCATGCCGAGAAGCAGCAGGGCCACCAGCACGCAGAGGACGATCAGAGGCATCATCGGTCGGTATTCCCCTACATGGCCGTGATGTCGTCGGTCGTTTCATCTCTGGGCTTTTGCCAGCGAAACACCGCACGAAGAATGATGAACAGAACCATCAGTGCACCGCCGATCAGGGCCGGGACACGATAGACGCTTTCCGGCAGGTCAAGTGCGCCGATTTCAACGTAATGGGCGAGTTCGATCAGCGGCCAGCCGCCCCAGATCAGAATGCACAGGAACACAACGGCGAGTATGACATTGGCGAGGCGCATGAACCGTCGGACCGGTGCAGGCATTCGCACAAAGACCACATCGACATTCAGATGCCGGCCATCCCAGCAGACCACCGAGGCACCAATGAAGGTCATCCAGACCAGCAGAATCCGAACCAGCTCCTCGCTCCAGACCAGCGGGCTGTCGAGAACAAACCGGAAAAAGACCTGGGTGATCGTCAATGTGACGATGGTACCGAATGTCAGCGCAACGATAATGCGCAGCGGCAGGGCAAAGTCGCGATATTGCTTTGCTGCATCAGGCCGGCTCGGACTATTTTGAGTGCTCACCCTGCGTCCCCTTTTCGCTTGGTGAGTAAACGGTATGGCGGAAATTTTATTGGATCAAGGAATTTTCGAAAATTTTATAAATTCGGAAAATACATTGCGCGGTAAGAAATTCGACGCTTACAATTGACAGAAATGTCCGGATGAAATGGCCCATGAAGAATGAGTGATGACAGACTCCCGGAGCCCCGCCCGACGACACAGGCGGTTGCCGTCTATGACCTGATGCGGCGGGATATCCGCAGCGGGGCGCTTGCACCAGGCATGGCCCTCAGAACTGAATTGCTGAAGACACGTTATGGCTCCGGCGTCAGCCCGACGCGAGAGGCGCTGGCCCGTCTGGCGGCAGAGCATTTTGTCACGGCGGAGGGCAAGAAGGGCTTTCGGGTTGCCCTGATCTCCATCGAGGATTTCAAGGAGCTCGTCAGTATCCGCCGCGAGCTGGAAGCGCGCGCGCTGCAGCTTTCCATCACGAACGGCAATGACGACTGGGAGGCGCAGATCGTTGCGGCCTTTCACCGTCTGACCAAAACCAGTCCGCCCGGCCATATCCTCAACCCTGTCGAGGAGGAAGAGCGCGAACGACGGCACCGGGACTTTCACATGGCCTTGCTGTCCGGCTGCAAGTCACGCTGGCTGTTGCGGTTTTGCGAACAGCTGACCGCTCATCTGGAGCGCTACCGTCGTATTCTCAATCCGCAATCGGCAATCAGCACGGGTGACGGAGAGGAAATTGAGGGTGAGCATCGTTCCCTGATGACGGTGATGATCAACCGTGATGCCGACGAAGCGATCAACCTCATCGAACGCCATCGCAACCGAACCTATAATGTCATTCTTGGCCGCTTTGATGCCTATGCCAGTTCTGTCGCGGCCGAGTGACGGACAAGCCTGAAAACACCAGGACAGCAGACCGGAGGAAGATCACCATGAGCTACAAGATCAACGATGTGCCGACCCAGGTTCCCGCCGCCCTGATTGCCAAGGGATCAAAGGCCGAGACCGCGACAATCGGGCATAAGCGGCTGCAGGGATTTGTGAACCGGCGTATCCAGTCGGTACTGGCGTCCCCGAAGACGGTTGCCGGCACGGCGGTCACGCTGGCCATTCCGGGAATGGACTCGACATTGCTGCATCACATCGTCCAGTTCCTGCGTCCCGGTGATTTCCTCTGTATCGACCGCCTGGGTGATGATGTGCATGCCTGCCTTGGCGGCGGTGTTGCCGCCGCGATCAAGGCGTCAGGGTGTGTCGGGGTCGTGATTGATGGTCCCTGCACCGATGTGCCGGAAATCCGGCAGTACGATCTGCCGGTCTGGTGCAGCGGAACAGCCCCGATTACCACGCGGCTGTATGACGTCGGCGGTGCCTTCAATACACCGGTTTCTATCGGTGGTGCCGTGGTCAATCCCGGCGATATGGTCGTCGCCGATTTTTCCGGTGTGGTCGTCATGCCGGTTGGCGAGGCAGAGACCGATATCGACTGGGCGCTGGGCAAGCAGGCCGCAGAACCGGAAGGACACCGCAAGATGCTGGCGGGCGAGAAGATCGGCGAGCGCTCCGGCGCGACGGCCAAGGTTCTCGCCAGGCTTGGCAGCTGATGCAGTATCTTGATGACTATCAGCCCGGACAGCGGTTCGTGACCGCAGCCCGGGTGATGTCCGAAGATGCGGCGAAAGATTTCGCCACGGCCTTTGATCCGCAGCCGTTTCACCTCGATGCGGATGCTGCTGCCCGGTCGACGTTCGGCAAGCTTGTGGTCAGCGGCTGGCATACATCGGCCCTGACCATGCGGCTGATGGTCGACAGTGATTTTCAGCCGATCAATGGCATTATCGGCTTCCGGGTCGATGAACTGAACTGGCACAAACCTGTTGCGCCGGGCGACCGGCTGCATGTCGTGATGGAAGTGCTGGCCGTCACCCCGTCGCGGTCGAAGCCGGACCGGGGGGTGCTGAAGCTTCATATCTCGACGGTTAATCAGGACGACGAACAGGTTCAGGACATGACGGCAAACCTGCTGGTGATGCGCAGGCCGGACGCCGGTTAATCGTCGGCTGGTGTCGACGCCCCGGACTTAATTCAGATCTTTTGGAAAGTTCGGCGACTGGTCGCTGGGTGCCCGTTTTACGACATCCGGGTCCTGAGCTACGATCTGTGCCGGCCAGATCGCCAGATAACGACCCCGGTAATAACCGATAAAATCAGGCTTCAGGTCGGTCTCCGGCAGGATCCGGTGCAGGGTGATGATCCGGCCTTCCGGGTTGGCGCGGATCCAGTCCGCCGCCTCGGCATCGCCGGTGGTAACGATCGGTTTCGTCAGGCGACCGGCAAAATTGAACTGCCCGTGATATTTGCCATAAAACGACAGCGGATGGCCCGCATCTTCGTGCCGTTTTATCTCCCATGCGACCTCGTGAACATCATAGTCACTCACCAGCCGGGGTGAGGCGACAAGATGCACCACGATGACCAGCAGCGATGTCGCCGTGGCCAGTGTGGCGAGCGCGGCTGTCATGCCCCGGCGTGGTCTGATGACCATCCATCCGCCCATTGCCGCCAGTGCAAAGCCCCACCCTGACGGCAGTGACACCATCCAGTCGGGAATACGTTGCGAGACGAAGGGTGCGATTACGACGCCGACGCCCAGAATGATGAAGACGATTGCGGGTATCATCGACAGTTTTCCTGCCGGTGCGGTGCGCAGTCCGGACAGCGCCCGCGCAACAAGCAGGGCGAAAGCCGGAAATTCGGGCAGCAGGTAATGCAGTTGCTTGCCGCTGATCATTGAGAATGTCACGAAGGCGAAGCCGATCCAGATGGCGCAGAACCGCAGCCCGACTTCGGTCCGGGCAAATTTCAGAACCGTCAGGTTGCGCCAGAAGACCGGCCAGATCGTCCAGGGGATCAGCAGTGCGGGCATCAGGACGGTGTACCAGTACCAGGGGCGGGCATGGTCGAAGGCATCGACAACCCGTCCGGCCGTCTGTCCCCAGAAAATCATCTCGCGGTATTCCTCACCGCCCGCGATACCTGCGGGGATCGCCCAGGCCAGCGCAATCAGCACGCCGATCAGCAACCCGAGGCCCATGCCGGTCCACCAGAAGCGCCAGCCATGCGGACGCCCGGCAACGGTCCAGAACGGGGCGAGCAGCGTAACCGGCAGAATATGCAGGAAAATCGCCGGTCCCTTGGCAAGAATACCGAATCCGACAGCGATACCGAACCAGACCCAGCCCATGCGCCGCCCGGTGATCCAGGCTTCCAGCACACCATAGAGACCCAGCAGGGCGAAGAACCCGACCATCATGTCGAACATGGTCAGGGTGGTGAACAGCGTCCAGAACAGCGAGCCGATGAGAATGATCGGTGCCCATACCGCAATATCGGGCCGGTCGGGCCAGAGGCGCCGCGCAATGGCCGCAGTCAGGAACAGGTTGCCGAGACCGAACAGGGGGGCAACCAGGCGGGAGGTTACTTCATTGACCCCGAACACCGCCCAGCCGAGTTTCATCAGCCAGAACAGCAGCGGCGGTTTGTGATGATAGGGCTCGCCATTCAGATAGGGCACAAGCCAGTCCCCCCGCAGCCACATTTCCCAGGCGACCGCAGCATACCGCGTCTCGTCGACGGGCAGCAGCGGCCGCCAGATAATGGCAACCACCATCAGCACCGCCCACAGCAACACCGGGAACCATATCCATTGTCTGGCGGGGGCGGGGGGCACAGTCGTCATGAAGCTTGGTCGGTCCGGGTTTCGTTATCGGGGATATCGTCGGTTCCGATGGCTTCGTCAATCCGTCGGTTGAAACTTCTGCCTTGCCGGAACCGGCGGTACAGGGCGACCCCCATGATCGCGGAGACCAGAAACAGCAGCACACTCAGCGAAATCCGGATTTCCGGATCAACAGTCACACCGCTGCCCAGCAGGGCAAAAACCAGAGTTTGCGGAATATAGCCGATGGCAGAGCCTGCAAAGAAGGGAAAGGCCCGGACGCTGGAGACGCCGGCGGCAAGATTCAGCACGATGTTGCTGCCGACCGGCAACAGCCGGATCAGCAGGGTCATGGCAAAGGTGTTGTCGCGAAAATAGTCATCAGCCCGGCGTATCCGGACCGGCAGGCGCGGGCCGATCAGATCGCGTCCCATTAGCCGGGAGGTGGTGAAGGCTGCAACACAGCCGATCACTGTCGCCGCCAGCGCGATCCCGGTTCCGAAGGTAACACCAAAGGCATAGCCGCCGAGAAAGCTGACAATCTGTCGGGGCAGGCCGACCCCGGCCATCAGCCCGCCGGCCAGCAGGAAGATTGCATAGCCATGCCAGCCGCTGTTGCGGATTTCCGTATCGATCCAGTTCTGGTCGAAATGGTCGGCAAGACCGGAATGCTTGACGATCATGCCAATGCCACCGAGCACTGCAATGAACAGCAGGCCGCGTAATATCGGGCGCAGTTTCATGTGTTGTCAGTCGGTCCGGGCAGAATGTCCGGCTGTACCGGACGGCTTTTCAGCCACATCACACCGAAAATATCGACAATTCCGACCCACAGCCGGTTCATCATGCCGTATTTCGATGCGCCGCGCAGCCGGGGCCGGTGATTGACCACGACCGATTCGACGCGGCCTCCGGCCCGGATAAACAGCGCCGGCAGGAAACGGTGGAAATGGTCGAAATGTGGCAGCCGCAGGAAGGTTGCGGCACTGAACAGTTTCAGCCCGCAGCCGGTATCCGGCGTGGCATCGCCCAGCAGCGCACTGCGGACACGGTTCGCGATACGTGACTGGAAACGATAATAGGCGGTGTCCTTGCGATGTGCCCGCCATCCGGCCAGCAACAGCAGCGGATCACCGCGTTTTTCAAGCAGCTTCGGAATATCTGCGGGATCGTTCTGACCATCCCCGTCCAGGGTTGCGATCCAGACGCCGCGGGCATGGCGTACACCGCTGAGGACGGCGGTGCTTTGCCCGGCGCTGGTCCGGTGGCGGATTACCCGCAGCCGTTCGTTCGACGTACCGACAGCGACAAGCTCACCCAGCGTGGCGTCGTCACTGCCATCATCGACATAGACAATTTCATAACTGATGCCGCAAGGCTCCAGCGCCGCGTCGATTTCATCGATGAGGATGCGGATGTTCTCCGCCTCGTTCTTCACCGGAACGACAACGGAAAGCTCTATTTCGCCAGTGGACGGAGCGTCGGTCATGAGCATGCAAGCACGGTGGGGGAAATCAGCCGGCGCATTATGGTCAGCATCCCCCGTTTGGCAAACGTCGAGTTCCCGATCGTCCGCAATCGCCGGTTCTGGTGTATGGCAAGGCATGTTCAGAAACGACGTTCATCAGCTGGCCCTCCTTATCGTTCCTTGTCCTCTGGCCGGGTCTGGAGCCAGTCCGTCAGCCTGTCAGGGCGAGGCCGCAAAACCGGATTAGCTGCCGGTCAGCCGCACACCGGCCTGTTTCATATTGTCCAGTGCGGCGGCCAGGGATCCGTCCAGATCAATCGCGCGGCAGGCATCCAGCCGGGCATCGACAGTGAAACCCAGCCGCCGGGCATCGATGGCTGACCAGGCGACGCAGAAATCCGTGGCGAGGCCGGTCATCACCAGATCGGTGACCCCGCGTTCCCGCAGATAGCCGGCGAGGCCGGTTGCGGTCTTGTGGTCGTTCTCGAAGAACGCAGAGTAGGAATCCAGTTCCCTGTCACAGCCCTTGCGCAGAATCAGCGAGGCCTGCGGAATGTTCAGACCGGGGTGAAAGGCCGCGCCATGGCTTTGCTGAACGCAATGGTCCGGCCAGAGCGTTTGCGGGCCATACCCGGCCTCGATGGTTGCAAAGGGCTGGTGCTCCGGATGGCGGGAAGCAAACGAGAAATGACCTGCCGGATGCCAGTCCTGTGTCAGCACAACCAGCGGAACGCCCGTTGCGATCTGATTGATCACCGGTACCACGGCGTCACCGTCCGGCACAGCCAGCGCCCCGCCGCTGCAGAAGTCGTTCTGGACGTCGATGATGATCAACGCGGTCTGGTTCTTCATTTGCCTTGTCGCTCCAGGGTTTTGTCGCCGGAGTATTCAGGTCTCAGGCCCGGTTTCGCATGCGAACCGGTTGCCAATTTTGTCCCCGCCAGCATACTCCGTATATGACAAATTATGATTTCCACGGCAATGCCCTGACCACGAACTCTCCTGATGCCGCCGCAGCGTTTGACCATACGCTGGATGGCTATGCACATTTTTCCCGCGATATCGGGGAGCGGCTGAAAGCGGTGTTCGCTGCTGACCCGGAGATGCCGATGGCGCATCTCCTTCGGGGTTACTTTTTCAAGCTGATGGCGGCGGCGCGTCCGGCAAAGCGGGTGGCCGACAGCCTGCCGGAGATTCGCAGGCTGTGTACAAAGGCAACAGTGCGTGAACAGGGCCATTCGGCGGCGCTGGATGCGTGGTGCAACGATGACCTGCCGGAGGCGGTGCGGCTGTGGGACGCCATTCTGGTGGATCACCCCCGTGATTTTGTCGCCCTGAAACTGGCGCAGTACGGGCATTTCTATCTCGGGCAGTCAGCCGAGGTGCGGGATGCGGTCGGGCGCTGCCTGCATGGCTGGTCGGAAGATGATCCGCTTTATCCGTCGGTCACGGGTATGCTGGCCTTCGGGCTGGAGGAAACCGGGCGCTATCAGGAGGCCGAGGCGACCGGGCGGCGGGCAGTGGACCTTGACCCGAACGACCCCTGGGCGGTGCATGCGGTCGCGCATGTATTTGAAATGCAGGACCGGACGGCTGAGGGAATCGACTGGATTACCGGCTTTCAGGCGAACTGGAATCAGGCAAACAATTTCCGCTATCACCTCTGGTGGCACCGGGCATTGATGCATGTCGACAGGGCTGAATATGACGCGGCATTGTCGCTGTATGACAACGAGCTGTTTGATGCGGACTCCGAGGAATATCTCGATATCTGCAACGATGTTGCCCTGCTGGCGCGGCTTGAGATGCATGGCATTGATGTCGGGGACCGCTGGGACGTGCTGGCGCAAAAATCGAGCGGGCGCATTGACGAGCGGCTGATGGCCTTTGCGGATGCGCATTTCGGCCTAGCGCTGGCAACCGCTGACCCGGAGCGGGCGGGCGAGATGCTGGCGTCGCTGCGGGATGACAGTTTCGGCAAGGGCGGCTGGACCGACCGGGTGACGACGGATGTCGGTATTTCGGTCTGTCGGGCGATGATTGCCCGGCGGTCCGGCGACCCGGGGATGGCGGTCGATCTGCTGATGCCGGTCCGCTATCAGCTGCCGATGCTGGGCGGCAGTCATGCGCAGCGCGACCTGTTTGCCATGCTGCTGATTGATTCGGCGATGCAGGACAACCGCTGGAAAACGGCGACCGCCCTGCTGTCCGAACGGGCGTTGAACAGGCCGGGGAATGCCTGGACCCTGAAGAACTATGCAACGGCGCTGGAACAGACCGGGGCGACCGCAAAGGCAGCCAGGGTGAAAGCGGATCTGGAACTTCTGCCGGACCGTGCAGGCTGAACCCTGTTCGCCCGGCATTCGAGTCGCCGGAACTCTCCTGTTTCTGTGGATTTCGGCCACCGGGAGACCGTTTCAGGCCCGGATAGTGGATATATCGACCCCGAACACTCCTTATAAGATCACGCAGATGACCCGTTTTTGCGATGTGGGGGGGCATGGGCGATATAAATGCAAGCAGATGACTACAATTCACTCTGGTGTGATCGCCGTCATTCCCTGACGCCGGATCACTGTTAATAAGGAATACAGGGGCTTTCGTCGCTGCGGGGCGGCATGACGCATCTGGTGGCCGGGTTCGCGTCGCCAATGAAACAACGCAGGCGTTGAAATGAACGAGCTAAGCGGTCCGGGTTCCCGGGGGGAAGGCAATCTGACAGAGGCGGGTGAGTACACCGCCGTCTATGATGCCAGCGGCGTCGACAGCATTCCGTTTGATGACGGCTCCTTTCTGACCTCCGCCGATTACCTGCGGGCCGGTCCCGACCTTGTTCTGGTCGGCGATAATGGCGAGCGCGTTCTCATCAAGGATTTCTTTGCTGACGGTACGCCGCCGGACCTGACGGCCGGTGGCGGGCTGGTGATTGATGCGGCGCTGGCGACGAAACTTGCCGGGCCGGTCGCGCCGGGCCAGTACGCCCAGGCCGGTGATCTGCCGGGAGCAGAGCCGATCGGCACGGTTGATACACTGGAAGGTACTGTTTTTGCTGTTCGTGCCGATGGTACGCGGGTCCAGTTGCAGGCTGGCGATCAGGTATTCCAGGGCGATGTGCTGGAGACCGAGGTCGACGGGCTGATCAACATCATCTTTGTCGATGAATCGACCTTCCAGCTTGGCGGTGATGGCCGCATGGTGCTGGACGAATTGATCTACGATCCGGCGAACCAGAGCGGCGGCGGCACCTTCTCGGTTGTTCAGGGCGTCTTCTCGTTTGTTTCCGGCAAGATCGCCAAGACCGGCGTCGATGCGATGGAAATCAAGACTCCGGTCGCCACCATCGGTATTCGCGGCACGTCGATCTCCGGCGATGTCGGTGCCCCGGCACCCGGTCAGGAAGTCGAGGTCACGGTTGTTCTGACCGCTGATGCCGACGGAACGGTTGGCGAGCTGACCGTCACCACCAATACCGGCTTTACCACCACCATCAACGTACCGCTGCAGGGTGCCAACATCGCCGGCGGCAGTGTACAGACCCGGACCTTCACTGCCGACGACTTCAACCAGACCTTTGGTCGTGCCCTCGGTGTCGAGGTGAACGACAACGGATCCGTGACCCGCTCCAGCACTCCCCGCCAGATTCCCGGCCAGCAGGATGGCGAGAGCGAAGACGGTGAGCAGGCCGACGGTGAAAACGAAGGCGAGGGCGGCGAAGAAGGTGGCGGTGAGGAAGAGGCTGGCCCGTCGCTCGAGGGACTTGAGGGCGAGGAGGAAGGCGAGGGCGAAGGTGAGGGCGAGGGCGAAGAGGAAGTCGGCGAGGGTGAAGAAGAAGAACTGGCCGACGGTGAAGCGCCGGATGGCGAGATTGCAGGACCTGCATTGCCTGATGAGGCTGGTGGACCGGACGGTACGCCGGGTGCCGGTGAGGGTGGGCTGGACGGCGAGGCCTTCGGCTCTGATCTTGGTGAGGAACCGGAAGGCGAGTCGCAGGCGGAACTGGAAGATGTTGCTGCTGCGCCCATTGACGATGGTCCGGTAACAGGCAGCGAACCGCTGTCCAGTGTTATCGGTGAAGTTTTTGGCGGCGTCGGGGGTACAACACCGCAGGCTGAAGAAGTTGTTGTTGCTGGTGGCGGCGACTCCGGAAATGACGATGATATTGTCGTCGTATCACCGCCGCCCGCCCCGGTTAATGTAACGCAAACAATCTCTTACAGTTCGCCGACAACAGTCGTTCTGCCGTCCGTCAATGCCAACGGCGATACGGTAGCTTACAACATTACCGGCAGTGCTGGCGCGGACAATATAACGACCGCCGGCCGGGGTGATACCCTGAACGGTGGTGCCGGTAATGACATTCTGTTCGCCGGTGGTGGTGGCGATACGGTCATCGGTGGCGCGGGTGATGACTACATCAATGCGGGTACCGGCGGCGATACGATCATCGGTGGTACCGGCTACGGCAACGACACCTATGATGGCGGTGCCGGCGACGATGACTGGCTTTACTACCCCAGCGCGACAAATGGCGTGACGGTTGATCTCGGCGTCCGTTCGGTTCTGATTGACGAGGGCGGTGGTGAAGAAGATGAAGGCGATCAGATTGGTGGCCCCGCGGGCCCGGCCAGCAATAGTGAAGACAGCTTCAACGCCTATGGCGAGGATATTGATTACGACCTTATCTCGAATGTTGAGAATGTGGTCACCTCCTCATCCAGTGACACCATCAAAGGCACATCCGGCGCCAATACGCTGATCGGCAGCGGTGGCGACGATACGATCAGCGGTGAAGGCGGGGATGATTATCTCGTCGGTGACTCCCTGAACGGCGTCACCTTTGTCGGCAGCCATGGATATGATGTTCTGAATGGCGGTGACGGCAATGACACGCTCGACGGTGGCATGTATGACGACACCCTGAATGGTGACGGCGGTAACGATACCCTCTATGGCCGCAGCGGAAATGACGAACTGAATGGCGGGGCCGGAAACGATACGCTGTTTGGTGAAACAGGCGACGATTTTCTGGATGGTGGTGACGGCGACGATACGCTGTTCGGTGGCATCGGGACGGATGAAATAGATGGCGGCGCCGGTAACGATACCATTGTTCAGGTCATTGGCGATGGCAACGACGAAATCTATGGTGGTGATGGCGACGGTGACTGGATCGATTATTCGGCCGGTACGGTTGGAATTGACGTTGATCTGGGCAGTTCCCTGCAAAGTGGTGCCACCGAGTTCGGAACGGACGAACTCTATAATGTAGAGAATGTGCTTGGCACCGGTTCCGGCGATACCCTGACCGGCAGCAGCGGCAATAACACGCTCTCGGGCGGCGGTGGCGGTGATACGCTTGATGGTGCCAGCGGCAATGATCTGCTGCTGGGTGGCAGCGGGTTCGATACCTTCATCGGTGGCGGCGGCGATGACAGCATCGAGGGCAGTGGTTCAGGCGCGGTCGATTATACAGGCCGCCAGCTGAATGATTATTCCTTCCTGATTGATGATAACGGCACCACCATCACAGTCACCGATGATCAGGGCAGCGACGGTGTTGATACGGTTACCGGCATCAGCGAGTTCCGGTTCAACGATGCGACAATCGTGGCGTCCAGCCAGGTCATCACCGATGATCTGGGACAGAGTTCGGATATCGTCGGCGGGCTGGTGAATGACACGCTGGTCGGTCTCGACGGTGATGACACGCTGCGCGGTATCTCCGGCAATGACGAACTGGATGGTGGCGACGGCAACGACATCCTGCTCGGTGGGCAGGGTCGGGATCTTCTGGATGGCGGTGCCGGGCAGGATACGCTTGATGGCGGCACGGGCAACGACACCCTCTATGGCGGCGCGGGTGATGACAGCCTGCAGGGCAAGGCCGGGGATGACACCCTGTTCGGCGAAGATGGCGCAGATACGCTGGAGGGCGGTGACGGGGATGATACGCTGGACGGTGGTGACGGCGACGACCTGTTGCAGGGCGGTGCGGGCAACGACAGCCTGACCGGCGGCGCGGGTGCCAACACGATTGAAGGCGGTGCCGGTGCCGACATTCTGGTTGGCGGCGGCGGCAATGACACGCTGGATGGCGGCACAGGCAATGACATCGCAACCTATGCCGATGCAGGCACACCGGTTACGCTCAGCGTCGATGGTGAGACGGTCTCTCATGCCGCAGGTTCTGACGAACTGGCGGCGATCGAAACGGTGATCGGGAGTGCCGAGGATGGTGACGTGATCACCGTGACCGGCGAGAGCAACACCCTTGATGCCAATCTTGCCGACGGCACGGTCAGCCATGGCGGCACGACCTACACAGTTTCAGGTTTTGAACATGTCGTGGGCGGAACCGCTGGCGATACGCTGACTGGCGGTGGATTTGCCGTAACGCTGGATGGTGGCGACGGCGCGGATACGCTGGTTGCCGGAACTGGCAGCGGCGTGCTGGATGGCGGTGACGGCGATGACACCCTGCTTGGCCTCGGTGCGGGCAATGACACCTTTGCCGGCGGCACCGGCAATGACGTGCTGGATTACAGCGCGGTTACCGAGGGGCTGACCTATATCGATCCGGTGACCGGCAATGATGCCTATGTCTACCGGCTGGATAATGCGCTGAACGTCGTCTTCGAAGATACGATCAGCGGTATGGAAAGCATCATCCTCGGCCAGGGAGATGATGTCATTCTGTCCGGCAATGGCCGGGATGATAACGTCAACGGCAATGACGGCAACGACACCTTCCTCGCCTCCAGCGGCAATGACCGGTTTGACGGTGGTGATGACTTCGACTGGATCGATTACAGCACCTATTTCGGTGTCCAGGGTATTGAGGTTGACCTGTCGAATACCGGGGGTCAGGTCACCAGTGCCGATTTCGGCACGGATACGCTGCTCAACATCGAGGCGGTCCTGGGCTCGGTCCTGGATGATACGATCACAGGGTCGGCCGATGCCAACAGCCTGGTCGGCGGCGCAGGCGGCGATACGCTGAACGGCGGCGGTGGTGACGATACCCTTGATGGCGGCTCTGGTGATGATGTCATCGAAGGCGGATCGGGCACGGATTACCTCACCTATGGCGGTGTCGTCGGTGGTATCGACTTCGCCGCGTCCGGCGGATCGGTCTCTGTCACGGGCTTTGGCACCGACAACATCTCCGGCGTGGAAGGCGTTATCGGATCCGAATTCGGCGATACGCTGACAGCGGGCGGTGGCGTCTCCATCCTGGATGGCGGGTCGGGCGACGATACCTTCATCAGCAGCACCGGCGACGACACCCTGATCGGTGGCGCGGGCGACGGTGACCTTGCGGATTACTCCTTCGCAACCGGCAGCGTTACGGTAAATCTCAAAACCAGTACCCGCCAGAACACAGGGGCGGAATTCGGGACAGACGCCCTGTCGGGGATCGAGAACGTCATCACCGGCGCGGGTAATGACCAGATCATCGGTGATAGTGCCGACAATACGCTTGATGCCGGCGCAGGCGACGACTTTGTTCGTGGCTCATTTGGCAATGACAGCCTGATCGGCGGTTCGAATTCGGAAAATGGTGACCAGCTCTCCTATGCTGCCTATGGCGGGTCGACAGGGGTCACCATCGACCTTGCCACGTCAACGGTTGAAGGTGAGGGATTCACCGACAGCTTTGACGGGTTTGAGGTGTTTGAAGGCACGACCTGGGCCGATACGCTGTTGGGGGATGCGTCAGGCAATACCCTGTCCGGTGCCAGCGGTGACGACGTTATTTCCGCAGGCGGTGGCGACAACTTCCTCGGCGGTGATGGCGGCGATGACACGTTGATTGGTGGCACCGGTGCGAACATCCTTGATGGTGGCGCGGGCGATGATCTGCTGATCGGTGGTGCCGGTGACGAGAGCTTCGTTGGCGGTGCCGGTAATGATACGGTCGATTATGGCAATGCGGCTGGCGGCATCTCGCTGACCCTGGGTGCCGGTGGCACGGCGGTGGTCACGGCTGCCGGCCATGGTACGGATACGCTGTCGCAGATCGAGGCGATCATCGGCTCTACCCAGAACGACAGCCTTGGTACATCCGCCTCCGGCATTCTCGACGGCGGCGCAGGTGACGATACGCTGGATGCTTCCGGCGCAACAGGTGTCGACGTAACCCTGCTGGGCGGTGCCGGTAATGACCGCCTGACCGGCGGGTCAGGCAGTGTGGCCCGCAATCTGCTGGATGGCGGTGAGGGCGACGATACGCTGACGGGCGGGGTATCTTCCAGCGACACCCTGATCGGCGGCGACGGCAATGACGATCTGACGGCGGGGGCCGGTGGTAACAACACACTTTTCGGCGGCGCAGGGAATGACACGCTGCGCGGTTCCACCGGCGACGATACGCTGGATGGCGGCGCGGGAGATGCCGATCTGGCAGATTATTCCGGGGTTACCGGCGGGCTGACCATCGATCTGTCGAATACATCGGCGCAGGCCGTTGGTGGCGGGCAGGGTAATGACCGGCTGCTCGACATTGAAATCCTGCAATCCGGGGATGGTGATGACGAACTCGCCGGCTCCGGCAATGCAGACACGATCCTTGGTGGCGCCGGTGATGATACGATCTTCGGATCGCTCGGCGACGATTCGCTGAACGGTGAGGGTGCCACGGGTGAAAATACCCTCAGCTATGACACCGGCGCGATCACGTCCGGGATTACTGTTGATGTCGCCAGCGCAACCGTAACCGGTGACGGGTTTACCGATACATTTGCGAACTTCGGCAAGATCGTCGGCTCCAACTCCGTCGATACAATGCTGGGGTCTGTCGGTGCGGACAGCCTGAACGGGCGCTCCGGAAATGACATTATTGACGGTGGCGCAGGCGACGACCGGCTCGCCGGTGAAGGGGGCGAGGATTCGCTGCGTGGTGGCGACGGTGATGACAGCCTCGACGGCGATGCCAACGACGATATTCTTGATGGTGGTGCCGGGAATGACACCCTTGATGGCGGTACCGGCGATGACACGCTGTTTGCCGGTGCGGGTGACGATGTCATCAATGGCGGCACGGGCACCGATTTCGTTTCCTATGATGATGCGACCGCTGGTGTCACCTTCTCCACAACCGAAGGTATTGCGGCGGTCAGCGGGTTCGGCACGGATACCCTGACCGATGTCGAAGGCGTTATCGGGTCTGATTTTGCTGATAGCATCACCGCCGGTGGCGGCATTGATACGGTGCGTGCGGGCAGCGGTGATGATTCCGTTGGCGTGGCCGGATCCACCTTCAACGGTGTTCTTGAGGGTGAAGAAGGCGACGATGTCCTGAGCCTTTCCGGTGTTACTGCGGGCAGCGCGACCCTGCTGGGCGGGGCAGGCGATGATGATCTCAGCGGCGGTGACGGGGCCGAGAGGCTGGATGGCGGCAGCGGCAACGATACGCTGCGTGGCAGCGCCGGTGACGACACGCTGGATGGCGGTGCAGGTACCGCCGATGTTCTTGATTACAGCACGGTAACCGATGACCTGACGGTCAATTTCGGCTATGGCGGCGGGCAGCAGGTCACCTCCGGTCACGGCACCGACACGCTGGTCAATCTTGAGGTTCTGGTGTCAGGTTCCGGCGACGATACGCTGACGGTATCGTCCACCGGAACGACGGTTCAGGCCGGTGCCGGTAACGACATCGTTCGTGGCGGGTATGGCATCCACACGCTGGATGGCGGCTCGGGTACGGATACGCTTGATTACAGCATGGTCAACACGGGACCGGTTACGGTTGATCTCGCCAGCGGCACGGCAGAACATGACGACTTCACTGATCAGCTGAGCGGTTTTGAAGTTGTCGTCGGCTCTGACGATGACGACATGATCACCGGCTCTGACGCGGGCGACAGCCTGCTCGGCGGATATGGCTGGGATACAATCTCCGGCGGTGCCGGCGATGACGATATTGACGGTGGTTCCGGCAGGGATAGCCTGACCGGCGGTGCTGGTAACGATACGCTGTCCGGCGGCTCCGGGAACGACCAGATTGATGGCGGTGCCGGTGACGATACGCTGCTTGGCGGCAGCGGCAACGATACCCTGACCGGTGGCACCGGCAACGACCAGATTGACGGTGGCACCGGAACGGATGTCGTCACCTATGACGGTAACCAGGCCGATTTCACCATCACCGACATTGGCAACGGCGCCTTCACGGTGGTGGATAATGTCGGCAATCTCGGTACGGACACGCTGACAAATGTCGAAACGATTGTTTTCAATGATGCAACCCAGACCTTCGTTTCCTACGATCTCACCGGCACCTCCGGTAATGACATCCTCGCCGGTGGCGAGTTGGGCGACACCCTTCAGGGTTTGGGTGGCGATGACACGCTGACCGGCAATGACGGTGGTGATACGCTGGATGGCGGGTCGGGTAATGACTTTCTCGATGGCGGTGACGGCAACGACACTATTACCACGGGAACCGGTGATGACAGTGTTGATGGCGGTGCCGGTGACGACAAAATCTATATCGATTCAACGAATACCGGGACCTACTCGATTGAGGGCGGCAGCGGGATTGACACTGTCATCATCGACAGTGCCCGCGATGACTGGGTTATCGTTCCGCAGGGTGGTCAGAGCCCGACCGTTTCGGTGGGCCTCCAGAATGAAAATACGGGTGTCACCCATATATTTGAAGGCGTCGATGTCTTTGAATTTTCAGATGGAAGCTTTAATACCGGCAACACGATCTTCCATCCTTTCGAGACTGACGACAGCCGTCTCGGCGGGTTTGGTAACGACACGATGGACCTGGGCGGTGGCAATGATACGGCCGACGGCGAATTTGGCGATGATACCATCAACCTCGGTACCGGTGACGATACAGCGCTGCATTTCGGTGGCGAGGGCAATGACACGATCATCGGCGGTGCCGGTGACGACACCCTGATTCTGAATGCGCCTGCGACAAATGGCGGTGATATCACGCTCAGTTCAGCCTATCGCACGGGTAACGACCTGATTCTGGAACTTGATGACGATACGTTGACCCTGGCCGGTCATTTCGATGGCACGAATGCGGTCGAGAACATCACCATCAATAATGCACCCTATAAACTGGCAACCGGCGACACCGGCACGTCCGGCGATGACATCATCGCAGGCACGGACGGCAACGATACGCTGACCAGCGCTGGTGGTGATGACACGATTTACGGTGCTGACGGCAGCGATACAGCTGTATTTGCAGGTAACCTCGCCGACTATACGCTGACTTCGGAACATGACAGTGAAACCGGCCCGGATCTCGGTGGCTTCACACTGACCAGCTCCGCCACGCGTTCGGTGCTGACGGGTGTCGAGTTCATCACCTTTGACGACACAACTGTCAGTGTCTCTGACTTCACGGCTATTGATACTGTCGGTACTGGTGCCGGCGAGCTGCTGAGCGGATCGCGGGCTGGCGATACCATCGACGGTGCCGGTGGTGCGGATACCATTCTGGGCGGTAGCGGCGACGATACGCTGACCGGTGGAACGGGTGCTGACACGATCACCGGTGGTCTGGGCGCTGATACAATCCAGCTTGGCAGCGGCGCGGATACGGTTCTCTGGTCGTCGGGCGACGGCAATGATTCGATTACGGACAGCGGGTCGGATACGGACAGCCTGATTATCTCCGGATCGGTCAATATTTCCGACGCCGAACAAAGCGGCAATGATGCCGTGATCACCCTGACATCCGGGGAAACCCTGACCATTGTCGACCAGTTCTCCGGCGATCAGGCAATCGAGACTGTCGTTCTCGACAGCCTCGGTACAACGCTCGGCCTGCGGCAGGATGTAACCGGCACGTCCGGCGATGACCTGATCATCGGCGACGGTATGGTGAACAATCTGGATGGCGGTGCCGGTGATGACTACCTGTTCGGCAATGCCGGGGCGGATTCTCTCCTTGGTGCGGCTGGCGACGACCTTCTCGATGGCGGCGCGGATGCAGACTATCTGGACGGTGGTTCCGGCAATGATACCCTCAAGGGCGCAGATGGTGACGATACCCTTATCGGCGCGGCGGGCAACGATACGCTGGAAGGCGAGGCCGGTGCCGATACGCTGAACGGCGGGTCGGGCAATGATACCCTGATCGGTGGTGCCGGGTCGGATGTGCTGGATGGTGATGCCGGTGATGACCTGCTGCAGGGCGGAACCGGCGCGGATACGCTGAAAGGCGGCGCGGGTAATGACACGATTGACAGTGATGCCAGTGACACCATCATTTATAATGGCAATCTCGCCGATTACAGTGTTACCGACCATGGCGACAGCTTGACGATTACCGACAACGTCGGGTCTGATGGCACCGATACGATCCTCAATCTCAATGGCACGCTGGTCCAGTTTGCGGATGTTTCGGTCACAGCCGGCCCGGGGATCGACACCGTCGGTGCCAGCAGCAATGACCTGATCGCGGGCTCTCTGGTCGACGATACGCTGAACGGCGGGTCGGGCAGTGATACCCTGTTCGGTGCGCATGGCGATGACAGCCTGATCGGTGGCGATGGCGCGGACACGCTTGATGGCGGTCGCGGCGATGATGTGCTGACAGATGACGACGGCAATGACCGCTATGTCTATGACAGTGGCGACGGTAACGACACGATCATCGATTCAACCGGAAACGATGTTCTGGAGCTGAACGGCGTTACGCTGGCTGATGCCACGATCTCGAATGATACGGTGACACTGACGCTGGGCGACGGCTCGGTGATTGAAATCCGCGATCAGCTGAATAATGAAACATCGGCAATCGATTCAGTAGACCTCGACGGCACCACTTTTGATCTGGTGGTGGGGGCTGACGGTGGTCAGGGCCAGGGCGGTCCGGAAATCGTCGTCGGCAACAGCACAGACGAGACGCTGACCAACGGCGCCGGTGACGGCTATGTATTCGGTGGTGACGGCAACGATACCCTGATTGGCGGTGCCGGTAACGACACGCTGAATGGCGGCGCGGGTGATGGTGATGTTGCCGACTATACGGGCTCTGCCGGCGCAGTTTCTGTCGATCTTTCCGTTACGGGCGCACAGTCGGTTGGCGGCGGTGAGGGATATGATGTCCTGACCGGTATCGAGGTGCTGAAGACCGGGGCTCATGACGATACGCTGAAAGGCTCCGATGGCGATGAGACCATCATGGGTGGCAGCGGTGACGACATCATCTTCGGATCGCTGGGCAATGATTCACTGAACGGTGAAGGTGCCTCCAGTGAAGATATCCTGAGCTATGACGACAGTGTCTTTACCTCGGGCATCACCGTTGATTTTGCGGCCTCGACCGTCACCGGTGACGGATTTACCGACAGCTTTGCCGATTTCGAGCGAATTATCGGGACGGACCATGCCGATACGGCCGTTGGTTCAACCGCCAACGATACGTTCCAGGGCGGCGATGGCGACGATGTCTTCGATGGCGCCGGCGGCAATGACGAGATGCGCGGTGATGGTGGCAGCGACACATTCCTTGCCAGTGCCGGGGATGATTACCTGCATGGCGGTGCCGGTACAGATTACATTTCCTACAAGAATGCGACCGCCGGTGTAGATGCCTATGTCAGCGATAGTGAAGCAGAGGTCAGCGGGTTCGGTTCTGACGTTCTGCAGGAAATTGAAGGTGTCATCGGGTCAGACTTCGGTGACACGCTAACAGCCGGAACCGGGATTTCGGTGGTTCAGGGCGGGGCCGGTGATGATACAATCCTTGGCTCATCCGAGAGTTCGACACTGACTGGCGGGGCAGGCGATGACACCATCCTTGCCGGTTCTGCAAACAGTACGCTGGAAGGCGGCGTCGGCAATGACAGCCTGATCGGCAGCAGCGGTAATGACCTGATTATCGGTGATTCCGGTAATGACACGATCAATGGCGGTTCAGCCACGGATACACTGGATTATTCGGCGGCGACCAGCGGTATCACCGTCGACCTGACCAGCGCGTCTGCCCAGGCTGTCGGTGGCGGTATGGGCACTGACGTGATCTCGAATGTTGAGGTTCTGGTAGGCTCTGACTTCAACGATACGCTGACTACCAATGGCGGCACGCTGATCGGTGGTGACGGTAATGACTCGCTGATTGGTGGTACCTCCAGTGATACGGTTGTTTTCAGTGGGAATGTGGCAAACTTTACCGTGGTCAGCGTCGGCGGCGTGTATCGTGTCATCGACAATGTCGGTTCGGGCGGAACGGACATTCTGTCCACCAGTGTCGATGCCATTGTCTTCGACGATACCGTCGGCTCAGTCACCGACTTCCTGACCCTGAACACTTTTGACAATGGCGCAGGTGACAGCCTGTTCAGTACGTCCGGTAACTGGAGCTTCGACAGTGTTCCGTCATCGGGTGATGATGTTTCCATAGGTTCTGGTTCAGCAGTTCTGAACAGCAATGTGGTCGTCGGCAGTTTCGCCGTCGCGAGTGGTGCGACGTTCGACAAGGCCACCTACAATCTCACCGCCTCTGGCAGCAACAGCATCGAAAACGGTGGCACCCTGATTGGTGATTTCGGCAGCCTTGATGGCGGCGGCACGCTGTCAAACAGCGGCGTTGTCGACATTACCGGGAATGCGACCAGCGACTGGGTGATCACGAACAACTCTGACGGCGTCATCGATATCAGTGGTGGCAATCTGCTACGTGTCGAAGGCTCACTGACCAACTCTGGTGAAATCGAGCTTGCCAGTGGTGGCCAGCTTCTTGGTGAAGACTCGAGCGTCATCCAGAATGACGGAACGATTACGGCAAGTGGAACAGGCGCCGACTCCATCCGGATTTCCGACACCGCGCGATTCGTCAATAATGGCCGGATTGATGCGGATACCGATCTGCGGTTTGATGTCTTCTCGTCCTCGACACTGGACCTGACCGGCGGCACCATTGATATCACCGGGAACGACATAACCTTCAATGCGAGCGCCCTTGCTTCCATTCTGCTCGACGGAACCGAGGTGTTTGCCGGTAACACGGACGATACGGTCAGTTTTGTCAGTGATCCAAGGCTGTTCCTCTCCGGCAATGTAACCTGGTCCGCATCTGCGCCTGCGCTGAGTTTCAGCGGAAATGTGCGGGTTGATGACGACGGCACACCCCGAACCTTCACCTATCAGGGCGATGATCTGGTCCTGGCCAGTGACAGCTTCCTTGCCGGTGTCTCGGTTGAGAATGAGGGGACGCTGACAGCGACCGGTACCGCCTTCTTCGGTGACACCTTTACCAACGATGCAACCGGGGTTTTCAATATTGACGCGACGGCACTGGACGTGGATGTCACGGCCAGCCTGGATGGCGGCGGATCGAATGCCGGTACGATCAACCTGATTGCCAATGACGGTTCGACCGATGACCGCGCGGCGATCTATATCGATGGCGGCGATGTTTTCACGTCAACCGGCCGCATCGTCTCCAGCGGTGCAGGTACGGATGACAATGCGATCCTGACCGACGGCACCCTTGTTGGCGGTGGCACGATTGATGTTGATCATGATCTGGACATCTCGATTGCCGGCGCCGGTACAGTTGATATCCGGGCGACAACCCTTGATCTGGCCAGCGGCACGACCCTGTCCTTCGAGGGTTTCTCGGGCTCAAAAGTGATCGTTGACCACAATATTGTCATCAGCTCGGTATCGGACGCACTGGTTGATTTTGCCGGTACTGTCGAGCTGGAGCTTGCCGGTGATGTGTTCTGGGACAGCTCGCTTCCCGCCCTGAATTTCAGCGGCAACATTACCGTGGATGATGATGGCTCCAACCACCAGTTCATCTATGCCGGTGACGATCTGGAACTTGCCAGCGACACGTTCTCGGACGGTGTGGTCTTCCAGAATCAGGGATCGGTTTCCATCGTCGGTTCGTCGATGTTCGAGGACAGCATTGCCAACAGCGGCAGCTTCACGGTCACGACGGTTCCGACGGACAGCAGCATCACGGCCTCGCTGCTGGGCGGTGGCACGAATACGGGGACGATCGAGCTGATCGCCAATGATGGCGTCGTTGATGACGGGGCCTCTGTTTTCGTTGAAGACAGTATGACGTTGAGTTCGACCGGGACTGTCCTGTCTTCCGGTAATGGCTCGGTTGCCAACGCGGTTCGCGTTGATGGCACCTTCGAAGGGGCCGGTACGGTCGATGTTGACCATGACCTTGACTTCTCGATTGCGAATGGCGGGGTAATTGATGTCACATCGGCGACGCTCGATATCGCCAGTGGCCAGACGCTGACCTTCAACGGTTTCTCGGGCTCCAGGGTCATCCTTGATGACTCTCTTGTCCTGACGGATGTCGCTGATGCGGTCGTCGATTTCACGGGAACGGTCGAGGTTGAACTTGAAAGTGATGTGACCTGGGGTTCTGCGGACCCGGCTCTCTATTTCAGCGGTGCAGTGACCGTCGATGACGACGGCACGGCACGGCAATTCATCTATGCCGGTGACGATCTGATCCTGAACGGCGATACATTTGCCGAGGGCGTCAGTTTTCGCAATGACGGAACATTGTCGGCGGACGGTAACGTCGCCATCGGTGACAGCCTCATCAATACAGGACTGTTCAGAATTGATACCTCGTCGTCGGATGTGGATGCCACGGTCTCGTTGCTCGGCAATGCCATCAACGTCGGCACAATCAGCCTGATCGCCAATGATGGTGTGACAGACGATCATGCGTCGGTCTTCATCCAGAGCGACAACACCCTGACCTCCACCGGGCTTCTGCAATCCGGCGGATCTGGCAACGAATTCAATGCAATCCGAACGGATGGCACCTTCATTGGCGGCGGTACCATTGACGTCAATCACGACCTTGATTTCTCGATTGGCAGTTCCGCCGTCATTGATGTAACGGGATCGACGATTGACATTGCCAGTGGCGAAACGCTCGGGTTCAACGGGTTCTCCGGCAGCAAGGTGATCTGGGATAATGCAGTTTCAGTTTCCAATGTCGCAGATGGCGCGGTTGACTTCCGTGGCACGACCGAAATGGAACTGGCTGGTGATGTGAACTGGAGTGTCTCTGATCCGGCCCTCACATTCTCTGGAAATATCACGGTTGATGATGATGGCAGTGCGCGAACGTTCACCTATGCCGGTGATGATCTGGTTTTGAACGGTGACACCTTTGCCGCCGGCGTTACGCTGGATAATGACGGCACCCTCGCCGCATCCGGTTCGGTCAATCTCAACGACACGTTCATTAATGACGGGCTGTTCAACGTCAACTCGTCAATCAGTGGCAGCGACGTAAATGTCTCCCTGAATGGGGGTGGTACGAACACTGGCACCATCAACCTGATTGCCAATGATGATGCCTCCGATGACCGTGGACGGTTGTATGTGGCATCAGGTCAGAATCTGGCCAATGCCGGTACGATTCTGTCAACCGGTGCCGGTACCGATACGAATGTTCTGGAAGTCGCTGGCACGATTGACGGTGCGGGTACGATTGACGTTGATTACGACCTCGATGTTTCGCTGATAAGCGGTGGCGTAGCAGATTTCACCTCGGCGACGCTGGACGTCGCGTCAGGAGCAACCCTGACTATCCGGGGTGCCAACAACACCTCGGTGCTGGAAGTTGGCAGCTTTACTGATATCGATGGTGCTTCTGATGGTACTGTTGATCTGGCTGGTACCATCAAGATGCAGATGAATGGTGATGGTGGCTGGGGCGCGACTGGCCCGGCGCTGAATTTCAGCGGTAATGTGACAGTTGACGATGATGGCAGTGCCCGAACCTTCACCTATGCCGGTGACGATCTTGTTCTGAACGCCGATACCATTCTCGCCGGGGTTTCGTTTGTTAACGATGGTACTCTCTCAGCTTCCGGATCGGCCTTCTTCGGTGACACCTTCACGAATAATTCCGGCGCGACGCTTGATCTGAACACCGCCCTGACTGGTACGTCGGTGAACACGACACTCGATGGCGGGGGCACGAATGCGGGAAGCATTATTCTGACCGCGAATGATGATGCCTCGGATGACCGGGCGCGCCTGATGGTGTCCAGCGGTGATACATTGACCTCGTCCGGCACGATCCTGTCCGATGGTTCGGGCTCGGCTGCGAACATTCTCGATATTGACGGAACGCTGACAACCAGCGGGCTGCTGGATGTCGACCATGATCTGGATATCGATGTCGGGTCTTCCGGCAGTGTGACGCTGGGCGGTACGACAAATATAGCACCGGGTACGACGCTCGATATTCAGGGGTCCGGGTCCGGTGTTACCAATACCGGCACACTTGTCCTCGATGGCAGCCTGACTGTCGGTGCCAGCACCAGCTTCACCAATGAAGGCACCTGGACGATCAACAGCGGCATCGACAATGCGGTTGTGACCGGCAGTGCCGTGCTGGGTAACGGCAGCCTGGTCGAGATGGATATTCAGGGCACCACCTCCGGCACGACCTATGATGTCCTGACCGTCTCCGGGTCGCTTGCCCTTGACGGCACACTGGATGTCACGACATCGGCCTTTACGCCGACCGCCAGCGATACCTTCAATCTGATCTCGGCAGGCTCGCTCTCTGGCGAGCTTGATGAACTGACCGGTCTCGATTTCGGGACGACCGTCAGCTATCAGGTCAATGTCAGCAGCACGGCTGTGCAGTTCATTGCGGTCAATGTCAGCTTCGCCGGTGACGGCAGCAGCAATACCGGAACCGGCAGCGCCGGCCAGGATGTGATGATGGGCCTCGGCGGCGACGATACGCTGACCGGTGGTGGCGGTGCCGATATCCTGTTCGGTGGTGCGGGCAATGATACGCTGATTGCCGGGGACATCGCTTTCAACCGCATGGATGGCGGTGACGGGTTTGACCGGTTGCAGCTGTCCGGCAGCTTCGACCTGACCAGCGTCGCAAATTACAAGGTCGACAATATTGATGCGCTCGACCTTGGCGGCGGTAATGACTCCATCCTGATCGATGCGGATATGGTGAAAGGCTTCACCGACGGCACGAATGCGGTGACCGGCCAGTCCGGCGATCTGTTCATCTTCGGCACCGGCACGGACACGGTCAGCTTCGGGACGGAAAGCTGGAGCTTTGCCGGCACCGAAGATCATGACACGGACGGTAACGCCAGCGACGAGACCTATAACGTCTGGACCAATGGTGATGCAACAGTCCTGCTGAGTCAGGCAATCAATGCCACCGGGCAGGGCCTGAACCTCACCGGAACGTCAGGTGGAGATAATCTGACCGGCGGGGTGTTCGACGACACGCTTCTCGGTTCCGGCGGCAACGATACGCTGACCGGCAATGCCGGCAACGACACGCTGAATGGCGGCGGCGACAACGATACGCTCTATGGCGGCGTTGGCGATGACACGCTGATCGGCGAAAACGGCAACGACACGCTCTATGGCGAAAACGGCAACGACACTCTCGATGGCGGCGCCGGCAACGATACACTTTCCGGCGGTCTTGGTGACGATTCGCTGATCGGTGGGTCCGGTGGCGATATCCTGAATGGCAGTTCGGGCAACGACATGCTGAGCGGCGGTCTTGGTGATGACACGCTGAATGGCGGTTCAGGCAATGATTCACTGCTGGGCGGGGCGGGGGCGGATACGCTCATAGGCCAGAACGGGAACGATCATCTCAACGGTGAGGGGGATAACGACTCGCTCCTGGGCGGCTCAGGCAACGATACGCTTGAGGGCGGTGCGGGATCGGACAGGCTCTGGGGTGATGTCGATGATGATACCCTCTATGGCCAGTCCGGTGCCGACTCGCTGTACGGGAATTTCGGCAATGATACGCTGGATGGCGGCACGGGGGATGATGTCCTCTATGGCGGGACGGGCAATGACTCGCTGATCGGCGGTGCGGGCGAGGACGATCTTTTCGGCGAAGAAGATGATGATCATCTCGATGGCGGATCCGATGACGATACGCTGGATGGCGGTTCCGGTGATGACACGCTGCTGGGCGGTACCGGTAATGACTCGCTGATTGGCGGCGCCGGCAACGATACCCTCGATGGTGGTGCCGGTGAGGATGATCTTCATGGTGGTCTCGGAAATGATACGGTTTCCGGTGGTGCGGGTGATGATACGCTTGATGGCGGGTCTGGTAATGACACGGTGTTTGGTGGTTCAGGCAACGACGAAATTGACGGATCGACAGGCTCGGATCTTCTGTATGGTGACGCCGGCGAAGATGATCTCGACGGCGGGCTTGGGAATGACACACTGTTTGGCGGCGATGACGACGATCTGCTGAAAGGCAATGCCGGTAACGATACGCTGTATGGCGGTGCCGGCAATGACAGCCTGCAGGGCGGCTCTCTTGATGATGTGCTCTATGGCGATGCCGGTGAAGACTCGCTGATCGGTGAGGTCGGCAACGATACGCTCTATGGCGGCGCCGATGACGATATTCTGAACGATACCAGCGGCACGAATACTCTGGATGGCGGCACCGGCGATGATCTTCTGACCGCCGGGTCCGGTGATGACTCGCTGTCAGGTGGCGATGGTCATGACACCATCAATGCCGGCAGCGGTGATGACTCCATTGATGGCGGGTCCGGCGACGATGACATTTTCGCGGATAACGGCAATGACACAGTCACAGCTGGTGCCGGTAATGATACGGTCCACGGCGATAATGGTGACGACATCATCATGGGGGATGCCGGGAACGACAGTATTCTTGGCGAGGATGGTAACGATACCCTCTCCGGCGGCACCGGGGCTGATGAAATCAGCGGCGGCGATGGTCATGATACCCTCTATGGCGGGGATGGTAATGACAGCCTGCTCGGAGACGATGGCAACGATACCCTGTTTGGTGATGCCGGGAATGACGAGATTGCCGGCGGTGCGGATGATGACTCGATCGACGGCGGTGCAGGGGATGACGAACTGCATGGCAATGCCGGCGATGACAGTATCGTCGGCGGTACAGGCAGTGATCAGCTGTTTGGTGAAACGGGTAATGACTGGCTTGATGGCGGTGCCGGGACTGACACCCTCGAAGGTGGTGACGACGACGATACGCTGTTTGGCGGCGACGGGAATGACCGGCTTGAAGGTGATGACGATGACGACACGCTCGATGGTGGTGCCGGTGATGACAGGGTCGATGGCGGCAACGGCGACGATGTCATTCAGGGCGGCAGCGGCGGCAACGACAGCCTGCTCTTCGACGATGGTGACGATACGCTGACCTATGAGAACACCACCACTGCCATCACCTATGATTTTGATGCCAGTAACGTGGTCTCCTACAGCGGCGGCAACGATACGCTGGCTGACAGCGCCGTTGCCGGCAATATCGAGGTCGAGGTGATCACAGGCTCAAGCGCCGGTGACACAATGTATGGTAGTTCCAGTGTTGATACCGACATTACGATCAATGCCGGGGCTGGTGACGATACGGTTCTTGGCCGCGCCGGTGAGCAGGTGATCAATGGCGGTGCCGGTAACGACACGCTGGATGGTGGTGCTGACCGGGATGTGCTGAATGGTGGCAGTGGTAATGATACGCTGCTCGGCGGTGCCGACTGGGATACGCTGAATGGCGGTACCGGGAACGATCTGCTTGATGGCGGGACGGGCCGCGACAAGCTGTTTGGTGAAGGCGGCGACGATACGCTGCTTGGCGGTACCGACAATGATACGCTGGATGGTGGTGCCGGTAACGATACCCTGAATGCGGGGCTTGGCACGGATACGATTGACGGCGGCTCGGGCAATGACACGCTGATCATCAGCGGCAACTTTGACGACTACACGCTCACCGGTGCCGACAACAGCTATACAATCACATCCGGATCGAGTGTCGACAGGTTCAGCAATGTCGAGCTGGTTGTCTTCAATGACGAGACGCTGAGCACGGCGGCGATCGACACGATCATCGCCGGTGCGACGAATGACTACCTCCTCGGCGGGTTGTTCAATGACTCCCTGAATGGCGGTGGCGGGAACGATACGATCAGCGGCCTGCTGGGTAACGATATTCTGGAAGGCGATGTCGGGAACGACACCCTGCTGGGCGGACTCGGCAGTGACACGCTGACCGGAGGTGCCGGTGACGATACGCTTGATGGCGGCCTGACGGGTAATGATACAGCTGTCTTCAGCGGCAATTATGCCGATTACACAATCACCGGCAGTGGCGGAAACTTCACGGTGGCGGACGGTGTCGGTACCGACGGTACGGATACGCTGATCAGCGTCGAGGTGCTTGTCTTCAACGACACGGTGCTGTCCTCAGCCCCGGTCATCCAGACCGGGACAGCCGGTGCGGATACCCTGACAGGTGGCTTCGGCGATGACAGCCTGGCCGGTGGTGACGGCAACGACGTGCTCTACGGCCTCGCAGGCAACGATACCCTGCGTGGTGAAAATGGTGACAATTCACTCTTCGGTGGTGATGGCAACGACAAGCTGTTCGGAAGCTGGGACAATGACTATCTTGATGGCGGCGCGGGGGATGACACCCTGGACGGTGCGTCGGGTAACGACACAATCCTCGGCGGGTCCGGCAACAACAGCATCATCGGCGGCAATCTCTATGACACCCTGACCTATGCCGGTCAGACCAGCGGGATTACTTTCGACTTCGATAATGCGACCTGGAACACCATTACCCACGGCAATGGCACGGATACGCTGGCTGACGCTGGTATCGGGTCGCTGTCGACGGAAACCATCATTGGTTCGGAAGCAGCAGACACGATGGGCGGTTCCTCCACTGTTGACCGTGACCAGCTGGTCTTTGTCGGTGGTGGCGGCAACGATACGCTGCTGGGGCGCAATGGTACCCAGAAGCTCTATGGCGGTGACGGCGACGATTATATCGAGGGCGGAGCCGGGCGTGATACCCTCTATGGCGATGCCGGTAACGATTCTCTGCTTGGCGGTACGGAACGCGACACACTGTTTGGCGGTGATGGCGATGATTATCTCGATGGCGGCGCCGATCGCGGCACCCTGGATGGCGGCGGTGGCAACGATACGCTGATCGGCGGTTCGGACCGTGACACCATGTATGGCGGTACCGGAAATGACACACTGACTGGCGGTGCCGGCCGTGACCATCTCGAAGGCGGTGACGGTGATGATACCCTGAGCGGCGGCGGTGACTGGGATACACTGTTTGGCGGTGCCGGCAATGATACGCTGGACGGTGGAACCGGGACCTATCAGACACTCGACGGTGGCGACGGTGATGACGTCATGGATGCCACTGCCGGTTCAAATAATGTACTGGATGGCGGCGCCGGAAATGATACGGCCATCGGTGGTGCCGGGGCTGACCTGATCACCGGCGGTGTTGGCGACAATGATACCTTCACCTTCGGTGGCGGGTCAGACACATTGACTTATGCCGGTGAAACAGAGGCCATCACGCTGGATCTGTCTGACTTTACCGACTGGTATATGATCAAGTCCGCCGGTGGCACCGATATTCTGGCTGACGACACGACCGGCAATACGATTGCCGTGGAAACCATTATCGGGTCGGAAGCTGGTGATAGCCTGTTCGGCGATGACGGCCAGAATTTCTATAACGGGCTGACATTGATGGGTGGTGGCGGTGACGACACCATTCGCGGTGGCAACGGAAACCAGGTTCTGATCGGCGGCACCGGGAATGACACCATGGAAGGGGGCTCCGGCTCGGATTCCCTTTACGGTAATGACGGCGATGACAGCCTCAACGGGGGTTCCGGTGCAGACACCGTCTCTGGCGGTAACGGGAACGACCATGTCATTGGCGGCAGCGGTAACGACCTGATGTATGGCGGGTTTGATAACGATACGCTGGAAGGTGATGACGGCAACGATGTCATGCAGGGCAATACCGGGAATGACACCCTGCTGGGTGGTAACGGTAACGACTCGATGTATGGCAACACCGGAAATGACGAACTCTCCGGTGGCTCCGGCAATGACATTCTGAACGGCGGTGATGGCGATGATACGCTGACCGGCGGCAACGGGGATGACACACTGACTGGCGGCAGCGGCAACGATACGCTGCTGGGCGGCAGTGGTAACGACACGCTCTACTATTCGGCGGATAACGTCAGTCATGACGGTGGAACCAGTTCCGGCGATACGGATATCCTGTTCCTTGACTCCGGTGGCGGAACGCTCGACCTGACCGGGGCTGTATCCAGCCTGATCGACAATATCGAAGCCATCGACATGGATGATGGTGCCTGGATACTCGATTTCACGGGGGCGGATATCGGCGAGATCACAGACGGCGACAACTCGCTGATCATCGTCGGTGATTCCGGTGACAGTCTGGTCAGCAGCGAGACCTGGACGGACACCGGCAATGACACGGTCATGAATGTCGACGGCAACGGCAACGACACCTATTCAATCTATGAGAACGGCAGCTATACCGTTGTCGTTGACGATGATATTGATCTGTCGGGACTGACTGACTAACGGCCCGTCGGCATGGCATGAACTTCCGGGCTTTTGACCGCCTTTCGGTTCGGGTATATTTGTCCGGATTTAATCTGGAGAAATATCATGTCCGAACCCGTCGTCCTTGCCAGCGTTGATTCGCGGGGTGTCGCCACGGCCACACTCAACCGGCCGAAAGTCCACAATGCCTACAATGGCGAGGTTGTCGGCCTGCTGGCTGAACATCTGATGGCCTGGGCGGTTGACGATGCAGTCCGCCTCGTCGTCATCCGCGCGAACGGCAAACATTTTCAGGCTGGTGCCGACCTCGGCTGGCTGAAGGAAGTGTCCGGCGCTGACTGGCCGACAAACCTGAAGGTTTCTGTCGATACAACAAACGCCATGCGCGGCCTGTATCTGTACCCGAAACCGACCGTCGCCGTCATTCAGGGGGCCTGTTACGGCGGGGGGACGGGTATCGCTGCCTCCTGCGATGTGGTGGTTGCCTCCGACGATGCGAAATTCTGCATCTCGGAAGTGAAGTGGGGCGTCATGCCCGGCCCGATCATTCCCCAGCTCAACCGCGCCATCGGTGAACGCAACGTGCGCCGCTATGCCCTGTCGTCAGAGCCTTTCGATGTGACGGAAGCCCTTCGTATCGGCATGGCGCATGAGGTTGCTCCGCGTGCAGACCTCGATGCGGCGGCGGAAAAGGTCATTACTGCCATTCTCGCCTGCGGCCCGGACGGAATTGCCGAGACCAAGGCAGTCAGCATCGAAATGGCCGGCGGCTTTCCGGAAGATCTCGCCGCCCGTCTGGCAGAACAGCATGCCCGCAAGCGTATCTCGGATGAAGCCTCGGAAGGCCTCAACAGCTTTCTTGAAAAACGCAAAGCCAGCTGGATTCCGTGAACTCTCTGATCTCGTTGCTCTGTGGTGCCTGAAACCCGACTGATGTCATCCCGTCGAAAGACGGGACCCAGATTGGTTATACGGCTGGGTCGCGGATCGGGATCCGCGATGACATCGTGGGAGGGGCATCGTTTGCCCGGGGTCTCCCTTCGCGGATAGGCTTATGCCGCAGCGGTGAAGCTCGGGATCAGGACGCTGCCTTCCATCAGGCGGCGGGCGGTCCGGAAGACGCTGGCGCGTTCCGCATGCCAGCCGTCGGCTGTCCGGGAAGCTTCCGCGTCAACGGACAGGATTCCGGACGGTGTGCCCAGCCGGATGGCCTCGCCGGAGCTTTTGTAATTGCGGGCGGCGGTCGAGCCCTCAAGGCGGCAGGCAACACCGGCGCAAAGACCGCCGGTCAGCGGCAGGACGCGGTGGCACTGCCCCATTGAGATCATTCGCACCAGCAGGTCGCATTCGCTGGCAGCAACGTCCGCTCCGGATATGGTTCTGAACGGTGCGGGTGCGCTGACGATGGCGACTTTCGGATTGCCCTGAGACGCCTGTTCCGGCGCATCCGCCAGCCCCATCGCAACGGCTGCTGCACGCCGGATGGCCTCCAGCGCTGCCATCGTTTCCTTGTTGGCTTCCAGCACGTCCGGTAGTTCGGTCGCCGTCAGGCCAAGGGCCGATGCTTCGATGAACAGACAGCCATTGGCGGCATCCACCATGCTGACATCAATCTTGCCCACGCCCGGAACATCGAGCTGATCGACGGTATTTCCGGTTGGCAGCAACTTGCCGCTGGTCGCGCCGCCGGGATTGAGGAAGTCGAGACGGATCGGGGCAGCTGTGCCGCTGACCCCCGGGATTGTCTGCTCGCCTTCGATCACCGCCATGCCGTCCTTCACGCGAAAGCGGGAATGGATGATCTTGCTGGTATTGGTGTTGTGAATGCGGACCAGTGCTTCGTCGCCGTCCACTTTCACAAGGCCTTCATCAACGGCGAATGGCCCGACGGCAGAGGACAGGTTGCCGCAGTTTGCCGAGTAATCAACGAGGGCCTCACCAACGGCAATCTGTGCAAAGGTGTAATCCAGATCAGCGCCTTCGACGGTGGGCGGGCCGATAACCACGGCCTTGGACAGGGACGAGACGCCGCCCCCCATGCCATTCAGCTGGCGGCCATAGATATCCGGGCTGCCGATAGCGGCGAGGAATATCCGGTCCCGCAGAGCGGGGTCAGCCGGCAGGTCGCGGTCATGGAAAAACACACCCTTGCTGGATCCGCCACGCATGAAGACGGCAGGATATTTTAGCTGTGACATCGGACATATTCCCTGTTCTGTTTTTCGTGTGGTTCTTGGCGATCCTTCGAGACGCGGCGTTGCCGCTCCTCAGGATGAGGAAGGTTGATTATTGGCCTCATCCTGAGGAGGCGCTTCAGTGCCGTCTCGAAGGATGGATGCGGTCTCAGGCATTTCAATTGTTCCCCCGGTCCTGGCGCCAGAACCCGAGCTTTTCCTGAACGGGGCGGTCGGAGAAACTGAAGGCAACGACATCTTCATGCGCTTCAAACCGATAGCTGTGCCAGCTCGGGACGACAAACACATCGCGCGGGCCGAAAGCAAAGCTGCTGTCGTCACCGATATGCACCCTGCCGGCACCCTCGACGACGGAAAAAACCGTCGCGTCAGAGGATCTGTAGGCGGCGGTCTCAAAGCCTTTCGGCAGCAGTTGCATGAAGGTTCCGATGGTCGGCATGGCATAGTCGCCACTGACCGGATTGACATATTTCAGCTTCAGTCCGTGACAGGGATCCCATTGTTCCGTCCGGCGCATGGCCTCCAGCGACTCACGCGTACGGGTGTACGGGTAGTTGAAGACGGGGGAGGTGCGGGATTTCGTCTCGAAATCAACCGGCATCAGGCCGGAGCCATAGCGGGCCAGCGCATCGCCTTCGGGACGGGCCAGCGGCTGGCTTTCCTCCGGATAGCGTTCAGCGAAGGAGGCGTCGAAGAACTGCAGCATCGGAATGTCGAGGCCGTCCAGCCAGACCATCGGCTTGTCGCTGTCATTGCCGTGGTCGTGCCAGGTCCAGGACGGGGTGATGACAAAATCCCCTTCACTCATAATCGTCTTTTCACCATCGACGGCGGTAAACGCACCCTGACCTTCAACAATGAAACGAAGCGCGGACTGGGTGTGACGATGCGATGGAGCAACCTCACCCGGCAGGATCAGCTGCCAGCCGGCATAGAGCGACGTGGTAATGCGGGATTCACCGGGCAGCGCCGGGTTTTCAAGAATCAGCACCCGGCGTTCTGCTTCCTTCGCGGTAATCAGCTCACCAGCTTCCATGATCCACGGGCGGAGGTCGTCATAATACCAGATGGCGGGTGTGATATGGCCGACCGGCTGCGGGGTGACGAGGCCATGCAGGACTTCCCAGAGCGGAGCGAGATTGCGGTCCGAAATCTTATCGTAGAAATCCTGTCGTTCGGTGTTCCCTGTGGCGGCAACAGCCATGATGGCTTCTCCTCTCTGGCAGAGGCGGCATATTCCCGCGATTCCTTCGCATAGACAAGAACCGCATGGGACGCCGTCAGATTGTCCCCTTTTGCCGGAGCTTTCCGGTTTCCTCTGTATCGAGGTCGAGCCATCGGGAGAGCACGTCGTCGGTATGCTGGCCGGTTGTGGCGGCCGGTGAGGGATAGGTGGTGTCTGCATTGGAGAAGCGAAGCGGGAAGGCCGGTGCGGCCACCCGGTTGTCATGGCTGCCATCGGGCAGGGGCAAGGGCTGCAGCATCCGGCGTTCAGACTGATGCTCCCATTCCCGGAGGTCACGGACATGCCGGATCGGGCTGGAGGGAATATCGGCGGCGTCGCATCGGGTGACGATATCGGCGACGGTGAGATTTGCCGTCCAGTCAGCGACAACCCGGTCGACGGTATCATTGTTGAGAATGCGCCAGCCCGTGTCCATGAAACCGGTATCTGATTTCAGGTCATCGCGTCCCATCAGGTCGAGCAGGGCAATCCAGTCCTTTTGCGTTGCAGCGCCCAGTGCGACCTGTCCGTCGGCGGCGGTGTAGGTATTGAAGGGCGAGAAGCGCATGATCCGGTTGCCCTGCTGGTAGGGCAGGCCAAGTGCTTCGTAACAATCCCACGGCTCGTCAGAGACCAGGGCGACAAGGCAATCAGCCATCGAGACATCGATAAACTGGCCCTCTCCTGTGCGCTGGCGTTGCAGCAGGGCGGCCAGAATACCGCTGACAGCGAAGGTTCCGGCGATACCGTCGGAGAGCGGCGAGCCGGCCTTCTGCGGTGGGCTGCCGGGCTCGCCGGTGATGCTCATCAGGCCAGACGCCGCCTGCACCATGAGGTCATAGGCTTTGCGGTGACGTTCCGGCCCGGTCGCGCCATAGCCGGTGATCGAACAATAAACCAGACCCGGGTTGATCTGTTTCAGGCTGGCATAATCGATCCCCATCTTCTTGGTAACGCCGACCCGGAAATTCTCAACCAGCACATCAGCCTTTGCCACCAGTTTCAGCAACAGTGCCCGTCCGTCATCGGTCCGGAGATCAATGCCGAGAGACTTTTTGCCGCGTCCGCGTTTCAGATAGGCAATGCCGACATCCTCAGCGGACTGCCGCGACATTGACGGGCCGTCAGTTCCCAGAAAAGGCGGTGCTCCGGCTGTCGGGTCGCCGCGACGGGGATCGTCGATCCGCACGACCTCCGCCCCCATGGCACTGAGGAACAGGGTTGCCTGCGGTCCGGACAGAAACCGGGTCAGGTCGAGGACGCGGACTCCCTCAAGCAGCCGTGCCTTGCTGGTGCCCGGTTCAGGGGAATTGTCCTGATCTGTTTTTTGCTTTTCATCCATTTGTGCACTGTTGAGGAGAGGGTGGTTTAATGTCAATATTCGATTGATAGAGAAATTCCATGCGAATTTATTATTGAAAGTATGGCAATCCCGTGAGCGATCTGATCCCCGATGTCAGCGTCAAGCATCTGAACGCCATCGTCTCGCTGGCCCGCTATGGCAGCTTTGTCGCGGCGGCCAGTTATCTCGGTATTTCACAGCCCGGCCTCAGCCGTATTATCCGGCAGGCGGAGGATATTCTTGGTGCCGACCTGTTTGACCGGGGTAACCGGAAAGTCTCGCTGACGGCGGCGGGGCGTGAATTCCTGCCGTTCGTGGAAAGCCTGCTGGGGGAGCTGGCACACCAGGTCGAGAAACTGCGTTCAGGGCATAGTCTGGCACCTGCGCAGATTGTCATCGCCTCGCTGATGTCGATTTCTCATCTGGTGTTGCCGGCAGCCCTGGTGCGGTTTCGCGAACTGTATCCCGGCGTTTTTGTTCAGATCCGGGAAGGATTCGGGACGGCCATTGCCGAGGATGTCCGCTCCGGTATCGTCGATTTCGGTATCGGTGACCCGGAGGGGGTGGCGAAAGGTGTCATCCCGGAATCGGTGCTGGAGGAAACCTTCTTTGCGGTTCTGCCCCGGCAGCATCCGCTGGCGCTGCGCGATCTGCTGACCCTGACCGACCTGCAGGGCTATCCGCTGATTTCGATGCCCTCCGATTCAGGGTTGCGGCGCATTGTTGATGCCGCCGCCAGCCGCAGCGGTGTTGATCTGACCCACAGTATTGTCACCAACCAGTATGCCTCGATCTTCGGATTCGTTGCCAACGGGCTTGGCGTGACCATCGTGCCGGCAACCTCGCTGCCGCCGATGGGTGATGAAAACCTGGTCGTCCGCTCCCTGTCGCCGGCGATCAGCCGCCGGGTTGCCGTGTTACGTCGTGATGACCGTCCGCTGAGCGCTGAGTCCGAAGCCTTTCTCAGAATTCTGCGCCCGCTGCTGATGAAGGCCGCTGCCGGGTCACGGGATTTTCAGTGAATGCGAAATTAGCATAGAAAAACTGTATCAATTATTTATTGATATAGCTGGGCTGTGAGCACAGGGTTCCCCTCGGATAACAACTGCACGCCTTCTATCAGCACAGGAACCCAGGCCATGACCAATCCCGTTGAAGTGAAAATGTACTCCGACTTCAAGAGCCCTTATGCCTTTCTGGCATTCGACCCGGCTTTTGATCTGGAGGACAAATACAACATCCGGATCAAGTGGCTGCCTTTCCAGTTGCGCCTGAAGGGCAAGGGACAGCGCAGTATCTATTCCGAATGGAAGGTCAAATATTCTTATATGGACGCACGGCGGAACGCCAATCTGCGGGGCGGGCTGATGCTGCGTGGTCCGCTGAAGATTTTTGATACGACCCCGGCCCTGATCGGTGGCCTGTTTGCAGACCGTCACGGGATGGTCCGCGAGTATGGCCGCAAGGTCTTTGAAGAATTCTTCAAGCGGGAACTGGCTGCCGACGAAGCCGATGCCATTGCAGACCTGATCGCCGGTCTTGGCCTGTCTGCTGATGAATATCGTGAATTCCTCGCAGGTGAGGGTGTCATCGAATACGAACAGATTCAGGAAAAATCGGTTGAAGACCAGATCTTCGGTGTGCCGCTGTTTGTCTTCAATGGCGAGCAGTTCTGGGGCTATGACCGGATGTGGTTTCTGGAAATGCGGCTTGAGGAAGCTGGCCTGCTGAAACCCGGTGCGAAAGCCGCAACAGCCTGATCCAACGGATGCGGAGACTCTGATGATCGACCTCTATTTCTGGCCGACCCCGAATGCCTACAAGGCCAGTATCATGCTGGAAGAGGTGGGGCTTCCCTATACCGTCAAGCCGGTTCATATCGGCAAGGGGGCGCAGTTCACGCCGGAATATGAGGCGATCAATCCGAACGGGAAGGTACCCTCGATCGTCGATCACGATGGTCCGGGAGGAGAGCCTTTTTCGGTCTTCGAATCCGGGGCCATCCTGCTCTATCTGAGTGAGAAATCCGGCGGTGCCTTCATGCCGGCGGATGCCCGGGGCCGCAGTGTCGTCCTGCAGTGGCTGATGTTCCAGATGGGGGGCGTCGGCCCGATGCTGGGGCAGGCACATCACTTCCGCAAATATGCGCCTGAACAGATCGACTATGCGGTTGAACGCTATACCCGCGAGGCAACCCGGCTCTATACGGTGATCGATAAACGCCTGGGCGATGTTCCGTTTCTTGCCGGCGATTATTCGATTGCCGATATGGCAGTCTATCCCTGGCTTCGGCCCTACAAATGGCAGGGCCAGTCGCTGGATGACTATCCGAACCTGTTGCGCTGGTATCAGGCTGTGCGCGAGCGCCCGGCGGTACAAAAAGGGCTTCAGGTCATGAAGGAAAAGGTTACGCCCGACCGGAAAAAACCGATGGGCGGGTCATGGGATGTTCTGTTTGGCGGCGCCAGGACCGCCGACGGATCATCCCCGGACAAGAACTGACATATTCAGGAACGAACAGACATGACACCGATGCTCAGGGGATACCGGGTGCTCGACATCACCCAGTTTGTGGCAGGGCCGACCTGCACGCGGATCATGGCCGAACTTGGTGCCGAAGTTATCAAGGTCGAAATGGCACCCCTTGGTGACCATGGTCGCCAGTCCGGACTGAAAGCGCGGGGTGACGATGACCGGGATTGTTCCCAGAGCACGTACTTCTTTCAGCATAACCATTCAAAGAAAAGCCTGGCCCTCGATCTCAAGCATCCCCGCGGGCAGGAAATCCTCAAACAACTGGTGCCGAAGGTTGATGTCATCGTCGAGAATTTTGCGCCGGGTGTGATCGGACGCATGGGACTGGGTTACGAGGAACTTCGCAAACTCAATGACCGTCTGGTCATGTGTTCGATTTCCATGGCCGGGCAGAGCGGGCCGCTCGCCGGGCAGCCGGGTTTTGATTATATGGGCGCAGCCTATGCCGGAATGACCTCCGGCATTGGCGAGCCTGACCGCGGGCCGGTACAGATGCCGGTCGCCATCGGCGATAGCGCCACCGGCGTTGCGGCCGCTATGGCGGTGGGCTTTGCGCTGCTGCATCGCGAACGTACGGGCGAGGGGCAGTATATCGACTGTTCCCTGCTGGATACCTACGTCCATATGCAGGAAGACCTGATCCCGCGTGTGGGCCTGCGTGGTGCGAAGGCGATTCCCCCGCGTTCCGGGTCGCAGCATCCGAATGGTGGCCCGACGGGTATCTTCCGGGCGGGTGACGGGCGGTTTCTGTCGATCATGGTCATGCCCTATCAGTGGAAACGTATGGTCGAGGCGATGGGAATGCCGGAACTGGCCGCTGACCCCAGATTCGATACGCCGCAGAACCGTCGCGACAACCGCGAGGCGCTGAAGCTGATCATCGAGGACTGGATGGCGGGTATTGAGGGTGGTCGTGATGGGGTGCTGGCGGTGCTCGCCATTGCACGTGTGCCCTCCGCGCCGGTCCTGGCGCTGGATGAAGTAATTGAACACCCGCATATGCGCCAGCGTGGCACCATCCGGGAAGTGACGGATCCGTATCTTGGCACCTTCCCGATTCCGGGTATGCCCGCACGTTTCTCGTCAGAGCAGGAAGATGCTGCGCTGACCGCCCCGCTGCTGGGCCAGCACAATGCCGAACTGCTCCGTGATCTGCTGAACCTGAGCGATGACGAGATTGCCGGCCTGCAGGCGGACAAGGTTCTCGTAAATGACCGTCGGGTCGGCTGAGACAAGGCTCTGATGACAGGCTCCACCAGGATCAGAGAACGTCAGCGAAAACGCTGATCCGGCGTCAGGATGTGCAGCCTGAATGCACGACACTTGCCTTTCCCGATGCCGTAAAGGCTGCTGACTTTTTGGTGGCCGTCATGCCGGTTATGGAAACGACAGCACCGGATATCTCCGATCCTGCAACACGGGTTTGCCCCATTGTGCTGTTCGTCAGTGTGTCATCCACATCAATCGTGAAGGCCACTGCCTCACCCGGCGGCAGGCCGGACAGTTGAAGCTCTATCAGGTTGTTGCCGTCGCTGACGGCGGTCACGGCGACAAGCCGGTTCGCACCGGAGACCAGTTCAAAAGGCTGAAAGACCTGAACGCCGGCACCGGATCCTGTCGTATCAAAGATCAGGCCTCCGACAGAGGTGGAGAGGTCAATGGTAACCGTTGAGGGGCCGATATCGCAGGACCCGGTATTTGTGACGGTGAACGAATCCTTTGGTGCACTTTCCGTGAAGCTGACTGTCACATCTGCATGTGCCGCAGTCGACGCGATCAGGGCGAGAGCGAGGACAAGCGGCGCGATCTGGCTTTTCATGGTTTAGCATCCTGTCTGTCTGGTTCTGATCTGAAGTGGGGTGGGGCAACGCCATCAGAAAGCGTTTTCTGACAACCGGAATCCGAAACCGTCTGTGACGGTATTCGCCTGCCAGATCGCCTGAAGACGGGGAGGCGATTTCAGAACGTCCGGCGGGGAAAAGTTGTCATCGGCGGGTCAGTGCGATACCCGGTCTGATTATTCGCAAGGAGCTGTTGTATTGTCTGATCCGATATTTGAATCGAAAAAACCGCTCGACCTGAACGATGTCCGCAAAGTCATGGCGAACGGTCAGTCCGGTTTTTCGCGGGAGGTGGTTCCCCTGACGCAGCCGGTCGGGGTTCGTGTGAAACCCGGGCTGCGGCTGTCAGGCTGGGAAGACACACATGTCGAAATTGACGGTCAGCAGAAGCCGGTCAGATCAACGTACTTCAAACTGGCGACGCAGAGAGCCCAGGACAGCATCGAATGGTTTTTTCCGCATTACATGATTCCCGAAGGAACCGACTGGGCTGATCACCCGGCCCTTCCGTTGGGGATTTATTCCAATGATCTGGGAATCATCCATACGGTCGATGTGGAAGACCGTGAACTGACAGTCGATGAATTTCATGCCAACGCTGAACTGTCAGAAAAGTATGCGACACTCTATGGCCTGATTCCGCAGTATCAGTCCGCAATGCAAGCTGTCGGAACGCAGGTCAGGCTTGGCCGGATCGGGATGAACCAGCAGAAAGAACCGATCTGTGCCGAAGTCGCCGGTCAGGCCGATTGTGAGGGCGCACCCTGTCTGTTCGGCAAGGTTAAGCTCCGGATGCAGCCGCCGGTCGATAGTGGCGCCGCGGAGCTGCTGAGTGCCGGTTACCTGCTGTTTGATATCGAGCTGGGTTTCATCCGTGAATTTCTGTTTCTGACAAATATTTCGTTCTCTGATGGCGGGATTAAGCATTCGATGTCTCTTGCCCGGTCAGGGCGCCTGAAACCATCGGGGTGAACCGGACGGCGGACAGCCGTCATATACTGGTTCATTTCTGAACGTCCGGACAAAATAGTTTCTGTGGCCGCTTGACGCTGATACTGGACAGGCATAACTTGTCCGGACAACCGGATAACTTAATCAACAAACAGACTGTCGGTGGTATGGGAGAGAATGTCGAAGTGACGGGGTTGCCCCTCGCAGGGCTGCGCCTGTTCGAGATCGGGTCCAGCGTGGCGGCCCCTTACGGGGCATGGCTGATGGCGGCACTTGGTGCCGATGTCATCAAGGTGGAACGACCCGGCAAGGGCGATGATGCCCGGCAATGGGGCGAGATGTTCCCGGACGGTCGCGGCTCTATTTTCGAGTCACTGAATCGCGACAAGCGCGGCATCGTGGTTGATATGAAAGACCCGGCGGAATGCCAGCGCCTGCGTGAGATGATTCACGATACGGGTGATATCGTGTTGCAGAATCTGCGACCGGGTCTGATCGAGCGCTATGGTCTGGATGCGGCAACGCTGCGCCGGGACAAGCCGGAACTGATCTACTGCAATATCTGGGCCTTCGGCCCGACCGGGCCGATGAACAAGAAACCCGGCTATGACCCGCTGATGCAGGCCTATAGCGGCATCATGAGCGTGACCGGCGAAATGGGCCGGGCTCCTGTGCGTGTCGGCACCTCGATCATCGATATGGGGACGGGCATGTGGTGCGCCATCGGTATTCTGGCCGCATTGCAGAAGCGCGCGCAGACCGGTGAGGGCTGTGTGGTCGACAGCTCACTTTATGAGACCGCGATGGGCTGGATGACATACCACCTGACCGGCCTGCAGGCCTCAGGCGAAAACCCGATCCGTCGCGGGTCGGGTGCGCCGGGCATGGTGCCCTATCAGGTGTTTCTCTGTTCCGACGGCTATCTGATGATCGCGGCGCCGAATGACAAGCTGTTCGGCCTGCTCTGTCAGGAACTTGGCCATCCGGAATGGGCGACGGACGCCCGCTTTGTAACCAATCAGGATCGCTACAAGCATCTGGACGCGCTTTGTGCGCTGATCGAAAGCGTAACCTCGACCCGCACCCGCGATTACTGGCGTGGCCGGTTTGATGCCGTCGGTCTGCCAAGTGCACCGGAACAGAGCACCGAAGAAATGATGAAGGATGCGCAGACCGAAGCTCTGGGCATCCTGCAACAACTTCCGGATAGCCCGTTCAAGCTGATGGGACTACCACTGAGTTTTGACGGCGACCGCCCGCCGCTGCGCCGCATGGCGCCGGCGCTTGGCGAACATAACAATGAAGTTTTTGGAACGGAGACGTGATGCGCAACGATTTTGAAACCCTGAGCTGGGAACGGGTTGACGACCATATCCTGTTGCTGACACTGGACCGGCCACAGTCTGCCAATGCGATGAACACGCAGATGGGGTATGACCTGCGCGACCTGTTCATGGGGCTGTATATCAATCAGGAAGATCTGCGCTGCATCGTGCTGACAGGTCGTGGTGACAAGGTGTTTTGTGCCGGTGGCGATCTCAAGGAACGCAACGGCATGACCGATGAGACCTGGCAGCAGCAGCATGCGCTGTTCGAGCAGGCGGTGAAGGCGTTCCGTGACTGTCCGGTGCCGGTCATCGCCGCGGTTAACGGCCCGGCCTATGCCGGTGGCTGTGAGTTCGTCCTGCTGGCAGATTTCGCCTATGCCTCGACCAGGGCCCGTTTCGCGCTGACCGAGGTCACGCTGGGTATCATGCCGGGTGCCATGGGGACGCAGAACCTGCCACATGCAGTCGGCGAACGCCGGGCCAAGGAAATTATTCTGACAGGCACCCCTTTCGGTGCAGAAGACGCGCTGCAATGGGGCCTGGTCAACAAGCTTTGTGCGCCGGAGGCGCTGCTCGACGAGGCGCTGGAGACAGCCCGCAAGATTGCGGCAAACGCTCCGGTCTCGACCCGGCAGGCAAAGAAATCCATTGCCGTTGCCACCCAGGTCGATCGCAACACCGGCTACATGTTTGAGATCGAAGCCTACAACCGGATGGTCACCACCGAAGACCGGCTCGAAGGCATCAAGTCCTTCAACGAGAAGCGCAAACCCGTCTACAAGGGCAAATAGGAGCGACTGATGACAAGACAGATTGATGTTCGTGTTCAGGAAGTTGGCACCCGCGACGGGTTGCAGAGCATCCCAACGATCTTTCCGACGGCGGCCAAGCTTGACTGGATCAGGGCCGAAGCCGCTGCCGGTGTGCCGGAAATCGAGGTTGCCTCCTTTGTGAACCCGAAGCTGTTGCCGCAGATGGCGGATGCCGCCGACGTGGTTGCCGGATCGCTGGGCGTTGATGACCTGACCGTGACGGTTCTGGTACCCAACATGCGCGGCGCAGAAAGCGCCTTTACCTCCGGCGCGCATAAAATGAATTTCGTCATGTCCGTGTCGGAAGAACACAACATGGCGAATGTCCGCCGCACGGTGGAACAGTCACTTGACGAATTCAGCCGGATCATCGAATTCCGGAAGGACAATCCGCAATACAGGGACGTAAAAGTCGCCTCCGGGATGGCGACATCCTTCGGCTGTACGATTTCCGGCAATGTTGATCCGAAAGCGGTGATGCGGGTTGCCGAGGAACTGGTAAAGCGGGGCGCGGACGAACTGGCGGTTGCGGATACGGTTGGCTACGGCAATCCGGCGCAGGTCCGCTCGCTGCTGGACGAGCTGTTCCGCACCGTCGGCAGGGACTTTCCGGTAACCTGCCATTTCCATGATACGCGCGGCCTGGGCCTTGCCAATGTGGTTGCCGCGCTTGACGCCGGGGTCACCCGTTTTGACGCCTCGCTGGGTGGCCTCGGTGGCTGCCCTTATGCGCCGGGTGCCAGTGGCAATGTGGTGATGGATGACCTTGTCTTCATGCTGGAAGCCATGGGCCTGCGCACAGGTGTTGATCTCGACCGGCTGCTGGAAGCACGGGAAATCATGGAATCCCATCTCAAGGGCGAGCCGACGCACGGCGCCTACAATCTCGCGGGTGCGCCGAAAGGCTTCACACCGGCAACACTGATCGCGGCGGAGTAATTTGATGAGCGACAATCCGACAATGGACCTTGGTCTCGACTATCCCGAAATCCGGGAGTCGGTGGCAAAAATCTGTGAAAAATATCCCGGCGAATACTGGCGCAAGCTGGAAGATAACGCGGGTTATCCGACCGACTTCGTCAAGGAACTGACGGAAACCGGCTTCCTTGGTGCGCTGATCCCGGAAGAATATGGCGGTGCCGGTCTGCCGATGCGGGCAGCTTGCGTCATTCTGGAGACAATCCATCAGGCCGGATGCAACGCCGGTGCCTGCCATGCCCAGATGTACATCATGGGGGCCCTGCTGCGCCATGGCAGCCCGGAGCAGAAGGCACAGTATCTGCCGAAGATCGCCTCCGGTGAATTGCGCCTGCAGGCCTTCGGCGTGACCGAGCCGACCAGCGGTACCGATACCACCAACCTGAAGACCAAAGCGGTCAAAGAAGGCGACGAATATGTGGTCAATGGCCAGAAGGTCTGGACCAGCCGGGCGCTGCATTCCGATCTGATGCTGCTGCTGGCGCGTACCACGCCGCTCGATCAGGTGAAAAAGAAGACTCTCGGTCTGTCGGTCTTCCTTGTTGATCTGCGGGAAGTGAAGGGCAAGGGCTGTGAAATCCGGCCCATCGACGCGATGATCAACCATAACGCCACGGAAGTGTTCTTCGACAACATGCGCATTCCCGCCTCCAGCCTGATCGGTGAGGAGGGCAAGGGATTCTACTACATTCTCGACGGTATGAACGCGGAACGTATTCTGATTGCCGGTGAAAGCGTCGGTGATGCCCGGTTCTTCATCAAGAAGGCCAGTGACTATTCCAGGGAACGCTCGATCTTTGGTCGCCCGATCGGCCAGAATCAGGGTGTTCAGTTTCCGATCGCCCGTGCCTATGCGGAAACGGAAGCGGCTGCCCTGATGAACCAGAAGGCAGCGGCCCTGTTCGAGGCCGGGATGGACTGCGGTGCAGAAGCCAACATGGCGAAAATGCTGGCCTCGGAAGCGGCCTGGCATGCCGGTGAAGCCTGCATGCAGACCTTCGGCGGCTTCTCCTTCGCCCGTGAATACGACATTGAGCGGAAATGGCGCGAGACCCGACTGATGCAGATTGCGCCGATCTCCACCAACCTGATCCTGTCTTACATCGGCCAGCATGTTCTTGGCATGCCCCGGTCCTTCTGAGGAAACATACAACCATGACAAACAAACCTGTTCTCCGCCGCTCCATGCTGTTCGTTCCGGGCCTGCGCGACGACCGCTACGACAAGGCCGCGGCAACCGGCGCGGACATGATCTGTGTTGATCTGGAAGACTCGGTAGCCCCTGCGATGAAGGCGGAAGCACGGGCCAAGGCCCTGCCGTACTTTACCCGCCAGCCGGCAACGCCGGTGCGCCGCATGATGCGCATCAACAGCCCGCGGTCGGAAGACGGGTTGCGCGATATCCATGCACTGCTGGACGCGGAAGCCCTGCCGGACGGTATCGTGCTGCCGAAAATCGAAAGTGCGGATGAAGCACAGTGGGTGGCCGGATTACTCGGCCCGAGAAAGCCGGATCTGGACATCATTGCCGTGGTTGAATCGGTCAGGGGAATCAACCGTCTGGATGAGATCGCCCATTCCACACCATTTGTGAAAGGCGTGGCACTGGGGTCCGCCGACCTGGTCGCCGAAACCAATTCCGATATGGGATGGGATGCTCTGCTCTATGCCCGCTCAAGAGTGGTTTATGCCGCAGCCGGTGCCGGTATCGACGCGCTGGACGGTGTTTGGCTCGACATTCCGGATATCGATGGTGCGCGGGAAGAAGCCCGCAAGCTGAAGGCGATGGGGTTCGCAGGGCGGGCCGCCATTCACCCGGCACAGGTCGCCCCGATCCATGACGCCTATACGCCGACAAAGGCAGAAATCGAACGGGCGCAGAAGATTGTTGATGCGTTCGAGACCAACACCAGCGGCATCCTGCAGGTTGACGGCATCATGGTGGATTACCCGGTGGTGGTCACCGCCCGCCGCCTGCTGGCGATGGTTGGGTAAGACACTCGGCTATACGAGGCTCCCCGGCGCCTCATCCTGAACTCGTTTCAGGATCTCATGAGGGGTTCGAGAACGGTCCTGAAACAAGTTCAGGATGAGGCGTGGAAATTGACTAAGGCGGAATTCGAATTTCGCCCGGGTTACGGAACAACAAATCTAACGGGAGGTAACAGACATGACGGGCATAACCAAAGAACTCGCAGCTTTTGTCGCCAATCTGAACTATGACGATCTGCCGGCGGAAGTCGCTGTACGGGCCAAGCTGCTGATCCTGGATACCATCGGCATCAGCGTTCGTGCCCGGCATGACGCAGAATCAACCGAGGCGATGATGCAGGCCATCGAGGCGCTCGAACTCGATAATGGCAGTTGCGGTGTGCTGGGTGATGCGGCGGGTTATACCGCCGCCGGTGCGGCCTTCGCCAACGGCTCGCTGGCCCATAGCCTCGATTTCGATGACACCCATGCGCCGGCGTCGCTGCATGCCTCTGCGCCGGTGCTGCCGGCGGTGCTTGCGGCGGCCCAGAAATGCAATGCGTCGGGCAAGGATATCATCGCAGCCACAGTCGCCGGTTACGAGGTGATCTGTCGCTTGTCGATGGCGCTGAACCCGTCCGAGCATTATGCCCGTGGCTTCCATCCGACAGCGACATGCGGCGCGATGGGCGCTGCTGCTGCGGCTGCGCGTGTGATGGGGCTGGATGCAGCGGCAACGGCCAGCGCCTTTGGTATTGCCCTGAACTCGGCATCCGGCACCATGCAGTATCTGGAAAACGGCGCCTGGACAAAGCGTTCGCAGATCGGTAATGCGGCAATGGCTGGGCTCGTAGCCGCAACAATGGCGTCCAAGGGATATGTCGGTGCCGCTGATGCGATCGAGGGCAAACGAGGCTTCCTGCATAATTTTGCGCCAAATCCTGACCCGTCGAAAGTTGTCGCCGGTCTTGGTGCGAAATGGGAAACCCTCGCCATTGCCGTGAAGCCATATCCTTCCTGCCGGGCCACTCATGCCGGTGCAGACGCGGCGATTTCGCTGCGGCACAAGCACAACATTGATCCGGCCCGCATCAAGTCGGTTCGTATTGGCCTGTTCCAGACAGGTATCAATCTGGTCGGTACGCCACTGGAGCAGAAGCAGAATCCGGTCAGCGTTGTTGACGGACAGTTCTCCATGCCTTTTGTCGCCGCTGTTGTGCTGCGCGAGGGGGCGATGACCTGGGATGATTATGCAACTCATCTGACAGATCAGGACACGCTGGCCCTGACCCGCAAGGTCGAGGTGTTCAACGATCCGAAGACTGAAGAATTTTATCCGGAATGCTTGCCTGCCTCTGTTCGTATCGAACTGGAAGATGGCACGGTTGTGGAGGAATTCGTCAAATATCCGAAGGGCGAGCCCGAGAACTTTGTGACCGATTCTGAGTTGCGGTCAAAGTTTGCGGGCCTTGTCCGCCCCTATCTCGGGAATGACGGCGAAAGCAGCCTTTTCAATGCAGTCATGTCGCTTGAAAGCGGTTCTGCCCAGGCATTGATCGATGCCGCCCGTCCCTCCGCTTAACTCTAAGAAACTGGAAGATATAATGGTTTATGGAATGAAAGAAGTTGCTCCGAATCGTTATCGGGAAGATCTCGGGCGCTATTTTGAGCAGTTCGAGGTTGGCGATATCTACGAGCACCGGCCGGGTCGCACGATCACCGAGACTGACAATATCTGGTTCACCATGCTGACCGGGAACACGCATCCCGCCCATTTCGATTATGCCTATGCGGCAAAGACCGAATTTGGCCAGCCGCTGGTCAACTCTGCCCTGACACTGGCGATTGTCACCGGGATGAGCGTGTCGGATACCAGCCAGAAGGCAATTGCCAATCTGGGCTGGGACGAAATCAAGCTGCTGGCACCCGTCTTCCATAACGATACGATTTATTCCGAGAGTGAAGTGCTGGCCAAACGTGAGTCGAAGTCGCGTCCGGGGCAGGGGATTGTCACCATGGAAACCCGCGGCAAGAAATCTGACGGCACCCTGTTCATGAGCTACAAGCGGTCCTTCCTGGTTTGGAGAGAAGGTTATGGCGATATCGACGGAATGGAGGGCTGATCATGTCACATGATGACGAACAGGAACGGATGATTCTGGACAGTATCGACCGTTTTCTCGAACGCGATGTGGCCCCCTATGTTCACGAACTGGAAGCCAAGGATATCTGGCCTGAGGAAATCGTCGGCAAGATGGCGGAACTTGGTCTGTTCGGTGCAATGATTGACGAGGAATATGGCGGCCTTGGCCTGTCCTGTTCAACCTATGCGAAGATTGTCGAGCGTATCTCGACGGTCTGGATGTCGCTGACGGGTATCTTCAACTCGCACCTTATCATGGCGACGGCGGTACAGCGGTCGGGGACCGAAGAACAGAAGCAGAAATGGCTGCCGAAATTTGCCAGCGGGGAGATGCGGGGCGGTATTGCCCTGACCGAACCGAATACCGGCACAGATCTTCAGGCCATCCGCACCAAGGCCCACCGGGATGGCGATGACTGGGTCATCAACGGCACCAAGACCTGGATATCGAACGGTATCAAATGCCACGTCATGGCGGTGATGGTGAAGACCGATCCGGATGCAGATCCGCGCCACAAGGGCATCAGTTTCATCCTTGTCGAAAAAGGCCCCGGCTTCAACGTCTCCCGGAAGCTGGAGAAGCTGGGCTACAAGGGAATCGATTCCGCCGAGCTGCTGTTTGAAAACTGTCGTGTGCCGGCCGGGAACATCATCGGCGGTGTTCCGGGCAAGGGGTTCATCCATGTGATGCAGGGGCTGGAGCTGGGCCGCATCAACGTCGCCTCCCGTGGCGTCGGTGTTGCACAGGCCGCCGTCGATGAAGCCGTGAAATACTCCCAGCAGCGCGAAACCTTCGGCAAACCGATCCACAAACATCAGGCTATCCAGCTGCATCTGGCGGATATGGTCACCCGCACCCAGGCTGCCCGCCTGCTGGTCGAAAGTGCTGCAAAATCCTATGACAAGGGCGAGCGCTGTGACATGGAAGCCGGCATGGCGAAGCTGTTTGCCACAGAGGCAGCAGTGGAAAATGCCATGACCTCGATGCGGGTGCATGGCGGCTACGGCTATTCCAAGGAATTCACGGTGGAACGTCTGTATCGCGACGCGCCGCTGCTGACCATCGGCGAAGGAACCAACGAGTTGCAGCGCATCATCATCGCGCGGCAGCTGATCGAAAGGAACCCGATCTGATGCGCCCGCTTGAAGGTGTACGTGTTCTGTCCGTCGAACAATACGGTGCCGGCCCGTTCGGCACCCAGTTCCTGTCTGACATGGGGGCCGAAGTCATCAAGGTGGAAAACCCCGGCGATGGTGGCGACATGTCACGCGGCGTTGGCCCTTATTTCATCAAGGGGGCGGAGGACTCAACCTCGTCCAGCCTGTTTTTCCAGTCGTTCAACAGGAACAAGCGGTCGCTGACCATTAACCTGCGGACGGAGGAAGGCCGTGAGGTCTTCCACAAGATGGTCGCAAAAGTCGACGGGGTTTGCTCCAACATGCGTGGTGATGTGCCGGACAAGCTGGGCATCACCTATCAGCATCTCAAGGAGTTTAACCCGAAACTGGTCTGCGCACATCTCAGCGCCTATGGCCGGACGGGGTCACGCGCGGCCTGGCCCGGATATGACTATCTGATGCAGGCGGAAGCCGGCTATTTCTCCCTGACCGGAGAGCCGGGGTCCGCTCCGGCACGGTTCGGGCAGTCGGTGGTCGATATGATGACCGGACTTGGCCTGTCCTATGCTTTCCTGTGCGGTCTGACACAGGCCCGGGCGACGGGCGAGGGCCGGGATATCGATGTCAGCCTGTATGACTTCGCGCTCTTCAAGCTCAACTATCTTGCTCACTGGTATATGAGCGACGGCCATGTTCAGGGGCGTGAGGAACGTTCCGGCCACCCGTCGCTGACCCCCTGTGCGCTCTACAAGACCCAGGACAGCTGGATCTATCTGATGTGCAACAAGGAGAAGTTCTGGCCGATCCTGTGCGAAAAGATCGGACGTCCCGAACTGGCAGCCGATCCCCGGTTTGTGAAGTTCAAGAACCGGCTGGAGAACCGCCGTCTTGTTCAGGACATTCTGGACGAGGCGCTGCAGGCGAAAACCACGGCTGAATGGCTGGAAGTCTTTGCCGGCAACGTGCCTGCGGCGGCATTGCTGAATGTGAAGGAAGCGGTTGATAACCCGTTTGCCCATGAACGGGGAATGATCGAGCAGCTGACCCATCAGTCAGGTACCGAATTCTCGATGCTGTCTTCCCCGATCACGCTGACCGGCGATGAACGGGTACCGGGCAAGCCGGGACCGGAACTGGGCGATTCAACCGATGACCTGCTGGCCGAAATTGGTCTGGACGCTGCCGAAATTGCCGCGCTGAGAGAGAAAGGCGCGGTCTGATGCAGTCGGCGGCGGTCAGTTTTGCCCCGGCGAGACCTCGTTACGCCCTGCTGGCCGAACGGCTGATGCAGGATATTGCGAACGAGGTCTATCCCGTTGGTGCGACGTTGCCGACCGAGGCCGCTCTCTGCAATCAGTACAATGTCAGCCGCCACACGGTTCGCGAGTCATTGCGGCGATTGCAGGAACTGGGGCTGATTGCCAGCCGGCAGGGTGTCGGCACCCGGGTCATCGCGACCGAGCCGACACGGCAATATTCCCAGAGTATCGGCTCGATTGATGAACTGCTGCAATATGCCGTCGACACAAGGCTGTCGGATGTCGGGATAACCGAGGTTGATGTCTCGGAAGCAGAAGCGGTGGAAATCGGCTGCCGGCCGGGGCAGAGGTTTCTGAAGATCTCCGGCCTGCGCGAAACCGTCGCTGATCCGGATGCCGCACCGATTGCCTGGACGGAGATCTATGTGAACGGTGCTTTCTCCGGTATCCGTGATGACGTCCCCGGCCATTCCGGTGCCATCTCCCACCTGATTTATCAGCGCTATGGTCATCAGGCCGAGGATATCCGGCAGATCATAACATCCTGTGCGCTGAAGAAGACCGAGTCGGACAGGCTGGATGCACCACGCGGCAGCCCGGCCATGCGCATTCGCCGCTGGTACACAGCCGGAGACGGAGAACTGCTGGAATATTCAGTGTCACTGCATCCCGCAGGACGCTTCAGTTTCATCTCGCGCGTGCGGCGTGAATCGGGAACCTGAGATCATGAACGGTTTGCTTTCGCTCCGGACAATCGGTCTGACCAGCGGTGCCCTGGCGGTTCAGGCAACCATTACAATGGCGTCACTGACGCTGGCGATGCTGGCGGCTGATCCGCGTTCCGGATTCGATATCAGCCGCAGCCTTGTCGGGCTCTATACCTCGTCGGTCTATCTCGGTGCGGCAATCGGGGCGATGCTGGCCGGCGGGTTTGTCGCACGTTACGGCCCGGTACGGGTCAGCCAGTTTTCCCTGTTCTCGGCAATGGTTGGTGTGGCGGCACTGGCCTTTGGCAATATCTGGATAGCCCTCCCCGTCGCGTTTTTCATCGGCCTCGGCTATGGCCCGGCCAATCCGTCAGCTTCCGAGCTGCTGGCCCGGCATACGCCGAAAGCATACCGGCCGCTGATTTTTTCGCTGAAGCAGACCGGCGTTCCGATTGGCGCAGGCGCTGCCGGATTATGTGTGCCGCTGCTGCTGGGTTACATGAGCGGGGCAGAGACGGCGCTGATAATCGCGGGGTTCAGCGGGGTGCTGGTGCTGCTGTTTCAGCCATGGCGTGAACAGTTTGATACCGGGCGTAATCCCGCAGCCGCGATTGGCTATCAGGAAGTGCGCGAATCGATGGCGATGGTGATGTCCTATCCGAACCTGCGTCTGCTTGCCGCAGCGTCCTTCGGATTTGCGATTATCCAGCTTTCTGTTGGGGCCTTCATGGTTCTGTATCTGACTGAGGCCATCGGCCTGACGGTGATTCAGGCGGGCGGCGTCTATGCTGTCATTCAGGCCTGTGGCGTTGTTGGTCGTATCGCCTGGGGTGCGATTCTCGTTCGTATCGGCGATGAGAAGGGCATGGCGATGCTGGCCTTCCTTGCACTGCTGATGGCCATCGGCTCGGGCTGTGCGGCGATCATGAACGGCGGCTGGCCGATGCCGGCGATTATTTCTGTCTGTGCCCTTCTGGGTTTCAGCGCGGTGGGCTGGAACGGCATCTTCATGGCAGAAGTCGCCAATCAGGCACCGGCTGACAAGACAGCGGCGGCAACCGGTATTTCCATCGGCTGTACCTTCTCCGGGGTGGTCGTGGGACCGGTGATCTTCGGTATCCTTGCCGACCTCACCGGCAGCTATGCTGTCGGCTTCTCGGCACTGGCGATACTGACCGGCATTGCCGCAATCGTTCTCTACACTGCCTATCGTCGCACCGTTGGCCTGACGACGGCGTAGACGGGATTTATGCGGGCCGGGGGTAAGTCGCTGGTGCGCCCGGTCAGCTGTTCTTCATCACGACTTCCGTCCGGACAGAGTTGGCAATGAAGCAGTCTTCGTGCGCCCGGTGATGAATGGCAGCCTCAAGTGACGGATCAGGATACTCACCCAGATAGCTGACCTGCGGATCCAGAATGACTTTCGACATCCAGAACCTGCCACTTTCATTCTTCTCCATTCTGCCTGTCGCATTGTCGTCATAGACATCCACGACATAGCCCTCATCGGTCATATAATGCAGAAAGAACAGCATATGGCAGCTTGAGAGGGCGGCGACAAAGGCCTCTTCCGGGTCGACATTGGCGGCATCGGAATAAGGCAGCGGCACGATATGCGGCGAGGGAGAGGCAGGTACCACCAGACCTCCGTCGAAGATCCATTCATGCGCCCGGCTGTAGCGCCGGTCGGTCATCTTCTCATCACTGCCGCGACGCCACAGAACCCGCGCTGAATAGCTCGCCATCAGATTTGCACTCCCCGGTTGGATCGGCAGCGGCGTATCAGATAAGCTCGTCCGGCGGAAGGTGAAATTTGCCGGTTTGCTGGCGGAATGCGCTTTGCCGTTGGTTTCACGTTCAACCCGGACTAGATTGCGCGCCGTCATGACCATGAAACAACTCGTCCAGACCATGAAGACCGGCGAACTCCGACTGGAGGACGCACCGGTTCCGACCCCTGAAGACCGCTTTGCCCTGGTGCGCACGACAGCGTCCGTCGTCAGCGCCGGTACCGAACGCATGCTGGTCGAGATGGGAGAGAAATCCCTGCTGGGCAAGGCGATGGCCCGACCGGACCTTGTCCGCAAGGTCATCGACAAGGCGCGCCGGGAAGGCATTCGCAAAACCATGCAGACCGTTGAGGCACGGCTGAGCGGGCCAAGTCCGCTTGGCTACAGCGCCGCCGGTGTTGTGGAACAGGCGGGATCACTGGTGCCGGGCCTGCGACCGGGAGACCGGGTTGCCTGCGCCGGGGCTGGCTTTGCCAATCATGCGGAATTCAATGTTGTGCCGGGTAATCTGCTGGCGCGCATTCCGGACAATGTCAGCGACGAGGAAGCGGCTTTCTCCACCCTCGGTTCCATTGCCCTGCAGGGCCAGCGTCTGGCCGACCCGAAGCTGGGTGAAGTGTTTCTGGTGATCGGTCTGGGGCTGCTCGGCCAGCTTGCCGCGCAGTTGCTGCAGGCCAATGGCTGCCGGGTGATCGGTTTCGATCCGGCTGATATTATGGTCCGGCGGGCAGAGGAAATCGGGGTGAAGGCGAGCACGGATACAGAAGCGGTCAGGTCGCTTTGTCTGGATGAAACGTCCGGGCATGGCGTTGACGGCGTGCTTATCTGTGCAGCGACCGCATCGAACGACCCGGTCACGCTGGCCGGCGAGGTCACGCGGGAGAATGGCCGGGTGGTCGCGGTCGGGGCTGTCGGTACCGGGCTGCCGCGCGACCCCTATTTCCGGAAGGAGATTGCCTTTCATATCTCCCGCTCCTATGGCCCCGGACGGTATGATGCGGACTATGAAATCGGCGGGATGGATTATCCCTATGGCTATGTCCGCTTTACAGAACAGCGCAACATGGTGGCCTTCCTCGACCTGATTTCGGCGGGACGGATTGATGTGAAGCGCCTGATTACCCATCGCTTTGCGTTTGCTGACGCGCTCGATGCCTACAGCCTGATCAAGGGGGAACGAAAAGAACCCTATCTTGGCATCCTGCTGACCTATTCGGGGAAGACGATTGCCGGGCCTGCGGTGCAATCATCCCCGGCTGTCGTGTCGTCCGACAAGGTCGGGCTTTCGGTCATCGGGGCCGGGGCTTATGCGACGGGTGTGCTGCTGCCGGCGTTTCAGAAACAGGGCGGTTTTGAGTTCCGGGCCGTGGCAACCGGCGCCGGACGTGCCGCCCCGACCGTGGCCCAGAAGTTCGGGTTTGCTGAGGGCGCGGTTGCTGCCGACAGGGTTATGAGCGGCAGCAGCGATGTCATTGCCATCCTGACCCGTCACGACAGTCATGCCGCACTGGCCGCCGAGGCACTGGCTGCCGGCAAGCATGTCTATATCGAGAAGCCGCTGGCGATGGACAGGGACGGGCTGGTGAAGGTCCACAAGGCATGGAAGGCCGCGGGCGACCGACAGGTGATGGTCGGTTTCAACCGCCGCTTCTCGCCGCTGGTACAGGAAGTACAGTCGTTTCTGAAACCGGTTGCCGGGCCCCGGACCATCATGATCCGGATCAATGCCGGGGCGATCCCGCGCGATCACTGGACACAGGACCCGGAACGCGGTGGCGGGCGGATTATTGGTGAAGCCTGCCACTTCGTTGATCTGTCGCAGGCGCTGGCCGACAGCGAGGTCACGGCGATCTCTGCAATCAGTCATGGCGGAACAGCCATCCCGGCCCAGCTTGCCGATGATGTCTCCCTGTCCCTGACCATGGCAAACGGATCAATTGCGACAATCATCTATACCGCGTCCGGCCCGAATGCGGTCGATAAGGAGTATATCGAAGTGTTCGCCGGTGGCCGGGCCGCCGTAATCCGCGATTTTCGTGAGGGCTCCCTGTTCGGCACCACGGGACGGGCAAAGAAGATCGGCGGCGGCGGTCAGGACAAGGGGCAGACTGCCATGATTGCGGCATTTGCCGCGGGCCTGAAGAGCGGTGCGCCCGCGCTGACGGCCGGGAGTGCGATGCTGACCACGCTTGCAACCTTCTCTGCGATCGCCGCCATCGGTTCGGGCAAAACCCAGCCCGTATCCTTGTCGGACCTCGACGACGGAAACTGAGAATGCTGGCAGGGCGCCATCTCAAACGGGCGGGGCGCAGCTCACCGGGCGGACTGCTGCGTTTCGGCGCGATGATGGTAAGGCGACGGTTCTGCGATCTCATTGACCGGCGTCAGGCAACATGGTCGCAGACCTACAGTGACGATACAGCCCCGATCATCAGCATTCTTGATCCGCTGGATGTAAACCAGATTTCCGCAGCGTTTACCCTGCCGGACGCGGTTATCGAAAACTGGCGCTCGCACCGGTTCGATATTCTGGGCTCTGGCTGGGTAGCCACCGTATCAGACGGAATCGCCGTTTCCGCCCCGAATGGAGCGATCTCCCGGCGGATTGCAGCCCTTCTGCCCGCAGCTTATCAGCCTGTGGACTGGCACCGTGACCTGAACAGCGGCCACCGCTGGCAACCCGTTCAGTGGCATCGCGATGTGCCGATACCGCTCGGGCAGGGCGTCGATATCAAATCACCGTGGGAACTGGCGCGATGCCATCACCTGCCCGCCATGGCGCTTGCCGCCGTTGCGCGGGGGGATGCAGACCTCGCCGTTGAAGTTCGGGCGCAGATGCTTGATTTCATTGCCGCCAACCCGCCGAAATTCGGGGTGAACTGGCGCTGTGCGATGGATGTGGCAATCCGTGCCGCGAACTGGGTTGTTGCAGACTCGGTCCTGCGCAGCACCGGCCTGCCGGATTGCTCCGATGAGATCTCGGATATCCTGTCGGCCAGCCTGCTCGATCACGGACGGTTCATTACCGGCAATCTGGAATGGTATCCGGACCGGACGGGTAATCATTACCTCGCCAATATCAGCGGTCTTGCCTTCATCGCGGCGGCGCTGGATCCGTTGCTGAATGACGAGGCAGCCGGGTGGCTGAAGCTGGTGACAAAGGAGCTGGAGCGGGAAGTCGCGGTACAGTTCCTGCGGGACGGTGGTCATTTTGAAGGCTCTGTCGCCTATCACCGGCTTTGTCTGGAATTGGCAATCTGGGGCACCGGGGTCTGTCATCGCGCCGGATCATACTTTACGGCCGGGCATTATGGGAGGCTGGCCGCCGCAGCGGAATTTCTGAGTGCGACGATCAAACCCTCCGGTGATTTTGTGCAGATCGGTGATAACGACAGTGGCCGGTTTCTGAATCTCTGTCCGGAATTCGGGGACGGATTGCAGGAGCGCCAGCTGACCCCGCAGGCGACCCTTGATGCTGCGGCTGCACTGTTGTCATCAGCGCAGGCTACGGGTGGCATGGACGGCCTTGTGATGTCGTCGCTGACGACACCTGTCGTGGTGACACCAGGCGAAACCGCTTCCGCTTATGGCAGTTCTGATGAAGTTTCGTCAGACGGGAACGAACTTGTCCTGCCCTATGGAGCAGGGTTGGATGAGGGTATTCAGGCGTTTGCCTTTCCGGACTTCGGGCTGTTCATCCTGCGCGGCAAACGGCTCTGGCTTTCCGTTCGCTGCGGCGGAGAGACTGATCCGATTGGCGCGCACCGGCATCATGACCAGTTGAGTGTCGAGCTGACGGTGGACGGACGCGATATCATCCGCGACCCGGGGACATATATCTATACGCCCGACCCGGCGGCGCGGAATGCCTATCGCGCCATTTCTGCTCATTTCACACCGCAATATGCAGATGGCAGGGAGCCCGCCAGCCTTGATGCCGGTCTTTTCTTCCTCGACCCTCCGATGGGCGGAACCTGTATGTTCTTTGACGAGACAGAATTCCTTGGCTGGCATGCGGGGTCTGGCGCGAAGGTCTGGCGCGAGGTGCAGATAAGGCCTGACCGGATCATCATCCGTGACCGGGCAGAAGGCAGGCAGCAGCTTTCACCGCTGACCCTGCCGGATCAGCCCCTGCCTTTCTCTCCCGGTTATGGACGCCGGGAAAACAGCGCCTGATTTTCAGCCAACTGCTTTCAGGGCGGCCTGTATCTTCTCGATCATCTGGGCCAGTTCTGCCTCGCCATATTTCTTGGCAGCAACCGCCCCCCATACAGGGCCGGGCCAGGCCGGGTCGTTCTTGTAGCGGGCGATGACATGAATATGCAGTTGCGGGGTCATGTTGCCGAGCGCAGCGACATTCATCTTGTCGGGGTTATAGATGGAAACCAGTGCGCGCGAGGCCAGATCAATTTCCTGCATCAGCGTCAGCTGGTCGCTGGCGGCGATGTCGTGGAAATCTTTCAGGCCGGGCTTTGCCGGGACCAGCACAAGCCAGGGATAGGTTTTGTCATTCAGCAACTGAACGCGACAGAGCGGCAGGCTGGCCACATCGAAGGTGCCGGCGACGAGATCGGGATGGAGTTCAAACATGACAGTGATCCGGAAGAGTGACGTTGAAGGCAGTGTAGGGTAATCCTACTGCATGGAAGCACGACTTAAATCGGAAATATGGATCAAGGCGCTGATCCGGCGATGGCAGGGGCAGTTTGTCCCGGTCATGGTCTGTCATCGCGGCGATACGGACGCCGGATCGATTCTGCTGAAACTGAACCGGTTCGCCGGCGGTTGCCGGGTCTATTCGCAAACCCGCACTGCCGATGGCGCCCGCGCCTGGCTGTCAGCCACAGGACTGGGGGTGGTCGACGAGAAGACAGCAGATGACTATATCGCCCGCCAGCTGCGCTATGATCCGGATGTCTGGGTGCTGGAAGTGGAAGATACCGCCGGTATATTTGATCTGGATGATCCGGTTGTCAGCTGAACACAGGGAGATGTGAGATGGAACAGACCTATCCGCCAGGTGCGGCCTTCATGGATGGCGAATATATCGAGATCAGGGATGCCAAGATCTCGGTTCTGGACTGGGGATTGCTGCGGTCTGACGCGACCTATGACGTGGTGCATGTCTGGGACCGGAAATTCTTCCGTCTTGGCCATCATCTCGCCCGGTTCCGGCGGAGTGTTGGCAAGCTGCGGATGACATTGCCCTATACCGACGAAGAGATGACAGAGATTTTCAAGGAACTGGTTCGCCGGTCCGGTCTGGATAACTGCTATGTCGAGATGATCCTGACCCGCGGCACATCACCCACCTTCAGCCGCGACCCGCGGGATGCGGTGAACCGCTTCATTGCCTTCGCCATTCCCTTTGGCTGGATCGCCAATGAGGAGCAGCGACAGCGCGGTCTGGACATTGTCATCTCGAATATTCCAAGAATTAACCCGGAATCAGTTGATCCGACGGTAAAAAACTATCACTGGATGGATCTGGTCGCCGGTATATTTGAGGCCTACGACCGCGGTGCAGAGAATGTCGTGCTGGTCGACGGCGCCGGGAACATCACCGAAGGGCCAGGATTTAACGTATTTACAGTTAAGAATGGTGTTGTGTCGACTCCGTCACGCGGCGTGCTGGAAGGGATTACCCGCCAGACCGTTCTTGATCTCTGTGAGGAACTGCAGATCAAGGCCGAGCAGCGTCAGGTTGCCGTGAGTGAAGTGCATGCCGCGGACGAAGTTTTCATTTCCTCGACGGCGGGCGGCGTGATGCCGGTCTGCCGCATCGACGGCAAGCCGGTCGGGTCCGGCAAGCCCGGCCCGGTGATGGCGAGACTGTCCGAGACCTACTGGCGCAAGCATGACGATCCGGCCTGGGTCACGCCGGTGGATATGCCGGAATGAAGCTTCACTGGCTCTATATCGTCATCGGGCTGATTTTCCTGCTGATGTTTATCTGGATGTACCGGCGACAGTCGAAGTTTGTCCGGGATCTGACGACAGAGTCACACGCGGTTGAAGTCTATGGTCTGAAGGGTGTCGAGAAACCGGCCTTTGGCAAGGATTCCCGCCCGCCCCGGGAACGGTTCAGATCGGTCGTCGAAAAGCTCCGTGAGTGTGTGCTGACTGCGCGCAGCAGGATTACCGATGCAAGGTTGTCGGCAGCCGCAGAGGAAGACCGGAAGTTCTATATCGGTTACTTGCGGGAAGTGGCAGAAGTGCTCGCCGGGGCAGAAGAAACGCCGATATCCGGCCCGTTGCTGGTTCCGCTTTCGGCGGAGGCCAGCCGTCTGCTTGGCAATGGCAGGGAAGATTTCATGGCTGGCGAGAAAATCCTCACCGCACAGGAGGCGGACGAGGTGTTTCTTGCAGGCCGTCAGGCGGCCCGTAAGGATAACGAGGCCGAGGTGATGGACGACATGCCGGGGCTGGTCGCCCGCTTCAGCTGACGGGCTGACGGACTGCTGGGGGCCTGAGACGGCCGGGAACGGATCCCGGCCGGAAGCAGGTCAGCCGTGGTCGGCGGTCAGGCCGGCGGCTTCGATGCCGGCAATGGCGCAGATTTCATCATTATCCGAGCTGTCGCCGGTGACGCCTACTGCACCGATGATGGCGCCGTCCTTGCGGATCAGCACGCCGCCCGGAACCGGGACGAGGGAGCCGTCGGACAGGGCGTTCATCGCCTGAATGAAATAGGGCTGTTCCTGTGCCCGCTTGAAGATGGCGCGGCCACCAAGGCCGAGGCCGATGCAGCCGTTGGCCTTGCCCTGTGCAATGCCCGGGCGCAGCGTGCTGGTGCCGTCTTCACGGGCCAGTACTTTCAGGGTGCCACCGGCATCGAGAATGGCAACGGTCAGCGGGTTGAGGCCAAGTTCGTGGCCTTTCGCGAGGGCAACCTCGACAATCTTGTTAGCAGTCTCAAGGGTCAGGCTCATACGTCTTCCTCGGTAAATGTTGTTTCGTTCAGGGCATCAGAAGTAAGCGATCAGGCGGGCCAGACAACCGGAAAAATCGGGGCTCGCAGGGGATCTCCCGGCTTCAGCAATGATTTCAGTTCGGGAAAAGGGGGCGAGGTTTCACCGGGGCGGGTGGCGTAGGTTACGTCCTCACCCAGCCACCGCGTCGCAAAACCCCGTCGCCGGTTCTGCAGTTTTTCGGTGCCTGGTGCGGCATGCAGCGTTCTGGCATGGAAAATGATCGCGTCACCCGGCTCCAGATCCCAGGACAGAATCCGGTATGATTCCCGCTGCGAATCGATGTCTGGCACGTCTTCATAGCTGCCGGCCTCGTAATCATAATTTTCATGATTCAGAAAAAGTCGCGGCATGTACATCTTGCCGGTGGCATGCGTTCCCGCCGCAAATTCAACCCCGGCGCTGGCCGGAACCCGGTCAACCGACAGCCAGATTGAACAGATCTGATCGCCGTCCGCACAGTAATAGGGCTGGTCATGGTGCCAGGGGGTGCGTTCACGCGTGCCCGGTTCCTTCACCAGTACATGCTCGTGGAATATTCGTATCGTGGGTGCGCCCATTGCCTCTGCCGCCAGTTGAGCGGCCGGGGAGTGACGCATGAACTGTTCATATTCACCAATTCTGTCCCAGTTGCAGTAATCACCGAAAAAGCCGCCGGGTGCTCCGTCAGGCGTATATTTACGCCCTACCGGGCCGGGCTCCCGCAGGTTGCGGTCAATACCCCGCGCCAGCAGGTCTAGCCATTCCTGATCGAAGGCCTGCCGGACGCAAATCGCCCCGTCGGTCTGAAAGGCTGTGATCTGCTGCTCTGATAACAACTTTGGCATCGGTCCTGCCCGGATGAACATTGTGGTTTTGCTGGCGTTATTGTGCTGGGACATCCAATCCTTGTGCAAGGCCGTACATAAACATAATTAACTGACCGGACCTGTTATCCCATGAGTTTTCTCCGACTGCCCGTGCTTCTGGCGCTCATTTTGTTCTCCGGTCCTGTTCTGGCCGCCGAAATCGGCGAGAGCATTCCGGAGAGCAACAGGCTTGATTTTACCATCACCCGCAATGGTGACGTTATCGGCAGTCACCAGGTCCGGTTCAGTCGCAGCGGGGATCAGCTCACGGTACAGACGGAGATTGCCATCAAGGTGACCTTCGCCTTCATCACCTTCTATGACTACCAGCACAGCGCGACAGAAGTCTGGCGTGACGGCATGCTGCAGTCGATCAGTGCCAGGACCAATAATGATGGTGCGCCGGAGTTTGTCTCCATCCGGCGTGAAGGTGACCGCCTGGCGGGAACCTCGACCCGGGGCGATCTGGACCTGCCGGGTGATATCGGGGCCACTTCCTACTGGATACCTGGCTATCTGGACGCCGGCACATGGCTGGATACCCAGGACGGCGAAATTCTGGAGATGACACATAACCGCAAAGGTGAGGAGCCGGTCATCGTGCAGGGAAAAAGCATCCCGGCGATGCGGTCACACAGTGTGGCGAATAACGGCAGCGAGGTCGATCTCTGGTATGCCGGACGCAAGCTGATGAAGATGCAGTTCAAGGCATTTGATGATTCGATCCTGACCTATAACCGGCTTTGACGCTGCGGGATGCCGGGGCGCGAAACTATGATCAACAGAGATAACCGGAGGCTGAGAGGAATGCAGATCCCGAAAGCACCTGAAACAGGCTGTGCCTGGATAACCGGAGCCAGCAGTGGCATGGGGCTGGGCATGGCGAAACGGCTGGCTGATGCCGGCTGGCGGGTTGCGATCAGTGCCCGCAGCACCGAAAAACTGGACGCGGCAGCCCGGGAAAGTGGTGGTCAGATTATTGCCATGGCCGTCGACGTGACAGATGAAAGCGCGGTGATCGATGCTGTCAGGGCCACCGAGACAGAGGCCGGACCGGTTGAACTGGCCATCATGAACGCCGGGACCTACACACCGGTAGACGCCGAGAGTTTTGACGCGGCAAGTGTCAGAAAACAGATGGAAGTAAACTACTTCGGAGCGGTAAACGGTATTGCGGCGGTCCTGCCGGGGATGACGGAACGCAAATCCGGGCACCTTGCGCTGGTGGCGTCACCGACCTCCTATCGCGGGCTGCCGCGGGCTGCTGCTTACGGGGCGGCAAAGTCGGCAATGGTCTCCTTTGCGGAGAGTCTGAAATTCGACTGTGACCGGCTGGGGCTCGACATTTCTGTCATCCTGCCCGGTTTTGTCCGCACACCGATGACAGAGCAGAACGATTTCGATATGCCGTTCCTGATGGAACCGGACGAGGCTGTCGGGCGGATACTGGACGGGCTGGCCCGGAAACGCTTCGAGATCGCTTTCCCGAAACGTCTGGTCTGGCCGATGAAGATTACCCGGATGATACCCTATTCATGGTACTTCCCGCTGATCGCCAGGGTAACCGGACGATGACCGGACAGCAGGCAGCACAGTATCTCAAGGCTTTTGAACAGCTGAGCCCTGATAATCTCTCCGACCTCGTGGCACTGGTTGACGAGAATGTTCATTTCGTTGATCCGTTCAACGATTGCCGGGGACGGGAGGCATTCCGCCACATATTCGAGCATATGTTCAAGACAGTCGAGAAGCCGGTCTTTGTGGTCAATTACAGTCTCTGTGATGATCAGCGATGCCTGGCGCACTGGACCTTCACATTCCGGTTGCGCGGTCAGGCTTCGGAAATCACCGGCGTCAGTGAACTGACCTTTGGGGCTGACGGTCTTCTGACGGCGCATATTGACCATTGGGATGCCGCCGGTCAGCTGTATGAAAAACTTCCTTTGGCTGGCGCTTTGCTGCGCTTTTTGCGGCGGCGTCTGTCGGCTTGCTGAATGACAGGGTGACTTCGCCCAGCAGAATACCCCACTTCGAAACCTTCGCCCGGTTGAGCAGTACGCCACCCGGCTGCAGGAACATCCAGTCGTCGAACGATACTTTCCAGCTGCTGTCTCCGATCGGCAACATCATGTCATAGGACCAGTTCAGCGCATTTCCGTAAACAGACCCGTCCGCCGTTCCGATGATGTCGCCTGCCCGTCCTTCATACCGGTGCTCGTCAATCTTGCGGATACGCCAGATGCGTTGTTCGGTCTCGCCGTCGGAATATATGAAGTCTTCGGTGAGGGTCAGCATCTTGCCGTCCCACTCGCCGGTTATATCAACAGTAAATTCCCGCCTGAGGTTGCCGAACCGGTCTTCAAAAATGCCCCAGGCCTGAGTCTTCCCGGCAAAGTAGTCCTCCAGAATCAGTCTTGGTTCCTTGCCTGCAAAATCCTGTGGTTTCATGCTGCTGCATCCGTTTATGACCAGCGTGGCCGCGATTGCGAGAAGTAGACTAAGACGTTTCACGTTCTGCCCGATCTGCTCGTTGTTGTAGACGCCGGCGAATCACTGCCTGCCGGGCAGCATCTATCGGAAACCTGTATATAAGGGTGACGGCAAGAAATTTAAGGATAATCGGCATGATGGCATACAGAAAAACCAGACCGGTTATGGCGGTTTCCGGCTGATTATCGCTCTGCGCATCAAAGCCGATGATGTCCAGTGAGACGAAGGCTATCCCGACGGCACCGGCCAGGGCGAACTTTGTCGCCATATTCCAGAAGGCGAAGTAAATACCGGCACGCTTTCTGCCGCTTTTCAGGGTGTCATAGTCAACGACATCTGCCTGAATCGCCGGTGGCAGGGCAAGGTCCGCCCCGAGGGCCAGCCCGGTTGTCAGGCAGACGATGGCGAATATCGCCACATCGCCGGGGCCAAGGAAGGCAGCAAAAGCAAAGGCCGCACAGTTGAAGATCATTGCCCCGGACCAGACCCGGTGCTTCTGGACCCGCTCTGCCAGCTTCATCCAGAGCGGCACCCCGGCGACGCCCGCGCCAAAATATAGCAGCAGCAGCCAGTTCCGCTCGGCGTCCGTCCCGCCCAGCGCGTGGGTGACGAAGAAGGCAAACAATACGGTCGGGAAACCGTTCGCCAGCCCGTTGAGCAGCCAGGCGGACAACAGTCGCATGAAGGGCTTGTTCCGCAGATAGAGGCTCAGTTTCGCAGGTGTCTGCCCGGTGCCGGGGCGGGTGACTTCCGGATCAGGAACAAGCCGCAGTGCCACGATAAGTGCAATGCCCCCGCCAACCAGGGTTGCGGTGACAATCAGTTTCAGGCCGGTTTGCCAGTCGTCGGTTGAGAATATGACGGGTATGGCGGCGGCCATCAGAATTCCCGCCATCTGCGCCCCTTCCCGGGCCAGCGTGATGCGCGAGCGATCCCGGTAATCGGGGCTGAGTTCCGCACCCCAGGCGGTATAGGGCAGGGCGATCATGGTCCAGCCGAGATAGAGCAGGCTGGCCCAGACGGCCAGATAGGTGATGGAGACATCGGCGGGTGGTACAAACAGCATGTAGAGCGCCAGCCCGGCAACCGGTGCGCCCAGGGCGATCATCGGCTTGCGCCGGCCAAAACGTCCGCGCCAGCGGTCACTCAGGGCACCAGCCAGTGGATCGGTGATCACATCAAACAGCCGGGCAGCGGCCAGGACACCGCCGATAGCCGCCAGCGACAGGCCGAACGTCTCTGCATAGAATGTCGGCAGCATGACCGCTACAGGTATGGTCGGAATGGCCAGCGCCATTGCCGGGGCCGCATAGGCCGCCAGCCGCCCGCGCGACAATGTCTGTTTGGGGATTTTCATGACGTAATCAGGGTTTGACGATGCGAACCTGGGCAACGTCGATCAGATCAGCCCTGAAACCGCCTTCACAGTAAGCGAGATAATATTCCCACATGCGCCGGAACCGGTCATCGAATCCCAGCTGCGAGATATTGTCCCATTTCTCCAGAAACCGTTGCCGCCATTCCGCCAGTGTCCGGGCATAATGTTCGCCGAAATTGGCTTCCCCGGCCATCTGCATCCCGGCCATTTCGATTTGCTGGCGCAGCGCAGTCGGCGAGGGGAGCATGCCGCCGGGGAAAATGTATTTCTGGATGAAGTCGGCGTTCTGGCGATAGCCGTCAAAGCGCTCGTCGGCAATGGTGATTGCCTGCAGGGCGGCGGCACCGCCGGATTTCAGGCGTTCATTGATGACAGAAAAATACCGTGGCCAGTTCGCTTCGCCGACCGCTTCAATCATTTCGATGGACACCACCCTGTCGAATTCCCCCGGCACATCCCGATAGTCCTGCAACCGGAATTCGATCTTTTCACCCAGCCCCTCGGCCTGCGCCCGGCGTGAAGCCTCGTTATATTGCTCGGTCGACAATGTCAGCCCGACCACCTTGCAGCCGAAATTCCGGGCCAGATGGATTGCCATGGCACCCCAGCCCGCCCCGATTTCCAGCACTTCCATACCGGGCGAGGGGGAGAGAAGTTCACCAATCCGCTCAATCTTCTTTTGCTGTGCAACCTCCAGACTGGTCGAAATATCCGGATAGACCGCTGATGAATAGGTCATCGACGGGTCCAGCCATTGTTCGTAAAACGCATTTCCGAGATCATAATGGGCTGAGATATTGCGTCTGGAGCCGGACCGTGTGTTCGCCCGCATCAGATGCAGCAGCCGGGCCGTGGTCTTCGACAGAAATGTTCCTTCCGCGGTTGAACCGAGCGCATCCAGATTACGGGCACCCCATTCCAGGAATGTCGCCAGATCCGGTGTCGACCAGTGGCCATCGATATAGGCTTCGGCCAGTCCCAGATCGCCACCAAGAATCAACCCGCGTGCACCGCCAGGCGTATGCAGATGCATTACCGCATCAGGCCCGGGCTGGGTGCCCCGGATTTCATGCGTCTCGCCGGAGGGGGTGGTAACCGTGACATTGCCGATCGGGCAGCGTCGAACAGCCGCCAGCAACAGGCTGGTCCAAGGATCAAATCTGTATTTTCCCTGCGGTGCCATGTTCTCTCCCAAGCTTTTCAGTCTGACGCCGAGGTTGGAACCTGAACATTCTATCAAGATATTTCTCCGGACCCAATGGAAACTGTTGATTCGGGTGGTGCCGGGCGGGCGACATAGGCCGCACCCTTGAACCAGAGCTTCAGTGCTTCCCAGTGGATGCCTGCAATGACCTTCAGGGTCATGAAGGGAAAGGCAAGCGCGACAGAGGCCAGCGCCCGGTCGGTGATCTCCCGGCGAATCCCCGAAAAGGCAGCATGCAACAGCGGGCCTGTCGGGTTTGATTCGCGAATGGCGACGGCAATCCGGTCTTTTTCCGGTAACCGGACACGGAACTGATAGGTCTGTTCCATCTCGATGAAAGGCGAGACATAGAACGCCTTGTCTGCGCGCTGGCGCAGCATGCCGTTAGCTTCTGCCGCTTCATCCGGGCTGACCGGGATCAGATAGTGGTGTTTTTGCCGGAAGGTGTTGCGGACCTCGTACAGGATCGCCTGCAGGCTGCCATCCCGGCGATGGCAGAACCAGACTGTCAGCGGATTGAAAGCATAGCCAAACAGGCGCGGCAGACAGAGCAGACTGACGCGACCGCCGGCTTCCATGCCGTTGTCGGTCAGCATTGTGTCGATCCAGTTCCGCAAGGCACCGGGTTGGCTGTCGCCATTGCCATGATCGGCCTCCCGGAAACTGAACAACGCGCGGCGGTTATAGCCAAACAGCCGGTTGTTGCGGTCCAGTTCGGCAACCTCATCAAGGTCGAGCAGAAAATAGCACATCCGGTAGGCAAGCCGGTGCCGCAAGGGCTTCAGTCGGCGATGCATGACCTCGCCGGCAAATAACGCAGATGTACCCCGGCTCATTCCGCTGCCAGTCCCAGCGGCAGGCGGGATACCGTCATTTCGCGGCTCCAGGGACGCAACACACCGCCTAGCCTTTCTGCAACATCAAGTCCGGATCGCAGGCCATCCTCATGAAAGCCCGAGCCGGTCCAGGCTCCACAATACCATATCCCGCCGGTTCCCTGTATCCCGTCAAGCCGGTCCCGGGCGGCGAAGGAAGTCAGATCAATGATCGGATGATCATACAGGTACTGGCCATGAACCAGATGTTCTGCGGGCGGGCGGACCGGGTTGAGGGTGACGAACAGGGGTGTCCTGCCGGGCAGGTTCTGCAGCTTGTTCATCCAGTATGTTGCGGTCACGTTGCCTTCGCGCTCCCGTCCGGCACCGCCGAGGAAGTTCCAGCTCGACCAGACCCGTCGGCGGAGCGGCATCAGGGACGGGTCGCTGTGCAGATAGACATCGTTGGGTTTGTAGCGGAAACACTCAAGGACAGCCTGTTCTGCCGGACTCAGATCCTGAATCATGGCCCGGGTCTGATCTGCGTGGCTGGCCATGACCACATCGTCGTAGCGTTCGGTCCTGCCCTGGCTGTCGCGCACCAGAACGCCGTTTGCTGTACGCCAGACAGCTTCAACAGCACTGTCGTGCCATGTCCGGTCACTGATCGGGGCCGCCAGACGCCGGACATATTCCCGGCTGCCGCCGTCGACGGTGCGCCACTCCGGGCGCTCCGTCAGTTCCAGAAGTCCGTGTTCGTCAAAGAACCGGACGAAGGCAAGTGCCGGCTGCTGACGCATTTCGGCAACCGAGCAGGACCAGATCGCGGCCCCCATCGGCATGATGTGGTCATCAATGAAAGACGCCGGATAACCCTCACGCTCCAGCCAGTCCTGCAAAGACAGGGCGGCTGCATCCGGCTGGTCGTAAATGATTTTCGCGGAGCTGAAAAAACGCAGAATACCGCGCACCATTCGCCAGAACCGGGGGCGTACGATATTTGCGGGCTGGCCGAGCATATGGGCAACGGAGCTGCCGGAATATTCCAGTCCGCCGGCGTCAAGCGACGCGGCAAAGGACATGTCGCTCTGTTTGGTCGGCACATCCAGCAGGTCGAACAGGCGGGTCAGGTTGGGATAGTTCGACGGCGTGTAGACGATGAATCCGGTATCAACGGGAACATCGCCGTCCGGCGTGCTGACGGTGACTGTGTGGCTGTGACCACCCAGGCGTCCCCGCCGTTCATAAAGGGTGATGTCATGTGCCTTGTGGAGCAGCCAGGCTGCGGAAAGACCGGATATTCCGGCGCCGATAACAGCAATCTTTTTTCTGTTCTTGATAAAAGCTTCAGTCACGTGATCCCGATGCGCCAGTTAGTGGTAAACCTGTCAGGCATATTCGCCTGTGAAAGCGTTTACGCACAGCGCCGACTGGCGGATCACTGTCGCTGCGTCAAATACTTGGGGATAGGCGGAGAATATCGTATCACAGTCGGGAGACCGGCAGAACGGCAGAACGGAGAGAACAGGCGACATGCATGGACCAGAAGGACAACTTGCGACAGGCCGTGAAGTCATTCCCGCAGAATGGACGGACTATAACGGTCATATGAATGTCGCCTACTATGTCGTTGCCTTTGACCGGGCGACGGACGCCTACAAGGATCAGGTTGGAATCGACAAGGGATACCGGGAACGTACCGGCCACAGCACCTTCGCGGCAGAGTTACACGTGGTCTATCTGCAGGAAGTGCGCGAGGGTGAGGAGGTCTATCTGACGACCTGTCTGCTGGGCTGGGATGCCAAGCGCCATCACTTCATCCATTCGATGTGGCGAGCGAGTGATGACACGCTTTGTGCAACCATGGAAGTGATGTCGCTGCATATCAATCTGGAGGCCCGCAAGACGGCCCCCTGGCCGCAAGACATATCGGAACGGCTGGCGGCTGTTCATGCCGATCATCAGGCTTTGCCCCGTCCGGAACAGGCCGGTCGAAGGGCCAGCCTGGAACGACGGGGATAATTGTCAGCCGAGGATCTTCAGCACGGTCTGCTTGATGTCTTCACGGGTCCGGCCCTGAGCGGCCAGATCGGTGTCAGACAGGGTTGCATAGTCTTCCATGTAGTCGGCGGCGGCGGTGGCGCGGCTGAGTGAGTCAGCGAAGTCGGCAACGGCCTGGAAAGGTGCGGCGAGGACATGGAGCAGTGAGTATGTCTGTGTTGAGAGGGCTGTTTGCATGGTCATTCTCCTTCAATGCCAGCAACATAGGTTCGAATATTGCGCCGCACCACAGTTTATGCGGCAACGCAGCATTGCGTGACGTGCATATGTTCGGAAGACAACAGACCCTTGTCAGGAAAAGCGGCGGACGCCCTCGCGCAGGGCCATGACAATCTGCTGTTCCGTGGTGCCGCCCGGCCCGTCCATGTGGCGGGACAGAACCAGATACAACATGTCGACATGCAGGCCGACCAGATCATACTGTTTGGTCGACAATTCGGTTCGTCCGGTCAGGAAGTCATGCAGCGACTTCGCCATGGCCGTCATCAGCGGATAATTGAAAGATCCGCCAAGTGACTTGATGTCGTAGGCGGCACGCAGGGCTGCTTCGATAAAACTGGCCACATCATCCCTGTGCGCCCGGGCATAACCAAGGTCGGTGCGAAGTTTTTTCAGCAGGCCGGCTGCTTCGACGACAAATTCATCCCGGCTTGACTGGATCACCGCTTCAAGCTCGTCCAGTTCGGCCGGGGTCATCGCAATATCAAAGCCGGTCTTTGTATTTACCGACTTCTGTTTGAGCTCCTGCTGAGCCGGGATGATCTGCACATTTCGGGCCATGCCGTCTGATCCTAACTTCGCCGTTCGTTGCCGTCATAGGGCATGGTCTTGCGCCGTCTGTCGGGTCCGAAATAGCTGGGGGCGTTAACAAAGCATCTGGGCCGGGCGATGACTGAAACAAGCCGGGCATAGAACCCTTTTGCGGTAAAGGGCTTGGCCAGAAATTCAGTTACCCCGGTATCACGGGCATTTGTGACGAAAGGTTCTTCGGAATGCCCGGTAAGCATGATCACAGGCAGAAAGCGATTCGGTGACGCGGCGGAGTTGCGCAGCAGATCAAGAAACTCGACACCCGTCATCGACTCCATCTGCCATTCGGTAATCAGAACGTCGGTGTTCTGCTTTTTGATCAAAGCGATAGCGTCATTGGGGTTTCGTGTAACCTCAATGTTGGTTGCGCCGAGATAGCGCAAGGTATCGCCCACCATCTTGATCGACAGCTTGTTGTCGTCGACGATGAGAAAACTGACCTTACTGAAGTCAATCTTCTGTTTAATTAGCCTGTCTCCCGATAACCCAGGCCCCACCCCCCAAGGTGAGGCGTGACTTTATCGGCTGTTGCCGACCGAGTAAAGCGGCGTGGTCAGTGGCGATGAGTTAACAAATATATAGGAAAACAGAGACTTAAGCCGGCTCTGGAACAGGGTCCGGGAAACCGTGATCAGGGCATTCGGCAGTTCCGTAACGAAAACAGGCCCGCCAGTGGCGAGCCTGTTTTGACATCTTGTGAAAGCGATCAGGCTGCCGCGGCGGCTGCCTCTGTCGCCTTGCGGATACGCTTCTTGAGACGACGCAGATTGTCATCCAGCTGCGCATCGGCGGTATCCAGAATAAAGGCGTCAATTCCGCCCTTATGTTCGATCGAACGGATGGTCGACACGGCAACACGTACCCGGACCAGTTCCTTCAGGATTTCGCTGAAAAATGAAATCACCTGCAGGTTCGGCAGGAACCGGCGGCGGGTCTTGTTGTTCGCATGGCTGACGTTGTTGCCTGTCAGCACGCCTTTGCCAGTGAGGTTGCAACGACGCGACATTGCGATCTCCTTAAAAAACGATGATGGGCGGATGAACCGCAAAACGAGCGGGGGTTCTAAGGTGCGGTGGGGCGGCTGTCAAGCTGTCCGCGACATCAATGACGTGTTTGTCCGTCATCGGGGGCAAGAAACGCCTGCTCGGCGATTGCGCGGAGTTTCTGCCGCTCTTCTTCTGTCAGGTTGTCGAGGTTCGCCTGTTTCGCACGATGGACCGACATGGCATTGCGGATCACCGCCCGGCGGTCGAGATCATCCTGTGAAGGCATCCGAAACACTTCAACCTCGACATCGGGGGGAGCAGGGGGCTTTGCGGCGACAGCACCTGCCGACGGTTGCCCGGTCTCCTCTGTCTCTTTCAGACCAAGCAGCTTTTCAATGAGTTTTCCGAAGCTCAACAGACCATCCCGAAAATATGCCGCACATCATTGTACAGTTGTTGAACTGTAGCATTTGACGTGAATAATTCCACGTCATGCCCGGCAAGGAAATCACTTTGCCGGATTAACGGACGCGGAGAGGGTCAGGATGAAATTCAGGGCAGCGCTACTTAACTTCGACAAGACTGATATCGTCGTCTGTCAGGTGACGCAGAAGACGATCGATGACCTTGATGCCGCCAAAAATGCGATCCGCTACTTTCAGGCGATCTTTCCCGGCCGCAAGACGATCATCACCGCTGAAGATGATTATGGCCGCTGGATCTATCTCGGCAACCGGGAGATCTGCGAGGCACTGAACGATTTTGATATCGATGACGGTGACTGGGAAACCTACGAAGTCGAAGGATAGACGGCGCTCGCCCGTCTCATGAGCCAAGCCAGTCCCGCAGAATGCCGGTGACCTGTTCCGGACGCTCCATCGGCGTCAGATGACCGGCCGTCTCGATGACATGGAGGCGGGCGTCCGGAATTGCTTCGGCAATTTCCTCGCTCCAGGGCAAGGGTGTGGCCCTGTCCTGACGGCCACAGATGACGGTCGTCGGAATGGTAACCTCTGCCAGCAGATGACGCCTGTCAGAGCGGCTCATGATCGCTTTCTGCTGCCGGATGTAGGTCTCCAGCCCGACACGCTCTGCCATCGCGTCAAAGGCCGCCATAAGCCCGGCATCGTCATGACGTGACGGATGGATATAGGCTTCAAGCGATTGCCGCTTGATTGCACTGAAATCGCCCCCGTCTGCAGAGGCCAGGAAATTCCGCCGCCAGGCCATACGGTCGGCATCGTCCGCCCGTGCCGTAGTGTCCAGCAGCGCCAGACGGGTCAGCCGTTCGGGAGCAAAGGACAGGATCTCAAGGGCGCAGTAGCCGCCCATCGACAGGCCCGCCAGGGCGAACCGCTCCGGCGCATTATCGAGCACACGGCGTGCCATGGTATGGATGTCATCGTCGGAACGGGTATCACCGACGATAACATCCGCCTGATCCTGCAGATGCTCGATCTGATGTTGCCAAAGGGCCTCGTCGTTCAGCAGCCCCGCCAGCAGAACCAGTGCAGGTTTCGTCATTGTCAGACCTCGATGGTGTCTTCGCCGTCGTTCCAGCGGACGCGGTACAGGTCGGTGCGCCTGTTATCCCAGTTCTGGGTCGTGCCCCGGTCCTTGTGCTGGCGCAGCAGATCGAGGCTGAGATCATGAATGATCATCATTTCCGTGTTCGGCGTACATTCCGCCGCGATACCATCACGATCAAAGGCGATGTCCGATGGCGTCAGAATACAGGACTGGGCGTAATGCATGTCGGCGGCATCCACATTCGGCAGGTTGCCGATTGCCCCGGCCATGGCAATGTAGATCTCGTTCTCGACACAGCGCGCCTGCGCACAGTAACGGACCCGCATATGACCGGAGCGCATGTCCGTATTGTAGGGTACGAAGATGATCGTAGCGCCCTTTTCAGCAGCCACACGGGTCATTTCCGGGAACTCGATATCATAGCAGATCGAAATCCCGATCTTTCCACGGTCGGTATCAAACACACGTACCTTGTCACCGGCGGTGATACCCCACCATTTCGCTTCCGAGGGTGTGATATGTATCTTGTACTGCTTGTCGATGGTACCGTCCCGCCGGAACAGGAAGGCGACGTTATAGAGCTTGTCATCCTCAATCATCATATGCGTCCCGCCGATGATGTTGACGTTGTAACGCAGCGCCAGATCGGCAAACAGATCAAGGTAGCGGTCGGTGTAACGGTCGAGTTTTCGCGCCGCCTTTGCCGGGTTCGGTTCCTTGTAAAGGCCCATCAGCTGGGTTGTAAGCAGTTCCGGAAAGACGACGAAATCGCTGCGGTAATCGGATGAGGTATCGACGAAATATTCAACCTGCCGGGCGAAGTCGACAAACTTCTTGATCGGACGCATCTGGTACTGAACGACACAGATGCGGACAACGCCGCTGTCGGAAACACTCGCCTTGTCCATCATGTAGTCCGGGTTCTCCCAGACCATCAGGGTCGCATGACCCATGGATTCGGCATCCTCGGGCAGATAGTTCCGCAGCACCTGATTGAACTCGAAACCGTTTGAGAGCTGGGCTGTCAGTACCGGATCGGTAAGTGTACGCGACCGGACCTGCTCGCAATATTCTTCCGGGGTCATGTCGTCGGCATGGTTATGATAGCCGGGGATGCGCCCGCCGATAATCATGCCCTTCAGATTGAGCCGGGTAACCACCAGCTTGCGGGCGTCATAGAGACGACGGGCAAGCTTCTGGCCCCGGAAGTCCGGATTTACCGCGATATCGATACCATAAAGATACTCGCCTTCCGGATCGTGATTGCCGATCAGCCCGTCATCAGCAACTTCATTGAAGGTATGCTGGCGGATGACCTGCTTTTCATTGACGATCAGGCTGGCGGAAACGGCGATCAGCTTGCCTTCAAACTCGACACCGATCTGTCCTGCCGAGAACCGCTTCAGCTGGGCCAGGAAATGGGCTCGCTCCCAGTGAGGAATATCCTCGCCGAATGCCGATTTCTGGATTGCGACAACGTGTTCATAGTCACTCTGACGGAGTCGCCGGACATGCATTTTCTTCTCGAATTTCTTGAGAAGCGTCTTGCTGGTTTCGTGGTTGTTCTTGCGCTTGGTCATAGTCTGTTGGCTTTCTTCAGGTGGGGCGGAGAGCACCATCTGCGATGGCTCCCGCCAGGGTTTTCTCGGCTTCCGCAGCTTCCTGCTGGCGGCGCCACATTTTTGCGTAGACGCCGTCTGTCTGCAGCAGTTCGCTGTGTGATCCGCGTTCGACGATACGCCCGGCCTCCAGCACAAGTATTTCATCGGAATCGATGATGGTGGACAGCCGGTGGGCGATAACAAGTGTGGTCCGGTTGGCGGATACCTCGCGCAGGGATGCCTGAATTTCCCGCTCTGTCTGGCTGTCGAGGGCGGATGTGGCCTCATCAAACAACAGAATATCGGGCTGCTTCAGGATTGTCCGGGCAATCGCGACGCGTTGTTTTTCACCGCCGGACAGCTTTAGCCCCCGTTCGCCAACCGGCGTATCGTACCCGTCGGGCAGGCTGATGACGAAATCATGGATCCGGGCCAGTCTGGCGGCTTCCTCAACCTCTTCCCGGCTGGCAGCCGGGCGACCATAGGCAATATTATAGTAGATGCTGTCGTTAAACAGCACTGTATCCTGCGGCACGATTCCGATGGCAGAACGCAGGCTTTGCTGTGTGATCTCGCGGATATCCTGACCATCAATGGTCACCGCACCGCCATCGACATCGTAAAACCGGAACAGGATGCGGGAAATGGTCGATTTTCCGGCACCACTCGGGCCGACAATCGCGGTGGTTTTTCCGGCCGGCACGGTGAAATCAACACCATGCAGGATGCGCCGCTTTGCCTCATATGAGAAGGTGACGTTGCGGAACGCAACCTCGCCGCCGCTGACGGTGAGCGACGGGGCACCCGGTTTGTCCGAAATCTCGGTATCCTCGCGCAGCAGGCTGAACATGGATTCCATGTCGGCCAGTGACTGCTTGATTTCCCGATAGACAAAGCCAAGGAAGTTCAGCGGCAGATAGAGCTGGATCAGATAGGTATTCACCAGCACGAAGTCACCGACACTCATCGTGCCGTCCGCAACACCCTGTCCGGCCAGTATCATGACGACTGTCAGGCCAACGGCGATGATCGCACCCTGACCGATATTGACCAGCGCCAGCGAGGTATTGCTGAGGACAGAGGCATGTTCATAGTCCCGCAGCGACGCATCGAAACGGCGGGCTTCATGGCCTTCGTTGCCGAAATATTTCACTGTCTCAAAATTCAGCAGGGAATCGATTGCCTTGGTGTTGGCTTCCGAATCCTTTTCGTTCATCCGCCGCCGGAACTTGATCCGCCATTCCGTCACAACCAGCGTGTAGGCGATATAGGCCATGATGGTCACGAAGGTGACGATGGCGAACGAAATATCATACAGCCAGATCAGAATGCCGCAGACCATCAGCACTTCAAGCAGGGTCGGCAGGATGTTGAACAGCATGAACCGCAGCAGGAAGTCGATGCCCTTGACGCCGCGCTCGATGGCCCGGCTGACCCCTCCGGTCTGGCGTTCCAGATGAAACCGCAGCGCCAGGGCGTGGAGATGTTCAAAGGTCCGCAGCGCCGACTGCCGGATCGCCCTTGCCGCAACCTTGGCAAAGAAGAAATCCCGCATTTCACCAAAGGCGAGTGCCAGAACCCGGGCAATCCCGTAACCGATAATCAGCATCACCGGAACCGCCACAATGGTTGCCGCGCCGGTCACCGGGCTGAGCTGGTCAACCGCCTCCTTGTAGAGCATCGGGGTATAGACGTTCGCAACCTTGGCGATGGCCAGCAGCGAGAGCGCAACGATGACCCGCAGACGCAGCTCAACCGAATCCTTCGGCCACAGATAGGGCAGCAGCGTCCGGATCGTCTGCAGATCATTCCGGGGCCGCTTTTCACTGCTTTCAGGTCGGGGGGGTGACATATGAGGCTGGGCCAGTTTTTCTGATCATTCGGGGCATGTGGGGATTAACCGGCGACAGCACAATCACGGGGGCTGGCGTGATGCGCGGTTCCGGACGCGCGGTCCGGTGATCTGTCACTTGTCTCTGGGGCGGTTTCCAAACAGACCGGAGACAATGGGACTCAGCCGTCGCTTCGTTTCTTCCTTTGGCCGGATACCCTCGGGGATTGGCGGCAGGGGTTCGTTATCGGATGCCTGCGAGCGGTTACTTGCCGCTGGTGGTGTGGTCTCAGCTGCGGGTTTGCGATCTGTGTCCCGGGGCGTAGCCGGATTTACGGTTGGAAAGGCAGAGCCTTCCCGCGGCAGGGTCTGGGACGCCAGCAGGGGGCGGGTTGGCGGTGCCGGGCGTGTGTCTTTCGGGGTATCGTTTGCAGAGCCCAGGGGTGCCCGCTGGGGCGGCAGTTGCGGCTCGCGACGTGTCGGGAACGGGACTGGCCGCTGATTTCTGGCATTTTCCTCTGGTGTTTCGCGCCCGTTTGCTTCGTCAACGGCCTGCAGGGCGGCAGCTATTTCGGCCAGCGCACGCCGGGCTTCATCCCGTTGCGGATCACGCGGCATGACGGAGTCCGGCTGCTCTTCCGGATCGGCCGCAGCTTCGGGTGCCGGTTTGGGGGGCGGCGAAACAGGGTCGGGGTCACGTTCCCTGGTCAGGCGCGGCGCCGCGACCACAGGGGTTGTTGGCGCAGGCGGTATCGGACGTTCAACAGCTGCCGTCCAGCCACCACCGGGAACCGGCGGCAACTCGGGTTCCTCTTCCGGTTCAGCCACCGCACGGGATGCCGGCTCGGGGGCAGATTGTGGTTTCGGATCCGGAGCTGGCTCCGGATCCGGTGTTCCCACCGGTTTGAATACCGGCTCAGGCGCTGCTGGTGCAGCCTCGGGCCGGGGCATTGTCCGTTTCAGCAGCAGGTCAAGCTTTCCGAGGTTTCCGCGTTCAACCAGACGGGTGATCAGTCCTTCCCCTTCGACGCTGCGCAGTTCCTTGATCAGGTTGGCGAAATTCTCGCGAAACTCTTCAGCCAGCGGCAGCGCCTTGCTGTCCTGTTTCAGTGCCACGGATATCTTGCGTTCCAGAGACTCAGGCCCACCAGAGGTATTCAGGATGCAGCGGAAGAAAACCCAGCGGTCACCCTGACCAAAGCGCTGCCAGGCAGAGGCATACTGCGCATTGTCGATCAGTTTCAGTTCAACAGCGAGATGGGCAACCAGCGGATTCAGTTCATCGATCAGATAGCTGATCAGCGGAAACAGTTCTGCCCGTTTGGCGGAGGTGCGGCTTTCAACCAGGGTCCGTGCCTCAACCTCTGCCTGATCGGCGGCGCGCTTGGTCTGCCAGTGCAGCTGTTTCAGTGCAAAATTGTTTTCACGCAGGGCAGAGCCGAGTTGCACATAACCGATGATCAGCCAGAGTGCGGCAGGCGGACCGAAGGCGGCGGCGACGAAGGCGGCGAGATCAACGAACGGCAGTTCCAGTAGTGACTGCCAGGTGATCCGGAACTGTACATAAGATGCCGCAGCACCCAGCCAGATGGCGCTGATCAAGGCGCCGATTGCAAAAATTGCCCGCACTGATGGTCTCTCCCTCGCTGGCAAACTGTTGCCAGAAAAATTCAAATGCCCTGTGAGTATAGGTCATCTGCGGTGGCAACGTCCATGCACAGCAGAGTTTCAACTCCGGCTTGACGAAATGGCCGCCGGGCGCTAGATAACCGGCATGTCTTACCAGTCCTTCCGGAAACAGGTCCTCGGCGGCCTCATTCGAATTACAGGCCCGGCCCTCGTTTGAGCGCCGGGTATTTCTGATTCGTCTTTTCCGGAATTTTTCAAGGACTGCGCACCATGCAACAGCGCACATTCGCCGACCAATCCACCTCTGACGCCGTCAGTTCCCTTGTCACCACTGCCTGCTTTGCGGTTCGCGCCAATGCAGAGCCGGGCGTCGTTCCGCGCGTACTTGAGCTTTTCGCCAAGCGGAACCTCGTGCCGACGCGGCTTTATGCGGTACAGGAAGGCAGCGACTCCGTCGTGATTGATATCCAGATGGCAAACATGCTGCAGCCGGAGCGAGAGTATCTGGCGGCCTGCATGCGCCAGATCTATGATGTCTGTACTGTGCTGACTTCCGAGAAGGCAGCGGTTCTCTGACCAGCCGGGGGCTTGCGTGAGTTATCTCGACCGAATTGCCGAAGCGAACAACTGGTCCCGTGACGGCTATCGGCCTCTGCTGGTCGACGGTCTGGAGCTCGGCCAGACATCCGATGACTTTGCTGCCGTTCTGGAAAAGTATCCCGATGTCTTCGTCATCAGGCCGGATGCGGTACGGCTGGCTGACAGCCTGTCATCCTATGATGAACGGAGCAAAGCGATCGGGGGCTGTCTGGAGGATATTCGCCGGACCCGGGGGATTCATGGCTGGCGGGGCGAGAACTATCCGGTCGGGGTGACATTCAGCCAGCCGCTGTTCGAAATTGAACGGGCGGCGGTTCCGCTGCTCGGCACGCGGGGATATGGCGTCCATATGAACGGATATGTCCGCAAGGATGGCGGATTGTACATGTGGATTGCCCGGCGCAGCCTCCGGAAAGCAACCGCACCGGGCAAGCTCGACCAGATGGTCGGGGGCGGTCAGCCGGCAGGTCTTTCGGTCCGTGACAATCTGGTCAAGGAATGCGGAGAGGAAGCTGCAATCCCCCGCGATCTGGCAGAGATGGCAAGCCCGGTCAGCGCCATCACCTATCGTTGCATCCGGCCGGAAGGCTTTCGCTGGGACTTGCTGTGGTGTTACGACCTTGAGCTGCCGGCGGGATTTGAGCCTGTCGCGGCGGATGGCGAGGTTGACGCGTTCATGCTGATGGATATCCGTGATGTTGCTGCCGGTATCAGCGAGACGAACGACTACAAGTTCAACTGCGCCCTGGTCATTCTCGATTTCCTGATCCGTCACGGCTATGTCGAGGCGGATCATCCGGATTACGAGCATCTGCTGACGGGCCTTCACCCGGCATTCTGATCTGCTCTCGCAGGTATGAGTTTCTCATTCGTCCAGCCCGGCCATGCGCCGTACGTCGCTGGCTGACAGGCCCGATTGCCGCATATTCCGCAGGGTTGCCGAGCGGTCGCGTTTTGCCAGCCGCCGGCCCTGGCTGTCGGTCAGCAGGTGATGGTGATGATAGACCGGTGTCGGCAGACCAAGCAGCGCCTGTAACAGACGATGGATGTGGGTTGCCTGAAACAGGTCCTGCCCGCGGATGACCAGCGAAACATTCTGGAACGTATCATCGACCGTGACCGCCAGATGATAGGATGTGCCGATATCCTTGCGGCCGAGCACGACATCACCCGCCTGTTCGGCGTTGCAGACCTGCGGGCCGCCAAGTTCATCAGTCCAGCCGAGCGTGCCGGACTGCTCCATGGCGGCGGTCATATCCAGCCGCCAGGCATAGGGCACGCCGCTGCTGATACGATGCTCTGCCTCTGCGCTCGACAGCCCGCGGCAGATGCCGGGATAGACCGGACCATCGATGCCCTGCGGGGCGCTGCCGGACGCCCCGACCTCGGCCAGGATATCCCGGCGGGTACAGAAACAGGGATAGAGCAGACCCATGCCGCGCAAGGCGTCAAGTGCGGCCTGATAGGCCTGCATCCGACCTGATTGCTTCAGAACCGGACCGTCCCAGTCAATGCCGAGCCACTGCAGATCCTCAAGCAAGTCATCGATATATTCCGGACGACAGCGGGTATTGTCGATATCCTCCAGCCGCAACAGAAAATGCCCGCCCTGCTGTCGTGCCCTCTGACAGGCAAGTAATGCGGAATAGGCATGGCCGAGATGCAGATGACCTGTTGGGCTTGGCGCAAATCTGGTTACAATCATTGCGGAATTATATCGCATCACGGATGCCAAACATCCATATGTACGGAGATGGCGAACAAAATGAATTTATTGACCGGTCCGGAGCGACTGCCCGCTGACGGCGCAAAAGCCGAAAGTGTGGTGGTCCTTCTGCACGGCCTCGGCGCAGATGGCGGCGACCTGATCGGTCTGGCCCCCGACTTTGCACGATTGTTGCCACGGACGGCCTTCCTGTCACCGGATGCTCCGGAACCCTGCGATATGGCCCCATACGGACGTCAGTGGTTCAGCCTGCAGGACCGCACGCCGGAAGTGGTTGCGGATCTGGCGGCTGCGGCAGCGCCGGTGGTGGAGACATATCTGACCTCGGTTCTGGCCCGGTTTGATTTGCCGCCGGACCGGATGGCGCTGGTCGGTTTCAGCCAGGGAACAATCATGTCACTGCAGGTCGCCTACCGTCTGCCGTACAGTCTCGCCGGCGTGGTCGGGTTTTCCGGCGGGCTTGCGGGGGCGACCGGTTTCAGCAGCCAGGTCACGGCCCGCCCACCTGTCTTGCTGGTGCACGGGGAAGCCGACGACGTTGTGGTTTTTGATCGCATGCGGGTGGCCGCGGACGCCCTGCGTGTAGCAGAGATAGAGGTGCAGACACTGGCCCGTCCGGGTCTGGGCCACGGTATTGATGAGGCGGGGATCAGGGCTGCCGGAGACTTTCTCCTGAAAAGGCTCGGGCAGTGACTGATTTTGTAGTTGGCTGTCGCAATACCGCAACATATAGTATTTAGACAAATGAGCGTTTCGAGAACAATCGGGGACGCATAAGTCAGCGTAGAAATAAGGTGATCGCCGCAACTCATAACTGGCCTGCTCTCGTTCTCAATGCGGATTTTCGTCCGCTCAGCTACTTCCCGCTGTCTCTCTGGTCATGGCAGGAGACAGTGAAGGCGGTCTTTCTCGACCGGGTGAATGTGGTTGAGCAATATGACCATGCTGTCAGTTCCCCTTCCTTTGAAATGCAGTTACCGAGTGTCATCAGCCTCAAGGAATTTGTGCCGATGTCACGCCGTCCGGCGTTTACCCGGTTCAATGTCTTCCTGCGCGATGGCTTTACCTGCCAGTACTGTGGGCACGATTTTGTGGCGCAGGAGCTGACTTTTGATCATGTGATACCCCGTTCGCGGGGCGGCCGGACAACATGGGAGAATGTCGTGACATCCTGTTCTCCCTGTAATCTGCGCAAGGGAAACCGGATGCCTGATCGTTCTGGGATGGTGCCAATCCATCGCCCGGAGCAGCCGTCAGCCTGGCATCTGCAGCAGCAGGGACGGGCGTTTCCGCCAAATCATCTGCATGAGCACTGGCGTGACTATCTTTACTGGGACAGCGAACTGGAGCCCTGAGCCCGGCTCTCCGGTCTTGTCCGCTGCGGTCAGATCCGTTCTGCCATCCAGATCGCAAGTCGTGAGATTTTTTTCACACCCGCGGTGAGGACTTCATATCCCGGAGCATTTTCGGCATCGTTGGCGAGGCCGGTATCCCGATGCTCCAGTTCCTCGGCACGGAATTCCTCGATATGGGCCCGCAGGTCAGCCTCGCTGTCATCCAGTTCTGCCGCCTGGGCGGCATAATGTTCGTCGATGACTTCTTCAACGGCGACGGTACAGGCCATGGCTGCTTCACGGCCCATCAGGGCAGTGGCGGCACCAAGGGCAAAGCCCCCGACATGCCACAGCGGCTGGAGCAGTGAAGGACGTACCCCCCGGTCACCAACAGCCTTGTTAAAGTAATCCAGATGTTTCTGTTCCTGCTCGGCCATATGCCGGATCAGGGGACCGTCCGCCGTATCCCCGAGAACAGCAATCTGTCCGGCATAGATACGTTTTGCGCCATATTCTCCGGCTTGATCGACCCGGATCATCCGCCGGATCTGTTCGTCGCGGGGCAGATCGCCAGGCAGGGGGCGTCGGGTTGTCATCGCAAACCTCCGGGAAGCCGTTTTGCTGCACACCAGAATGCGACGACAGAAAGGAGGAGTGAGGCGAGGAAGTTGTAGCTTGCCATCGACAGGCCGAAAAGTGACCAGGGAACTTCGTCACAGCGTACAATCGGGTTGTTCAGTATCTGCGCGCGGAAATCCTCAAACGAACCGGTGTTCAGGACAGCGCTGCAATCGTCGGTCCCGGCCCACCATTTCTGTTCAACGCCGTGATGGAAACCGGCAATGGCAGCCCCGGCAAGCAGTGCCAGTCCGCAGAACACCAGCGCCGGTCGGCGCAGATGGGCCGGCGTCAGCGGTAATGCAGCCAGCAACCCCGCGACAAGCACCAGCCAGTGCGGTATGCGCTGGTAAAGACAGAGAACACAGGGATTCAGGCCGGCCAGATATTGCGAACCATAGGCCGTCCCCAGCGCAATGGCGCTGCTGGCGGCGAGGATGATCAGGGGGGCGCGATGGGACTGCATCATACCGCGTATTTGAGCACGACAAAGCCGCCGATCAAGCCGATAAAGAAGATCACGGTGATCAGCCCGAGGCGCCTTTCGATGAAATCGCGGATCGGATCGCCGAACTTCCAGAGCAGGGCCGCAACCAGAAAGAACCGTGCCCCGCGGGAGACCACCGACGCCAGCATGAAGGTCCAGATGTCGAGGCTGACCACACCGCTGGCAATGGTAATGACCTTGTAGGGGAAGGGGGTCAGGCCGAAGAAGGCAACAATCCAGGCACCCCATTCTTCATACCGTCCCTGAAAGACGGTGAATTTATCCATATAGCCATAGAATTCGACAACCGGCTGGCCGATCTGGGCCCACAGCGTGAAGCCGATGAAATATCCCAGCAATCCGCCGAGCACAGATGTCACGGTACAGATTGCAGCGATCCGCCAGGCGCGTTCCCGCTGCGCCAGAATCATCGGGATCAGCAGGACATCCGGCGGAATCGGAAAGAACGAGCTTTCGATGAACGAAATAAAGCCAAGTGCTGCATCCGAACGCTTGTGGCCTGCAAGCCGCATGGTCCAGTCATAGAGCCGTTTCAGCATTCAGTGGATCCCAGGGGGTAATTGTTCGGGCTATGGCCGGACATGAAGGCGCTCAGTCATCTTCTTCTTCCCGCCGGGCAATCTCTGCCTTGCGGTCTTCGTCCTGCTTGTGGGCTTCCTCTATCGCCTTGTCGTAGTTGTTGATAACCGCACCGACCACGAGGTTGATCAGCAGGAAGCCGGATACCACCATCCAGGAGACATGATAGAAGGTTACCCAGCCGGACAGGTCGGAATGGACCTGCAACAGGTTGTAACGCAGATCGGTCCAGTCTTCGCCGGTCAGAATCCGGAACAGGCTGAACATCGCTTCGCCAAGATCACCATAGGGATCCGGCTGGGTCGGGTTGAGCTCGGCATTGGCCGACGCCGCGTATTGGGGATTGCGGAACATGCTGACGCCGACCACGGCATAGACATACATGAAGATGAAAAACAGGGCACCGGAATAGACCAGGGACTTGATCGATTTCAGCAGCACGGTTGTGATCAGGCGCAACTCCTCGATGGCCCGCAAGGCCCGGAACACGCGCAGCACACGCAGGGCGCGGAGCACGGATACGTCAGCGCCGGATACGGCTGTTTCCGGAATCAGGGAGACGGAAACGATGAAGATGTCGAAGTAGTTCCAGCCGTCGGCGAAATATTCCTTATAGGATTCCCTGCCGAGAAAACGAACGATCAACTCGGCAACAAAGAAGGCGAGAATGGCCTGCTGTATGAAGGTAATTTCCGGGCTGCCGTGGGAAAGTTCAACGCCGATCAGGATTGCATTGATGACGATAACAATAACCGCAGCCTGGTCAAAGGCCGGATGGCGGACCATACGCTGGCAAAAATTCGATCGCATGTCTGAGACATCACCCCCTGTTGGTCACCCCTCGCTTATAGCCGGGAAGCAGGGGCCCACTCAACCGGCACTTGTTGTATTGCTCGGGTTTCGATGCAGTGTTGGGTTGACCGATTGCCGTTGAAAGCTAATATCCGCGCGTCACAGCCCCCGTGGTGGAACTGGTAGACGCGTCAGACTCAAAATCTGATGTCCGCAAGGACGTGTCCGTTCGAGTCGGACCGGGGGCACCAGACTTCTTCCTGCCGGCTACTGCCCGGCCGGAAGTTCGGCAATAAGCTTCATCGAATCCGTGAAGCCCTTTTCGGCAGCCAGCGAAATCAGGCGATAGCCGCGTTCCGGTTCTTTCGGGCCACCCTTGCCCTCTACCAGCATGATGCCGAGATTGTGCAGTGACGGGATATGACCCTCTGCAGCGGCCATCTCGAACCAGAAGCGCGAGAATCGGGTGTCTTTCTTCACACCTTCACCATCGCGAAACAGGGTTCCGAGTTTGTACATTGACGGGGTATGACCCCGGTCGGCGGCCCATTCCAGCATCTCCGTCCATTCAACGGCCCGTGCGCCGGCATCCCGCAGCTGTGAAGACAAATCAAAAGCGGCTGTGGCGGAGGCAGGACTTTTCGCCTGCAGCCGCAATGCAGCCAGCTTCTGGCTGGCATGCCCGGTCGGTGCAGGCGCTTTGGCTGTCTGTTTTGATGAGGCCGGTGCAGGTGCCGGTGTTGCTTTGGCGCTGGCCGCCACGACCGTCAGTGACGCCGTCGTTTCGGTTTCCCCGGCGACGGGTGGTGCCGACGGTTTTGCCCGTGGTCCGGCGATCTGTGAGTTCTTCGTTGCAGCCGGCGCAACCTGCGGTGCGGATGGCGGTGCTGCGCTGTCGCTGACGACCCGGGCCTGTTTCAGCGCTTCGCTGACCCATGTCTCGGAAGATGCGGCGGGCTCATTACGGATATCAATTTCTGCATTGGGGATCTGCTGTTGCGGTTTCTTGGCAATCGGCAGGTAAACAGTCGCCTGCGGCTTTCCGGCCAGCAAGGACTGTTCGGGCAGGCGCGATGCCATGACACCGGCTGCCGTGGTTGCAGCGATCAGTCCAACTGTTGCGGTACTCCAGAACGACGGCATTTTCACTCTCTCCTGCAACCTGACTACTACAAGTCTTCACGAAAGGTAAACCAAGATTCCTTGTTAAAAGGTTAACGTTAATTTTAAGTGAATGCAGTATATGCTGAAGACTCCGGAAAACCTTGCTGTCCAGCGTTTCCGGCTGATTGTCGGATGGTAAATAAAGTCTTAACTTTTGCTTTGCGGTGAGGATTAGGTTAACAGGTTTCGGACAGAACTGAACAAAATGCCCTTCCGAGTCGGAGCTTGAAATGAAATGTCTGGTTACCGGTGGCGCCGGCTTTATCGGCAGCCATCTTGTCGAGCAGTTGCTGCAGGACGGCCACAGGGTTGTGGCGCTGGATAACCTGGCGGTCGGACGGCTGGCCAATATTGCGCATTTGCAGGACCGCGACGACTTTCGGTTTGTGCAGGTCGATCTGGCTGACCTGTTGGCTGGTGACACCGTGTTTGACGGGGTCGAGCGGGTGTTCCATCTCGGCGCAATGGCCGATATCGTACCCTCGATTCAGCAACCGCTGGTCTATCACCGGGCAAATGTTGACGGTACTGCGGCTGTTCTGGAATGTGCCCGTGCGGCAGGCGTGTCACGCTTCGTCTATGCCGCATCCAGCTCCTGTTATGGCGTGCCGGATGTCTATCCTACACCGGAGACAGCCGCCATCCGGCCGATGTACCCTTACGCGCTGACCAAGTATATAGGTGAGCAATATGTCATGCACTGGGAGCAGACCTACGGGATGTCCAGTATTGCCCTGCGGTTCTTCAATGTCTTTGGACCGCGGGCCCGGACATCGGGCACCTATGGTGCTGTGTTCGGGGTGTTCCTTGGCCAGAAGCTCGCCGGCAAACCCTTCACGGTTGTCGGTGACGGTGAACAGACCCGCGACTTCACCTATGTCACGGATGTGGTCGATGCGCTGGTGACAGCGGCGGACAGTAATCTGTCGGGCCGTTCGTTCAATGTCGGCTCCGGTGGCACCTACAGTGTGAACCGCCTCGTCGAATTGCTGGGCGGTGAGGTGACCCATATCCCGAAACGTCCGGGCGAGCCGGATTGCACATTCGCTGATATCACGCGCATTCAGACCGAACTGGGCTGGCAGCCGACCATCAGTTTCGAGACCGGGGTTGCACGGATGCTTGACCATCTCGACGACTGGCGGGACGCTCCGGTATGGGATCCGTCCAGCATCGCCTCGGCGACATCGGACTGGTTCAAATATCTCGGCAAGGACAAGGCCCTCTGATGAGCGATGATGACGGTAAGGCCCTGACAAAAATCCGGACGCTTGAGGGGATGGCAGAGGCGGCGGAACGGATCCGGGCTGATGGCCGGACCATCGCGCTGGCACATGGTACCTTCGATTTGCTGCATATGGGGCATGTCCGGCATCTTCAGGCGGCTGCCCGGCATGGCGACGTCCTGTTTGTCACGGTTACCTGCGATGCCCGGGTCAACAAGGGGCCGGGGCGGCCGGTCTTTACCGAACAGCTTCGCGCCGAGATGCTGGCCGCACTGGGTTGTGTGGAATGTGTCGCGGTGAACCCGGAAGCAACTGCGGTAAATGTTGTCGAATGCGTAAAGCCGGATGTCTATATCAAGGGGTCAGATTATGCCAATCCTGACGATGATATCACCGGCAAGATCCGGGATGAACGGGAAGCGGTCGAAGCTTATGGCGGGCGAATCGAGTTTACCGATGACATCACTTTTTCCTCCTCGACCCTGATCAACCGCTATCTTGATGTGTTCGATCCGGTGCTGCGCGAATATCTTGATCGCAAGCAAAATGACGCGGTTGAGGAAGAGATCGACCGGCTGACCGCAGAGATCGCCGGATATCGTGTGCTGATCGTGGGTGACAGCATCATTGATGAATACAATTACGTTTTCCCGATGGGCAAGTCGCCGAAGGAAAACATGATCGCAACCCGCTACCGGGACAGCGAAGTGTTTGCCGGCGGTGTCGCGGCGGCGGCAAACCATATCGCCGAATTTTGCGAATCCGTGGAAATTCTGACCGCTGTCGGTGATGACGGGTATGAGGAACTGACCCGCAAGTCGCTGAAACCGAATGTCTGGCTGCATGCCATGACGCGACCGGGAAAGCCGACAACCCGCAAGGCGCGCTACATTGATGACAGCTACATGCGCAAGCTGTTTGAAGTCTATCATATGGATGACACCCCGATGGAGGGCGAGCCGGAACGCCGTCTGGTTGATGAAATCGAACGCCGGGCCGGGGATTTCGATCTCGTCATCGTCACCGATTTCGGCCACGGGCTGATCACCCCCCGCGTGATTGACGCCTTGTCCCGGTCGGCAAAGTTTCTCGCAGTCAACTGCCAGTCCAACAGTGCCAATCATGGCTATAACCTGATCACAAAATATACGCGGGCTGATTACATCTGTATTGATGCGCCGGAAGCGCGGCTGGCCGTGGCCGACAAGTATGCGGATACGGAAAGCGTCGTGACGGAACTGCTGCCGGCACGGATCGATTGCCCGAACTTCGTCGTCACCCACGGCAAACATGGCTGTATTGCCTGGAAGCGTGGCGGGAAGGCTGCGAAAATCCCTGCTTTCACCAAAACGGTGGTTGATACGGTCGGGGCCGGTGACGCCTTTTTCGCAGTGACCGCGCCGATGGTGGCGGCTGGTGCGCGGATGGAGACGGCAGGTTTTGTCGGTAATGCGGCGGGGGCGATGAAGGTTGGAATCGTCGGCCATCGTCAATCGATTGAAAAGGTTTCGCTGCTAAAATTCATCCGGACATTGTTGAAGTGACGGAAGGCAGGATAATGGAACAACGCCAGTGGAATGTGATGGTCACCGGTGGCGCCGGATATGTCGGCAGCCGCCTGATTCCGAAACTGCTGGAGGCCGGGCACAAGGTCACAGTGCTCGATTTGTATCTTTTCGGGCAGGACGCGCTGGCAGAAAGTCGCGCCAACCCCAACCTGCGCGAAGTGCGGGGCGATCTGCGTGATATCAGGGCTGTCAAAGATGCGCTGACCGGTTGCGATGCGGTCATTCATCTCGCCTGCATCTCCAACGATCCGTCGTTCGAGCTGGATCCGGACCTCGGCAAATCGATCAATTTTGATGCCTTTCAGCCGCTTGTCCGCGCGGCAAAGGACGCCGGTGTAAAGCGGTTCATCTATGCGTCCTCGTCGAGTGTCTATGGCATCAAGGATGAGGATAACGTTACAGAGAACCTGTCACTGGAACCGCTGACCGACTATTCCAAGTTCAAGGCGATGTGCGAGGATGTGCTGGAGCGCGAGCGTGAGCCGGGTTTTGTCACGCTTACCATCCGCCCCGCGACTGTCTGTGGTTATGCACCGCGCCAGCGGCTGGATGTGATCGTCAATATTCTGACCAACCATGCGGTCAACAATGGCCGGATCAAGGTTTTTGGCGGTCCGCAGAAGCGCCCGAACCTGCATATCGAGGATATGACAGATCTGTATCTGCTGTCCCTGCAGCTTGCCGATGCACAGATTGACGGCAAAATTTTCAATGCCGGATATGAAAACCATTCCGTTACCCGTCTGGCAGAAACGGTACGTGATACGGTTGGTGGCGGCGTCGAGATTGTGGTCGAGCCGACGGATGACCTGCGATCCTATCATGTCTCGTCGGAACTGATCGGCCGGGAGCTGGGTTTTCGCCCGAAATATACCATTGAAGATGCGGTGCGTGGTCTGGTGCAGGCTTTCCGAGATGGCCGTTTGCCGGGCAGTATGGATGACCCGCGTTATTACAATATCAAGACCATGCAACAGGTGAAGCTGAAGTGATTGATCCCGCCGTCCGACTGGCGCTGTACCGCGACATGCTGCGGGTCCGGTTGATCGAAGAGGCGGTTGCGGACCGGTACCACCTCGACAATGAAATGCGCTGTCCGGTACATCTGTCAATCGGGCAGGAGGCGGTGTCGGCGGGTGTTTGTCTGGCCCTGCGAGCGGATGACCAGATTGTCACCACCCATCGCGGTCATGCGCATTACCTGTCAAAAGGCGGTGACCTGAACGCCATGCTCTGCGAGTTTCACGGCAAGGCTCCGGGTTGCTGTGGCGGGCGTGGCGGCTCGATGCATCTGTTCGACAGTGCTGCCGGGGTGCTGATGAGTGCGCCGATTGTCGCCAGTTCCATTCCGGTTGGTGTCGGTGCGGCACTGGGCCTGAAACAGGCGGGCAGCGATGGCGTTGCCGTGGTCTTTCTCGGGGATGCATCGGTTGAGGAAGGTGTCTTTCACGAGAGTGCGAATTTCGCCGCCATCCGCAAACTGCCGGTGATTTTCGTCTGCGAAAACAATCTGTTCTCGGTTTATACCCCGCTCGACCAGCGCCAGCCGGACCGCCCGCTGACCGACCTGGCATCGGCACATGGTCTGGCCAGCCTGCAGGTTGACGGAAATGACTGCGAGGCGGTCTACAACGCGACCGCCCGTGCCGTGGCGACAGCCCGTTCGGGGGCGGGGGCAACGTTCATTCTGGCTGACACCTATCGCTGGCGGGAACATTGCGGCCCTTATTACGACAATGATCTGGGCTATCGCAGCGTCGAGGAGTTCGAGCGCTGGCGCTCGCGTGACCCGGTCGACATGCAGCGCAGGCGGCTGGCTGATGGGAAGCTTCTTGAAGCCGCAGCGGATGAAAAACTCGCCGCAGAAATCGCGGACGAGATCGACCGTGCCTTTGATTTCGCCCTGAACGCACCCTTCCCGGACCCGAGGACGGCAGGTGATCATGTCTTCGCCTGACACAGCAGACGGTCAGCGACTGATTACCGGTGCCGAGGCGCTGCGCGAGGCGATGGATCAGTGCATGGCCGCGGATGACCGGGTTTTCCTGATGGGGGAAGGTGCGGCCGATCCGAAAGGGATTTTCGGTACGACATCAGGTCTGGTTGAAACCTATGGCCCGGACCGGGTGATCGAAATGCCGGTTGCCGAAAACGGGCTGACAGGCATTGCCATCGGTGCGGCCCTGATGGGGCGGCGGCCCGTGATGGTGCATCAGCGGGTGGATTTCGCCCTGCTGGCACTGGAACAGATATTCAACAATGCGGCGAAAGCCCATTACGTGACAGCCGGCAAACATACCGTGCCACTGGTCATCCGCATGATCATCGGACGGGGTTGGGGGCAGGGGCCGGAACATTCCCAAAGTCTGGAATCGGTCTTTGCCCATTTCCCCGGGCTCAAGGTTGTCCTGCCGTCAACACCGCGCGATGCAAAGGGCATGCTGATAGCGGCCATCCGCGATGACAATCCGGTCGTCATGCTGGAACACCGCTGGACCCATTACACGACCGGGGATGTGCCGGAGGAACTTTACGAGATCCCGCTGTCCGGGCCATCACATGTTCGAAAAGGGAACGATGTGACCATTGTCGCCACATCCTACATGACCTACGAAGCCCGTGCTGCGGTTGATGCGATGCAGGCGGCGGGGGTTTCCGCCGATCTGTTCGACATGCGGGTTCTGCAGCCGCTCGACCTTGGCCCGGTTATTGAATCGGTCCGCCGTACCGGGCGGCTGATCATGGCGGATGTGGGCTGGAAAAGCTTTGGCGCGGGGGCAGAAATAGTCGCCTCCGTTGTGGAACAGGCCTTCGCCGACATGAAGGCCGCCCCGGTGCGCCTGGGCCTGCCGGACCATCCGACACCGTCCAGTCGTTCGCTCGTGCCGGATTTCTATCCTTATTCAGGTGACATTGTTGCGGCGACAGCCAATATTACAGGTGCTGCGGACCGGTTGGGCCCGGTCGTGGCTGCGCTGGCAGAAGCCCGTGCGCAACGTCCCGTTGATGTCCCGAACCCGGACTTCAGGGGACCGTTCTAGAAGAGGACGGAAGATGAAAGTGAATGTGATGCTGAAACATGCGCCATCGCCGCAACGCCACATGAAGGTCAGATATTCCTATCTGCCGCAGCAGTTCGGCGATATCGACGATCTCTGGGACCAGTTGAAGGCGTTTGTGCCGACCGGCGATTTCACGCTGGGCGGACCCCTTGAAGAATTCGAACAGAAGTTCGCGGAACTGATCGGAACCCGTCATGCCATTGGCGTGGGTTCCGGCACGGACGCCCTGAAGCTGCCGCTGAAAGCGCTGGGTGTCGGGCATGGTGACGAGGTGATCACCACCGCCAATACCTTCATTGCGACCGTCGGGGCGATCAACGAGATCGGGGCCAGAACGGTTTTCGTCGATTGCGACGACACTTTCTGCATGGATGTCGAGCAGCTGGAAGCGGCGATAACACCGCGGACAAAGGCGATCATGCCGGTCCATTTTACCGGCTATATGACAGATATGCCGAAGCTGATGGAAATCGCCGCGCGGCATAACCTCCCGATCGTTGAAGATGCCTGCCAGGCATTGCTGGCGGATATCGGCGGCAAACGCTCTGGCACCTGGGGGGCGGCGGGCGGTTTCTCGCTGCATCCCCTGAAGAACCTCAATGTCTGGGGAGACGGCGGGGTTATCGTAACCGATGACGACGCGATGAATGCCAGTCTGCGCCTGCTGCGCAACCACGGCATGCGCAATCGCGACGAGATCGAAATTCTCGGCTACAATTCCCGCCTCGATACCTTGCAGGCCGTTGTTGGCAACTGGCTGATCGGGCAGGCGGATGACATTACGGCGAAGCGGATCGCAAATGCCGCCGTCTATGACGAAGCCTTCGCCGATATTGCCGGTATCCGCATACCGGAACGGCCGGATGACCGCCGCCGGGTCTATCATCTGTATATCGTCTTCGCGGAAGATCGCGATGCGCTGTATGACTATTGTCAGGCGGCGGGGATCGAGTGCAAGATTCACTATCCCGTACCGCTGTACCAGCAGGATGGTCTGAAGCATCTGGGCTATCTGCCCGGTGACTTTCCGGTCACCGATCGTCACACGCAGGAAATCATCACCTTTCCGGTCGATCAGCATCTGTCGCGTAAAGAAATTGACCATGTAACGGCAACCGTCCGGGATTTTTATGATGGGCGCTGAAGGACGCGACGCGCCGGTTGCCTATGTTGATCTGGCCCGGCAGGCCCGTGACGAACGGGACATGCTGCATGCGGCGCTGGACCGGGTGATCGACAGCGGCTTTTTTGTCGGCGGCGGCCTGATCGAGGAACTGGAAGCCCGGCTGGCAGACTTCTGTGGCGTGCGGGAGGCCGTGGTTCTCGGCTCCGGCACCGATGCACTTGAACTGGGCATGCGGGCGCTGGGGATCGGGCCGGGTGACGAGGTCATCACACCGCCGAACAGTTTTGTTGCCTCTACCAGTGCCATCGTTGCCATCGGGGCGACCCCGGTATTTGTCGACGTGCAGCATGACCAGAACATCGATCCGGCATTGATTGAAGCGGCGTTAACCGCCCGGACGAAGGCAATTATGCCGGTGCATCTGACCGGACGGGTGGCCGATATGGCACCGATTCAGGCGATCGCAAAACAGCATGGCCTGATGATTGTCGAAGATGCAGCGCAGGCCATCGGCTCACGCTATGATGGTCGTTCATCTGGCGGGCTGGGCGATGTCGGCTGCTTCTCGACCCATCCGCTGAAGAACCTCAATGCCTGCGGCGATGGCGGATTTGTCACCACCGATGACAGCGAGGTCGCAACACGGGTGCGCCAGCTCCGCAACCACGGTATGTCTGACCGCAATACGGTGGAGGAATTCGCGACGGTTGCGCGGATGGACAGCCTGCAGGCGGCAATCCTGCTGGCCCGGCTGGAAAAGCTGAATGCGGTATCGGATGCCCGGCGGCAGAATGCGACGCTCTATCGTCAACTGCTCGATCCGGCGCTGGTTTATGTTCCGCCGTGCAGGGATATCGAACATAACACGTTCCATACCTTCGTCATTCAGGTCGATGACCGTGACGGTTTGCAGGCGCATCTGAAGGCGCTGGGTATCGGCACCGCGATACATTATCCGATTCCGATTCATTTGCAGCCGGCGGCAAGGTCACTGGGCCTTGGCCGGGGTGATTTTCCGGTGACCGAGAACCAGGCCGAACGGATCCTGACCCTGCCGGTGCATCAGTATCTGACGGACAGCGAAATTCACCGGGTGGCCGATGCGGTGAACGGCTATCTTTCCCGGCGGGCAGCATGAGTAATTCAACCGGCATACTTGATTACGATGCACTTGTGCAGGAATTCGAGGACGGGCTGGTCAATAATTTGCGTCGTCATGGTGTCGGGGATGACTTTCTGGAAATGTGGGTGCCGGACCCGGACCCGGTAAAAGGCGTGCTCAACATGGCCGAGGCTGCCGAGAGTTTTGGTCTCGACCGGATATCCATGCAGGTCAGTCTGGCGACAATTCCGCCGGCGCGACATGATGAACTGGCGACTGCGCTGGGGGTCATCGGTACGACCAGCATGACACCCGGTCAGGACCAGTTTGTTGTCACGGTCCGGATCGGAGGGTGACAGCCCGATGAACGCTGAAGTCTCCCCTGCAATTCTTGACTGGCTGGATGTCTACGCCAAATCCCGGCGTCATCTTGGTCTGCCCGCCGATGAGAATCTGCTGTCCGCAGAAACTGACGGCGTCTCTGTCGGTTTCCGGGTTGGTGCGGACCAGACCGTTGCCGGTGCCGGCTATCAGGCACCCGAAGGCTCTCCTGTGGCGGCAATGCTGGAGCTGTTCTGCCGGTCGGCGATTGGCACGCCGGTACGGGATGTGGTTGAACATGGCGTATCGCGGCTGCTGGGATATGCCCGGACTGCCGGGGCGGTGCCCGATGCAACCGGGGTTTTGCTGCCGTCGAATGCCGGCTATCCGTTTGATGTCCTGCAATCCCTGATGCGACAGCTGGCGACCAACGAGCAATTCATCAGCCGTTTCGGCGATGGCCGGAACGAACATCACCAGACCCCCGGTTCTGCCTGGCAGAACCTGACCCATGACCAGCGCGTCACTGCCCTGAAACGGGAAATCGTCGGACATCTGACGACCGCCGGCCAGCCGGAAGATATCATTCAGCTGTCAGCGCTGGAGAAGGATATCGACGGATTTGAGGTGCGGGTGGTTGTGGATTTCGGATTTGGTGTCGACCCGGCGGGCAAGCCGGGCATGGTCCGGTCGCTGGAGCATGATCTGAAAAACAGCCTCGACCGGACCTTGCAGGTCTATGTGGTCGAGCGCCGTGACGAGAGCAAGCTGCGCCGGCTCTGAGCCGGTCTGCCCGGGGCTCCCGGTCACCCGAAGTCCACGGAGAACAACCTGCAATCTGATTGCTTGCTGCTTTATCTGGCCCAGTCGGATAATGCAACTGGCCCAATTTGTTTTCCGGGACTGGCGCTTGTGAGAGACAGGTCATCGGCAGACGGTTGATGCTGGGAGTGGGATTTCGTGAAACAGAGCCGTGATTCAGCGGACGTCATGAAACCTTCACAAGGTGCGGGGTAACAAGTTAAGTTGTTCTGGCTTGCGGCTTTTCGCTGCAGCTTCCGTCCGGTTCACAGGGAGACTACATATGACCGACAATTCATCCATCAAGACACAGCGCGCTGCCAAGGCTTTTACGCGGCGCATGCTGATGAAGACAACCGTTGCGACCGGCGCCATCGCCATCGCATCTCCGGCGATCGTCCGCGACGCATTTTCATCCTCCGGCGAAATCGACATCCTGATGTGGTCGGATTACCTGCCTGAAGGTTTCGTGAAATCATTCACGAACGATACGGGTATCAAGCTTAATTTCACGGGTATCGGCTCGAACGAAGAAATCATCAACAAGATGAAAGCGACTCAGGGGACTGGTTTTGATCTCTGCAGCCCGACTAATATGAAGGGAGCTATCTGGTCAGATCTCGGTCTTTTGAAGCCGTTTGATGCCAAGAAGCTGGCCAATCTCGGTAACGTCAATCCGCCGATGATCGCGATTGGCGATAACGAATGGAATTTCGGCGGCAAGGGGTCGCATTGGCTGCCGCATATCTGGGGTACGGAAGGTATGGGGTGGCGCACCGACAAATGGGCGCCTGCTGATGGCGAGCCAAGCTATGGTGATGTCTGGGACAAGGCAAATGCCGGCAAGACCATGATGCGTGCCCATTCCGGCATGCTGGGTGCTGGCCTTTATCTTGAGCGCATAGGCAAGATGAAACCGGGCTCGACGTTGGTTGATGCTTATCAGAGCGAAGAAAAATTTCGCGTTGTCTGGGATCAGATCACGAAGTTCTGCATTGAAAACAAGGGCAATTTGAAATTGCTTTGGGATGATGCAGATACACAGAAAAATGGTCTGCTGAACGAAGGCGTGATCGTTGGCCAGACATGGGATGGCCCGCCGATTGCCATGAAGAATTCAGGCGAACCGATCACTTATCAGGCACCGAAAGAAGGTGCGATGGCCTGGGTTGACGGTATGTCCATGCCGACCGGTGCGAAGAATATTGACCAGATCTATGCCTTCATCGATTACTGCTACAAGCCGGAACCTGCCGGCAAGGCGATCGATGACCACGGCTATAACTCGGTGGTTCTGGGGGCTGACGGCTTTGCCGGTCAGGCCTACAAGAAGAACTTCGCCGAAGCCTATCCGGGCAGCGCACTGGGCAACCTGAACCCCTGGCCTGCAGAGCAGACATGGTATGCTGATGTTCGATCTGAATATGTGAACAAGTTCAAGACCGCCTGATTTCAGGTAATCTGATGTCCTGTTCCCCTGCGCCGGTGCCGGCGCAGGGGATATGGGCCGACTACCGGCAATCGGTGGCACAATATCAGCCAGACTCATTTTCTGAATCACCCGGAAGCTCTGGTTTTCCAGCCAGGCCGGGGTGATATGTTCCGGGGGACAGTCGGAAGGTGAGCCAGGCAGGTGCTGCGGGAACGCGGCGCTTCACGGGGAAGGCGCAGGGTTCGACTGATGAGTGCTGATGTAAAACTCGACGATGTTTGGGTCTCCTTCGGTGACTTTGTTGCCGTCCGCGAGGCCAGTCTCACCATCCAGGGTGGCGAATTTTTCAGTTTTCTGGGGCCGTCGGGCTGTGGCAAGACCACCCTTCTGCGCACGATCTCCGGTTTTCAGGACCCGACCAGAGGACGGGTGTCAATTGAAGGTCATGATATGGCCGGGATCGGGCCGAACAAGCGCCCGACCGCGCTGATCTTCCAGAACCTCGCCCTGTTCCCGCTGATGACCGTTGCCGAGAATATCGCCTTCTCGCTGGAAGTCCGTGGCGTCGGCAAGGCTGAGCGGCGCAAGCGGGCCGATGAATTGCTCGAACTGATTGCGCTGTCCGGCCAGGGTGACAAGAAAATCTCGGAATTGTCCGGCGGGCAGAAGCAGCGTGTGGCGATTGCCCGTGCGCTCGCCGTCGAACCGAAAGTTCTGCTGCTCGACGAGCCGCTGTCTGCGCTGGATCTCAAGCTGCGTCAGCATATGCGCTCCGAATTGCGGGCCATTCAGCAGCGGGTTGGCATTACCTTCATCTACATCACCCACGATCAGGGCGAGGCGCTGACCATGTCAGACCGCGTTGCCGTGATGTCTGACGGAGTGATCCAGCAGATCGGCGACAGCAAGGATATCTACGATCATCCGGAGACCGCTTTCGTGGCCTCCTTCGTCGGTGAAAACAATGCCTTGCCGGGCAAGGTGACTGAAGTCGCCGATGGCTATGCCCGTATCGAGACGGGGCTCGGGACCTTCCGCGGGCGGACCTCCGGCAATGCGGCGCTGTCACCCGGCGAGAAGGCGTTCATCTTCATCCGGCCGGAAGCGATGCAGCTTGGTGGCGGTGACAACCGTTTCAGGGCGACCGTGCTGACCGAAGAATTTGAAGGCAACATGCGCCATATCATGTTCCGCACGGTGACGGACAAGCCGTTGCGCATGTCGCTGATCAATGATGGCCGCTCGGCGACGGAAATTTCCGGTATCGAGGAAGAAGTCGGCTTCGATGCCAATCTGGCGGTTGTGCTGCCGCACGGCCCGCTGGCGGCGGAATAGGCGGGGCCGGGGATGCTTCTGGTCAATTACTTCCGCTGGTTCTTCACCAAGAACGGACTGGTCCTCGGCAGCATCCTGATGGGGGCCGTTGCCTTCTGGTGCATTGTCATGATCATCCTGCCGCAGATGTTCATGCTGGATTATTCCTTCCGGCTGAACCTGGCACCGCATGAATACGGCACCGCCAAAGATGTTCTCACGCTGGAGAACTATGAGTACCTGCTCTATGGCTCGTCGGCGAATACCGACAGCTTCAATTTTCAGGATCTCGGGGTCTTCTGGCGCACCATTGTCGCCGCCCTGTTTGTGACCGCCTTTGATCTCGCGATCTGTTATCCCATCGCCTTCTATATGGCGAAGGTCGCGCAGGGCGGGCTGTCCCGGCTGCTGGTGCTGTCGCTGATCGTGCCTTACTGGGTCAACGAAATTCTCCGCGCCTTTGCCTTCCGCATCATTTTCGGGGCTTCCGGAATCATCAATGAAACCGGCATGGACCTCGGACTCTGGGACCAGCCGATTGATTTCATCCGTGCCGATGTCGCGCTCTATGCCGGTCTCAGCTACGCCTACATCCTGCTGATGATCTTCCCGATCTATAACGCGATCGAGAGCCTGGATACCAATCAGCTTGAGGCGGCCCGCGATCTTGGCTCGCCCTGGTGGCGGATTCACTGGCGGGTCATCATTCCCTATGCCAAGCCTGGGATCACCTCGGGCTGTACGATGGTCTTCATGCTGACGGCGGGGGCGCTGGCGGCACCGCAAATTCTTGGCGGGCCGTCCAGCCTCTGGTTTACCCAGCGGGTCTATGAGCTGTTCAACAAGGCGATTCACTGGCCGCGCGGTTCGGCCTATGCATTCGTGTTGCTGGTTGCCTGTATCGTTATCGTGCTGCTGCTGATGCGCCTGTTCAAGGTCCGCCTCGGGGAGATCGCCCGATGACCTCGCGCGGGGTGATGAAGTTCTTCTTCGGCATCTATGCGGTGATGTTCTTCGGCTATCTGTTCGGCCCGCTGATCATCATGAGCATCAGCGCCTTCAACAGTTCCAGCTATCCCCGTGTGACGCCGTGGGAATGTCTGACCGGGGAATGGTTCGTGAAGCTGGCGAATGATGCGCGGCTGGTCGAAGGGCTGCAGAACAGTTTCCTGATCGGGATCTGCGTGGTGCTGGTGGCGGTGCCCCTCGGGCTGGCCGGCGCGATCATGCTGACCCAGATCGGCAACCGGGTCCGCTCGTTCTATTATACCGTGGTGATCTGCCCGATCCTGGTGCCGGGGGTGGTGCTGGGGATTTCCACACTGATTTTCTGGCGACGCCTCGGCAATATGGTCGGTGCGGAAGACGGCTCGCTGCTGTTCAATGATATTTTCCTGACCGTGCTGGGGCAGGCGACCTTCATTTCCGCCTATTGCATGCTGGTCTTCATCGCCCGCCTGCAGCGTTTCGACCCGGTGCAGGAAGAGGCCGCCCTCGACCTTGGCGCAACCAATGTACAGGCCTTCACCAAGGTGCTGCTGCCGTTCCTCAAACCGGCGATGGGCTCTGCCGCCGTGCTGGCTTTCCTCGCCTCGTTCGAGAACTACAACACCACCGTCTTTACCTCACAGGCCACCTCGACCCTCACCATGGTGCTGGCCAGCAAGGTGCGCTACGGTATTGATCCGTCGATCAGTGCGCTGGCCGTGATCATCATCGGTCTCACCCTGGCCGGGGCGATCATTTACGAAGTTCTCCGCCGTCGTGAAGCCCGGATCGCGGCACAGCGTCTGGCAGATGGCCTGCCCGGCGGCAAGCCCGCACCGAAACCGGGATTCGGTGCCCTGCCGCAGATGGCGGGTATCATGATCCTGCTGGTGGTTGTCGCCGGCGTTGCGACGACTGTCGTGGCCTCCGGCTATAACGCCGAGGCCTGCAAGGCAGAGATCATGCAGGAGAAGCTGCGGATTCAGGAAAAGTTCGCCGAGGAACAGCGCAAGCTGCGGGAAGAGCGGATGAAGCAGCAGCAGAACGAAGCGCCTGCCGCACCGGCCCAGCCGAAAGCCGCCTCGCCGTTTGGCAATGTCTTCGACCCGAACAATCTTGGCAGCCAGTCGGGCACCGCAAAGCCGGAACCGGAAGCCCCGGCAAAACCGGCCTCACCCTTCGGCAACGTGTTCGACCCGAACAACCTGAAGCAACAGAGCGGCGAACAGTAACCCCGGAATGATGCGCGGGGCAGCTGTCCTCATCCTGAGGAGGCAGGCCAGTGCCGTCTCGAAGGATGGCTGCTGGCGCTGGCAGTATCGGCTTCTCCGGCATCCTTCGAGACGCGGCGCTGCCGCTCCTCAGGATAAGGCTGCTTTACGCAGAAATTCGGCCCGGTTTTTCAGCCCCCGGTTTTTCAGCCAATGCCGCTGATCAGTTCCAGCATATGGTCGATGCGCTGTGGCCAGCCCCATTGTTGCAGGCTGCGACTGCCGGCAAGGCCGATGCGGGTGGCGTCGGATGGATGGTCACGGGCCTGCAAAAGCAGGGTGGCAGCGTCCTCCGGGTCACTTTCGCCCCAGTCATTGACGGCGACGAAATCAGCCGTCGGGGCGGTGGTGCCCTGTTCTGTCAGGGCATAGCAGTTCCCGGCGGTGATCAGGTCGAGATGCCCGGTATTGGCTGAGAGGATAACCGGCAGCCCGCTCGCCATCGCCTCCATCGCGACGAGGTTGGTACCGCCTTCTGCCCGGTTGGTGAACAGGCCGACGGTCGCTCCCCGGAAGATCGTCGCCATTTCTGCATTGGTCGGTGCGCCAAGGTCGAGGAAGTTGCGGGCCGGGATGCCGTTCGCCGCGACCCATTCCGCCAGTTGCAGACGACGGTCATCACCCTGCCGGGGCTGGCCGGTGACATGATCCGACGGCCAGGGTGCGGGGTCCGGCCAGTAATTATGCCAGGCCGCGGCCAGCAGGGCGTCCGGCTCGCGCTCCAGCAGGCGACGGAAGGCGGCGATGACGATATCCTGACCCTTGCGATATTCCAGTTTGCCGCCGGAGAAGACGGTAAAGCGCCCGTCGAAATCCCGTGCCGGGCCGTCCGGACTGAACAGGGCCAGATCGACACCCTGCGGACAGGCCTGCACATGGTCGATGCCGCCGGCCCGCAGCAGATCAGCATTCCACTGGCTGCCGGCCAGAATCAGCCGGTAACGGTCTGCCCGCTTGCGAACGGTATCATCGATCCGGCCATCCTCCATGAAGACCATGCCGATATCCGGTTGTCCGGCGAGCTTGCGGCTGACCTGCGTCGTGGTCAGGCCGTTGCCGAGGGCATGCAGCAGCGGATAGGGGCAGGTCAGCACACGGTCTGCCTCTGGCGGAATCATCGCTGTTGCCTGCTTCTGCAGTTTCAGGGCCGGGGCCAGCGCGGCCATCTTCTCCGGGGGCAGATCGAGATCCAGCGGCTCGATGAACGGGACGGGCAGGATGCTGCGGGCGGTGAGTTCCAGTGCCAGATTGGCCCCGAAAACCCCCCAGCCGGTCCGGCTCGACATCGGCCAGACGAATCCCAGTTGCCTGAATGACATGATGAATGTTAGCGCTTGTCCCTGTTTCGATTGAGAATAGGCGGATGACCAGTACTGACACAACCGGCGAGACCGACGAGACCCTGAACCGGCTCCGCGCTGCCGAGATCGCACTGAATGACGGGCGGCTGGTGGAGGCTGAGGCGATCTGTCTGGCGCTGGGTGGCGACGACCGGCAACGGGCGGGGGCGGCGAATATTCTGGGCGTCATCGCCCGGCGGCGCGAGGATGACGCAACTGCACTGGAGTATTTTCAGACCGCCGGCCAGCTCGACAACCAGACAGCCGGATATTTTGTCAATCAGGGTCGCACATTGATTCGTCTGGGCCGGGCGCGGGAAGCCGTTGTGCCGCTCCGCCGTGCCGTGGCCCTGCGCCCGCATTCGGGGGAGGCGAACCATAATCTCGGCAATGCGCTGCGTCTGGCGGGCGATATGGGGGGCGCGCTGCGTCATTACCAGCTTGCCGCCACGGCAGAGCCGCCGCCGATACAGGCGCTGGCCGATCTCGGCACCCTGATGATCAGTCTGGAGGAATTCGGCGCGGCAGAGCCCTGGCTGGCGGCGACGCTGGAACGTGATCCGGACAATGTGGATGCGCTGGACGGGCTGGGTGCTGTGGAGTTGCGACAGGGCCGGGCGATCTCGGCAGAGCGCCGCCACCGCCGGGCGCTGGAGATCCGGCCCGGCAACCGCACCTCCGCCATGAACCTTGCCATGGCGCTCCGCTATCAGGGACTGCACGGCGAGGCGGCGGCAATCTACCGCGACGTGCTGCCCGGCCTCCCCCCCGATGATCCGGCATGGTCGAACTGGCTGTTCAGTCTCACCTTCGATGCCGATGTCACCCCGCAGGCGCTGTATGAGGCGCATCGCGACTGGGGGCAGGCGATGGAGGCCGCGGCCGGGCCGGAACAGACCTTCGGGGATTACGAACCACGGCAGGGCCGGATTGTCCGGATCGGCTATATCTCCGGCGATTTCCGGGCGCACCCGGTGGCGCATTTCATCCTGCCGGTGCTGGCCCACCATGACCGCAGTCAGGTACATGTGACCTGCTATGCCAACCAGCGGTCCAGCGACGACACTACCAAGCGCATCCGCCGCCGCGCCGACCAGTGGCGGTTTGTCCATGACCTTGATGATGACGCGCTGGCGAAGCAGGTGCGCGATGACCGCATCGATATTCTGATCGAGCTGTCCGGCCATACGGCGGGTAACCGCCTTGCCGCCATGGCCCGCCGTCTGGCCCCGGTGCAGATGGCCTATATCGGCTATGCCGCGACCACCGGCCTGACCCGCATCGATTACCGGATCACGGACGAGGCCACGGACCCGCCGGGGATGGAGCGTTACTATACCGAAAAGCTGCTGCGTATTCCCGGCGGCTGTCTGACCTACCTGCCACCCGGCAACACCCCGCCGGTAAAGCAGGACAAACGCGCCGACGGACGGCCCTTTACCTATGGCTGTTTCAACAATCTCAGCAAGGTCACCGACCAGTGCCTGAATGCCTGGATCGAAATCCTCAACCGCGCGCCGGACACAAGGCTGATCCTCAAGGCTCCGCAACTCGCCGATCCGGAAATGCGCGCCCGGCTGGAAGCAAAATTCACCGCCGGCGGCATCGATCCGTCACGCCTCGACCTGCTCGGCCATACCAAAACCCAGTACGAGCATTTCGACCTCTACAACCAGATCGACCTCGCCCTCGACACCTTCCCCTACAACGGCGGCACAACCACCTGCGAGGCCCTGCATATGGGCGTACCGGTGGTCACCTACGCAGAACCGGGCCAGCCGTTCCGGATGGGGGCAGGGTTGTTGGGGGGGAGGAGAGGTGACAGGGGAGTGTCGGAAAATTTGAGCGATCAGATCAATCTGGCCGTCGCCTTCGCAAAGGGAGCAGAAGAGTCTCAGCCATATCTGAGCCAGTCCAGACCTGGGCCGAATCAGGCTGTTGAAGACGCGTTACTCAGGCTGTAACAGGCTGCTGGTCGGAAGGACTGCTGCGGAGATTTCTTATGTCATCCCCGCGAAGGCTGGAAACCAATGCATTCTGCGGTCGCATTACAGTGTGCCCCGTCTTGCGACGGGATGACATGGTTTTGTCTCACGAGCGGGTGGTTTGCGTATGCCTTCGCACCACCAGACAGGTCAGGTCATCATGCTGTTCCCGACCATGAGCGAAATCTGTGACGGCGTTCAGGACGCCTTCGCCGATTGTCTCGGCGGCGGCGGTGCAGTTGCTCCGGAGCCAGGCCCCCAGACTGCCATTACCGAAGTCGTGACCGGCGGCGCTGATGCTTTCGGTGACGCCGTCGGTGTAGAGGAACAGGAATTCCCCGGCCTGTAGCGGCACTTCATCTTCCTCATAGGCCAGCCCGGCGCCGATGCCGAGCACGGTGCCGCGGCCGCCCGCCAGTTCCCGCAGATTGCCGCCCATGTCGCCGATATAGGGCAGGCAATGGCCGGCATTGGCGTAGGTGACGAGGCTGGTGCGGGTGTCGAGAATTCCTAAGAACGCGGTGACGAAGATGCCGGGGATGTCGTAGTCGGAGAGCAGCCTGTCGACGGTGGCCATGCAGGCGGCGGGGGAGGCGTGGGCGTCGGCGGCAGAGCGGAGCAGGGTGCGGGCGACGGCCATATAGAAAGCGGCGGGCACGCTTTTCCCGGCGACATCGCCGATGGCGAAGCCGATGCGGTGATCGTCCAGTTTGAAGACATCATAGAAGTCGCCACCCATGATTTTCGCCGGGCGCATGGCGCCGTGAACCTCGATTGCGCCGTTGCGGGGGAACCGGGTCGGCAGGATCTGCTGCTGCATCTTGGCGGCAATCTCGACCTCGCGCATCAGCGCAGAATAGTCGGAGCGTTCGCGCCAGTTGCGGCGGCGGCGCTCGGTCTCGCTCATCACCCGGTCGATGGTGGCGATGGCGTCCGCCACATTCAGGGGCCGGGTCAGGAAATCGACCGCCCCGTCGCGCAGCGCGGTCCGGACGGTCTCGATATCATCGCCCCGGGTCAACGCGATGCGGGGGACACGCAGGTCGCGGCGCTCCACCAATCTGAACAGGCCGGGGCCGGAGATCGCACCGCCATCGATGGAGACCATGACCAGCCCGATATGGTCACCTGCCTGTTCCAGAAGGGGCAGGGCCTCGGCATCGGTTGCCGCGGTCAGGATGTCATCGCTCAGCCAGGGTGACAGCGCACAGGCCTCGCGCAACAGCGCCGCGCTGCCGTCTTCGCTGTCGATCAACAGTAACTGCTTCATGGCCTCCCCTCCCGTGACGGGCAGGTTAGGCGGGCCGGTTGCCGCCGTCGATCCGTAATGGTGCGTAGTGGCGGAGTTTGGTTGCGGGGGATCCTGAAACAGGTCGCGCCAGGTCGGGTTCTGCTGTTCGATCAGGTTGAGTTTCCAGTCGCGGTGCCAGTTCTTGAGTTGCTTTTCGCGGGTAATGGCGTCGGTCAGACGGGCGTGATGTTCGACCAGTACAAGCCGGTGAAGGTTATAGCGGCGGGCGAAGCCGGGGAAAGTGCCGGTCCGGTGTTCGGTCATGCGGCGGGCGATGTCACGGGTAACGCCGACATAGAGCGTTCCCTGTCGGCGATTGGTGAGGATGTAGGTCCAGGCTGAGTCGATCATGCCGGCGATATGACGGGGTCAGGGGCGTTTCGGGTTCGGAGTGTCCTTGCGGGGGATCCTGAAACGGGTTCAGGATGAGGAAAATTAGAGCTATTGAGTCTCTTTTGCCCTTACTCCTCCTCATCCTGAACTCGTTTCAGGATCCCTCCCAATCTGCCCCGGCCCCCGCGGGATTGGCACCGTCGCAATCCGGGCGTTGCAAAAATGGTGTGCCGGTCGACAATCCGGGCAACAGAGGTGGAGGGGACGGATATGGCGGTATCACCACAGGCGACGGCGGCGGGGCTGCTGTCCGGGTTTGTCGGGTTTTCTTCTTCCTTTGCCATTGTTGTGGCCGGGTTGACGGCGGTCGGGGCCAGCCAGCAGGAGGTGACATCCGGGCTGATGGCGGCATCGCTGGCGATGGGGCTTTGTACCATCTTCCTCAGCCTGAAATACCGCCTGCCGATTTCCATCGCATGGTCAACGCCGGGGGCGGCCTTGCTGGCGACGGGGGCGGCACCGGAAGGCGGATTTGCCGTCGCGGTCGGGGCGTTTCTGGTCTGCGGTGTACTGATTGTGCTGGCCGGATCGGTTAAAACCCTGGGACGCTGGGTATCGTCGATTCCGTCGCCGCTGGCCAATGCGATGCTGGCGGGTGTGTTGCTGCCGCTTTGTCTGGCCCCGGTCAAGGCGGTCGGGCAGTTCCCGCTGTTCGGACTGGCGATTGTGATTGCCTGGGCGGTGGTCGGGCGGATTAACCGGCTGCTGGCGATGCCGGCGGCGGTGGTTGTCACCATCGCAGGGATTGCGCTGACCAGTGATGCGGGAATGGCAGAGCTTGGCAATCTCTGGCCCGATCCGGTGATTGTCATGCCGCAGTTCACGCTGACCGGGGTGATCGGCATCGCCCTGCCGCTGTTCATCGTGACGATGGCCTCGCAGAATATTCCGGGGATGGCGGTGCTGAATGCCAACGGCTATCACCCCGACCCGAACCCGCTGTTCCGCTGGACCGGCCTGTTCTCTATCCTTGGTGCGCCTTTCGGATCACACGCGGTGAACCTCGCTGCGATTACGGCGGCGCTTTGCGCCAATGAGGAAGCGCATCCCGATCCGGCAAAACGCTGGCAGGCGGCGGTGGTGGCCGGGCTGGTCTATGTGCTGTGCGGGCTTGGTGCCGGTGCGGCCACGGCCTTCATCAGCGCCTCGCCACCTATTCTGATTGAGGCGGTGGCCGGTCTGGCTCTGCTTGGCGCACTCGGTGCGTCCCTGATGGGGGCGGTCAGTGACAGTACGCACCGGGAGGCGGCGCTGATTACTTTTCTGACCACGGCGTCGGGTGTTTCCTTCTTCGGCGTCAGCGGCGCGTTCTGGGGGCTGCTGGCCGGTGGTGCGATGATGGCGCTGGGCAAGGTCGGCAGGAAGAGCTGAACAGGGGCAAAGAAAAAGCCCGCCGGGGATGCCGGCGGGCCTGAAGTTGTGTCGCAGGTAAATCAGTTCAGAACATCATCAGCGTTTGAGGCGGACCAGTTCTTCCAGCATCTCGTCGGCGGTCTGAATAGTCTTGGTATTGGCAGAGAATGCCCGCTGAACGACGATCATGCGGGTGAATTCCTCGGCAATATCCACCGTCGACTGTTCAAGGGTGCCGCCTTCGACGGATCCGGAGCCGCCGGTCTGTGCGGCACGCAACAGGAAGGTGCCGGATTCAGCGGTTTCGATGAAGACGTTGCCCGAGCGGTTTTCCATACCATCCGGGTTGACGAAGGTCGCCAGCGGAACCTTGAAGATCGGGCGGTTGGTGCCGTTATCGAAGGTCGCGTTCAGAAAACCGGCCTGGTCGAATGACAACCCGCTGAGTGACCCGAAGGAACGACCGTCCTGTTCCACCGAGTTGGTGATATAGGGCGAGGCAATCTGGGTGATGCCACTGGCCGTACTCGCTGTGCCGAGATCCAGCGTAATGTTGAAGTCATCGGCAGCGTTCGTGAGGCCGGTAATCGCCAGGGCGGGCGGCGTGGCACCACCTTCAAAGGTGGCGGGTGTTCCGTCCGTATTGAAGACAACCGTCATCGGTGTGCCGTTATAGGCTGCACCAACTGTTGCGCCACCGTCGTCGATTGTCACGGTGACATCCCAGGTCAGGGCGGCTGTCTTTTCCCAGTTGAAGGTCAGCTGATGGGTATCACCAAGTGAATCAAACACCACAATGGAGGTGTTGACCGAGTTTGCCGGACCGGTCGCCGCACTTGCCGGCAGGTTGACGGACAGTCCGAGGTTGGCGGTCGGCGTGGCCGTGCCCTGCAGCGAGTTGATGTTGACGGATGTCAGTTCGGTAAACGTACTTTCCGACGGTGTGCCGATGATTGTGCCGGAACTGTTGACCACATTGCCCGAGGAATCCGTCGGCCAGGCCCTGAGATAAAACCCCGAAGTGTTTCGCAGGAACCCGTCATCATCGGCTTTCCAGTTGCCGGCCCGGGTATAGAAATGCGTGTCCGAGGTTGCTGCATTGGATGTCGAGGTTGTCACGAAAAACCCCTGACCGGAAATGCCGGTATCCAGTGACGATGTCGAGGAGGATAGCAGCCCCTGGGTGCCGATCTCCCGCTGTACGTTATCCTGTACACCACCCGGTGAATACTGCGTTCCCGAAACCTGCTGGGTTACCAGCGTCGAGAAACGGCTTTCGGTCCGTTTGTAACCGATGGTGTTGGAGTTCGAGATGTTATCGGCAATCGCACCGAGGGCACTCGAATTGACCTGGAGGCCGGAGACTCCCGAGGTTAATGCGCCTGAAATACTCATGATTCAGCTCCTAGTGTTGTAAGGCTCTTGTCAGGAGTCGCTTATGGTTGTTTTCGGGGCCTCGACACCCAGAAGGGTCGAGGTAGATACGAGAATGCCGCTGACGGAGAGCAATGGCTCGCCGGAGGACAGGTCAACGCCGGTCACCTTTCCGATGGAACGGATTTCGGCAGTGAGATCCTTGCCTTCCGAATTCTTCGCAACGACAGACAGTTTATAGTTTCCGGGCGCTGCATCCGGTCCGAAGTCCTTGCTGCCATCCCAGTTGAAGGTATGAATCCCGGCAGTGTTCGAGCCGCCGGTCGTGAAGACCGCCGTACCATTGCTGTCGAGAACCTTCAGTTCGACCGAGCTGGCGTCTGAGGGCAGGACATAGGCCCAGTTGGCTTCTCCATCCACAAGCGGTGCGGCACTGCCGTCATACTCGATGGTGTTGCCGATATAGGCGGCAGCGCCGATCTGTCTGTTTTCCTCCTGCAGCGAGATCAGGTCTTCCAGGCTTGCGCTCTGGTCAATCAGCTGTTCAACGCTGGCAAACTCCACCAGCTGCTGGGTGAACTGATTGGTGTCCAGCGGCTCCAGAGGGTCCTGATTCTGCAACTGGGTGGTCAGCAGGGTCAGGAAGGTATCAAAGTCATCCGTCAGCTTCAGTTTACTGGTCTGTGCCTTTGTGCTCGCACCTGTCAGTGCATTGACGTCAACTGCATCAACCATGGGATATCATCCTTTCCGGGTCAGACGATCACGTTGATCTGATCATCGGACACAATGTCCTGATGTTCGGGGTGGCCGGCTTCGTTCTTGTCGGTAGCGTCACCGTCACCGGCGGGGCCTGACTGGCTGCCGGCAGTCTGTTTGCTGCCGTCATTGCCGCCTTCACCGCGCAGGCTGAACTGCAGACTGCCGCCGTCGGCTTTCAGCCCGGCATCCTTCAGCGCCTGTTCCAGCGCCTTTGCATCCTGTTTCATCAGTTCCAGCGTTTCCGGCTTATCAACCTGAACCGTTGCATTCACCCGACCGTCATGGCCGACTTCAAGCTGCACATCGACGCGGCCAAGATGGGCCGGCTTCAGCTGCATCTCGATCCGGTCCAGCCCCTGTGACAGGGCTTTCGAGACATTGACCGTGACCTGCTGCATGGCCTGCTGAGCCTGCGGCGTTGCCCGGTTGGCATTGGCTGTCTGGGCGGCGGCCGTGTTGGCGGTCTGGTTGATGTTGTGCAGACCGGTCGGTGCACCGGACGGGGCCGGCATACCTTCCACCCTGCCCAGCGGATTGGCGGTGGTCTGGGTTGTCGAGTTGCTGGCGGCTGCAGGCTGTGCCGCGTCGAAACGGGCGGCCTGATTCATCAGCGCGGTATCAAACCGTCCGGTCGGTGCGCCGGCAGACTGTGCAGCGGGTTGCGGCAGGGACTGCCCTGCCATCTGCCCGCCAAAGCCGTTCTGCCCATTCTGCCCTGTCTGGCCATTCTGACCATTCTGTCCGGGCTGCAGGTCGGGTTTTACCTGTCCGGCCATACCGCGCATGTCGGTCACCATCTGCTTGGTATCAGCGGGGCTGTCGGCAATCAGTGGTGTTCGCATTCCGCCATCTACCGGACCTTCAGTGCGGACATTCACCTGCACCTTTTCTCCCGGCTGCAGGCGCTGGGCGATGTCCTGTACCTGCTGCTGGGTTACCTGTCCGGTTTTGGCGGAGCTGTCCGGTGTGTTGGTGTTCGCTGCAACCTTTGGTTCGGCCTTGCCCCTGGTCTGCGCAGCGGCTGCCTGAACAGCAGCCTCCGGCGTGGCCTGGGTATTGCCGGCGATCTGGGCCGGCTGGACCACCTTCGCGGCGGCGTCCTGCAGGACTGGTGTGGCCGTCGTCTGTGTGCCGGTCGTCGCCGCGGTTTGTGCAACAGGCCCGCTCTGGGTCTGCTGGGCGGCGATAATGGCAAACAGCGGCGAAGCAGCAGCGCCCTGCTGCTGTCCCGTGTTCTGCTGTTGCTGGCCGGCAGCGTTATCGGACGCAGCCTGCTTTTCGTCATTTCTTGAGGTTTCATCGGACGCGTTCTGCGTCTCGTCGCTTTCTGCGGATGTCTTCGCCACGTCATCGCGGCGGGGTTCCGGCTCAGCCAGCGGCTGGGCACTGCGATCCGTGCCCAGTATCGAGAGTTTGGCGTCAGAATCGACGCGCACCCGGCTGAGCATGTCGGCAAAATCGAAGCCAAACGCGGCGGATTTTGACGCGGAACTGCTCTTGGCAGCCCCTGCGGCAAGTGCCGTCGGGTTGTTGGCGGTTTCCAGCGACGTTATCGTCATTGCGCAAGTCCTCGCATATTGATCCGGCAAATCCTCTGCAATCGCCGGGCCAAGTCATGGGGATGTTGGAAACACTGGGGTTTTGATGATCGCGCACCGGCAAGAAATGGCTTCTGAACCTGAATTTGCCGCCCCGGCCGGGCAGATTCTGCCGGGCGGAGTCGGGTCATGACGAGTGCGAATGCAGATCTGGCTGCCGGTCTTCGTGCGCATCAGGCGGGAGATCTGGTGGCAGCCGCAGATATTTATGATGCCTGTCTGCGCCGCAACCCGGACAACCCGGACCTGCTGCATCTGCGCGGGCTGGTCCATCATCAAACAGGCAATCATGCTGCCGCGCTGGCCCTGATTGAGGCAGCGCTGGCGCATGCGCCGGAGACAGCTTTGTATCTGGCAAGCCGGGGTGCCGTGTTGCTGGCATCCGGTGACCCTGCTGCGGCATGTGAAGTGCTGCAGGCGGCAGGCAAAGGCCGTCCGGAGGATCCGAAGATCCTGACCAATCTGGGACTGGCAAAAAGCCGTCTCGGAGATGTTGTGGCGGCCCGTGCCTGCCACGATCAGGCGCTGGTGCTTGATCCGCATTGCGTCGATGCGCTGATCAATCGCGGTAACCTGCAAGAACGTTGTGATGATATCGCAGGCGCGGTTGCCGACCTGACAGCAGCTCGTGAACTGGCACCGGGGAATCCCGATATTCTGAACAATCTTGGCTTTGCCTGCCTGTCCGGCAACCGGACTGATGCGGCCCGGCAGGCATTGAAGACTGCCCTGTCACTATCTCCGGAACATGTGGAAGCGGCTGTCAATCTGGCCCATCTCGATTTGCTGACCGGCGATTTTGCTGCTGGCTGGCGTGGTTATGAGGCCCGTCGACGGCAGCCGGGATGGCGTGTTGCGGTGCCGGACTGTCCGGAATGGCGGGGCGAGGAAATCAGCGGCAGAACGGTGCTGGTGGTTTGCGAGCAGGGTTATGGCGATACGATCCAGTTTGCCCGCCATGTGATCGACCTGCTGGACCGGGGTGCCAGCGTTGATCTGTGTGCCGATGCCTGCATTGCTGACCTGCTGACAACAGTTCCCGGCGTTGGCAAGGTGATCAGCGATGTTACTGACGGGGGCTGGGATTTCTGGATACCGGCCATGAGCCTGCCGCTCCGGCTGGGGCTGGATGGCCCGCCGGGTATCGCTGCATCCTATCTTACGGCACCCCGGACAGTTGTGACCCTGACCCGGGGCACGGGCTTCTGTTTTCGGGGTAATTCCCGGCATCGCAATGACGCCCGGCGCAGTCTGTCGCCGGATCTGGCGGCGTCGTTTCTGAACGGAAGGGGCGAAACATTTGTTTCCCTGAATCACGGAGTCGCTGCCGGAGATGACGCACTGCCGGCTGGCATGAGGGGCCGCGATGACATTGAAGACTTCACAGATCTGGCCCGCATTGTTGCCGGTCTTGATCTGGTGATTTCCGTCGATACAGCGGTGGCGCATCTGGCCGGTGCGCTCGGGCGGCCCTGCTGGCTGCTGCTGCCTTTCTCACCGGACTGGCGCTGGGGGCTGGCCAGTGAAATGACGCCTCTATATCCGGAGATGCGCTTGTTCCGTCAGTCCGCACCCGGTGACTGGGACGGGGTGCTGGCCCGTGTTAACGCCGAACTGGACAAGCGATCATGAGTCAGCGGGCAGGCAAACTGGCTGATGCTGTCAAACTGCTGAACGACGGTGATCCGGCGGGGGCGGAGGCGGCTGCACTGGCAATACTGGAGGTGGGGCCATCGAATGGCGCAGCTTGCTTCGTGGCGGGCGTTGCCGCTCAGGCGCTCGGGCATCGGAAGGCTGCGGCGGCCCGTTATGAGCGGGCAATCACGCTGGGGCATGACGATGGCGAGGTCTGGCGGCGGTTGGGTGCCTGCCGGGCGCATCTCGGTGATTTTGAGGGGGCACGGGAGGCGCTGACCTTAGCCAATGACCGGGCGCCGGGGGATGCCCGGATACTGAACAACCTTGCGGTCATCAATATCCGGCTCGGATTCTCTCGCGAAGCTGTAAAAAATTGTCGGCAGGCACTGAAGATTGAACCGGATTATCCGGCAGCCTTGAACAATCTCGGTATCGCGCTTCAGCATGAAGGGGAGATGGCGGAGGCCGAGGCCCTGCATCGCCGGGCGATCAGCCTGAAGCCGGAACTGGCTGACGCCTGGGCTAATCTGGGTGTCTCCCTGCGCGCCCAGTCCCGGTATGGCGAGGCGATTGATGCCTTCCGCAAGTCCGTGGCGCTGCAACCCGGCAATCCCTCACTCCACAGTAATCTTCTGCTTTGCCTGCATTATGACCCGTCGCAGACGGCAGAGACGATCTGGCAGGAACATCGTATTTTTGGCGAACGCTTCGGTGCAGGGCTGGAAGACGGAGCAGAACCAAAGTCGCCGCCTGTCCGGGTGTCTGACGAAACCGTCTTCACTCGTCCGTTGCGGGTAGGCTATATCTCGCCGGACCTGCGTTCGCATTCCGTCGCCTTTTTTCTGGAGCCGGTTCTGAAAGCACATGATCCGGGACGGGTTGAGGTGACCTGCTACAGCGATGTTGCGGCACCTGACGGGGTGACAGCACGTCTGCAGCAGACAGCTGCCGGATGGCGCGACCTTCGCGGTCTGGATGATGCAGCGATTGTGCGGATGGTACGCGAGGATGGCATTGATCTGCTGGTTGATCTGGCCGGTCACACAGCCGGTAACCGGCTGGCAGTCTTTGGCCAGCGTGCGGCCCCCGTGCAGGTGACCTGGCTTGGTTATCCCGGTACCACCGGACTGGCGGAAATGGATTACCGGCTGACCGATGCGGTTGCTGATCCGGGTGATGACTGTCATTCGGAACGGCTGGTTCGTCTGCCGGCCGGATTCCATTGCTATGGCCCGCCACCGGATGCGCCTGCGCCTGCACGTCATCCCGACCGGGCACCGACCTTCGGGTCGTTTAACAATCTGTCGAAAGTGACGCCGGATGTTATCCGCCACTGGTCGCGACTGACCGCCTCGGTGCCCGGTGCCCGCCTGCTGCTGAAATCGCGGTCACTGGCTGATCTGAAGGTCCAGGACCAGATGCGGGAACTGGCGGGGACAGACGGGTTATCACCGGAACGACTGGTGCTGATCGGTCATGTTCCGGATATGGCGGCGCATCTGGCACTCTATGGCGAGGTCGATGTGGCGCTTGATCCCTATCCCTATGCCGGGACCACAACCACCTGCGAAGCGCTTTGGATGGGGGTGCCGGTCGTGACCCTGCGGGGCGATTGTCATGCCGGACGTGTCGGGGCCAGTCTGCTGACGACAACCGGGCTGGAACACTGGATTACGGATGATATCGCTGGCTATGACCGGGTTGCGGCTGACCTGATATCAAATGCGGAAGTGCTGGACCACTGGCGTGCAACGCTTCGCCCGCAGGTTGCGGCGAGTCCGCTTTGCGACGCCGCCGGGTTCAGCCTGTCGCTTGAGCGGGCCTTTCATCAGATGTGGCGGGCAAAGCAGGAGATAGATTAACCTGACCGCAAGGCGAACAGGATAGTTTGATTGCAGACAGACCACAGCTACGATGGGCCCATGAGTCGTAAAATTGCGTTGATAACCGGTATCACCGGGCAGGACGGTGCCTATCTGGCCGAGTTGCTGCTGTCCAAAGGCTATGATGTGCACGGGGTGAAGCGGCGGTCATCGTCGTTCAATACCGGCCGCATCGATCACCTGTATCAGGATCCGCATGAAAGCGACCTGAAGTTCCGGCTGCATTACGGTGACATGACCGATGCCACCAACCTGATCCGCCTGATTCAGGAAACCCAGCCGACGGAAATTTATAACCTTGCCGCCCAAAGCCATGTGCAGGTCAGTTTCGACACGCCGGAATATACCGCGCAGGCCGACGCGCTGGGTGCCATGCGTCTGCTGGAGGCCATCCGCATCCTCGGAATGGGAGAGACGGTGCGGTTCTATCAGGCCTCCACATCGGAGCTCTATGGCAAGGTGCAGGAGACACCGCAGACCGAGCGGACGCCGTTCTATCCGCGCTCACCCTATGGCGTGGCCAAGCTCTATGGCTACTGGATTACGGTGAACTATCGGGAGGCCTATGGTTTCCATGCCTCCAACGGCATCCTGTTCAACCATGAAAGCCCGATTCGGGGCGAGACCTTTGTTACCCGCAAGATTACCAGGGCGGTTGCCGCAATCAGCCTTGGCCTGCAGGAGCGGCTTTATCTTGGCAATCTGGATGCCTCTCGCGACTGGGGACATGCCCGTGACTATGTCGAGGGCATGTGGCGGATGCTGCAGCAGGATGAACCCGGTGATTATGTTCTGGCGACCGGCAAGGCCTACAGCGTCCGCGATTTTGTCGAGGCCGCCTTTGCCCATGTCGGGGTCACCATCGGCTGGCGCGGCGACAAGACAGACGAGGTCGGGTTTGACCGGAAAACAGGGACGACGCTGATCGAAATCGACCCGCGCTATTATCGCCCGACCGAGGTTGAAAGCCTGCTGGGTGATGCAACGAAGGCCCGCGAACTGCTGGGATGGCAGGCAACCACAGGTTTTGACGAACTGGTCTCTGAAATGATGGAAAGCGATCTGGCGCAGATCCGGCGGGGCCTCACCGAAGGTGTTGACCGCAATGATGTCTGAGGATCCGCTGCGCGGTGCCCGCATCTGGGTCGCCGGTGACCGGGGGATGGTCGGCTCTGCCCTGATGCGCCGGCTGGCGGATGAAGATTGTGAGACGATCGGCCTTTCCCGTGGCGAACTTGACCTGCGGCGACAGGCTGATGTCGAGGACTGGATGGCTGAGGTCCGGCCGGACGTTGTCTTCGTGGCGGCGGCCCGTGTTGGCGGTATCATGGCGAACGACACGCAGCCCGCAGATTTTCTCTATGACAACCTCGTCATAGAGACCAACATCATCAACAGTGCCTACCGGATCGGGGTGCGGAAACTGGTGTTCCTCGCGTCGTCCTGCATTTATCCGAAACATGCGGACCAGCCGATTTCTGAAGAGGCCCTGCTGACCGGTCCGCTGGAGCCGACGAACGAATGGTATGCGATTGCCAAGATCGCCGGCGTCAAGCTCTGCCAGGCCTATCGCAAGCAGCATGGCTGCGACTTCATCTCGGCGATGCCATCCAATCTGTATGGTCCGGGCGACAATTTTGACCTGACCAGCAGCCATATGGCGGCGGCACTGATCCGGAAATGCCATGATGCGAAGCTGGCTGGCGCGCCGTCCGTGACGGTCTGGGGAACCGGCAAGCCGCGACGGGAATTGCTGTATGTCGATGATGCAGCGGATGCACTGGTCTATCTGTCCCGGCATTATGCGGACGGTGTCTGCCTGAATGTCGGCGTTGGCGATGATGTCACGATTGCTGAATATGCGCAGACAGTGGCCGATGTCGTGGGTTTTCAGGGCAGCTTCGATTTTGATGCGACGAAGCCGGATGGAACGCCCCGCAAGCTGCTGGATGTGTCCCGCGTCAGCAAGCTGGGCTGGCAGGCCTCAACCTCCATCCGGGACGGGGTAGCGCAGACTTACGACTGGTTCCTCGGTCAGCAGGCGGCGACATGAGTGGCGACTGGGTCGACTTCCCAATCCAGCCGAAACATTCGCCGGCACAGACCTGCCGGATCAGGTTGACGATGGCGCAGTTCAGCCAGCGTCTCATACGTGAGACGCTTGAACGTGGCGAGAGCTATGAGGTCGATACATCACGGCTGTTGCTGGCGGCACTCCGCCCCGGTGACCTGTTTATGGATATCGGCGCACATGTCGGCTATTTCAGTCTGCTGGGCGCTGTGGCAGTTGGTCCCGAAGGTCGTGTCATTGCCGTCGAGGCCAACCCGTCGAATGCAGACCTGCTGTCGGGCAATCTGCTGGAAAACGGCTTTACCCATGTCACTCGCCATCAGGTTGCCGCCGGGGAAAAGCCGGGTCTTGCGACGTTTTTTCTGAATTCTGACAATGACGGTGGCCACGCGCTGTGGGAGGTCGGACGGCATCCCTGGAACAAACAGTCCCGAATCGATGACGGCAAGCTGGAGGTCGAGGTGACAACCCTCGATAAGCTGGCGAAGGGCATGACGCCCCGCGCTATCAAGATTGATACCGAAGGGGCAGAACTGGATATCCTGCGTGGCGCGCCGGAACTGCTGTCGCGGCACCCGGCCTTCATCGTCTGCGAGGCAAACCGGTTCGGCCTGAAACAGATGGGGGGCAGCGAGGCCGATTTGCGGGCCCTGATGAGCAGCTATGGCTATCGCTGTTATTTCATCAACAGCAAGCCTCCCTGGTTTGTGGCGCTTGAAGACGGCCAGTACGTGCAGTCCGACGAAATTTTCAATCTGCTGTTCAGCACGGACGAAGCGATCGGAGAATTGTCGGCGTGAGTGATCTCGGCAGGGCGGTCGGGCATCATCAGGCCGGACAGCTGGCGGAGGCAGAAACCGGCTATCGCGAGGTTCTGGCGGAGGAACCGGAGCAGCCGTTTGCCCTGAACCTGCTGGGTGTTCTGCTGAATACGACCGGACGGGCCGGGGATGCGGTACCGCTGCTCCGCAAGGCAGTGCAGTTGCGTCCGTCAAATGGCGAGTTTCAGAACAATCTGGGTGAGGCACTCCGGCTGTCCGGCGATTATACCGGCGCACTGGCTGCCTATGATTCGGCGCTGGCGGTGCTGGGGCCAAACCCGGCGGTGCTGGGTAACAAAGGGGCTGCGGCAGACCGGGCAGGGGACCATGCACTCGCGGAAACCTGTTTTCAGGAAGCCGTCAGATTACAGCCGGATGTCGCCCTGCATCATTTCAACATCGGTACGTTCCTGAAGCGGCAGGGGCGACTTGAGGCGGCGAAATCAGCCTTTGAACAGGCGATAGCCTGTGCCCCGGACTATGCCGCCGCCCATAATAACCTGGGCAATGTGCTGAAGGATCTGGGAGATATTCGCGGGGCTTCTGACTGTTACCGTCTGGCCATCCGGCACAATCCCCGCCTTGCAGCGGCGCATGATAATCTGGGGTCGGCGCTGTCTGCACTGGGGGCATCGGACGAGGCGGTCAGTCATCTCCGTCTGGCGGCGGATCTGGCGCCCGGGGATGCCAACACACAGAATAACCTCGCCAACGCGCTGAAGCAGGCGGGGGATACGGATGCTGCGGTGATCAGCTACCGCGAGGCGCTGGCACGTGATCCGGGACTGCGCGATGCCTACCATAACCTGGGCAACGCACTGGCCGAGGAGGGCCAGACGGCAGCCGCCGCCAGCACCTTCGATGAAGGCTATGGTCTGACGGGCGATGACGGTCTGCTGTTCAAGCGCCAGACCATGCTGCCAGTCATTCCCGGCAGCGAGGCAGAAATAGAACAGGTGCGCAGCAGGCTTGCCCGCAATCTGTGGAAGATGGCGGAGAAAGGCCTGTCGATTGACAATCCGTTGCGCCAGATCGGCCATACCATGTTCTTTCTGGCCTATCATGACCGGAATGACTGTGCCCTGATGGGGCAGGCGGCTGATCTGCTGGCATCAGCCTGTCCGGATCTGAACTATGTTGCACCGCATGTGGCCGCCGGGCATGAGCCCGGACGACGGATCAGGATCGGGTTTGTCTCCTCTCATTTTCGCACCCATACCATCGCCAAGCTGATGCACAGGGTCGTCGGTAATCTGCCAACAGACAGATTTGAACGGTTCGTCTTCAATCTCTGGCCGGGGGCGGATGACTGGTCGTCCCGGATGGCCGGTTCCGGTGATCACTACATAAAGCTGCCGGGGGATTTGCGGCTGGCACGGGAGCGGATTGCCGCAGAGAAGCTGGATATCCTGTTTTATCCGGATATCGGGATGGAGCCGACAACGTATTTTCTGGGTTTTTCCCGTCTGGCGACGGTTCAGGCGATGACATGGGGGCATCCGGAGACCTCCGGCATCCCGGCGATGGACCTGTTCTTCTCCGGAAAGCATCTGGAGACGCCGGGATCGGACGCGCAGTATCGCGAGCGGCTGATCCGCCTTGACGGTCTGCCGACCTGCTATGAACGTCCGGTTCTGCCGGATGGTCTGGGCAACCGCTCCCGGTTCGGTTTTTCAGCCGACAGTCACATTTACCTCTGTCCACAAAGTCTGTTCAAAATCCATCCGGCCTTTGACCGGGTGCTGGCATCAATTGCCGAGAGCGATTCGCAGGCCGAGATTGTCTTTATCGAAGGGGCCCACAAACACTGGACCGAAAGTCTCCGGGCCCGGTTTGCGGCAACATCTGATCTGCTGGCGGCAAAAACCCGGTTCATGCCTTTTCTGTCAGGGGAGGATTTCATCCGCCTGATTTCAGCCGCCGATGTGATGCTCGACCCGATTCATTTTAGTGGCGGAAACACCAGCTTTGAAGGTTTCGCGACGGGAACGCCGATTATCACCATGGCAGGAAAATTCATGCGAAGCCGCGTGACCTATGCCATGTACCGTCAGATGGGGATTGATGCCTGTATTGCAGACTCCCCGGAACACTATGCCCGTCTGGCGGTGGAGACGGCATCGGTAAAATCCCGACGGGAAGATATCCGGTCCGGAATTATTTCGGCGGGCGACCGGCTTTATAACCAGACCGGACCTGTGCGGGAGATGGCAGATATTCTGGAGGTCGAACGCCGGTCCCGGTGACGCGTTACGGCAGCACCGGTTGTATGGCGTCGCACAGGTAAAGCCCCAGTTTCCTTGAGCCTTGCGGTGTCGTGTGGACAATGTCGTAGTAATCGTCAGGCGCTGTCGGCAGGTTCTGTTCTGCATCGATGCAGAACAGGTTTTCTTTCTCGCAGACTTCCAGCATCGCCTTGTTGAACTGGTGAAGCTGGAAATAATCGCCAAGGTCGCCGGTTATCCGTCCATCCCGGACGATATAGGTGCCTTTGCTCTGGGTCACCAGAACCGGCACGGAACCCCGATCACGGATGGTTTTCGCCAGCAGTGCCACACGTTGCCTGTAGCCGTCAAGAACACCGGCATAGACAGTGGCAAATTCAGCATCACCACGCTTGTACTCTGCGTCACCTATGGCGACGCTTTCGTCTGTTTTTTCCGCCAGCTCCTGACGGATGAGGTCAACCCCGGCAACGGCTACATCGCCAGCGATATGGTCAGGGCGGGGCACAGCGTCGTTGATGCCGGCACGCGAGGCTTCGATGTTGTCCCGTATAATCCGGTACAGCCGGTGGAGGGCGGAATTCATCTTGATCGAGCGGCGGATTGATTTCAGCCGGTCATGGGGCCGGGCAGATTCGGTCCAGAGGGTGATGTCATCAACGGCGCGCTGTCCTGCCTTGCTGTCGAACACGACATCGTTGATGCCAATAGCAGCAACAACATATGCGGGTTTCAGATCAGGGATGTGATCCAGCCAGAGCGGAAAATTGTTGATATGTCCGGCTGTGGTCTGGCCGGTCACACCCGCATTGGCGACGCGGGCATCATAACCTTTTTCCTGCAGGCAGGCACCAAGGATATCGGACCATGTTTCACCTTCGGAGACAAAACGCTGATCTGTCGTGCTACCGCCAAGGGTGACGATATTGATATCGTCAGGAGAGCCAAAGTCGCCCCGCAGTCCATAATAGTCCCGCCGATAGGTGACGGGCGATGGCCGGGGATATTTGTCATCAGTCTCGATGCTCCAGTCGACTTCCCTGTACATGCTGATCATGTAGAGTCCCGGGGCTTTGAACCAGGCACCAAAAATCAGTTCAAGGACCACCACGCCGGCCAGAAGCACAGCAAGATTGATGGCGGCCAACTTGCCGAATTTACGAATCCTCATGCTTTTTCCGGATGATCACGGGGGTGGTCAGCCCATATCTCCGCGCAGGCTTTCAAGCCATTCCAGGCGCTGTTCGGAAAGCGATATTTCCTTTTCGACCCAGTCCGTAAAGAACCGGCCTTCCGAGGCAAAACTGCCGCGTAATGCGGTCAGGCGGTCGAGATCCCGCTCGGTCCGCTCCGACAACAGGTCAAGCTGGGCCAGCCGTTGTGACGGGTTCATCAGTTTGAGAAACCGGAACTTCAGCGAGATGACGAGGCGGGAGAATTCACTGTCGGAATCACGCAGGTTAGCCATCATCAGGGTTTCGAATTCGACCCGGCCTTTGCCGGTGATCGAGATGATGTTGCGGCCTTCGGGATCTTCGGCTGAAACAAGGCCTTCGTAGCGCAGCAGTTCGATTGATGTCCCCATCATTTCCAGTGAAGGGCCGGTGACTGCCGTGATATGTGCTCGGATCGCCTGTGCCAGTTCAGCGTAAGGGCAGCTTCCACCCATCAGGATACCAAGGCCGCAGAGCCGGGTCGCCTCTTTCGGGGTCAGGGAGTTATCGGGATACATTGATCTTTAACCTCCTGTCAGCGGTTTCAGGCCGCTGCTTTCAATCCAAGATTGTTCCAGACAGCCCGCAGGGCAGCAACCAGCTTCTCGATATCCTGATCGCTGTGATGCGGTGTCGGCGTGATCCGCAGGCGTTCGGTGCCGCGTGCGACCGTGGGGTAATTGATCGGCTGAACATAAATGCCATGATCTGCCATCAGCCGGTCGCTGGCTTCCCGGCAGAGTTTCGGGTCGCCGACGAGCACGGGCACGATGTGGCTGTCTGACGGCATCACCGGCAGCCCGGCTGCTGTCAGCTGGCGCTTTACCTGTGCGGCACGTTCCTGATGTCTGATCCGAAGCTGGTTGTTTGCCCGCACATGTTGCACTGATGCCAGAGCTGCCGCAGCGACTGCCGGGGGCAGGGAGGTGGTGAAGATGAAGCCCTGCCCGAAGGAACGGACAAAGTCGGTCAGTGCGGAGGATGCGGCGATATAGCCACCGACGACACCGAAACCCTTTGCCAGCGTTCCCTGAATGACATCAATACGGTCGGCAAGGCCGTCACGTTCCGACACGCCGGCACCGGTTTCACCATACAGGCCAACGGCGTGAACCTCATCAATATAGCTGAGCGCGCCGTGGCGTTCGCAGACATCAATGATTTCACCAACCGGGGCGATGTCTCCGTCCATTGAATAGACAGATTCGAAAGCAACCAGCTTCGAGCAATCCTCGGGCAGGTCCGACAGCAGCCGGTCGAGATCAGCCGGATCGTTATGCTGGAAGACCTGCTTTTTTGCCCGGCTGTAACGGATACCGGCAATCATCGAGTTATGATTTTCTGCATCCGACAGCACAACACAGTCCGGCAGTCGTTCCGCAAGCGTTGCCAGCGCGGTCAGGTTGGCAACATAACCGGAAGTGAACAAAAGTGCGGAGGATTTGCCATGCAGGCTGGCCAGTTCACGCTCCAGCAGGACATGCCGGTGATTGTTGCCGGAAATATTCCGGGTTCCGCCAGCACCGACGCCCAGGGTTTCTGCGGCCTCGGTCATGGCGGCGATGACATCGGGATGCTGGCTCATGCCGAGATAATCATTTGAGCACCAGACAGTAACCTCCTGCCGGGTCTCGTCATCGGCCGGGTCCGGCCGGTTTACCGCATGCGGATAAGCCCCGGTCGGTCTTTCCAGATCAGCGAAGATGCGATAATCGCCCTTCGCCCTGAGGCGTCCGAGTTCCTGCTCAAAATGTGCTTCGTAATTCATCACAGCTTACCTGTTGATCAGACCAGTGCCGCCAGTTCCGGCTCTGCTGCATCCAGTCCGCGATGGAGCTTTTCCATCATTTCATCAATCTGCTCTATGGAGATAATCAGCGGCGGGCAGAACGCAATATTATCGCCGATCGCCCGGATGATAAGTCCCTGCTCGACGGTAACCCGTTCGATGACCTTGCCGGCCCCCTGTGCCGGATCGAACGAGCGTTTCGTCGCCTTGTCTGCGACCAGCTCAAAGGCACCAACCAGTCCTCTGCCCCGAACCTCACCGACAAACGGGCGGTCCAGGACGGTGCGGAGCTGGGTCTGAAAATGATCCATGACGGACTGAACATGTCCGACCATGTTGGTTTCTTCGTAAATCTTCAGGGTTTCAACTGCCACAGCACAGCCGACAGGATGGCCGGAATAGGTATAACCGTGGCCAAGCACACCGATCTTCTTCGAGTTGTCGGCCAGCGCCTGATAGATCTTGTCATTGATCAGCACGGCAGAGATCGGGATGTAGGCGGCCGAAAGCGCCTTGGCGCAGGTCAGGATGTCCGGCTTCATGCCGAAGGTCTGGGTACCCCAGTATTCGCCGGTCCGGCCAAAGCCGCAGATCACTTCGTCCGCGACCAGCAGCACATCGTATTTGCTCAGCACCGCCTGAATTTTTTCATAATAGGTGGCAGGCGGAACGATAACCCCGCCGGCACCCATGATCGGCTCGCAGAACATGGCGGCGACTGTATCCGGACCCTCTTCGAGGATCAGGGCTTCCAGTTCATCGGCGCAGCGGCTGGCGAACTGTTCTTCCGTTTCGCCGTCATGGGCAAAGCGGTAATGGTGCGGACAGGTGGTATGCCGGAACATTGAAAACGGCAGATCGAAATCCCGCTGGTTATTCGGCAGGGCCGTCATCGAGGCAGCAGCCAGCGTTACCCCGTGATAACCCTTCATGCGGCTGATGATCTTCTTCTTCTCGGGCCGGCCAAGGGCGTTATTGTAATACCAGATGAACTTGATCGCTGTATCGTTGGCTTCCGAGCCGGAATTGCAGAAGAATGCCTTCGACATTTCGACGGGCGCAACAGAGAGCAGTTTCTCGGCCAGTTCCATGGAGATGTCGGTCGTGCGGCCATTGAAGGTGTGGTAATAGGGCAGCTTCTGCATCTGTCTGGTCGCGGCACGCACCAGCCGCTCCTCGCCAAAACCGAGCGAGGCGCACCAGAGGCCGCTCATGGCTTCGAGATATTCATTTCCGGCATTATCGGTGACGTAGATGCCTTTGCCCTTGGTCAGCATCATCGGGCCGGTCTGCTCAAGCGCGCGGCTGTTGGTATAGCCATGCAGCTGGCTGGCGACATCGCGGGCTTCGGGGGAATTCGGGATGAAGGTCATTGGATCGCGCTCCGGGGGTAGTGTCTGGCTACCCGGAACTTGCCGCCAAACCGCGTCCGCGTCCAATCAAATGGTGATAAATTATTGCCCGGTCCGGCGGGGCGGTGATGCGGCGGGTTTCAGGTTGGCGGCAACCGCCGTGATCTCGGCCTTTGTTGCCAGGGCGGTCTGTGCACCATGCCGGCGACAGGCCAGTCCACCCGCTGCACTGGCAAAGCCAAGGGCATCCGCCAGTGCTTTTCCGTCCGCAATCGCCGCCGCCAGCGCGCCGCAAAAGGCATCGCCGGCACCAACCGTATCGATAATCCCGACAGTCGCAGCGGGGACATGAATTTTGCCATCACGGGTTACCGCAACGGCACCGTCACCACCAAGTGTGACAATCAGGTCGACATCGTAGGAGCGATTGAGGGCGGTGGCTGCTGTCAGTGCATCATCTGCCGGCAGACCGCGCTCTTGCGCTGCCTGCACGGCCTCGATCTCATTGACCAGCAGCAGTGAGAGTTTCGGCAAAACAGTCTCGGGGATCGGGCCTGCCGGTGCGTTGTTGAGGAGAATCCGAAGGCCGTTCGCGGCGGCAATATCGACGGCCTTCCAGATCTCCTCGTAGTCCACTTCCATCTGAAGCATCAGGATATCGCCCGGATTCAGATCGGCGGGGCGCAGTTGTTCGGCCCGGACCCGCCGGTTGGCCCCGCTGGCGACAACGATCTGGTTATTGCCATCTGGCGCGACCGATATGGTAGCGCAGCCGGTCGCTGCCCCGACCCGTTCCACCGCGCTGATATCAACGCCGGCCTGCGTAAGCGCAGACAGGGGCAGGGCCGCAAATTCGTCCCGGCCGACACAGCCGATCATCCGGACATTGCCACCGGCACGGGCGGCAGCGGCGGCCTGATTGGCGCCTTTTCCACCGGGAAATGCCTCATAACTGTGGCAGAGAACTGTTTCGCCGGGCGCGGGCAGGTGTGGCGGGGTGAAAACCAGATCAAGATTGATTGATCCGAAGACGTGAATCATCCGCGGGCGACCAGATAGAACACCTTGTGCGAGACATGCAGCATGTCACCGGGAAACTTGTCTGCCAGTGTTGCTGCCAGATCGCTGTCCAGTGCATCTGCCATCTCTCGCGGCAGAACAGTACCGACGCCGGCGCTGGCACGGATGCGCCGCCGCCAGGCATCGGGGGCAACGGCGATCTGCGTATTGAAGGTGGCTTCCTGCACGTCGCGAAAACCGGTGGTGCCGAGCTGGCGCGACCAGTCCATGTAATTTGACTGCCGGAACAGGATATTCCAGTCCGGGTTATAGCGCTGGATGATTTCTTCCGTGGCTTCGGCAGGGCCACCGCTGCGCGGAACCCAGTCCATCTGGGCAATGGCAATATGGCCGCCATTTTTCAGCAACCGCCGGCTTTCCTGTCCAGCCTTCAGGCGGTCAAACAGATGCCAGGCCTGTCCTGCGACAACGCAGTCGAAGATTTCATCCGGTAGCCCGGTATCTTCAGCCCTGGCCTGCAGGTAGTTCAGTGACCCGGTACAGCCCCCCTCCGGCTGCAGCGCCTCGACCAGCATGTCAGGGGACCTGTCCAGTGCGGTAACTGAACAGCCGCGCGCGGCGAAGGCGCGGGCAAAGTTACCGCGTCCGGTTCCAAGGTCGACCAGATGCTGTCCGGCGATACCAACCCCAAGCGACGACAGCCGCTGGAATAACTCATCCGGAAAGTCGATTAATCCCGCGTTGGCCAAATATGCCCCCAATTCACTCAGGCCCGAAAGACAATTATGCATGGCCAGAAGGGTCAGGCGACTGTTTTGTCATAAAAATACGACATTCCCCGGGGTGTGTGCAGGGCGATGGTAATTGGCAGAGCGTCCGCTTTCGTGTAGGCGTGAAAGTGAAGGTAGCAAGGTAATGTCTGAACTTATTCCCATCATATTGTCCGGCGGTTCCGGCACACGGCTCTGGCCGTTGTCGCGCGCGCTCTATCCCAAGCAGCTGCAGGTGCTGGCTGGCAGTGAAACCCTGCTGCAGGGGGCGTTGCGCCGGGTCGACGGACCGGACTTTGCGGCGCCGATTGTCATCTGCAATCACGAACACCGTTTTGTCGTTGCCGAACAGGCGCGGATTCTGGGTCTGTCGCTTGGTGATATCGTGCTGGAGCCGGTGGGGCGTAATACGGCCCCGGCGGCGGCTGTTGCGGCCCTGCTGGCCCTGGAACGCCATGGCGACAAGCCGGTGGTGCTGATGCCCTCGGATCATATCGTCAGCAACAAAACGGCTTTTACCGATGCTCTTGCAAAGGCAGCGGTGGCGGCGAACAGGGGACGGCTGGTGACATTCGGCATTACCCCCGACCGGCCGGAGACCGGATATGGCTATATCCTGCGCGGGATGGAAATCACCGATGCGCCGGGTGTGGCAGATGTCGGTGCTTTCGTCGAGAAGCCGGATCTGGCAACCGCCGAATCCTATCTGGCTGACGGGCGATATTTCTGGAACTCGGGGATTTTTGTCTTCCGCCCCTCCGACATGATTGCCGAACTGGAACGTTTCCAGCCGGATCTGCTGGCCGCGACAGATATGGCCGTTCGCCGGGCAGAGCGGGATATGGATTTCCTCCGGCTTGACCCACCGGCGTTTGAGAAGATAGCCGGCGTCTCCATCGACTACGCGGTGATGGAACATACGGAACGCGCTGCGGTGGTGCCGGTCGATATGGGCTGGTCCGATGTCGGCAGCTGGCATGCGCTGTGGGAGATCGGTGACAAGGATGATCAGGGGAATGTCACGACCGGTGACGTGATGCTGACGAAGACCGCCAATTCGCTGGTTCACACCACCGGCCCGCTGGTGGTAACGCTGGGGGTTGAGGATCTGGTGGTCGTGGCGACGGCAGATGCCTTTCTGGTCACCGACCGGGCTCATGCTGCTGCGCTGGGGGATGTTGTGAAGCAACTGACAGCTTCGGGTCATCCCGCGGCCTCAACGCCGCAGCGGGTCTATCGCCCCTGGGGATTTTATCAGTCCGTTGATGCGGGGGAACGCTATCAGGTCAAGCATATCTCGGTGAAGCCCGGTGCCAGCCTGTCCCTGCAGCGTCATGCCAAACGCTCCGAGCACTGGGTGGTGGTCAACGGCGTGGCGGAAGTGGTCTGCGGCGAGGAGACAAAGCTGATGCATGAGAATGAATCGATCTTTATTCCCGCAGGCTCGGTCCACCGGCTCGCCAATCCCGGCAAGGAGCCGCTGCGCATCATCGAAGTCCAGACCGGCAGTTATCTCGGTGAAGACGATATTGAACGGCTGGAGGATGTCTATGGCCGGGGATGATGAAACACCGGAGGTACCGGCAGGTAACACCAGACCCGTAAACCGGGTGACGGCGGCGCTGATCGCACTTGCCGGCGGCAGCGCCATTGCCACGCTGCTGATCTGGTTCTTCCAGATCGATTACGATGCGGCCTTCACAGGCCCGCTGACGATACGGGCCGTGATCGACACAGCGGTTTCGGTACTCGCCTGGGGCGGCGGCGTGGTGACGGTCTGGCGGGTGGTCACAAAAGGCACGGACTGACGGCAGCAGAGAGTCCGGAGCGATGCCATCAGCGCCCTTCTGATCGCGGGTCGATGGCGTCCTGCAGACCGTCGCCAAGGAAGTTGACGGCGATGACCGTCAGGAAGATGGCGAGGCCCGGCAGGATGGCCAGCGCAGGTGCGGTCCAGATCAGTTCCTGGGCGTTGGTCAGCATGTTGCCCCAGCTCGGGGTCGGCGGCTGGATGCCGAGGCCGAGGAATGACAGCACACTTTCCAGCAGGATGACATTGCCGACCGACAGGGTTGTGGCAACGATGATCGGCCCGGTGGCATTCGGCAGAATGTGATATGCCATGATGCGCAAGGGGCCCGCACCGACGCTGCGGGCTGCCAGCACATAGTCACGGTTGCGGGCGGCCAGTGCCGCGGCGCGGGTCAGACGGGCGACCTTCACCCAGCCGAACAGGGCAACGATGACGATGATGCGGATCAGGCTGACATGTTCCGATTGGGCGAGCGAGGCGGGCAGACCGGCTTTCTCCAGATCAATGGCGGCGAGGACGATCAGCAGCGGCAGGGCGGGCAATGCGATGACGGAATCGGTCAGCCGCATCAGCAGGTCATCAAGGCGACCGCCGATATAACCGGCAAGCAGCCCGATGGTGGAGCCGATGACGGCCGCCGCCAGTGCCCCGGTGAGGCCGATCAGCAGGGAGACCTGCCCGCCCAGCAGCAGGCGCAGCATCAGATCACGGCCCAGCTCGTCCGTGCCGAGCAGATGCCGACCGTCCGGCGGCCCGAAACGGGTGAGCAGGTTTACCGCCTCCGGATCGATGTTCATCATCCGGGCAATCAGCGGGGCCGCAATCACCAGTAACGCCAGCAGAGCCAGAAAGATTGCGGATATCAATGCCATGCGGTGCCGGACAAACCGGGCTGCGGCCAGCCGGAGAGGGGAGATCGCGCCGGGTGCCCTCATTTGTAGCGTATCCGCGGGTCAAGCAGGGCATAGGCGATATCGGCAAGCAGGTTACCGGCGAGGGTAACGAAAGTGGCCAGCAACAGCGCCACAAGCGCGAGATTGAAATCGTTGCCCATGATGGAATCGAAGATCAGTTTGCCCATGCCCGGCCAGGCGAACATCGTCTCGGTAATCAGCGCGCCGGAGAACAGGAAGCCGAAATCCAGTGCAATGACCGTGACCACCGGCAGCATGGCATTGCGCAGGGTATGGCGCAGGATGATGCGGCCCGGCCCGGCGCCCTTGGCGATGGCGGTCCGGATGTAGTCCTGACGCATCACATCGATCACCGATGCGCGGATGAAGCGGGTATGATCGCCGACACTGGCGATGGTGATGCAAAGTACCGGCAGAATGTAATGGATCAGGGTGATCTGCAGTCCGGCCCCCGCGGGCGGCGGGCCACCGGCGGGAAGCCATTGCAGCTGGACGGCAAAAAGGATGATCAGCAGCAACGCCAGCCAGAACTGGGGCACCGAGACACCGGCGAAAGCAACGAAATTGACACCGTAATCCAGCACACCCTGTGGCCGCAGCCCGGCGATGATGCCAATCGGAAGGGCGATCAGCAGCGACAGGATAAAGGCGAGGCCGAGCAGTTTCAGGGTGGCGGCAAGTGCCGGCAACAACACGGCACCAACGGGCTGGCCATAGAGCCGGGAATAACCGAGATCGCCGGAGAACAAGGCGGTGAGCCAGTTCCAGTAGCGGGTGGTCAGCGGCAGGTCGAGACCGTAGAGCCCCCGCAGCCGCACCGCATCCGCCGGAGTCATTTTCGGGTCCGCGGCAATCATCAGGTCGATGGGGTCACCCGGCATCAGACCAATCAGGGCATAGATCACCACCGACATGATCGCCATGACCAGCGTGACATGAAACAGGCGACGGATCAGCCAGCCGGTCATGCCGCCCGCTCCGGCAGGCGGGGTACGGCGGCGATCAGGTTGCGCGCGGTCGGGGTTTGCGGATTACCGAGGATATCGCGGGTCGGCCCGGTCTCGACAATCCGGCCTTCTGCCATCACGGCGATCCGGTCGGCCAGACGTTCGACAACAGCGATGTCATGGCTGATGAGCAGGATGGAGAGACCAAGTTCCACCTGCAGATCAGCCAGCAGGTCGAGGATTTGTGCCTGTACGGACACGTCGAGCGCCGAGACCGGCTCATCCGCGACAATCACGCGCGGGTTCAGAATGAGGGCCCGCGCAATGGCGATGCGCTGGCGCTGGCCACCGGAAAACTGATGCGGATAGCGGCCTGCCATTGCCGGGTCCAGCCCGACCTGTTGCAGCGCGCGGTCTACTGCCAGAACCTGCTGGTCTGCAGATGTTTGTCCTGCAATCTGCATTGGCTCCCGCAGGATGGCACGGATGCTCCAGCGGGGGTTGAGAGAGCCGAACGGATCCTGAAAGATCATTTGTACCGCATGACGCAAGCGGCGGTCATTCCGGCCCATGACCGTGTCATCAAGCATCACCTCGCCGGAATCGGCGTCGATCAGCCGGGTAAGGCAGCGGGCCAGCGTGGTTTTGCCGCATCCGCTGGCACCGACAATCGCCAGCGTCTCGCCGGCATGGATCTCCAGATCGGTCGGGTGCAGCACGGTCTTGCGGCCCCGGCCCCCGAACAGGCCGCCGGCAAGGGGATAGCTTTTGCTGATACCGCGCATGGCGAGGACCGGCTGTCCACTGGTCTCCGCCTGTTGTTTTCGCGGATGCGGCCCGGCCCCCAGCCGGGGAACGGCATTCAGCAGATGGCGGGCATAGTCCGACCGGGGGCTGGCAATCAGCTCTGCCGTTTTCCCGGTCTCGACGATCCGGCCCTCTTTCATGATTGCCAGCCGGTCTGCAATACGGCCAACAACGGCGATATTGTGGGTGATGAACAGCACGGCCATCCCGAGATCGCGCCGGGCCTCATCAATCAGATCAAGGATTTCTGCCTGAACGGTAACGTCCAGCGCCGTTGTCGGTTCATCGGCTATCAGCAGGTCCGGGTCGCAGGCCAGCGCCATGGCGATCATTGCCCGCTGCTGCATCCCGCCGGAAAGCTGGTGCGGATAGCGTGTCATCATGCTGCCGGGATCGGGCAGGCGCACCCGCTCCAGCATGGCCCGGGCATGGTCGGCAACCTCGGTCCCTGTCAGGCCGGTGTGCAGTTGCAGGGTTTCCGCCACCTGCGCGCCGATGGTCATGGTCGGGTTCAGTGACGACATCGGTTCCTGAAAGATCATACCGATCCGGCGTCCGCGAACCGGGCGCAACTGGCGCTCCGACAGGCGGGTCAGGTCAGTTCCGTCGAGAACCACACTCCCGCTGTCAATTCTGCCGGGGCGGGGAATGATCCGGGGGATCGCCAGTGCTGCCATGGTTTTGCCACTGCCGCTTTCGCCGGCCAGTCCAAGCGCCTCGCCACGGTCGATATGAAAACTGATCCCGTCGACAGCGGTCACCGAACCCTTGCCCAGGGGAAACCGGACGGTCAGCCCTTCGACCGTCAGCAGGCGCGGGCCGGTGTCAGTCATCCAGCTGTCCGGCTGTCCGCAGGATGGCGATCATCGGCTCCAGGTGCGCCTCATAGGGCTTCCACCGTTGCAGGGAGGAGCGGTAGATCGGCTGGCGGACCTGTGTCGCACTGGCAGTACGAACGGCACGGCTGTTCCTGTGGAAGGCAAGGCAGTCGTCATGCCAGTCCAGACCGGCAAAGGCGAGCAGACGACGGGTCTCGCCTTCCTGATCGTCGATGACGGACTGATAGTCGAAATCGGCGAAGCGCCCGGGCAAGACCTTTTGCCAGTGCGCCATCAGTCTGTTATGGGCCACCAGATAGCGACCCAGTTCTTCCAGATCATAGGCAAAGGGTTGCAGGCCGGTGAACAGCCGCTGGTAACAGGACAGGCCGATATCCAGCGGGTCCCGGTTGCAATGGATGATCCGCGCTGTCGGGAAAGCCTGCGCGATCAGACCGCAGCGCAATGAATTTTCCGGCAGCTTGTCGGTCAGCCAGTCAGCGCCGCCGTAATACCGTCGGGTCTGCTCCTTGTAGATGCGGGCAATCCTTTCTGCCTGATCCGGAGCCAGGCTTTCCGGATAATCCGGCGCGGCCTCTGTCACAGCATTGCGGAGGACCATCAGTTCGCCACCTGCCGCCACCTCGGGATGGCTGGCCAGAATTTGCTCGGCAAGCGTTGTGCCGGAGCGGGGCATGCCAACAATGAAAATGGGCCCCGCGACCGTGGCAGATGGCGGAGGAACAGGATCAGCAGTAGCCGCGATCAGTCTGTCGACGAGGTCTTCATGGGCGTCGATGTCAAAGTAGAAGGTTGCCCGGTTCGCCTTGTTGGCACTGCCAAGATATGCGAACGCGCGGGCCGGTCTGCGGAGGTCATCGAATGCCTTGGCGATGGCAAAGTCGAGATGCATCTGGCTGCCACTGGTGAGTGTCCGGCGTTTTGAAATTTCCAGCATTCTGGTCAGGTCGGGGTCGCGGTCGGTAAAGGTCTTGAGTGCCGCCAGATGACGCCATCCCGTAGCGAATTCGGGGTTGAGACGGAGTGAGCGCCGGTGCGCCGAAACTGCTTTTTTGGTCAGGCCGAGTTGCAGGCAGACCACGCCGTACATATGCCAGATATCCGGATCATCGACGCCACTGTCTATCAGCGCCGCAAGATGCGCCCCGGCTTCCTCGCTGCGGCTGTCCAGACTCAGTATTTCTGCAAGATGTACCTGCGCAGGGATGTTGTCAGGTCGTTCTGCAACCAGCGCCGCCATCTCGGTCGCGGCGGATGCAAACTCGCCCTTCAGTCCGGTATTCATGGCGAGCAGAAAACGGGTCCGATAATTCTCCGGATCCAGTGCCAGTGCCTGGCCCAGAACTTCTGCAGCCTCACCGGTGTGATGCATACTCTGAAGCGTCGCCGCCAGATTGCAGTGGTTGTTAATATCTTCAGGCTGAAGTCCGAGAATTTGTCGGAACAGTTTTTCAGCGACGGCTGGCTCGCCGGTAGCTATGTGATGGTTCGCCAGTTCGGTCACTACAGTGGGATTGTCCGGGACCAGTTCGGCAAGTTCCTTCAGCAAGGTTTCCGCATCGGCCATCCTGCCGCGCTTTTGTTCTGCACGCGCCAGACAGACGACCGCATCAACATGATGCGGGTTCGCGTCACAGAGCGGCCGCAAGGTCTGGGCTGCCTTGAAGGCGTCACCGGAGGCGAGCAGAGCCTTGCCGAGATTGAGCCGCGCGAGATCGTCATCCGGTGCGCGTTTCAGCCTTCGCCCCAGCCACTTGACGGCATCTTTCGGTCGCTCGCCGGTGAGATAGAGCACGCCCAGCAGGTTAAGCGCCTGTGAATGGTCGGGTTCAGCCCTGAGCAGATGCAGATAAGCCAGCTCCGCATCCCCGAAATGCCCGGCCTGATGCAGGCGCATGCCCTCATCCAGCAGCGAGGCGGTGGTCGTCGGTGAAGCCATGTTCAGTCCATACCCTGATTAATCAGCCGCATGCCAGGTTTCGATCTCCAGCGATGACGGATACTGATGCCCGGTCGGGCGAACACCTTTCAGCCATTTCGGCAGGATGAAAGCGTCCGCCCGGAAATAGAGCGGCAGGGCAGGCAGGTCTGTGGCGTAAATCTGCTGAATTCTGTCCCACAACAGCTTGCGTTTGTCGCGGTCAAGCTCGACTTCCACCTCATCGATAAGCCGGTCGATCCCGGGGCTGACATAGCCGGTATAGTTCTGCCCGGCATAGTTGTTCTCTGCGGTCGGGATATAGGTGGAATGCAGGGTGGTACGGGGAACACTTTCCGGCGCGGATATCCAGGCGAACATGGCCATGGCGGTGAATTCCCGCCGGGTGACAGTCTGGCCAAAAAAGACACGGGCCGGCTGGTTACGGATCCGAACATCAATGCCAACGGCCTTCCACTGGCTTTGCAGAACCTGCTGGACCAGTTCCCGGGTGCGGTTGCCGGCGGTGGTCATGATTTCGAAACGCAACGGCTCGCCGGCCGCATTATGGCGAATGCCATTGCGCATATCGGTCCACCCGGCCTCGACAAGCAGGGCGATGGCAGCATCCGGGTTGTAGCTGTTGTCCGGCAGGTCGTCCGTATAGATCCAGTCCAGCGGGTTGATGCTGGTTTCCGCCGGCGGCTGTTTGCCACCAAACAGCTGGTCACTCAGTGTCTTGCGGTCCAGTGCGCGCAGCAGGGCGCGGCGAACCCGGACATCCTGAAGAATCGGATTGTCGAGATTGAGGTCGATATGTTCGTAAACCAGTCCCGGCTTGTAGATCACGTCAAACCGGTTGCGATGACGCTGTTCGAAGGCGATGGCCTGATCGATGGTAATGCCGAGCTCTCCGGCAATCATGTCGATTGACCCGGACAGCAGGTTTGCCTCCATCGCGGCGGTGTTGCCGATGGCCTTCACGATGATCTTGCCGAATTTCGGTTTGGTGCCATACCAGGTCGGGTTTTCTGTCAGCTCCACGCTGGTTCCCGGTTGCACGGCAGATATCCGGTAGGGGCCAAAATAGAGGCCGGGATTGGTTGTGTCGGTCTGAAACAGGGTGGTGTTCCTGTAATCGACCGGGCTGGCCTCGAATACCTTTCGCTCCAGATGTTCGGGCAGCAGGTAGAACTGGTTCACATTGTTATATTCAAATTCCAGCTTCTCGTTATGCAGGGTGAAGCTGTAATCGTCATGAATGTCGATGCTGAGAATACGGCGATAGGCCTCCGCATTGCCGACACCGCTTTTAGGGTGACGGCCAACCTCCCAGGTGAACAGGACATCCTTTGTCGTGACAGGGGTGCCGTCGCCCCAACGGATATCATCGCGCAGCCTGTAGGTGATCGCGACTCCGTCTTTCCCGTCCGCTGTTTTCTCCGGCCGGGCCAGTCCGTTTTCGATTGTCGGCAGCTCGGTACATAATACACAGACAAGATTCCAGTCGGCATCCGTTGTGGTGATCGGCCGGCGGGCCATCGACAGGATGTAGGTTTTTGCCATCATCGAATCGATGGCCGGGTGGAATGTCGACGGAAACTGCGAGATACCGATGGTCAGGCTGTCGCGGGCAAGTGCGCCGGTGGCAAATGTCAGGGCGCAGCAGAGCGCCGCAATACAGACCTTCAGGCAGGTTCGTGCCATCGTCATATGCTCCCGATCTTGCAAAATTGCTCCGGGGAAAGTGTAGTGGTTGCGCCATTCCCTACAATGGTTTTCCGTGGTCTTTTCCTCCTGTAGTCTGGGTTCATGAGCACAGCACGAAAATCCAGGGCCCGTAAGCCACGAAAAACTGCCGCCGCATCTGCTGCGAAGAAGTCCTCGGTATCAACGCCGGTTCTCAAGGAAATCGCAGGCCTGTCGCCTGAGAAGATGCTGGAAACCGGCAGGGGGCGCCTTGATGCCGGTCAGGCTGATCAGGCAGAGCAGATCGCTGACAAGCTGATCGCGGATCACCCTGATGAAGGGGCCGCGCACGCCCTCAAGGGGCTGGCAGCCTATCGGTCCAAGAAATTTCCCGAGGCGGTCACCAGCCTGCGTCGGGCGATCGAATTGCGACCACGGGATGTCACATCGATCAGTAATCTGGGTGCTGCACTGAACGAGGTCGGTGACAAGGCCGGTGCATTGTCGGCCTTTCGCCGCGCCCTGAAGATTGAGCCCGCCCATCCCGGTGCCGTGCGCAATATGGTGGTCGGGCTGGTGCAGGCAGGCAAGGTTGACGACGCGGTTTCGGTCCTCCGCAAGGCTGTGTCTGCTGATCCGGGAATGGCGTCCGGCTATGCCCTTTTCGGCGACGTGGAGCGCCGCCGGGGGCGGCTGTTGCATGCCCGCAGTCATTATTGCCGGGCGCTGGCGCTGGAACCGGACAATTCGGAGTTCTGGAACGGGCTTGGCATCTGCGAAATGCGTCGCGACCAGCCTGTGCTGGCGGCTGCGGCTTATCAGCGGGCGACGGAACTGGCACCGGACCGCCCGGAATATTTCAACAGCCTCGGTGTTGCGTTGCAGGTGCAGGGTGATGTGGCGGCAGCGGTGCCGGCTTTCGAGAAGGCCATCGAACTGCGGCCGGATCATACCGACTCCCTGCTGAATCGGGGGACTGCGCTCGGCCAGTTGGGCCGCTTTGAGGAGGCCTGCACCCAGTATGAGGATGTGCTCAAGGTACGGCCCTATTACCTGCAGGCGCTGTATCAGCTGGCGCTGTATGGCAAGTCACGGGATCAGGAGAACCTGCGTCAGCAGTTTGAAGAAGCAATATCCCGGTCGAAGGGGACACTGGACGAGAAGGTCATGCATAATTTCGGTCTTGGCGAAATTCTGCAGCGGCTTGGCGATCATGAGGGCTCATTTGCGGCATATCGGCGGGCAAATGATGCCAAGAAAGAGCAGCTGAAATCGTCCGGCAAGGTCTTCAACCCGGTCAACCACACCGCCTATATCAGCCGCAATATGGGTACTTATTCGGTCGGGTTCCTGCGCCAGCGTAAAGGCTGGGGTAATGTCAGCGACAAGCCGGTTTTCGTGTGCGGCATGCCGCGCAGCGGCACCACGCTGGTGGAGCAGATCATCGCCAGTCACCCGAAGGCCCATGGTGCGGGTGAACTGAAGGATATCTCGCGCCTGTCGGTCGCCCTGTCCGATAAATGGCGGGGGCAGATGAACTATCCGGAATGCGCGGCGCGGGTTACGGAATCCGAGGCTGCGGCAATGGGGCAAAGCTACCTCGATGCCATCACAAAGCTGGCACCGGATGCGGCCCGGGTGGTCGACAAGATGCCGGCGAATTTCATCAATCTCGGGTTCATCCAGACCATCCTGCCCGGTGCCCGGGTCATCCACACCCGGCGGCACCCGATGGACTCCTGCCTGAGCTGCTATTTCCAGAATTTCCGGGAAAGCCAGTATTTCAGCTATGACATCAGGGATCTGGCAGCCTATTACCGGGAATATGAGCGGCTGATGGCCTACTGGCTGAAAACCCTCTCGATACCGGTGCTTGAAGTTCAGTACGAGGAACTGGTGGATAATCAGGAAGCGGTCACCCGCGAGATCATCGATTTTCTTGATCTGGAATGGGATGACGCCTGCCTGAATTTCCACAAGACAGAACGCCTGGTCCAGACAGCCAGCGCCTGGCAGGTTCGCCAGCCCATCAACCGCACGGCGGTCCAGCGCTGGCGCAAGTACGAGCCCTGGCTGGATGATCTGCGAAACGGACTCGGCAAATTTGCCGATTAGGTGCCGGACTTTTTTGTCGATCTGCAACCGGGAAACAAACTATGCCGCAGGATACCCAGAACACGGAAATGACATGACCGCAGATGCCATACTGATCAGCCGCGATGCTGCCGTTGCCACGGTGACGCTGAACCGTCCGGAGAAACGCAATGCCCTGAACCGGCCGATGTGGCTTGGGCTGACCGCGCGGTTTGCTGAAATTGCCGCGGATGACAGCATCCGGGCCGTTGTGCTGACCGGGGCCGGCGATCATTTCGGTGTCGGTGCCGATATCAGTGAATTCGAGACCGCCTACAAGACGGCTGCGGATGCCGAGGCCTATGGCGCGACCATGTTTGAAACGATCTGTGCGATCCGCGACTGTCCGAAGCCGGTGGTGGCTGCAATCAATGGCAACTGCATTGGCGGGGGTATGGAAATTGCGGCCCTCTGTGATGTCCGGATCTGCGGTGAAAGTTCGATGTTCGGCGCACCGGTCAGCAAGCTCGGGATCACCATGCCGCTGATGTTCATGGAGGTGCTGGTGCAGGTGACAGGCCCGGTAGTGGCGAAGGAAATCCTGCTGGAGGCACGGGTGTTCGACGCGGCAGAGGCCCGGCTGAACCATCTTGTAACCCGTGTCGTGCCGGACAGTGATGTGCAGGAGGCAGCGATGAAATCTGCGGTCTCCATGTCCCGCAATGCCCCCCTGTCCAACAGCCGGCACAAGGCGCTGGTGAACCGGCTGGCGTCTGGAGACATCATGACGGCAGCAGATCATACGGCGACTTACGCCTGCTTTGACTCAGATGATTTCCGGGAAGGCTACCGGGCGTTTCTGGAAAAGCGTAAGCCGGAATTCACCGGCTGCTGACGGGATGACCGGGGCAGAGCCACTGATCTGGGTTCTGGTTGACCCCCGGGCGGGGACCGCCAATCAGGCCCTGGGGGTTGCGGACAAGCTGGGTCTGGCTTTTGTCGAAAAGCCTCTCGATTACAACAGCTTCGCCCGTCTGCCGAATTTTGGTGCTTCTCTGCGGGCGCTGACGGCTGCCTCGAAGGCGATAATTGAGCCACCCTGGCCGGATATGGTGATCGCCGCGGGCCGTCGCGCTGCGGCTGTCGCGCGCTATATCAGGAAACAGTCCCCCTCGACGCGGCTGGTACAGATCATGGATCCGGGCGGCAGCCTGTCCGGGTTTGATCTGGTGGCCATTCCGTCCCATGACAATCCACCGGCTGCGGAGAACATTCTGCCGGTTACCGGTGCGCCCCATCGCCTCAATGCGGATGATCTGAAAGCTGCCGGACAGGAATGGATCGACAGGTTTGAGGGCATGCCACGCCCCTGGATTGCGGTGCTGGTGGGCGGGGCGACGAAGCGCAAGCCCTTCCCGCCGTCGCTGGCGGCGAGACTGGCAAAATCTGTTGCCGCGCTGGCAGATACTGTGGGCGGCAGCCTGCTGGTCAGCACCAGCCGGCGGACAGGGGCGTCAATCGATGCGTTCAGTGCCGAACTGCCGCCGGCGAGCTATCTCTATCGCTATGACGATCCCGGCCCGAACCCCTATCGCGGGCTTCTGGCGCTGGCCGATGGCATCGTTGTGACCGGTGATTCCGTCTCCATGGTCTGCGAGGCCTGTGCACCGGGGGTGCCGGTCTGGATCTTCAGCCCGCCGGGTTTCGCCATCGAGAAGCATGAGGCGCTGCATCGTGATCTCTGCGCCCGGGGATCAGCCCGCCCGTTCAGCGACGAGTGGACGGACTGGCAGGCCGCACCGCTGGACGAGGCCGCGCGAATTGCCGGTCGGGCAAGGCAGTTACTGGATCTGAGAGACGACGGCTGAGCAAAAATGCCCGGGAAAATATGATCGTCCATGCCCGGATTGCTGATCTGTCGGGACAGCACGAGCCGGACAATGGCGAAATCTGCTGCCCGCATCTGTTCGACCGGCTGGGCCGGGACGGGTATACTGGCCGGGTCGGGTGCGAAGACAGCCCGCGCGGAAAAATGCCCGAAGGTTTGCGTTGGGCGTCGCGCTGGGGTATCGCGCTGGTTGTCCAATCTTCAGAGGCTGAATGATGAGTTTTCCGGATAAGTCTTTTGTCGATATCGGCTCCTACGCCGATGCCTATTACAACCGCCTGGCACTGGCGACCGCATCGATTGACCGGGGTGCCCTGTCGAAGGCGGCCCGTCTGCTGGGTGACGGCCTGAAACGCGATGCGCAGATATTTTCCTGCGGCAACGGCGGTTCGGCCTCTATCGCCAACCATCTGCTGTGCGATTTCGCCAAGGGCATTCAAACCGATACCCCGGTGAAACCGCGTGTTGTCTCGCTGTCGTCGAATGTCGAGATTCTCACCGCCATCGCCAATGATATTTCCTATGATGATGTCTTCGTCTATCAGCTTGCGACACAGGCCAGACCGGGTGACCTGCTGATAACGATTTCGTCCTCCGGCGATTCCGAGAACATCATCCGGGCGCTGGCCCATGCCCGCGAAAACGATGTTACCACCATCGCGCTGACCGGCTTCTCCGGCGGGCGGAGCGGCAAATATGCCGACGCCCATATTCATGTCAGCGGTGATAATTACGGCGTTGTCGAAGACGCTCATCAGTCGGTCATGCATCTGCTGGCGCAATATCTGCGTCTCTCGATGATGCCGAAAGAGGTGATCAGCCAGCGCAAGTTCTGATTTCCGGCGAACCAGATTGGACTGCAGGCCGCTACAGGGAATGGTCCTGTTGCTTTGCCGCCAGAGCGTCTACCTCATCCGGGTATCAGGAGAGTCAGCATGTATGTGCCACGCCATTTTGAACTGAACGACCAGGCCCAGATCGACCAGCGGCTTGCGGAAGACTCGTTTGCCACGCTGGTCACGGTGATCGACGGCCAGCCCTTCGCCACCCATCTGCCCCTGCTGGCGACCCGTGACGGTGACCGGCTGATCCTCCGGGGCCATGTGGCCCGCGCCAACCCGCACTGGAAATCGTTTACGCGGGAGAGCGAATCACTGGCAGTCTTCAGCGGCCCGCATTGCTATATCTCACCCCGCTGGTACGCCGCGAAAGGCCTCGTCCCGACCTGGAACTACGAGGCCATTCATGCTTGCGGCCCGGTTCGGGTGCTGGAAGAGGCATCGGATGTCCGTCAGATACTGGATGACCTCACGGCAAAATTTGAAGCAGATGCGCCCGAGCCCTGGACCTCCGAGGGTGCGATGGACGACAAGGCATTGTTCGCGATGATGCGCGGCATCGTCGGCTTTGAAATGACCGTGACCCGGCTGGAAGCAAAATCAAAAATGGGTCAGAACCGGGGAGCCGCCGACGTGGAAGGTGCGATAAAGGCGCTGGACTTGAGCCCGAGAGAAATGGACCGCGCTGTCGCAGGATTGATGCGGACGCGGTTGGGCGGATAGATACCGCCGATTGTCACGGGACCGGCAGAAACCGGCCTGTCCGGGGACTAGAAAAAAGCCCGGCGAATTCCTGAAGTCCGGATTTCATTATTATCCTTCGAGACGGCGCGCAAGGCCTCCTCAGGATGAGGCCCCGCATACACGGCCTCATCCTGAGGAGCGCTGAAAGCGCGTCTCGAAGGATGAAGACATATCCGACGCAGTATCAGATCCTGGTAACCGGTCACCCTGTTGCCCGGGATGACGATGGCTGGATTGCTACCCCTTCTTCACCGGCAACTGCTGTTCCACCAGTGTCACCCAGTAGCTGACGCCGATAGGTGCGACCTCGTCGTTGAAGTCGTAGCCGGGATTGTGGAGCATGCAGCCGTGGAAGGAGCCGGCGTCGGCGCCCTGACCGAGCCAGACATAGCTGCCGGGCCGGGCCTCCAGCATGTAGGCGAAGTCTTCCGCACCCATGACCGGGTTGAGATTGCTGAGGACATTTTCCTCGCCGACGACAGCGGCTGCCGCCGCAGCGGCGTAGTCGGTTTCTTCCGGCCAGTTCACCGTCGGCGGATATTTGCGGCGATAGATGAACTCCGCAGTGACCCCGTGGGCAGCACAAATACCGTCGATAATCTGCTTCATTGCCGGTTCCAGCCGGTTGCGCAGTTCCGGTGAAAAGGCGCGGCAGGTCCCGGCCATTCTGACGCTGTCGGGAATTACATTGAAAGTATCCCCGGCATGGATCTGGGTGACAGAAACCACCACCGGCTCCAGCGGATCGGCAATCCGGCTGGAGATGGTTTGCAGTGCGGTAATAATTTCCGCCGAGACGACAACCGGATCAATGCCCAGGTTCGGCATTGCTGCATGGGCACCCTTGCCGGTGATGGTGATTTCGAAATTGTCGGCGGAGGCCATCATCGGGCCTTTCTTCACGGCGAACTGTCCCGGCTTTAGGCCGGGCCAGTTATGCATGCCATAGACGCTGTCGACCGGGAACAGGTCGAACAGGCCTTCCTCAACCATTACCCGGCCACCGGCTTCATTTTCTTCCGCCGGCTGGAAGATGAAATGGACAGTGCCATCGAAGTTCTTCGTCTCCGACAGAATTCTGGCAGCCCCCAGCAGCATCGCCACATGGCCGTCATGACCGCAGGCATGCATCTTTCCGGGATGGCGCGACGCATGGTCGAAGGTGTTCTTTTCCTGCAGGTTGAGCGCATCCATATCCGCCCGCAAGCCAATGGCACGGTTACCCTGGCCGCATTTCAGCGTGCCGACGACCCCGGTTTTTGCGAGGCCGCGATGGACCTGGATTCCGAATTCCTCAAGTTTTGCCGCGACGACATCGCCGGTGCGGATTTCCTCGAAGGCGGTTTCCGGATGGGCGTGGATGTCACGCCGCCAGGTCTGCATATCTTTCTGAAGCTCGCTGGCACGTTCGATGATGGACATGAGATTTAATCCCCGGGGTCAGGTCTAGAACAGGCTGGCGGCGGCCATTTGCGGGCCGCGATGGCGGGTGATATCGGGCAGAACGACATTGTCGGTGGACGTGTTGATCAGTGTGCCGTTCTTGACGACAGCAAGATGGTTGGCTTTATCGGCGGCCATGCTGATGTCGGTTGTCGGGTCGCCCCGGACGATCAGCAGGTCCGCTGCCAGCCCTTCGCGGAGGATACCCCGGTCATCAAGACGCAGCAGATCGGCGGCGGCTGATGTGCCGAAGCGAAGCGCGTCCATGGGCGAGATGCCGTTATCGACCATGTAGGTCAGTTCCTGCGCATTTTCACCATGGTAATTGAACGGCGTGCCTGCATCGGTCCCCAGCGCGATTTTGCCACCGGCCTTGTAGAATTTCTGGATCGACTTGCGATGCTGCTCCGCACAGCGTTGTGACTTCTCGACAACATAGTCGGGAATGCCCTTGTTGGCATTGCCCAGAATATTGGCCAGCGCCGCCAGTGTCGGGACCAGATAGGTGCCGCGCTCCAGCATCGCCTGGCAACATTCGTCATCCATGAAGATGCCATGTTCGATGGAGGTAACACCGCCCAGTGTGGCGTTGAGAATACCGGCGGCCCCCTGCGCATGGCTGGCGGTGGTCTTGTTGAAACGGGTTGCCTCGGCAATGCCGGCGGCGATTTCGGCAGCCGAATAATGGGCGTCTTCCGGATTCACACCGGGGGTCATGACACCGCCGGTTGCCATGATTTTTACCAGATCGCTGCCTTTGTGGATCTGTTCGCGGACCGCCTTCACCACATCGTCGACACCGTCGGCCACGCGTCCGTGCCGGTTGCCATGCCCGCCGGTCATGCAGATGATCCGTCCGGCCGCACGCACGCTGGGGCCAAGATATCGGCCACTGTTGCAGGCATCGCGGATGGCGAATTCCATATAGTCGCGACCACCGCAATCCCGAATGGCGGTAACGCCGCCGCGCAAGGTGGCGTTGGCATGTTCCATCCCGCGCAGGGTGATCTGCGCCGGGGTCATTTCTTCCAGCTTTACCGATGGATTCGGCTCGCCGCCATAAAGGATATGCACATGCGCATCCATCAGGCCGGGCAGCAGGGTTGTGCTGGTGGTATCCACAGTCTGGCCGGTAAAGCCGTCAAACTCCGCAACCGGGGCGATGCGGGCAATCTTGCCGTCCTGCACCGCAATGGCATGTCCGTCGATGATCCGGTCGACACCGTCAAAGATGCGTCCGCCGCGATACAAGGTTGGCATGTTCAGGTCTCCTCATCAGGCAGGGGGCGTTCAGTTTCCTGCGGAATACGGTTTTCTTCAACCGCGTGGCAGGCAACACGTCCGCCTGGCACCTTTATCGGCTCTGGTCGCTCAGTCCGACAGCGGTCATTGGCGTGCGGGCAGCGGGGGTGAAAGGCGCAACCGCCGGGCGGGTTGATCGGGTTTGGTACTTCACCAGCAACCGGTGAGCGTTCCCGCCCGGTCATGCCGAGATCGGGAATCGTATCCAGCAGCAACCGGGTGTAGGGATGCAGCGGGCGGCGGAACAGGGTTTTCTTGTCAGCGACCTCGCAGATCCGCCCGAGATACATCACCGCGACATGGTCGGAGATGTGATAGACCACCGCCAGATTGTGCGAGATGAACAGATAGGTCAGCCGGAAATCGCGCTGCAGCTGTTTCATCAGATTCAGGATTTGTGCCTGTACCGAGACATCAAGCGCCGATGTCGGCTCGTCACAGACAAGGAATTCCGGTTCGCTGGCCAGCGCACGCGCGATGGAAATCCGCTGCCGCTGTCCGCCGGAGAATTCATGCGGGTATTTCACCCCGTCCTTGGGGTTCAGACCGACATGGCTCAGCAACTCGCCGACGCGCTCGGCAATATCGGCATTATTGTCAATCAGATCATAGGCCCGGATCGGTTCGGCAATGATATCGAAGACCCGCCAGCGCGGATTCAGGCTGGCATAGGGATCCTGAAAGATCATTTGCAGTTTCTTGCGGAACGGAGCCATCGCCTTGCGGCTGGACTCGGCAGAAATTGCATTGCCTTCAAACTCGATCTCGCCGCCGGATGGCTGGTGCAGGCCGACGATCAGCCGGGCAATTGTCGACTTGCCGCAGCCGGACTCACCAACGATGGAGAAGGTCTGGCCCCGGGCAATTTCGAAATCAACGCCATCCACTGCCTTCAGTATCTGCCTGCCGGAGCCGCTGAGCAGCCGGTTCAGAAAGGGTGCGGAGACATCGAAATACCGTTTCAGCCCGGTCACGCGCAGGACGATATCGGTTGCCGGTCCTTCAGCCATGATCGCCCTCCCGGTCGTAGAGCCAGCAGGCGGCCCGTGTGCTGCCGGCATCCATCAGATCGGGGCGGTCGCGTTCACAGCGGCCAAACCGTTCGGTACAGCGCGGGTTGAACGCACAGCCCGGCGGAATCTCGGTCAGGCGCGGCATGGTGCCGTCAATCTGGGTCAGATTCTCGACATCCTCGCCGATCATCGGGATCGAGCCCATCAGCCCTTTGGTATAGGGATGTTTCGGATTTTTGACGACATCCCGCACCGGACCGATCTCGGCAATCCGGCCGGCATACATGACGGCGACCCGGTCGGCGGTTTCGGCGATGACGCCCATATCATGGGTGACCAGCATGACCGCCGTGCCGTTCTCGCGGCAGAGCCGTTTCAGCAGCGAGATGATCTGCGCCTGAATCGAGACATCCAGCGCCGTCGTCGGCTCGTCGGCGATGATCAGTTTTGGCCGGGCACAGAGCGCCAGGGCAATGACCACCCGCTGGCGCATACCGCCGGAAAACTGGTGCGGATAGCTGTCGATCCGTTCGGCGGCGGCGGGGATGCCGACCTCGACCAGCAGCTCCAGCGCCCGCGCATCGGCCTTGGCCTTGTTGATATCCTCATGGGTCAGGATGGTTTCGGTCAGCTGTTCCCGCACTGTGTAGAGCGGATTGAGACTGGTCAGCGGGTCCTGAAAGATGGCCCCGATCGACCGGCCGCGTATCCGGCGCATCTTCTCATAGGGCAGGTTGTCGATGCGGTTGCCCTCCAGCCGGATTTCGCCTGCGGCAATCCGCCCCGGCGGCTCCAGCAGCCCGATGATGGCGGCCCCGGTCAGTGACTTTCCGGCACCGGACTCGCCGACCACGCCGAGCACTTCCCCGGGATTGATCTGCAGCGAGATATCGTCGACCGCGACAAGTGTGCCATGCCGGGTCGGAAATTCGATCCGGAGGTTCCGGACCTCCAGCAGCGGCGGAATACTGGTCATCTCGGCGCTCATCCCGTCACCGTAACTTCGGGTTCAGCGCATCGCGCAACCAGTCGCCCAGCAGATTAACCGCGAGGACCAGAACGGCGAGAGTGATGCCGGGAAAGATTGTGATCCACCATTCACCGGAAAACAGGAAGTTGTTGCCGATGCGGATCAGCGTCCCCAGCGACGGCTCGGTCGGCGGCACACCGACACCAAGGAAGCTCAGTGTCGCCTCGGTAATGATGGCAATGGCGAGGTGAATGGTGGCGATCACCAGCACCGGACCGGTGACGTTCGGCAGCACATGTTTCAGCATGATCAGAACCGGGTGGATGCCGATCACCTTGGCGGCCTGGACATATTCCTTGTTCTTTTCGACCAGTGTGGAGCCGCGCACCGTCCGGGCATATTGCACCCACCCGGAAATGCCGATGGAGAAGATCAGTACATAGATCGCCAGATTCTCGCGCTCGCCGGCAGGCAGCAGGCCGCGGGCAATACCATCGACCAGCAGGGCGATCAGAATAGCCGGAAAGGAAAGCTGAATTTCTGCGACCCGCATGATGAAGGCATCCAGGACGCCCCCGACATAGCCGGATAACAGCCCGAGGCCGACGCCCAGCACCAGCGAGAAGACGACCGAGGCAAAACCGACCAGCAGGGATATCCGCGATCCGTAGAGGATGGTCGAGAACACATCCCGCCCGAGGTCATCGGTTCCCAGCAGGAAGTCCGGATTTCCGCCCTCCATCCAGACTGGCGGTGTCTGCGAATCCATCAGGTTGATCGAGGCCAGGTCGAACGGATTATGCGGCGCAATCAGCGGGGCGCAGACCGCGGACAGGATCATCACGGTGGTGACCAGGGCCGCGGCCATTGCGACCTTTGACCGGGTGAAGCTGTACCAGACATCGCCGTCAAAGAAGGCCCGGACCGAGCCGGTGACGCGCTGGCTTAACGTGAGTTTGATGATGTCGGCCATCCTAGTGCGCGGCCCCCCGGTCCGCCCGCAGGCGCGGGTCGATAACGTAATAGAGCAGATCGACGATCAGATTGATCAGCACAAAGATGAAGGCGATCAGCATCAGGTAGGCTGACATGATCGGAATATCGACGGCGCTGATGGCCTGCAGGAACATCAGGCCCATGCCCGGCCACTGGAACACCGTCTCGGTAATGATCGCGAAGGCGATGAGCGAGCCAAGCTGCAGCCCGGTGATGGTAATGACCGGAACCAGCGTGTTCTTCAGGGCATGTCCGAAATGGACGGCGCGGTTGGTAAGGCCCCGGGCACGGGCAAACTTGATGAAGTCTGTGCGCAGAACTTCCAGCATTTCCGAGCGCACCAGCCGCATGATCAGGGTCAGCTGGAACAGGCCCAGCGTGATTGACGGCATGATCAGCGCTTTCAGGCCGGACGGGGTCAGCAGACCGGTTGTCCATCCGGCAATGCTGACAACATCGCCCCGCCCGAAGGAAGGCAGCAGACTGAACTGAACCGAAAAGATGAAAATCAGCAGAATACCGATCAGGAATGTCGGGATCGAAATGCCGATCAGCGAGATCGTCAGAAAAAACTTGCTGAGGGCACTGTCACGGTTCAGCCCGGTATAGACGCCCATCGGAACCCCGACCAGAAGGGCGAACAGGGCGGCAACCATGCTGAGTTCAAGCGTGGCCGGCATGCGCTCCATGATCAGATCGGTGACCGGCTTCTTGTGCTGGTAGGAAATCCCGAATTCGAACTGCGCCGCTTTGGCAATGAAGCGACCAAACTGCACAATGGCCGGGTCGTTCAGCCCCAGCCGCTGGCGCAGTTCCTCACGCTCGGTAATCGAGGTCTCGACGCCAACCATCTGGTTCACGGGGTCACCGACAAAGGTGAACATGAAGAACGAGACAAGCGCCACGATGAACATCACGAGGACGGACTGCGCAAATCGGCGGATGATGAATGCCAGCATTCAGGAGCACCGGAATCTGGCTGTCCCGCCCGGCACCAGAAAGGGCGGGCGGGACAGCACAGCGTCAGATCATTTCACGTTGACGTAGTAGAACATGAACTCGTTGTCGGCCCGCTGTACCAGGTCGACACTGTCCTTCTTGCCCCAGGCAAGGCCCTGCTGGTGCAGGGGGATATAGGACACATCGTCAATGTTCATTTTCCAGACCTGCTCGATCATGGACTGACGCTTGGCCTGATCGGTTTCGCTCTGGACCATTTTTGTCATGGCATCAGCTTCCGGGTTGCAATAGCGACCCAGGTTGAACTTGCCGGATCCCGATGCCTCGTCATAGCACCCCATGATGTTGTAGAGCACGTTCCAGGCATCAAAGCTGCCCGGTGTCCAGCCCAGCAGATAGAAGCTGGTGTCGAGCTTCGGTGCCAGAATTTTGGCGAAATACTTGCTCTTGGTCTGGGCCAGCAGGTCAATCTTGACCCCGACCTTTGCCAGCATCGCGACAACCGCCTGGCAGATCGCTTCATCATTCACGTAGCGGTCATTCGGGCAATCCATACCGACCGTGAAGCCATCCGGATAGCCGGCTTCGGCCAGCAGCTTCTTCGCGCCGTCCGGGTCGTAGGGCAGGCGGCTGAAGTCCGGTGATGAACCGTTGATACCCGGAGCAACCATCAGCGCGGACGGTGTTGCAAGACCGCGCATGATCTTCGACTTGATCGCTTCGATATCAATCGCCTGATAGAATGCCTGGCGGACCCGTTTGTCCTTGAACGGGTTCTTACCCTTGACGTTGGAATACAGCAGCTCGTCGCGATGCTGGTCCATGCCAAGGAAGATTGTCCGCAGTTCCGGGCCAGCCAGCACGGAGGTGCCGTTGTTGGCGTTGATGCGGCCCATATCCTGAACCGGCACCGGGAACATCATGTCGATTTCGCCGGAGAGCAGGGCGGCGACACGGGTGGCGTCGGACGAAATCGGCGTGAAGATGACTTCCGTCAGATTGTGTTTTTTGTTCGCCGCGTCCCACCAGGTCTCGTTCGGTACGAGAACGGTCTTCACATCGGCCTGGCGTTCCTTCACCCGGAAGGCGCCGGTACCGTTGGCGTTAAAGGCGGCGAAATTGGTCTTGCCTTCAGTAACGCTCGACGGGTCGATGGCACCGTTGGCCTCGGCCCATTCCTTGTCGATGATGTACCAGGTCGACCATTCCGAATTCAGGATCGGGTTCGGCTCCGGCGTGATGAAGTCGACCGTATGATCGTCGACCTTGACCACCTTCACGTCCTTGGCGAGGCGGGTTTTCAGATCCGACCCTTCAGCCCGTACGCGATCAGCGGAAAACAGAACGTCATCAGCGCTGAAGGCGTTGCCATTCTGGAACTTCACACCCTGACGCAGGTAGAAGCGCCAGCGCGTCGGCTCCATGATTTCCCAGCGTTCGGCCAGTGCCGGAACGACATTCAGGTCGCCATCACGCCGGACCAGGCCTTCATAGATGTTGCCAAGGAACCCGAGTGTGAACGTTTCGTTCAGCACGTAGGGGTCCAGCGACTGTGCGTCGCCCTGAAATGCCCATTTGAAGGTTTTCGCCTGTGCGGGCACTGAAACAGCAATACAAGCAGCCGCCGCAATCGCGGCGACATGATGTGAGAATCGCATTTTAGCCTCCGTGGTTTTCCCTGTTTACCCCTGCCGGACTAATACGATCTGACGTCGCTATCCCAATCCCGACAGGCAGCTTACGACCGGAAGCCTCACGGGGATCGTAATGACTGTCAAACCAAATTCATCTGCGCGGGCTTGTACTCGGGCGGCTGGCGGATTAGCTTCCCCTTAACTCATCGGGGGGCCCTGCCGGGCTGAGAAGCGTCAGACGCTGACCCGTGAACCTGAACCGGGTAATGCCGGCGGAGGAAATGAGGGTCGCAAGTTCCGCGATATCCCTGATCCAGCTTCCGCCAGCGCCCTGCTAGTGGAGAGAGATGGACAAGTCTGTATCAAAAGCCCTGACCGCTGTTCGCCAATCATCGCCTGCCGTTCACTGCATCACCAATTCGGTCGCCCAGAATTTCACGGCAAATGTGCTGCTGGCACTGGGTGCTCATCCTTCGATGACACATGACGCGGATGAAGTCGGCGAGTTCGTTGCCTCGGCTGACGCATTGCTGGTGAATCTCGGCACCCTTGATCCGGCGCGCCGCCGCAGTATCGACCTGGCGATCACCTCGGCAGAGAATGTGGGAATTCCCTGGGTTCTCGACCCGGTGATGATTGAACGTTCGCACCGCCGGGCGGAATCTGCGGCACAGTATCTGTTGCGCAAACCAACCGTTCTGCGGGCAAACAGCCGCGAGACGGCCCTGATGGCCGGTGGCTCAGACGAGAATGCGCTGCGGCGTTTTGCGCAGGAAGCCGGGGTCATTCTGGCCGTTACCGGCGCGGTAGACCATGTGGTCTCGGCCAACAGTCTGGACGATTGCCGGCTGGGGTCTCCGCTGATGCATCAGGTGACCGGTTTCGGTTGCGCCCTGTCCGCTGTGATCGCGGCCTTTCTCGCAGCAAACGATGATCCGCAGGCGGCGACGCTTGCCGCCCTGCATTGTGTGGGTGAGGCCGGTGAACGGGCGGCGGCAGCTGCTGGCGGACCGGCCAGCTTTGCCATTGGCTTTATTGACGAACTGTCCCGTCTCGGGGAGGAAACGAATGTCTGATACGCTCGACCTGTCGCTCTATATCTGCGTTGGCCCGTCGCATTGTCCGGAAGGCCGGATTGTCGAGGTCGCCCGGCAGGCTGCTGCGGGCGGTGTGACTCTTGTCCAGTTGCGGGACAAGACATCCGGCACCCGGGACATGATCGCGACGGCGCGGGCGCTGGTCGCGGCACTGACACCGCTCGGCGTGCCCCTGCTGATCAATGACCGGGTGGATGTGGCACTGGCCAGTGGCGCCGCAGGCATTCATGTCGGCCAGCAGGATATCACCGTGGCGGATGCCCGGCGGCTGCTCGGTCCGGATGCGATCATCGGCCTGACGGTGAAGAACGACCACCAGGCCAATGATGCGCCTGTTGACCTGCTCGACTATGTCAGTTTCGGTGGCGTCTTCGAAACCACCAGCAAGAAAAATCCGGACCCGCCAATCGGCCTGGATGGCTTGCGAAAGCTCGCCGGAATTGTCCGGGGGCGTTGCGATCTGCCGCTCTGCGCCATAGCCGGTATCGACGCGGACAATGCCGCCGGCGTCATTGAGGCCGGCGTTGACGGTGTTTGTGTTGTCTCTGCCATCACGCAGTCGGGACAGCCCGAGGCTGTCTCCCGGCGGCTGGCGGGGATTGTCGGGAATGCCAGAAAAGCGAAAGGGGCGGTGGTATGAACAAGACAGCTATTGCCATCACTGTTGCAGGTTCCGACAGCGGTGGCGGTGCGGGTATTCAGGCCGACCTGAAAACCTTTTCCGCACTTGGCGTCTACGGTGCCAGCGTCATTACGGCGCTGACCGCACAGAATACCCGGGAGGTGCGGGCCATTCATGACGTGCCCGCCGCCTTCATTACCAGCCAGTTCGAGACGGTCTTTGACGACCTCGCTGTGGACGCGGTGAAGATCGGTATGCTGAGCCAGCCGGATGTCATCCGGGCGGTTGCTGACTGCCTGGCAAAATACGCAGTCCGCAATGTTGTGCTGGACCCGGTGATGGTCGCCAAAAGCGGTGACAAACTGCTGGCGGACGCTGCGGTCGAGGGCTTGCGCGAAAAACTGCTGCCCGTCGCCGGCATCATCACACCGAACATGCCGGAAGCCGGTGTACTGCTCGGCTGGTCAGAAGACGAGGTCGCGGCAGATCCGCAGGCCGCCGGGCAGGCGCTGTTACGTCTCGGTGCGAAGGCTGTCCTGCTCAAGGGCGGACATGGCAAGGGGCCGGACAGTACCGATCTGCTGATGTCCGGTGACAGTATCATCGAGCTGACCAGCCCGCGTATTCCGACGCGTAATACACATGGGACCGGCTGTACCCTGTCGTCAGCGATTGCCGCCGGTCTGGCCAAGGGAATGGATGTCACATCGGCTGTCCGGGTCGGCAAGGCCTATATCGAAGCGGCCATCCTTGGCGCCGACAGTCTGGACATTGGCCGGGGACATGGTCCGGTTCATCATTTTCACGCGTTCTGGAAAGCCGGGGGCTGAAGCCATGACGGCACCCGGACTGACAATCCATGACTCTGAATTGCGGTTTGGTGGTGCCATTGTTTTCACCGGTCTGAACCTTGCGGTGCGGGCAGGCGGCTGGACAGCCGTTCTGGGTGCCAGCGGTGTCGGGAAGACCAGTCTGTTGCGTCTTGTCGCGGGGCTGACGGATAGCGCGACAATTTCCGGCCGGGTTCATGCGGAAGACGGTCAGCCGCTGGAAAACCGGATTGCCTATATGGCACAGCAGGACCTGCTGCTGCCCTGGCTGACGGCGCTGGAGAATGTTGCGTTGCCGGCCCGGCTGCAGCAGGGCCGGGTGTCTGCGGACGAACAGCGCCGGGCGCTGCGTTATCTGCATCTGGTCGGGCTGGCGGATGAGGCCGCCAAACTCCCGGCGGCGCTGTCCGGGGGGATGCGTCAGCGGGTGGCGCTGGCACGTACCCTGTTCCTTGAACGCGATATTGTCCTGATGGATGAACCCTTCTCGGCGCTGGACGCGATTTCACGATTTCGGTTACAGGCGGAAGCGGCACGGCTGCTGGAAGGCAAGACCGTGATGCTGGTCACCCATGACCCGATGGAGGCGCTGCGTCTGGCAGACTCCATTTACGTGCTGGATGGCAAACCGGCCTCGGTCAGCCAGCCGATTGAAATGACCGGTGCCGGACCCCGTGCCGTGGATGACACGTCTGTAATCAGTCATTACGGCCAGCTTATGCGTCTGCTGGGCGGCGAGGGGGCTGCAGCATGACAACGGGCCTGCGAATGCTCGTCATTGCGGCTCTGCTGTTGCTTGGCTGGCAAACCGTCGTCTGGCTGACCGGGGTGCCGCCTTATCTGCTGCCGGGCCCGCTGGCTGTTGCTGTCACACTGGTCGATGACTTTGACTATATCCTGCCGCATGCCGGTGTGACCGCGCTTGAGATACTGCTCGGTCTGCTGCTGGGGACGGTACTGGGCTCGGTCTCCGCCCTGACGCTCGCATCCTTTCGTTCGGCCCGTCGCTGGCTGTTGCCGCTGCTGGTCATCAGCCAGGCGCTGCCGGTGTTTGCGCTGGCTCCGGTTCTGACGCTCTGGCTCGGCTATGGCCTGTTTTCGAAAGTCGCGATGGCGACGCTGATTATCTATTTTCCGGTGACGGCGGCATTCTATGACGGCCTGCGCGCGACAGAGCCGGGCTGGGTCGATTTCGCCCGGACCGTAGGGGCAACGCCGCGTGCTGTCCTGCGCCATATCCGCATTCCGGCGGCGCTGCCAGCGTTTGGCAGTGGTTTGCGGGTAGCGGCAGCGGTCGCCCCGATTGGTGCTGTGGTCGGCGAATGGGTCGGCTCCAGCGCCGGGCTCGGTTATCTCATGCTGCATGCCAACGGACGTATGCAGATCGATCTGATGTTCGCCGCCCTCGCGGTACTCGCGATCATCGGACTTGTTGTCTATTTCACCACGGATCTGCTGCTGCAACAACTGACCCAATGGCAGACGGAAACTCTCTTCACCGATATGAAAGGCTCTGCTTCATGAAACTGATCCGAACACTTGGCCTGACGGCGGCACTTGCCGTTGCATCCTCTCCGGCACTGGCGGCGGACAAACTGACCGTCCTGCTGGACTGGTTCGTCAATCCGGACCATGCACCGCTGATCGTCGCCCAGCAGAAGGGATTCTTCGCCGCCGAGGGGCTGGATGTGGAGCTTGTCGCGCCGTCAGATCCCAGTGCGCCACCAAAGCTGGTCGCTGCCGGCAAGGCAGACCTCGCCGTTTCCTATCAGCCGCAGCTCCATGTACAGGTTGAGGAGGGACTGCCGCTTGCCCGCATCGCGACGATTGTCGCGACGCCGCTGAACTCGCTGGTGGTGCTGGCTGACGGTCCGGTCAAATCGATTGCGGATCTGAAGGGACGCAAGGTCGGGTTCTCTGTTGGCGGGTTTGAAGATGTCATTCTCGGCGCGATGCTGCGCAAGCACGGGGTTGATGTGAAGGATGTCGAACTGATCAACGTCAATTTCTCGCTGTCGCCTTCGATCATCTCCGGTCAGGTGGATGCGGTTATCGGTGCCTTCCGGAATTTCGAGCTGAACCAGATGGATATCGTCGGGCGTCCCGGACGCGCCTTCTATGTCGAGGAAGAAGGTATTCCGGCCTATGACGAACTGATTGTCGTCGCCAGTAACCAGCGCCTTGATGACCCCAAATTCAGCCGCTTTGTCCGCGCACTGGAAGCGGCAACCATGTATCTCATCAACCATCCGGATGACGCCTGGCAGGCCTTTATCGCCACGGACCGGAAACTGGATGATGAACTGAACAAGCGGGCATGGGCAGATACCCTGCCGCGGTTTGCGCTGCGTCCGGGGGCGATGGACAATGCCCGTTATGCGCGGTTCGCCGATTTCATGATCCGGGAAGGCATGATCAAGCAGGCTCCGGCGGTGGAAACCTATGCGGTGGAGCTGAAGTGACATGACCACCGCTGCCTTTGACCGTCTGAAGGGGGCCTGTCGCCCGGACTGGGATGCCTACATCACCCATGATTTCGTCAGGGGTATCGCCCGTGGCGATCTGCCGGAGGCCAGGTTCCGGCATTATCTGGAACAGGACTATCTGTTTCTGATCCAGTTCGCCCGGGCCTATGCGCTGGCCATATACAAGTCCGGCAGCCTGGCGCGGATGCGTCAGGCAAAGGGCGGGCTGGAAGCGATCCTGGACATCGAGATCGGGCTGCATATCGATTTCTGTGCCGGATGGGGTGTCCCGCAGGAACGTCTGGAGAGCATTCCGGAACATCCGGCCTGCATGGCCTATACGCGCTATGTGCTGGAGCGTGGCATGGCCGGTAATCTGGCCGACCTGCATATGGCACTGGCCCCCTGCATTCTGGGTTACAGGGAGGTTGCGGAGTGGATCGGGCAGTGGCCGGAGACCAGACGTGAGGGCAACCCCTATCAGGCCTGGATCGACATGTATTCGGGCGAGGACTACGCGGAAGTCGCTGCGGCTGAGTCCCTGATGCTTGATGAACTGACGTCCGAAGCCTTGCCTGACGGCCAGCAATGGCGAAGCTGGGAGAAAACCTTCCAGGACGCAACCCGGCTAGAAGTCGGATTCTGGGATATGGGGCTGGAATAGCCGGCGACATTGCCGGTTGCCGGTTATCGGGACAGAAATGGTTCCCGGGCTTCCTCTTGAACGGCCTGGTGATGCCAGATTACTGTTTCCTGATGTCCGGCTGCGGTGTATCCCGTGTTAATGGAAAACTTTATATATCTGCCGCCTGACCTCAGCCCGCTTGGTGCGGCGGTGCTGATTGTTGTCAGTCTCGTTACGTCCTTCATTTCGGCGGCGCTCAGCCTCGGCGGGGGGACGATCATGGTTGCGGTCATGGCAGTACTGCTGCCACCGACGGCGCTCATTCCTGTGCATGGCATTGTCCAGCTTGGCTCCAACGGTGGCCGGGCGGCGCTGCTGCTCAAACATATTGATATCTGGTCGCTCTGGCCGTTTTTTGTCGGCACCCTGATCGGGGTGGCAATTGGCGGTGCAATCTTTGTCAATATTGCGCCCTGGGCAATCGAGGCCGGTATCGGGCTGTTCATTCTGTGGACAGTATTCGGAAAGATGCCGTCGCTGGGGGGGCGCTACCTGATCGGCAGCGGTATCTTCTCTGCGGTTCTGACCATGTTCTTCGGTGCAACCGGGCCGTTCATTTCCGCCATCGTCAAGACCATGAAACTTGACCCGGTCGCGCATACCGGCACACACGCGATCATGATGACCGCGCAGCATCTGCTGAAGGTGGTCGCATTCGGTGTACTGGGCTTTGCCTTTGCACCCTACATTCCGCTTATCATCGCCATGGTGATCAGCGGTCAGCTGGGAACGGTGATTGGCAAGCGTATGCTGATCAGGTCAGGCAAAAGCTACTTCAAGCCGTTCCTGAGCGGCCTGCTGACCATCCTTGCGCTGCGCCTGCTCTGGACCGGGCTGGAGGGCTATCTCGGACGTTCGCTGTTCTAAGGGACGAACGTCCGATCAGCGGGGCAGGTGTCCTATTTGCCCTTTTTGGCGGCCGTGGTTGGCATAACAGGCTTGCCGGCGTTGGAATTTGCTGTTGCCAGCACTTTTTCCTTAACTTTTTTCGGTTTCTTGGCTTCCCGATTGCCGCGCTGATTGTCACCTTTACCCATGATGCTGCATTCCTTTGAATGTCCCGGTGCCAGATGTTCTGACATGGCGGGGACAGGTTATCTGCCGGGCGTGATGATACGGAACCGGCAGGAAGAGTCGCGAACGTTTGAGAGAGTGACCGGACGGATTCCGGTAGTGTCACGCTGAGCATTCAGCATTTTCAGACTCGGATCATACAGGGGACCCACCCTGCTCTGCACGATGCTTTCTCGGGGACTCAAGAAAAATTGAAATGAAGGCACCGGAGGGGCAGGAAAGATAGTCCGATATTCACGCGGCTGAATCTGGCGCTTGCCCGCGCGGATCATTCCTGCGATCCAGAAACCCTCCGGATCCAATTTTGCGCGAGTGCCGATCATGACTGCAGACAACCGACCGATGTCCGGTCTCCGTGTTCTTGATATTGCCAGCTTTATTGCCGCCCCCTTTGCGGCGGCCATCATGGGCGAGTTCGGTGCGGATGTGATCAAGATCGAACTGCCGGAGGGTGGTGATCCCTGGCGGCGGTACGGAACGCCGACAGAGCAGCCGAACAGCTCGCTGGCCTGGCTGACCGAGGCACGGAACAAAAGATCCATCACGCTCAACCTGCGCGATCCGCGCGGTGGTGCGCTGTTCAAACGGATGGTCGCGGAGGCCGACGTGGTGGTGGAGAACTTTCGCCCTGGCACGCTGGAAAAATGGGGGCTGGGCTGGGATGTGCTGAGCGCGATCAATCCCGGGCTGGTTCTGCTCCGGGTCTCCGGTTATGGCCAGACCGGGCCTTATCGTGACCGGCCGGGCTTTGCCCGTATCGCCCATGCCTATGGTGGCCTGACGCATTTGTCCGGCAATCCCGGCGAGACACCGGTGACGCCGGGATCGACCTCGCTGGCTGATTACATGACCGGCATGAATGGCTGTATCGGCGTGCTGATGGCGCTGCGTCACCGGGATGCGACGGGTGAGGGGCAGGTGGTTGATTGCGCGCTGTATGAAAGCATCTTCCGGGCGCTGGATGAAATCGCCCCCCGCTATGCCCGTGACGGGTTTGTCCGGGCGCCGGAAGGCTCCGGCACTGTGAATGCCTGTCCGCATGGTCATTTCCCGACCGGGGACGACAAGTTCCTCGCCATTGCCTGTACCACGGACAAGATGTTCGAGCGGCTCTGCGTCGCCATGAACCGGCCCGATCTCGCCACGGCTTATGGCAAACAGCCGGACCGGCTGGCGGGACGTGAAGCCGTGCTGGCGGAAGTGATTGCCTGGACCACCTCGATGGACCGGGACCGCGTGATTGAAATCTGTACCGAGAAGGGTGTCCCCGCCGGTGCGGTCAATTCCATTGCCGATATCTTCGAGGATCCGCACTTCCGCGACCGGGGAACCCTGACAACAGTGGATGTGCCGGGCGTCGGTGATGTGGTTGTGCCGGGGGTGGTCCCCCGCCTGTCAAAGACACCGGGCGAGGTCACCTCGCTCGGGCCTGTGCTCGGTGATGCAAATGATGCGGTATATGGCGACTGGCTCGGTCTGAGCGATGACGAGCGCGAGACGCTGAAAGCGGCGGGGGTGATATAGCCCGTCCGGTGTTCTAGCGCTTTACGGGCAGCCCGGTCAGCAGGCCCGCCAGTTTCTCGTTTACCTCGCCCGGGCGCGGGGGATGTCCGCCGAAGTCGGTTTCGGCCCGGGGGCGTTTGCGGATGATCAGTTCAATCGCGCTTTCGCCGGTCGGGGTCAGCGTCTGGTCGAAACGGGGCAGGTTGTAGCGATAGGTGGCGTTCAGCAGTTCCACCTTCACAATTTCCGCCGCCGGTGAAATGCGGACCACCGTATCCAGCAGGTTGATCGAGCGCGGGCTCCAGCTTTTCGCCTTGTGAATGGTGAAGGACCAGCGATGACCGGGCGCGAAGGTAGACGGAAAACGGCCCTGCTCATACAGATCCTCGTCGGGCAGGGTGAGCACCATATGACCACCGGGCTTCAATACCCTGAACCAGCTGACCAGAGCCCGTTTCGGGTCGTCAAGGCGGGCCAGTGCCTGAACGCAGTGAACGAAGTCGAAGCTTTCATCTTTCAGGTCGGTCAGGGTCTGTGGATCGCCGTCATCGGGCCCCCAGGCGCGAACGCTTTTCAGCTTCGGGAACAGCTCGTTATAGAGACCGAGCGGGTCATTTCCGCCGAGAATGTCGAGACCGACACCAATGAAATAGCGACTGGCGAAATTCGGATCATGCAGCCGTCGCTGAATGGCTTTCGAGGTTTCCTTCATGCCCGGCCACCTTCTGTTGAAGCAGGCGCGGTCATGCTGATGACCTCGCCATTTGTCTGCCAGTCCGGCTGCAGCAGCGGCATCAGCTGTTCAGCCACCTGATCCGGATGGATCTGCCGATCTTCCGGCTCGCCGGGAAATCCGGCGGCGCGCAGGGCGGTGCGGGCAGGCAGCGGCGCAAACAGGTTGGTGCGGACTGTCGTTTCTGCGGTCTCCATTGCATGGGTCCGGACCAGGCTTTCAAGCGCGGCCTGACCGGCGGCATAGGCACCGAAGAAGGGTTGCGAACCGCTACTGTAGCCGGAGGTCATGAACACGGCACGCCCGGCGTCAGACTGCGTCAGAAGCGGGTGAAAGACCCGTAACAGCCGCCAGTTCGCCGTGACATTGACCTGCAGGATGGAGTCCCAGATTTTTGGCGCGAGATGGGAAACCGGGGTCAGTTCACCCAGAATGCCGGCATTGCCGACAAGAATATCCAGCTTTTTCCAGCGGTCGTAGATCGAGGCGGCCATCTGGTCGATCTTGTCATGCTCGCGCAGGTCAAGCGGGACGAGGGTGGCAGAGCCGCCGGCGGACTGGATAACGTCATCGACCTCTTCCAGCGCACCAACCGTGCGGGCCACCAGGATGACATGCACGCCATCACGGGCCAGTCGCTTCGCCGTTGCGGCACCGATACCGCGGGAGGCCCCGGTGATCAGGGCAATCCGACCGTCAGACGGCATGTTCAGGAACGCTCCGACAACAGGGACAGCTGGGCCGGGGCCTTGCCGGACTGGCGGTCAAAAACCGTGATCGGATATTCGCCGCTGAAACAGGCATCACAGAATTGCGGGCTTTCGTTGTTTCGTCCGGCCTCGCCCATGGCACGATACAGCCCGTCCATTGATATGTAGGCAAGGCTGTCGACACCGATTTCGCGGGCCATTCCGGCAAGATCAAACCGGGATGCCATCAGCTCTTCCTTCTCGGGCGTATCAATTCCGTAGTAGCAGGGATGTGCCGTCGGCGGGCTTGAGATGCGCATATGGACTTCCGCGGCACCGGCACGCCGGACCATCTCGACAATCTTGCGCGACGTGGTGCCGCGAACGATGGAGTCATCAACCAGAATGACCCGTTTGCCCTCAATGATCGCCCGGTTGGCGTTATGTTTCAGCTTCACCCCGAGATGGCGGATATTGTCGGTCGGCTCAATGAAGGTTCGCCCGACATAGTGATTGCGGATAATGCCAAGCTCGAACGGGATGCCGGATTCATGCGCATAGCCGATGGCAGCCGGAACGCCCGAGTCAGGCACGGGGATCACGACATCTGCATCGATATTGCTTTCACGCGACAGCTCGGCCCCGATGCGGGTACGGGCGTCATAGACAGACTTTCCCTCCAGTACACTGTCCGGGCGGGCGAAATAGATATACTCAAAGATGCAGAAACGGTGCTTCTGTTTCGGAAAGGGCTTGATCGACCGGACGCCGCTTTCGGTTATGACAACCATCTCGCCGGGATCAATATCGCGGATATAGTCAGCACCAATGATGTCCAGGGCACAGGTCTCGGACGTCAGCAGGTAAGCACCATCCAGTCGTCCGAGGATCAGTGGCCGGACGCCATGCGGATCGCGTACCCCGACCAGAGCCGAATCTGTCATGGCGAGAAAGGAATAGGCACCTTCGATCTGGCGTGTCGCGTCAATGATGCGGTCGACGACCGTGGTGTATTCACTGATGGCGACCAGATGAATGATGGTTTCCGTATCCATCGTCGACTGGAATATGCAGCCGCGTTTGACCAGCCGCCGGCGCAGGTCGACCGAGTTGGTGAGATTGCCGTTATGGCAGACCGCAAAGCCGCCGAAGCTCAGTTCGGCAAACAGCGGCTGCACATTGCGCAGGATGGTGTCGCCGGTCGTGGCATAACGGTTGTGCCCGATGGCGGCCATTCCGGGCAGCTGCTTGATGACATCGTCGCGACCGAAATTGTCGGCGACATGCCCGAGGCCGCGATGCGTATAGTACTGACCGTTCTGGTGATTGTAGGAGACGATCCCGGCGGCTTCCTGTCCCCGGTGCTGCAGGGCATGGAGTCCGAGTGCTGTCAGTGCGGAGGCATCAATATGACCCATGATGCCAAACACACCACATTCTTCATGCAGTTTGTCATCGTCGAAGGGATGGGTATGGCCTGTCATGTCACGCTCCGGGATGCGTTGTGCATTACTGCGTTTGCTTCATCAGTTCGTCGGCTTTTTTTCGGGCATCTGAACTGTATCCGCCTTGTGTCTCGTCCTTGCCTTTGGCCGGGGGGGGCACGACCAGCTGTTCAAACAGCCTGCCTCCGTCGAGGGCACCCTTCAGCTTGTCTTTGGCATCACCGGCCGCTTTGGCACCGGCGCGTTCGCTGTTCGGGGCCAGCCCGCGCAGAATTCTCGCCCCTTTTTCGGCCAGTGGTGCCGTGCGGGTATTGGTCAGCCAGCCCGGCTGGTCTTCCTGCGGGATTGTCCAGCTGACCAGCATCCAGCCCAGACAGACGATCACGCCGCCGCGGACAATGCCGAACAGAAAGCCGAGCGAACGGTCAACGGCATTCAGTGCGCTTTCCTGTACCCGGCGCGAAACTGCACGGGTGAACAGTGACAGCAGCGCCAGGGTAACAACAAAAAGGATAACCCCGGCCGCAATATCCGCCGTTTTCTTGTTGGCGATCAGTTCCTGTAAATAGGGTGAGAGTTCGCCATAGCCATACCAGGCCGCAAAAATGGCACCGATCCAGCCGGCAACGGCCAGAACTTCATGCACAAAGCCACGGAAGAACGCCAGACCGCCGGACAGCACGATCAGCAGCAGCACGGCAATATCGACGATATGGTCCGGCCAGTTACTCATAACCTGTCTCGCTTTGTCGCAGGCCACCGGCGCGCTGGGCTATGCTGGCGACCAGATCGGCGACATGGCTGACGGTTTCCAGGGTAATTCCGTCGGTTGATTTGACCTTGTTTTTCTTCATGTCCGGCGTGATTGCCCTTTCAAAGCCGAGTTTCGCCGCTTCCCGCAATCTTGCATCCGCGCGTCCGACAGCACGGACTTCGCCGCCAAGGCCGATTTCACCAAAAACGACCGTTCGTTCCGGCATTGCACAATCCGCCTGTGCACTGACCAGGGCTGCGGCAACTGCCAGATCCGCAGCGGGTTCGCTGATGCGATAGCCTCCGGCGACGTTCAGATATACGTCACACCCGCCAAGGGCAAGGCCGCAGCGGGCTTCCAGCACCGCAAGAATCATCGCCAGCCGTCCGGAGTCCCATCCGACGACGGCCCGGCGCGGTGTGCCAAGCGAGGATGAGGCCACAAGCGCCTGAATTTCCACAAGGACGGGACGGCTGCCCTCCATCCCGGCAAAGACACAGGCTCCGCTGACTTTCGAATCCCGGTCGCCAAGAAATATCTCGGATGGGTTGGCAACTTCGCCCAGTCCGCCTTCGGACATCTCGAAAACGCCGATTTCATCGGTTGGACCGAATCGGTTCTTTACGGCACGGAGGATACGAAACTGGTGTGAGCGGTCGCCTTCAAAATACATGACGGTATCGACCATATGTTCCAGCACGCGGGGGCCGGCAATGCCGCCGTCCTTGGTGACATGGCCAACCAGAAACAGGGCGAAACCCACGCGCTTGGCAATGCGGACCAGTTCAGCCGCTGCTGACCGTACCTGAGCGACGGTGCCGGGGGCAGAATCGAGGTTGTCGAGGAACATGGTCTGGATGGAATCGATGATCACGACCGACGGGGCAGGGCCTTCCTGCAGGGTTGCAATGATATCGCGGACATTCGTTGCCGCGGCCAGTTCCAGCGGCGCATCAGCAAGCCCCAGGCGGAACGCCCGCATCCGGATCTGGTCAATCGCTTCCTCACCGGAAATATAGATCGCACGGGAGGTTCTCGATGCCTGTGCGGCTGCCTGCAGCAGCAGGGTTGATTTGCCGATGCCCGGATCACCCCCGATCAGAATAGCCGATCCGGGAACCAGCCCGCCGCCGCTGACCCGGTCCAGTTCTGAAATACCGGTTGGTCGTCGCGGTTCTGTGGCGGAGGCACCGCTTAACGGGACCAGGTTGATTCGCCGGCCCTTTGTCTTGCCCAGTCCTTTCGGCACGGTCTCCGGCACAGCTTCTTCAACGATACTGTTCCAGGCACCGCATCCGTCGCATCTGCCAGCCCACCGGGTCGTGCTGGTTCCGCATTCCTGACAGACATAACGGGAGGCGGATTTCTTCATGAATGCCCCGTGATCCGGATCGGTCCGTCAACATCGCCGCGGATGAACTGATCCATCACCGGGTTGCCGCTCTGGCGGAGGTCGCCGACGGGGCCGCTCCAGGTGATCTCGCCCTCATACAGCATGGCGACGCGGTCAGCGATGGCGGCCGCACTGCGCAGGTCATGCGTGATGGTCAGGGCGGTAATGCCGAGGTCGATGACGCAGTCAGCGATCAGGTCGTTGATAACATCAGCCATCAGCGGGTCGAGGCCGGTCGTCGGCTCGTCGAACAAAAGAATTTCCGGCTCGGTTGCTATCGCCCGCGCCAGACCGGCACGTTTTTGCATCCCGCCTGACATTTCGGCGGGGGATCTGTCCGCCAGATCGGGGGACAGGCCGACCAGCGCCATCTTTTCGATCGCCAGTTCGCGGGCAGCCTTGCGCTGCATGCCCTTTTCCGCGATCAGGCCAAACGCGACATTCTCCCAGACCGGCAGCGAGTCGAACAGGGCAGCCCCCTGAAACAGCACGCCGATCCGAGACATCATCGCGTCATGGGCGGCACCTGTCGCGGTAGTGATATCCTCGCCATCAATCAGGATTTCCCCCTGGTCTGCCTGCAGCAGGCGCAGCAGACATTTCAGGGTGACTGATTTGCCCGAGCCGGAGCCGCCGATGATGGCAACGGACTCGCCGCTGCTGACCGAAAGGTTCACGCCCCGCAACACCTTCTTGGGGCCGAAAGACTTGTGCAGCCCCCGGATGTCTATTTTGGGGTGCTCGCTCATCTCAGGCGCCAAAGAACAGTTCGGTGATGATGTAGTTGAAGACCAGAATCAGGATGGAGGCGGAGACAACGGCAGATGTGGTCGCCGCCCCGACGCCCTGTGCGCCGCCTTTCGAGTGATAGCCGTGATAGCAGCCCATCAGGGCAACCAGAAAGCCGAAAGCCGCCGCCTTGACCAGCCCGGAGATCACACCGATGCCCTCCAGCGATTCCCATGTGCCGGAGATATAGACGGCAGGGTTGAATCCCAGTTTGTAGACAGCCACGACATACCCGCCAAACACCCCGATGATATCGGCAATCAGGATCAGAAAAGGCATCATGGTCAGCCCGGCAATGATCCGGGGCGCGACGAGATATTTCATCGGGTGGGTTGAAAGCGTGGTCAGGGCGTCGATCTGTTCGGTTACCCGCATGGTGCCGATTTCTGCCGCCATGGCGGCACCGATCCGGCCCGCAACCATCAGCCCGGCCAGAACCGGCGCAAGTTCACGGGTGACGGACAGCACGACGATTTTGGAAACCGAGGCCTCGGAAGCGATGCTGCCGAATCCGGTATAGCTTTGCAGTGCCAGAACCATGCCGGAAAACAGGGCTGTCAGTCCGACGACGGGTAGCGAGAAGTAGCCGATATCGAGCATCTGCCGACCGATATGCCGGAAATAGAAAGGCGGTCGTACGCAATGCGAGACGGCAATCAGGGTGAAAACCGAGATCCGGCCGATAGCAGCCAGAAAGGCGATGAATATTCTGCCGATTGGCGCCAGCGGGTTCATTGAGAATCGGATGTCCGGTACTGGCGATGATATCGTTCGCCGAGGGAGGTGAGTATTTCGTAGCCTATGGTGCCGGCACGCCCGGCAATTTCGTCGACGGGCTGGTTCGGCCCAATCAGTTCGATCATCTGTCCGACCTTGCGATAACGCTCCGCAACCGCGCTGATATCAAAGATGATGGTGTCCATGGATACACGACCGGCCATCGGCACTTCCACACCATCAATGAATCCGACCGCCGAACCGCTGAGGGCACGCAGGAAACCGTCTGCATAGCCGACTGCAACAGTAGCCAGCACAGAGCCTTCCGGCGCTTCGAAGGCGGAACCATAGCCAACGGTCCGGGGGGTGTCAATTTGACGGATCTGAAGTATTTTGCCATGCAGTTCAACGACTTGCCGCATCGGATTGGGCTTTTCCGGTGTCGGATTCACACCGTACAGGGCAACTCCGGGGCGGGAGACATCGCTGGTGAATTCGTTACCCAGAAACAGACCGGAGGAATTGGCGAAACTGGTTCTGCACATCGGCAGGGCCTGTCTGTAGCTGTTGAACGCCTGCCGCTGCAGCTCATTTGTCGGATGATCGGGCATATCGGCACAGGCCAGATGGGTCATCAGCCCGATCGGCGAGAGACCGGTCAGACGGTCCGGTTCGGCAATCAGGGTGCCGGCTTCACGTTCATCAAGTCCAAGTCGGGACATGCCGGTATCAACATGTATCCATCCGGCGAGGCCACCCCGCATCCGGCCAAGCCGCGCCCAGTTCGAGATTTCGTCGAGACTGTTCAGGGCCGGTGTCAGCTTATGTTCGAGAAAGACCGGCGCGGTTCCCGGCATCAGACCATTCAGGACGGTGATACCGGCTTCCGGTAAAATCCCGCGCAGCTGAATGCCCTCGCCAATATGTGCGACAAAGAAGGTCCGGCAGCCGGCGTCCCAGAGCACCGGTGCGACCCGTTCGATGCCGAGGCCATAGGCGTTTGCCTTGACCACGGCACCGCATTCGGCCGGTGCTGTCCGGCCCTGAAGCTGGCGCCAGTTGGCCGCGATGGCCTCCAGGTCGATGGTCAGATGCGCCCCGGCGATGTCGCTTGCGGGACCGGAAGTAATCATTCGCTGAAATTGCCCTGATCGTGAAACTCGTCCAGATCACGAAACTGCGTGATTTCGCCTTCAAAGTACATCCGAACCGTACCGGTCGGCCCGTGACGTTGCTTGGCGATGATCAGTTCGGCGATGTTTCGCGATTCTTCGCGGCGCTGCTGCCAGCGTTCGACACGTGCGTTGTGGTGCTCGTCCGTTTCACTGTCGCGGCGCTCCGGCGGCTCGTCCGACATGTAATATTCATCGCGATAGATGAACATGACAACGTCAGCATCCTGCTCGATGGATCCCGATTCGCGCAGGTCAGAAAGCTGCGGCCGCTTGTCGTCACGGTTTTCCACCTGGCGGCTGAGCTGGGACAGGGCAATTACCGGAACGCTGAGTTCCTTGGCGAGTGCCTTCAGGCCCCGGGTGATTTCCGAGACTTCCTGCACCCGGTTTTCCACCCGTGTGCCGGGGCTGGCGCGCATCAGCTGAAGGTAGTCGACGACGATCAGGTCAAGACCGTGAATACGTTGCAGCCGGCGTGAACGTGTCCGCAGGGCGCTGACCGAAAGAGCCGGGGTGTCATCGATGAACAGGGGAATCTGGCTCAGCACCGTCATCGCCTGTGTCAGGCGGTCGAAATCGTCGTCATCGATATCGCCCCGCCGGAACCGGTCGCCGGAGACGCCGGTGGCTTCGGCCATGATACGTGTCGCCAGCTGATCGGCAGACATTTCGAGCGAGAAGAAGGCAACAACACCACCGTCAAGATCCGGGCCTTCCTCGCCCCGGTCGATGGCATTGCGACGGGCCTGGGCGGCATAGAAGGCGACGTTGGTCGCCCATGACGTCTTCCCCATGGCAGGGCGGGCGGCAAGAATCAGCAGGTCAGAAGGGTGCAGTCCGCCGAGCTTGTTGTCGACATCACGCAGGCCGGTTGAAATACCGCTGAGATGGCCATCCCGCTTGTAGGCAGCCTCTGCCATCTCGACGGCTTTGGTCGCTGCGTCATGGAAAGACACAAAGCCGCGCTCTGATTCGCCGGAGGCGGCGAGGTTGAACAGTTTCTGTTCTGCGGCCTCGATCTGGTTCATTGCCGGCTCGTCAATCTTCGGCAGATAGGCCTCGTTGACCATGCCTTCGCCAAGGTCGATCAGTTCACGGCGAATATGCAGGTCATAAACCTGCCGGGCATAGTCTTCGGCATTGACGATGGTGACCATGGACGCAACGAGCTTCGCCAGATAGCGCTGCCCGCCGACTTCCCGCATGATCTCGTCGTTTTCCAGATAGGGGGCCAGTGTGATCGGGTTGGCAATCTGGCCACGCTCGATCAGGCGGCCGCAGGCATCATAAATGCGACCATGCACCGGATCGGCAAAATGTTCGGGGCGCAGAAACTCGGAGACCCGTTCATAGGCACGCTGGTTGCCGAGGATAGCCCCCAGCAATGCCTGTTCAGCTTCAAAATTGTGCGGGGGGGTTCTTAAAAGACGCCCGTCATCGACGGCGTCATCGGTTTCCATGAGTGCATTTGCCATGCAGGCAACCTACTCCCTGATGCGGGTCGAATGCAGCATCAAGTTTACATCAATCCGTCAGAAAAGTCTGTTGACCCGGGGAAGGTTCACCATCAGTTCCAGTTCTGTCCCCGTTATTCATGTGGATAAGATGTGAATCGTTCAGAAAATGCCGGAATGGTGCCATCCCGAATCAGGACGGGCGACAGATGAAATACTGAGAGGGGAGCCTGCGTCGGCTTTCTTTCCCCGCACGCCGGTTTCGGTTACGCTGTCGGGACACAGTTACTCAGGGTTATTGCCATGCCAACCTTTCGTCCTCCCGCTGTCGCCGGAAGCTTCTATCCGTCCCGTCCGGCGGAGCTTGATGCGGCAGTAAAGTTCTATCTGTCGCAGGTTGAAGGTGTTGCCGCCGTGCCGAAGGCGATCATCGCGCCGCATGCCGGTTTTGTTTATTCCGGTCCGGTTGCGGCCAGCGCCTATGCCCGCATTCGTCCGGCCCAGGACCGTATTCGCCGGGTCATCCTGATTGGCCCCTGCCACCGGGTTGCGGTTGACGGCGTTGCGCTGCCGACGGTGGATGCCTTCCGCACGCCGCTTGGCGATATCCCGCTCGACAAGGCACTGATCGAAAAAGTGCTCGATCTGCCATTTGCGCAGAAGTCGGACGAGGCGCATGCGCGCGAGCATAGTCTGGAAGTTCATCTGCCCTTTCTGCAGCGCGTTCTCACGAATTTCACGCTGGTGCCGATAGCTGCCGGACGGGCTTCTGCTGCGCAGATGGCCCAGCTTCTGGATATGCTCTGGGGCGGACCTGAGACGCTGATCGTCATCTCGTCCGATCTCAGTCACTACCATGGATATGACGAGGCGAAGAAGCTGGATGCAGAATCCTGCGCCGCTATCGAAGCACTCGATCCGGCACCGCTGGATGGTGAACATGCCTGCGGTCGGGTGCCGGTCAGCGGCCTGCTGGAACTGGCGAAGGCGAAAGGCTTGTCGGCCAAGACCGTGGATATGCGCAACAGCGGTGATACAGCAGGCCCGAAAGACCGGGTTGTCGGTTACGGCAGCTGGGTGTTTGACGAGACCGAGAGCAGTGAAGGCTCGGCCGAAGCCGAGCATGCGGACGGCCTGCTGAAACGCCACGGGGAGGCGCTGCTGCGGCTGGCGGCAAGTTCGATTGAGAACGGAATCATCAACGGGGCACCTGTGCCTGTCGACCTGCAGGACTGGCCGCAGGAATGCCGGGAACCGGGTGCCAGTTTCATCACCCTGAAACGCAGCGGTAATCTGCGTGGCTGTATCGGCTCGCCCCTGGCACATCAGGCGCTGGCGACGGATGTGTCCGAAAACGCCTACAAGGCGGCTTTCAAGGACCGCCGGTTCCGGCCACTGGATAAAGGCGAGGTGTCTGATATCGCGCTTTCAATCTCCATCCTGACGAAACCCGAGGAAATGTCGTTCGAGGATGAGGCCGATCTGCTGCGAAAGATCACGCCCGGCGAAGACGGGCTGATCATGATTGAGGGGCAGAAACGCGGTCTGTTCCTGCCGATGGTGTGGGAGAGCCTGCCCGACCCCCGGTCTTTTCTGATCAATCTGAAGCGCAAGGCCGGGCTGCCGGAGGATTACTGGTCGCCGGACATCAGAATTCAGCGCTTTCTGGCCCGCCAGATGAAAGACACGGACCTCGAAAACCCCTATGCCATCTGGAACCGGGATGTCCGTTTCGGTCTTTGATGCCGGAGATGTTCAGGCAAACAGGGGGTCGTGCCGGGGTGAAACATTTCCCTCCACTCTCCATATCACCTGTGGCATTGGCTGATCTGATTTTCTAGGATCAGATATACGGACAACTGAAGACATAACCCGAGTTCAAGGACAGACAGACGGCATGATAAAGTTTGGTGTCGGCCAGCCAGTGCGCCGCAAGGAAGATCAGCGTCTCGTGACAGGAAGCGGACGTTACGCTGACGATGTCAGCTATGACGGCCAGCATTATGCAGTGATGGTGCGTAGCCCTTATGCGCATGCCCGGATCAGGAAACTTGATACCGGCGATGCTGCTGCAATGCCGGGTGTTGTCGCGATCCTGACGGCAAAGGAACTGGCAGAGGACAAGGTCGGGACACTTCGCTGTCTGGCACCGCTGGAGAATGTGGACGGTACGCCACAGGCGACGCCGCCCCGGCAGATCATGGCGGCGGACCGGGTGCGCTTTGTTGGTGATATGGTGGCAATGGTGGTCGCAACCTCTGTTGATGCAGCGCAGGACGCGGCGGAGGCGGTGCAGGTTGACTATGAAATGCTGTCGTCGGTCACCGACCTGGCAACCGCAATGGACAGTGGCCAGCCGGAAGTCTGGCCGGAGCATGTAAAGAACAACACGGCTTTCCACTGGGCTACGGGTGACCGGGACAAGGTCGATGCGGCCTTTGCCTCGGCGGCTTCGACCCACAAGGTTTCGATTATCAACAACCGGGTTGTAGCCAATCCGATGGAACCGCGTTCGGTTCTGGCCCGCTGGGATACCACGACCAACCGGCTGACCGTACATGGCTCAACCCAGGGCTCGCATTTCTGGAAGCGGGAAATCGCCAAGCTGCTGGGCATGGATCGCGAAGATATCCGTATTGTCACCGGCGATGTCGGTGGCGGATTCGGCATCAAGATTTTCCTGTATCCGGAAGATGCTGCGGTTTCATGGGCGGCACGTCGTCTGAAATGCGCAATCAAGTGGACCTGTGACCGCTCGGAGCTGTTTCTGTCCGACGTGCATGGCCGTGACCATGTCTCGCATCTTGAGGCGGCCTGTGACGAGAACGGCGTGATTGTCGGGCTGCGATGTCAGACGCTTGCCAATCTCGGTGCCTATCTGTCCTATTTCTCGCCGATGGTAGCGGCGTCGCTAGGGCATCCGATGCTGCCCGGCTGTTACCGGATGCAGGCAATTCATGCGGAAGTGTTCGGCATCTATACCCATTCCCAGCCGATTGATGCCTATCGCGGTGCCGGTCGCCCGGAAGCGGCCTATGCGATTGAACGGATGGTCGATGTCTGTGCCCGCGAACTGGGCATCAGCCAGGGCGAGTTCCGGCGCCGGAATTTCATCCGGGCCGAAGAAATGCCCTTCGCGACTCCGCTGGAACATACCTATGACAGCGGCGACTTCGCGAAGAACATGGATGACGCCATGTCGGGCAGTGACTGGGAAGGTTTCGAGGAGCGCCGGGTTGAAGCCCGGGGCCGCGGTAAATTGCGCGGTATCGGCATGGCCAGCTATATCGAAATCTGCGGCCGGGGTGGCCCGGAAAGCGCACAGATCCTGTTTGAAAAGCCGGAGCAGATCACCGTGCTGATCGGCACCCAGAGCAACGGGCAGGGGCATGAGACGGCCTACGCCCAGCTGGTTGCCGAACGCCTGGGTGTGCCGTTCGACAGCATTCATATCGAGCAGGGTGACACGGACCGCATCGCGACCGGGGCCGGGACCGGCGGTTCACGGTCGATCCCGGTTGGCGGGGCTGCGCTGGATGCGGCGGCTGTCGTGGTGCTGGACAAGGCCCGCAAGGTCGCGGCCAACGCCATGGAGACCGCTGAAGCCGACCTGGAATTCTCCGAAGGTATCTTCACGGTCGCCGGGACAGACCGGCAGATGAGCCTCTATGACGTGGCTGAAGCCGCAAAGGATGCGGCAAATCTGCCGGAAGGCATGGAGCCCGGCCTGAACAGCATGGAGAGCTTCAAGCCCGACGGGGGGACCTATCCGAACGGGTCGCATATCTGTGAGCTGGAGATTGATCCGGAAACCGGCATGACCGAACTGCTCAACTACGTCATTGTTGATGATTTTGGCAATATCCTGAACCCGGTCATGCTGGAGGGTCAGGTACATGGCGGAACGGTTCAGGGGATCGGTCAGGCGCTTTACGAACGCACGGTTTTCGACAGTGACGGTCAGCTGCTGACCGGCTCGTTCATGGATTACTGCCTGCCACGGGCAACGGATATCCCGTCCATTGATTTCTCGACCAATGTCGTGCCCTGCCTGAACAATCCGCTTGGCGTCAAGGGGGCGGGCGAGGCCGGGGCTATCGGTGCCTGTGCGGCGGTCATCAATGCAATCTGTGATGCACTGGCGCCGGTCGGTGTCCGCAGCGTGGACATGCCGGCTACGCCGGAAGCGGTCTGGCATGCAATTCATAACGCGGACAGGATGGCTGCCGAATGACCATACTTCCGTTTCAGCCGGTTGATATTCTTGCCGATATCCGTGCCATCGCCATCGAAGCCGGTGACCGGATCATGGAGGTTTATGAAAGCGAATTCGACGTTCGCTCGAAGGACGATCATTCGCCGGTCACCGATGCGGATCATGCGGCTGATATCGTCATCCTGAAGTCATTGCAGGCGCTGACCCCCCGCATTCCCGTTGTGACGGAGGAGCAGGTTGATGCGGGCAATATCCCGGATATTTCCGGTGGTGTGTTCTGGCTGGTCGATCCGCTGGACGGCACCAAGGAATTCATCCGCCGCAACGGGGAATTCACGGTCAATATCGCCCTGATCGCGGATCGCCGCCCGGTGCTCGGGGTGGTTCATGCCCCGGCGCTGGATGTCACCTATCAGGCAGCCTTCCCGGCGCCATCAACAGTGGAGCGCGATGGTGGCCTGCCGGAAGTGATCGAGGCGCGGATGCCGCCGCGCGGCGGGCTTACGGTCGTCTCCAGTCGCAGCCATGCCAATAACGAGGCGCTGTCGAACTTCCTGACCGGGGTCAAGGTGAAGCAGCGGATGACCGCTGGCTCATCGCTGAAATTTTGCATGATTGCCGAAGGCCGGGCCGATCTTTATCCGCGGTTTGGCCGGACGATGGAATGGGATGTCGCCGCCGCCCATGCGGTGCTGCTGGGTGCCAGCGGTGATGTGGAACTGTTCGAGGGCGGGCCGATGCTTTATGGCAAGCCGGGGTTTGAAAATCCGCATTTCATTGCCCGCGGGCAGCAGGACTGACGGACGGAGCAGCGCGTCATGACCGCGATTGTCGAAGCGTCTTCCATAGGCATGGACCGGGCATCAGGGCTGCTGCTGACCGGCGGGCTGGTCGCCTTTCCGACAGAGACAGTTTACGGCCTTGGGGCTGACGCCACGGATGACCGGGCTGTTGCACGTATTTTCGAAGCCAAGGGCCGGCCAAGTTTCAACCCGCTGATCTGTCATCTGCCGTCCTTTGCGGCGGCGGCAAAACATGTCGTTCTGCATGATATGGCTCATTTGCTTGCGGAACGCTTCTTGCCCGGCGCGCTGACGGTGGTGCTGATGCGCCGGCCGGATTGCCGGGTCTCGCTGCTGGCCAGTGCCGGTTTGCCAAGCCTCGCCATCCGCATCCCGGCACATCCCATTGCACAACGCCTGCTGGAGCGGGTCGGGCGCCCTGTCGCCGCACCCAGTGCCAACCGGTCAGGGGGCATTACCTCTACCAGTGCACAGCATGTGGCGACGTCGCTCGGTGACCGGCCTGACCTTATTCTTGATGGCGGACCCTGTCAGATCGGTCTGGAATCCACGGTCCTCGACCTGACCGGCGACCGGCCTGTGCTCCTGCGCCCCGGCGGTGTGACGCAGGAAGAAATCGAGGCGGTGACCGGCCCGGTGACATTGGCCGCCAGCGATGACACCGCGCCGAAGTCCCCCGGCCAGCTGACCAGTCATTACGCGCCGTCGCTTCCGGTGCTGCTCAATCAGCCGGCCCCAAGTCCGGGTGGTGTTCATCTCGGTTTTGGCGACAGTGATGGTGACCTGAATCTCAGCCCGACCGGGGATCTGGTGGAAGCTGCCGCCAACCTGTTCGCCATGATGCACCAGCTTGATCTGCCGTCAGCCAGGGTGATGACCATCGCCCCGATCCCCGACACCGGCCTTGGCCGCGCCATCAACGACCGCCTGACCCGAGCTGCCGCCCCCCGGGGATGAAAGTCGTTCCCCGGCATTGCGCCCGAACAGGGGAGGTCGTGTGATGACACAGATGAACACAGACAGACACGGATGGTCTCTGGAAACCGGGGGTATGATTGATGGATGAGTCCGGACACCAGTCGGGAATAATATATCGCGCCCTGCGGGCGCAGGAGGTCCCTTGCCTCTGCACAGCAAACCGACTTATACCATGCCCCCGGTTTCCAGAGACCATCCGTGTCTATCTGTGTTCATCTGTGTCACCCCCCTGAATCTGTCATAACCTGCCCCGACCCTCTGTACAGGAAACTTTCGGGGCAGTAGCTTCCCGGGGGGACGGGAGGCCTCAGGGATTATGCAGATATTTGACTTTATCATCATTGGCGCGGGATCGGCGGGCTGTGTGCTGGCCAACCGGCTGACCGAGAGCGGGCAGCATACGGTCTGTCTGCTGGAGGCAGGGCCGAAGGACTGGCATCCGTTCATTCATATTCCCGCAGGTTTCATGAAGCTGATGGATGATCCGGTCTTCAACTGGTGCTACCGGACCGAGCCTTCGGAATGGACGGGCGGACGATCGATCCCGGTGCCCCGTGGCAAGACGCTGGGCGGTTCCAGCTCGATCAACGGCAATGTCTATTCCCGGGGTAATCGCGAGGATTTCAACAACTGGGCACAGATGGGTAATCGCGGCTGGGGCTATGATGACCTGCTGCCCTATTTCCGGCGGGCGGAGACAAAGGTTGGCGGCGGTGATGACGCCTATCGGGGCCGTGACGGCAACCTGCATGTCACGGATACCGACTGGACCCACCAGCTGGCCGAAGCCTTCATCGCCGGGGCAGAAAGCCTCGGTATTCCCCGCAACCCCGATTACAACGGAGCGGACCAGGAGGGGATCAGCTATACCCAGCGCACGATTTATCGCCGCCGCCGCATGAGTTCGGCCCGCGCGTTCCTGAAACCCGCGAGGTCACGACCGAACCTCACGGTCATCACCTCGGCACAGGCGACATCCCTCACCATGGAGGGGTGCAAGGTTACCGGCGTGACCTATCGTCTTGGCGGACGCGGTGGCGAGAACCATGCGTTGCGGGCCAGCCGCGAGGTCATTCTGTCCGGCGGGGTCATCAACTCTCCGCAGCTGCTGCAGCTCTCAGGGATCGGTGACCCGGTGCATCTGGCGGGCCTCGGCATTCCTGTTCGCCACGCTTTGCCCGCGGTTGGCCAGAACCTGCGGGATCATTATGCACCACGCTTTACCGCGCGGGTAAAAAACAGCGACAGCATCAACCAGCGGGCGCAAGGGCTGGGGCTGGTGCCGGAGGTGGCGAAATGGCTGCTGGGTCGGCCCAGTGTTCTGTCGCTGCCGGCAACCCTGGTCTATGCCTTCTGGCGCTCCAACCCGGCCATCGCCAATTCAGACCTCCAGATATCCTTTATGCCGGCCAGCTATACCTCCGGGCGTCAGGCGGTACTCGACAAGTTTCCGGGCATGTCCGTCGCCTGCTGGCAGCAGCGTCCGGAAAGCACCGGTTACGTAAAGGCGCTGAGCACCGACCCGTTCGACAAGCCGGTCATCCAGCCGAACTACCTCTCCCACGAAACCGACCGCCAGGTTGTGCTGGCGGGCATGAAAATGGCCCGTGCGATCCTGAACAGCCCGGCCATGGAACCTTATTTCGACGGTGAGGATTTCCCGGGCGAGGAGGTTCGGACCGATGCGGACCTGATGGAGGCCCTGAAGCAACGCGGTACCACCACCTTCCACCCCATGGGTACCTGCCGCATGGGGCCGGCGGACAACCCGGGGACGGTGGTCGATGACCATCTGCGCGTGCACGGGCTGGACGGCCTGCGCGTCATCGACGCCTCCATCATGCCGAACATGCCCTCCGCCAACCTGAACGCGGGCGTCATCGCCATAGCGGAGAAGGGGGCGGATATGATTCTGGAATGATCAATCTGGCGTATTTCCGGTTTCAGGAGAGCCTGTCCCTTTAAGGTTTGAGCAGACAGGTCTTCGCTGTCTTTCCCTTCACTTGCTGCCGCGAACCCCATCTGCCAAAATCCGCAACAACGTCCCCCTTCTCGACAGGCTTGCCCTATGTCCCTCAGTGAAACCCTCACCTCGACTCTCGGCTCCGACTCATGGAGTGCGGACTCGGAGCGCATTGCAGCGCATCTTGAGGAGCCGCGGGGGCTCTGGCACGGGAAGTGTCAGCTGGTTGTCTGGCCACGGTCGACCGAGGAGGTGGCAAAGGCGGTGCGGGCCTGTGCGGAATCCGGCACACCCATCGTGCCGCAGGGGGGCATGACCGGTCTGGTCGGCGGGGCGATTCCCGATGACTCCAATGCGGTGGCGATTTCGCTGAAGCGCATGAACAAGGTGCGCCAGATCGACCCGGCGGATTACACGATGGTGGCGGAAGCCGGCTGTACCCTGCTGGAACTGCAGAATGCGGCGCGGGATGTGAACCGGCTGTTTCCGCTAAGCCTGGCGGCAGAAGGAACCTGTACCATCGGCGGCAATCTGGCGACCAATGCCGGTGGTAACACGACGCTGCGCTACGGCAACGCGCGGGAGATGGTGCTGGGGCTGGAGGTCGTCACGGCGACGGGCGAGATCTGGAATGGCCTGCGCAAGCTGCGAAAAGACAATACCGGCTATGACCTGAAACATCTGTTCATCGGGGCAGAAGGCACGCTGGGTATCATCACGGCGGCCAGTCTCAAGCTGTTCACGCTGCCGCGCCATACGCAGACCGCGCTGATTGCGGTGGCAAGCCCGGCGAAGGCGATTGAACTGCTGGGTGTGCTGCGTGACTGCACAGGCGATGCGGTCTCGGCATTTGAGCTGATGGAACGTCGCTGTGTCGATTTTGTCGTGAAGCATGAATCCTCGATCAAGGACCCGTTTGCGGAACGCTATCCCTGGTATGTGGTGACCAACATCGCCTCTGGCCGTCCGGTTCAGGAGGAGGTGGAAACCGCCCTGGGTGAAGCCTTCGAGCAGGAACTGGTGCTGGATGCGGTAATCTCCCAGAACGAGGCGCAGGCGAAGTCGCTCTGGGCCATCCGCGAGACCATTCCGCTGGTCCAGAAGCTGGAAGGTGTCAGCATCAAGCATGATATCTCCGTGCCGGTTTCCCGGGTGGCAGAGTTTCTGGATGTCGCGACGAAGGCCTGCGCGGCGGAAATTCCCGATGTGCGTGTCTGTGCCTTCGGCCATGCAGGTGACGGCAACATGCATTTCAACGTCTCCGAACCGGTCGGGCATCCGGATTTCCTCAGCTACTATCCGGTGCTGAACAAGATCGTTCATGACATCACAGTTTCGATGGGGGGCTCGATCTCGGCAGAACATGGTATTGGCGTCGCAAAGAAAGCCGAGTTGGCGACACGCAAACGGGGTGTCGAGATGGAGATGATGCGTGCCATCAAGAAAGCCCTCGATCCTGCCGGCATCATGAACCCCGGAAAGGTGCTCTGAGCGGCTGAACAGGTTTCTTTGACACAGATGAACACAGATAGACACGGATGGTCTCCGGTAACCCGGATATGATTGATGGATGAAGCTTGACGCCAGTCGGGAATAATATATCGCGCCCTTTGGGCGCAGGAATTCCCCCGCCTCTGCACAGCACACCGGCTTATACCATGCCCCCGGTTTCCAGAGACCATCCGTGTCTATCTGTTTTCATCTGTGTCACCGCCCCCCTGACTGTTGCAGCACATGACATCCCCGGAAAACGGCGGTAACAACGGGGGACAGACAGAATGAGGATACGCCGATGATTCCCTATACCGCGCCGGTCGAGGATATGTGGTTCACGCTGGAGAAACTGGCGGGATTCGGTGAGTTGTCATCGCTGCCCGGCTGGGAGGAAGTGACTGAAGATCTGGCGCGGGCGGTGCTGGAAGAAGCCGGGCGGTTTGGCTCGGAAGTTATCGCACCGCTGAACTTCTCAGGGGACCAGACCGGCAGCGTTGCAGAAAATGGTGTGGTCCGGACGCCGGAGGGGTTTCGGGAAGCCTATCGTCAGTTCTGTGAAGGCGGCTGGAATGCGGTGCCGTTCCCGGAATCGCATGGCGGGCAGGGGCTGCCCTGGGCGCTGGCCTTTGCCGTGTCAGAGGTCTGGCAGGCATCGAATCTCTCCTTCGGTCTGTGCCCGCTGCTCAATCAGGGGGCTATCGAGGCGCTGCTGGAACATGGCACAAAAGCGCAGCAGGAGACCTATCTGCCGGGTATGATTGATGGCCGCTGGTCCGGCACCATGAACCTGACCGAACCGCAGGCCGGGTCCGACCTGTCGCAGGTCAAGACCCGTGCGATACCGGATGGTGATGCCTGGCGGATCACCGGTCAGAAAATCTATATCACCTATGGCGAGCACGATATGTCCGAGAATATCGTGCATCTGGTGCTGGCACGCACACCTGATGCGCCGCCGGGATCACGCGGAATATCACTGTTCTTGGTGCCGAAATTCATCCCCGACGCAGAGGGTAATCCCGGCCAGCGCAATGATCTGCGCTGTGTGTCGCTGGAACATAAGCTGGGCATCAAGGCCAGTCCGACCGCGGTGATGTCTTACGGTGATGATGGCGGTGCGCTGGGCTGGATGGTGGGAGAGGAGAACAAGGGCCTCGCCTGCATGTTCACGATGATGAACAATGCCCGGCTGTCTGTTGGTCTGCAGGGCGTGGCGATTGCCGAGCGGGCCTATCAGCAGGCCCGGGACTATGCGACAGAACGGGTGCAGGGAAAATCGGCCAGCGGAAAGACCGGCGGGATCATTCATCATGCCGAGGTGCGGCGGATGCTGCTGGACGCGCGGGCGATGATTGATGCGGCGCGGTCCATAACCTATTTCGCGGCAGCTGAGTTTGATCGTTCTCACCGCCACACGGATGCTGATCGAAAGGCCCGGGCTGCACGGAATGTGGAACTGCTGACCCCGGTCGTGAAGTCATGGTGCACGGATGTCGGTGTCCGGGTTGCCGATATCGGGGTTCAGATTCACGGGGGCATGGGGTTCATTGAGGAAACCGGCGCTGCGCAGCATTATCGTGATGCCCGCATCCTGCCGATCTATGAAGGCACCAACGGCATTCAGGCGCTCGATCTGGTTGGGCGCAAGGTCTCCCGGGATGGCGGGGTGGCGATGACGGCTTTCATTGCCGAGATATCGGATGATCTGGAAAAACTGGGAACAGCGGAGGCGGCCCGGGCACAACTGGCCGTGACAGCGCTGCAAACGGCGACCGCAGAGATCGTCGCACATGGCAGTGATCAGGACTGGCTGGGTGCGGGAGCGTCGGCCTATCTGGAACTGGCGGCAATGGCCGTCGGTGGCTGGATGATGGCGCGGTCTCTCGCGGCAGATGCCGGACCCCGGCAACAGGCTGCGGCCCGGCACTTCATTTCACGGTTCAGCAGTCGCGCCGATATGCTGTGCCAGTCAGCCTGCAGCGGCGCGGATGATATGATGGCACTGGCAGCAGCAGATTACTGATCCGGTTTCACCGGGGGTAGTTATGCAGACCGGCAGGGTAAGGTAACAGCGACGGATGCCGGAGGAAGCCTCCGGCATCCGTGAGCCCGGATCAACTGGCCCGTGATGAGTCGATGTTGATGTAATTCACCACCCGCTTCACGTCGGCAATGTTGCGCGCAACGTTCAGTACGGTGTTGAATTCTGCGTCGGACTCCGCGACACCGATGATATAGACCACCGCATTAACGACACGAATGGTGTAGTTGTTTGAACTGACACCCTTGGTCGCCAGCAGCTTGGTCTTCAGTTTACCGGCAATGGTCAGGTCACGGGTAGCACTTTCCTCACCGGAGACCTGAATTTCGTTATGGACGGTTTTGACTTCCGGTGTTGACCGGGCAACCCGCTCGACGCTTTCCTTGGCATTCGCCGCGCCGGCTGTTCCGGTCAGCAGAACACGTCCGCCATAGGCGTCGGTCTTCACATCCATGACATACTGGGTCGAGAGATCTTCAACGCCCTTGTTGATTTTCGCTTCGACAGATTTATCGTCGAGAACTTCCGCATTTGTACGATACTCGATGACAGAGGAAGCGCCGCTCAGTGAAGTGGTCTGGCAGGCTGCCACCAGCAGGGTTGCAGCAAGTGCTGCACTGATTCGGAGAAGTCCGGTCTGTCGCAGGGGGGATGTCATGTTGTCTGTTCCTTCAAAATCGATATGTGGCGTGCATCGTTAGGAGTGGTTCGTTACAATCTTCGAAACGCCGGATGTATTGCGGGAAGAACGCCTGAATCCGGGTATAGGTTCCAAACACGGCAGAAATTTGTTCGCGCGACTGTTTCGGAAATGAAAAGCCTCGACCGATATATCACGCGCCAGCTGGTTGCGGGAACATTAATGGTTGCCGCCGGGCTGACCGGCGTGATCTGGCTGATCCAGAGTCTGCGGATCATTGAACTGATCGTGACGCGGGGACTGTCACTGACAACCTTCCTGACGATGACACTGCTGTTGCTGCCCAATTTTCTGGTCATCATCCTCCCGATCTCGTTGTTTGCGGTGGTGCTGTTTACCTACAACAAGCTGATTGTTGACCGCGAACTGGTCATCATGCGGACGGCGGGACTGTCGAACTGGTCGATTTCGTCCGCAGCGCTGCTTGTCGCGCTGCTGACCAGTTTCGTCTCATATGCGCTGAATCTCTACATCACACCGGAGGCCTATAAACAGTTCCGGATGATGCAGTGGGATATTCGTCAGGACGAAGCACAGATTTTCCTTCGCGAAGGCGTATTCAACGAAATTCGTAGCGGTGTGATGGTGTTCGTTCAGGAGCGCTCTGCGTCCGGTGAACTGATCGGGATCATGGTGCATGACAGCCGGGACGATACCCGTCCAACCACCTATATCGCATCGCGGGGAGCCTTGATTCAAACCGCAACCGGTCCCCGGGTTGTCCTTGGCAAGGGCAGTATTCAGCGGGTTGAGCAGCCAAGCAACCGTTATAATTTCGGCAGTTTCGACAGCTACACCCTGGAGTTCGGCGGCAGCGGGGGCAAGGAACAGGAAGAACGATACCGGGAGCCGAGGGAGCGGAGTATCGGCGAATTGTTCTCTGTCACGCCTGAAAGCGTCGGCGAGCGTGATTTCGGCCGGATGCGGGTTGAAGCGCACCGGCGGATATATACCCCCCTGTCTGTGTTCGCCTATACGCTGATTGGTCTGGCCCTGTTGCTGACCGGACAGTTCAGCCGGAGAGGGCATGTTGAGCGTGTCCTGCTGGCCGTTGGCATGGTGATCTTTCTGATGTCCGGCGATCTCGGTCTGTCGACCCTGGCTGCCAAGAATTTGGCTCTGGTGCCGCTACTCTATATCGCAGCTGTGATTCCGATCATTCTGGCTGTTCTGCTGATCCATTCCTCGAGTTCACGATTATCGCCACCCCGCCTGGTCCGCGTCTTCCTCGGAGGGTCGTGACCGATGGCATCGTCTTCATCACGAAAACTGTCTGCTGTTCTCTCGGTCTATATCGGCTGGCAGTTTCTGTTCCATGTTCTCAGTGTGTTGCTGATCCTGCTCGGGATCATTTTCCTGTTTGATTTTATTGAACTGATGCGGCGGGCATCGTCCCGGCCGGATGTCAGTGTCGGTCTGGTGGCACAGATGACCCTGATGAAACTGCCGCATCTGGGGATGCGGATTGTGCCATTCGCGATTTTGTTTGGCGGGATGGCCTGTTTCTGGCGGCTGACGCGGTATCATGAACTGATCGTCGCCCGTGCTGCAGGCGTGTCGGTCTGGCAGCTGATCCTGCCGCCGCTGATCGGGGCGGTCGCGATCGGGATGCTGCAGACAGCCGTACTCAATCCGCTTTCGTCGCTGATGCTGTCCCATTACGAACAGCTGGAAAACCGCTTCTTCCGGGGAATCAGCAATGCGCTGGATATCTCCGGGTCCGGCTTCTGGCTGCGTCAGGGCAGTGATCTGGGACAGGATGTCATCCATGCAAAGAGGGTTTATCAGCAGGGCGTTGATGTCGAGCTGACGGATGTGACGATATACCGGTTCAATATTGCCGATGAATTCACGCTTCGGCTGGATGCCAAGTTTGCGCAGCTCGGGGACGGGTTCTGGTATCTGCAGGATGTCTGGACCCGCGACCCGACACAGGACAAGCGGTCGGTTTTTCTGGATGAGCATTTCATTGACACGGATCTGACGCTCGGCAAGATTCAGGACAGCTTTGCGACGCCCGAAACAATGTCTTTCTGGTCATTGCCCGGCTTCATCGAGGTGCTTGAGACAGCCGGATTTTCGGCGCTTCGACACCGGCTGCACCTTCAGGCCCTGCTGTCGACACCGCTGTTGCTCTGCGCGATGGTGCTGATTGCAGCGGCTTTCTCGTTGCGTCTGACCTTGAGGACCTCTGCCGGATTTCTTGTTGTCGGAGGTGTCAGTGCCGGCTTTCTGTTGTTTGTTTTCTCGGATATAACCCGCGCACTCGGGCTGTCTGAAAGTATCCCGATCATATTGGCTGCATGGTCCCCGGCAGGGGTCAGCAGTTTGCTGGGGCTTGCGCTCTTGTTTCATCTGGAAGATGGTTAGGGATGATAAGTAAGTCCTTGTTATGGTTAACGCTTGTAGTGCTGGTGGTTTCTTTTGCCGGAACCGCCTCCCGTGCGCAGAACCAGCCGCCATCCGCGACGGATCCTGCCGTCTTTTCTGCGGATGAGGTGCTGTATGATGACCAGCTTGAGATCGTCACAGCCCGCGGCAATGTGGAAATCGTGCAGGGCGGTCGCACCCTTCTGGCAGACCTGATTTCCTATGATCGTAAACAGGATGTGGTGACAGCCTTCGGCAATATCTCTCTGCTGGAGCCGTCAGGTGACGTGATGTTTGCCGAGAAGATTGAACTGAGCGGAGATCTGAAAACTGGCGTGGTGACGGAAATCAGGATTTTGATGTCGGATAATTCACGGTTTGCGGCTCGTGGCGGCCGCCGGACTGATGGTAATCTGACCGAGTTGAAACGGGCCGTCTATTCGCCCTGCGAACTGTGCAAGAACGATCCGGAGGCGGCACCGCTCTGGCAGATACGCGCTGCCGAGGTCAACCATGACCAGAAAGAGCAGACGATCGAGTATTATGACGCGGTGATGGAGTTCTACGGCATTCCGTTTCTGTATCTGCCCTATTTTCAGCATCCGGACCCTACCGTTAAGCGCAGAAGCGGTTTTCTGGCCCCGACCTTCGGGAATAATTCTGATCTCGGCTTCTTCACCCAGACCCCGTATTTCTGGAATATTAACGAGAACGAAGACGCGACATTCACACCGATCATAACTTCTCAGGAAGGGGTCGCGGGTCTGGCGGAATATCGCTGGCGGGGCATGAAGGGTCGGTTTGATATCGAAACCAGTATTACGGAAGACAGCCATGATGATGTTCGTGGCCATGTGTTTTCGAAAACCCGCTTTGACATCGATGAAACCTGGCGCTGGGGACTGGATGTCGAACGTTCGACGGATGACACTTACCTTGACCGCTACAGACTGTCAGGTGAAGACGACCTGACGTCACGAGCCTATGTCGAAGGATTTAGTGGCCGCCGGTATGCTTCGGCCTCGGCCTATGCCTATCAGGGACTTCGGGAAGATGATGATCCGGGTGAGGCGCCGCTGGTTCTGCCGGTTGCCCAGTATGATTTTGTCGGGGAACCGACAGAAGGAAGTGGCAGATATTTCACCTTCAATGCCAATACCCAGGTTCTGCAGCGCAGTGATGGTGCGGATAGCCGTCGTATGTCGCTGAAAGGCGGCTGGAGCATGCCCTATACCGGCCCGTTGGGTGACGAGGTGGTGGTCAGTGCAACTGTGCAGTCTGATCTCTACCACGTGAATGACGTGAATGTTGGTAATGGCGTAACGGATAACGGGGTTACCGGTCGTGTTTTCCCGCAGGCGTCGGTGAACTGGTCCTGGCCCCTGGTCCGTGATCAACAGGGTGCGCATCAGATTATCAAGCCAATGGCATCAGCCGTCGTGGCACCGTACGGAGGCAATCCATCCGACGTTCCGAATGAAGACAGCCAGAACTTTGAATTTGATGACACCAATCTGTTCAGTGCCAACCGGTTTACCGGTTACGATCGAGTAGAAGGTGGCCCGAGACTCAATTACGGCATGAACTGGGGATGGTACGGGAATGGCGGTGGCCGGACCGAAGTGCTTGTCGGCCAAAGCTTCCGGGTGAAGGAAGATGACACCTTTACGCCAGAGAGTGGATTGCAGCAGCATTTCTCTGATCTGGTCGGACGGGTTGAAGTGGCTCCAACCAACTCGCTTTCATTCCTCTACCGGTTCCGTCTGTCGAAGGAAAATCTGGAGCCCCAGCGTCAGGAAATCGGTTTTTCAGGTGGTGAACGTGCTTTGTCCATCGGCCTGAACTATATTCAGGTTGAACGGCAGGGCGTTGGTGACGAGTTCGGCGCACGCGAGGAAGTCTCGCTGAACGCGAGAAGCCAGCTTTCGAAACACTGGACCGCAAGAGCCGATGGCCGTCGCGATTTGTCTGCGGACGGTGGGTGGCTTCGCATCGGTGCCGGACTCAGTTACGAAGATGAATGCTTCGGATTTTCGGCAGACTATATCCGGAGCTTTACGCGGGATCGCGATGTGAACGCCGACGATACATTCATGTTACGGTTCCTGTTCAAAAACCTTGGTGAAGTAGGGAGTCCGGTCGGGTAATGCGGGATATTGTCAGGCAGATCACTACCGGAGGTGCTGTGGCGTTTCTCGCTGCGGTGTGTCTCCCGGTGCTGAATGTGCCGGGTAATCAGGCGCTCGCCCAGAATTTCCGTGTTGCGGCTGTCGTCAATGATGACATCATCTCTACACTTGATCTCGGCTCAAGGGTCGAGATGATTGTGAGATCAAGTTCGCTGCCGCCGACCAATGAGGTGCGCCAGCGTATTGCACCACAGGTCTTGCGAACACTGATTGATGAGCAGCTCAAGCTGCAGGAAGCCAAGCGGCTCGATATCGCCGTCACCCCATCCGATATCAGCATCGCCACATCGGTTATCGAAAAACGAAACAGTATACCTGAAGGCCAGTTCCGGCAGGAGATGGAGTCGAAAGGCGTTCCGTTTGATTCTGTGATGGACCAGATACGTGCCGACATTGCCTGGAACAAGATCGTTGGACGTCGGATTGCCAGCCAGATTACGCTGGACGATGTTGAGGTCCGGGAAGCGACCGAGCGTTTCCGGTCGATCATGGGCAAGCCCGAAAATAATTATAGTGAAATATTTCTCTCGCTCGCCCCGCCAGCTGACCGGGCAGCCGTAGAGCAACTGGCAGATCGTCTGATCAGTCAGGTTCGCAACGGGGCTCCTTTTGAAGAAGTGGCGCGACAGTTCTCTGAGTCCGGCTATGCCTCGGAGGGTGGCCAGGTTGGCTGGGTCGCGCCGGGCGACACCGAGCCGGAGGTTGAGGAAGCGCTGAATCGTCTTGAGCCGGGAGAGATTGCCGGACCGATCGAGACCCTGGGCGGATTGGCCATCCTGCGCCTGAATGGTCGCCAGATGATTGGCGGCACGCCCGCGGTCACCATCGATCTGAGCCAGGCAATAATCGAATTGCCGGCTAATGCCGGCGAAACAGATATTGACCGGGCAAGAGGAATAGCCGGCCAGATTGCGGGACAGGCAACAAGCTGTGAACATTTCGGGAAGCTGGGCCAGCAGCTTGGCTCGTCACTTTCCGGGCCGCTCGGTAAATTGCAGCTGCGGGAAATGCCGACGGCGATTGCCAGTGTGGTCGGACAGCTGGCGGCCGGTCAGACAAGTCGGCCGGTGCGTACAGATGCCGGGATTGCCGTCTATCGGGTTTGCGACCGTACGGAAGAAAAAACCGAGATATCCGAAGAACAGGTCCGCGAGCGTATGCGTCTTCAACGTCTGCAACTGCGTGCCGAGCGCTATCTGCAGGATTTGCGCCGCGCGGCTTTTGTGGAAATCCGTCTCTGAGCCAACAATCGCATATCCGCCTGCCACTTGCCGTGACCATGGGCGAGCCTGCCGGTATCGGCGGTGAGATACTGATCCGGGCCTGGCAGGTGCTGCGGGAGAGTGACGATTGCTTTTTTGTCATTGATGATCCGGATCGTCTGCGCCGGCTGGCGGATCACCTTGGTTGGGATCTGCCGGTTATTGTGATCGATACGCCGCAGGATGCTGATGCGGCCTTTCGGGATGCCCTGCCGGTTCTGACGCAGCGGCTGCCGCATCCGGTGACCCCCGGTCACGGTGACAGCCGCAACGGCAAAGCTGTCATTTCGGCCATTGAGACGGCTGTCCGGATGGCTATAACCGGACAGATAGCCGGGGTCGTTACCAACCCGATCAACAAGGCCGTGTTGTACGATGCCGGATTTACCTATCCCGGCCACACTGAATTCCTGACGGCACTTGCCGGCGCCCGGACGCCGCTGATGATGCTGGCGAACAGTGAATTGCGCGTCGTACCCGTTTCAATCCATGAATCACTGCAAAACGCCGTGGCCAACCTGTCCGTCGACGCAATTGTTCGCAAGGCGCGGATTACCCATCGGGCACTACAGCAGGATTTCGGTATTGCCGATCCGGTGCTTGCCGTGGCTGGCCTGAATCCGCATGCCGGTGAGGGTGGCACGATGGGAACCGAAGAACAGACGATTGTCGGACCGGCTGTGGAACTTCTGCAATCTGAAGGTATTCGAGCGATCGGGCCGATGCCACCGGATACGATGTTTCATGCCGCCGCCCGCCGCAGTTATGATGTGGCGATCTGCATGTATCACGATCAGGCTCTGATTCCGCTGAAGACGATTGATTTTGATGGCGGTGTCAACGTGACCCTGGGTTTGCCCTTTGTGCGGACCAGCCCCGATCACGGAACCGCCTTTGACATTGCGGGGACCGGCACCGCCAACCCGCAAAGCCTGATCGCTGCGATCAGGCTGGCCTCTGTCATTGCGGCCAACCGCCTGCAACCGGCGACATGACTGTCCGGCTTGACGATCTGCCGCCGATCCGCGAACAGCTGGCCATGCACGGTCTGCTGGCACGAAAGTCGTTTGGTCAGCATTTTCTGCTGGATCTGAATCTGACGGGGCGAATTGCCCGTGCTGCCGGGGACCTGCAACAGGGGAGTTGTATCGAGATTGGTCCGGGACCGGGCGGGCTGACCCGCGCGCTGCTGGCAGCGGGGGCTGCGGATGTTGTCGTCGTCGAGAAAGATCTGAGATTTCGTCCGATTCTGGAGGATGTCGGGGCCTGTTGTCCGGGGCGGCTGCAGATTATTGAAGGTGACGCGCTGAAAACGGCTACCCATGAACTGGGGGCTGCACCGCGCCGGGTTATTGCCAATCTGCCCTATAATATTTCAACGCCGTTGCTGATCGGCTGGCTGCGGCATATTGACCGTTTTGACAGTCTGACACTCATGTTTCAGAAGGAAGTCGCACAGCGTATTGCCGCGCCGCCGGGCAGCGGTAATTACGGCCGGCTGTCGGTGATGACCCAGTGGCTCTGTCATACGGAAATTCTGTTTGATGTGCCGGCCCGCGCCTTCACGCCACCGCCGAAGGTGGACAGCGCGATCATTCAGCTGCATCCGAAAGACAATCCGCCGGATGCAGAAACCTTTCTGAAAATGGAACAGACGGTTGCCCGGGCATTCAACCAGCGTCGCAAGATGGTCCGCTCCAGCCTGAAGGGGTACGACTTGGACGCTGCCGGTATCGACCCGACGGCACGGGCAGAACAACTGACGGTCGATGATTTTCTTCGCCTGAGCCGTACTGCCGGCTGATCGTCTAGCGATCCCGCATATCGTTGGTGAAATCCGCAAGGCCGATCTGGCGCTCGCGTTTCAGGCGTTCTGCGGCAAGAATTGACCGGGCGCTTGAAATGCTGCGGTTAAGGTCGTCATTGACGATGACGTAATCATATTCTGACCAGTGTGACATTTCGTCCAGTGCCTTGGCCATCCGTCCCCTGACCACCTCTTCGCTGTCCTGTGCCCGGTTTTGCAGCCGTCGTTCCAGTTCACCGACCGATGGCGGCATGACGAAGACTCGCACCAGATCCCTCGGGGCTTTTTCAGACAGCTGCTGGGTTCCCTGCCAGTCAATATCGAACAGAACGTCGCGACCTTTCTTCAGGGCCTCCTCAACCTGAAGCCGGGGTGTGCCGTAGTAGTTATCGAACACCCTTGCATGTTCCAGCAGCCCGTCACTGGCGACCAGATTCTGAAACTCGGGCTTGTCGATGAAATGGTAATGGACCCCGTCGACCTCTGATGTCCGTGGTGTCCGGGTCGTGACCGACACCGACATTGTCAGGTTGTCGTCGTTGTCGAGCAGGGCGCGGGAGATTGTGCTCTTGCCGGCACCGGAGGGAGAGGAGAGGACCAGCATCAGGCCGCGACGTCTTATCTGCATCAGTGAATTTCCTTATTCGACATTCTGGACCTGCTCCCGGAACTGCTCGATCACGGACTTCAGATTCATCCCGATCCCGGTCAGTTCCACATCATTGGCCTTGGAGCAGAGTGTGTTGGCTTCGCGGTTCAGTTCCTGGCAGAGGAAATCAAGTTTCCGGCCAATCTGTCCGCCATCATCCAGCAGCTGCCGGACCGCATCGCAATGGGTGTTCAGCCGGTCGACTTCCTCGCGGATGTCAGCCTTTGCGGCCAGCAGCAAGGCTTCCTGTCCGAGCTTTTCAGAGTCAAACCGGTCGTCATTTCTGGTCAGGCGTCCAATTGATTCCTTCAGTCGCTGCAGGAAGATGTCGGGTCGTTCGCCGGCGCGGTTTTTCGCAGCTTCCGTCAGCGACCGGATGTCGGCAAGAAAAGCTGTCAGGAGCTGGTGGAGGGCGGCCCCTTCGGTCTGCCGCATCGCGACCAGGTCTGTCATCGCCGCACTGAACAGATCTTCGGCAATAGTCAGATCCTGATCAGACCACCGCGGACCCTCCGGGGGGGTGTCTGACATGTCCAGCACGCCCCTGACAGAGGCGAGAACATCAAGTCGCGGCGGTGGGCTGCCGGTTTCCCGTGCCATCTCTGCGCAGGTATCGAAAAGTTCACGCAGCAGCTCCCGGTTGATCCGGTAGCTGGTGGCCGTATTTTCCTTCTGGATCGTCAGGTTGGCCGTCAGATTGCCGCGGCCAAGCAACTGGTCGGCCTGTTTGCGACATTTCAGTTCAACCGCCTCAAAACCACCGGGCATCCGAAAGCGGATATCGAGGCCTTTGCCATTGACGCTTTTCAGTTCCCACAGATAACGGGTTCCGTCTGTCTCCGCCTCCGACCGGGCGAAGCCGGTCATGCTTTGCACCCTGACCATATCTTCCTCTTCTGGTGAGGCTCTTCTATAGGATGACATTCCGGTCCGGAAAAGGATTGCGTTGATCGCAAAAGCCCAGCAATGCTTCCCCCATGATTGTCAGAGCCCTGTCTGTTCTCGTTTCCTGCATCGGACTTATGGCCTGTGCTGTCATTCCGCAGGCTCCGGAAATCGCCCTGCAGGATTTGCGGCTGCGGCTGGCTGATGGTGAGCTGGTCCCGGTCAACGGTGTCTTTGAAGCGGTAAGCAGTAAATTACTGGCGGGACGCCCGACACCGGAGGGAATTATCGCCCGCAAGGATCTCGGGCCGGTTCTGGACTGGCTGGCGTCTCACGATGCCAATAACGACGGCTATCTGCATACCGGCGAACTGAATGCCGCCTGGATATTGCTGGCCGCCTGGGCTGTCACCGGGCGTCCCTATGAGGCCAGTCGCCTGACCGATTCAGCGGGCATGACGGTCGGGGCACTCTCACTGTCGGCTGATGACCGTATCCGGCTCGACCGTATCATCGGGTCAGATCCGGCGACGGCCAGATTGCTGTCGGAAGCCCGCCTACGGCTGGCACTGGCGAAGGATAACCGGATGTCGACACAGAGCCTGTTTATCGGACCCTGGTTTTGACGAAGCGGCCAAATTCAGTGCTGATCACCGGCGCTTCCAGCGGTATCGGCGAGGCGCTGGCATGGGCCGTTGCCGCCCCGGATGTGATGCTGTTCCTGTCTGGCCGGAATGCGGAAAGGCTGGAACAGGTGGCGACCGTTTGCCGTCAGTCCGGCAGCCGGGTTGAGACCGCAATCCTTGACGTGACCGATCGCGAGGCTATGGATCGCTGGATATCTGCTGCTGATGATGCCTGTCCGCTTGATCTGGTGATTGCCAATGCCGGTATTTCCGGCGGATCGGGTGCGGGGACGGAAACCACCGGAGACATGCGACGGATCATGGAGGTCAATGTCGGCGGTATTCTGAATACCATCGACCGGCCCCTGCAACGGATGGCAGCCCGGGGATATGGCCAGATCGCCCTCATGGCCTCGCTGGCAGGGTATCGGGGCTTGCCCAGTGCACCGGCCTATTCAGCCTCCAAGACCGCTGTGCGGGCGCTGGGTGGCGGCCTGCGACCGGTTTACGCCACGCGGAATGTTCGCATCAATGTCGTCTGCCCAGGATTTGTCGTCAGCCGGATTACCGACAGCAACAGTTTCCCGATGCCGATGCTGATGCCGGCAGATAAGGCGGCCCGGATCATCCTGGCGGGACTGGCGCGCAACCGGGCGACAATCGCCTTTCCCTGGCCGATGGCGTTATCTGCCTGGTTGCTGGGGGCATTGCCGGACTGGGCGGCGGCACCCCTGCTGAAACGCCTGCCAGCCAAGTCGCCGGACTGCGGCTGAGCGCTCCTCTATTCGACTTCTTTCAGGCTGAGACTGAGGGCCGCGCCGGCGATCGCCATCGCAGATAACATCAGCAGCGCCCAGGCAATGGACAGCGAAGCGACGAGAGCGCTGATGCCCCCGACGGCCAGTAATACCAGCCCGATGATCGTGTTGCTGACAGCAACATAGGATGACCGGGTATCACTGGTAGCGATGTCGACGACATAGGTTTTGCGGCCAAGACGAACACCGGCATGACCGAGTCCGAGAATGAAGATTGCGACGGCAAAGCTGTAAGGTGATGCGAGGAGTTCTGCGTCTCCGAGTGAGAGCACCGCGACGACCACACCGGTGAGCCCGGCCAGGGCTCCGCCCGCGACCATTACCAGCCGGCTTGAAAGGTCAGACAACCGGCCCCAGACAGGGGCACTCAGGGCCCCGGCGAGCGCAGAGCCGACCATCAGTCCGCCCAGACCCTGCAGACCGTCAACACCGGAAGATTGTGCCAGCACGGCAAAATAGGGACCGGACAGGGCGGTGCCGAGCAGCAGTCCGCGAGACAGCACGAACTTCCCGAAATCCGGATCATCAAACACCAGTTGCAGGCTGTTGATAGCGACCGTCGCGGCGTTCCCGCCGCCGCCGGTTGACCCCGGTGCTTCGGGCAGCAGGGCATAGACCACCGCACCGGCCAGCCAGAGGCCCGCCGCAACCATCAGGGCCTGGGACAACAGGGTAACCGAGCGCCCGTCACCGGCCAGATTCAGCCAGAGCCCGAAGGCCAGAATGACAAAGGCGGAGGCGCTGGTGGCATAACCGCTGAGGGTGCCCCGGCGACCTTTGGAGATTGTCTTGCCCAGCACATCTTTCGAGGCAATTGAGCAGATGCCGCGCGACAGGCTGAACAGAACAACCAGCCCGACGACCGACCAGCCGGCAACCGCGCCTTCGAGGTTCAGAAATACCAGAGCAGTCGCAAGTACGGAAAGCCCCTGCAGTACGGCGCCGGTGACCCAGAACCATTTACGAACCGGAACCCGTCTGATGAATGCGGCAACGACAAGCTGCGGTGCCATTGACAGGGACTCGCGCAGCGGCGCGATCAGCGAGATTGCAGCCCCCGGTGCCCCGACCGCCGACATCAGCCAGGCCAGCACCACCTTCACATCCATCAGCCCGTCACCGATCTTGGTCAGGGTTTGTGCCATCAGTTGCAGTGTGAAGCTGACGGGCTGCTCGCGGCAGGCGCTGTCGGGGATGTCCTTGCAGACACGGGCATCTTCCTCACCCGTCAGGATTTCATACAGATTAGTGGCGGCAGTCCGGGAGACATTGCCGGAGGCGGTCTTGCTGGTCATTATGTCAAGGCTTTCGGGCAAATCATGTTCAGGCGCAGGGCTCGTTCGTGATGTGATTATCGATCAGGGGAGAGGCAAGCTTGAAATCATCAGCCGCAGTCCGTCTTTTCGGGGCAACCTACAGTGTTTATACACGGATTGCCCGGCTGGCATTGCTGGAGAAGTCAGTGCCCTTCGAATTTGTCGCATTTGACATCTATGACGTTTCAACTTTTCCGGCAGGTTATGCAGATCTGCATCCGTTCAGAAAAATTCCGGCATTGCAGCATGGCAATTTCGGCCTTCATGAAGCGCAGGCGATTACCCGGTATGTCGACCGGGCGCTTGAGGGGCCGTCGCTGCAACCGTCGGATCCGGTCGCTGCTGCCTGGTGCGACTGTGTCGTCGCGATGAACGACGCCTACGGATTTTCCGCCCTTATCAAGGGCGTATATGTCGAGCGGATCAGCAAGCCGGCACGGGGGCAGGCCTGTGACGAAACGACCGTGCAGGCGTCGCTCAAGATTGCCGGCAAGTATCTGCAGCGTCTGGATGCTGGAATGGCCGGACGAAACTGGCTGGCCGGTGACAGCGTCACGCTGGCGGATATCCACAGTTATCCGATGATCCGGTATTTCTGGCTGGAGCCGGATGGCCGGAAGCTGATCGGGACTTACCCCGCAATCAGTCGCTGGATGACGCGCTTCAGCGAGCGGCAATCAGCACGTGAAACCCTGCCGCCGGCGGAGAGCAACGTAGAATAGCGGTTCTTTCCGGCGCCGGCAGAAGCGCTGCCGCACATGCTTTGGCTTGATCCCGGTTGGTGGCCGGAGAATAATAGCCGTACATATTTTGATCAGAGGATCGGCAGATGAATGAAGCAGAATTTCGCGCCGCTGCGGAGCAGGGGGGCTTTGAGGTGCCGGTCGCCAAGTCAAAGGCTGCAAATCTGTTTAACGACACCCACACACATGACGATGATGTCTTTCTGTTCGTAACGGGCGGCGAGATCGTGATCGAGCTTGGTGAGGAGCGGCATGTCTGTGGTCCGGGTGATGCCATCATGGTTGCAGGGAATGCCCCGCATACCGAGCGTGTCAGTGCTGACGGCGTCTTCTACCTGTCTACCCGCCGGGCCGCCCGCACCTGAGACAGCCAATCCGGCTAAAGCATCATGAATGTCTGATTTTCTGACCAGCGCAGATCTGTGACAGGTCAGTTTGTGTCCTGCTGCTGGCTGCGCAGGCTGCGCAGGCGGCGCCATCTGGCGACATTCCGGTTGTGGTCTGACAGGTTTGTCGCAAAGGCGTGGCCCCCGGTGCCGTCTGCGACAAAGTAGAGATAGTTGCTTTCCGCCGGATTGAGGACGGCGGCGATGGATGCGCGACCGGGATTGGCAATCGGGCCCGGCGGCAGACCGGCATTGCGATAGGTATTATAAGGTGAGTCGATGCCGAGGTCGGCTTTCGAAATGCTGCGCCCCAGCGGGCCGGAACCACCGGTGACGGCATAGACGACTGTCGGATCGGATTGCAGCCGCATTCCCCGGTTCAGGCGGTTGATGAATACGGAGGCAACCAGTTGCCGCTCCTGCGCAACTGCCGTCTCCTTTTCGACAATCGAGGCCAGTATCAGGGCTTCCTGCGGTGTCCTGATAGGCAAACCTTCAACGCGATCAGGCCAGAGCTCTGCCAGTGCAGCTTCTGAAGCGGACCGCATGCGCTGGATCAGGGCCTCGCGTTCGTCGCCAAAGGTGAAGTAATAGGTCTCCGGGAGCAATATCCCCTCATCAAGGGAACCGGGTGTCTGCCCGGCCAGGCCGTCGGTAATGTCGACGATTTCCAGAACCTGCTGCGTGGTGAGGCCCTCGGGGATGGTGATGCGGCGCCTGACCGGCTGGGCATTCAGCAGCACTGACATCACGTTATGTGCGCTGGCCCCGGCAGGAAACATGAACTCTCCGGCACGGAGGCCGCGCTGTGCATCTTCCAGCCGGACACCGATTCTGAAGACAGCGGGGTTGGTAATGACGCCTTCCCGGTGAAGCAGGTTGGCGATCCCCTCAACGCCGGTGCCACGCGGGATGACCAGGTTCTTATCGGCGGAAAGTGGTCCTGGCTTGTTGAATTCACCCTGGACCCAAAAAAATGCGCCGCCAGCCAGAATGGCCGCGACGCATAGAAGGAGAAAGACCGCCCGCAGAAAACCGATCACGCAAATTCCTTGAAGATCACCGTTGCATTGGTGCCACCGAAGCCGAACGAGTTCGACAACACGGCACGGATACGACGTTCCTTGGCCTGCTTCGGGACAAGATCGACTCCGGCACAGCCGTCAGACGGATCATCAAGATTAAGCGTTGGCGGTGCGACCTGATCCCGAATTGCGAGGATTGAGAATATCCCCTCAACTGCACCGGCGGCACCAAGCAGATGTCCGATTGCCGATTTTGTCGATGACATCGAGATGGCAGACATCGCATCGCCGAACAGCCGGGTTACAGCCCCGAGCTCGATCTCGTCACCCAGCGGGGTCGATGTGCCATGAGCATTGATATAATCGATATCAGTGGTGTTCAGTTCAGCGCTGCGGAGCGCGGCCTGCATGGAGCGGAAGCCGCCATTGCCGTCAGATGCCGGTGCCGTGATGTGATAGGCATCGCCGGACAATCCGTAGCCAACGACTTCGGCATAAATCTTCGCACCCCGGGCCTTCGCATGTTCCAGTTCTTCAAGCACCAGCACGCCCGCCCCTTCGCCCATGACGAAGCCGTCACGGCCCTTGTCATAGGGACGGGAAGCCATCTCGGGGGTATCATTGTATTTTGTCGAAAGTGCCTTCAGCGAGGAGAAACCGGCAATGCCTACCGGGCAGATTGCCGCTTCCGCACCACCGGCAACCATAACGTCGGCATCGCCATAGCGGATCAGCCGCATGGCATCGCCAATAGCATGCGCCCCGGTGGAGCAGGCGGTGACGACCGAATGGTTCGGACCCTTGAAGCCATAGCGGATAGATACATTGCCGGAGGCGAGATTAATCAGCGCTGCGGGAATGAAGAAGGGACTGACACGCTTGCCGTTGTGAAAGTCAACGGAGGTGCGTTCAATTTCAGGCAATCCGCCGATGCCGGAACCGATCATGACACCGGTTCGTATCCGGGACTCCTCGTCCTCGGGCATCCAGCCGGAATCTTCGACGGCTTCCTGTGCCGCAGCCATGGCAAAAATCACGAAAGCATCCATCTTCCGCTGCTCTTTCGGCAGAATGAAGTTGTCTGCGTTAAAACACCCCTCGCCATCACCCAGAGGGACATCGCCGGCTATCTTGGAGGGTAGCCGCTCTGTGTCGAACTTGGTGATAGAGGTAATTCCGGACTCACCATTGAGCATCCGCTGCCAGGTCGTTTGCACGCCTGCACCAAGCGGTGTCATGGCGCCCATTCCCGTAACTACGACTCTTCGCATTGCTTCTTCCGGTCTGTCGATCGGAAAACGGCGCGGCAGAAACGCCGCGCCAGTCCCGAATCAGGAGTTGCTCTCGATGTAGGAAATCGCATCCTTGACCGTCAGAATTTTTTCCGCCGCGTCGTCAGGAATTTCACAACCGAACTCTTCTTCAAAAGCCATAACGAGCTCGACCGTATCCAGGCTGTCGGCGCCCAGGTCGTCGATAAAGCTGGCGTTCTCGGTCACCTTTGCTTCTTCAACGCCGAGATGCTCGACAACAATCTTCTTTACCCGATCACCTACATCACTCATGTCAGATTTCCTTGTTCCTGAACTGTTATATTAGCAGCATTGTTCACTGTCGCGCCCGCCGCCCGGAAAGCGGGCGGTTAGGTATCATATGTCTTCTCGCTTGGCCAGCGTCACGGCCAAACATCAGATCATGGCCATTCCACCATTTATATGAAGGGTTTGGCCAGTCACATATCCGGCTTCGTCCGATGCAAGATAGACAGCACCGGCCGCAATATCGCCGACAGAGCCGAATCGTCCTGCCGGAATGACGCCCTGCATCCGCGATTTCTGATCGTCATTCAGCGCGTCTGTCATGGCGGTTTCAATGAAGCCCGGCGCAATGCAGTTAACCGTGATGCCCCGCGACGCAACCTCTGCGGCAAGCGATTTTGACATCCCGATCATCCCGGCTTTCGAGGCGGCATAGTTTGTCTGGCCTGGATTGCCGGTCACACCGACGACAGAGGTGATGTTCACAATCCGCCCGAACCGCTGTTTCATCAGGGTGCGCAGGCTGGCCTGCGACAACCGGAACGCCGCCGTCAGATTGACCGCCAGCACCTGATCCCAGTCGTCGGATTTCATGCGCATGGCAAGGCCGTCACGGGTCAGGCCGGCATTGTTGACCAGAATATGAAGTCCGCCCATGGCAGCTTCGGCCTGACCGGGCAGGGCGGAGACCGCGTCCGGATCGGACAGGTTGCAGGGGGTAATGTGGCATCGTTCGCCCAGTTCGCCGGCCAGCGCTTCCAGTGCCTCGCGCCGGGTACCGGACAGGGCAACCGTCGCACCGGCTGCGTGCAGCGCCGCAGCGATGGCGCCGCCAATGCCGCCCGATGCGCCGGTGACCAATGCGCATTTTCCAGTCAGATCAAACATCTCTCTATCCTTCCAGGCTGCGACGGTGATGTCCGAAGCCGTCATGTCTGTCAGAGGCTGCAAGGCCTCCGGTTCTGTTGCGCATGCTGGTCAGAGAGCTGCCAGCAGGGTTTCGATATCGTCAGGCCCCTGAACAGAAACCCCGGTCAGTTCGCGGTCAATCCGCCGGACCAGACCGGTCAGCACCTTTCCTGACCCGACCTCGATCAATGTGTCCACACCCTTTGCTTTCATGGCGAGAACTGATTCGCGCCATCTTACCATGCCGGTTACCTGCTTGAACAACAGGGCCCGGATTTCATCGGGATCTGTTACTTCGTCTGCGGTGACATTGGCAATAAGCCGGGGGTTCGGCAGGACAATCGATGTTTCGGCAAGTGCGGCCTGCATGACATCGGCAGCCGGGGCCATCAGTGCACAATGGAACGGTGCGCTGACCGGCAGCAGAACGCTGCGTCTGGCACCGGCCTCACCGGCCAGCGTGACGGCACGTTCGACTGCGGCGCGCGAGCCGCTGACGACGACCTGACCATCCGAATTGTCGTTGGCAATATCACAGACCTCGTCACCGGCGGCTTCGCGGGCGATGTCGGCGACCTTGTCTATATCGAGGCCAAGGAGGGCGGCCATCGCCCCTTCGCCGACGGGTACGGCTTCCTGCATGGCCTTGCCGCGTGTCTTCAGCAGACGTGCGGCGTCGGCCACGCCGAAGGCACCGGCGGCGGCGAGGGCGGAATATTCACCAAGGGAATGTCCGGCGACGAAATCGGCCTTGTCGGCGATCACGATACCGCCTTCCTTTTCCAGCACCCGGATCAGGGCCATGGAGACCGCCATCAGTGCAGGCTGGGCATTTTCAGTCAGTGTCAGCGTGTCTTCCGGTCCCTCGAACATCAGTACCGAGAGCTTTTGCGACAGGGCGTCATCGACCTCTTCAAATACTTCCCGGGCGACCGGTGAAGCTTCGGCGAGCACCTTGCCCATGCCGACGGCCTGAGAGCCCTGACCGGGAAATACAAAAGCACGGGACATATGGCGTGTCCTTCCTTCAACGTCTTTTTTTGATTAAGTCTGATTACCCTTGCCGCTGCGATGGTGCAAGCGCTTGCACCGGGGCTGCCTATCTGTATATTCCGCGGCTTCATAACCCTTGCCGGCATTGTGTCGGCTATGGCGCGTGCTGCGTTGCCTGAGAAAATCCGTAAGGGAGTTTACGAATGCCTTTATACGAAACCGTTATGATTGCGCGTCAGGATATTTCCGGCGCCCAGGCCGAGGGCCTTGTCGAGACCTTCTCGACCCTCATCGGCGAACAGGGTGGCAGTGTCACCAAGAATGAATACTGGGGCCTCAAATCCCTGGCTTACCGCATGGACAAGAACCGCAAGGGCCATTACGCGCTGATGAATATCGACGCGCCGGCCCCGGCCATCGCCGAGATGGAGCGCCAGATGCGTCTCAATGAAGATGTGCTGCGCTATCTGACGATCCGTGTTGAAGAACATGAAACCGAGCCGTCAGCGATGATGAAGTCACGCGGCAGCCGTGATGACCGTCCGCGCCGCGATAACGATGATCGCCCGCGCCGTGACAACAGTGAAGACCGCCCGCGTCGGGATAATAGCGATGCGCCGGCAAAAGCCAGCGAAGGAGACAAGGAATGAGCACCTCACCTCGCCGTCCGTTTTTTCGTCGCCGCAAGTCCTGCCCGTTCACCGGTGAAAATGCACCGAAGATCGATTACAAGGATGTGAAGCTGCTGAGCCGCTACATTTCCGAGCGTGGCAAGATTGTCCCGAGCCGCATTACCGCTGTTTCCGGCAAGAAGCAGCGCGAACTGGCCCGCGCCATCAAACGCGCCCGCTATATCGGTCTGCTGCCTTACGTGGTCAAGTAAGCAGTCGGTTCCGGCACCGGACAGGTGGCGGTGGAGAAGGCAAGTGAGTGATGCACAGGGAAATCGGCATAGCAATCGCCGCAGGGTTGGCCAGCGCCATGATCATGGTGCTGCCGGCCTATGCCGTTTCGTTTGCGCTGATCGCTCCGTTTTTTCCGCTTCCGCTTCTGTTGTGCGGTCTGGCAAGGGGCGTCACGACCGGCGCCATAGCGCTTTGCGTCTTCGGTCTGGCCATGGCAGTGCTCAGCCCGGCAGCGTCGGTGCTACCGCTTGTTGCGATCTACGGACTTCCGGCGCTGCTGGTGGTCTGGCTGGCCTTGCAACAGAAAGCCGGTGCGGATGGCCAGGTAAGCTATGCCCCTCCCGGCCATGTCGCATCGTCACTGGCGGTTTATTGCGTCGTCGGGTTTCTGGCAGCTGTGCTGTTGTCCGGCGGGCCGCAGGCTATTCTGGACTTCCTGCGGAGTTTTACCGACGGTTTCATGTCAGCTTTCGGGCAGACGCTGGAATCGCAGGGTGCCGTTATGCCGCCGGAAGATGTGGAGAAGATGTCGATAAGTCTGGCGACAACGCTGCCTGCTGCCGCCATCGTTTACACATCACTGATGTATCTGCTGAACGCAGTGTTTGCGCAGAGCATTCTGGCGAAGCGAAATCTGGCGATCCGGCCAACACCTGCCTACCGGACATTCTGGCTGCCGTCATGGTTGCTGGTTGCGTTCGCGGCGTCGGTGGCCGGATGGCTGCTGCTGGATGGCAGCGCAGCCTTCATTCTGCGGACCATCGTTGCGGCACTTGCCCTGCCGTTCTTCCTGCAGGGTCTGGCGGTGATGCATGTGCTGACCCGGGGGATTCCGGGGCGGGGACTATGGCTGTTTCTTTTCTATCTTTTGCTGGTGCTTATCGCCGGCGTTTCGGTTGTGCTGGTAACAGCGCTTGGAGTTGTTGATCACCTGACAGGTCTGCGGGCGCGAGCAAGCGCTTCCCGACCGTCTGACGAGGAGTAGTACTATGGAAGTCGTGCTTTTGGAGAGGGTCGAGAAACTCGGCCAGATGGGCGATGTGGTAACGGTAAAGCCGGGCTTTGCCCGCAACTTTCTGCTGCCGCAGAACAAGGCGCTGCGCGCGAACAAGGCAAACCTGGCTTATTTTGAAAGCCAGCGGGTGCAGCTTGAAGCCGTGAACCTTGAGCGTCGCAAGGAAGCTGAGGCCGTTGCCGCACAGGTTGACGGCCGCGAGATCGTGATGGTTCGCCAGGCTGGCGAAAGCGGTCAGCTCTACGGTTCGGTTTCGGCCCGTGACATTGCTGACAGTGCCCGGGACACCGGTTTCAGCATCGGTCGCAGTCAGGTTGACCTGAACCAGCCGATCAAGGAACTGGGCCGCTATAACATCCGGATCATTCTGCATCCGGAAGTCGATGCAACCATCCTGATCAATGTGGCCCGCTCGGTGGAAGATGCCGAAGCGCAGAAAATTGCCTCGCAGCAGGCCGCAGAAGCCGATCTGCTGGCTGAAACCGATGACGTGCAGGCTGAGCTTGAAGAGATCGAGGCAGAAGCTGCCGACGCTGTTGAAGAAGACGACGACAGCAAGGCCAGCTAAGACCTGGAACTGACATGATCACCGGTGCCGGATGTGAAACCCGGCTCCGGTGATCTGAATATGAAGCAGGGCGCGGGTTATATTCCGTGCCCTGTTTTTTTATGCCTGACAGAAGTCAAGGAAGAAGGGGGGGGAGGAGATGGGAGGTCGGCCGGCAAACAACAAAACCCGCCTCGGGAAGCCCCCGGGCGGGTTTGATGCGAGCGGAGATGATGTCTCCCTCGTGCAGGTCTTCGGAAGACTAGAAGCCTTCGCGTTCCAGGCGCTTGCGCTCCAGCTTGCGGGCGCGGCGAACGGCCTCGGCACGCTCACGGGCACGCTTTTCAGACGGCTTTTCGTAGGAACGGCGGAGTTTCATTTCCCGGAAAACACCCTCGCGCTGCATTTTCTTTTTCAGCGCCTTCAGGGCTTGATCGACATTGTTGTCGCGAACAGAGACTTGCACGTGCAGACAGCTCCTTCCAAGCTTGCGAATACCAAAAGACGGCGAAAACATATCCGCCGTCTTCATCAAGCTGCGTGTATAGGCGTTTTTGCCCATAGCGCAAGAGTTTTTCAGCAGAAAAGGGGCGGCTGCGGCTGACAATCTATGGCAATTCTGAAAATCGCACGTATGGGACATGCTGTCCTGCGCAAGGCTGCAGACCCGGTTGACGATCCGACGTCGCCCAGTCTGCGCGGACTGGTCGCCGACATGCTGGAGACCCTGGCGGATGCCGGCGGGGTGGGGCTGGCAGCACCCCAGGTACATGTGCCGCTGCGGCTGATGATCTTTTTCGTTCCGGAAAGCCGCATCGAGTTGCCGGAGGACCCGGAGGACAGCGCCCAGGACATGACGGTGCTGGTTAATCCGGGATACGAGCCGCTGACTGAGGAAACCTCGTTGGGCTGGGAGGCTTGTCTGTCGGTGCCCGGTCTGACCGGGGCTGTGCCCCGCTATACCCGGATCCGGTACTGGGGATACGGACTGGACGGCGCCCGGATTGAACGGCGTGCCAGTGGCTTCCATGCGCGGGTGTTTCAGCATGAATATGATCACCTCGACGGGGTGCTCTATCCGCAACGGCTGGATGACCCGTCTCTGTTCGGCTTTGCCGAGGAAATCCGCCGCGATCCTCCCTCCTTGCGTCCGGCATGACGGGCATTCACCCTTGGCGGGAACGGCAATCGGTGCCATATCAGATATATGACTGAAACTTTGCATGATGATGTTCGCGAGCGGCTGACCACCGCGCTGCTGCCAAATGTCGCCTTCGATGGCTGGACCATGACCGCGTTGCGCCATGCCGCGCGCGACGCCGGGGTCAGCGACCATGAATTGTTGCTGGCCTTCCCGAACGGCGCGCTGGATGCCCTGCTCTACAGCATTCGCCGGGCGGACAGCCGGATGCTGGAGCAGCTGGCGAAAATGCCGCTGGACGAGATGCGTATCCGCGACCGGATCACAACAGCTGTCCGGGTCCGGCTGGAGAACGAGCCGGACAAGGAAGCCGTCCGGCGGGGGGTGTCACTGCTCGCCCAGCCACAGAATGCCCCGCTTGCGGCAAAGCTGACCTGGACGACAGTTGATGCCATCTGGCGGGCCTGCGGTGATCGCAGTCACGATTATAATTATTATACCAAGCGCGGGTTGTTGTCCGGCGTCTGGACATCGACACTGCTGTACTGGCTGAACGACAGGTCCGAGGGCAATGCGGCCACCTGGTCTTTCCTTGACCGGCGGATCAGCGATGTCATGCGGATTCCGAAACTGACGGCACCGTTCAAGAAGGTTGCGGCGCGCCTCCCGTCCCCTCTGCGGATGCTGGAGCGTCTGCGCGCCGGCAGCCCGTTTCCCTCCCGCCGGGCCGGCGGACCGTCAGACTAGGCCTGACCTCCTGACCATATCTTTCTTTCCCATGTCAGCCTTCACCGGCCATCTGCCGGGCCAGCGAAACAAACTCCCGTGCTGCGGCTGAATGGCCGGTTGTCCGCGTGGCCATCCAGATCGGCGCTTTCAGACTGATATCCGGAGCGAGTTCGCGAAACACCACGCCGTCCATACCGAGCTGACGGAGCGAGGCCGGCGCAATGGTCACGCCAAGACCGGCCGCGACCAGATTGAGGGTCGAGACGATACGGGGGGCCTGCTGGGCGATCAAAGGCTCGAAGCCCGCTGAGCGACAGGCTTCCATAATGGCGTCGTACAGGCCCTGACCCGCCGCCCGGCGGTACAGAACAAGCGGCTCGCCTGCCAGTTCATGCAACGCGACAGGGCGGGTTCCCGCAGTCAGTCTGTGATCCTGCGGGACGGCCAGCAGCATCGGTTCCCGCAGCAAAAGATAAAGCGCAAGCCCGGTCCGGTCCGCGACAGGAGAACGTACAAAGGCTGCATCCAGACGTTCCGCCTTCAGGGCTTCCGCCATTTCCGCCGTCCCGGCTTCTTCCAGTATCAGTTCTACCTTTGGAAACCGCTCACGATAGCGTCGGATGATCCGGGGCACGAAAGGATGGAAGGGCGAGGAACTGGTAAAGCCGACCGACAGGACGCCTTCCTCACCGCGCGATGCGCGTTTTGTCTTGGCGACAGCTTCTTCGACCCCGCTGATGATCGCCCGGGCCTCGGGCAGCAGGGCACGGCCAGCCTCCGTCAGTTCAACACCCCGGGGCAGGCGACGAAACAGCTGAACATTCAGTTCAGCCTCCATGGCCTTGATCTGCTGACTGAGCGGTGGCTGCTGAATACCAAGGCGCTCTGCCGCACGGGTAATGTGGCCTTCTTCTGCGACGGCCAGAAAGTACCTGAAATGGCGAATATCCATTTCCCATATCTAGATCATATGAAAAATGCGGTAAACATATATTGGATTGTGGAAAGGCGATGAATTAGCGTTTGTTCAGGGCGCAGTGCCGGACTGGTGTCCTGATCATCCCCGTCCTGAACGGGACGGGGGTAGCCTCTCCTTCGGGTGAAAGGACCACCAACCATGGAATCCCTGATTTGCGATATGCTGGAATGGCTGGAGGCCGAGCCGCGAAGTTATGACGAGGTGATGTCGGCCTGGCGCACATCCTGTCCCCGTCTGACCGTCTGGGAAGACGCCTGGGATCAGGGGCTGGTCAGCCGTCATCGTCTGGAAAGCGGCGATGTGGCCGTCCGGGTGACCGGCAGGGGCAGGGATTACCTGTACCGGAAAATCCGGCCAAAGGATGACCGGCCAGTCGTGACCGCCGCCCACGCGATCACCTGAAGCCGTCTCTGGCGAGAATCCGGGAAGGAGGTTCAGACCCCTTCCGGATCAGTCAGCGAACGGGTCGTGGACGAGGATGGTGTCGTCGCGTTCCGGGCTGGTGGACAACAGGGCGACCGGGGCTTCGATCAGTTCCTCGATGCGGCGGATATATTTGATTGCGGTTGCCGGCAGCTGTTTCCAGGACCGGGCACCAAAGGTGCTGTCGGACCAGCCTTCAAGCGTCTCATAGACCGGCTCGACCTTTGCCTGCGGACTGGCACCGGCGGGGAAGTAGTCGATTTCCTCGCCGTCCAGGCGATAGCCGACGCAGACCTTCAGTTCATCCAGCCCGTCCAGGACATCCAGCTTGGTCAGCGCGATGCCGGAGATACCGCCGACCTTGACGGCCTGACGGACCATCACTGCATCGAACCAGCCGCAGCGGCGCTTGCGCCCGGTGACGGTGCCGAATTCATGACCGCGTTCACCGAGCCGCTGGCCGGTTGCATCCTCCAGTTCGGTGGGGAAGGGGCCGGAGCCGACGCGGGTGGTGTAGGCCTTGGTGATGGCGAGAACGTAGCCGATGGCAGACACACCCATGCCGGACCCGGTTGCGGCCTGCCCGGCAACAACGTTCGACGAGGTGACATAGGGGTAGGTGCCGTGATCGATATCCAGCATGGTGCCCTGCGCGCCCTCGAACAGGATACGTTTGCCGTCGCGCCGGGCCCGGTCGAGGGTTCTCCAGACGGGCTTGGCAAAGGCCAGTACCTTCGGTGCGACATCCAGCAGGGCTGTGACAATGTCACTGGCGCTGATTTCAGCCTCGCCCAGACCACGCAGCAGCGCGTTGTGGTGGATCAGCAGGGCATCCACCCGGGCGCGCAGCCGGTCGGGGTCAGCCAGATCACAGACACGGATCGCCCGGCGGGCAACCTTGTCTTCATAGGCCGGGCCAATACCGCGGCCGGTGGTGCCGATCCGGGCGCTGCCGAGTGCTTCCTCGCGAACCCGGTCGAGATTGCTGTGCAGCGGCAGGATCAGCGCGGCATTCTCGGCGATCTGCAGCCGGTCCGGTGTGATCTCCACACCCTGCTTGCCGATCTTCTCGATTTCGCCGAGCAACGCCCAGGGATCGACCACGACACCATTACCGATCACGGACAGCGTATTGCTGCGGACCACGCCGGAGGGCAGCAGGCTGAGCTTGTAGGTCGTCCCGTCGATAACGAGAGTATGTCCGGCATTATGCCCGCCCTGAAAGCGGACAACCACATCGGCGCGGTTTGACAGCCAGTCGACAATCTTACCCTTGCCTTCGTCACCCCACTGGGAGCCGACAACTGCGACATTGGACATAGAACTGATCTCCGTTTGAAAGTGGTCAGGCAGAGGTGACCGGACGGATTATCGCACCATCCAGCCAGTGCGAACAGCCGAGGCGCTTTGCCTCTGCCTCCGCATCGGTTGTTTCATTCAGGGCGGCAACGGTGGTCCAGCCTTCTGCCCGTTGCGCCGATCCGGTTGCCGGGCCGACCGGCAGATAGAGCCGGTCACGGCGTGACGGCTTCGGCAGCGCCCGCAACAGGCTGTCGAGGTAGAGTGTGGCGCCGGTTGCAGGCTCGCCTCCGTCCGCGACATAGCGTCCGCCCCGGCCAAGCTCGCCCCGGACGCCGCGTCCGAACAGCGCGAAACTGACCCCGGTATGATATTCAAAGCCGCGGTTTTCAACCGGATCCACGGTCAGCCGGATATCCGGACGAATGCCGCGCAGGGCCTTGATGACGTTGCGCAGCCGCTGCAACTCCTCGCGTCCGCTGGTGCCGAGATCCAGCGCGTCAAGCCGCTCCAGCGCCTTGTCTGCGGCGCCGGAGGCACGCATCAGCTTGCCGAGCAGCGGGGCCGCGTCACCGGCAATGTCGCGGACAAGCGCCTCATCCTTGTGGTCAAGCGCCTCACGCAGGGCAGCACGGTCAATATCGGCAGACTCGGTTGCCCGGTCGACCAGATTCGGGGTGAACAGATCAACCGTCACCTCGTCAATGCCGATCGCCGCCAGCGCCTCGTCGCAAAGCGCGATAACCTCGGCATCGGCGGTATCGTCATCAGCGCCGATAATCTCGATACCGGCCTGGGCAAACTGCCGTTCCGGGCGGAGCTGCGCGCCCTTGACCCGCAGAACGCTGCCGGCATAGCTCAGGCGCAGCGGGCGCGGTGCCTTGCGCAGGCGTGTGGTTGCGATGCGGGCAATCTGCGGTGTCATGTCGGCACGCAGGCCCATCATGCGCTGGCTGACCGGATCCATCAGCCGGAATGTCTGGGAAGCGATATCACCACCACCCTGCAGCAGGGCATCTTCAAACTCGACCATCGGCGGTTCTGCCCGGTCATAGCCGCGACTGGCAAAACAGGCGCAGAGCGTGGCCAGAACGCCGGCTTCATGCTCTGCCTGTGGCGGCAGAATGTCCCGCAGCCCGTTCGGCAGAAGGGCCATACGTGCACTGTCATTCATGGACGGATAATCCGTAGGTGAAAACCGCAGGTTTGATAGCCGAAGCGGCGGGACGGAACAACCGCGCAGGGTGCCAACCGGTGGCTGTTATCACAGTTGCCGGTCGCCGCGAGAGTTGTCAGCTCCGGTCTTTGCCGATCTGCTCCAGATCATAAGGCGTCGACTGGTAGATCGAATTGAGCCAGTTGCCATAGAACAGATGTGCACTGGCTCGCCAGAAATTCACCGGCGTGGCGGCCGGGTCATCGCCGGGGAAATAGTTCCGGGGCAGGTTGATCAGATCGCCCTTTGCGGCATCCCGGGCATATTCCTCGCCAAGCGTCGTCGAGTCATATTCCAGATGGTTGAACATGAAGACATCACGGCGGGCACGGTCGCGCACCAGACAGGGGCCGGCTTCATCAGATTCGACAACGATGTCGAGATTTTTGAAGCTGGCGAAGTCTTCGGCATGGTTTTCGGTATGGCGCGAGACGGGTACCGGAATCTGGTCGTTCATGCCCCGCATCAGCAGCGACCGGTGGTCCTTGACCCGGTGCCAGAAGACGCCGAAGCGCTTTTCGGGCAGGGTGTATTTCGGGATGCCGTGGAAATGGTAGAGTGCCGCCTGCGCCCCCCAGCAGAGGGAAAACAGGCTGTGCACGTTGGTGCGTGACCAGTCGAAGATCTGTTTCAGTTCCTCCCAGTAGGTGACTTCCTCGAACGGCAGCTTCTCAATCGGGGCGCCAGTGATGATGAAGCCATCGAATTTCTCGTCCCTGATGGTGTCCCAGTTGCGGTAGAATTCCCGCAGGTGCGATTGCGGCGTGTTCTTCGAGGTATGGCTGCCCGGTGTGAGCAGGGTCAGTTCAACCTGCAGCGGGGTCGAGCCGAGAACACGGGCCAGCTGGTTCTCCGTCTTGATTTTTTCCGGCATCAGGTTGAGCAGCGCCACGCGGATCGGGCGGATATCCTGACGGATGGCGTCATCTTCCCCGATGAGAAGAACGCCTTCATCTTCCAGAACCTGACGGGCAGGAAGGTCTCTCGGAATTTTAATCGGCATGTTCTGTCATACTCTCTTCTATCGGATCTTGCGCGTCTCGCGGCGGGTGGCACAGGCGGCAAGGTAGGTCTCGACCAGGGCCAGGGCGCCGGGGCGGTCAGCCTTCAGATCAGCGGCCATGATGTCATATATCATCTTCAGGAACGACGCCGGGCCCGGCCCGCCATTCTCTGCCGGCATACCCTTGAACAGGTCGTCGGCATCCAGTGAAAAGCCGTAGCGGTCGGCATAGGCCTGATAGCGGGGACGGCGAAACTCGATCAGATCCGGGAACAGCGGCCCGGCGAATTGCAGCGGGTCAATACCGGCCCCGCTGTCTGGCATGCTCGCCAGTCGCGGGGTGATGAAGTCCGGGTTATAGAACAGCGGTTTGGGCGATGCCTGCGCCCGCTCAATCAGCTTTGCCTCGTAATAGTCATTCGAGCGCAGATAGATGGTCAGCGTCTCCGCACCCAGACTGGCGATCACCGGGTCCTGCGGGTTTTCAATATCGACGATTTCGCACAGGCTGCCTGACGCGTCATTGATGAAGCTGTCACAGCCATAGAGCGTCCAGGCCTTGCGGATGAAGCTGGAGACATCCAGCATCGACGCCACTTCCGCCCGGCGATAGAGCTCCTGGCGCCGCAGAAATTCGGCCTTCGCCAGCCCTTTCAGCGCGGGATCACCAAACATCCCGAGGAAGGTCGATACCGGGTCGAGGTTCTCAAAAGTGATGTTGTGGTTGATATAGATCGAGTCCGAGCGCAGCAGATCGGCGACAAACCGGTCCTCCATCGCCATGATCTTCTGCTTGATGTTGTCGAGGATATCTTCTGACAGATAGCGCGTGCCGATCCGGTAATCCGCCGAGAAGTGATACCAGTTCGCCGTCTTGCGCAGCCGCGACGACAACATGGTCTTCCCGACCCCGGACATGCCAAGCATCGTAAAGGCATGCGGCAGGGCGCAGAAGTCTTCAAAGGAAGGCAGCGGTGAGACAGACATCGGATAACCCTGCGGCGCTCAAATAAATTGACGGGCACCGGTTATAGCGAGGGCCGGGGGCAGGGGAAAGTGTATGGTATGAGAGGTGTGCTGAAGGCTTGCTGTATAGTCGTCTTCAGACCTCTGAATCCTGTCCACGCAAACCTGATCCCGCTGAACGGCGGGACGGCTTGAAGCAGGCGAGCAGGACCGAGATTACAGCTATCGTGATCAGCGTTATGGAGATCGGGCCGCGGAAGAAGATGCTGTAGTCACCATTTGACATGACCAGCGACTGACGCAGTGATTGTTCGAACTGCGGGCCAAGTACCAGAGTCAGGGCAATCGGGGCCATCGGAATGTCGATCTTGCGGAAGCCATAGCCGATGATGCCGAAAACAAACATGATCATCACGTCGAGCATGCTGCCATTGACGGCGTAGCTGCCGACGACAGCAAAGATGATGATGAGGCTGAATAGCAGGGCGTAGGGAATATCGAGAATTTTGGTCCAGAGCCTGACCAGTGGCAGGTTCATGATGAGCAACATGATATTCCCGATCACCATGCTGGCAACCAGCATCCAGACCAGATCTGCATGATCGCGAAACAGAAACGGGCCGGGGGTGATGCCGTTGATCAGAAAGGCACCAAGCAGCAGGGCAACGCTGGGTGAGCCGGGAATACCCAGTGCGAGCATCGGGATGAAGGAGGCGTTGGCTGCGGCGTTATTCGCGGCTTCCGGGGCTGCAACTCCTTCAATGGCACCCTTGCCAAACATCTCTGGTCGTTTTGACACCCGCTTTTCCAGTGCGTGAGACGCAAAGGATGCGGTCGCAGCGCCAAGTCCCGGAATAAGTCCGATAAAAAAACCAATTCCTGTGCCACGAAAGATTGGCATTAGCGAAAACCCCCAATCCTCTCGCGACAGACGGAGGGACCGGACCGGGGCTGTCGAGATCGAGGTATGTGATTTCTCGATGTTGTAGAGAACTTCCGAGATGCCGAATAATCCCATGAGAACCGGGATGAATCCGATGCCGTCCAGCATGTCGACGCTGCCGAAAGTAAGGCGAGTTGTACCGATCATCGGGTCCAGACCCGGCAAGGTCAGAGCCAGTCCGAAAAGTGCCGCGAGCATGGATTTGATGAATGAATTTCCGGCCAGACCGATGAGCAGGGAGAAGCCGACAAGGACCAGCCCGAAGAATTCCGGTGGCCCGAACAGCAATCCGAGGCGGCTGAGTGGTATGGCCATCAGGACGATGCCCAGAGTAGCGATACAGCCACCGATAAACGATCCAATGGCGGCAATGGCCAGCGCCTGTCCGGCGCGCCCCTGTTTGGCCATTTCATAGCCGTCAATTGCGGTCACGACCGAGGCGGATTCGCCGGGGACATTCATCAGGACGCTGGTTATCGTGCCACCGTACATCGTGCCATAATAGATCGCCGCCAGCATGATCAACGCGCTGCCCGGGTCCATATTGAATGTAATCGGCAGAAGAATGGCAATGCCGGCCACAGGTCCGATGCCCGGAAGGACGCCGATCAGCGTGCCAATAAGACAGCCTATAAAGGCAAACATCAGATTTTCAGGCTGTAACGCTGCTGCAAATCCGGAGCCAAAGGCGAGTATCTGATCCATGCTGGTTCCTGTCCGCTAGGGGCGGTTAGAAGATTCCGAACGAAGTCAGAAAATCAAGCTGGGGGGCAGGCAATCGCACCAGCAGCAAAGATTCAAAGACATAGCCGACACCAAAACTGGCCAGTAGTGCGACCGGCAGGAGGACCCTCAGGGGCAGTGGTGCGACCAGGCGGGGCAGGATGATCATGTAGATCAGAACAGGCAGTCGGAAACCGGCATAGCCGATGGCGAACGAGAGAATGACCAGTGACAGCAGGACGGCTGCAACACGCCAGACTGAAGTGCTGTTTTCAATGATGGGTTGGCGGTCCGCGTGGGGTGTCCGAAAGCTCTGAACGAGACCGGCAAGCGAGATGGCGGTCATGCCGATACCAAGCCAAACAGGAAAGAAACCGGAACCGGGTCCAAACCGACCATAGTAGCGTAACTGAAATCCTTCATAGGCGAGCAGCAGCCCGGTGCCAAGAAAGCCAAGCAGAAACAGCCGGTACAGATGAACTGTATCAAAAACTTTCGGTTTAGCCGCACTGTTCATGGAATTCTCCGGGCAGCGTTCCCCCCTCGGTGGAAAATAACCGAAGGGGGGTGTTACTATTTTCTGGCTGCCAGAACCTGCTTGGTAACCTTGCCATAGAGCGCAAAGACTTCCGCTGTTTCCTTGGCTGTGTCAGGGCCGTTCTGGAAATTCACAGGGAAACCCAGCCCGGCAATCTGTGCCTTTACGGCAGGGTCTGTCAGAGCTTCTTCCATTGCATTTTCCAGCTTCTGACGAATATCGTCAGGCAAGCCGGGCGGTGCGATCAGGACAGCATTGTTCTTCGTCGAGAAGCCGAGTTCATCCTGAATATGCCCGATATTCAGGGCGTCCAGTTCCGGCGTTGAAACATCGGACATGATGGCCAGAGCTGTTAATTTCCCAGCTTTGATATGTTCGAGGCTGAGTGCCGGTGAGACGAATGTGACGTTGGCATCACCGGCGAGCATGCGGGTGATGGTTGCTGCTGAGCCGCTGTTTGGAAGCGTGCGATAATCGATTCCGCCTGCATGTTCAGACATGAGCGACATGCCGATGTCATGAATTCCGAAGCCACCGGAAGTAGACATAATGAGTGCTCCCGGATTTGCTTTTCCGTAGGCGAGCAACTCATTGACGTTTTTGACCGGAAGTGACGGATTTGCGACCAGAACAAACGGGTAGGCGAAGAACTTCCCGATATAGCTGAACTTTGTTGTATCATAGGCAACATCAACGGCATGCGGCGCAATGGTCATATTCGACCCGGTGCCCATGCCGATATAATATCCATCAGGTTTGGTATTGTAGAGCTTGCCCAAACCGACGGCACCACCCCCACCGGGCAGGTTCTCTACGACAACAGCCTGTCCCAGTATCTTCTCCATCGCTGTGGCAAGGACGCGAACGGGCAGGTCTGTACTGCCTCCTGCACCAAACGGCACCATCAGCGTTACTGGCCGCTCAGGATATTCGGCCTGAGCAGTGGCGGAACCAAGTAACATAAGGCCGGCAAAAGCGGCACAAAATCTCGACAATCTGTTCATGGAAAGCCTGTCCTGTTCATGTTTGTTCAATGCCATCGACAGTTGATGATCCTGATTGAGGGATGCCACCAACAAAGGTTTTATATATAAAACATTCGTTGGTATGTCAATTTTTTTGAATGCAGGAGAATGCTGACGAATTTTCAGTAAAAAAGAGCGGCCAGGTGATTCTAACCGCTCGATTCTAGAGAATTCCCTCGGAGGGCGGGGAAAAGTGCGGGGTACGACCAATGATCTTCGAACAGGCCGCTGGTTTTCCGAACGGGAAAGCCAGTCATCTTTCAGAACAGAAGGGCGGCCAGGCTTCCGTCCCGGAGGCCGATCAGAAGGTCGGGGCGGTTATTATCATTCAGGTCGGTGACCAGAAAGTCGGATGACGGGTCAGATGGCAGCCGGATTGCCATCGGTTCGCTGAATTGCGCACCGGCAAAACTCATCACCCGCAGCAGGCTTCGGTCGCGGGCCGGGATGACCAAATCGGGGATGCCATCGGCTGTCACATCAAGGATCGCCGACCAGCCAAGGTTCGCCGCGCCGATGGCATGATTGGAAAAACCGGGAGTCTGGGCGATACGGGAAAGCGCGGTTCCGTCATAGCGGAACAGGTTGAGTACGCCGCCGATATGTGGCGTGGCAATGTAGGCGATCTCTGTCCGGCCATCGCCATCGACGTCGGCGGCACCGATCGGGTTGAGCCAGCGGTTTGGCCTGCCGAAGTCCGGCCCGGTGGCGGCCAGCCGGAGGGCAGATCCGTCAAACTCCACAACCGCGATGGCGGCTCCGCTGTCCTGCTTCGCGAGTACCAGCAGAAGCTCGTCCCGGCCGTCATCATCAAGGTCGAGGATGCGGGGGATCTGGTCTTCAAAGACTGTGTCAGGCGGCAGGTCCAGCCGGAAGCGTCTGCCCTCTGGATTTTCGACAATGACCGCTGACGCTTCAATCGCGTCGCCGAGGACACCATGGCGATAACGATCCGTCGGTCCGGCCAGCCAGGCACGGCGGATGTTGCGGTTGCCGAAGCTGACGGTTGATCCCGGCAACTGGTCGGTCATCTTGTCGGCGGGCGGGGGCATTTCGCCCGCCCTGCGGTCAAGCGCCAGTGTTCCGCCGGTAATCGATATTTTATAGACGATCCCGTTACGGTCGGTAACGCGCGGACCGTCTTCGGTGTGCCAGAGTATCTGGGGTGTCAGCAGCCGTTCCGTGCCGATGACAAGTTCCGGGTCGGCGGCTGGCGCAATACCAGCCGCCGACAGGGTAACAAAGGCCGCAGCAACTGTTGCTGCGAGACGCATCAGATATCGAACTTCAGCGGCTTTGCCTGCACGACATGTTTGATCGCGCGGACTTTTTTCAGCACGTCTTCGGAGATGATGCCGTCAATTTCCAGCAGGGCAATGGCATTGCTGCCGACTTCGACACGACCGAGATGGAAGGTGGCGATATTGACGCCGTTATCGCCGAGCACCTTGCCCAGTTCGCCGATCAGGCCGGGCTTGTCGTGGTTGGTGATATAGAGCATCGACGGGGCCAGGTGGGCCTCGATATCGATATCCTTGATCTCCACGATTCGCGGGCTGGCACCAAGCAGGGTACCGGCGACGGAGCGGGTCTGCTTTTCCGTGGTCACGGTGATGCGGATCAGGGTCTGGTAATCCGGAGCCTGCAGGGTACGGGTCTCGGACACTGCAATATCGCGTTCCTTGGCGATGATCGGTGCATTGACCATGTTGACCGAACTCATCAGCGGGGCCAGCAGGCCCTGCAGGGCGAGTGACGTCAGCGGCTTGGTGTTCAGTTCCGCCACATGTCCGGCATATTCGATCTGCACATTGCGCAGCGCTGATTCCGTCAGCTGCCCGGCGAAGCTGCCCAGCAGTTCAGCCAGCTTCATGTAGGGTTTCAGGCGCGGTGCTTCCTCTGCCGTCACCGACGGCATGTTCAGCGCATTGGTGACAGCCCCGGTCAGCAGATAGTCGGACATCTGCTCGGCGACCTGCAGGGCGACGTTTTCCTGGGCTTCCGTCGTTGCCGCACCAAGATGCGGGGTGGCGATGAAGTTGTGCAGGCCGAACAGCGCGTTTTCCTTCGCCGGTTCCTCAACGAACACATCGAAGGCAGCGCCCGCGACATGACCGGATTCAAGAGCGGCCTTCAGGGCTGCCTCGTCGACCAGGCCACCACGGGCGCAGTTGACGATCCGCACACCCGGCTTCATGCGGGCGATGGCATCAGCGTCGATGATGTTGCGGGTCTGGTCGGTCAGCGGGGTATGCAGGGTGATGAAATCCGCCTGTTCCAGCAGTTGCTCCAGCGTGACCTTCTGGACACCGATCTCGACGGCGCGCTCGGCCGACAGGAACGGGTCATAGGCCAGCACCTTCATCTTCAGGCCAACCGCACGGTCCGCCGCGATGGAGCCGATATTGCCGCAGCCGATGACGCCGAGTGTCTTGCCGGTCAGCTCGACACCCATGAATTTCGATTTTTCCCATTTGCCGGCATGGGTGGATTCGTTGGCCTGCGGGATCTGGCGTGCGACGGCGAACATCATCGCAATCGCATGTTCTGCCGTGGTAATGGCATTGCCGAACGGGGTGTTCATGACCACCACACCCTTGGCGGTGGCGGCTTTCAGGTCGACGTTGTCGACGCCGATACCGGCACGGCCGATAACCTTCAGGTTATCGGCGGCTTCGATCAGTTCTGCCGTCGCCTTGGTGGCGGACCGGATGGCGAGGCCATCATACTGACCGATGATCTCGCGAATTTCTGCCGGGGTCATGCCGGGCTTGAAATCCACTTCGATGCCGCGCTCGCGGAAGATATCGACGGCGCGCGGGCTCAGTTTGTCGGAGACGAGTACTTTTACCATTTTTCTGATTCCTCAGGCCGTCTTGTTTACATCATCGGCTACCGTTGCTGCCGCCCAGTCGAGCCAGGGAAGCAGGGCTTCCATGTCTGTCGACTCAACGGTCGCACCACCCCAGATTCGAAGACCGGGAGGGGCATCGCGGTAGGCGCCGATGTCATAGGCGACCCCCTCGTCGTCCAGCATGGCAGCAATGCGCTTGGCAGCCGCAGCCTGTGCTTCGGACGGCAGACCGGTAAACCAGTCGGCCACGATCTTGAGACAGATCGAGGTGCAGGAGCGGGTGGCCGGATCAACGGCCAGGAAATCAACCCAGTCGGTCTTTTCAACCCAGGCCGAGACAGCCACCAGGTTGGCTTCCGAACGGGCGATCAGAGCTTCTGCACCACCGATTTCCTCAGCCCATTTCAGTGAGTCCAGTGCGTCCTCGACACAGAGCATCGAGGGGGTGTTGATGGTCTCACCCTTGAACACACCTTCGATCAGCTTGCCGCCCTTGGTCAGGCGGAAGATCTTCGGCATCGGACGGTCAGGTGTGAAGCTTTCCAGCCGCTCGACAGCCCGGGGGCTGAGGATCAGCATGCCGTGGGCGGCTTCACCACCCAGCACCTTCTGCCAGGAATAGGTGACGACATCGAGCTTCTGCCAGGGCAGGTCCATGGCGAAGGCGGCCGAGGTCGCGTCGCAGATGGTCAGGCCTTCACGGTCATCGGCAATCCAGTCGGCGTTCGGTACGCGTACACCGGAGGTGGTGCCGTTCCAGGTGAAGACAACATCGCGGTTGGTATCAACCTGTGTCAGGTCGGGCAGTTCGCCATAGCCGGCTTCGATGGTGCGGACGTCTTTCAGCTTCAGCTGTTTGACGACATCGCTCACCCAGGCGGAGCCGAAGCTTTCCCAGGCAACCATGTCGACGCCGCGGGCGCCGAGCAGGGACCAGAGCGCCAGTTCAACAGCGCCGGTGTCAGATGCCGGAACGATACCGATACGGTAATCGTCGGGCAGGCCGAGCAGTTTGTGAGAAAGGTCGATAACCTGTTTCAGCTTCGCCTTGCCGGGTTTGGCACGGTGGGACCGGCCAAGCACGGCATCGCCGAGCGCAGCAAGGGTCCAGCCCGGGCGCTTTGCGCAGGGACCTGAAGAGAAATTCGGGTTGTTCGGAGTCGTTGTCGGATGCACGAGTGCATCCTGATGCAGCGATGGCTGCACAGCAGGATCTGTGGTCATAAGTTTTCCTCTCACCATTACAGATGAGTCTCGCCCCGGTGGGGAGGCGTGGCCCGCTGAGAGCAATATGCGGCAGACTACCCCCCGTCAAATGAATCTTTTTCAGGGGCAGGAAAGGCCGGTTTATGCGCGGTATGTCTGAAATGGCTGACGATGTTTGTAGAGCTTTGTCATAAAATAAACGATGTTCAAAAAATATATTGCGGAACTGAACATTGTTCAATAACGTATATGCGTACCAACATGAAAACGGAGACCTGTCATGTTTACGAAATTATTCAGAACCGCAGTGACGGCGGTAAGCCTTATTGCCCTGACGACGCCGGTCATGGCTGACCCGCCTGCTCATGCCCCGGCACATGGTTGGCGTGCGAAGCATGACGGACACCGTCACAAGCATAAGCAGCCGAAGCATTATCCGGCACCGGTTGACTATGATGCCGGCCATTGCGCGCAGACCGAGATTGGCGCTGTCCTCGGTGGTGTCGCAGGAGGTGTGCTGGGTTCCACCATCGGTAAAGGAGACGGCAAGGTAGCGGCGACAGTCGGCGGTGTTGTGATCGGTGTTCTGTTGGGTGGCAGCATAGGCCAGACGATGGAACAGCAGGACCAGTCCTGTGTCGGTCGGCTGCTGGCAAGCGTGCCGGATGGCCGCAGCGCCGGATTCGTGAACAAGCGTGGCCACGAGACGGTCATCCGGCCGCTCGACACCTTCCAGCGCCAGAGCAGGACATGCAGGAGCTATACGGCGACAGCCGTTATCGGAGGATCACCGGAAACGATATCCGGGATCGCCTGCCTCGACGACAGGGGGCGCTGGGTTCGCGAAAGCTGATTTCTTTCTCTGACAAGCATCTTCTCCCGGCCTGCGTTCGGCAGGCCGGGAGAAGGGCAGGTTTGTCAGACCATCAGACGACCGGCGACATGCCGCCGTCGACATTGATGGCGCAGCCGGTGATGTAGCTGCCGGCATCGGAGACGAGGAAGCAGGCCATGCGGGCAAATTCGTCCGATTCGCCGATTCGCCCGAGCGGGACGCCGGATTCCTTCGCCATCGCATCAAGAAACGACTGATAGCTGGTGCCGTCATTCTGGGCCCGCCAGCGTTTCGCCCACTGTTCGCTGTCGATCTTGCCGACCAGCAGGGCATTGACGAGCACGTTATGCGGCGCGCCTTCCTTTGACATGACCTTGGCCAGTGCCATGCCGGCGGCACGGGTGACGGAGGTCGGTACGCTGCCCCCGGGCTGGGCCTTGGCGGCGGTGGAGACCACGTTGATTACCCGGCCCCATTTGCGCTCCATCATGGCGGGCATGTAATGACGTCCGAAACGGATTGCGGCGAACAGCTTGAGGTCAAGATCAGCCTGCCAGATGGCGTCGGTGACTTCGAGGAAGGACCCTCGGGCAGACGACCCGGCATTGTTGATCAGGATATCGACATTGCCGAATTTGTGCTCAACATCCTTGTACAGCTGTGCCAGTTGGTCTGTATCCGTAATGTCGCAGGGAAATGCCATGGCGGCATCGCCGATAGCGGCAACGACCTCGTCGAGATTTTCTTTCGATCTGGCAACCAGTGCGACCCGTGCGCCGCTGGAGGCGAATCGTTCGGCCATCGCCCGGCCAAGTCCCTGACTGGCGCCGGTAATCAGCGCGTTGCGTCCTTTGAGTGAAATTTCCATTCTGAGTTCCTTCCGGAATAAGTGGTTGATTTGGGGTCATTAGGTCAGAGATTGTGGTGATCAGAAAGAGAAACAACCATGTTCACAGGCGATTACAGGGAACAACCCTGGTGGTGGCAGCGCACGCCCCCGCCAGTCCGGACCGAGCAACCTCTGCCGGAGCGGGCGGAGGTTCTGGTGGTTGGCGCGGGCTATACCGGGTTGCACGCCGCCATTCAGACAGCGCGTGGTGGCCGCAATACGGTGGTCGTGGATGCGGAGCATGCCGGCTGGGGTGCGAGTTCGCGCAATGGCGGGCAGATCAGCCGCAGTGTGAAGCCCGGTTTTGAGAGTCTGAGCCAGAGATATGGCCGGGAGACGGCCATCGCCATTCATCGTGAAGGTGAGAATTCGATAAACTACACGGAGGACTTCATCAGCAGGGAAGGGATCTCCTGCGATTTCGGCCGGGTCGGGCGGTTTCATGCCGCACATAATCCGGCACAGTTTCGCAAGCTGGCACAACGGGTCGAAAATCCGGTACCGGGTCTTGAGGACGGATCCTACATCATTCCGAAGTCCGAACAGCATGCGGAACTCGGGACCGATATCTATTGCGGCGGTGCGGTCTCGCCGAACAATGCCTCGCTTGACCCGGCGGCCTATCACCGGGGTGTCCTGACTACGGCGCTGGCCGCAGAGGTGAAGATTATCTCGCACTGTCCGGCGCTGGACATCCGGCGCGACGCGGCGGGCTTTACCGTAAAAACCGCGAAAGGCCTCATTCAGGCGAACCGGGTGGTTATCGCGACAAACGGCTATACCGGCGCCCTGACCCCCTGGCATCGTCGCCGTGTCATCCCGATCGGCAGCTATATCATCGCCACTGAACCGCTGGAAAAGGCTGTCATGGACCGGCTGATGCCGACCGACCGGGTCATCAGCGATACCCGCAAGGTGATCTATTACTACCGCCCGAGCCCGGACCGCCGCCGCATCATCTTCGGGGGTCGTGTCTCCATCGCCGAGACCAACCCGCGTCTCAGCGCCCCCCGGCTGCACAAATCTCTCGCCGCGATCTTCCCGGAACTGGCGGAGGTGAAGATCAGCCATTCCTGGATGGGGTTCGTGGCCTACACATTCGATAGCCTGATGCATATTGGTGAAGATGACGGCCTGCATTACGCCATGGGCTATTGCGGCTCCGGCGTCGGCATATCCGGCTATCTCGGCATGCGGACCGGCCAGCAGGTGCTGGGCCTGAAGGAGGGCAGGACGGCCTTCGACAACCTCCCCTTCCGGACCCGCCCCCTCTACACCGGCAAACCCTGGTTCCTCGCCCCGTCACTGCTCTACTACAAGCTGATGGACAGCCTGAACATCTGAGTTGCAGCAGGACCGTTTCGACTACGGCATTCCCCAAATTCCTCATCCTGAACTCGTTTCAGGATCGATTGCAGGAGCATTCAGAGGGAGGTCCTGAAACGAGTTCAGGATGAGGAAAGCAAGGAATACTGTGCGACTTAGCGGTTTTCCTGTTGATCGCCGGCACTTTGTCGCAAACTGCGGGGATGCAGAGAGAAACCTTCCCTGATGCGGCTTTGGGCCGTCACTGGCATGCCCTTGATGACGGGCGGGTGCAGTGTGATGTCTGTCCGCGGTTCTGCAAATTGCGGGACGGGCAGCGGGGGCTGTGTTTTGTGCGGGCGAATGATGGCGGGCGCATTGTGCTGACGACGCAGGGGCGCTCCTCCGGGTTCTGTGTTGACCCGATCGAGAAAAAGCCGCTGAACCATTTCCTGCCGGGCACGCCGGTGCTGTCTTTCGGGACGGCGGGCTGCAACCTGACCTGCAAGTTCTGCCAGAATTACGATATCTCGAAATCGCGGGAACTGGACAAGCTGCAGGATCAGGCATCGCCGGAGGCGATTGCCATGGCGGCGGTATCCAAGGGCTGCCGGTCGGTTGCCTATACCTACAACGATCCGACGATCTTCATGGAATATGCCATCGATGTGGCGCAGGCCTGTCGCGAGCAGGGGGTGAAATCGGTGGCGGTGACCGCAGGCTATATCGGCGATGCGGCGCGGGCCGAATTCTACTCCCATCTGGATGCGGCAAATGTTGACCTGAAAGCCTTCACCGAACGATTTTACCGGGATATCTGTTCCAGTCAGCTGGAGCCGGTGAAGGAATCGCTGATCTATCTGAAGCATGAAACCAGTGTCTGGTTCGAGATCACGACGCTACTGATCCCGGAGGAGAATGACAGTGACGCCGAGATCGAGGAGCTGACACAATGGGTGGTCGAGGCGCTGGGTGTTGATGTGCCGATCCATTTCTCGGCCTTCCATCCGGACTGGAAGATGCTGGACAAGCCGCGCACCCCGCCGGAGACCCTGTTCCGGGCGCGGCGGATCGCGCTGAAGAACGGTATCCGCTATGCCTATTGCGGCAATGTACATGACTACAATTCCGGCACCACCTACTGCCACGGCTGCGGGACACCGCTGATCGGCCGGGACTGGTACGAGCTGTCGACCTGGAACCTGACCCATGACGGCCATTGCAGGACCTGCGGCACGGCCTGCGCCGGTGTGTTCGACGGTGAACCCGGTGACTGGGGCCGCAAACGGCAGCGTGTGGTGATGCGCGAATACGCGGCCTGAGATTGTCTTGTGCCGGGGATATGCTAGAAGCGCCCGGAATTCCTCAGACGGTGGCGCGTTGAACGCACGATGAAAAACACGATCCTCTGGATACTGAAACTCGGCCTGTCTGGCCTGCTGATCTGGTTCCTGCTGGACAGCGTGGATGCGGATGCGGTGCTGGAGCGCGTGCAGGGGATGGATATGGGCATCGCCACCGTCGGGCTGGGTCTGCTGATCCTGCAGGTCGGTGTCACCATGGTTCGCTGGCAGATTGCGCTGCGCGGCATCGACGGCTGGCTGAACCACGGTGATGCCTTTCGCTATATCTATATGGGAATTTTCTTCAGCCAGACCCTGCCATCATCGGTCGGCGGTGATGCGGTGCGCATGTACAAGGGCTACAGGCGTGGCCTGACCCTGTCACAGTCGATCAATGGCGTGATGCTGGACCGGGTGGCAACGGTGCTGGCGCTGGCCTTTCTGGTGGCGGTGATGACCCCCTTCATCTGGAACCGGACCGGCGATATGGCGCTGGTCCTGCCGTTCCTCGCCATTGCCCTTGGCGGCGTTGCCGGGCTTTGCCTGCTGATGCTGCTCGACCGGCTGCCGTCTGCCCTGCGGAAGTGGCGGGTTGTGCGGGGGCTGGGTCAGCTGGCGACCGATACAAGGCGGCTGTTCCTGACGCCCGGCTATGCATTGCCGTTGCTGGCGGTCTCCGTCATCGGGCATATCAACGTCTCTGCCGCCGTGTATTTCTTCGCCCAGGCGATGGGACTGCACGGCATTGGTCTGGCGGATTGCATTGCCCTGTTTCCGCCGGTGCTGCTGCTGACCACCATCCCGATTTCGGTGGCGGGCTGGGGGGTCAGGGAAGCGGCGATGGTTGCCGCCTTCGCCTTCATCGGTGTGGCGGATGCGGATGCCTTCTCGCTGTCGCTGATCTTTGGCGTTGCGGTGGTGATCTCCAGCCTGCCCGGCGGGCTGATCTTCCTGATGAGCAACGACCGCAATATCAAGGAGTTGCCGTCACCCCCGGTCAGCGATCCTCAATCCGGCGCTTGAAGTCCAGCATCAGCATTTCGTAAAGGCTTTCCTTGAGCACCGCATCCTCGATACCCCGGTCGATATTCGGGTTGTCGTTGACCTCGATGACGAACGCGCCGCGATCGTTCTGCTTCATGTCGACCCCGTAGAGGCCGTCGCCGATCAGGTTGGCGGCGCGCAGGGCGGCATCCACTACATCGGCGGGGGCTTCTTCAACCGGCACCGTGCGGGAGTCGCCGGCCGATGTCTTGCCGCCTTCCGCATGTTTGTAGATCTGCCAGTGGCTGCGCGACATGAAATACTGTGCGGCATAGACCGGCTTGCGATTGAGGATGCCGATGCGCCAGTCGAATTCCGTATACATGAATTCCTGCGCCAGAATCACATCCGAGCTCTTGAACAGCTTGCGGGAGTAGCTCAGCAGTTCTTCCTTGTTGTCGGCCTTGTGGACACCGCGCGAGAACGACCCGTCGGGGATCTTGAGGACCATCGGGAAGCCCAGACCGTCAATCACCTTGTTCAGATGCTCGCGGTCGACAATCATCGTTTTCGGGGCTGGAATATTGTTCTTCGACAGCAGTTCCGCCAGATAGACCTTGTTCGTGCAGCGCAGGATCGAGGTCGGGTCATCAATCACCGGCATGCCTTCGGCTTCGGCCTTTTTGGCAAAACGGAAGGTGTGATCCTTGATCGATGTGGTCTCCCGGATGAACAGCGCATCATATTCGGCGAGTTTCAGGAAATCCTTCCGGGTAATCAGATCGACATCGATATTGTTGGCCGCGCCGATTTTCTCGAACATCTTGAGCGCCCCCGCATTCGAGGGCGGCATCTGTTCTTCGTGGTTGACCAGAATGGCCAGGCTGTAGCGCAGGGCCCGTTTGCGCTTCGGTGTCTGCCAGCCGACCCGGGACTGGCTTTCAAGCGCCTTCTGGAAGAAATCGAACTCTTCCGGTGACAGCTGCTTCGGGGCAATCATTTCCAGGGATTTGATGCGCCAGACTGTTTCCTTCTGGACCGAGACCCGCAGCAACGGGCAGCGGAACCGGTCATAGATCAGGCGGGCGAGGTTTCGGAATCCGGTTGCCGAGACGCTGCCGAAACAGAGCGTCAGGGTGAAGCTGGCTTTCGGCGGGTTGGCGATGCGGGCGATATCCTTGTTCAGGATCGCATCCAGTTCCGGCAGCACCATTTCGTAAAGTGACTTGCGGGACAGGTCGAGAATGGTCTCGACCGACGGAATGACACGCTCTCCGCGGGCTTCGGCCAGCAGGGAACAATAATAGCCGACGCTCATATAGGAGCAGTCATCTGCCAGGTTGATTACCCGCTGCGGCATCGGTCCGGCCGAGCCGTCGGCGGCGATGAAGTCGGCGGCGGTCTGGACCATGCCGAAATCCCGGGCCCAGTCGAGATCAGCCTTTTTCTCGATAACAATGACCTGATTACGCATAACGTATCACTTTCGTCGGGAGACAAAGATTGCAGCGCTGAGCCGGTCCTTGCCATAGTTTACCATGCGGTCGAGTTCCGAATCTGCCACCGGCAGGTTCATGCAGTCCGTCTCAAAACGATTCTCCGGCGGATCGGGTTCAGGGTCATGGATATAGATGAAATGATCATCCGCCGCCGTCACCGTCACCCAATGGGGCGCGCGGCTCCCGGTCAGGCGATAATGACTGATAAGTACCACCGGGGTCTTGCCGTCGTCCAGTGCTGCGCGCAGGTCTGACGAGGTTGCGGTGGTTGTTTTTACCGCTATTCCGGCGGCTGTGACCTGTCGCCTGAAATCCTGCTGGACCAGCCGGACAACCTCTTTCTTCTCCGGCTCGCGGACGGAGGATGTGAAGACATCGTCACCCTTGGTGTTGATCAGGATTTCAACGTCAAAACCGCGATCATGGGCAGCGAGTGCCAGCCCGTCGGCACTGCAGCCGCCATGTCCGCCGGTCATATAGACAGTGGTCGATTCCCGCCAGATCGCCAGTTCGGTGCTGCGGTCGGCGACAAGATCCGGCTGCTGTGCCTTCATGGCCATGATGAGACTGGCCGGACCACAGGTGAACGGCAGGGTCTGGGCATAGTAGGGGGCTTTGGAACTGGCGAAATTTGCGCCGCCGGACAGGGCTTTCTCCATCCTGAAGGCCGGTGCACCGTCTTCATAATAATCGGGAACCGTGCCGAGATCTCGGTAGTTGCTGTTGCGGTACAGATTGAGTGCGGCTGTCGAATCCGGCCGTACTTCAAGGCGCATGAACGAGCAGCCCTGGTCCAGCGCCCGTGTTTCCGCCTGCAGCAGCAGGTGCCTGCCGATCTGGTGCCCGCGGGCCTCTGAATCCACGGCCAGCGAGTAGAGCCTGGCCAGCGGGGTGGAGCGATGCAGCAGGACAACGGCGCTGCCGACAATCCGGTCCTGCATAACCGCTTTCAGAATGAAGGCATGACCATGCGTCAGCAGATGCTGAAAACTCCGGCGCGACAGGCGGTCGTGCCGGAAGCAGCGGTTCTCAAGCTCAACCAGCTGTTGCAGGTCCTCAGGCAGCGCCTGATCGATGACAGGACCGGTCATTCCGTTTTCCGGGGCTTCGGCGTTGAGGCCACATCAAAGGCAATAGCCTGCAGCAGCATCTGAAACCCGAGGATGAGGGGAATGATCACAACCATGATGGTGCCGAGCGGACGGGCAATTCCGGTCTGACTGGAATCAATCCACTGATAGATGCCGAACAGCAGGCTGAACAGCAGCAGCGGTACGCTGAACATCAGATAAACCGATGCCATGTTGAAATCATAGATGAAATAGCGGAGGAACAGTCGCCGCAGCAGTCCGCGCAGAATCTTCAGGGGAAACTCGATCATCGTTTTCGGAATGTTCAGCGATGAATTCTCGTCTGCATAGCGCGCTTCCATCGGAACATCGACGACAACCGCACTGACGGTACCCAGCCGGATCAGCAGGTCGGATTCAAAGAAATACCGCCGGTCCAGCCTGTCGAGCACAAGTTTTTCCAGTGCCCTGGCATGGATCGCGGTATAGCCGTTGGTCGGGTCCAGCATGGTCCAGTACCCGCTGGCGGCCTTCAGCAGGAAGGACAGTCCGGAATTTCCAAGCAGCCGGACGGTCGGCATGCGTTTCAGGGTGCGGAAATCGGCGAACCGGTTGCCCTTGGCATAATCGGCTTCCCCGGTCATCACCGGACCGGCAATCTCGTGCAGGATGGCCGGGTCCATCTGTCCGTCCCCGTCAATCTTGACCATCACCCCGGCGCCCAGTTCCAGCGCCTTGCGGTAGCCGGATATCACCGCCCCGCCGACACCCTGATTTTCGGTGTGACGGACCAGATGAAGCCGTTTGTCGTTCAGCGCCTCGACGATATCGCCGGAGCCTTCCGGACAGGCATCGTCAACAACGATAATATGCGCAATATCGACCGGAATACCGGCGATCACATCAGCAATCTTGGCTGCGACCCGGTAGGCGGGGATGATGACGGCCAGTACCGGCGTGGTGTTGTTCAATGCTTGAACTCCGTCGGGCTGTTATAGCCCGGATAGGGCCATGATCTGACAATCTGCCAGCCGGCGCCGGAACGTTCCAGAAGGTGCGAGGCCCTGCGGTCCAGTTCGAGACCTGTAAAGCTGTCCACGTCGTCATTGACGGTATGGACAAAAAGATGCGTTGGTCTGAAGCGTTCCTGATAGAGGGTCATGTATCTGGCCGGTGCATTGCGGATATGGATGTAGCCGCCGACATCGGCGGTGCCGGTCAGATCATAATTCACAACCAGCCCGTAGAATATGGTCATTTCCGGGTCGACCGGCATCAGCCGTGCACCGGCCGGCAGCAGGGATTTCATCTCCTGTGTGATATCGCGGATATAGTCTTTCACCGGGTGGTGGTCGAACCGGATCTTTTCACTCAGTCCGAAGGGCAGGGCGATGATCAGTGCGGTTGCGATAATGGCGGCGATCGTTCGACCGGCTGCTGCAAAGCGGTCCGCAGCCCAGCTACCGGCCAGCCAGGCGACGGGCAGGGCAGCGAGGCCGAACAGATGCATGTTATAGCGCCAGAAGGATGCGGCGCTGCGGGCCTCGTTCTCGCCAAATGCCATGAGATACATCATGAACAGGAAGCAGTTATAGCCGAGGAAGGTCAGCCCGCAGATCAGGGCCAGCCGGTCAAGCGGCGACTGGTGGCGCATCAGTCCCCGGAGCCCGAGGAACAGGATCAGCAGCATCAGTCCGAAATAAACGCCTTTCTTCAGGGCGATATCCAGCATGCGGGCGAGAATTTCCGGGGCAAGATGAAAAACCCAGCGCTCTTCATCCGTGATCGTGAATTCGGCGCCGCCGGGAAGGTACAGGTCGATATAGACGCGCCAGGTGATAAAGACAGCCAGTGCCGGCAGGACCATGAATATCAGCACCCGCAGCAGGGATTTCAGGCGCAGGTTGGGTGTGACCACTGCCGTCGCAATGACGGCAATGGTGAGGATCACGAACAGCACGAAATTCGCCTGTTTCAGGGCGACCACGGCGGCCATGATCCAGCCAAACTGGATCGCCGGTGATGTCGCACGGGCAGAGGCCCCGCGTTCCAGTGCTTCAATCGCCCGCCAGCCACAGGCAGCGGCGGTTCCCAGCAACAGCGCCGTCGCCGCATCGGCATAGGACGAAAACAGGATCTTCTGCACCGGAAAGGTCAGCATTCCGGCAATCAGCGCGAATGCAGCCGCGCCCCAGCCGCGCATTTCAGGGCGGCTGGGGCCGGCGGCAAGTTCAGCGACCCGCAGCAGCACCAGCCCGAAGGCCCCGAGCATGAATGTATTCAGCAGAATCGTTGTGTTCTCGCCGAACTGTCGCGAGATCAGGCTGACCAGCAGCGTCAGATCAGACAAACCGTAGGGATAGGCGGGATAGCTTGCCCTGCTTTCCGGCAGTCCTGTTCTGGGGAAACTGTCATATTCAAACAGATAGCGCGCGCTGTGGAGCCAGTGCGAGAACTCATCCCACTGCGATGCCTGCATCCCGGTCAGCAGCAGCAGCAGTGGCAGCAGCAGAATGATTGCCTTGCCGGAGCCGGGCCCTGATACCAGTTCGCCCGAGAAGGTCCGCCAGGTCAGGCCGGCAAGTCCCGCCGCCAGGATGACATAACCAATCCAGCTGAGTGGCAGAAACGAGAGTGCGCCGATCAGGGTCATGGCGGTAATCGCGACGCCGGCACCGGTCATCAGGTCTGCTTCATTGAACCGCCAGCGACCGGTTGCGGCCGCGCCGAGGCCGCTCAGCACAAGCACGGTGAGCAGCACGGCACAGGCGTTCAGTACCTGCGGCAGCGTTGGTGTAAACAGAGCCAGGATTTCTGTCATTTCTGTGTCCACAGCGATTCTGCAAGCGGAATACGCCTTCAAGGCGGCAACCTCAAGGGGCGGGGGCAGAGGATTTCGCAAGCACTCACTTGCAATTTCGCGCTGCCGGGCGACATTTACAGTCAGATTTTTGACGCAGACATCCGTCATGCGTCCATCCATCCTGAGTTGGAGGACTTTATGCAGATCACGTTCACCAAGCCCGCAGCCCCGAAATCCGGTGTCGTCGTTGCTTTTGCGTTTACCGGCCGGAAACTGACCGGCCTCGCTGCCACCCTGGACGAGGCAACCGGCGGCGGGATTACCCGCGCCATGGAAGCCTCCCGCTTTGAAGGCAAGGCAGGGAAGGCACTTACGCTGATTACCCCGGCGGGCCTGCCGGTTGACCGGCTGGTTCTGGTCGGGCTGGGTGACGCTGAAAAACTCGACGAGCTTGGCGCACAGAAGGCGGGCGGTACCGCCTGGGCACAGATCGCCGGTGTGAAAGCCAAATCGGCCCTGATCATGGCTGATGTGGAATCACAGGGAGATCTGTCCGCCGGCGACTTCGCCGCAAATGTTGCCTATGGTTCGGCATTGCGGTCTTACCGGTTTGATAAATACCGGACCAAGGAAAAGGCAGAAGACAAACCGCAGATTGCCAAATTGTCGATTGCGACAGATGCGGCCTCGGTTGCCAAGAAAGCCTATGCGATACTGGAAGCTGTTGTTGAGGGTGTGTTCTTCACCCGCGACCTGGTTTCCGAACCGCCGAATGTTCTCTATCCGGAGAGCTACGCCAAACTGCTGCAGGGCCTGAAGGATGATGGTCTTGAAGTTGAGGTTCTCGGCGAGAAGCAGATGGAGAAGCTCGGCATGGGCGCGCTGCTCGGTGTCGGTCAGGGATCGGTCCGCGAGAGCAAGCTAGTCATCATGAAATGGAATGGCGGTGCCAAGAAGGAGAAACCGCTGGCCTTTGTCGGCAAGGGCGTCTGCTTTGATACCGGGGGTATTTCGATCAAGCCCGCCGCCGGTATGGAAGACATGAAATGGGATATGGGGGGTTCTGCTGTCGTCTCCGGTCTGATGAAGGCGCTGGCGAAGCGCAAGGCGAAGGTCAATGCGGTTGGTGTTGTCGGCCTGGTTGAAAATATGCCCGACGGTAATGCCCAGCGACCGGGCGATGTGGTCAACACCATGTCCGGCCAGACGGTGGAAATCATCAATACGGATGCGGAAGGGCGTCTCGTTCTCTGTGATGCCCTCTGGTACACCAATGATCGCTTCAAGCCGAAGTTCATGATTGATCTGGCGACGCTGACCGGGGCGATCATCATCTCGCTCGGTCATGAACATGCCGGCCTGTTCTCGAACGATGATGATCTGTCCGAGAAACTGACAGCAGCTGGAAAATCCGTACATGAACGCCTCTGGCGCCTGCCGATGGGTGATGATTATGACCGGCAGCTGAAGTCGGATATCGCTGATATGAAACATACCGGCACCCGTGCCGGCGGCAGCATCACGGCGGCCCAGTTCCTGAAGCGGTTCGTCAAGGACACGCCCTGGGCGCATCTGGATATCGCCGGGGTGACCTGGTCAAAATCTGATGAGCCGACCGTGCCGAAAGGTGGCACGGCCTTTGGTGTGCGGCTGCTTGACCGCTTCGTGGCTGACAATTACGAGGCGTGACGATCATCCGGGCAAAGCGAGGGCAGGGTGACTGATATCAGCTTTTACCACTTGCAGAAGTGGCCGCTGGAAGACGCCCTGCCGAAGCTGCTGGAGAAGGTTTTCGCCAGCGGTATGCGGGCGGTGATCATCACCGGCTCAACCGAACGGGTCGGGGATATCTCGGCCCGGCTCTGGACCTACAAGGCGGACAGCTGGCTGCCGCATGGCAGCCAGGCTGACGGGCGGCCAGCCGACCAGCCGGTCTGGGTGACCGCCGAGGACGAAAACCCTAACGGATCGGATGTTCTCATCCTGACAGACGGTGCGACATCGGCCCGCACTGCCGGCTTTGCCCGGGTGCTGGAAATGTTCGACGGCAATGATCCCGCCGCCTTGCAGACCGCCCGCGAACACTGGAAAACCTACCGGTCCGAAGGCCACAGCGTGACCTACTGGAAACAGACCGACCGTGGCGGCTGGGAAAAGGCGGGCTAGCAGGACTGTCCTGCCGTCGCGGCACGGGCCGGGATGTGGAACAGGCTGGCCGTAATGCGCGAATTACGGCCCGAACTCCCTGCCGAAATTTCCGATCACACTCGGCAATTACCCCGGATAAATGCGACCCGCCCCGCTTGTTCTGTTGTTCTGCAGACAGGCCGAAAACGGAATCTGTGGCTGGACGAACCGGCGCGAACAGGGAATGCTGAAGCTGTGGGGAAGGAGTACGGCGAATGTGGTGGGGTGCGCGTTATAATATGATCACTGTCTGTTGCGGGTTGGCGGCTATGATTGCCGGTATGTTCCTTGCCGTGCAGACACCGGCCCGGGCGCAGTCAGGGACCACGATCAACTGGTACAAGCCCGAGTTTCCGCCGCTCAGCATCGTCAACGGCCCGCATGCCGGGAAAGGCTATTCTGACCGGATCGAGGCCTATCTGATCCGGAAACTTGATACCTATCAGCACAAGGTGACGGTTGCTCCTTTCAAGCGCACCCTGCGCGATATGAAGAAAGGCGATAATGCCTGTTCGGTAACGTTGCTCAAGAACAGGGAGCGCGAAGCTTTCGTCGCATTTACCCGACCGGCGCGTCTGTTGCTGCCAAACAGCCTCATCATCCGGGCAAGTGAACAGTCCGGTCTGGCACCCTACATGAATGATGCCGGGAAAGTCTCTGTCGAGGCCCTGATTACCGATGGCAGGCTGCGGCTGGGCTATTCTGACGGGCGATCCTACACCAGACCGCTGGACAACCTGATCGTGAAGCATCGCAATCGTGAGAACATGATCGAACGCCATGGCAAGGAAGGGCCCAAGGGGCTGCTCTCGATGCTGGTGAAAGGCCATATCGATGCGATGTTCGCGCAACCCGTCGAGGCGCAGTTTCACGGTCGTGAAATGGGAATAGGCGACCAGATCGCGGTCGTGTCACTGGCCGAGATCAACGATTACACTGTCGGTTATATCGGTTGTTCCCGAACCCCCTGGGGTGAGGAGGTGGTTGCCCGGATAAACGACATTCTGGAGACCGCCGTCCGCACAGAAGAGTTCCGGTCGTTCTATGAGGGCTTTCTGGATACCGAATCGGTGAAGCGTTACCGTGCCGTCTATAACCGGTATTTCGGTTTGTAGGGATGTCAGAGGGCGCTTCATCTGCGAGATCCGGTGTTCGTCTGAAGAACAGCCTCTGGTTTCGCCAGACGGCCTATGCGATCACCGCCGGGCTGATTATCGGTTTTTTTCTGAGCGCCATCACGATCCTGTTCGATCTTCGTGCCGAACGCCAGGACCTCAATTCAAAGATTCTTCAGGTCATCAATTCGGTCAGCGAGCCGGCAGCGCAGGCCGTTTTCAATATTGATAACCAGCTGGCCGAAACCGTTGTTGAAGGTCTGTACCGCTATCAGCTTATCCGCGAGGTGGTGCTGATTGATGATCTTGGCCAGCCGCTGGCAAAAATTTCGCGCCCGCGAAGTGATGATCTGCAGGGCCGTCTGGCCAACAAACTGTTCGCGGACGAGCTGTCACTGTCCGTCGATATTTTTGCAATCAACAGCACCAGCAAGATCGGACGGATCGACGTGGAAGTTGATGCCAGTCTTGTGGCGTCGCAGTTCTTCAAGCGGTCGGCACTGACACTGATTGGCGGTCTGGTCCGCAACGTCCTCCTCAGCATTTGCCTGATTATCCTGTTTCTGGTGACGCTGACGCGACCGCTGACCAGGCTGGCCCGCGATATTTCCGAAATCGATCCGGAAAACCCGGACCGCAGGGTCTCGGTCTCTCCCCGGTTGCAGCAAAGCGAGCTGGGAGCTATCGCCAATACTCTGAATGGCCTGCTTTCCTCCCTGTCCGGTGTTCAGAAAAGCCAGCGGGAGATGCAGTCTGTCCTGCAGCAGCACCGGGAGCATCTGGAGGAACTGGTGGAAGCCAGAACCGCAGAGCTTGAGCAGCGTAATCAGGAATTGCGGAGAGAAGTGGAAATCCGCCGGGAGATAGAAGAACGGCTGCGGCAGTCCCGGCAGGAGGCGCTGGATGCCAGTGTTGCAAAATCAGCCTTTCTGGCGAATATGAGCCACGAACTCCGGTCGCCGCTGAACGCGATCATCGGCTTCAGCCAGATGATGGATAACCGCACGTTCGGCCCGATGGGAGACAGTCACTACGAAGCCTATGCCAGGGACATCCTTGCCAGCGGTGATCTGTTGCTATCACTGGTCAATGATCTGCTGGATCTCTCAAAGATCGAGGCCGGCGAGTATGAGCTGGAGGAACGGCCGGTCTCGCTGAACCAGATTCTCGGATTTTGCTTCAACATTGTGGAGTCGCAGGCACGTGACAAGCGACTGACGCTGCTGCTGCAGGATGATGATGTCGGCCAGATTGTCCTGATCGCCGACGACAGGACCCTGAAACAGATCGCCCTGAACCTGCTGACCAACGCGATCAAGTTCACCCCGCAGGGCGGCAGGGTGGTGCTGAGTTACGGACTGAACGGCGCCGGAGCTCCGTTCTTTACGGTCAGCGATACCGGCATCGGCATGTCAGCCGATGACCGCGCAACCGCCTTCCTGCCGTTCCGGCAAAGCCGCGACCCGCGTGTAACCTCCCAGACCGGCACCGGTCTTGGCCTGACCCTGACCCGGGAACTGGTTGAACTGCACGGCGGAACGATCCGCATCGACAGCACACTGGGCAAAGGCACGGAGGTGACGGTCAACCTGCCGGCGGACCGGATGGTCAGGGGCTGAACGGTGCCGGCGTGAAAATTTGTTCTCCGGGATCTTGCCAAAGCCGGGGGGTGTCTCTAACTGAATGGGCTGCACTCAACGTCTCTCGTACCGTATTACATCGGGTCTCGGAAATCACCACGGTACCAGATGCAATCAAGGTTCCTGGCTGACATTGTCTTCAACGGACGATAAGCCCTTATCGGTCACATTGGTTATCCGGAGTATCAGGTTACATGTTGCTGGCATCACTTGCTGTCGTCGGCGGATTGCTGCTTCTGGTCTGGAGCGCCGACCGGTTTGTCGAAGGCGCCGCAGCGGTCGCGGCCCATTACTCGATTTCACCGCTTCTGATCGGCATGGTCATCATCGGCTTCGGGACATCAGCGCCGGAGATGATGGTTTCCGCCTTTGCGGCTGTCGAGGGTAATCCCGGCCTTGCGCTGGGCAATGCCTATGGCTCCAACATCGCGAATATCGGCCTGATTCTCGGCGTGACGGCGATGATCTGCCCGATTGCCGCCCAGTCTGTCGTGGTCAGAAAGGAGATCCCGGTTCTCCTCGGTATAACGGCGCTGTCTGCTTTGCTGCTGGCAGATGGTCAGCTGGATCGTCTTGATGCGTTGGTTCTTCTGGGTGTTTTCGCGGTGCTGATGGGCTGGAGCATCGTCGAAGGCCTGCGAAACCGGGATGACCCGCTGGGTGCAGAGGTTCAGGAGGGGCTTGATGAAAAAAGCGATTCTCTCACAAAATCGCTGGCATGGGTTGTCATCGGTCTCATCCTGCTGATTGCCAGTTCACGCCTGCTTGTCTGGGGTGCCGTGGAAATTGCCAGCAGTCTGGGCGTCTCCGATCTTCTGATCGGCCTGACCATTGTCGCTGTCGGCACTTCTCTTCCGGAACTTGCCGCCTCCTTGTCGGCGGCGAGAAAGGGACAGCCCGATCTGGCGCTGGGGAACATACTCGGCTCGAATCTGTTCAACACGCTTGCCGTGGTCGGTATCGCCGGGGTGCTCGCCCCGACGCCGGTGCCACAGGAAATCCTCCACCGGGACCTGCTTGTTGTCGGCCTGCTGACAGCAGCCCTTCTTGTCGTCTCTTTCGGTTTCAGGGGTGCAGGCATCATCAACCGCTTTGAGGGAACGTTGCTGCTTGCATCATATATCGGATATACCGCCTGGCTGGTCATCGGCCTGTAAGGCCGGTGACGCCCCCGCTGTTGTCCGGATGACCGATGCCAGACGTTTCAGGCCGTCGCGCATGATGACGCCGTCGGTACTGGCAAAGCCGAGCGTGAGGGCCGGACCGTAGCTGTGGGTCAGGGTAAGGGCGGACAGGGGTGTCGCGGTAATGCCGGTCTTTCGGGCCGCGTCTGAAATCGCCCGGTCATCCGCGCCCGGTGGCAGCCAGCACATCAGATGCATGCCGCTTTCCGTTGGCTCCAGCCGGCAGCCCTCGGGCAGAAGGCTGCGGGCAGCGGCCAGCAGTCTTGTCTGGCGTTCGGCATAGAGCGTCCGCATCCGGCGGAGATGGCCGCTGAAATGGCCGCCGTCGATGAAGTCGGCCAGTACCGCCTGTGTCAGGGTCGGGCTGTGACCATCCGTCAGGGCGCGGGCGGCGACGAAGGCGTCGGTCAGGTCATCGGGGGCGATCATGTAGCCTATCCGGATCGATGGAAACAGCACCTTGGAGAACGAGCCGAGATAGATCACCCGACCGTCCGTATCCAGTCCCTGCATTGCCGGAACCGGGCGACCGCTGAAGCGGTATTCGCTGTCATAGTCGTCCTCGATGATCCAGGCACCGGATTCCCGGGCCCATTCCATCAGGCTCAGCCGTCGTGCCAGGGTCATGGTGACGCCAAGCGGGTACTGATGCGAGGGGGTGACGAAGGCCAGTCTTGCATCGGGCGCGATGCGACGGCCTTCGCTGACATCCAGACCTTCCGCGTCAATACCGACGGGGACAATTCGTGCTCCGGCACCGGCCAGCGCACCACGCGCACCGGGATAGCAGGGATCTTCAACCCAGACCGGGTCACCGGGGTCGAGCAGCAGCCGGGCGGCGAGGTCGAGCGCCTGCTGTGATCCGGAGAGCACAATGACCTGATCGGGCGTCACCCTGACCCCACGGGCCGTCGAGACATAGCCGGCGATGGCCTGACGCAGCGGCGGGTGTCCCTGGGGATCGCCGTAATGCAGCAACCCGCGATCAGGATTGCGCATGCGCCGGGACATCAGCCTGCGCCAGAGAGTCCAGGGAAACCGGTCCATCGCCGGCAACCCGGCAGCGAACGGCTGTCCCTCGCTGGTGACGGCATCGAAGCTGCTGCGATACAGCGGACGGGCGGTTGCCAGCACCTTGCCCCGTTCGGAGAGTGCCCCGGCGGCACGAGAGGTGGGTGCCTCCGCCTTGCCCTGACCGGCCTGCAGAAAATCATCCGGGGTCACAGCCGCGACCCTGGTGCCGGAGCCGACACGGCTTTCCACATAGCCTTCTGCCAGCAGCTGTTCAAAGGCCTCGACGACCGTATTGCGGCTCAGTCCGGTCTCTGCCGCCAGTGTACGGCTGGCCGGCAGCCGGGTTCCGGCAGGCAGGCGACCCTTCAGTATGACCTCGCGCAGCTGGGTGTAGAGCTGGCGGTGCAGGGGTGTTGACAGCTCCCGGTCGAAACTCAGACTCCCGAGAACGATGCCGAAGCTTGATTTGACCATTTCGCCAATGGGTCCGATACCAGATGATAAAAAGCACCTCAATCAGGGCCAATCAGCCCGAAAAGTACAGAAAAAACCGTTGGTTTCGCAGGTGCGAAGAAATTATCTTTCCGACCGTCTTTAATGCGTGGAGGGCTCAATGCCAAAACTGATTGTGGTCGACCAGGACGGGAACGAGACCAGCTACGAGGTCAAGGCAGGGCAGACAATTCTGGATGTCGCCTATGATGAAGATCTGAATTTGCCGTGTGAATGTGGCGGGTCGATGGCCTGCGCCACCTGTCATGTGATCGTTGATGAAGCCTGGGCGGCAAAGCTTGCGCCGAAATCCGAAGATGAAGAAGACACACTCGATCTGTGTTTTGAACTCGACCGCAACTCGCGGCTTGGCTGCCAGATTGAAATCACAGATGAACTTGACGGGCTCAAGGTGAAACTCGTCGGCTAGCGTTGCTTCTGTCGCAGGGGCTGCCCTGATTTCTGAATAAAAACTCAACCGCAGGATAATGCACGATGATCCTTTATGAACTTGATGGACGCGACGGACGACGATTCAGCCCTTTCTGCTGGCGCACGGATATGGCGATCCGCCACAAGGGACTAGAGGCGGAGCATGTCGCTGTCGGATTTGCCGATAAACGCACACTGGATTTTGTTGATTATAAAAAGGTTCCGGTGCTGGTGGATGGTGACCGGACCGTGACCGACAGCTGGGATATCGCGGTCTATCTGGATGAATTTTATGCTGATCGCCCGGCACTGATGGCCGGACCGGAGGCCCGCGGCCTGGCCCGGTTTGTGAACCACTGGACCGACACGGTGATCAATGCGGCACTGGCGCCGATGATCGTGGCAGACATTCTGGATGACGTGACCGACCTTGACGAGGCGCATTTCCGGACGACGCGGGAAGCCCGCTTCGGATGTCGCCTGGAGGACGTCTGCGGTGACCTCGACCAGCGTCTGGAAACGTTCCGAAAAGCGCTGACACCGGCCCGGCTCACCCTTGGCGAACAGCCGTTTCTGTCCGGTGCACAGCCGGGATATGCGGATTACATCCTGTTCGGTTCCTTCCAGTGGGCGGCCATCACCAGCGATGTGACACTGCTTGAAACCGATGACCCGGTATTCGGCTGGCGCGAGCGCCTGCTCGACCTGTTTAACGGCTATGGCCGCACGGCAGCCTGACGACACAGACAGATGGCGTGAGGCGGGACTGAAACGAGCGTCTAGCGCAGCACACAACCGGGTTGAGGAAACCGGGATGCAGCCAGTGCGTCACCGACCACATTGCCGACAATCGAATAGCCAGCCGGTGTGTAATGCATATCGACCGGATAATAGAGTCTGTACTGTGTTGCCTTCGTCGCCTCGCGCAAGGTGGGGGTTGGATCAATAACCCTGACACCATCAGACAGGCGGTCTTTCAGGCGCTCGAAAGGATATCTGATATCTGCGGCGGTCAGGTCGCCGGAGACGATATCATCATCCTGTGCTGCATAGATCTCAGATTTTGTCGGATGCATCACGATGACCAGACATTTGCCAAGTTTTCCAACCTCGTCCGCGAAGTCGAGGATTCTGTCCGCTATGCTGTCGACCAGCAGATCTGCCAGCATCCGGTCGCTATGGTAAGGCCGTAGAAGAAGACGAAATCCGTTATATGTCGTTTCCCTGCTTTCGGCTCCCAGATCCCGGGTTGTCAGGACATCTCGCAGCTTGTCGGAAACAAACATGAGACCGTCGGTCTCTGTCTGTCTGTATGCACTGGCCTCCTGTGAGGCAATATCACGTTCGCGAAGAATCTCGGCCGGAGGTTCGGCTGCACTCGGGCAAGGCGGGAAAAAATTCCGCAAGGCCACATTGGCCCATTCGTAGCGTCGGCGCAGAATTTCCGGGACCGTCTGCAGAGTCCAACTGGTCAGCCATGCCTGTTGCAGGCGGTCACAGCCTTCATCGTAATTCAGCGCAACTGCACGCCTTTTGAGATCATCGGCCGACCGGAACAGAACCAGCCGGTTTCGCGAATAGGCAGAATCGATGAAATCCGAGTCCGCGTCAAAACTGAGAATGACAGTTTCATGGGGGAAATATTTCGCATATCGCCGGTAGCTGTCGATATATCCGGCAAGTCCGGATCCGACGAACGACAGGTTTACAATATCGGTATCTTTGGCTTTGCGCTCGGCGGTTTCCACCCAGTTTTGGCTTAATGTGGTTGCCCCGACCCCGCGCCCGAAGGAGTCACCGATCACGACCGCCCGGTTTGGTACCTGATCAATGCCATCGTCGAAGATGCCGACCCCGAGTTCCGGCGAAAACCACACCGGGAAACGGTCAACAAATTCACCGGTGTTGTATGTGACGACAGTGGTTCCGGCTTCGTAGCCAATGGCATCTGTCTCAGGATTAACCATCAACCGGTCAATCGAGGCCATTCTTTCTCCGTAAAGCTCTACATAGTCATTTGCCCGCAGGACATGCGTCCAGATGTACCAGCTACCAGCTTCCAGAGCCGCAAGAAATCCAGCCAGGCTGATTACGACCAGCAGTAGCCAAAAAGCCATATTTCTGGGTGTAGTGGTCTTCTCCGGGGTCATCCAGCCTGATACATCGTTTGGGGGAGACGATCAATTCACAGATGCCGGCAAAACTCAGGCGGCAAAGAATTAATAATATCCCAGAAATCGACCGGTAATAATGACCGATACCCACCCGGTGATCGAAATTATCCCGGCAATCCGAAATCTCGAGGGGGGCTGCCCTTCAGTCGGGGCGGTGGTCCAGAGAGTTGTCCGATGCAGCAGAAGGGCATTGAGAACGACCATGATGATGATCGCAATTTTTATCTGGAATAACGGTTTGAAGGCATAATCGAGGGGGCGTGCGCTGAACAGGGCGATGCCGGTTGTCAGGGCCAGCAGAACACCGGTAGCGGCCACTGGAACAAGCACTTTGGCCAGTTGCTGATAATCAGTCTTTTGCCAGAACCCGATCAGCCGCAGGTCCATCGGCAGGATAGACCCGAAGATCATGGCCAGACCGAGAATATGACCGGCATTGATCACCGGATATACCCAGAAGGATTTCCGGAGGGCGGTGGCGGCGTCAGATGATTGCAGGGCCGTTAGCAGATCAACCAGCACGGGCGGCTATTCCCGTCAGGCGCGTTCCGGATAAAGCTCATAGAGTTTGCCGCCGATCCTGACCCGTTCAGCCTTCACACGTTTTTCGTTCGGGTCGGCAGAACGTTGTCCGATAATCGTGACTTCCGTTCCCGGGGCCATCATCGCATCCGTCAGGCCGGCGCGCGCGTTGCGCCAGGGCTGTCCAACTTCTGCAGTCCACTCTTCTCCCTCAACGTCAAGGATTAGGACGCCGTGCGGGTTGCCGAGCGTGGCGGATTTCACAATACCGATCACCTCGACATTGCCATCGGCAGTCCAGCGCCAGCCATGGTGCGCGTGGGCTGTCGAGGAAAATCCGATAGCAGCCAATAATCCAATGCTGAAGTCCCTGCGTTGAATCATACTAACTTCCTGCGGGTAATTGCCAGAGCATTAGACATTTCGTCACGGCTCGCTGAATTCAAGATATCAAGGGAAGATAATTTCAACCTGCCGCAGTTTTGTAGATGTAGTTTCAAGGGTTCAATGGAAAAGGGTCTGTTTCTTTATAAAGTAATGAAAGTGATACCCTGAAGTCGCTGTCTCGTTCAAATTGGGAACTTGTGTGTGACATCGAAGATTTATTAACTAAATAATACATTTCGCTGCTTAGGAACATTGCCAAATTATTTTGTTTAAATGTTTTTATATTTTCATTGTGACGGTAATTTCTTTTCTGGGAATAGGCCGGATCAAAATCCAGAATGGAAAGAAAACCACCCGGCTTCAGTACTCTGTCAGCCTCTGAAATGCATCGCAGATAATCGGATCGATCAACAAGATAAAGGAAAAACCCGAGATGCACGAAATCAAAAAATTCCGAGTTGTAAGGGAGCTGATCAGCAAAGCCGTTCACGAATTGCAAGTTCGGGAAATCTCTCGAAGACACATCTATGGCATTATGGCTCGGCTCCAGACCATACCCGCTTGATCCCAGCTCGGTTGTAATGGTGTTAAGAACGCGTCCGTCACTGGAACCAACTTCAAGATTGGTTTCTATACTGTCTTTAAACGGGTTTAGCCATTCGGCCAGCAGACGACAGACTTTGTCCTCGAGCGGCTTGTGTTCGTGAGCAAGCGTGCGACTAAAAAAGCGGTCTGCTTCCCCCTTTAAAAACTCTTCTTTGTTTGACATCAGGAAGTCACCTTGGCCTCAGGTTGGAATCAAATGGTTAGATGGAAAACTGAACAAATTTTTATTTAAGCTTCAAGCACTCTGATCGGCGCTATTCCGCCACCTCCAGCGCTTCCTCGGCTTCCAGCCATCGGGTCTCGGCTTCTGAAATGGCGGCTCTGACATCAGCCAGTTCTTTCTGGAAGGCTGTAATCCGGACTGCCGGGCTGTTGTAGAAGTCCGGCTGGGCCATTTTGGATTCAATCAGACTGCGCTTGCGCGTCAGACGGATCATCTCTTTTTCAGCTTCAGTCGCCTTTCGGCGCAAGGGGGCTTTGTCGGCCCGGTTGCCGGCTTTGGCTTTTCGCCGGCTCTTGCTGCTTTCCTCATTGTCGCTGCTTGTCGTCTTGTCGGTTGACGCCGTCCGGCTCTTGCCGGTGACGAAGGCTTCATAATCGTCCATGTCGCCGTCGAACGGCTTGACCTCGCCGTCGCTGATCAGCAGCAGCCGGTCGGCACAAAGCTCGATCAGCCGCGCATCATGGCTGATCAGAATGACCGCACCTTCCCAGGCATTGAGCGCGGAAACGAGAGCCTCCCGGGCATCGATATCCAGATGGTTGGTCGGCTCATCAAGGATCATCAGATGCGGCGCTTCGCGACTCATCAGGGCAAACAGCAGCCGGGCCTTCTCGCCACCGGACAGGCTGCCGACTCTGGTTTCCACCTTGTCGGCTCCAAAACCGAAACGGCCGAGATGGGCACGAACCTTTGTCTCCGTCGCCATCGGCATCAGTTTCGACATATGGCTCAGCGGGCTGCCGGTCAGATCGAACTCGTCGGTCTGGTGCTGGGCAAAATAACCGACGACCAGCTTGGAAGATTTTCTGAGGGTGCCGGTTTCCGGCTTCAGGCGACCGGCGAACAGCTTTGCCAGGGTCGACTTGCCATTGCCGTTGGCACCGAGCAGGGCAATCCGGTCATCCATGTCGATCCGCATGTCGAGGCCGCGCAAGACCGGCTTGCCCGGCTCATAGCCGACATTGACGCCTTCCAGATTGATCAGCGGTGGCGATAGCGGATCCGGGGCCGGAAAGTCGAAGTTTGGCAGGGCTTCCTCAACAACCGGGGAAGCGATTTCCATCTTCTCCAGCATTTTCAGACGACTTTGCGCCTGTCGCGCCTTCGATGCCTTGTAGCGGAACCGGTCGACGAACTCCTGCATGTGACGGCGCTGGGCCATCTGCTTTTCGGTCGTCTTTGCCTGCACCCGCTGCTGTTCGGCCCGGGTCTTGCGGAAGGTGTCGAAATTCCCGCCATAGGCGGTCAGGCGCCCGCCCTGAACCAGCACCGTGCGCGTGGTGACCCGGTTCAGCAGGTTCCGGTCGTGACTGATGACAATCAGGGTGCCGCGCCAGTTCTTCAGGAAGTTGGTCAGCCAGATCGTTGCCTCGACATCCAGATGGTTGGTCGGCTCATCCAGCAGCAGCAGGTCCGGGTTGGAAAACAGGGCCGCGCCAAGTGCCACGCGCATCCGCCAGCCACCGGAAAGGGCGTTACAGGGGCCCAGCTGCTGCGCGTCCGAGAATCCGAGGCCGGACAGAATGCCGGCGGCCCTGGCCGGCGCTGAATGGGCATCAATCTGGGTCAGACGGTCGTGAATGTCTGCCACGTCGGGGCGGCCGGGATCCTGTTCCAGTTTGGTCATCAGCTCTGCACGCTCGATATCCGCGGCCAGAACCGTGTCGATCAGGCTGGTATCGCCGTCGGGGGCTTCCTGCGCCACAGTTGCCATCCGGCGGCCGGGCTGCATCGAGATTGTCCCTGATTCCGGCGCGATCTCCCCCAGAATAAGCCGGAAAAGGGTCGACTTGCCTGCGCCGTTACGCCCGACGAGCCCGATTCTCTGGTAATCCGAGACGGCGACAGTCGCCTGTTCGAGCAGCAATCGGCCGGCAATCCGGTAGGTCAGGTCATTGATATGCAGCATATTTTCAGATTCTCGAACAATGAGGTCAAAGGCGTGGTTGCTTGCGCTATGCAGCGCCGCTATAAACCGCGCGCCGTAACCTGAGGCAAAGAGAGTTTTTTACAATGGCAATCGAACGTACATTATCCATCATTAAACCGGACGCAACCCGCCGGAACCTGACCGGCAAGATCATTGCGCGGTTTGAAGAAAAGGGTCTGCGGGTTATCGCCCAGAAACGTCTGTGGCTGACCCGCAAGCAGGCGGAAGGTTTTTACGCCGTCCATCGCGAGCGTGCCTTCTTTGGCGAACTCTGTGATTTCATGACATCCGGACCGGTCGTCGTCCAGGTGCTGGAAGGCGAAAACGCCGTGAAAGCAAACCGCGACATCATGGGTGCCACAAACCCGGCCAATGCTGATGAAGGCACAATCCGGAAGGATTTCGCCGAAAGCATCGAAGCAAATTCCGTGCACGGATCCGACAGTCCGGAGAATGCCGCGATCGAAATCGCCTATTTCTTCGCACAGACCGAAGTCGTCGGCTGATACGGAAGACTGTTCCGGGTATTCATTCCCGGCGCAGTCGAGACTATCCGGAGGTTTCGGCCTCTGACCGCGTTACTGCCAGGCCATCCTGTCATCCGGCAGGGTGGCCTTGTGCTGTCCGGGAAAAGGAATGTGAGCTCCGCGAACGCGGGCAAACCGCAGGCACAAAAAAGCCGGCACTCTGACGAGGCCGGCTTTTGATCGGTTCTGACGGTTGATCAGAATACGACAAAATACGGAATGGCCACGGTCAGAATGACACTGACGACGCCTACTTTGACCATAAACTTGTTGAAAGCTATCCAAGTCCGCTGCTGGACTTCCATGTCTACTTTTCCGCCTGCTTCGCTCACGATGCGAACTCCTCGTTGGTCAGTTGCCATAAACCGGCTGTGATAGCGTCAAAATAAACAAACCGGGGCTGTTTCCAAGTGATTATTGGCTTATCCGTCACTTTGGCGAGACCAGAGCCTCCGTAATTGCGGAATCGTTGCCTGAACCGGTGATGATGCAGCTTTCGCCGGCGATTCTTACCCGACCCTCCGCGATCAGGCGGACGGCGGCAGGATATATCAGATGCTCCTGGCACAGAATACGGTTTGCCAGATCATCCTCGCGGTCACCTGCCAGTACGGGTACTGCGGCCTGCATGATGATCGGCCCTTCATCCATTTCCGGTCGCACATAGTGAACCGTGCAGCCCGCAATCCTGACTCCGGCCTGAAGGGTGCGGGCATGGGTGTTGAGGCCCTTGAACGCGGGCAGCAGAGACGGATGGATGTTGATCATCCGGTCTTTCCAGCCCCGGACAAACGATTCTGACAACAGCCGCATGAACCCGGCGAGGCAGACCAGCCTGACGCCGGCCTCCCGCAGATGACGGTCGACTTCCTGATCGAACGCTTCACGGCTGGAAAAGCTGCCATGCGGAACGGTCGCCGTCGGAATCTCCGCCAGTCTGGCCCGCTCCAGACCGTACGCGTCGGGCTTGTTGGAGATGACGATGGCGATTCTGGCCGGAAACCCGTCTTCGGCACAGGCATCAATCAGCGCCTGAAGGTTTGAGCCCCGTCCGGAGATCAGGACTCCGATCTTCAGCACGGCCAGCCCGCAGGTATGGTGTAGGTCACTTTCGGGCCATCCGCATGTGCTGTGACGCTGCCGATAACCGATGCCGTGTCGCCCTTGCTCTGGATTGCCGCGGTTACGCTGGTCGCCTGCGAAGGGTCACAGACCGCGATCATGCCGATCCCGCAGTTGAAGGTTCGCAGCATTTCGGGAGCGGGTAATTCGGCAACTTCCGCTGCCCAGCCAAACATTGCCGGTAAGGCAAAACTGCCGAGATCGATATGGATGCCGATACCGTCTGGCAGGATCCGGGGAATATTCTCGCTGAAGCCGCCGCCGGTAATATGGCAGAACGCCTTCACACTGCCGGTTTTCATCGCGGCCATGCAGGCATCCACATAAATTCGGGTTGGCGTCAGCAGCGCCTGTCCCAGCGTCTGTTCTGCATCGAACGGGGCGGGCGAAGCATAGGTCAGGCCGCTGCGGTCGACAATTTTCCGGACCAGCGAATAACCGTTTGAATGGAAGCCGGTGGAGGCAATGCCAATAACGGCGTCGCCTTCGGCAATGCCGGGTTTCGGCAGCATCTGGTCACGCTCTGCCGCGCCGACGGCGAATCCGGCGAGGTCATAGCTGCCGGGCGCATACATGTCCGGCATCTCGGCCGTCTCGCCGCCGACAAGTGCACAACCCGCCTGTTTGCAGCCGTCCGCAATCCCGGCGATGACGGTTTGTGCGGTGCCGACATCAAGGTGACCGGTCGCGAAGTAGTCGAGGAAGAACAGGGGGGAGGCCCCATGAACGACAAGATCGTTCACGCACATCGCCACCAGATCAATTCCAATAGTGGAATGATCACCGACAAGTTCGGCTACTTTCAGCTTGGTGCCGACGCCATCAGTCCCTGAAAGTAGCACGGGATCGCTGAAACCTGCGGCCTTCAGGTCGAAGGCTGCCGCAAATCCGCCAAGGTTCTGCATCACACCGGGACGTGACGTCGCCCTGGCAAGTGGCTTGATACCCTCGACAAGAGCATCGCCCGCCTCTATATCGACGCCAGCACTCTTGTATGTGAGAGGACGTTTGTGGTCTGGATCGCCCATCTCGCTCGTCCGATGTTGTTGAAGGGAACAGAGTAATGAAGCGGCGCAACATATCGAATGTCTGCCAGCCGGTCCATGCCGGTTTCCTGCTTCTTTTTGCGATTATATCCTTTTCCGTCCCTGCCGTGGCACAGACGGCGACCGATCCCTACAGCGTAAACGGGGTTCCGGTTGACGAGACGGCGGCCTCGGCACAGGCCGCGCGTACGACAGCACTGGCGAACGGACAGAAGAAGGCTTTCGATATCCTGCTGCGCCGCCTGACGCTGAGTGCCGATCATAGCCGCCTGCCCGCGATCCCGGCGGGGCAGATTGTGAATTATGTGCGCGACTTCTCCGTCGACGAAAAAAGCTCTGATGTGCGCTACATTGCACAGATGGATGTGCGGTTCCGTTCGGCTGATGTGCGATCCCTGTTGCGGAATTACAGCATTCCCTTTGCGGAAACAGTAGCCCGGCCGCTCGTGATCCTGCCGGTCTACGAGGCGGCGGGTGATCTCAAACTGTGGGAAGAGCCCAACCCCTGGCGTGCCGCCTGGCAGAGGGTGGTGGTCAATGAGGGCCTGTCACCGATGGTCATGCCGCTTGGTGATCTGCCGGATCTCTCTGCTCTTACGGCATCGCAGGCGGTTAATGGTGATGCGGATCGGATTGCGACGATTACCAGCCGCTATGCGGCGAACGGTGCCCTGGTAGCAACTGCTTCGGTAAAAGACAGTACCGCAGGCACTGTCGAGGTTTATGCCTCTGCTTTCGGACGGGGTGCCACGGATACAGTGTTCAGCAACAGCTTCAGGCCGGCGGACGGAGAGACACCGGAGGCTGTTATGGACCGGGCGCGTGACTGGTTGCGCACGGCCGTCGATGACGCCTGGAAGGACCGTAACCTGATCCGCTTTGGTCAGGAGGCGGTTGTACTGGTCAGGGTTCCGATCCGGTCGCTGAGTGACTGGAATGACATCCGCAGACGGCTTGACGATATTGCGATCATCTACAAGCGGGAATTGCTGTCACTGGCACTGGACCGGGCCATGGTTGATCTGTACTTCACCGGCGATGCAGATCAGTTGCGCTCGGCACTGGCCCAGAAGGATCTGGTGCTTGAAGCGGAGCTTGGGCAATGGGTGTTGCGCCAGCTTTGAGGCTGACCTACCTCCCCAACCTGATTACGGTCGGGCGGCTGCTGCTGACGCCGGTAACCGTGATGGCGATGGTCGAGCAGGAATATGCCATTGCGTTCTGGCTGTTCATGGTTGCCGGTGCAAGTGATGCCGTCGACGGTATTCTTGCCAGACAGTTCGATGCACGTACCATTCTCGGCGGATTTCTGGACCCGCTGGCAGACAAGATTCTGCTGGTCAGCGTCTATGTCACGCTGGGTGTCCAGGACCTGATGCCGCACTGGCTGGTGATTCTGGTGGTGGCCCGTGATTTTGCGATTGTCGGCGGGGGGCTGCTGTTCACGTCGCTGGGAAATGAGCTGAAGATGCAACCGCTCTGGATCAGCAAGTTCAATACGGCCATGCAGATTATCTATGCGGTGTTTGTTTTGTCGGTCCTTGGCCTTGGCTTGCCGGAGTTCGGTTTGACCGGTTTTTTCTGCTATGCTGTCGCTGCAACGACCATTCTGTCCGGCCTGGCCTATCTTGTGATCTGGAGTCGCAAGGCGGTTCATTGGGAAGGTGAAAGCCTATGAATATCAGTGGTACCCGGCAGGCAGTGATATGGATCAGCGTAATCGCCCTGTTTATCGGCTCGCTCTATCTGTTTCGCGAGATCTTGCTGCCGTTTGTCGTCGGTGCGCTCTCGGCCTACCTGCTCGACCCGCTGGCGGACAGGCTTGAGGGGAAGGGACTGTCGCGGACAGTTTCGGCCAGCATCATTGCAGGGTTGTTCTTCCTCGCGATCATTCTCGGTATCCTGCTGCTCTTGCCGGTCCTTCAGGGGCAGGTCGTGCGCTTTGCCGATAATTTTCCAGGCTATGTTGCGGGATTGCAGGAAGCCGCGACACCATTGTTTGACCAGCTTCGCGCCGTGCTCAGCCCGGAAGATCTGAAAAGCCTGCAGTCCGGCGCGTCGAAATATGCGGGCGATGCGATGCTGTGGCTGGGCAAGCTGGTGAAAGGGTTGCTGACCGGCGGACTGGCCCTGGTTAACCTGCTGTCGCTGCTGTTCGTCACACCGCTGGTCACCTGGTACATGCTGCGTGACTGGGATGTCATGGTTGACCGGGTCGACAGCTGGTTGCCGCGCGATCATGTGGATGTAATCCGCGAGCAGGTTCGCCTGATGGACGAGACCATTGCCGGTTTTATCCGCGGACAGCTGACGGTCTGCTTCATTCAGGGGTGCTTCTTCGGGATCGGCCTCACGCTTGTTGGTCTGGATTTCGGGTTCCTTGTGGGACTGATCGCCGGGCTGCTGTCTTTCGTGCCCTATGTCGGGATTGCGGTGGGCCTGGTGATCGGGTTTGCGATTGCGGTTGCCCAGTTCTCAAGCATCGGGCCGATTCTCGCTGTTGCGGGTGTTTTCGCGCTGGGTCAGGTGATTGAAGGCAATTTCCTGACCCCGAAACTGGTCGGTGACCGGGTGAAACTGCATGCGGTCTGGATTGTCTTTGCGCTGTTTGCGTTCGGTAACCTGATCGGCTTTGTCGGCGTACTGATTGCCGTTCCCGCGGCTGCCGTTATTGGTGTCCTCGTCCGGTTTTTCATTGGCCGGTACCTTGAATCCGGTCTTTATGCCGGTCACACAAAGCAGTCGGGAAATTCCGGGGAAGAATGACCGAACCCGAACAGTTACCCCTTGGTTTCAGCGCCCGCCCGGCGTTTGGCGAGCCGGATTACGTGGTCTCGGACTGTAACGCTGAAGCCATCGGCTGGCTCGACCTCTGGCCCGACTGGCCAGCGCCGCTGCTGGCCGTCTCCGGCCCCGCGGCAAGCGGCAAGACACATCTCTGCCACGTTTTCAGGGGACGCAGTGATGCCCTGATGTTGCGAGGAAATCTGCTGAGTGAACGTGATATCGAACGGGTCATCGACCGGCCGGCTGCGGTTGTTGTCGATGCGGCTGATCATGTTGCCGGACAGACAGAGCCGGAACGCCGCCTCTTTCACGTTTTCAATGCGGTAAGTGCCGCAGGCGGAGCCCTGTTGATAACCGGGCAGACGCCGCCGAACACATGGCCGGTAATCTTGCCGGATCTCCGCTCACGACTGGCGACGGCAAATGTTGTGGCTATTGACGGTCCGGATGATGGCCTGCTGGCCGCGCTGCTGGTCAAACAATTCTCTGACCGGCAATTGCGGGTGCCGGCTGAGGTGGTTACCTTCATCGTCAGACGTATGGAGCGTTCGTTCGAGGCAGCCCGGAACATAGTCGAAAAACTGGACCGGGCGGCGCTGGCCGAAAGGCGAAATATCACCTTGCCCCTGGCCCGTCGCGTGATCGAACAAACGCCAATCTGAAACCGGAGGATGTAATCAATGGATATGGGAATCAGCGGGCGCAAGGCGATTGTCTGCGCGGCAAGCAAGGGGCTTGGCCGGGGCTGTGCGATGGCTCTGGCCGGAGAAGGGGTTGAACTGGTCATCAATGCCCGGACCGAATCGACACTGGAACAGACGGCTGCCGAAATTCGCGAGGCAACCGGCGCGAAAGTGACCGCTGTTGCCTGTGACATCACGACGCCGGAAGGCCGTGCCGCGGTTCTGGCCGCCTGTCCGGAGCCGGATATCCTGATCAACAACGCGGGTGGTCCGCCGCCGGGCGATTTCCGCGACTGGAGCCGCGATGACTGGATCAAGGCGGTGGATGCCAACATGCTGACACCGATTGAGCTCATCAAGGCGACTGTCGACGGCATGATGGACCGGAAGTTTGGCCGAATCATCAATATCACCTCCAGTGCGGTAAAGGCGCCGATTGATATTCTGGGCCTCTCCAACGGCGCGCGCTCCGGGCTGACCGGCTTTGTCGCCGGTATTGCCCGCAAGACTGTTGCGAAAGGTGTGACCATCAACGGACTGCTGCCGGGCCAGCATGATACGGACCGGCTGAACGGTAATTTCCATGTGAAAGCCAAGAGTACCGGCAAGTCCTTTGAAGAGTTCCGGGCCGCGGCCATGGCGGCAAATCCGGCCGGCCGGTTCGGCACGCCAGAGGAATTCGGCGCCGCCTGCGCCTTCCTGGCCAGCGCACATGCGGGGTTCATTACCGGGCAGAATATCCTGCTCGACGGCGGGGCCTATCCCGGCACTTTCTGAGCCTGTATATCGGGCGGACCGGTAAATCAGATCCGCCCGATATCAGATTACCCGAAACTGTCATATTTCCGTCTGATCTGTATGATAGTCTGCTACGCCAGACCGTCATTTTTGGGCAGGCATCAGGAGATTTAGATGGATATCGCGGCTTCAACACCCCTGGACGCCATTGATCTGACCAGCAGAGACCGTTTTTTTAACCGTGAGCTCTCCTGGCTGCGCTTCAATACCCGGGTGCTTGAAGAAGCCGACAATGCCTCGCATCCCCTGCTCGAACGCCTGCGATTCCTGTCGATATCCGCCGGCAACCTTGATGAGTTCTACATGGTTCGCGTCGCCGGCCTGAAAGGCCAGTTGCAGGCGGGGGTGAGTTCGGTGAGCGCCGATGGCCTGACCCCGGTGCAGCAGCTGACCGCGATCAACGAGATGGCCAACGAACTGATGGAGCATCAACAGCGCACATGGCTGTCACTGGTCCGTGCTCTGGCCAAGGAAGGTATTGCGGTTAAGTCGGCGGACGACCTGACAAAAGGCGACCGGGAGTGGCTTGAGGGCTGGTTCCTGGAGCAGGTCTTCCCGGTTCTGACACCACTGGCCATCGACCCGGCGCACCCGTTTCCGTTTCTGCCGAACCTCGGTTTTGCCATAGCCCTGCAGTTAAGGAGCGAAAAAGACCCTGACGATCTGTTGCGGGCGCTGGTACCGATGCCAAGTCAGGTTGACCGGTTTGTCCGCCTGCCGGGACAGAAGACCAGTTTTGTCTCGCTGGAGACCATGATCAGCCTGTTCATCAATCACCTGTTCCCGGGTTTCAATGTGATTGAAAGCGGTGTCTTCCGGGTCATCCGTGACAGTGAAATGGAAATCGAGGAAGAGGCGGAAGACCTTGTCCGGCATTTCGAATCGGCCTTGAAACGGCGACGTCGCGGGACCGTCATTCGCCTCAAGGTCAGTGCCGACATGCCGGAGGGGCTGCTGGCGTTCGTGCGTGATGAAATGGACGTGTCGGCAGACGATATCTTCAAGGTGCGGGGCATTATAGGTCTGGCAGATACCAAACAGATCATCGTCAATGATCGTCCAGATCTGCAGTTTACGCCCTATAACGCCCGCTTTCCGGAACGAATCCGTGATTTTGGCGGTGACTGTTTCGCGGCCATCCGCAAGAAGGATATTCTGGTTCACCACCCCTATGAAAGTTTCGATGTGGTGGTGCAGTTCATTCGTCAGGCAGCCCGTGACCCGGCGGTTGTCGCCATCAAGCAGACCCTTTACCGGACCAGCCACGACAGCCCGATTGTCCGCGCGCTTGTCGAAGCGGCGGAATCCGGCAAGTCAGTGACCGCGATGGTGGAGCTCAAGGCGCGTTTCGACGAAGAAGCCAATATCCGCTGGGCCCGCGATCTGGAGCGGGCCGGTGCCCAGGTTGTCTACGGGTTCATCGACAAGAAAATCCATGCAAAGATGTCGCTGGTGGTGCGCCGCGAGGCCGGCTCGCTGGTATCCTATGTGCATTACGGGACCGGGAACTACCACCCGATCACGGCAAAGATCTATACTGACCTGTCCTACTTTACCTGTGATGCAGCGCTGTGCCGGGATGCGGCGCGGCTGTTCAATTATATGACCGGCTATGCGGAGCCGGAGGACATGGAACAGATATCGATTTCTCCGCTGACCCTGCGTGACAACCTGATCGGGATGATCGAGGCAGAGTCCGCGAACGCCCGTGCCGGCAAGCCGTCGGGCATCTGGGCAAAGATGAATTCGGTGGTTGATCCGGAAATCATCGATGCCCTGTACAGGGCGTCACAGGACGGGGTGGAAATCGAACTGGTGGTCCGGGGAATCTGCTGCCTGCGTCCCGGGATACCCGGTCTTTCCGAGAATATCCGGGTCAAGAGCATCGTCGGACGGTTCCTCGAACATTCCCGCATCATCTGTTTCGGGAATGGTCATGAACTGCCGTCCCGTCATGCCAGGGTGATGATTTCGTCCGCTGACTGGATGGGCCGGAACATGGACCGCCGGGTTGAAACGCTGGTGCCGCTGGTCAACGAGACGGTTCATCAGCAGGTTCTTGACCAGATCATGATTGCGAATCTCAAAGATGACCTGCAGAGCTGGACCCTGATGCCGGGCGGAGAATATGTTCGTGATGAAGTCGAAGATGATGGCTTCTCGGTGCATACTTATTGTATGACCAACCCCAGCCTGTCAGGTCGTGGCAGTGCGATTGAAAACAGTATTGCTGCCCCAAACCTTGTGTTGGATGAAGATTAAAAAAGCTCAGGATAATTCCCCGCTGTCCGGGTCTGCCGTTTTACGCAGGCTTGTGGCTGTCATTGATCTTGGGTCGAACTCGGTTCGGCTGGTTATCTATGATTGTGCCTCCACGCATCCGGCCCCGTTCTTCAACGAGAAGGTGATTGCCGGTCTGGCGCAGGGCATCGAGCAATCCGGCCAGCTCAGCCCGGAAGGCGTCGAGCTTGCGACCGCGGCGATGAAGCGGTTCTCCCGGCTGTGCAGCCGGCTCGGGGTCGAACATGTCTCGGTCCTGGCGACGGCGGCTGTCCGCGAGGCCGGCAATGGGCCGGCTTTCGTCCAGATGATTGAGGAGACCTGCGGTTTCTCGATTGAGATCGTCAGTGGAGAGCGAGAGGCCCTGCTGTCGGCAATGGGGGTGCTGGCCGCCAATCCGAAGGCGGATGGTCTTGTCGGGGATATTGGTGGCGGCAGTCTGGATGTGATCGAACTGAAGGATGGTAAACCCGGTCGTTTTGCAACGCTGCCGCTCGGCACCATCCGGTTGCCGGAACATGTCGGCTTTGACCGGAAAAAGGCCCGGTCCCGGGCTGACAAGCTGATCAGCGATGTAAGCTGGCTGAGCGAGTTACAGGGCAGAAGTTTTTATCCGGTCGGCGGGGCCTGGCGCGCGCTTGGCCGGACCGCCATGGTACAGGCATCCTACCCGCTGGAGATCATCGATAACTATGTGATCGACCGGGCCTATGCCGCAGACATCGCGCGGCTGGTCAGCAGCCAGAGTGCGGCGAGTCTGAAGGCCATGCCGAGTATCCCGAAACGACGTTCCGAGACGGTGCCGTTTGCAGCTCTTGTCATGGAGCGGCTGCTGAAAGCAGCGAAGCCGGAGCGGGTTGTCTTCTCCGCCTCCTCGATGCGGGAGGGTGCGGTCTACGAATATCTGAACCTGCTCAATGATGACCATGATCCGCTGCTCGACAGTTGCCGCGATCTGGCAGCCAAGGCTGGCCGGGACGTGGCCGGCAAGGAGCAGTTGGCGGACTGGATGGCGCCCCTGTTCAGCGAGGATGACCCGGCGACACCGGCGCTTCGCAAGGCAGCGGCCTATCTGTCGAACATCAGCTGGATGGACCACCCGGAATATCGGGCTGACATGTCCTATCTGAAGATTCTTCAGGCCCCCTTCATCGGGCTTCGTCACTTTGACCGTGCCTTTCTCGCCATCGCGATCTTTACCCGCTACGAAGGGGATGGCGGGGCAGGGATCGCCCGCAAGCTGTTGTCGGACGAGGCGCAGAAATCAGCGGCAGTTCTGGGTCTGGCGCTGCGGCTGGCACATGGCATTGGCGCCGGCCAGCCGGATGTGGCGCTGCGGACCCGGCTGTCAGTCAGCAAGGATACGCTGACGCTCACTCTTCCCGGCGATGATGCGTTGTATTCAGAGACGGCTTTCTCATCCCGGCTGAAGAAGCTGGCCGCGATTCTCGGGCGGTCGCCGGCTTTCGACTACAGCTGAATCAGGTTTCCCTGACAGGTTCTGCGCGGCTTATTCGGCAGCCCTGACCACGTCCAGTTCGCCGTTCCTGATGGTGATGGCAAGCTTGCCATGCTTCATCTCCAGCGCTTCCGCACCAAAGATTTCCCGGCGCCAGCCCCTGGTTGCGGGGATATTGGCATTGTCGTCTGCAGCCAGCATTTCGATGTCAGAGACGGAGGCAATCAGCTTCTGGGCGACGCCGGACTTCTGGGTTCGCAGTTTCAGCAGAACCTTCAGTATTTCAGCGACCGGACCGGCCTCGGGCGGGATCTCCTGACGCTCCGGTGGCGTCGGGCATTGGCTGTTCGGCAGGTCAATGCCACGCTTTACCGCTTCCAGAATATCGTTTCCGGAGCGGCCGTTGGCAAAGCCCTGCGGGACACTCCGGCAGGCACCAAGGCTGTTCACATCGCGCGGTTTCTGCGCGGCGATCTCCAGCAGCCCGTCATCCTTCATGATCCGGTTGCGCGGGACGTCCCGGGTTTGCGCCTCGATCTCGCGCCAGGCGGCCAGTTCCCGCAGGATGGCGAGGAACCGGGGCTTTGGCTTGCGTGACTTGATCCGTCGCCAGGCTTCCTGCGGCTCGACGATATAGGTTGATGACTGGGTCAGGATATTCAGTTCCTCGTCGATCCAGCTTCGCCGGCCATTCTTTTCCAGCTGGCCGACCAGTTCTTCATAGATCGTACGAAGATGCGTCACATCCGATATTGCGTAATCCAGTTGCTTTTGCGTCAGCGGGCGGCGCGCCCAGTCGGTAAAGCGGCTCGACTTGTCGATGCTCTGGCGAACGATCTTGTTGACCAGTGCCTCATAACCGACCTGATCGCCATATCCGCAGACCATGGCGGCGATCTGTGTGTCGAACAGCGGCGTCGGGATGGCACCCGCTTCCTTCAGAAAGATTTCGACATCCTGACGGGCCGCATGAAAGACCTTCAGAACAGATGTATCGGCCATCAGCTTATACAGCGGTCCGAGATCGATGCCGTCTGCCAGCGGGTCGATACAGGCGGCCTTGTCGATTCCGGCCACCTGTATCAGGCAAAGCACCGGCCAGTAGGTCCGGTCACGGATGAATTCTGTATCGATGGTGATATAGGGCTCTGCTGCCAGGCCCTGACAGAGTTTTGCGAGGGCATCTGTGTCCGTAATCATCATCATCTGCAGTTTTATCCGTTCAGGCAGTTAAAGCGGGTGTCAGGCGTCGAGACCCAGCAGCCGTTGCTGCAGGCTGGGGCCGGTCATCCAGCGGGAATATTCGGCGGCCTGATCCCGGAAGGCGGTGAAGGAATCATGCACTTTCCGGGTCAGCGGGTCGGTCGCGGCAATTTCAGCCATAACCTCCCGTGATGCCCTGCCCAGCGCCCTGATAATGTCATCAGAGAACAGGCCGAGTTTGACGCCATGCTGTTCAACCAGCGGTTTCAGCGAGACGACGTTGTGATAATGGAAATCGGCCGTTGCTTCATTGGCGATGGAGGAGGCCGCGGCTGCAACAATCGCCTGCAGGTCGGCGGGAAGACTGTCAAAGGTCGACTTGTTGATGAACACTTCCAGTGCCGGGCCGGGCTCGTGAAAGGCGGCGGTATAATAGAATTTGGCGACCTTGTGCAGGCCAAAGGCCAGATCATTCCACGGGCCGACCCATTCCGCCGCATCAACGGTACCGGAGGTCAGCGACGGGAAGATTTCACCGGGAGGCATCATGGTCGGGGTCACACCGACCCGGCGCATCACCTCGCCACCCAGCCCGGCAATCCGCATTTTCAGACCTTTGAGGTCTTCCAGCGTATTGATTTCCTTGCGGAACCAGCCCGCGGCCTGAACCCCTGAGGATCCGGCATAGAACGGTTTCACACCAAACCCGGCATAGACTTCATCCCACAGCTCCATGCCGCCGCCATAATACAGCCAGCCCGTCCGCTCGGTTGCTGTCATCCCGAAAGGCACGCCGGTGAAGAAATTCAGCGCTTTGGATTTGCCGACCCAGTAATAGGGGGTGCCCTGCGCCAGATCGGCCGTGCCGGACTGGACGGCATCAAGACATTCAAACGGCGGGACCAGTTCACCGGCCCCGTAGACCTTGATTTTGATCCGGCCGCCACTGAGGGCTTCGACACGTTCTGCGAAGCGGACACCGTTCACGCCGACACCCGGAACCTGTTTCGGCCAGGGCATCACCATCTTCCATTCAATCACATTCTGCGCGATCGCCGGCGCAGCAAGACCGGCCCCCGCAGCACCAAGCGCGCCGGCAGCAATAAATGTACGTCGTTTCATGGGTGAATCCTTCACATAGATACCGGAAAGGACGTTAAACCATGCTTGGGCGGGGCTCAAACACGCCGTCTGTTCCTTGACATCGGACTGTCGATGCGCTTTCTCCCGATACGCCTGAACAACCCGTTGAGACTCTCCCATGCACGCTTATCGCACGCACAACTGTGGCGAACTTCGCCTTGAACATGACGGTTCGGAAGTCCGCCTTTCCGGCTGGATTCACCGCAAGCGCGACCATGGCAACCTGCTGTTTGTCGACCTGCGCGATCATTATGGCCTGACCCAGACTGTGATCGATATCTCCAGCCCGATCTTCGCCACGGTCGAGGGATTGCGGGCCGAAAGCGTGGTCACGGTGACCGGACGGGTCGTCAAACGCACCGACGACACCATCAATGATCGCCTGCCGACCGGACAGGTCGAAGTGGTCATCGATGCGATCGAGGTGCAGTCGAATGCCGAAGTGCTGCCGATTCAGGTGGCGGGGGATGCGGAATTTCCGGAAGAGCTGCGGCTGAAATACCGGTTCATTGATCTGCGCCGTGAGCGGCTGCACCGGAATCTGGTCCTGCGTTCGAACGTGATTTCCTCAATCCGCCGTCGCATGATCGATCAGGGATTCACCGAATTCCAGACCCCGATCCTGACCGCGTCGTCACCGGAAGGCGCCCGTGACTTTCTGGTGCCAAGCCGCCTGCATCCCGGCAAATTCTACGCCCTGCCGCAGGCACCGCAGCAGTTCAAACAGTTGTGCATGGTTGCCGGGTTTGACCGTTACTTCCAGATTGCCCCCTGTTTCCGTGACGAGGATGCCCGGGCCGACCGCAGCCCCGGTGAATTCTATCAGCTTGATTTCGAGATGTCGTTTGTCACGCAGGATGATGTGTTCGCGGCGATTGAGCCGGTGCTTGCAGGTGTCTTTCAGGAGTTTGCCGATGGCCGGGGCGTTACCGGTGCACCCTTCCCGCGTATCACTTATGACGATGCCCTGCGGCTCTATGGCTCGGACAAGCCGGATCTGCGCAACCCGCTGCTGATCTCCGATGTGACAGAACCGTTCCGCGGTTCCAGCTTTGGTATCTTCGCCCGCAATATCGACAAGGGCTCCGTCGTCCGGGCGATTCCGGCACCGGGTGCTGCCGGCCAGCCGCGAAGCTATTTCGACAAGGCAAACGACTGGGCGCGAAGCGCCGGTGCGGCCGGTCTGGGCTATATCACCTTTGCCGATGGTGAGGCCCGAGGCCCGATTGCTAAAAACCTCGAAGCTGATCGTATCGCGCAGATACGTGAAGCAGCGGGTGTGAGCGACGGTGATGCCGTGTTCTTTGTTTGCGACAAGGAAGAAGCCGCCGCAAAGTTTGCCGGTCAGGTTCGCGAGAAGGTCTGTGATGATCTGGATCTTCGGGCCACCGGCCGGTTTGATTTCTGCTGGATCGTCGATTTCCCGATGTTCGAGCGCGACGAACAGACCGGCAAGATCGAGTTCAGCCATAACCCGTTCTCGATGCCGCAGGGTGGCCTTGAAGCACTTGAGACGATGGATCCGCTGGAGATCAAGGCCTGGCAGTACGATATTGTCTGCAACGGCGTCGAGCTGTCGTCGGGGGCCATCCGGAACCATCGTCCGGATATCATGTTCAAGGCATTCGGCATTGCCGGCTATGACGAGGAATTCGTCGAGGCAAAATTCGGCGGCATGCTGAATGCGTTCCGCTACGGTGCGCCGCCGCATGGTGGCTCTGCCCCGGGTATCGACCGTATCGTCATGCTGCTGGCGGACGAGCCGAACATCCGCGAGGTCATCCTGTTCCCGATGAATCAGCAGGCACAGGATCTGATGATGCAGGCCCCGAACGAGGTCAGCGAGCTGCAGCTCAAGGAACTGCATATCCGCAAGGAACTTCCGAAAGTGAAGAAGAAGGTGACCGAAGCTGAGGCCGCATCCACTCCCGGTGAAAGCTGACCGGCGGATATTCCTGAATGATCGCAGGTTACGAGCTGCATGTTCTTCTGATTATCGGCGCAGCCTTTCTGGTGGCCGGCGGGATCAAGGGCGTGATCGGTGTCGGGACGCCTCTGGTGGTTGTTCCGGTCGGGGCGCTGCTGCTGCCGCCGACAATCGTTCTGTCATTTCTCATTGTTCCGATCATCGCCGCTAACGCCTATCAGTATTTTTCCAGTGACCTGCGGCGCGACTGTATCCGCCGGTTCTGGCCAGCGGCGGCGGCCCAGCTGATTGCGACGACGATCACGACCCAGTTTCTGGTTCGTATTGACCCGGACAACCTGAAGCTGATGCTGGGCGTCGCCATCTCCTTCTTTGCCTTGCTGCAGGTCGTTCGTTTCGATGTAGAGATTGCACCGCGGCATGAACGGTTTCTGCAGGTCGGTACCGGTGCCATGGCGGGCGGAATAGGCGGGGTGACCGGTTTTCAGGGTCCCCTGCTGATGGTCATGCTGTTCACGCTCAAGGTCGGGAAAGACATGTTCGTCACGGCCATGGCGATGTTCTTTCTGGTCAGCTACCTGCCGATGTTCGCAACCCTGTCGGCGGCCTCTATTCTGGGCCTGCCGGAACTGCTGATTTCGGCGGCGGCGACTGTTCCGCTGGTACTCGGAATCAAGTTCGGCGAACGCTTTCGCAAGCGGGTGTCGCAGGAGCTTTTCCGGAAGCTGATTGCCGCCATGCTGGTGATCATCGGCTGCAACCTGATCTGGGTTGCGCTCTCTGCATCGTGAGGGCACTTGTCCTGATTCTGACAGCTATGTGAATTGTCCGTGTGCGGTGACGACAGTATCTGTCAGTCAACCACACAGGAAAAAGGCACCAGCATGTACCGGAAATTCAGCATTTTATCTGCGACGGCCCTTGCGCTGACGCTTGGCATGGCCTCTGCCGCATCGTCACAGGATGTCATCGAACTCACCCAGACCGGCTGCCAGTTCGTTGAGCCGGAGGGCACGGATCTGGGTCACAATCCGCAGCAGGCGGATGATTGCCGAACAATCAACACGGAATCAGGTTCGGAGCGGTTGTCGAAATCTGAAACCCTGACCCTGAAGCCGGGCAAGTACACCTTCAAGGTGGCAAACAAGAATGTCCCCTATGAACTGGGCTTCTGGATCAGGGATGCCGACTATGACTGGCGTAACCCCCTGCACAAGGTGACGAAAACCAGTGTATCCGGCGGCGGCCTGTATGAGGGCGTCACAAAGGAATATACGGTTGAGCTGAAACCGGGTGAGTATCTCTATTCCTGTCCGCTGAACCCGACGCCGGATTACCGGATCATCGTTCAGTAATCAGGTGGACAGGAAAACCGGACGGTCAAAACGGTTGAGGACGGCGAGGACCTTCTCGGTGCGCTGCACCTCCTCGCTGTTTTCCGCCCCGTACCGGCGCTCGAAGTTGAGCCGGTCTTCCCAGTCCGCCAGGAAATCACGCGGACGGTCCGGGTCGGCTTCTTCTCCTGTCAGTGCGCCAATGGTCTCGTCATAGCGGGGGTCAAGTTCGGGCTGGTAGGCCAGCATTGAATATTCCTGATAGCTCAGAACGCCCTGACTGTGCAGCTTCATGGCCAGATCGGCCATCTGGCGGGCCGACATCTTCCGGATATTGGTGAAGCCGCCCTTACTGGGTGGCAGGGCACGGTTTTCAGCCTCGGCCTTCTCAATGGCTGCTGCTTCCGGGGCGACAAGATCACGCCCCGCCTGTCGGGCAGGAACCAGGCTGGTGCCCGGACGGTTTTCATCCTGCACGGCGGCCGGAGGCCGGGTGTTCTTCAGAAAGCCGAATGTGGGTTCAATGCGCATGCGTCTGGCCTGTCATTTTCTCTCAGGCCGTGCCTGTGGCGCTTTCGATGTCGCCACAGTTCTCGTTCGCCCCCTTGCGCGCCCGCTTCTGGCGGTACATCGCCTGATCCGCACGATCCAGCAGGACAGCCTCATCATCGCGGCCACAGAACATCTCGATACCAAAGCTGGCAGAGATCGGTAAGGCAACGGAGCCGAATGTTGCGACGGCGCTGTTCAGCGCTTTCTCGATCACCTTCGCCCGGCGGAAGGCATTTTCGGTTGAAGCGCGGGTCAGCAGGATGGCGAATTCGTCGCCGCCAATGCGCCCGACGATGTCGGTTTCACGGACCAGATCGCGCAGCAGACTGCCGACCTGCTGCAGCACAGCATCACCGGCTGCATGGCCGTAGTGGTCATTGACTTCCTTGAAGCCGTCAAGGTCAACGAAGATAACAGCACCGGTTTCGCTGTAGCGGCGGGCATGCGCCAGCGCGAGGCGCAGTTCCGACATGAAGGCCCGGCGATTATGCAGTGCGGTCAGTTCATCGGAATGGGCAAGTTGCTCAAGGTCACGGATACGACGCGACTGGTCGACCATGCGTGACTGGGCCGTGGCGGCCAGTGCCAGCATTTCCTGCATGATGGCGTCGCGGACGACGGCATCACGCCGGCTGGCTGTTCTGCCGAGAGAGCTGACAATGCGGCTGAAGGCCGTAACCAGATCGACATCACCGGTGACGGGAGAGGTGGTTGCCATTGTGTTCATCATCGTTTGCTCCGGAAAATGACGTGTTAACTTTGTCGAAACCTTCGCAATCGCCGTGCCAGAATAAAAAGCGCGGAATATTAACGTGTTAACGGGTTGTTCATCATGCGGGCGAGGTAATACCGGCAAAATTTACCGGGTCAGGTGGCAGGAAATTCCCTGTTTTCCGGGGGCTGGTACAGCGGTACAGACGTGATAATCTCCAGACATGAAAACAGTTCTGTTAACGATTGCCGCTTCTCTCGCCATCCTGCCGGCCAGTGCAGCGATGTCCGAAATCCGGCTGCAACCCCACCGTGCCGTGTACGAGCTTTCGATGGCGGCGGATTCAACAAGCACAGGTGTCAGCGCGACGACAGGTGCCATTTTTTACGAGTTCACGGAAAGCTGTGACGGCTGGACAACGAACAACCGCACGATCCTGCGTACCAGCTACGAGGAAGGCCCGGAGCGCACATCCGACTGGACTTATTCCGGCTGGGAGTCCCGTGACGGAAGGGAATACCGGTTCAACGTCAATTCGTCGACCGATGGCCAGAAAGGGTCGGATATCAGAGGCTCTGCGCAGCTGGCCGACGATGGCGGCAGTGTCGAATACCGGGAGCCGGCGAGACGAACCCTTTCACTGGCTCCGGGCACGATATTTCCGGCCCGCCACATTGAACGCCTGATTGCGGCCGGACAGTCCGGTGAGAACTTTCTGCTGGCTGATGTCTTTGACGGTTTCTCCGTCGAGACTCCCTATTATTCGATCAACGCTTTCATTGGCCCGCTGTCGAAGCCGGCAGCGGATGCCGAGCCCGGACTGAAGACCGATTCATGGAAAATGCGGCTCGCCTTTTTCGACAAGATGACGCGTTCCGAAGAACCCTCCTACGAACTGGGTGTGCGGTATTTTGCCAATGGCATTGCGACAGAGGTAATTCAGGATTTCGGTGATCTGAAGATTGACGGTAAACTCCGTGAGATAGAGTTGCTGCCACATCCGAAATGCTGACCCGCGAGGGATAGCCGCTATCTTTCGTTCTTTTCCGGTTTCCAACTGCGGCCTTTGTCGACGGCCTTGTTGCCGAATTTTTCACGGACGGCATCCATAGCCCGCTCAATTTTGGCACGTTTTTCACTGTCCGGGTCGGCAAGGTCGATGGCATCGGCAAAACGTGCGGGAACAATGCCCTGAACACCGATCCCGATCAGCCGGAAGGCCTGACGACCGGCAGCTTCCCGTACCAGCAGCGGGACGGCCGTGCGGTATAGATTTTCAGCAAGCTGTGATGCGCCGGACATTTTTTGCGACCGGGTGATCAGCCGGAAATCCGGGGTTTTCAGTTTCAGTACCACACCCTCACCGGCCAGTTCCTTGGCTTTCAGCCGGGCTGAGACTTTCTGGCAAAGCGGCCAGAGCTTTTCCCGAAGCGCGTCAGTATCGGAAATGTCTTCGTTGAAGGTTGTCTCTGCCGAAACAGATTTCGCCCCTGATGACGGTTCAATCCGCCGGTTGTCTCGACCATGGGAGAAGTTTGCAAGGCGGCTGCCGATCGACCCGTAACGGCTGATCAGGTCTTTCTCGGTCTTGCGTTGCAGGTCACCGATCAGCGGTAATCCGTCGCGTTGCAGTTTCTTCTGCAACTGGCGCCCGACACCCCACATCAGTTTGACGGACCGGGTGGCCAGAAAATCGACAGCTTCCGCCTGACCGATCACGGCAAACCCCTTTGGCTTGTCGAGGTCAGAGGCAACCTTGGCCAGGAACTTGTTATAGCTGAGACCGATGGAGGCGGTGACACCGACTTCCTGCTCGATGCGCTGAACCAGCCGTGCGAGCGTTTCAGCCGGTGCGCCATGATGCAGCCGCTCCGTGCCCGAGAGGTCGAGAAACGCCTCGTCGATGGACAGCGGCTCGACCTGCGGTGTCAGCTCCTGCATCAGCGTTCTGATGGCGCGCCCGGCTTCGGCATATTTCGCCATGTCCGGTTTGATCACGACGGCATCAGGACAGGCCTTCAGCGCCTTGAACATCGGCATGGCCGAATGGACGCCACGGGTGCGGGCGACATAGCAGGCGGCAGAGACGACACCGCGCTGCATTCCGCCAACGATAACCGGTTTGTCGCGCAGTTCCGGATTGTCCCGTTTCTCGACCGTCGCATAAAACGCGTCGCAGTCGATATGGGCGATGGAAAGGTCGAACAGTTCGGCATGACGGATGACACGGGGCGAACCACAGACCCGGCATCTCGACCCGGTACCCGGTTCGCGTGTCAGGCAGCTTCGGCAAAGGGCTGGAACCATGATCAGCCGGCCCTTTCATCCTGCCATAACCAGGCAGCACCCCGTACCCCGCTGGAGTCACCATGCTTAGGCGGCAGAAGGCGAGTGACGACAGTCGGGGAGAACACATACCGCTCCCAGATCAGCGGAACATTGCGGAACAGGCGCTCGATCTTCGACAGGCCACCGCCGAGGACAATGGCATCCGGGTCGATGATGTTGATGATACTGCCCAGCGCCCTTGCCAGCTGGTCTTCATAGGCTGCCATGCTGGCTTCACAGGTCGGGGTGGCAAGGCTGGCGATCTGTTCTGCGCTCAGCTCCTCTCCGGTCCGCTGATGGTGGCGGGTGGCGAGGCCCGGACCTGATAGAAAGGTTTCGATACAGCCGGTCCGGCCACAGTAACAGGCGGTGCCGGGCTGTTCTGACCGGCTCATCGCGGGCAGCGGATTGTGCCCCCATTCCCCGGCGATGGCGTTCGGGCCTGCCAGCAGATGGTGACTGATGACGATGCCACCGCCGACGCCGGTGCCAAGAATGACGCCAAACACGGTTTGGCAGCCTGCCGCGGCACCGTCGGTTGCCTCGGACATGGCGAAACAGTCCGCATCATTGGCCAGCCGGACCGGACGCTGAAGGGCCGACATCAGATCACGGTCAAGCGGCTTGCCGATCAGCCAGGTGGAGTTTGCATTCTTCACCAGCCGGGTGTCGGGCGCGATGGTGCCGGGGATACCGATGCCGACCGTGCAGGTTGCCGATTGTCCGGTTTCCAGCTCATCCACCAGGTCGCAGATTGCCTGTATGGTCCGGGTATAATCTCCCTGTGGTGTCGGCACGCGTTTGCGCCGCAGGACATGGCCGCCGGATGACAGCAATATCCCCTCGATTTTTGTCCCGCCCAGGTCGATCCCGATCCGCATCTGCCGGAGTATACATCTTGTTGGTCAAAGTCAGCAGCCCTATGGTTCGTCAAAACCGACTTTCAGGAGCGAATTGTGACGGACCGGATCGATTATATCTTTGAGGGGCAGCCGGCAGGCGGCGAGGCCTGGCAGGTGGCTGACGGGGTGTTCTGGATACGGATGCCGCTGCCATTCGCCCTCGACCATATCAACCTGTGGCTGCTTGAGGATGGTGACGGCTGGACGCTTGTCGATACGGGGATCAACCGCGAGGAAATCCGGGACCTGTGGGAGACGGTATTCACCTCTGTGCTGGGTGATCGCCCGGTCAGGCGGCTGATCTGTACACATTATCACCCCGATCACATGGGGCTGGCCGGCTGGCTGACGGAACGTCTTGATATCGGGATGTGGACGACCGACGGCGAATGGCGAACGGCAGCAAGCCTCCATGCGAAGGAAGATGCCGTCTTCTCCGGTGAACTGGCGGTCATGTACCGCAAATGCGGATATGATGCAGGCTTCATCGAACGGGTGCATGAGCGGGGCAACCCCTATCGCCGTCGCGCGGGCAGCATACCCGACCCGGCACATATTCTGGCCGATGGTGACCGGATCGAAATCGGCCGGAATTCCTGGCAGGTGATTGTCGGCCGGGGCCATGCGCCGGAACATGCCTGTCTGTACAGCGAAAGGGCTGGTGTGCTGATCTCCGGCGATCAGGTGCTGCCGAAGATCACCCCGAATATCAGCGTTCAGGCCGGTGATCTGGAGGCCGACCCGCTGGCGCAGTATCTGGCCTCTCTCGATCTGTTCGAGCCGCTGCCGGATAACACGCTGGTACTGCCGTCACATAAATGGCCGTTCCGGGGGTTGAAGCAACGGCTGCAATCCCTGCGTGATCATCACGCAGACCGGCTGGAGGAAACGCTGCTGGGCTGCGAGACACCGCGTACGGTCCGCGAAGCGGTACCGATTCTGTTTCGCCGGGAGCTGAACGATCATCAGCTTTTCTTTGCCGTTGGCGAGGCGCTGGCTCATCTCAATCATCTCTGGAAACTGGGACGGCTGAACAGGACCACCGGAGATGATGGTGCCTGGCGATTCGTCCGGGCCTGAGGCAATGAGGCGGGATACACCATGACGGCGGACCCTGAACGTGACGGCTACCGGTTTACCGGGGCGCGGGACCGGCTTGATCTGGACTGGATGACAGACGCCGTGCTTGGTTCCTACTGGGGTGGCCGGCTTGATCGGGAACAGGTTCGCAAATCACTGCTGAACTCCCGTGTGTTTGGTCTGCTGGACCAGCAGGGGCAGCAGGTCGGGATGGCCCGTGTGGTGACTGACGGAACCCGCTTTGCATGGCTGTCTGATGTTATTATCGCAGAGAAACTGCGCGGTCGTGGTCTGGGACAATGGCTGCTCGGTCTGATCCTTGGATCAGACGAGCTGCGACATGTCGACCGATGGTTGCTGGCAACCGGCGATGGCCACGAGCTGTACCGTCGCTTTGGCTTCATCTCTACCGATGTCGAAGGCAAGTTCATGGTCAGGGTGGCCGGTCATAACGGTTCACCGGGTGTGGAATAATACGGATTTGGTATGTACAATTGTGGTGACTTCAACCGGCAGGATCACCCATGTTGCAGCCCGACATCACCGCATTCTTTGACAAGGCCACCTCGACCCTGAGCTATGTCGTCTCGGATCCGGAGACGTCAGCCTGTGCGATTATTGATCCGCTGCTGGGCTATGACGCAGCCTCCGGTCGCACCAACAGTACGGCGGCAGATGAAATTGCGGACTTTGTCGAGGGCAGGGGGCTGAGCTGTGTCTGGCTGCTGGAGACCCATGTCCATGCTGACCATCTGTCGGGTGCGGCTTGTCTGAAGGAACGTCTCGGTGGCCAGATCGGGATTGGTGCCGGGGTTTGCGAGGTTCAGCGGAATTTTGTCAGGATTTTTGATCTGGAAGGCCAGGTCTTGGCGGACGGATCCCAGTTCGACCATCTGTTCCGGGATGGCGAGATGTTCAGCGTTGGCAATATCAGCGCCACGGTGATGGCAACCCCTGGCCATACGCCTTCCTGTGTCAGCTACCTGCTGGGTGGTAGCGTGTTTGTCGGTGATATGCTGTTCATGCCCGATTACGGGACGGCACGGTGTGATTTCCCGGGCGGGTCGGCGCGGCAGCTTTATAAATCAATCCAGAAAGTCCTGAGCCTGCCGGACGAGACGCAGATTTATACCTGCCATGACTATCAGCCCGGCGGGCGGGAGCTGCGTTATCAGGCCACCGTTGCCGAACAGAAAGCCTCGAATCTGCATATCGGGGGTGACGCCACCGCCGACGGATTCGTCGCCATGCGTGAGGCCCGCGATTCGACACTTGGTATGCCCGGTCTGATTATCCCGGCGCTTCAGGTCAATATCCGCGCCGGAAAACTGCCGGAACCTGCGGCTGATGGCGTCTCTTTTCTGAAGGTGCCACTGAACGTTCTCTAACGGTCCGGACCGGTCCCGGCCAGTGCGACAGAACCTGTCACAATCGACTGGTGTCAGTGCGGCTGGAAAAGACAATTAATCCGCCTTCGGAACAATCCGCAGAAACCCAGTGAGTCGCAGGGCAGCGTCCGGTTATTTGACATTATCCGGACAAGTTTTGGTCGACAGCGCACCGAGATTTGGTATCTTCCCTCTGCCCGAGCACTACATCTAGGGGATATGCCCGGGTTTCAAAACTATTATCCACAGGCTGTGGATACCGGGAATGTAAGGCCTCGCAAGGGAGATCGGGTGTGCTGGACGTCGTACAACTAGCTGAGGGCAATGCCGTCACTGTGGATAGATCACGGGACGCACTGCTGACGGAATTTGGCAAGGCCACCCTGACAGACCGGTATCTGATGCCGGGCGAGAGTTTTCAGGACCTGTTTGCCCGCGTCTCCAGCTATTATGCGGATGATAAAGCGCATGCCCAGCGCCTCTATGACTATATGTCGCGTCACTGGTTCATGCCGGCCACGCCGGTGCTGTCGAATGGCGGCACGAAACGGGGTCTGCCAATCTCCTGTTTCCTGAATGAATCGACGGACAGCCTGAATGGTATCGTCGATCTTTGGAACGAGAATGTCTGGCTGGCCGCCCGTGGTGGCGGTATCGGCAGCTACTGGGGCAACCTGCGCTCGATTGGTGAGACGGTTGGCGGTAACGGCAAGACATCCGGTGTGGTGCCTTTCATCCGGGTGATGGATTCGCTGACGCTGGCGATCAGCCAGGGTTCACTGCGCCGTGGTTCGGCGGCCGTCTATCTGCCGATCAGCCATCCGGAAGTGGAAGAGTTCATCGAAATTCGCCGTCCCACAGGTGGTGACCCGAACCGCAAGGCACTGAACTTGCATCACGGTATTGCCATTACCGATGACTTCATGCGGGCTGTGGAGCGCGATGGCGACTGGAAGCTGAAAAGCCCGAAGGACGGCTCTACCATTCGTGTGGTGCGGGCCCGTGATCTGTGGATTCGCATGCTGACCGCCCGGATCGAGACCGGCGAGCCCTATATGCTGTTCATTGATCATGTGAACCGGGCGATCCCGGAACATCACAAGATGGCCGGCCTGCAGGTCAAGACCTCGAACCTCTGCTCGGAAATCACCCTGCCGACCGGGATTGACCAGAACGGGGAAGACCGCACTGCGGTCTGCTGCCTGTCCTCGCTCAATCTGGAGCGGTATATGGACTGGCGCGACCATCCGACATTCATCGAAGACGTCTTTCGCTTCCTCGACAATGTGCTGAGCGACTTCATCAAGAATGCACCGGAAAGCATGAAGCGTGCTGCCTATGCGGCGATGCGGGAACGCTCGGTCGGTCTCGGGGTCATGGGTTTCCATTCCTTCCTGCAGTCGCAGAACGTGGCGTTTGAAAGCGCGATTGCGAAAGCCTGGAACAAGAAGATCTTCAAGCATATCCGGGGACAGGCCGACGACGCCTCGACCATGCTGGCAAAAGAACGCGGGGCCTGCCCGGATGCGAAAGATTACGGGGCGATGGAGCGTTTCTCGAACAAGATCGCGATTGCGCCGACCGCCTCTATCTCGATTATTGCCGGTAATTCCTCGCCGGGTATCGAGCCGTTCGCCGGTAACAGCTTTGTTCAGAAGACGCTGTCGGGCACCTTTAACGTGCGTAACAAGAATCTGGTGAAGGTGCTGCAGGAAAAGGGCCAGAACACAGAAGAAGTCTGGTCCTCGATCACCACCCGCGAAGGGTCGGTTCAGCATCTGGACTTTCTCGACGAGCACGAAAAGATGGTCTTCCGGTCGGCGTTCGAACTGGATCAGCGCTGGATCGTCGAACATGCGGCTGATCGCACGCCGTTTGTCTGCCAGTCGCAGTCAGTGAACCTGTTCGTACCGGCAAATGTTCATAAACGTGACCTGCACCAGATGCATTTTCAGGCATGGAAGAAGGGCGTGAAAAGCCTCTATTACTGCCGGTCAAAAGCCATCAACCGGGCGGAGATTGTCTCCAGCATCAATTCGCGCAGCGAACCTGCCAGCAGTGGCCAGATTGATCTGCCGCTGGTCGCTGCGGCATCCACCGATTACGAGGAGTGCCTGGCATGCCAGTAACGTCCGCCGCCGCACGTGTTGAGGATCAGGACGAACCGGCCGCCGTCATCATTACCGACCGCGATATCGCGACACTTCATTCAATCGAGCGGCCAACCCTGCTGACCCCGTCCGTCGGCTACAAGCCGTTCCGCTATCCCTGGGCGTTTGAGGCCTGGCAGTCGCAGCAGCAGATGCACTGGTTGCCGGAAGAAGTACCGCTGGCCGATGATGTGAAGGACTGGCACCGCGAACTGACAGAATCGGAAACCCATCTGCTGACGCAGATTTTCCGGTTTTTCACCCAGTCGGACATTGAAGTGAATAACTGCTACATGAAGCATTATTCGCGGGTGTTCCAGCCAACCGAAATCCAGATGATGCTGGCTGCCTTCTCCAACATGGAGACGGTGCATATTGCCGCCTACAGCCATCTGCTCGACACTATCGGCATGCCGGAACTCGAATACCAGGCCTTCCTCAAATACAAGGAGATGAAGGACAAGTACGACTATATGCAGCAGTTCAACGTCGACAGCCCGCGCGACATCGCGCGCACGCTGGCCGTCTTCGGGGCCTTCACGGAAGGCCTGCAGTTATTTGCGTCCTTCGCCATGCTGCTGAACTTCCCGCGCTTCAACAAGATGAAGGGCATGGGCCAGATCGTCACCTGGTCGGTCCGCGACGAGACGCTGCACACGAATTCGATCATCAAGCTGTTTCGCACCTTCTGCGACGAACATCCGGAAGTGCTCGACGACAGGTTCCGGGAGGAGCTGATCGAGATTTGCGAACATATCGTCAATCACGAAGACGCCTTCATCGATCTGGCCTTCGGCCTTGGCCCGATTGAGGGGCTGACGGCGGAAGATGTGAAGCGCTATATCCGCTACATCGCCGATTATCGCCTTAAACAGCTGGGTCTCGCCCCGCAATATTTCATCGAAACCAACCCGCTGCCCTGGCTCGACAACATGCTGAACGCGGTCGAACACACCAATTTCTTTGAAAACCGCGCCACGGAATATACCCGCGCGGCGACGACAGGAAAATGGGACGAGGCATTCGACTGAACGATACCACAGGCCTGATATTCAGAAACTTTACTGAATTTCCGGTATGCCGGGCGCTGCCTTGCGGGCCTGTTCGATGAGCCAGTTGCAGTCTGCTTTCGTCTTGTCCTGCGGCATGGAAAAGAACGGAAAGAAATCGAAGCCGCCGATTGTTATATCCGGATCCTGAAGCGCGCCGCGGACGCTGATGGGGGCGGTCAGGTCGATCAGGCTGAAGTCTTTTTCCCGGGCCTCTATTTTCAGATCCATGGTGCGGCCAAACAGATCGACGTTGCCCTCGGTTATGATCAGGCTGTCGTCTGTCGAGATCACACCATGTCTGATGGATAGCACGCCTGCGTCTGCGGTTACGGCGGCCACGGCGCAGGGCATTTCGATGCTCACGTCACCACCGATCAGCAGGCCGAGACTTTCGGTTATATCAAGGCCGGAGGCTTCGACGATCAACCCGCTGATCCGCCCGTTGCGCAAGACCAGATGCCCGCCGCCCTGCGCCGTACCGAGAATTTCGGCCAGATGCATCCCGGTGCCGAGGAGATAGATGCGACCGGACACCGCACCTCCCATCTCCCGCATGAAGTCGCTGCCCTCAAAGAAGCGGTAGATTTCGAGCCCGTTGAGGGTGACATCTATATCGGCGCTCGGGATATCCTGTCGGACGTTAATGGCGATTTCTCCGGTCAGCTCACCATTCGCGACAGTTGCCTTCAGCGGATTTATGATCAGCCGGTCGTCGTTCAGAACCACGTGGGCATAGATACTGTCAACCTGGGCGACCGGCGAGATGACGCTGTCGGCAACCAGTGTCAGGTCAATCCGGGCGCTGCGGAACAGGCCGACGGGGATCGGGGTTTCCGGAAAAATCCCCTCCTTGCGGGCCTGTTGTTTCTGCTCCGGTGATGCGGTCTCGTCCGGGTCAGGTGCTGCGCCGATCAGACCGGCGAGGTCATCGAAATCAAGCCTCCGGGAATGAATGTTGCCGGTCAGCCGTGGAAGTTCCCGGCCATAATCGACAGTGAGGTTTCCGTCTGCATCGCTGTCGCCGATCCTGCCGGCAAAACCTTCAAGTGTGATCTGGCTGTCACCGAACAGAACGGTGCCGGTCAGGTCGTACGGCGGTGTGGCGGGAAGGGGAATACCGAAGGGGATACCCAGGTCGGCAAAATCATCACCGGTCAGGCGCACGGAGGTGAGGCGCGTGCGACCATTTGCGGATGTTGCGAGCTCACCTTCAATTCTCAGGCGCGACGGGCCGTCAACGGCGAGCCGGACCGGATAGAGACCATCCGGGTTGACCAGTTGCTCAAAGGGACCGCCGGCGAATTCAAAACTGAAGGGCGAACTGTTGATGGTTCCGTTGCCTTTCAGGAAAACATCCTGTTTGCCGCGCAGCACACCATCGATGCTGGCAGCAACCAGTTTGTCGCTGCGCTGCGAGGCCATGTCCTGATAGCTGACAGTGACATCAGCGATCTCGATTTCTCCGATTGACGGAATTTCCGACCGTTCTTCAGGTGCTGCCGCATCGCCGGCCGAAGAGGCAGATGACCAGTTCAGCTTCCCGTCGGTGTCCCGGGTGATCTCGACAGTGCCGCCACGGGCGCGGATCAGGGGGATATCCAGCTGGCTGTCGAAGATCGACATGAACCGGAACCGGACAGTCAGTTCATCCAGTTCCGCCATTGGCTCCTCAGGTGCCCAGTCGGCATTCGCGACAGAAATATCTGTCGCGGTGATGCCGAGCATCCATCCCTTGTCCAGTTGCAGATCGCCGATCGTCGTCTCCCGCCCGAGTGCCGACGAGATGGCATTTTCAGCGAAAGGTTTAAGATGGTTTCCTTGAACGAAAACTGCGGCTGCTGTCAGGCCGAGAATGACGATCAGCAGCGACCCGAGGGCATATCTGAGAGCATGTTTCATACTCTGTGAACGCTGCACAGAAGGTATGGTTCAGTATTCATTCATCATGTCTGAACGACACCGGGTAAACAGCTGTGCAGCCGGGGTGAAGTCTCGCAGGGCTGGTTTGCCGGGTGACTTTGACTGATCAATCTTCGGCTATTGTTTCGCAGGCATCAGTGCCTTCAGTTCATCGGGAATGCGTTTTGCCCGGATGCGGCCGGGCTCCGTCGGGTGTTTCTCGGCCCAGACGCGGATTTCTGTGCCTTCAACCGCAAGCCGGTCGCCGTTCATCATGCGATGAGACAGGACGAATGTCTTGGATCGCCATTCCTGTATGAAGGTCGTGATCTCCAGATCATCGCCATAGGTGGAGGGAGAGCGGAAGGAGGCGCTGGCATCGACCAGGGGAATACCCAGGACGCCATAGGTTTCCGCCAGCTTGCGGACAGGCAGGCCGGCGCTTTCAAACAGGGCAGCCGTTGCCCGGTCAAACCAGCGGAAATATTGCGGATAGAAGACGATATCGGCGGCGTCGCAATCGCCCCATTCGACCCTCTGGATAATCCGGTTTTCCAACATCTGCATCGGCTCCTGTCGTAAAGCAGAACTGTCGCAAGCGATCTCCCGCCGGTCAATCAGCCGGCTGTTGTCATTGACGGGACAATTGCCAGAATGATCTGACCCAACGGAGAAGCGATCATGCAGAAAGACCATCAGGATTTGCGCCGGGATGTCGAGAACATCCTTCGGGCTGCCGGCAGCAGTGAACAGGAAGCAGAGATCGTTGCCGATCACCTGGTCATGGCCAACCTCAGCGGGCATGACAGCCACGGCGTCGGCATGCTGCCGCATTATCTCCAGAATGTCCGGCTGGGTGTGCTGCATCCGAACCGGCATGTCCGGAAGGTGAAGCAGGATGGCTCTATTCTGGTGTTCGACGGCGAGGGTGGATACGGACAGGTGGTCGCCCGGGAGGCGACGGAACAATCCATCGCGGTCGCCCGGGAGACGGGGCTTGCGGTCGCTGCCCTGCGCAATGCGCACCATATCGGGCGGGTCGGAACCTATGGCGAGATCTGTGCCGATGCCGGACTGGTTTCCCTGCATTTTGTCAATGTGACCGGGCATCGCCCGCTGGTTGCCCCTCATCGCGGGTCAGATGCCCGTTACGCCACAAATCCGATCTGCATCTCGCTGCCGGCAATGGGGGTGGAAGAACAGATTGTGCTCGATATGGCGACCAGCAAGGTCGCGCTCGGCAAGATGCGTGTCGCCCATAACCGGGGCGAGACGGTAAAGGACGGCCTGCTGATTGATGCAGCGGGACAGCCGACGAATGATCCCGGCGTCATGTTCTCCGATGACATGGGGGCCTTGCTGCCGATTGCCGGGCATAAGGGTTATGGTCTGGCAATGATGTGTGAATTGCTGGCCGGTGCGATTGGCGGCGGCGGGACCATCCAGCCCGGCAACAAAAGAGATACCCGGATCATCAACAACATGCTGATGATCGTCATCGACCCGCTGCGGCTGACCGACAGCGATTATATTGCAACAGAGATGCGGGCGATGACCGATTATGCGCGCCAGTCGCCACCCGGTGACGGGGTATCCGCCGTGCTGATGCCGGGTGATCCGGAGAGAGAACAGCGGCAAAGCCGGTCAGAAGACGGAATTTATATTGAGGATGAAACCTGGCGTCAGATCAGCGAGGCAGCCCGGGAATTTGGCGTCCGGACAGACCTTGCGTGAGGATATGGCTGATTACAGTTTTGCCTCTGGCAAGGCCAAATTCGCATTTTGCAATTCGCATTTTGCAAATTGGCGGCTTAATGGATGGCCTGTGCGAAGCTGTAGCCGATAAAGGTGGCGGTGCTGATCAGAAATACAGGATAGCCGATATACTGCATAATCCGCGGCAACACGGGCTTTTTGACATCTGCATAATGTGACATGGCATCTCTTCCTTCGTGATCATGACAGCGATCAGATTTCTTTTCGCACTCCTTTAGCAGCAAGTGGCATGCCAGTTTTCGGGGGACAGATCATCGTCTGCGGGCCGGGCTGTTTTCAGCTGTCGCTTGATTGATGTGCCGGTTCGTCGGAACATGCTGGTCTGATGCCTGAAATTCCTGACCTGCAACCCTATCTGCAATCGGCGCTGAACTGGCTGCTTGCCCATGTCCTGACGGTGGAGGCCGGTGTTCAGCTTGCCGCTGTGCTGGTGACGCTGTGTATTGCATTGTTGTTGCGCGGGCAGATAAAGGCCGGGGTTGCGCGATTGCAGACGGTGTCGCGCGGCGGTTTCGTGCTCCGGCGCCTTGCTGTCCTGCCATTGTCGATCTACATCGTTCTGGCCTGGCTTACCCTGCTGTATCTCATTCTGCTGATCACCACGGCAGCAGGCGGCAGCCACCGGCTGATCACCATTGCAGTGTCGCTGCAGACAGCCTGGGTCATCATCCGGCTGACATCCGGTCTGCTGCGTAACCCGCTGGCCTCCAGAACCATGGCGTCGATCGCCTGGGCACTTGCGGCGCTGAATATCGTCGGGCTGCTGGACCCGACCCTTGCCATGCTTGAGGGAGTGAGTGCCAGTTTCGGTGATTTCCGGATCTCTGCGCTGGCCGCGGTGAAGGCTGCGGCGGTTGGTGCCTTCCTGTTATGGGCGGCACTGACGGCATCGCGGTTTGTCGAGCTCCAGATATCGCGGTCGGTCTCTCTGACCCCGTCGATTCAGGTCCTGACCTCGAAGCTGATCAAAATTGTGCTGATCACGCTGGCGGTTGTTGTCGCCCTGTCCGGTGTCGGGATTGACCTGACCGCCTTTGCCGTCTTTTCGGGTGCGGTTGGTGTCGGTATCGGCTTCGGCCTGCAGAAAATCATCTCCAACCTGATCAGCGGCGTCATCCTGCTGCTGGACCGCAGTATCAAGCCCGGTGACGTGATCCAGCTGGAAGGCACCTACGGCTGGGTGAATACCCTGTCGGCACGTTATGTGTCGGTGGTTACCCGTGACGGGGTCGAGCATCTGATTCCGAACGAGAACCTGATTACCCAGAATGTGATCAACTGGTCCTACTCGTCACGCAAGGTGCGGTTGCGTGCGCCGCTGGGGGTCAGCTATGACACTGATCTGCCACATGCGCTGAAGGTTTGTATGGAAGCCGCAGGATCTCTGGACCGGGTGCTTAAAAACCCGGCTCCAAACTGTCTGATTACCGGCTTTGGCGACAGTTCCGTCGATCTGGAACTGCGGTTCTGGGTGGAAGATCCGGAGGCCGGGGCGGGGAATATCAAGAGCGCGGTTTATCTCGCCGTCTGGGAAGCGTTCCGTGAGCACGGCATCTCCATTCCCTTCCCGCAGCGCGAGATCGCGATCACCAGATGGACGAAGGCCGGCCAGACGGAAAACAAACAGCCCGAAAAGCCGCCGCCATCAGAGGACTGAGGCGGCGGCGGTATTCGGTCGGCTATTCCGCCGCGGTGGCGAGGCCGGAACCGGCTGTGCGGGTCATCGCGAGATAGCCGGAGATGTCTCCCTGTTTCTCAAATGACAGGGTTGCCGATACGAAGGCATCACGCTCGGCTTCCGACAGATAAGGTGCTGTCAGGCCGTCGAATTTCTCACGGAGTTCTGCTGCTGTCTGGAAATTCTCCGGCTCCCCCTTTGGAATTTCGACAAACCGTTCATGGGTTTTTCCGCCTGCCGTGATACGGGCAATACCGGACATGTAGCGCGGAAAGCAGGCTTCCGGTTTCGGGTCAATCTGAACATCGACTTTCCTGCAGAGACGCAGCGTTTCCGGATCTGTCAGATGTTTTGCATAATCATCCCAGCCCATGCCGCGCTCGCGAATAGCGACGGCGGCACAGAACGGCATCGAGAACTGGCCATCGACGACACTTTTCGGCTGCTGCTTGTGTTCCAGGCCGTCACCGATGATTTTGAATCCGGTATGCGGCAGGCCGATATAAACAGCCTCCACGTCTGCGGCACTCAGATTTTCCTCTGTGCAGATGCTGGCGATAGCCTCCATCGCCGCATGGCTGTAACGACAGGTCGGGTAAGGCTTCACAGCCAGAGCCAGAGTCTCCCAGATTTCGCCAAGCCCGGCGACGGCTTTTGCCGGGTCAGGGTTGGGTGCGTAGGAGTTCAGGAATCCGTGTTTGCCTTCAATCGGCGTGCGGGCACCAAGATACCCTTCCTGTGCCAGAGTGGCTGCAATCAGGCCGTTCATGGCTGCATGGCCGACCTGATAGCGCTTTGTCCAGGCGCCGCTTTCAACAAAGTGAATGGTCCCGGATGTCTGGCTCAGACAGATACCGAAGGCATCGAGCATCTGTTCGGCAGTCAGACCGAGAACGCGGCCCGCAGCCGCCGCTGCACCGAAGGCACCGCAGGTTGCGGTCGGGTGATAGCCCCGGTCGTAATGGTCTTTCGGCGACAGGGCCAGTGACAGGCGGATCTGGACTTCATACCCGGCGATGATGCCGGCCAGAACGTCACTGCCCGAGGCACCGGTCATCTCTGCGGCGGTCAGGGCCGCCGGAATGATCGGTGCGGAAGAATGGATGGACCCGGCGGCATGGGTGTCATCGAAGTCGAGGGAATGCGCCAGTGCGCCGTTGATCAGGGCTGCCGCCGATGCCGCATAGCCTTTCTGGTCGCCAAAGACGGCATGGTTGCCGGTAGTGCCCCCCAGCCGCTCGACCATTCTGATCGTTGCCGGTGTGCTCTCTGCATCATGCCGGGCGCGGATCGCGATACCCGACGTGTCGAGCAGCAGCAGTTTGGTGCGCTCTGTGACCTCAGCCGGAATCTGGTCAAGCGACAGACCGGCGGCAAAGGCAGCGAGTTGTTCAGAGATACTCATGTGTAACCTCCCGAGTTAATATGTCCTGACAATAACAAAGTCAGCGGCATTGCGGAAGCCGTTCAGATCAGCGTATCGCTGATTTCCTCGGAGATGTCGGTGAAACCATGATCAATGCCGTAACTGAACAGTTTGTTGATGGTTATGCCATCGTCACTGAGTGGGCATGTGACGGCCTCGATCAATCGGCTGTCGCCCCGAAAACTTGTATAGACATAGCGTTGAAGAACCGGTCGTCGTTCGTCTAACACGCGCTGATAACGCTTTCTGATCAGCGTCCGCCCCTCTTGTGCCGGCATCTCAGACTGTAGCTGTCCGACTTTAAGAGTCTGGTTATTAATGATATTGCGACCAACGTAGCGTACCCGGTAATCCTGCCCGCCGTCGACGACATCCAGTAGTGTCAGGCCCAGAAGCAGGGAGGGGATTTCGGTCAGATTGATATCTTCACGTGCCGGGAGTTGTTTGCCTTGCCGCGACCAGTTCCAGAATTGCAGGGCATTCTGAATATTCCGTGACTGTGTGGTCTGCAGAATCTCATCAATCTGCATTATTGTCTCCGGAGATCAGAATTGTTCGATTTGGCATTGTTCTGCCAGTATCTCCAAATCATATTTTATCGTTGGTTTGCTTGGGTATGATTTTCTCCATACTGATTCACCCGGCGTGGAATGTACAACTTCCTCGCGGGAATTCTGGTTTCCCTGCTATCTTTGTGATGTTTGCCAGCCGGGATTGCGCCAGACAGGGGCCGCAGAAAGGGGCAGGGCCGGATTCCCGAGAATGATATCCGCAGCCTTCTCGGCGATCATGATTGTCGGTGCGTTCAGATTTCCGCTGGGGATGGTCGGCATGACGGAAGCATCGACGACCCGCAGACCCTCAATGCCATGGACATTCAGACCTCCGTCCACAACCGCATTGTCTCCCGATCCCATCGCGCAGGTGCAGGACGGGTGGTAGGCACTTTCTCCGTGACTGCGTACAAAGGCATCGATCTCGTCATCTGTCTGAACATGATCGCCGGGGGCCAGTTCACCGTCCCGGTACGGCTCGAAGGCTTGCTGGGCGAAGATCTCCCGGGTCAGGCGGACGGCGGCCCGCATTTCCTTCCGGTCCTGTTCCGTCGACATGTAGTTGAACAGGATTTCAGGATGTGCCCGGGGATCTGCCGATGTCAGGCGTACATGTCCGCGGGAGGTCGGGCGCATTGGCCCGACATGGGCCTGGAAACCGTGCCTGTCGCCCGCGGCCCGGCCGTCATAGCTGATGGCGATGGGCAGGAAATGATATTGCAGGTCCGGTTGTTCAACACCGGCTCCGGAGCGGATGAAGCCGCCTGACTCAAACAGATTCGAGGCGCCCGGACCACGCCTGAACAACAGCCAGTCCAGACCGATCTTCGCCCGGCCGACAAGGCTGAGGGCCGAATAGAGCGTGATCGGCAGACGACAGCCCATCTGCAGATAGATTTCCAGATGATCCTGAAGATTGGCACCAACGCCCGGCAGGTCCGCCACCACCGGAATATCATGTTCTGCCAGATGGTCGGCCCGTCCGATGCCGGAGAGCATCAGGATCTGCGGCGAATTGATTGCACCGCCGGACAGAATGATCTCGCCACCGGTGATAGTTTCCCTGTGGCCGTCCCGGATGACGGCGACACCAGTCGCCCGTTTGCCGTCGAACAGAATTTTCTCGGTCAGGGTAGAGTGGCGGACATCAAGATTGTCCCGCTGCAATGCGGGCCGAAGATAGGCCTTGGCCGTTGACCAGCGCTCGCCGTTACGGGTGGTCTGCTGCATATGGCCGAAGCCTTCCTGCTGATAGCCGTTCATATCCCCGGTTCGCGGATAGCCTGCCTGGACTCCCGCCTCGATGAAGGCCTCATAGAGCGGGTTTCTGCAGGGACCATCGCTGACATGAAGCGGACCTCTGTCGCCACGATACTCATCACTGCCTTTTTCCCATGTCTCGGCCTTGCGGAAATAGGGCAGGCAGTGCGCATAGCTCCAGTCGGGCAGGGCGTTCGAGGCCCAGCGGTCATAATCAAACGCATGACCACGGACGTAGCACATGCCGTTGATGGAGGATGACCCGCCGAGTACACGGCCCCGGGGACAATACATTCGCCGGTTGTCCATGAAGGGTTCCGGCGCACTCTCATAGAACCAGTTGAAGCGGTCATTCTTCAGCGGTTCGGCAAAGGCCCCCGGCATATGCAGGAAGATGCTGCGGTCCGGCGGACCGGCTTCGATCAGCAGCACCCGGTTTGCCGGATTTGTGCTGAGCCGGTTTGCCAGCACGCATCCCGCCGATCCGGCACCGATGATGATGTAGTCATATGAGGTTCCAGCCATACCTCTCCTTGCCGATGAAGCTGTTAAACGTCAAGCTGGTGATCAGAAAATCAGGGAATGAACATCTTCATGGGGCATATCAAGGGTCTGCTTTTTGACCGGGACGGGACACTGATCGATTTCCACCAGACCTGGACCCCGGCCTTCACCGAGGCTGCTGCTCATCTGGCGCGGGGCGATGCAGATCTGGTGTCGCATCTGCTGGTCAGCGCGGGTTATGACCCGGAAGCAGGACAATCAAAAGCCGGCTCAATTCTGGCTGCGGCATCGGATGCCGAGCTTGCGGCGTTCTGGGCAACGATGCTGCCGGAGGAGAGTGCAGAAAGTATTCTGGACCAGATATCCGGGATATTCGCAGATCATCTGGAGGTCGGTGCGGCCCCGGTCTGTGATCTCGGCCTGTTCTGCCAGCAGATGCTGGACCTCGGATATCGTCTGGGCATCGCCACGAACGGCAGCTCTCCCTCGTCAGAGGTGATGATGCGGCGGTTTGGCGTGCATCATCAGTTTGCCTATTATGCCGGTTTTGACAGTGGCCATCAGCCAAAACCGCATCCCTCGATGGCGCTGGGCTTCTGCGCGGCAACGGGCCTCCGCCCGGAAGAAATCGCGGTGATCGGGGACAGCACGCATGACCTGAAACTGGCCCGCTCTGTAAAGGCCGGACTTGCCATCGGCGTGCTGACCGGTACCAGTAGCGAGGATGACCTGCAGCCTTTTGCAGATCACGTCATTCCGAACATTACCTTTCTGGCTGACCTGCTGGCGGACTGAAAGTCAGTCATTGAAACGGGCTGGCCGGGTAACCTGGTTTAAGCCTTGATGACTCCCCGTCCCAGTTTGTCCATCAGACCATGCCAGCCGAGAACAGCCGGAAGAAACCAGGTCCGGCCGTTAAACAATGGCACGGCTGGCGGCGGATCGCAGTCAAAGGCAGATGCGCCGTCCGGCGACCCGAGTATTTTCAGTGCGGCTTTCTGGCCGATCCAGCGGGCCCAGACGACGCCGGAGCCGCAATAGCCGCCGGTGTAATGGGCCCCGTCACGCTGGAACAGCAGCGGGATGTCAGACCGGCTGAAAGCAACGAGACCGTTCCAGGAATGGCTGATTTTCGTATCCGCCAGTTCCGGATACATCTCAACCAGACCTTTGCGCAGATGCTCGCCGGACTCTGCCTCGCTGCGTCCGAACATCGAGGAACGACCACCCAGCAGAATGCGCCGTCCGTCCGGCGAGGGGCGGAAATAGCGATACAGTTTCCGGGTCTCGCCCATGGCCCGGCTGCCGGGCATCAGGGATTTCATCAGATTGGGCGACAGTGGTTCGGTCGCGATCATGCAGCTGGGAATCGGCACGATGCGGCGGCGCAGCCATTTATTGGCACCATCAATATAGCCGTTGGCCGCAAAGATCAGGTCGCGGGCAATCGTCTTGCCGCGACTTGTATGGATGACATAACCGTCGGCGACTCGCCCGAACCCGGTCACGGGCGTTTCACCATGCAGGGTCGCGCCGGATTCGACCGCAACGCGGATCATTTCCTGAACAAACTTGCCGGGATGCAACATGCCGATATCCGGTCGTACAATCCCGCCCCGGTACATGGCAGAGCCGGTTTCCTTGTGCTGTTCGTCCCGCGGGACGACATAGCCGCCGATATCGAGATGCCGGTTCAGCAGATCGGTTTCGCGTGCCTGCATGTCATAATGGTCGTCGCTGATGCAGCCGGTGAAGCGACCGCTCAGCACGAAATCGCAATCGAGTTTCTCTTCCCGGATAAACCGCTGAAGATCTTCTCTCGCTTCAACGCCTTCCCGGTAAAGCGCCAGCCCCCTGGCTTCACCATATTTGGTCATGGCTGCACTCAGCCCGATACGGATATTGCCGCTGGTAATGCCGCCATTGCGCGAGGAGGCACCTTCGCCCGGTCGCTGACGGTCAAAAATCTGGACGCTGCGCCCGGCGCGGGCCAGGGTAATGGCCGCACCGAGACCGGTATAGCCGGCACCAACGATGGCAACATCGCAACGCCCGGCAACATCAGTCCCCGGAACGGACTTCGGCTCAGCCGCGTCCCACCAGTACGGCAGAAAGCGGGTCTGACCGTCTGAAGAACGGTTTTCACTCACAGTTATTATCGTCCTCTGTCGTGGCAGCTGATCTCTGTCAGTCTTGCCGGAGGACAGCATAAACATGCTTTTTCCACAAAACCTATTCCTTAGTTATCCAGGATCGACGGGGGTACGATACCTGTGATCAAACGGGATGGAGAAGCACATGAACTCGCGACAGCGGGAAGCTTTTTTTAGGAGTCATGGTCAGCGGCCCGGCTGAAGCAACAGCCCGTGCTTTTTTGTTGCGTGGTTTCCGGCTTCTGTGACGATATCGTTTCATGTCTCTTCCACGCGGTGAAATCTTCCGTCTATTTTCGGGAGAGGGCTTGCGGGGGAAGATTAATATAAGTCAGTATTGCTTACCTAATAAGACTTTGGCGTTCTGACGGGAGGGTTGGATATGGCTTTGGCGAAGGTTGCTCTGGATGACAAATATGTCCTCGAAAGCGGGCGGATTTATCTGAACGGAACGCAGGCGCTGGTTCGCCTGCCGATGATGCAGAAACGCCGTGATGAAGCTGCAGGTCTGAATACCGGCTCGTTCATTACCGGATATCGCGGCTCGCCGCTCGGCGCGCTGGACCAGGAACTGTGGCGGGCCAAGAAGTTCCTCTCGAAACATAACATCAGGTTTCAGGCCGGTGTGAATGAAGACCTCGCGGCAACCGCAATCTGGGGCAGCCAGCAGGTTGGCCTGCATGGCGATGCCACCGTCGATGGCGTCTTCTCCATGTGGTATGCGAAGGGGCCGGGGGTCGACCGCTCAGGTGATGTGCTGCGCCACGCAAATTTTGCCGGTTCGGCAAAGAACGGCGGCGTGCTGCTGCTGGCGGGTGACGACCATACCTGCAAATCCTCCACCACGTCACATCAGTCCGAATATGCCTTCGTCGATGCCCATGTGCCGGTGCTCAACCCGGCAGGCGTTCAGGAGTTCCTGGATTACGGCATAATCGGCTGGGCGATGTCGCGCTATTCCGGCTGCTGGGTTGCGATGAAAACCGTGGCTGAAACCGTCGATACATCGGCCTCGGTTTATGTCGACCCGCACCGGGTTGAACTGGTCGAGCCGGCAGATTTCGACATGCCCGACGGCGGCCTGAACATTCGCTGGCCAGACACCCCGCAGGAGCAGGAATATCGCCTCGAACGCTACAAGCTTTACGCGGCTATCGCCTTTGCCCGGGCCAACGGCATTGACCGGACGGTGATTGATACGCCGAAGGCGCGGCTCGGGATTGCGACCTGCGGTAAATCGTATCTGGATGTGCGGCAGGCACTGGAAGACCTCAATATCGATGAGGCGGACTGCAAGCGTATCGGCATCCGGATCTACAAGATCGGCATGACCTGGCCGCTGGACCGCAAGGGTATCCTGAAATTCGCCGAAGGGCTGGACGAAATACTGGTCGTCGAGGAAAAGCGGGCGCTGATTGAAAACCAGTTGAAAGAACAACTCTACAATATGGACGGCGACAAACGCCCCCGGGTTGTCGGCAAGTATGATGAGCAGGGCAACTGGATCCTGCCGTCGGCGGGCGAACTGACGCCGGCCGGAATCGCACGGGTGATCGCTGCCCGGCTGAAAGTGGTCGGCTATGAAAGCGATAATATCAAACGCCGGCTTGCCGTGCTGGCGAAGATCGAGAAATCGCTGGAGACGATCAGCCCGCTGATGCAGCGGACGCCCTATTTCTGTTCCGGCTGCCCGCATAACACCTCGACCAGAGTGCCGGAGGGAAGCCGCGCGATGGCCGGTATCGGCTGTCATTATATGGTTCAGTGGATGGACCGCGAGACCGAGACGTTCACCCATATGGGTGCGGAAGGGGCGAACTGGATCGGTCAGGCCCCGTTCGTGAAGACAGAACATATCTTCCAGAATATCGGTGACGGGACGTTCCATCATTCCGGATCAATGGCCATTCGTGCTGCGGTCGATGCCAATGCCAACATGACCTATAAAATTCTGTTCAATGATGCGGTCGCGATGACCGGTGGCCAGCCCCCGGCAGCCGGTGAAAAGCCGGTGGCAATCACGCCGGACCGGATTACGCGGATGGTCTATTCCGAAGGTGTTCGAGATATCACGGTGGTTGTCGACGACCCGGATAAATATCCGGCGGGGATGGAATGGGCACCGGGTGTCAGTATCGAGCCGCGCAAGGCGCTTGACCGCGTGCAGCGTGATCTGCGCCAGCGCAAGGGCGTGTCGGTGCTGGTCTATGACCAGACCTGCGCCGCGGAAAAACGTCGCCGCCGGAAACGCGGCACTTTTCCGGATCCGGCCAAACGGGTCTTCATTAACGAAGCTGTCTGTGAAGGTTGCGGGGATTGCGGCGTCAAATCGAACTGTGTGTCGGTGACCCCGGTTGAGACTGAATTTGGCCGCAAGCGGGCGATTGACCAGTCCAGCTGCAACAAGGACTTTTCCTGTGTTAATGGCTTCTGCCCGAGCTTTGTGACTGTCGAGGGTGGTGGTCTGCGCAAGCCGGAAGCCGCAGCGGACAATGGTATCTGGGCCGTTCTGCCGGAACCGGAGATTCCGAACCTTGAGACGGAGAGCTTCGGTATCCTGATTACGGGTGTCGGCGGTACCGGCGTTGTTACCATCGGCGCACTGCTGGGTATGGCCGCGCATATCGAAGGCAAGGGATGCGGCATTCTGGACATGGCAGGGCTGGCCCAGAAAGGCGGGCCGGTGATCAGCCATGTCCGGATCGCAAAACGCCCGGAAGATATTCACGCCGTCCGCATTGCAGCGGGGGGGGCGGAACTGTTGCTGGGCTGCGATCTGGTGGTCGCCGCCGGGTATGAGGCGCTGTCAAAGATCGACGAAGGCAAGACGGTCGCCATTATCAACTCGCATGAAATCGTGACAGGTGACTTCACCCGTAACCCGGACCTCAATTTCCCGGGACAGGGCATGCAGAACCAGATCGCCGATGCTGTCGGTGCCGACCGTGCGACCTTCATCGATGCGACAGAAATTGCGACCTCCCTGATGGGAGATTCGATTGCCACAAACCTGTTCATGCTGGGACTCGCCTATCAGCAAGGTGCAGTGCCTGTTTCGGCAGAGGCTATCGAACAGGCGATTGCCCTGAACGGTGTCGCGGTCGAGGCCAACAGACAGGCCTTCACCTGGGGCCGGCGCGCGGCTGTCGATCCGGAGGCGGTTGCCCGGGCGGCGCATCGCCGGGAAGCTCCGGTCATGCATAAACTCTCGGCCTCGCTGGATGAGATGATCTCGCGCCGGGCGTCCCAGCTTGTCGCCTATCAGGACATTGCCTATGCCGAGCGCTATGAATCGCTCGTGGCGCAGGTTCGCGAACGAGAGTCGCAGTTCGGTGGTACAGCCGTGACCGAAGCGGTTGCGCGCAATTATTTCAAGCTGCTGGCCTATAAGGACGAGTACGAGGTTGCCCGGCTCTACACCGATCCGGCTTTCATGCAGGCCGTGCGGGACCAGTTTGACGGCAATTACAAGCTGACGTTCCATCTGGCACCGCCGCTGATGTCGCAGATTGATCCGGATACCGGCGAACCTGAAAAGAAACAGTTCGGCCCCTGGATGATGCAGGCCTTCCGGCTGCTGGCGAAGTTCAAGGGACTGCGCGGCACAAAACTGGATATCTTCGGCTATTCGGACGAGCGTCGGCGCGAACGGGCTCTGATTGCCGAATATGAGACTCTGGTCCAGGAGGTGCTCTCGGGCCTGACGAAAGCAAATCTCCCGCTGGCGGTTGATCTGCTCTCGATCCCGGCCATGATCCGCGGATTCGGGCCGGTCAAGGAACGCAATATCGTGAAGGCAAAGACGACAGAATCAAGACTGCTCAACGCCTTTCGCCATCCGACAGCCTCGCCGACGGTTGAAGCCGCAGAATAACGGCCAGGCACAGGGTCCCGGGCAGCTTGCCTCCGGCAATCCGGGGACGACGAGTGAGCTTTTCAGCATTCACAAGTCCGCGGAATTTTCCCGTCATCCCGGAACTGGCACAAGCCGGGCTGGTGGAATCGTTGGCGGGTCGGTCTGTTGAAACAAAGACGCCGGCCCGAAAGGGCCGGCGTCCGGTTCAGGTCAGGCTGTGATCTGCCGGATCAGGCAGCCTGTTTCTCGATTGCCTTCGGGGCACCCGAGCCGATTTCGATACGGCGGGGTTTCTTTTCCTCCGGCACCACGCGTACGAGTTCGACATTCAGCAGGCCGTTTTTCACATCTGCACCGACAACCTTGATGTCGTCGGCAAGATCGAAGCGACGCTCAAAGGCGCGTGCTGCGATGCCACGATGCAGATAGCTTTTCTCTGCCGTTTCTTCACGGTCTTCGATACGACCGGAAATCAGCAGGGAATTTTCCTGCACGGTGATTTCAAGGTCATCTTCCGAGAAACCGGCAACGGCCATGGTGATGCGGTAATCGTCTTCCGCGATTTTTTCAATATTGTAAGGCGGGTAGGTCGGTGCACTTTCAACCTGGCTGGCGCTGTCCATCAGGCGCGCAAGACGGTCGAAACCGACAGTGGAACGGAAAAGGGGTGTAAGGTCATAGGTACGCATTGCCACATTCTCCTTGAGCAACATGGGTTATGTTCCGGCGCCCCCGTATCGGGCCGCGCCGTCTTAAGTCGGGGAACCCCGTATCGGGCATTCCCTTCGACGCGGCTGATATAATTCAGGCTGATTTGCCGTCAAGGGACCGGCAACAAATTTTGCAGAACCGGCCTTCAGTTGTCCGTCAGGTCATAATGGAAGACCTTGGAAATGATTCGCCATTCCCCGTCGGTTTTGATGAGGCTGAGAAAGTCGGTGAAATACCGGTCACCGATCGAGCAGTTCACCCGGGCGAAGGCGGTTGTCGGCCCGGCAATCTGAATTTCGCGGATGACATCCTGACGCGGTTCGTTCCGGCTGGCCGGGGACGGGCGGTTGTCGACCACCCTGAAATAGTCGGGCATGTCGAGATGCAGCAACTCGTCGCCCGTTGCCGTCACATACCGGGCTTGCGGGTGGAAGGCACGGGCCAGCAGGGCGCTGTCGCTGTGATAAAGGCCATCGAAGTAGACGCCGAGCAGAGCGGCGATGTCATCAAAGGGTTGTGCGGTCATGATCTGGTCCTTGGTGCAGGTGGTGCATACCGGCAGACTTTAGCGGACTGCCGGCATGCACGGCAGATATTCCTAGGCGGTTTTCAGCAGGCCTTCAGCCTGTAACGCCGCCTTGACGGCGGGCCGGGCCGAGATACGTGCCAGCAAAGCCTGGAGGTTTGGAAAAGCATCAAGGCTGAAGCCAACATGGTTCCCCCAGCTGGCAACCGTAAACAGATAGGCATCAGCAACACTGAAGCTGTCACCGGTAATGTATTTCCGTCCATCGGACAGGTCAGTCTCAATCAGACCGAAACGACTGACTAGCTTTTCACGGGCTGCTTCGCGTGCCGGTTCGAGTTTTTCGTCCTCGCTGAACAACGGACTGAACGACTTGTGAAGCTCGCTGGTGATGAAGTTCAGGGTTTCCTGAAGCCGGACACGCGCCATGGTGCCATTTGCCGGGGCGAGTCCGCTTTCCGGAGTCTGGTCTGCGAGGTACTGCAGAATCGCTGATCCTTCGGTGAGCAGTTCGCCATCATCAAGGCGAATTGCCGGAACATACCCCTTCGGATTGATGGCGGCATAATTCTCTCCGGATTCGGTCATCCTGTCCTTGAAGTCGACCTTGTCGATTGAAAACGGTTTGCCGGTTTCTTTCAGAACGATGTGACTGGCAAGGGAGCAGGCACCGGGAAAATAATAGAGTTTCATTGAGTTTTGCCTTTCAAAGCAGATGAGTTGCCCGAAGGTTAGAGCTATTAGTTACCTTTTGACACCATAGAACGATAAGTTAGTCTAATATCCGGTTACCACGCGGTAACGAAGGGAAACAGAATGGCACTTAAACTGCGTAAGAATCAGGCAGGTGATCCGCCAAATTTCTGCCCGTTGCGGGAATGCATGTCGATTCTGGGCGGTGCCTGGACGCCCAATGTGATCTGGTACCTTCGTGCCGGATCGCGGCGCTTTGGCGAGTTGATGGTCGATATTCCAGGTATTTCAGCGAAGGTAATGACCACACGCCTCCGGAATCTGGAGGAAAAGGGCATCGTGACGCGTACCGTACTGCCGACCTCGCCCCCGTCAGTTGAATATGCGCTTACTGAGCTTGGCCGGGAACTTGTACCTGCCATTGATGCTATCGTGGCGGTTGGTCATAAACTCAAGCTGGCAAAAAACGAACGACAGGCAGCAGACTGACCGGCCTTCAGGCAACAAAAAAGGCGGCCCCTTGCGGTAGCCACCTTTTCCGAATTCGGATGGTATCAGAGACTTACTGCTTGATGCCAAAGCTCGAGAAACGCTTGTTGAACTTGGCAAGCTGTCCGCCGCTGTCCAGCAGGCGATGGACGCCTGTCCAGGCGGGATGCGACTTTGAATCGATATCCAGCTTCAGTACGTCGCCTTCCTTACCCCAGGTTGTCCGGGTCGTGAAAGAGCTGCCGTCCGTCATCTGGACGCTGATCTCATGATAGTCCGGGTGAATATCTTTTTTCATGTCTGTCCTCCGGGGCGTTAAGCGCGGGTTTATAGACAAGTGTGGGGGGTGCTGCAAGCCTTCCGGCAAAGCCATGTTGCTTGGCCAGTCGGCTTCAGTTCGATAGGTTACGCACCGGATCGGGTCGGCGGGCAGGCAGGCGCGACCGGACCGGCTTTTCAGAAACGGGAAATTATGATGGATGAGACCGCCTTCGAGGCAGAAGCCAACCGCACCCTGCAGCAGATCATGGACTATGTGGACGAGAATCTGACCGACCATATGGATGCGGACCTGCAGGACGGCATTCTGAATATCGAACTGGAAGACGGCCGCGTTTTCATCATCAACAAGCATGGTCCGAACCGCCAGATATGGCTGGCGTCACCGGTCAGCGGGGCCAGCCATTATGCGCCCGCATCCGGTCGCTGGATATCGACCCGCAGCGATGATGATCTGCTGAAGCTGCTGAGCGGGGAGCTCGGGGGAATTGCCGGCACGCCCGTCGATCTCGGTTAATCTGCAATGGCCCGTATGGATGGCATGTCGCAACCGGCTGTTGCGGGGAAAGCCGGGGTAAAGGACGAGCGGGAGCGCAGCCGTGATCTGGGCCAGCTGCGCCAGCTTGTTCCTTTCCTGAAACCCTATTCGGGCAGGATCATGCTGGCCGGCCTGTCACTGGCCACCGCTGCCGGTGCCGTGCTGGTGATTCCCTGGTGGTTGCGCCGTGTGGTCAATGAAGGGTTTGCGGCCAGCAATGCACAGACCCTGAACGACTCGCTCGGGCTGATGGTGATTTTCATCCTGCTGCTCGCCGTGGCGACATTCGGTCGCTACTATTTTGTGACCTGGGTCGGCGAGCGGGTGACAGCGGATATCCGCATGGCCGTCTACAGCAATGTGCTCCGGCTGAGCCCCGGCTTTTTCGAGACGGTGCGCACCGGCGAAATTCTCTCGCGCCTGACGGCCGATACGACACTGGTACAGGCGGTTATCGGCTCGTCTGCATCGGTTGCCCTGCGTAACATTCTGTTGCTGACCGGCGGTCTGGTCATGCTGGCTATTACCAGCCCGAAACTGACGCTCTATGTGCTGGGCATGGTGCCGCTTGTCGTGCTGCCGATTGTGATCTTTGGTCGCAAGGTGCGGAAACTGTCGCGGGAAAGTCAGGACCGGGTGGCGGATGTCAGCTCCTATGCGGACGAAAGTCTCGGGGCTATTCGCACGTTGCAGGCCTTTACCTACGAGACGGTTGCCGTTCGTACCTTTGCCGGATTTGTGGATACGGCCTTTGATGTTTCCGAACGGCGTATCCGGGTGCGCGGCCTGCTGACGATGGTGGTCATCGCGCTGGTGTTCGGGGCGGTCGCTCTGCTGCTCTGGACCGGCGGGCATGATGTGATTGCCGGCAGGATGGACGGCGGGCAACTGCTGGCCTTTGTTTTCTACGCCGTTATCGTCGCCTCTTCGACCGGGGCACTGAGCGAGATCATGGGGGATCTGCAGCGGGCCGCCGGTGCTGCTGAGCGGCTGACCGAACTGCTGCATATGCCTGTCGATATCGGACCGCCGGCCAGCCCGGAAAGCCTGCCGGTTCCGTTCCGTGGCGCGGTTGCGATCCGCGATGTCACATTCTGCTATCCCTCGCGTCCGAATGCGCCATCGCTGAAGAATTTTGATCTCGACGTTGCGGCGGGCGAGACCGTGGCGCTGGTCGGGCCGAGTGGTGCGGGCAAGACCACAGTGTTTCAGCTGCTTCTGCGGTTCTATGACCCGCAATCCGGTGTGGTGTCTGTTGATGGCCACAACATCCGCGAGCTTGAGCCGACGGCACTGCGGGCCGGTATCGGAACGGTCTCGCAGGAACCGGCGATCTTTGCCGCCAGTGCGCGGGAAAATATCCGCTATGGCCGCCCCGGCGCGACGGATGAGGAGGTTACCGCCGCCGCTGAATCGGCCTTCGCCCGGGATTTCATCGAGGCGCTGCCGGAAGGATTCGACACCTATCTGGGCGAACGCGGTGTGCGCCTGTCCGGCGGACAGCGCCAGCGGATTGCTATCGCCCGGGCCATCCTGCGGGACCCGGCGCTGCTGTTGCTGGATGAGGCGACAAGCGCACTGGATGCGGAAAGTGAACGGGCCGTGCAACTGGCACTCGAAAAGCTGATGATCGGTCGCACCACCATCGTCATTGCGCATCGCCTCTCGACCGTGCTGGGGGCAGATCGTATCGTCGTGATCGAGGATGGTTCCGCCCGTGCGTCCGGCACCCATGATGAACTGATGAAGTCGGACGAGCTTTATGCCCGGCTGGCGCGTCTTCAGTTTGATGCGGACAAATCAGCCCGGGCCTGAAGATTGTTTCGTATTGCAACGTTGGTGTCTGCCACGCGGAGTGATTAATCTGGACGTCTTGTGTTAGGAGATTATCGACGATGCCCGCTGGTGTGACCTGGTTAGATGTCGCTGCCCTGCTCTGGTTCTTTGCGGTCTGGATTGGTTATACCCGCTATGTGGATGCGGACGGGGACAAGAGCGGGCGGCGTAACCTCCAGCAGGTTATGCATCTGCATCGGGTGCTCTGGATGGAGCAGATGATCGCCCGGGACAACCGGATGATTGACGGACGGATTATCGGCAATCTGACCAGCGGTACCACCTTCATGGCGTCGACCACGATCTTCCTGCTGGCGGGTGTGGTTGCCCTGCTGGGGGCCAGTGACCGTGCGATTGAAGCCTTCGCCGAATTTGAGTTTGCGGTCCGGACAACCAAGGCCTTCTTTGAAATCAAGCTGCTGATACTGGCGCTGTGTTTTGTCTATGCCTTCTTCAAGTTCACCTGGGCGATGCGACAGTATAATTACTGTGCGGTGCTGATCGGTGCCGCCCCGGCCCCGCATGATCTTGGGGCGCACCGGCGCGAGGATATCGAGGCGCTGGCCAGCGTGTCCTCCAACGCAGCAAAACATTCGAACCGCGGCTTGCGGGCCTATTATTTCGGTATGGCCATGCTGTCATGGTTCATCCATCCCGTCCTGTTCATCGTGATCACACTGGCGGTGGTGGCCATTCTGTACCGGCGGGAATTTTCCTCGCGGATGGTCCGTATTCTCCGCACTCTCGAAGCCGACCTTTCGGACCGGGCTGCCGTGCGGGAAGAAGAGATTCAGAAGTAGATCATTTTCCGTCTTCCCGGACCATCGGGGGCGACAAACGATTGAGCTCCAAAGTGACGGACGGTTAACGGGATATGGGATAGGTTCGGGTTGATCGAACCGGGGTTGTCCATGCGCTATCACTTCGCCATTCCCTGCTGGGGGGCGTTTTACACGGAATATTTTCTGAACCTGTCGCTGCCCTCCATGCTGGCGGCCGGGAATCTGCCGTCTTTTGCGACGGTGGAGAGTTGCACGCTTGAAATCTACACCCGTCCGCAGGACCGGGCATTGTTCGATCAGGCTCCGGCAATCGCCCGTGCGCGAGAGATGGCAACTGTCGAGCTTCGTATGCTGCCGACCCAATATGCCGAGGAAGTCAGCCGGGCCAATATCGGGCTGAAACTGGACATGATGTCACTGGTCCATCAGGCGGGTATCAGGGCGGCGCAGGGCAAGCCGGATACGGCGATTTCACTGGTGAACGCTGATCTGATCTATGCGGACGGCTCGCTCGGCCATGCCGCTCGCCTCATGCAGGACGGGGCTGGTGCCGTGCTGGCAGCCATCCCCCGGATGAGCCTGGAAAGCGGCAGGCCGCTGATCGAGCGGTTCAGACCGGACGGTGGTGTGGACCTGCCGGTATCGTCTCGCGAACTCGTCTCCTGTATGCGGCCCGGTATGTTGCCGGAATGGCGGACACGGGAATGGGGGCATCCGAATTTCACCCGGTGGCCGAACCAGTTTTTCTGGCCGGCGGGCGAGGGCAGTTTCGTGATGCGTGCCCTGCATACACATCCCCTGTTTGTCCGGCCTGACCGGCAGATCGAGCGCCTGACCATGACCGTTGACCGGGATTACGTGTTCACGGTGATTGATGACCATGACCGGATTCACCTGATCAACCACAGCGACGATGTCTGCATCGTGGATATGTCGCCGGATGATTATCTGGAGCGGGCAAGGGGCACGTCTCCGCCGGATATTCGTGGCATTGCCCAGTGGATCGCCGGCTTTGCCGCGCCGGATCGCCAGCTGCGCCAGATCCTGACCCCGCTGACCTTTCTGGCCGATGAGGCAGAGGCTGCGGCCTGCGCCGGGGCGGCGGAGGCGGGGCAGATGGTGGCCGAACAGATTGTCAGCCTCTCGCGCAGTCTGGGTTTCATGGCAAAGAAGTTTGGCACACCGAAATGGCCGGACTGATCCTTACAGACGTTTAAGACCGGTGGGGCTACACTTGCCCCGGCGACCGATCATGAGGCGACATGCAGTATCTTTTTGCGATCCCCTGCTGGGGCAGTTTTTTTGTCGATTACTTTTTGAAGCTTTCGTTGCCGTCGATGCTGGCGCCGGGGAACCTGCCGTCATTTGCCAGCCCGGATCACTGCCGCATTCAGATTTATACCCGGCCTGAAGACCGTGCCCTGTTTGAAGGTGCGGCAGTGATTGAGGCGGCACGCGCCTTTGCCACCATCGAGTTCCGGATGCTGCCGGAACAATATTCAACCTCCTTCACGACGGCGGAGGAGGAGGGGCTTAAATGCGATATGATGTCGCTGGTCCATATGGCGGGGATAAAGGCGACACAGGGTCAGGCAGAGACGGTTGTCTCGCCGGTCAATGCCGATCTGATTTATGCGGATGGCGCGCTGGGCCACGCGGCCCGGCGTATCGAGGCAGGTGCGGCCGCGGTTCTGGCGGCCATCCCCCGGATGAGTCTGGAAAGCGGTCGCCCCCTGATTGAAGCCTTCGCCCGACCGGGACAGCCAGAGCTTGCCATTGCCCCCCGCGATCTTGTCGGCTGCATGCGCCCGGGGATGTTGCCGGAATGGCGGACCCGTGAATGGGGCCATCCGAATTTCACCCAATGGCCGAACCAGTTCTTCTGGCCGGCGGGGGAGCGGAGCTTCGTGATGCGCGCGCTGCATGCCCATCCGATATTCGTGCGCCCCGACCATGCCCTGCAACGCCTGACCATGACCGTCGACCGGGATTACGTCTTCATGGTGATCGACGATCATGACCGGATAGAGCTTGTCGATACGACGGATGATGTCTGCATGGTTGATATGTCGCCGGATAACTATCTGGAACGGTCACTCGGTACGGCCACGTCTGATGCAACAACGGTCGCGCACTGGATTGCCGGGTTTGACGCGAAGCCCGCACAGCTCCGGCAAATCCTGACACCCGTCCGTTTTGTCGCGGACGCGGCTGATATCCCGGCCATTGATCAGGCGGCGGCGGAAAGTCAGTCGATAGCCCGGCAGATCGTCAGCCAGGCCCGGACCTTCGGCTTCTTCAGCCGGAAATTCGCTGACCAGCCGGGCGAGGGCTGACATCTCATGCGCATTCTGATCATCACGAACCTCTATCCGCCGCAGGAACTTGGTGGTTATGGCCGGTATATTGCCGGTTATGGTGACGATCTGGCCCGGCGGGGCTATGAGGTGCAGATACTTGCCGGGCACATGCCGGCACTGCAGAAAGCGCCGGATCGCAACCCTGCCCTGCACCGTGATCTCAGGCTGTACGGCAACTGGACAGAGGGCGGGATTTCAACGCTGCCGGAGGGCAGGGAGCGTGATGATATCATCGCGGCAAATATCGCGGCGACCCGCCGGGCGCTGGCAGGTTTTCAGCCGGATGTGGTTCTGTTCGGAAATCCGGACTTTATTTCATGGCGCTGTCTTGAGGCGGTTATCGCGGCTGGTGTGCCGGTACTGCATCATATCGGCAATAATGACCCGGGCTTTGATCCCGAAGATACCCCCGCCGGGCCGCTCTATCACCCTGCGGTCCCCAGCGCCTTCCTGCGGGAGAAGTTCAGGGCTGCGGGCTATCCCTTCGATGGTGCCTCCGTGATCTGGCCGGGGGCGGATGTGGCCGCTTTCGATGCGGGGCCACCCGGACCACGGCCCCCCGGTCCGCTGCGTCTGGTCTATGCCAGTCTGATGCTGCCCTATAAAGGGCCGCAGGTCCTGATGGGGGCGCTGGCGGTTCTGAAAGCCACCAATGTGGCCATCGACTGTGTCTTTGCCGGTGATTCAACGGACCCCGGATTTGTGGGGGGCATGAATGCTTTCGTCACCAAACAGGGGCTTGGCGGGCGGGTCCGGTTTGTCGGTTATCTGGAGCCGGAACGGCTGCGTGCCCTCTACCGCGAACGGGATGTTCTGGTGTTCCCCTCGATCTTTGATGAACCCTGGGGGATCAGTCAGGCCGAGGCGATGGCAGCGGGACTCTGTGTCGTTTCTTCCGGGGTAGGGGGTATTCCGGAAGTTATTGAAAACGGCGTCACCGGCTTCACCTTCCCGCGAGAGGATGCAATGAGGCTGTCCAGACTGTTGACCTCTCTGTCCCGTGACCCGGAGCGTCTGCACCGCGTTGCGACGGCTGGTCGTGCGCAGGCATTGAAGCACTACGCGATTCCCGCCTGTGTCGACAAGCTGGAGCAGGAACTGCAGGCGCTTGTCGCACGCTCCTGAAGGCCTCAGGCATCTGCCATCCTTCGAGACGGCGCTGATGCGCCTCCTCAGGATGAGGCCGCAGGTTAGCATTCCTCATCCTTCGAGACGGCGCTGATGCGCTTCCTCAGGATGAGGCCGCAGGTTAGTATTCCTCATCCTGAGGAGGGCGAAGCCCGTCTCGAAGGATCGCAGGAAACCGCAAACTCAGACCGTCGCCACGACATTCAGGCTGAGGTAACGGCCGTCAATCTTCAGCTCGCTCGAATCCGGGAACAGGCCGAACCGTTCAACCTGCGCGGCCTCGCGAAAGCCGGCCTGCGCCAGAAACAGGCAGAGTGTATCGTAGGAAAATCCGCATTTATGCAGGTCATAGGCATCGGTCTGGCCGCCGAACATGACCCGCATGATCTGCAGGCGGCTATCGGCAGAGATGCCGGGTTTGACATAGGTGGCGGCCAGCGTTTCCAGATCGGGAACGCTGATCATCAGCCGCCCGTCAGCAATCAGGACCCGGCGGCATTCACGGAGCGCCCGGGGCAGTTCGTCGGCATAGGTCAGATGCTCCAGCACATGGCTGGCATAGATTTCCGTGATCGAGCCATCGGCAAAACGCGACAGATCGGTGCAGCTGCCGACATGGTCGACATCCGGCCCGGCCTGAACATTCAGGATTTCCCAGCCGTCCCTGGGGGACTCACCGCCAATATGTAACCGTCGCTCGCTCATAGGGGGGAAGATAGCACCGGTTTTTCAGCCTGACACGACTGAACCGCACTGGCCCGGCTGCCTGCGCCTTGCACCCCGCTATCGCCGCCGATAGGGTCGCCTGACAGTAATCCGGTCAAGATGATGAGGTATATCCATGCGCTTTGAGGGCACTGACACCTATGTGGCAACCGAAGATCTGATGGTCGCCGTGAATGCGGCCATTGCGCTGGAACGCCCCTTGCTGGTGAAGGGAGAGCCGGGGACGGGCAAGACCATCCTCGCGCATGAAATCGCCGCTGCCCTTGGCCGCAAGCTGATCACCTGGCATATCAAATCGACCACCCGCGCCCAGCAGGGCCTGTATGAATATGATGCGGTCTCGCGCCTGCGCGACAGCCAGCTGGGTGATGACAAGGTTCACGATATTTCCAACTACATCGTCAAGGGCAAGCTGTGGGAGGCCTTTGAGGCGGATGAACCGCCGGTACTGCTGATCGACGAGATCGACAAGGCGGACATCGAAT
>JAVJTE010000008.1:0-104596 GCA_040219025.1 Rhodospirillales bacterium | reverse complement strand
CCCCCCCCCCCCCCCCCCCCCCCCCCCCCCCCCCAACCCGGGTCCGTTCTATGTTGTTCCCCCAAGGCTTGCATACTTATGGCGAAAGGACGCTGTCAACCAAACCTGAGTTGGTTAGCCAAGCCATGCGAGCTACGTTATTTTATCTATCATTCCCCGGACGCAGGCAGTCCGGATATACCCCAATGATTATCCTAAAATTGATGCGCACACTTGTTCATCAATTGAAAACCTCATCAACGGCATATTATTAGCATCTACGTAATCATATACAGAAACCACTCCTCCCTCGTAGCCGAGATGTATAGATGCAAGCTTGCATCTCTCAGAGATAATTTCTGTTTTCGTTTGTGACATCAACTCCTGCGTGACCTGAGACTTCATTACATTAACCTTGAAGTAGGTTGTTATGGTCAACCCTCTCACTTCTTGGCGTAGCAATATTGTCAACTCATCTACGACGTAAGGTGCTTTTTTATTTATTTCTGAAGCACTTCGCCTTAAACCATCAATCAAACCTCTTTCTTGGGCATCAACAACACTGGAATTGTATATTTTTGGTGCTGAAACTGACCTTGCCACTAAGTCTCCAATAAACAGAAGAACGCACAGGACGACTATCATTCTCCCCTGACGGCTTCTCGTTAAGTCACCAGATGCTATCCAACATCTTATAGAAAAAAACACTAAGGCTGCAGGTAGAATCATAATCAAAAATAAATCATATCCTTTTCCTTTTATGTGAAACTTTTGAAAAAACACTTCGTAAAATATGATTTTTCCTCCACGCGATATAGCCAGTGAACGTTCCTCAGAGTCCATATTCGCTGCAGGCTGCTCATCAATGTAATAATTAGTCTGATGAATACTGTCTGTACCAATGGCGATTAACAAAAAAATAGCTGTTATTATCATAAGAACTAAAGGCAATAGCCAGTCTCTGACAATACGCATGGTACCGTTCCATCAACGCCTCAACATATCGATTCTTATAGCAGAACCTTCATCTCATGGCATTGATTAACGAGTTCATCTGGGATAGGGGGAGTTTTTAAGGGTCGTACGGCAGTTTGGGAGTAAGATGGGCGTTCATGGATTTATCATGATGGCATTGGTGCTAGGCACAATGTTATTCGCGCCAGCTTTGTGCTTAGCATATCGCGCGTACCATTGGCTGCGTTACGGTTTTATTCCAAGCCTTGATCTTAATGGCTTTGGTTTAACACTCTGGTTCGACACTGACTGGCAAGGCGTCCTGAAGGCCTTAGCGTTCATCAACGACATGCCGATTGAAGTGCTTCTAGTGGTCACCGGGCTTCTAATCATAAAACTCGATGACTGAGTTCGCGCTTTCAAAACATTATGAGATTGCAGATACTCGCCTTCAAAGTCACGGTATTACCGATAGGATAGAGCGGCATATTAAGCCCCTTTCCCTGCGATAGCGTCCAAATATCGCGCCGCATCCTTCATCACCACTGAATAACCGCCATGCACCCAAGCATTCTTATTGCCCTTTGGTGCGCCGGGATTTGTGCCCCCGTGCATTCTGCATCGCTTGCGCCCTTTTACCGCTGGGGATTGGCATGCCTTCCCCTTTCGCGTCCGGGCAAGGCAGCGGGGCGCCTGGGCCAATCGGGTCGGTTGCATGGCATTGATTGGTGGAATTCGCATTTTGCTGCCCCCCTACATGGTGATGGAATTGATCGGCAACGATGGCTTGCCCACCTTCATTCACATGGACATGGCGGACGATTTGCTCACGTGGCTGGTGAAGTCTGGCAAGAGCCTCCAGCGTTGCCCGGCAATTGCTCTGAGCCTTCAACGCTAGGCGTCCATAACGCTCGGCGGCGTTTACGTATTCGCCTGCGTTGAGCGCTGTGCGTCGAGCCATTTCGCTAAACATGCTATCAAGGGTGATAGCCTGAGCAGCGAGAGTTTTGCTGACCATTTCCAGATCGCCCACCGCTGCCTTGTTTGTTGCTGTCTCGATGTACTTGGCATAGTCAGCGGTTCCAGGTGCTTCCTGTTTGGCATCGATCAGCTTCCCAGTGAAGCTGGATGCAGCCACAGCATTTTTTAAAGTCGGTTGAAGCATTTTGCTCGCCATTGCCTCGGCGAGAGTTTCTCCCGGATCTTGCTCAATAAGCATGGTGTTGTTGGGGTCGATTTTCCCGACTGGTTTCGACTTTTTCTGCATGCTCAGTCCTCTGCCTTACGCGCCTTCGCGCCGATGTTCTGGGAGGTGCCGCAACGCTTGCCAATCACGCGCCCACCGGGCTGCAATCGATCCAATGCAAATTGAGATGCAGCCTCGGGACTTACCCCCTTCAGGATGTAAGCAAGCGCAGCCTCTAAGTTGATCGCATGGAGTTCGGGATTACCAATCTCCAGCCCGAGCCGCCCGCCGATTGGTCTACTATGAATCACGCGCGCTCGGTAGGGCTTGCCGGTGATTCTGCGAAGCCAGCCTCGTTGCAGCGCTGTAATAACCGGCACTAGACGGGGCGGCACATGGGCAAGCATGTGACAGTGCCCGCCTTTCCCATCACCGTTTTCATGTACCCATAGCCAAGCTGTACCGCTGCCATGACGTGCAAGCGCCTTACCCAAAAAATCGGTAAAGCGCCCAGTAGCTTTCGACATACGTTCCAGAGGCACTCCAGCAGCTTCCCAGTGAATCGAGATCATGCGGGTGAAGGGCAGCCCGATTATCCTGGCATGACGCTCAGCGGCTCTCAGATAGGCAACTTGAGCCGCTGTGAGGACATGGCTTTCCCGGTCTGCTCGGTTGCGCGCTCCACCCCTGCCACGGGTGCAAGGCAATTGTGCTGCCACACCTAAGGTATAGTAACTAATAGCATGCGCCGTGCCATTCTCGACAACTGGCGGATTTACGGGCAATTGCAACTGGAGTGGTGCAATTGAAACTTCACCGAAAGTCGCACTCCGGTGAAGTTTCAAAACGCCGCCGTGCATATCACTGGTATGTGGCTTGGACATGGCGGCAAGCATCATGAGGCTGTCCAGACAATCGCCAGCTTGCCGGTCGCATTCGGCCTGCGCTGTCCACTGTCACGGATAAGCCCCTTGCACCGTAGTTCACTGGTTCTCGGCTGGATCGACCAGCGGTCCATGCCCAGCCGTGCAGCCAATTCATCGGCGGTAAGCCCATGCTTGCCAGCGTCACGAATAGTCGCTTCCGCCAAGCGTTGGAGCGGCCCTAGCTTGGGAGCAAGGGCAGCGGCAGCGGCAATGGACGTTTCCACGTTCCGGTGCCCCGGCGCATCTGGATAGGTGCTCATTGCTCGCCTCCCTTTGCCAGCGGCGGCAAGCTAGCGCGGTCCAGTAGCTTGGTTATCCAGTCGGCTTGTGCCGCACTCATGGGCGAGGAATCGACCGCAAGTTGTCCAAGGAATTGCCCGGCCTTGCGGCTAAGCCGATGATTGCCGTTAAGCAAGGCAAGCGCCGCCAAGCGGTGATCGGGAAAGGTACTGTCAATCATTGCAGTCCTCCCCAATGTAGAGCCAAGTAATATCCCGCACCATCCAAGGCGACCGGCAGAAACGGGAGTCAGGCAGTTGCCCCCGCCAACCCGTTGCTATAGAAGAAGAATGCGACCAGTTACCAAAAAACAGACTGTTTAGAGTCCGGGGTGCCAGCCCCGGACTTTGAATTTGTGTTTCCATTGCTCATGCCCCCGCCTGATATGTCGGGAGGCTGGCAAGGTAGGCTTCGAGGTCGGCAAACGCGATCAAAGTGCGCCGTCCGGCCTTCCTGGCGGTGAGATCGCCGCGCTTCAATGCTTCGTAGATTGAAGTACGCGACATTCCAGTTGCCTTCACGGCTTCTGAAATAGTGACAGTGATAGGTGTTTTCATGTTTATGTTTCTTTCCCACAAGGTCCGTGCATGATTGCCGGACTTCATAGGACAACTGGTGGCAGCAACTCTGTGACGGGGCAAAGGACTTAAAAGGATTTAAATTCCGCCTACGATGAATGATACTTGCGAAAGACGCGCTCCAATCGCTTCGCTCGGCTTTCTGGGGTGCCCGCGCCTGAAACTTTCCCTTCATCTACAAGTATTCTCGCGGCTTCTGCCGCTGATTTAGCGCGTCTATATTCTGGATTAGCTGCGAGCATTCTATGCATTTCAGCGGCGAGCATCCTATCCTCTGACCAGCCGGAATTCTCTTTGACTGGCCGCCCACGCTTGCGGTTGTCGATGTTTGGTCGATCAAACACCGCTCTTAAATCATCGTAGCTGAGAACAATGTCTGGTGGTAGCGTGCTCGGCTCTTGCTCGGGACTTGCACGGCTATACAGCGCTAAATAGACGCTAATTTGCCCCTTTGGCACAATTTCATCATTCAGCATCACCCGAACGTCACCGCGCTCTACAGCTTGGAACAGGAGCCTTTGCCTCGCCTCATAGGCTAGGTCCTTAGTTGAGGGGTAATATTCCATACTTTCTATGCATTTGTGTGGACGCAACCAGCGATACCGGCTCATACCCACCCCCCCCTAAAGCGCCAACTCCCCAAGCGCATTTAACGCAGCACCACTGGCAAGATGCCCATAATGCCGCTCAATCATTTCAGCACTAGTGCCCGAAATTTGGGCGATAGTGAGAAGCGGAAGCCCGGCTCCGACAAGGTCAGTTATTGTGCTGTGCCGCAACGTGTATGCCGATACTCCTTGCGGCAGATCAGCAGCGACGACAGCAGCAGTGATGGGCCGTTTCCAACTATTCTTGTCCCATGCTTTTCCATTTGTACGCATGAAGAGCGGCGCAGCTGGTAACTTGTCCTTGGCTTGCTCAGCAAAGAGGTTTGCGGCCTGTTGAGGCAACTGAATACGTCGGGGCTTGCCGGTCTTGTCTTTGCCAATAGTGAGTTCCAGGGTGCGGCTATCAAAGTCCCCGGCAGTAAGCCCGGCTAGTGCGCCGGGTCGTAACGGCAACAAGCACAACGCTCGAACAAACGGCACGGCTTCCGCGCTGATTGTTGCCAGTAATCTCCGCCGCTGATCTCGGTCCAGATACTCCGTGCGACGCCCATTCGCATTCGGAATTGACTTCAACGCCTCTTGCCACGCAGCTTGGCTATTTGGTGCGCCGGGCGACAACACAGTGGCAAGTGCCGCCCGTAAGACTGCCATGTCACGGTTGACGGTTGACGCTGCGCGTTTGCGGTGGACTGCCTCGCTACTCTTACGGCGACTTACAAGCGCGGGCTTGGCCACCAGACGTTCACGCCATTCCTCAACGTGACGCTTGCGCAACTTGTCCAACTTAATTCTAGCCAGAGGATCGGCATAGACATAGCGGCGGAATCGATCCGCAGCATCAGCATGCGTCTCAGAATACGCACGGCAGGCATCAGCAACAGTTACTATCTTAGCGCGGACTTCGCCGCCCGATTCGACAAGATCCGCTATTGCTTCAGCTGACTTCTTCGCGGCCGCAAATTTTTCATTGCCAGCTAAGTTTCCAAAGTCACCTAAGGATTTCACTCGATATTTGCCGGTATCCACATCGTAAGCACGAGCGATCCAAGTTCCCGTCCCACCACGCTTGGATGGACGAAAGCCAAGAAAACAACCTGCGCGGAGCCTTTGCCAGTGAGGCTCTCGCTGCACCTTGAGCCGTTCACGGTCGCCAACTCTACTCAGGTCCAATGCCATTGCCATCCACCTCTTCGCATGTCGTATGGAATGTGTATGTAATACACTGGAGGACAATCAGGAACAACAGTGGATATAAACCGGCGTATTTACAGGGTTTTAACGTCCATCCACGTCCGCACTTGGGCGTAATATCTGCACTTCGAAGGCAGAGGTCACAAGTTCGAATCTTGTCGGGTGCACCACGATCGCTTCACAAAGTGAAGCGATGAATTCGCCCCAGTACCTCAACCAGCGACAGTCGTTTCACCGAAACGCCAAAAGCGTCGGGAGTGCCGAGTTTCTGGCGACCATTCCTTCTCCCGGAATGGTCACTCTCTTAATCAAACAGAAAGTTCGAACAAAGTTCGGATGGGTGCACCAGATTTCCCTTCTGAATTTTCCTATTCCGCCGGTTCCGGAACGGCGGAGCAGAAACCTTCTGAAATCACCCTGCCCCTCCTACTCCACCTTGCCGAACGTCTCGGCCATGAAGGCGGAGGCTTTCAGGCCGCTGCCGGTGAGGACGACGATGGTGCGCTGGTCCGGGGTGATGCGGCCGGAAGCGAGGAGGACCTCGGCGGCGGCGGCGGCGGTGGCGCAGGTCGGCTCGGCATAGAGGCCGGCGGCAGCCAGACCCCTGACCGCCGTGACGATATCCTCCTCCGGTATCGCGACCGTGCCGCCGCCGGAGCGGCGGATGGCGTCGAGGACCTCGCCCATGCGGACCGGGCTTTTGATCGCCGTGCCTTCGGCGATGGTGGGCAGGAAGGCGATGTCGCCGACCACACCATCATTTTCAAAGGCCGCATGGATCGGCGCACAGTTCGCCGGCTGGGCACAGAAAATGCGCGGCAGCCTGTCGATCTGACCGGCCCGCAGCAGTTCGGAAAAGCCGATGTCACAGCCCAGCACATTGCTGCCTGCGCCCACCGGAATGACGATATTGTCAGGTGCCTGAAAACCGCAATCCTCCCACAGCTCGTAGGCCAGCGTCTTGGTACCCTGCAGGAAAAACGCCTGCCAGTTATGGCTGGCATAGAAGGTCTCCTCTGACTGGCGGATGGCCTCGTACTGGGATTCCTCGCGCGGGCCGGGAACCAGCTGCACTTCCGCCCCGCAGGCCCGCATCTGCACCAGCTTGGCCGGCTGGGTCGAGGCCGGGGTCAGGATCCGCACCCGCATTCCCGCCGCGGCGCCATAGGCCGCCATGGCCGAGCCGCCATTGCCGGAACTGTCTTCCAGAATGGCCGGCACCCCCACCTGCCGGAGATAGGACATCATCACCGAGGCTCCCCGGTCCTTGAAGCTGCAGGTCGGCGAGAACCATTCCAGTTTGAACTCGACCCCGCCGGATGGCACGCGCCCGGGCACCAGCGGTGTCATGCCCTCACCCATCGAGACCGGCTCGGTGATTTCCAGCGGCAGGGCGCGGCGATAGCGCCAGATTGACCGGGTCGCCGTATCAATTTCCGACCGGGTGATCCCGGGCAGCGGCGTGATCATCAGTGGCTTGCCGGACGGTGCCCGCCAGAGCGGCGTCTCCAGCGGAAAGGTTTCACCGGTTGACGGTTCGATATAGGCAGGACGGGACATGGGACACCTTAAACACAGGGAGAAAGCAGGGAACAATGAGACTGCCGAACAGAACGTCCGGGGCGCCAAGATTACGCCGACGCCGACTTTGCGGGCAACCCCGATCTGGGCCTGACAGATCTTGTTATTCCCGCCGCGGCACGCCAGATCATGTCCGGAACGGATCGCTGAACCGTCCGGCATATGAATGGAGGATTGCATGAAACAGGTCGCCGGGGTCTATCCCGCACCGCAGGGACACTGGGTCGGGGACGGTTTCCCCGTCCGGTCGATGTTTTCCTATGACAATCTGGCCAGCGAGCTCAGCCCCTTTCTGATGCTGGATTATGCCGGTCCGGCAGAATTTCCGCCGGTAACCCGCCCTCGCGGGGTCGGGCAGCACCCGCATCGCGGCTTCGAGACCGTGACCGTTGTCTATCAGGGCGAAGTTTCGCACCGGGATTCGACAGGACAGGGCGGCACCATCGGGCCGGGCGACGTGCAGTGGATGACCGCCGGTGCCGGTATCCTGCATGACGAGTTTCATTCCCCCGCCTTTACCAGAACCGGCGGCCTGCTGCAGATGGTGCAGCTCTGGGTCAACCTGCCGGCCCGCGACAAGATGGCGGAGCCCGGCTATCAAGCCATCACCGACGACCAGATCCCGGTGGTCAGCCTGCCGGAAGATGCCGGCCAGTTGCGAGTCATTGCCGGCAGTTATCAGGATATGACAGGCCCGGCGAAAACCTTCACACCGATGAATGTCTGGGATCTGCGGCTGAAAAAAGGTCAGGGCTGCGACCTGCCGGCGGCAGAGGGATGGACCACAGCACTGGTATCGCTGGACGGCAGACTGAAGGTAAACGGGCAGACCGATGTCAGTGAAGCCGAGCTGGTGCTGTTCGAGCGGACCGGTGAGACGATCCGCATCGACGCTGTCGAAGATGCGGTACTGCTGTATCTCGGCGGCGAGCCGATTGACGAACCGGTTGTCGGATATGGCCCGTTCGTGATGAACAGCAGACAGGAAATCATTCAGGCCGTTGAAGACTTCAACAGCGGCAAGTTCGGCTCAATGCCGGCGGCGTGAGACAGGAGCGGGCCGGCAAGGGGACCGGGTGGACAGACGTTGAATTTCTGGCAATCATGTCAGTTCAACCTTTCCGTCACCATGCCGGGATGCCTGTCTGATGATCGTCGTACCAAGAAACAGCCTTTTTGCCGTCCTGATCCTGCTGTTGTCCGGATTTCACGGATTTGCTGCCGCAGCATCCAGCGGCGATGATCTCTATGATCAGGCTGCCATAGCCTATAAAGCCCAGGATTATGACAAAGCCGCAGACCTGATGGAGCGTTCTGCAGAGGGCGGGTTTGCACGGGCCATGCTGAGTTACGGCTTTATGATCGAGAAAGGTCTGGGTCGGGCGCAGAGTTTCAGCGAGGCCGCCAGATGGTACCGGAAAGCGGCAGACCTCGGGAACGAGATCGCCCGGCACAACCTCGGATATTTCTACGAGAAGGGTATCGGTGTCGACAAGGACATGGCAGCTGCGCTGACATGGTACAGGCTCTCTGCTGATCAGGGTTATGTCCGGGCGCAGAACAATCTCGGTCACCATTACCTCTACGGTACGGGGGTGGAGAAGAATCATGAAATGGCCGTGGTCTGGTTCAGGAAAGCGGCCGATCAGGGCCATGTTTCGGCCTTTGGCAATCTCGGCTACGTCTACGAAATGGGCTATGGCGTCGAGGCGGACTACGACGAGGCAGTGAAATGGTACCGCCGCGCAGTGGAGAAAAACGACGCCTTTTCGCAATATCGCCTGGGGCGGCTATACCGTATCGGCGGCGGGGTACCCGTCGACTACGCAGAAACCCTCCGACTCTACCGACTGGCAGCTGATCAGGGAAAGTCTGACGCTGAAAACGGTATCGGCTATCTTTATGCTGAAGGGCTGGGCGTCGAGCAGGACAATGCGGCAGCCCTCGAATGGTACCGTAAGGCTGCTGCCCGTGGTAATCCGCAAGCCTACGCCAACCTCGCACATCATCACGAAACGGGGCTTGGCGTGGCAAAGGATATCCGGCAGGCAGAGGCATACCGGCGCGAGGAACAGCGTCTCCGGGAGGCTGGGCCCAGTGCCGACTAGCATCAGGGTAATGTCCGGGCCGCCCGGCAAGTCGACCACAGCAAGCCCAACTGACCAGAAAGGCCGTGACTGAAACCATGAACCCCGAGACGCAACTCACCGGCGGACAGCTGGCCCATTACCGCGACCGGGGCTGGGTCGTTCCCGGCTTTAAATTTCCGCCTGAACTGCTGGCCGCGATGCGGGCTGAATATGCTGCCCTGCTGGAGCGCAATGCCGATATCGCGTCGGATATCATGCTGGCACCGCATCAGGAAACTGGCGGATCGCAAGGGGTCAGGGGGTCGGGGAAATGGCTGGAATTTGCCACCCATCCCGACCTGATGGATATCGCGGCGCAGCTGATCGGTGACGATATCATCCTCTGGGGGACCACGATCTTCGGCAAACCGGCGCTGAACGGCAAGGAGACGCCCTGGCATCAGGACGGCGAATATTACCCGATCCGCCCGCTGGAAACCCTGACCATCTGGATCCCGCTGGATGAGGTCACGCCGGAAAACGGGCCGATGCGGTTCATTCCGGGATCCCACAGGGATCGCAAGCTCTATTCCCACAGCTGGGTCGAGGGCGACGACAAGACCATCAATCTGGTCTGCGACCCGGAACATTACGACCCGGACACTGCCGAAGACCTGATTCTGGAGGCCGGACAACCATCCTTTCATGATGTCTACATGATCCACGGCTCTACCGCGAACCGGACGGACAGGCGCCGGGCCGCCTTCATCATCCGGCTGATGCCGGCGACCTCGTTCTACGACCATGCGCTGGGGGCCAGGATCGGCGCAAAACACCCGGCGCAGGGTTATGGCGTGCGGCCGCTGCATCTGGTTCGCGGGCGCGACCGGCATGGCAGCAACAATTTCACCATCGGGCACTGACCTTCGTTACAGACCCGGGCCGGGTTTCATGGCATAAACGGGGCCTGACATTACGGAGCCATGACCATGACGCTGTATTTGCTGGGCCTTGCCCTGTTCTTCGTTCCCCATCTGGTTTCGACCGCCCGCCCGCTGCGCAACAGCATCGTGGCGGGGATCGGCGAGATACCTTGGAAACTGGCGCTGACGGCGATGTCCTTTGCGGGGATCACCCTGATCGCCCTGTACTTCCATGACGCCCCCGCAGACCAGCTCTGGACGCCACAGCCCTGGGGACGGGCGGCGCTGTTCGCGCTGATGCCGGTTTCCCTGATTCTGGTGATCAGTGCCAACTTCCGGGGCTATATCAGGCGGCTGGTGCGTCATCCGATGTCGGCGGGTGTTATTATCTGGTCGGTCTGTCACCTGGCCGCCAACGGCGATATCGCCTCGACCCTGCTGTTCGGCAGTTTCCTGATCTACAGCATCCTGTCACCGCTGGTGGCAGAGCTGCAGGGCCGCGTCCGCAAACTTGAGAACCCGGACTGGAAAGGCGACCTGATCAGCATTCCGGTCGGGCTTGTGCTCTATGCCGCACTGATGCATTTCCATGCCACCCTGTTCGGTGTCGCCATCGTCGGCTAGGCCACCGCCTACGGGGTCAGAAACGACTGCATGTGGAACGCTGCCTGGTCCGGGGCATAGGCCCGGTCAGGGGCGACCGGGCAGGCGTGGCGGGCCAGGCATCCGCGGTTCAGGCAATCCGTACCGGGTCCGCCGACATGGTGACGGCAGGCCGCAACGTCGTACCCTGCCGGAGAGAACGCCCCGACGGGACAGGTCGTCAGGCAGGGTCTGTCACGGCAGCTGTCACAGGGTGACCTGCCGGGCGTTTCCGTCGCCAGCATCGTAACCGGCCAGCCTTCAGGCAACACCAGTACCGCACGAAAAGCCTGCCATAACCCGAGCCGGGGATGAATTTTCAGACCGGTCGGGGACTCGAAATACTGCCCGGTGCGCAGCGCCCACTGGCCGAAGGGTGGCCAGGGCGGGCCGTCAAACGGATAGATCACCAGAGCATCGGCCTGCCCCGCAATCCGGTCCAGCCGCTGACGGGTCCAGCGGTTCAGCGGATCCGGCAGCCCGTCATCGCCCTGTTCCTGACGGAACCTGCGCCACATGTCCGGACCGGTATTCCCGATCAGCAGGGCATCCGGCCCGGGCGTGCTGAAAAGCGCAGCCTCTTCCGGTGTCAGGGTGAAGGTCCCGCCGATATAAAAGCCCGCATCCGTCACCGCGGATTCAAGTGCGCCCGGGGTCATTCGCCGGATGGCGGGCGATCAGCCGGATAATTCCGGCCGGGGGGATGATAGACCGGCAATGACCAGCCACCGACTATTCCGGCAGCCCGGATCGTGAAGGCGGCCAGAAACCCGGCAAGCGTCGCCAGCAGTTCCTCACCGGTCAGCCGGTCGATCAGTACAAACATCCCGGCGCCGGCGGCGGCCGCCGTGATATAGATTTCACGCCGCAGGATCAGCGGGATTTCGGCGCAGAGGACGTCGCGAATGATACCGCCGAAGGTTGCACTCATCACCCCCATCAGAATGGCAACCGCAGGAGGTGCCCCCATCCGGTCGGCGACCCCGGCCCCGATCACCGAGAACAGCGCCATTCCCATGGCATCAGCCCAGACCAGCCAGCGGAACCGGCGGCTTTCCAGCCGGTGCGCAACGAAAAACACTGCCAGGGCCACCGCGCTGCAAAGCCAGAGATATTCCGGCTGGCCCACCCAGAATACGGCACCCCGGTCCAGCACCAGGTCACGGAGCGTGCCGCCACCAATTCCGGTCACCGTCGCAATCAGGGCAAAACCGATGATATCCATCTGTTTGCGGGACGCGGTCAGGGCACCGGAGATGGCAAAAACCGCAACACCAATCAGGTCGAGCACATAGATCAGGGTGCTCATCTGGCCGCTCACGGCTCTATCAACTCACCCGAATAGACGCCCCAGAACTGGTCGCGGCGCAACCAGCCCTCAAAACCGTCAACCTCGACACGGCACCAGTCGCTGCCGGCGGGACATTCCGTGATCCGTCCGGTAACACCGGATTCCAGCCGGGCCACCAGCCGTGCCGCATCGTCCGGCTCTGCCCGCAAGGCCCGCACATCCTCGCGCACCATGAAGCTGCGGCGACCGGACAGCATGCTCTGATGCATCCAGCCTTCATCGCCCTGCCAGTCGCGAATTTTGCGCCAGGTCCCGTACTCGCTGACAATCTCGACCGGCAGGCCGGCCCGGCGATATTCCCAGTCGACCGGATAACGCACCCCCGGTCCGGTCCGCATATTCACCTGATTGGCCCGGATCGTGACGAACCGGGGGACCGGCAGGCCGGTTGACGAAACACCCACCGATTGTGCCAGCACAGGCACCGGCTGACCGGACAGGCCCATCGCCAGTATTATCAGTGCCATACGGAAAATCGTACGCAGCATGTCTCTCTCGCAATGATTTCGACTCATGTCCGGATGATCCGCCCCGGTATTGCTCAGGTCAAGTCGTGCGGCGCTGGACAGTGCTGCGGTGGCTTGCTACTTCACCGAGAGCGATATCGGGAGTGCGGGATATGCCAAACAGCCAGAAGAAAAAGCTTGTCGTTGTCACCCGGAAACTCCCGGATGTGATCGAGACACGGATGATGGAGCTGTTCAACGTCCGGCTCAACGTCTCAGACGAGCCGATGTCGAAGGCCCAGCTGGTCGATGCCATGAAAACAGCCGACGTGCTGGTCCCCACCGTCACCGACCGGATTGATGCCGCGATGCTGGCGCAGGCCGGGCCGCAGCTGAAACTGATCGCCAATTTCGGAACCGGCGTGGATCATATTGATCTGGCGACCGCCCGCGAACGCAACATTGTCGTCACCAACACCCCCGACGTACTGACCGAAGACACCGCCGACATGACGATGGCGCTGATTCTGGCCGCACCGCGCCGCGTGGTCGAAGGGGAAAACCTTGTCCGGTCCGGCCGCTGGCGGGGCTGGGGGCCGACCACCATGCTGGGCCGCCGCATCTGGGGCAAACGGCTGGGCATTATCGGGATGGGCCGTATCGGCCAGGCCGTTGCCCGGCGCGCCAAGGGGTTTGGTCTGTCCGTGCATTATCACAACCGCAAGCCGGTGCATGAGGAAATCGAGACGGAGCTGGAAGCAACCTACTGGGAAAGCCTGGATCAGATGCTGGCCCGGATGGATATCATCTCGGTCAATTGCCCGCATACACCGGCAACCTACCATCTGCTGTCCGCCCGCCGTCTGAAGCTGATGGCACCGCATGCCTATATCGTGAATACGGCCCGGGGTGAAATTGTCGACGAAAATGCGCTGACCCGCATGCTTCATGCCGGGGAACTGGCCGGTGCCGGGCTCGACGTGTTCGAGCATGAACCGGCGGTCAATCCGAAGCTGCTGGAACTCGACAATGTCGTGCTGTTGCCGCATATGGGCTCGGCAACAATTGAGGGGCGTGTCGATATGGGTGAGAAGGTTCTCATCAACATCAAGACCTTCACCGACGGCCATACCCCGCCGGACCGCGTCATCGCCAGCATGTTCTGAGGGCCTCAATCAGGTCGCCCGTACCGGTTTAGCGACCTGATCTGTTCTGACCCCTGTCAAAATGTCATCCCCGCGCAGGCGGGGACCCGGGCATGTATTCCGTCGGCAGCCTGACTGGATCCCGTCCTTCAACGGGATAACATAGCTGGAAGCTTCCGGAGGCAGGACCGTTAGCTGCGGTAATCGGCGTTGATGTCGATATAGGCGTGGGTCAGGTCGCAGGTCCAGACCGTGGCAGCCCCCCAGGCAATCCCCAGATCGATCTCGATATCAATCTCGTCGCCTTTCAGATGGGCGGCGACCGGCGTCTCGTCATAGCCGTCGACAGCGGCCCCTGCCCTGGCAACCAGAACACCGCCGATACTGATTCCCAGACTGTCGCGCACCACCCTTTCGCCGGACTTGCCGACGGCCATCGCGATCCGGCCCCAGTTCGCGTCTTCACCGGCAATGGCCGTCTTGACCAGCGGCGAGTTGGCGACCGACAGGCCGACCTTGCGGGCGGAACGGTTCGATGCAGCCCCCTTCACGGAGACGGAGATGAATTTCCGCGCACCCTCCCCGTCCCGGACCACCTGCTGCGCCAGATCGGTCAGAACCTGCGTCAGCTTGTCCTTGAAATCCGACAGGTTGCGATCATTGAATTCACCAATCACCGGATGTTCCGTCGCCCCTGTTGCCGCCAGCAGAATGGTGTCACTGGTCGAGGTGTCGGAATCGACGGTGATACAGTTGAAGGATACAGCTGTCGCGCGGTTTAGCGCCGATTGCAGCACTTCCGCCGGAAGCTTCGCATCGGTGAAGATGAATGACAGCATGGTCGCCATATCCGGGGCAATCATGCCCGATCCCTTGGCGATACCGGCGATGGTGACTGTGGCATCACCGATCTTCGCCCGGGCCGAAGCCCCCTTGGGGAAGGTATCTGTGGTGCCGATCGCCCGCGCTGCCGTTTCCCAGCCCACCGGGCTGGCCGCCACCATACCGGGCAGCACCGCAGCGATCTTCGTCGCATCCATCCGCTCGCCGATTACCCCGGTCGAGGCAAGGAACACCTGTTCCTCGCCGCAACCCAGCGCCTCCGCCGCAGCCTTCGCCGTGGTCGAGGTCGCCTGCTGACCGGCGGCACCGGTGAAGACATTGGAATTGCCCGCATTGGCGACAATCGCCCGGGCAGATCCTTGCGCCAGATGCTCACGGCACCAGTCAACCGGTGCCCCGCAAATTGCCGACCGGGTAAATACCCCGGCAATGGTTGCCCCTTCGGGAAGGGCTGCCATCAGAACATCGTCGCGTCCCTTGTAGCGTATGCCGGCAGCAGCCGTCGCCAGATGCAGGCCCGGCACCGCCGGCATATCGGGAAAGCCGGCAGGGGCCAGCGGTGATGTTGCAATCTTCATGGCAGTCTCTCTCGTTGCCGGCTTTACTGGGCCGGCTTTACTGGGCCGGTTTTGCCGGTGCGGTGGTCTCAGCGGGTGCTGCGGCCGGGGCCGGTTCGGTCTTTGCCGTGCCATCGATATTGTATGTCACGATTGTTGCCTTCTCGCGCAATTCGGCAAGGCGTTCCTGCAGCACTTCCACACCGATCTGGTCTTCCAGCTGTGGCCGGATTTCCTCCATTGTCGGCGGTGTGCCGATTTTCTTGTCCGTCACCTTGATGACATGCCAGCCGAACTGGCTTTTCACCGGAGTCTCGGTAATCGCCCCGACCTCAAGCGCAAAAGCCGCATCGGAGAATTCCTTCACCATCTGCTCAGCCTGGAAAAACCCGAGATCACCACCGTTCGGGCCGGACGGACCAATGGACTTCGTCTTGGCCGTTTCAGCGAAATCAGCACCGGCCTTCAGTTCGGCAATCACTGCTTTTGCCTTCTCTTCATCATCCAGCAGGATATGGCTCGCCTTGACCTCGTCCGCCGTCGGCGTTTCCTTCAGATAGGCCTGATAGGCGGCTTCCACCCTGGCGTCGGTCGCGCCGGCCTTGACGATTCTGTCGACCTCGGCACGCGCCACCAGTTGCTGCTCGATCATTTCCATCTGCTTTTGCACATCCTCGGTTTTGTCGAGGCCACCGGCATAGCCGGCCTGTGACAGCAGACGGCTGGAAACCACACGATCAACCAGAATATCGAAAATGCTGGCAGTCGGAATCTGCGCAGCCTGTGAAATGCCCTGCTTGAACTGCTCCAGGTCGGCCATCGTGACGGGCTTGCCGTCAACCGTCGCGACAACCGTGTCCGGTGCCGGCTGTTGTGCCGATGCCAGCGTCGCAGCGCCCAGCAATGCGGTCGAGAAAGCCGCAATGCGCAGCAGGTTAAAACGGATCATGCCTAGTCTCCCTGAATCTGGATAAAGCCCACTTAACTCTCGGGGCATATTGGAATTGTTGCGGAGACTAGCAAGCCTGCCAGAAACTGACACGCGGGAATCACAACCGTTAAATGGATCGTGAGGATTTACTTGCAGAAGGTTCCGCCACCCCCTCTGTTCAGCAGATAATCCAGGGAGATTGTCCTGACCGGAGGATAATTAACATTGACGATTTATCGGCAATTTGTCATTGAAAGAGGCAGCAATTCACCGGGAGAGTTTCATGGATACGGCAGTTCGGGAAAACAAATGGCAGTTCTGGATCGACCGGGGCGGCACGTTTACTGACCTTGTGGCGCGTACGCCGGGTGGTGAATTGCGCACTCACAAGCTGCTGTCGGAAGACCCGGAGCATTACGAAGATGCGGCCATTCAGGGTATCCGGGAACTGCTCGGCCTCGGCCAGAGTGACCCGATCCCGTCAGCGGCCGTTGATGCGGTGAAAATGGGCACCACCGTCGCCACCAACGCCCTGCTGGAACGCAAGGGCGACCGCACGGCACTGATCGTGACCCGCGGTTTCCGCGACGCATTGCGTATCGGTTACCAGAACCGCCCCCGTCTGTTTGACCGCAATATCAAGCTGCCGGAAATGCTGTTTGAAACCGTCGTCGAAGTCACCGAACGGGTTACGGCTGACGGTGACGTACTCACCCCGCTGGATACCAGCGCACTCAAAGCTGATCTGCAGCCGGTCTATGACAGCGGCATTCGCTCCGTCGCCATTCTGTTCATGCATGGCTATCGCTACACCGACCATGAATCGGCTGCCGCCAAGATTGCGCGGGAGATCGGCTTCACACAGGTCTCGGTCAGCCATGAAGTCAGCCCGCTGATGAAACTGGTGGGACGCGGTGACACCACCGTGGTCGATGCCTATCTCAGCCCGATCCTGCGGCGCTATGTCAATCAGGTCGCGCGGGAGCTGGGTGATGTCCGCCTGCAGTTCATGCAGTCCAATGGCGGCCTGACTGATGCCGGTCTGTTTCAGGGCAAGGATGCCATTCTGTCCGGCCCGGCCGGCGGCGTGGTCGGTATGGTCGAGACCGCAAAGATGGCCGGGTTCAACGAGATCATCGGCTTCGACATGGGCGGCACCTCGACCGATGTCAGTCATTTCGCCGGGGAACTGGAACGCAGCTTCGAGACACTGGTGGCCGGTGTCCGCATGCGGGCCCCGATGATGCAGATCCATACCGTCGCCGCCGGGGGCGGCTCGATCCTGAATTTCGACGGCTCGCGCTTTCGCGTCGGCCCGGAATCCGCCGGGGCCAATCCCGGACCGGCCTGCTATCGCCGGGGCGGACCGCTCGCCGTCACCGACTGCAATGTCATGCTGGGCAAGATCCAGCCCGAACATTTTCCGAAGGTCTTCGGCCCCGATGCCAAAAGCCCGCTGGACGGGGATGTGGTCGCGGAGAAATTCAACGCCCTGGCCGCCGAGATCAAGGCCGCCACCGGCGATGACTTCACGCCGGAACAGGTCGCCGAGGGTTTTCTGAAGATCGCCGTCGAGAATATGGCCAACGCGATCAAGAAAATCTCCGTCGAACGCGGCTATGACGTTACCGAATATGCGCTCTGCTGTTTCGGCGGCGCCGGCGGACAGCATGCCTGTCTGGTGGCGGACTCACTGGGCATGCGTACGGTCTATATCCATCCCTTTGCCGGTGTCCTGTCGGCCTATGGCATGGGGCTGGCTGATGTCCGCTCACTCCGCGAGGAAGCCGTCGAGGCGGCACTGGATGGCGAGGTTGCCGGTGATCTGGATGCCCGTGCCGACCGGCTCGCCAGTGACGCGCTGCGTGAACTGGCCGATCAGGGGCTCGACGGGGACAATGTCTATGTGCTGAAACGCGCCCATGTGCGCTATGCCGGAACCGACACCGCAATCGAGGTGGATTACGGCTCTCCCGCCGCCATGTCCGACGCTTTCAACGAGGCCCATCGCCAGCGCTTCGGCTTCGTCATGGAAGACCGTGGCCTGCTGGTCGAGGCGCTGTCGGTGGAAGCAGTCGGTGCCACCCAGTCTGTCGAAGACCCGGAACTGCCGGCGGGGGCCGACGGCCGTGATATTCCACAGCTTGACCGCACCCGTCTGTGGACCGATGCCGCCTTCCATGACGCGCCGATCTATGACCGCGCCGCCTTGAAGCCCGGCCATGTCGTACCCGGCCCTGCGGTCATCATCGAGCCGGTCGGCACCACCGTGGTGGAACCGGGCTGGCAGGCCGAAGTCACCCGCCGGGATCACCTTGTGCTGCGCCGGGTTGAGATCAAGAAACGCGAATTCGCCATCGGCACCGACGCTGACCCGGTGATGCTGGAAGTGTTCAACAACCTGTTCATGTCGATCGCTGAACAGATGGGCGCGACGCTGCAGAACACCGCCTATTCAGTGAATATCAAGGAACGGCTGGATTTCTCCTGCGCAATCTTTGATCCCGACGGTGATCTGGTCGCCAATGCACCGCATATGCCGGTGCATCTCGGCTCCATGTCGGAATCCATCAAGACTGTGGTGCGTGAACGCGGCGGCTCGATGAATCCCGGCGATGTCTATGTCCTGAATGCCCCCTATAACGGCGGCACCCACCTGCCGGACGTCACCGTTATCACGCCGGTGTTTGACGATGCGGGCAAGGATATCCTGCTCTATGTCGGCTCACGCGGGCATCAGGCGGATATCGGCGGTATCACCCCCGGGTCGATGCCGCCTGATTCCACCAGCGTCGATGAAGAAGGTGTGCTGATCGACAATTTCCTGCTGGTCGACAAGGGTCATTTCCGCGAGGCCGAATTGCGAGAGCTGCTCGGCTCCGGCCCTTATCCCTGCCGTAACCCGGACCAGAATATCGCTGACCTGCGGGCCCAGATTGCAGCGAACGAAAAGGGCCTTCAGGAACTGGCGAAAATGGTCACGCATTTCGGCCTCAGCGTCGTTCAGGCCTATATGAAGCATGTCCAGAACAACGCAGAAGAAGCGGTTCGCCGCGTCATCGGACGGCTGCAGGACGGCCATTACACCTATCCGATGGATAATGGTGCAATCATCGACACGAAGGTGACGATCAACCGGGAGGCCCGGACCGCCATCGTCGATTTCTCCGGCTCGTCAAAACAGGTCGCCAGTAACTTCAACGCCCCCTCGGCAGTCGCCCGGGCTGCGGTCCTCTATGTGTTCCGGACACTGGTGGATGATGATATCCCGATGAATGAAGGCTGCCTGAAACCGATCGAAATCATCATCCCCGAAGGATCGATGATGAACCCGGTCTATCCGGCGGCCGTCGTCGCCGGTAATGTCGAGACCTCGCAGGCGATCACCGACTGCCTGTTTGCCTCGCTCGGGGTCATGGGTGCCGCACAGGGAACCATGAACAACTTCACCTTCGGCAACGAGACCTATCAGTATTACGAGACGATCTGTGGCGGGTCCGGGGCCGGACCGGATTTCGACGGCACCACCGCCGTCCATACCCATATGACCAACTCCCGGCTGACTGATCCGGAAGTGCTGGAATGGCGGTTCCCCGTCTTGCTGGAAGACTTCCGCATCAATCATGGCTCCGGCGGTGGCGGCCTGCATAAAGGTGGCGACGGCACCATCCGGCGGCTCCGCTTTCTGCAGGCCATGAATGCCGCCGTGCTGTCGAGCCACCGCATCGTCCCGCCCTATGGCATGGCCGGCGGTGAGCCCGGTGCGCTCGGCGTCAACCGGGTAGAGCGGGCAGACGGCACGGTGGAAGAGGTGCCGGGCTGTGCCAGCGTCGAGATGACCCCCGGTGATGTCTTCATCATCCGGACCCCGGCCGGTGGTGGCTATGGTGTGGCAAGAAAGCAGGAGGCCGCGGAATGAACGATCATCCGAAGGAAGACCGCGCGCCCCGGCCCAGTGTTCCCATCGTCTCCTCCTCGCATCTGGTGTCGGAACGGGCGTCGGAGCTGAGCGAATTCGAGTTCGGCCTCTATATCTGCACCAACGCCTTCCAGCGCTGGATTGTCCGCTGTACCCAGGCCACGGGCATCACCGACATGAACGCGCTGGACGTGATGGTCATCCACACCATCAACCACCGTGCCCGCAACAAGCGCCTGTCCGATATCTGCTTCGTGCTGAATATCGAGGACACCCATCTGGTCAATTACGCCATCAAGAAGCTGCTGAAGGCCGGACTGATCGACCGCCAGAAAAAGGGCAAGGAGATGTATTACGCCACCACGGAAGCCGGTCAGAAAGTCTGCGACAATTATCGCCGGATCCGTGAGGACTGCCTCATCACCGCCTTCGGCTCTACCGGCATCAACGGCAGCGACGTCGGCGCCTCCGCCGACCTGCTCCGCGCCCTGTCAGGCCTGTACGATCAGGCCGCAAGATCCGCAACATCGCTGTAACTGGTGGGTTGACGGGGGAGTGCGAAAACAGTCCCCGGCCTTATCCTGAGGAGCAGCGAAGCTGCGTCTCGAAGGATTGCGGGCAGTTTCCTGCCTCACGCCTCCCCCACCCTCCTTCGAGACGCGCCTTTGGCGCTCCTCAGGATGAGGATCAAGGCTCCAGAAACCTTATCTTTCGCCCCTCTCATCCTGAACTCGTTTCAGGATGAGGGGTGAGAGATGTGACGCGTCGAGACAAGTAGAGCCTACATCGCCTCGTCGTAATCCGCCTCGAAGTTGCGGGCGAGGACTTCGCGTTTGCCGACATGGTTGGATTTCGACACCACGCCTTCCTTCTCCATCTGCTCGATGATGCGCGCCGCCCGGTTGTAGCCGATCTGGAGATGGCGCTGGACGAAACTGGTCGAGGCCTTGCCCTCGCGGCAGACCAGGGCCACCGCCTGATCGTACAGATCATCGCCGGAGGATTTGCCATCGGGCGTCGGCATACCGGGGAACGAGGGTGCATCGGCGTCTTCTTCTGTGACCGATTCCAGATAAGACGGGCTGCCCTGCGATTTCAGATGGTCGACGATGGCGTTGACTTCCTCATCCGACACGAAGGGTCCATGCAGGCGGGTAATGCGCCCGCCACCGGCCATATGCAGCATGTCACCCTGACCCAGCAGCTGTTCCGCGCCCTGTTCACCGAGGATGGTACGGCTGTCGATCTTCGACGTGACCTGAAAGGAAATCCGGGTCGGGAAGTTGGCCTTGATGGTGCCGGTGATGACATCAACGGACGGTCGCTGGGTCGCCATGATCAGGTGAATACCGGCAGCACGGGCCATCTGGGCGAGACGCTGAATGGCGGCTTCCACATCCTTGCCGGCGACCAGCATCAGGTCGGCCATCTCGTCGACGACGATGACGATATAAGGCAGCGGCTCCAGATCCATTGCCTGTTCTTCAAAGATCGGCTTGCCGGTATCCTGATCAAAACCGGTCTGGACTGTGCGTTTCAGTTCCTCGTTATTGTCCCGCGCCTTGGCGAGACGTTCGTTGAAGCCTGCGATGTTGCGCACGCTGAGCTGACTCATGGCACGATAGCGGTCTTCCATCTCGCGCACCGCCCATTTCAGGGCAACAACCGCCTTCGACGGATCAGTAACAACCGGCGACAGCAGATGCGGAATGCCGTCATAGACCGACAGTTCCAGCATCTTCGGATCGATCATGATCATCCGGCATTCATCCGGCGTACAGCGATAGAGCAGCGACAGGATCATGGCGTTGATGCCGACCGATTTACCGGACCCGGTGGTGCCTGCGATCAGCAGATGCGGCATCCGGGCAAGGTCGGCGAATTCCGGCAGGCCGCCGATATCCTTGCCCAGCGCCATCAGCAGACGGGCAGATGATTTCTCATAGGACCGGGCAGCCAGCAATTCATGCAGATAGACAGTTTCGCGCTTGCGGTTCGGCAGTTCGATACCGATGACGCTGCGCCCGGGGATGGTCGCGATACGGACGGAAATCGCACTCATCGAGCGGGCGATATCATCGGCCAGACCGATCACACGGCTGGTCTTGGTGCCGGGTGCCGGTTCCAGTTCGTACAGGGTGACAACCGGACCGGGATTGACCTTCACAATCTCGCCATTGACGCCGAAATCCTGCAGCACGGATTCCAGCATCCGCGCATTCTGCTGTAGGGCGTCGTCGGACTGGCTGGGATCCATGATAGCGGGCGGCGCTTCGGTCAGCAGATCAAGCGGAGGGAGCTCAAACTCGCCATCAACGCCGAAATCGAGCTTCTTCTGACGGCTGGCCTTCTCGCGGCTGCCGGTTTCCGGACGGTCCGGTTTCTGCGCGACCACGGGTTTGCGTTCGCGGCGGGCTTCGGCGTCAGCATCCGCCTGCGCGGCGGGCACTGCTTCACTTGTTTTTGACGGGCGGACCGGCGGGCGGCCGAGCGCGGCCTCGCGCTGCATCCGGGGTTCCACCCGCTGCGGGCGGCGCTTCGGCAGCCATGACAGCAGGGTACGACCAACAGCCGGGGCTTTCGCCCCTGCGGCACCGGCAACACGACCGGCCTTCAGGGTCGCGCGTCCGGCCCCCGCCAGATCACGTCCGGCGATGGCCGCGGCAAACAGGGTAATGCAGAAGGTAACGACAAGAGCCACAAGACCAACACCGGCCAGACCGACAGTACCGCCGATTCTGGCCGTCACCGCATCCGCACCCTGCATCAGACCGGCACCGATGGCGCCACCCGGACCGGATACGAGCTGCCAGCCGGAGAACAGATCGAGCGCGGAGGCCGCCAGCGTCATGAACAACATCGCCAGCAGCAGGGAAAATCCACGGACCCAGGGCCAGACGATGGTGCCGCCGCGCATGATCCGCAGCCCCCAGGCAATCAGGCAGAATCCGGGCAATAGCGCGGCAATACCAATCAGTTGCAGGCTGATGTCAGCAAGCAGCGCACCGGGAAGGCCGATCCAGTTCTGCACCGGGCCGGCCACCGCCACATTGATGCTGGGATCCGTCGGCTTGTAGCTGAACAGCGCCGCCAGCAGGCCCGCACCAAACAGGACAAGCAGCAGGCCACGCGCCTCGCGCAGACGCCGTTTCAGGAATTCCGACAGGTCAGCCGGCAGGAAGGCCGGACGACCGGCTTTGCTTTGTGCCATGATCTTGAGCGACAGTTCTGTTTCTATACACCCCTACTATCACCGGACAGGGTTGCCAAAAGGTGAAGAAATCGACCTTGCCGGTCAAAACCAGTGCCGGATTAAATTTGAAATAATCACGGGTCAGGGGAATAGTTGATAAAACTGCTGATTGTTGCCGGGAGATGATCCATGACCACACTTGCTGATGACTTGCAGACCCGCCGGACGGGCGAACGATTTGGTGCGGAGATCACAGGGATCGACCTGTCAGAGCCCGCCAGTGATGACTTGTTCAGCAGGATTGAGGCAACACTGAACCGCTATTCTGTCGTGGTGATCCGTGACCAGAAACTGAGCGGCGAACAGCTTGTCGCCTTCAGCCGCCGGTTCGGGCCGCTGCAGGTCAATGTCCGGGCCGAGGCCAATAATGGCGAGGCACCGGAGATCTACTGGATATCCAACATTACAAAAGACGGCAAACCCGTCGGCTCGCATGATGCCGGACGATACTGGCATTCCGACCTCTGCTATCTGGAAAAGCCCAGCCGGGCGACGCTGTTGAATGCGATCGAGGTGCCGGAGAAAGACGGCAAGGTTTATGGCGATACCTGCTTCATCTCGGTCGCCGATGCCTATGACGCCCTGTCCGACGAGATGAAACAGCGGCTGGCGAGTCTGCGGGCCGCCAACGGCTATCGCTTCATGTGGAACAAGAAGGCGCTGGAATTCGGTCTGCGCCCGGTGCTGAGCGAGAAGGAGCTGGAGAAATATCCGCCGGACGCCATTCACCCGGTGGTGCGGACCCACCCCCATACCGGCCGAAAATGCCTGTATGTCTGCGAAGGCTATACCCACCGGATTCTGGATTTGCCGGAAGCGGAAAGCGATGAGCTGCTGCAACAACTGTTCGCCCATATCACGCAGTCCGACTTTGCGCATAACCATAACTGGCGTGTTGGTGATCTGCTGATCTGGGATAATTGTGCAGTCCAGCACAAGGCGACCAATGACTTTCAGCTGCCCCTGCGCCGGCTGATGCAGCGCTGTACCGTAGAAGGCAGTACACCTTACTGAACGATCGCTTCCCACCGGCCAGTCAGCCCCCGGATATAAAGAGGGGCGCCCGAAAGCGCCCCCCAGTCTGCGGTGTGGCAACCGGGTGGGGGTAGGTCACCACAACGCAGTCTTCACGGCTTCATATATTCAAGCTTCATGCCAACTCCGGACCGGCGGTTTTCCCTGCTTCAGGGTCTGCCGTCAACCGGATACCGCCTCTTATTGAGGCAGCAATCAGGAAGTGATGAAATTCCAGCCATATCCTGAGCGCTGACCCGGAGGGTGATCAGTGAACAACCTCGCCATGCAGGGCGAGATCGAGTTCCCGTTCCTGTTCCGGCGTTACCCGCAGGCCGACCGTCAGATCCAGTGCCTTCAGAATGATGAAGGTCATCACGGCGCAGTAACCGATGGTCGCCAGCACGCCGTAAAGCTGGGTCCAGACCTGGCCGGGATTGCCTTCCAGCAGCCCGGCAGTGCCGCCAATGGCCTCGACCGCGAAAACACCGGTCAGCAATGCGCCGACAATGCCACCAACACCATGCACGCCGAAGCAATCCAGCGCATCGTCATATTTCAGACGGTTCTTCAGCCAGGTTGCGCCAAGGAAACAGGCCGCACCTGAAATCAGGCCGATGGCCAGTGCGCCCGTGGGATTGACGAAACCGGCAGCAGGCGTAATCGCGACCAGCCCGCCGACGGCACCCGAAATGATACCGAGTACACTGGGCTTGCCACGCACCGCCCATTCAGCGGCCATCCAGCTCAGCGCCGCCGCCGCGGTGCAGATCTGCGTGACCGCCATGGCCATGCCTGCGGTTCCGTTTGCGGCCACCGCCGACCCGGCATTGAATCCGAACCAGCCAACCCAGAGCAGGGAAGCACCAATGACCGAATAGATCAGATTATGCGGTGCCAGGTTCTCAGACCCGAGGCCCGTCCGTTTACCGAGCACGAGGGCTGCCACCAGGCCGGCCACACCGGCATTGATATGCACGACGGTCCCGCCGGCAAAATCCAGCACCCCGTCACCGCCAAGGAAGCCGCCGCCCCAGACCCAGTGCGTGATCGGTGCATAGACAACCAGCATCCAGACCCCGGAGAACACAATCATCGGACCGAATTTCATACGGTCGGCAAAGGCGCCGGTGATCAGCGCCGGGGTAATGATGGCGAAGGTCATCTGGAAGGTCATGAAGACCGATTCCGGAATTGTGCCGCTGAGACTGTCGACACCCATGCCGAGCAGGAACGCCCGGTCGAGGCCGCCGATAAAGGCATTACCCTCGGCAAAGGCCAGACTGTAGCCCAGCATCATCCACAACACCGTCGAGACACAGCAGACGGTGAAGCACTGCATCAGCATGGAGAGCACATTCGAGCGCCGCACCATGCCGCCATAGAACAGGGCCAGACCGGGGATGGTCATCATCAGGACCAGCACTGTCGATGTCAGCATCCAGGCCGTATCACCACTGTCGGGTTTTACTGCCGCCTCCTGGGCCAGCGCACTGCCGGCACTGGCGAGCAGGGTCAGACCGGTAGCCGCCGTCAGATAAAATTTGTTCTGCACAATCCGTATCTCCTCTTTGCGCCGTCCCCACGACAGCGCCTGTTTTGAGGAAACCACCTATCAAGTTCTGTGCCGGGAACGGGGAATCGCCGGATACCTGCCCAAAATCAGGACAAATGCAGTCAGGGCGGGCAACTCCACTCCGATAGATTGCTCAAAAATTATGCATCTGCTGAAATTTTAGCAAAAAAAGAGGGGGCCGAAGCCCCCTCAAGTCACTCACTGCCAGAATGGTTATCAGTTGAGGGTTTGTGACCCGCGACCGAATTCCGGATAGGCTTCCATACCGAGCTCTGCCCGGTCGAGGCCCATATCTTCGTCTTCTTCCGATACCCGGATGCCGATGGTGAATTTCATGGCCATCCAGATGACGGAGCTGGTGACGATCATGAAGACGCCGACACCGACAATACCCATGATCTGTGCACCGAAGGTGGCGTCACCGTTGGACAGCGGCACGGCCAGCGTTCCCCAGATACCGCAGATCAGATGGACGGAAACTGCACCGACGACATCATCAATCTTCAGCTTGTCGAGCAGCGGCACTGCAATCACGACCAGCGCGCCACCGATGGCACCAATAACGATGGCAAGCCAGGGTGCCGGAGCCAGCGGCTCGGCGGTGATGGCAACCAGACCGCCCAGTGCACCGTTCAGCGCCATGGAGAGGTCGACCTTGCCGTAGAGCAGCTGCGTCATGATGATCGCGATCACAACACCGGCAGCCGCAGCCAGATTGGTGTTGATGTAGATGTTGGAGATCGCAATCGCGTCCGCGGCAGAACCCAGCGCCAGCTGTGAGCCGCCGTTGAAGCCGAACCAGCCGAGCCACAGGATGAACGTACCCAGGGTCGCCAGCGGCATCGAGGAGCCGGGGATCGGCATCGCACGGCCGTTGACATACTTGCCTTTACGGGCACCGAGGATGATGGCACCGGTCAGGGCCGCCCAGCCGCCAACACTATGCACGATCGTCGATCCGGCGAAATCAAGGAAGCCGCCTTCGGACAGCCAGCCGCCGCCCCAGGACCAGGAACCCTGGATCGGGTAGAGCACGCCGGTCAGGATGACCACGAACAGCAGGAACGGCCAGAGCCTGATCCGCTCGGCCAGCGTGCCGGAGACGATCGACGCCGCCGTGGCAACGAACACCATCTGGAAGAACCAGTCGGAGCCGGCTGAATAACCGGCGCCGTCTTCGCCGCCCAGCAGAGCCGCAAGCGCGCCATCGGCACCGGCGGAAAGTGCTGCTTCCGCTTCACCGGCACTCCACATGCCCGGCGAGCCGAAATAGCCGGAGACATCGGCATACATCAACTGATAGCCGATGATGTAATACATGATGCCGGCGATGGAATAGAGCGCGATGTTCTTGACGCACATCGTCGCCACGTTCTTGGTGCGAACCAGACCCGCTTCCAGCATGCAGAAGCCGGCCGCCATCCACATCACCAGAAAACCGGAGATGAGGAAGGACAGACTGTTAAAGATAAACGGGTCTTCGTTGATTTCCTGAGCCTGGGCCGGGGCAGCGAGCGCGAAGGCCGCAATCGCCGCGGGCAGGCCGACTTTCATAAGCTTGTCGAGCTTTGTCATTAGATATGTCCCCTTTACAGCGCTTCGGTGTTTTTCTCGCCGGTCCGGATCCGTACCGCCTCGTCGAGGCCGAATACGAAAATCTTCCCGTCGCCGATCTTGCCGGTCTGCGCTGCAGACTGGATCGTTTCCACCACCTGTTCGGCGAGTGAATCGTCAACTGCGATTTCAATCTTCACCTTCGGCAGGAAATTCACCTGATATTCAGCACCACGATAGATTTCGGTCTGACCTTTCTGACGGCCGAACCCCTTAACTTCACTGACGGTAAGCCCCTGTACACCGAGAGGTGTCAGCGCTTCGCGGACGTCCTCCAGTTTGAAGGGCTTGATGATTGCCATGATCAGCTTCATCGGATTGTCTTCCCTTTGTTGTGTGTCACTCCCGGCCTGTCGCTGCCCCTGGCAACCACCGGTCGGACCGGATTACTACGCACCCCACCCCAGCCTGCGGCCTCATCAACGGGGATAAAGACGGTCGGCTTGCGGTTTTGCGCTGCACCATCACCTAACAAGAACCGTGCCGGAATCCGGATTTTCATTGAAAATCGAGTGAAAACAGCTAGTTGTTAGATCGTGACAGGATTTAGTCACTGAATCTGACGCCATCAGAACTGTGCATTTTTTAATCACTGAAGTATTGATGCATAAATTTTATGCATACTCAGAGCCTGAAAAATGCCCAATCTTTAAGCTTAGGAAAGCCTGACGATGCCCAGCGCGCCAAAGCCTGCCCAGTCTGAAGAAGCGGTCGATCTGGCCATCGCCGGTGGCGGGCTGGTCGGCGCAACCCTGGCACTGGCCGCGGCCCGCAACGGACTCTCCGTCGCTGTGATCGATCAGGGGCATCCCGGCGATTACCTCAACGCCGCCTATGACGGCCGGTCGTCAGCCATCGCCTACAGCTCGCACCGTATGTTCCGCATACTGGATGTCTGGGACGACATGCTGTCCGACGCCGGTGAAATCCGCGACATTCGCATCACGGACGGCGCGTCACCGCTCTATCTTCACTATGACCACCGCGATGTCAGGGACGAGCCGCTGGGCTGGATCGTCGAAAATCAGGCGATCCGCCGCGCCCTGCTCGGGGCGACCCTGAACCATCCCCGCATCCGCTGGCATCATGGCACCAGCGTCACGTCATGGCAGGCCGAGCCCGCCGGTGTCTCGGTGTCGACGGCTGACGACAGACAGATACCCGCATCCCTGCTGGTCGCTGCCGATGGCCGGAACTCGCGGCTGCGGACGCTGGCCCGGATCCGCACCAGTGAATGGACCTATCGCCAGACCGGAATCGTCTGCACCGCGGTCCATGAGCATCCGCATGACAATGTTGCGCATGAACGCTTTCTGCCCGGCGGGCCCTTTGCCATCCTGCCCCTGCCGGACCGCGACGGCCGGCACCGCTCGTCAATTGTCTGGACTGAACGGTCGGACATGGCCGCGGCCATCATGCAGCTCGATCAGGCCGGGTTTGAGGCCGAGCTGCGCACCCGCTTCGGCGACTTCATGGGCCGGGTGACGACCGAGGGCGGCCGCTGGTCCTGGCCGCTGGGTGTTGTCCATGCCGAAAAATATGTCGCCCCCCGCTTTGTCCTGGCAGGTGACGCCGCCCACGGCATCCACCCCATCGCCGGACAGGGCTTCAACATGGGTCTGCGTGACGTTGCCGCCCTGGCCGAGGAACTGGTCAATGCCCGGCGGGTGGGACTGGATATCGGCGGGGCGGATGTGCTGGCCCGCTATCAGCGCTGGCGGCATTTTGACAACACCGCGATGCTGGGCGTAACCGACCTGCTGAACCGGCTGTTCTCGAACGACATTCCGCCGGTCCGGCTGGCCCGTGGCCTCGGCCTGGCGGCGGTCAACCGGCTGCCCGGCCTGAAGCGCCTGTTCATGCATCACGCAATGGGCACCACCGGCGAGCTGCCCCGCCTGCTGGCAGGCGAGCCGATTTAACCGCCCCGGTCACCCTTCAGGACACGCCCTTACAGTTTCCGAAAGATCACCGACAGGTTGTTGGCCGGCATTTCCACCGGCTCCTCCGGCTCAAAACCGGCCGCTTCTGCCAGGGCTGTCACCGCTTCCAGATCACGGATTCCCCAGTCATCATTCTGGCCGCGCAGTGTTGCGTCAAAACTGGCGTTTGACGGTGCTGTATGCTCGCCCTCAACTTTGAACGGGCCATAGAGCATCAGAAAACCACCCGCTTTGACACAAGAGCCCGCCCCACGGATCAGCCCTTCACAGGCGCTGTAGGGGGAAATGTGAATCATGTTGGCACAATAGACGCCGTCGACCGCCTCCATGTTCCAGCGCCGGGCACGGGCATCGATCACCCGCGGCGGCAGGGAGATGTTTCTGACCTTTTCCCGCCGCGCCCAGGCCGCAACCGAGGCGCGCATTTCCTCATCCGCATCCGAGGGAATCCAGGTCACCTTCGGCAGCCGGCCGGCAAACCAGACCGCATGCTGTCCGGTGCCGCTGGCAATTTCCAGAATTGTCGCCGGGCCGGTGATCAGGGTTTTCAGCACCGCCAGAATGGGCTCGCGGTTGCGCTCCGTCGCCGGCGCATGACGGCGCGGGTCCTGACTGAATGTATCGGAATAGCCTGTCACCCTGTCTGTCCTCCGAAATCTCGATCCCTGACCAATAGCGCCCGGCGCACCGCCTGTCGACAGCTGTAGATTGAGCCTGCGGAAAAGCTGTGCTACGCCGACAGCATGCTTGACGCTATCAAGAATCTGCTTGGCCTTGATGAAGCCGCCGGACGTCCCCGGGAACGACGCAGCCGTGAGCGCGATATCGCCCTCGCAACATCCGCCCTGCTGGTCGAGGCTGCCATGATGGATGGCGAGTTTACAACCGATGAACGCCGGGCCATCGCCGCCATCCTGCAGGACCGGTTCGACTACAGTGCTGCTGACGCCGTCGCGCTGATCGAGGAATCAATCGCCAAGCGCGAAGCGACATCCGACATCTACCGGTTCACCCGGGCTGTGAAAGACCGGTTCGACGAGGCCGGGCGAATCGAAATTGTCGAGAATCTGTGGCATGTCGCCTATGCCGACAATGTATTGCATGACTATGAAGCCCATCTGGTCCGCCGGGTCGCCGGTCTGCTCTATGTTCCGGACACGGAAAGCGGTGCCGCCCGGAAACGGGTGCTTGCGCGACTGGGAATCGCGGAATAAACCATCAGACAGACTTCAAACCCCTCCCGATCAGAGGCAATGGGCCGGAGAGACAGATGACCTACGTCGTTACCGAGAACTGCATCAAGTGCAAATACATGGATTGTGTCGAAGTATGTCCGGTGGACTGCTTCTACGAGGGTGAGAACATGCTGGTGATCCACCCGGACGAATGTATCGATTGTGGCGTTTGTGAACCGGAATGCCCGGCGGAAGCGATCCTGCCCGACACCGAGGGCGGCACCGAAGACTGGATCGAGCTGAATCGCTCCTATTCGGAAAAATGGCCGAATATCACCCGCCAGGGCACCTCGCCGGACGATGCGGCGGAATGGGACGGCAAGCCGAACAAGCGTGAATTGCTGAGCGAAAATCCGGGCAGCGGCGACTGACCGGGCCTGCGGCTTCGCGCCTGCAACATCGATCTGTCATTTTCCACATTTTTGTGTTATAACCGGGAAACTGACCGTCAAAAGCGGTCGGTTTTTCTGTGTCCGGGTGTTTGGAGAACCAGCCTCCGGCATGGATCCGCTGGCCGTCAGCCGGCTTTTGTCTTCCCATTGCGGCGTCCGAATACACAGGCCGGGGCCTGTGACATTCCGGTGAGCCTGCAATCGGACAACGGTTGTAACATTGAGGTAAATTGAGCGAATGTCTCAGGAATTGGCGTTTGATATCGGTGATTTCGTTGTCTATCCGACCCACGGTGTCGGCAAGGTCGTTGGCGTCGAGGAACAGACCATTGGTGAACACGAACTCAAACTTTTCATTATCACCTTCGAAAAAGACCGGATGACCCTACGGGTGCCGGTGGAAAAGGCCGCAAATTCCGGTTTGCGCCGGCTTTCGAACCGGAAGATCATCGACTCGGCCCTGACCACGCTGAAGGGCAAGGCGCGGGTCAAACGGACCATGTGGTCGCGGCGGGCACAGGAATATGAGGCCAAGATCAATTCCGGCGATCCCGTCTCGATAGCCGAAGTTGTCCGTGACCTGCACCGCGGTGAAGGCCAGTCCGAGCAGTCCTATTCCGAGCGGCAGATGTACGAATCAGCCATTGACCGGCTGGCCTGTGAACTCGCTGCTGTCGAGAAAATCGACAAGGACAAGGCGACAGCCAAGCTCGAAAGCATGCTCGCCGCCTGACCGGCTGCCGGTACCATAGCACCCGGCCTGTTCAATCTGGTGTTGCGGCCCGGCTTTCGGCTAGACTGACGACATGAGAGATGACCTTTCAGACGCCCTCTGGGGTGCGCAGCTTGACCATCTGACCTTCACCTGCCCCGACCCGGCGCAGATGGCGGATTTCTATGGTGCGCTGCTCGGGCTCGCTGCACAGCAGACCACAGGCGGCGGCTTTCTGCTGACCGGTCCTGGACGCCGTATTGTTGTCAGGCCCGGCGACCGGTTTGACCAGACGGGATCAGCTTTCCGGTTTGGCACGGCTGAGGCGCTGGAGCGCTATCGTGCGGCCCTCACTGCGGGCGGGCTGAACCTGAAACCGCATGGCTCTCCCTTTCTGGCCGACGGGTTTGCCGTCGCTGATCCGGACGGGCGTGACATCCAGTTCGGCATCACGGATCCGGACATGGTTCTGCCGACCCCTGCGGAGGCCACGCCGCCGGGCAGGCTGCAGCATGTGGTCGTCGCGACTACCGGTCTCGGCCCGATGATCAGCTTCTATGAAAAGACCCTGGGCTTTCGGCCGTCGGACTATGTCGTCGACGAGACATCGGAGGGGCGCCCGGTCACCGCGGCGTTCTACCGGTCAGACCCGGAACATCACAGCTTTGCCGTCTTCCGCGCCGACAGCGCCCGTCCCGACCATCACGCCTACGAGGTGGAATGCTGGAACGATATCCGCGACTGGGCCGACCGTCTGGCCGCGCGTGATATACAGATCTGGTGGGGCCCGGGACGGCACGGGGTCGGCAACAACCTGTTTTTCATGATCGAAGACCCCTGGGGCTACAAGATCGAGCTGTCCGCCGAACTGGAAACCGTCCCTGCAGAAATCGATGTCCGGACATGGGCGCATGGCCCGCGGGCCCTGAACCTCTGGGGCAACGCCTGGATGCGCAGCTAGACCCACCCGCCAGATCATTATCCGGCCTTGCCAAACCGGCGACGGAAGCCAACTGTTGTTGCAACGCAACAATCTCCACATCTCGTTTTGGAAGGAAACAGCCATGCTCTCGGGAATGAATGCCATTGTCACAGGCTCCACCAGCGGTATCGGCCTCGCCATGGCGACATCACTCGCCAAAGCCAGTGCAAACGTCATGCTGAACGGCCTCGGCGATGCCGCGAAGATCGAAAAAACCCGCGCAGATCTGGCCGATGAAACCGGCGTCGATGTCTGCTACAGCGGTGCCAACATGCTGGAGCCGGCCGAAATCCGCGCCATGGTGGCAGAGGCTGAGTCCCGCTGGGGCTCGGTCGATATCATGGTCAACAATGCCGGTATTCAGCATGTCTCCCCGATTGAGGAATTCCCCGACGACAAGTGGAACGCCATCATCGGCATCAACCTGTCATCCGCCTTTCACACCACGAAAGCCGTCATACCCGGCATGAAACTTCGCGGCTTTGGCCGGATCATCAATCTGGCGTCAGCCCATGCACTTGTCGCCTCGCCCTACAAGGCGGCCTATGTCGCGGCAAAGCACGGTATCGCCGGGCTGACCAAGACCGTCGCCCTGGAAGTCGCAAAAGAGGGCATTACGGTCAATGCAATCTGCCCGGGATATGTCCTGACCCCGCTGGTCGAAGCCCAGATTCCCGACACGGCGAAAAGCCGCGGAATTTCCGAAGATGAAGTCATCAACAATGTGATGCTGGCCGGTCAGCCGACAAAGGAATTCGTCGGTACAGAGGAAATCGGCGATCTTGCCGTCTTCCTGTGTCGTCGCGACAACAAGTCGATGACCGGCGGCATCCTGTCGATTGACGGTGGCTGGACCGCCCAGTGACAGCAACCGTCAACCCCGGATCTGCTGCCCCCCGGCCGGTCAATCTGGCGCTGCAGGGCGGCGGCTCGCACGGGGCCTTTACCTGGGGTGTGCTGGACCGGCTGCTGGAAGACGGACGGATAGAGTTCGAGGCGATCAGCGGTACCAGTGCCGGTGCCATGAATGCCGTGGTACTGGCCGAGGGGCTGATCAGGGGAGGTGCGGATGGTGCCCGGGCAGAGCTGCTCGACTTCTGGAAGGCGGTCAGTCTCGCGGCGACCGGCAGCCCGGTGCAGCGTTCGCCCCTGAACATGTTTTTCGGGAACTGGAGCCTCGACGACTCGCCAGGATATCTGTTCATGGATATGCTGAGCCGGGTCGCCTCGCCCTATGACCTGAACCCGCTGAACATCAATCCGCTGGCTGACATCATTGCCGAGAGAATCGATTTTGACCGGGTGCAGGCCTGCAAGACCCTGAAACTGTTCGTCTCGGCAACCAATGTTCATACCGGCCGGGTACGCGTGTTTGAAAATCACGAGATCACCGCCGACGCGATCATGGCCTCCGCCTGCCTGCCCTTCCTGTTTCAGGCGGTCGAGATCGACGGCGTGCCCTACTGGGACGGCGGCTATATGGGCAATCCGGCGCTGTTCCCGTTCTTCAATGCCTGTCAGACGGATGACCTGCTGCTGGTCCAGATCAATCCGATCGAACGCAAACATACGCCGAAGACCGCCCGGGAGATCATGAACCGGATGAACGAGATTACCTTTAACGCTTCGCTGATGAAGGAATTCCGGGCAATCGACTTCGTCTCCCGGCTGATTGATGACGGACGGCTGTCCAGCGATGACTACAAACAGGTCCGCCTGCACCGTATTGCCGGGGACCGGGAGATGATCGACCTGTCGGCCTCGTCAAAGATGAATGCGGAATGGGAATTCCTGACCTGGCTGCGCGACCTTGGCCGGGAAACCGCTGACCAGTGGCTGAAGGATCATTTCCGGGATCTGGGACAGCGGGGCTCCGTCGATCTGAAAGAACTGTTCAGGTAAGACATCCCCGCCTACCGGACCGGCAACCTTGTCACCTGACGCAATGGCAAAAGCGAAGGGATATCCTTGTGACTGTCAGAGGGTTTGCCTCAGGCGGCGGGTTTTTCTTCGTTGTCGGTCACGCCCCGGGTTGCCTCGGCAGCACGGCGAACCACCTGCATCGCCTGGGTATTACGCTTCAGATCCTCGACCTGGCGCTGCAGGCTGGCGATCTGATGCTGGCGGTCACGCGCCTGCGCCCGCCAGCGATGGCCGGTCAGCCAGATCAGCACACCGCCGGTCAGGAAGCCCGCAACAAAGGCCAGCAGAATCGGGGCAAAAATCGGCACCCCCACCATTTCGAACGGCAGCGGCCACAGCAGCAGATCAATCTGCGTCCGGTTTGACAGCGCAAACAACAGAACCAGCAACCCGATCGGGGCGGCAAACAACCAGTAGATATAACGCTTCATTACGATCCTTCAGATCAGGCAGGGGCCACCCGCCCGCTAGCTGTTATTGTTCAGCCGTTCACGCAACTGCTTGCCGGTCTTGAAAAACGGCACGGACTTCGCGTCGACCTTGACCGCATCACCGGTACGCGGGTTGCGACCGACACGGGCATCACGGCTTTTCACCGAGAATGCACCGAATCCGCGAAGTTCAACCCGATCCCCCCGGGTCAGCGCCTCGCTGATTTCATCGAAAATCGTCGTTACGATTCGTTCGACATCCCGATGATAGAGGTGCGGATTGAGTTCCGCCAGTCGGGTGACCAGCTCTGATTTCGTCATGTCCCGTAACTCCCCCTGCGCAACAAAACATCGCGCCTGCTGACCGGCTTAACTGCAAGGCCGTCAAAATCAGCGGAGTTGAGGGTGCCAAACCGAGAGAAGACCGTCAAGGCGAAGGGCAGAGGAGGCACCGCTATTCCCGATAGTCGCCGAGACCAGACGGTCAACCAGATCGTCTTCAACACTCGGTGTCATATCGTTCAGCGGCAGATCGCGGGAGACCTGATGGGCCTCTTCCAGCCAGGCCCGTGCTTCACGCAAACCGCCGATTGCATCGACCAGACCGTTGGCAACAGCCTGCCGCCCGGTAAAGATTCGGCCATCAGCCAGCTTGCCGGCTTCCGCAGGCTGCAGCGGGCGGCGGTCCACGACCATCTCCAGGAAGGCGCCATACATGTCGTTGATGATCGAACGAATGGCGATCCGGACCTCCGGCGTGGTTTGTTCAAACGGGTTGGGCGCCGCCTTCAGGGGCGAGCTTTTGACCGCTTCCGGCCGGATACCCAGCTTGTCCAGCAGGCCCGTTACATCCGCGGTCTGCATGATGACGCCGATGGAGCCGGTGATCGTTCCGTCGCGGGCAAAAATCCGGTCTGCGCCAAGCGCCGCCATATAGCCGCCGGATGCTGCCATCTCGCGCATCACGGCGACAACCGGCTTCTTCTCTGCGACCCGCCGCAGGGCAAGGTAGAGCGTTTCACCACCGACGAAGGTTCCGCCGGGGCTGTCGATATAGACGATCAGTGCGCGGGCGCTGTCGTCTTCCTCGATTGACTGGAGCAGTTCAAGACGGTCCTGATCGTCGGTAATGATACCTTCAACCGTCAGGGCGGCAACATGGTCGCCCAGCGGACCACCGGGCTGACCAAACCGCCAGGCCAGGCTGAAGACCAGCCCGACCAGGGCGACGGCCCCAAGCACCCGCCAGAAGACGAGTTTGCGCTTGAGCCGTCGCCGGTCGAAAAGAATGTCGGCGTCAACCGGCATGAGCCGTCACCGCCGACATTCCACAGTTATGAATGACAGTCCCGATCAGGACTCGTCATCCGGCTTGTCGCCGACCTGCTTCTCGCGCAGCGCGGCACCGAGAATATCGCCCAGCGAGGCACCCGAATCCGAGGATCCGTAGTCTTCCATCGCCTTCTTTTCTTCTTCGACTTCGCGCTGTTTGATCGACAGCGTCAGTTTGCGGGTTGCCTTGTCGATCTGGGTGATCTTGGCGTCGATCTTTTCGCCGGTGGCGAAGCGATCCGGACGCTGTTCCGAACGATCACGGGACAGATCGGACTTGCGGATGAAGCCGGTGATCGAATCGTTCACCAGAACTTCAATGCCGTTGTCCTGAACGACAGTGATCGTGCAGGTGACGATCGCGCCTTTCTTGACACCGTCCATGGCAGATTCAAACGGATCATTCTCAAGCTGCTTGATGCCGAGGCTGATGCGTTCTTTCTCTACATCCACGTCGAGGACCTTGGCCTTGACCATGTCACCCTTCTTGAAGCCTTCGAGAGCTTCCTCGCCGGTGGCATCCCAGCGGATATCCGAGGTATGAACCATACCGTCGATATCGCCGGACAGACCCACGAACAGACCGAATTCGGTGATGTTCTTGATCTCGCCTTCGATGGCGGTACCTGCCGGGAAGTTCTCGGCGAAATCGTCCCACGGATTCGACATCGTCTGCTTCAGGCCAAGGCTGATGCGGCGCTTCTGCGGATCCACATCGAGAACCATGACTTCCACTTCCTGCGAGGTGGAGACGATCTTGCCCGGATGGACGTTCTTCTTGGTCCAGCTCATTTCGGACACATGGACGAGACCTTCGACACCCGGCTCCAGCTCGACGAACGCGCCGTAGTCGGTGATGTTGGTCACGCGGCCGGTGAACTTCGTACCCACCGGATATTTGGCTTCGACACCGTCCCACGGATCCGCTTCAAGCTGCTTCATGCCAAGGCTGATGCGCTGGGTTTCCGGATTGAAGCGGATAACCTGAACATTCACCGTCTGGCCGATCTGCAGAGCTTCGGTCGGGTGGTTGATACGACGCCAGGCGATGTCGGTGACATGCAGCAGGCCGTCAACGCCGCCGAGATCAACGAACGCACCGTAATCGGTGATGTTCTTGACCACACCCTCGAGAACCTGGCCTTCCGTGAGGTTGGCAACCAGTTCGGTACGGGCTTCGGCACGGGTTTCTTCGAGAACGGCGCGGCGCGAGACAACGATATTGCCACGGCTGCGGTCCATCTTGAGGATCTGGAACGGCTGCGGGTTGCCCATCAGCGGGGTGACATCGCGAACCGGGCGGATATCCACCTGGCTGCCCGGCAGGAAGGCCACGGCACCGTTCAGGTCGACCGTGAAACCACCCTTTACGCGGCCATAGATCTGGCCGGTAACGCGTTCGGTGTTTTCGAAAGACTTTTCCAGTTCTTTCCAGGCTTCCTCGCGGCGGGCCTTTTCGCGGGACAGCATGATCATGCCGTCCTTGTCTTCGTAGCGTTCGACAAAGACGTCGACAATGTCGCCGACCTTGATCGAGACGCCGCCACCGGGGGCGCGGAATTCCTTGAGAGAGACACGGCCTTCGGATTTCAGGCCGACATCGACAATCGCATCTTCATTGTCGGTCGCGACAATGGTGCCCTTGAGCACCGAGCCTTCAAAACCGTCTTCGCTGACGGCCTCGTCGAGCATCGCGGCAAAGTCTTCGTCCATTGCGGGCATCGTGTCCGCTGCTGTATTCGCCATAAATAATTCGTCCTTTCGATCATTTGTCTGGCCTGCCGGTTGTCTCCGGCGGTCTTTGTTGGAAAATTGGCTGATTAGCACCGCCTACAGGCTCTTGTGGCCCTTTCGCGGCGTGCAATTTGCGCGGCGGCTGCGCCAAGTCAAGCGAATCCTCCGAAAAACAACGGATTCCGCCATATATTGAGCCGACTGATCCGATTCTGATCTGCAGGGCCGGCCTCTGTCCTGCGGCAACAGATCTGCTCAGCCGCCCAGTCGCGCCCGACAGGCTGCAAGCGCCGCGGCACAGGCCGCCTCGATATCCAGTTCCGTCGTGTCGATCTGAACCGCATCCGCTGCCGCCATCAGCGGTGCCGTCTCCCGTTCACTGTCACGTTTGTCGCGCGACCGGATATCCCGCAGCACGGTGTCAAACGACACATCTTCACCGCGCCCGTCAAGCTCCCGGTGCCGCCGACCGGCCCGTTCCCCGGCAGTGGCGGTGATGAACAGCTTCACATCGGCATTCGGGCAGATGACGGTGCCGATATCGCGCCCGTCGATGACAATACCCTGCCCGCCCGGCGGACTGGCCGCCAGGTTACGCTGAAATTCCAGCAGCCGCTCCCGGACAGCGGGAAGAGCCGCGACAACCGACGCCGCCTCGCCCGCACCGGCACTGCGCAGTCCCGGCTGTTCCAGATCCGCCGGGGTCAGTGCCGCTGCAACCTCCGCCGGGTCCCGGCCGGACGCCCCGGAAATCACCCCGACTGCCCGGTACAGCAGACCGGTATCCAGATGGTCGAAGCCGAAATGTTCCGCCAGCCATTTTGACAGCGTGCCCTTGCCGGACGCCGCCGGGCCATCCACGGCAATCACAACCGTCACGAAACACTCTCCGCCAGATCGGCACCAAGCCCCTGCATCAGGGCAATGAAACCGGGAAAACTGGTGGCAATGGGTGTGGCGTCGTCAATCGTCACCGGGTTGCGGCAGGCCAGTCCGAAGACCAGAAAGGCCATGCAGATCCGGTGATCAAGACTGGTGACAACCGCCTCCGCCCCGCCTGGTGGTGGCCCGTCACAGCCGGTTATGGTCAGCCAGTCCGGTCCTTCCTCAACGGTAACCCCGCATTGCGCAAGCCCGGCGGCAACCAGTGCCAGCCGGTCGCTCTCCTTGACCCGCAACTCGCCGACACCGGTAAATCTGGTAATCCCCTGCGCCGTTGCCGCTGCGGCTGCGAGCACCGGATATTCATCGATCATCGAAGCTGCGCGTGCGGCAGGCACCTCGACAGCCTTCAGGCGACTGTATCTTGCACGGATATCGGCAACCGGCTCTCCGGCTTCGACACGCTCATTCAGGAAGGCAATATCCGCACCCATTTCCCGCAGGGTCGTGAACAGCCCGGTTCTGCCGGGGTTCAGGCCGACATTGCGCACAACAACCTCGGAGCCTTCGGTCAGCAATCCGGCAACCAGCGGGAAGGCGGCAGAGCTGGGGTCACCGGGGACCACAATTGCACGGCCCGTCAGCTCGGGCTGGCCGTCCAGCGTGATACGCGCCGCACCGTCTGCCAGTTCCTCTGTCGTCACCATCGCGCCGAAATGGGTCAGCATCCGTTCGGTATGGTCGCGGGTGCGCACCCTCTCCACCACGGTTGTGCGGCCCGGCGCATTGAGGCCGGCCAGCAGGACCGCCGATTTCACCTGGGCCGAGGCCACCGGTGTTTCGTAATCGACCGGCAGCGGATTGGCGGCACCGGTCACGGTCAGCGGCAACAGGGTCCCCTCACGCCCGCTGAATTCAGCCCCGAACAGGCGGAGCGGGGCTGCAATACGTTCCATCGGACGCCGGCGCAGGCTGGCATCGCCGGTAAAGACCACCGTCACGGGATGAGTTGCGGCAATGCCCATCAGCAGGCGCACCCCGGTGCCCGCATTACCCATGTCGATGATGTCATCCGGCTCGCAGAGCGCGCCGATCCCCCGGCCATGGACATGCCAGACCCCGTCGGCATCGCGGCTGATCTCTGCACCGAAGGCCCGCATCGCGTCAGCCGTGGCCAGAACATCCTCACCCTCCAGCAGGCCGGTGATCGTCGTCTCGCCGACAGCGAGCCCGCCGAGCATCAGGCTGCGGTGTGAAATGGACTTGTCGCCGGGGGCCGAGACAACACCCTGAAGGCCCCGTGAAGGGCGAGACTCAAAAGGCTGCATTTTTCCGCCTTGTCGCATCAACTACTACAGGCGGCGGGGATATCACGAACCCTCGCCTGCCGCGACCCCTTTGATCTAATTTCCGCAGACACAAGATTTGCTTTTGACAGTGAGCAACGATCATGGCAAACGCCCCGAAGGCCATGCTGGTCGAGACTGTCAAGACGGATGGAGAGTACATCAGATGTTACCGGAACGTGGCGCAAAGCGAATTTGCGGATCTTGCGGGCTGAAGTTTTACGACCTCGCAAAGTCCCCGATCATCTGCCCGAAATGTGGTACCGAACATGATCCGCTGGCAGCTCTGAAGCTGAAACGCCAGACCCAGTCACCCAGTGATGCTGCGAAATCACGCGCAAAACCCAAGCTGAAGAAGGTCGTTGACGTCGATGACGATGATGACCTGATTGATGACGACGATGACGATGATGATGACGATGATGAATCGCTGATCGAGGATACATCGGATATCGGCGGTGACGATGACGATGATCTGTCGGAAGTGCGCGAAAACATCGGCGGTGACGACGATACCGACCGGACGTGATCATTTAGGCTTGCACGGCGGCCCGACACTCCCTAATTATCCCGCCGCACCAAGTTTCGGGGCTGTAGCTCAGTTGGGAGAGCGCTACAATGGCATTGTAGAGGTCAGGGGTTCGATTCCCCTCAGCTCCACCATCGAAACCCCTTGGGAAACCAAGGGGTTTCGTTCCTTCCGGGGTTCGGTATCCGGAAACGGTTTTGCAAACATGTTTGCGATATTCCCATTCGGAACTAGATTTTCTGCCATCGGCCTCAGATGTTGAGGCGCAACCTTGCGATAGACCCGCCGAATTGTCGGAACAGATGTCGCCGTCAGATCGGCGATCTGATCCACCGTATATCCTTCCTGAGCAAGCCATGAAATGACCGAGTGTTTCAGGGTATGCGGTGATACCTTTTTCAAGCCTGCCGCTTTGCATGCGGCCTGAAATCCGGTCTTGATATCTTTGACCGGTTTCCCATTGAATTCGATCACATGACCGCTCAGAGAGAATATTTTCTCCTGACCTAATATCTCCACGATTTCCATGCCAATAGGCACAATGGAACGTCGCTTTCTGGTTTCTTCCAGAGACGGATCGTTGAAGTCTATCGTCAGAGCTTCGAAATTTACTCGATCCCACGTCAAACCGAGGATGGCACCTTTTCGAGCTGCTGAGATCATAGCAATCAGGATGAACAGGCGAACATGCGGCGCCTTCGCGGCCTCTAACAGTTCGTTCGCCTCGTCTCTGGTTATAAACCTGTCTCGCGGAGGGCGTTTTCCCGGAACGCTGATGAGTGGAACGACTTCTATCCACCCGTTTTTCTTTGCAAAACTCAACGCATGCCGAAGTTCCAGAAGTTGCTCCCGTAAAACACTCTGCTTTGTCGGATAGAGCGCCCGGAATTCGTTCAGAATATGAGATGAAATTTGATCCGGCCTGAGCAAACCAAAGTGCTGTTTCAATGGCGGATGAAGGTATTGATTTACATTTGCCCGGGCCATATTCCGCGCCTTCATATCTGCCAGCCGCCTGTCCAACAATTCCGAGACGGTCACATCGGAGCGCGGCTTTGCCTTGTCGGCCTTGTAATCGACTAACCATTGTTCAGCCTCCCCGCGATCCGGCGTGCCCGTAGTGAACTGGACTGGTCCATCTTTGATGTACCAGTTTGGCCGGTTGCGGATTCTGATAAGGCGCGGTCCGAGACCTTTGCGGGGCATGTATTGTTCTCCAGATAAGTATCGAAATCAGAGCGCCGCACCAAGATGCGGCCTGTTCCGTTGCGTCGAAAAGTCGGGAACTCTTGATCCCGTGCCATTCGGCGCACGGTCTCGTAAGAAAGCCCCAGTTTCTTGGCTATGGCTTTGAGATTGACGTATTCCGGCTTCTCTTGCGAATAAGTCGGGATATCGATATTATCTGCCGCTACAGACGACATCATTGATCCTCCGTTTTTGGGGTTTCAGTGGAAGCTGCGCCAACAGCTTGTTCGTTAGTGGTATTCAGGGAACGGTCCAATTTCTTATCGAGATTGGGCCGTTCTTTTTTTTCATCCAAAAGACTGTTTAGTTTTTCTATGATAACGTCTTGCTCATGATGAATTGTCATGAAATGGGCGTACATATCATCGCGATCTTGAACGGTTGGTTTCCATCTCAACCATTCTGGTTCAGCCGCCCAGTGATGCACAAAACTGAACTGCTGTGGCCCATCTTCTGGCAAAGCCGTGTCAGATGAAGTTGATTCGCCATGTTCAGTAAAAAAGCCATCTTGGTTTTCTGTCCAAACGACGAGATCAAAGATACTTCTCGGGTCGATATCAAAAATCTTACAAAGTCGGATGATTTTCGGGAGAGGCGGGAACTTCCCCTCAGGGGTGCCTGCTTTTTCCCAGTTCGCAATTGAGTTTGGACTGACCCCAGCGATCTTTGCTAACTCGTATCTCGACATTTTCCGGGCAAGCCGTTCTTGCTCCAATCGTTTACCAAGGTAAACGTTCGAAGGGTCAAGAAAGCTTTCTTTTGCATCGTCATTCATAATGGTGTGAAAATTACCCCAAATTGACGTTACAATGCAAGTGGTATTTGGCATATATCGATGAGGAATGCTCCGGGGGCACAAAATCATGACCTGCACCCCCGAAGTTCGAAAATCACATTCATTCACCGGATCGGGAATTTTGCTGTGTCTTTCAGAGGTTCGGGGCGGCCAGAAAAAGCCATTCCCCGAAGCACAGGCCGGAGCATTGGCACAACCTTCTCGTAGCCACCCCATCCAACGAACATGATTGGCGTTTCAATGGATGGGAAAACCTCTGACAACTTCTCTGCCAGTCTGGTCAAAGACTTCAATTCAAGCGAATACAAATCGACCCCGAATACCGCCGTGTCGATGATCCGCTGTTCGACATTGCCGCAATAGGCCTGACCGGCAATAACGTCCTTGCCGAACAGGTTTTCCAGATCCTGCACAGATGAACAGGAATCGCGATGCAGCTTCCGGTCCTGTGCCAGTTCCATGAGGTCTTCCGGTTCCAGCCTCCGCAGTTCGAAAGCGATGTCCTCGACCAGCGCCAACGCGCTGCGGATTGATCCGTCGAAACCATCGAACCGCATTTCATCAAGAGCGTTGAGCATATCCCGAGCTTTCTCCCGGGGCGTAACATCAACGGTTGTCTGCACGACTGCCTTCGGGGTCACTTCCGGCTTTCGGGGTTTGCTCTCCGGCTCGATATCGAAGGGCGGTTCATCTTCACCCGGGACAATATCCGACTGCGGTACGCCAAGCGTCTCACAAATCTTCCGGAGCCGGGTGACGGATGGTTCCTGCGAACCGTATTCAAATTTCTCGATAGCCTTGGCCGGAATGGCCGTTGCTTTCGAGAGAGCCACCCGGGACATCCCCGCTCCTTCACGTGCATCCCGAAGGCGGGTTCCCATTTCCTTCAATTCAAATTCAGTCTGACCACTCATTGCACTTTCCTTTCTTTGCAACGGTTTACGAAACAAGGGACGTGTCCCCGGGATGTCCCGGAGAATGTCTCCGGGCTGGCCCGGGTAAGTCCCAGTGAAATGAGGGGGACGAAGCGTCCCCTCTCGATCCCGGCGATTTCTGACAACCGCCAAGGAATTCCTAATCGGGTGAGGGAACGCAGAACGCCGTCCAGCCCGTCTGCCTCATGGGCTGACAGAACAGTCGCGGTTGCACCCCGGTTTGATATTTCGTGAAACAGCGCCCGGTCGAATGTTGCGACCTGCGTTTCTTCTGCCTGCGGTTCGGTGGCCAGTTCCTCGTCAGGAACTTCATCATCCGTCAGATATCGTTGCCGGATACCGGGTTCGATATCCCCGGAGGCCGTCTTGAAACTCCGGCTCCACGTCAGTTGCCGGGCACCCTTGAAGGCATAGGCATATTCAGCGAACAAGGCTTCATCACTCGCCAGACCGTCAGCTGCATAATCCCGGAGTATCTGCCAGGGCGTGCGCCCCCCCTTGCTTCGCTTCGTATGCGCCTTCGTCAGTTCAAGCGAGGCACCCCATTTGCTGACATAATCAGCCGCGCCAGATGTGCAGTCGGCCTGATCGAACCGGAAAGCTGATTTACGGGGGCGTCCAAAGCCCGCTCGGTGAACGGCTGTTTCCCATGCATCGAACAACCAGCCGCCAAATGAGTACATCACGTCCCATGGCGTGCCGGGTTTGAAGAAGATCAGGATATGCAGATGCGGGTGCCAGCCGTTCTCGCCGTGTGTAACTTCCAGCGCCCGGATATCGCCGATCCAGCCATGACCATCCCGAGCGCGGTGCCATGCCTTGCCGGACTTCACACCACGCCAGCTGTTTGCCACGCAGCGACGCAGTTCAGCGCAGTTCTGGAACCGGCGATGCGGGATAGTAAGGGTCGCCATAAACGCGACCCCTCCGGCCTCACGGTGGCCTTGCATGATGGCGTCTATCTCGACCCTGCGGCCTTCTGATATTTTTGCTGCGCAGACCGGGCAGTGCCAGACCGACCCGCAAGTCTCAACAGCGCCGAAATGTGTATGCCCTTCGTTGTGGTGGAGCGTGACCAGCCCACCGATGGCCCTCTGACCACATTTGGAAACTCGTTCGCGCTTGAGTACTTGCCCGGACTTCCTCCGGAGCATGTGGCGCTCGCTCTTGCCCTCATTGGCCACGTGAGCATCAGCGGATATCGTGGGTTCCGTTGTCCCCGTAATCCCCAACCCTTGAGGGTAGGGTGAAACACTATTTGCGTGTATATCAAGGGGGAGGCTCATCGGAGCCCCCGGGCAATAATTACCCCTACAGTTGGGAGATAGAGATCAAGATGAGCATGAAAATAGGCCCAATTCTTTTCGTCACTGCGATAATATTTGGAGCTGGTCTCGCGAGTTTGGTTGCCTACTCGGTCATTATAATAACAAGCGCACCAAATTCCGATTTTGCCATAATCGTTGGCAACTATCAGACCTTCTTCGCGAGTATTCTCGGGCTGGTCGCTGCAATTTTCACTGTATTTAGTGTTTACGCTGCTGCCCAACTCCCGATCAAAGCACAAATGAGAATTGATGCCGAACAAAGAAGCCGAGATACAGTATATGGCGCCTCTATAATAGCCTCTGAGGTTTCTCGTGTTTCGAAATCTTTTCTCAATATTGATATTTCTTATGCAAATAGAGACCCTAATGAGGAATTTATTTTTACTGAAATTAAAACACCAGTATTCCTCGAAAATTTTCAGGTCATAAGGACCCAGAAAATGTCCGTTGTTATTGCGGTATCTGGCATTTTGGACTGCATAAGGGCATATAATCAAATGTCTGAGATAGTAATAATTCCGAAAGATAGCGATGAGTTCTATGGAGCATTTAAGACAATTTATGCTAGCTTGGATACATTCGAAAATGTCATCATTGACGAATTGAGTGAAATCGAATGAGTTCAAGTTTTTACATCTGGGGGCCTTGCCCCCAGACCCCTGCACTTCGCCAGCGGGCAGGGTTGCAGGGCGTACAGGTCGTCGCTGCGCGCCGTCCTTTCTTCCTGCAACCGCCCAGATAGCGTTTAGGGCGACTACGACCGCATCAAGCCCCTTCCGCCGCGCCAAGGCGCGGTCTCCCGAGAAGGGGCCTGACCCGGCCTTCGCCGCCCTGCGTCCCTTGCAACCGTCTATGTGTAGCCTCTGGAAGAGTTCAGGCATCTTTGAGCCCTCCCGTGCCCTTACGGGCATTGGAGGGGCTTTGCTGGCCTTGTGAGGCGATATCCCAGACTGTGCTTTTCGGAAGGTTCAGCCCTGCGGCGACATCACGAACCGTACGGCCCTGTTTCAACAGCTTGCGCACATGTTCAACGAGGCGTTCCCGTTCCAGCCGTCTGTGATAGCTGGCAAACCATTTAGCGGTTGATATCCGGAGGCCGGTAGCTTCCGACACAACAACCCAAGCCTCTCTGGATGGATAGCCCTGCGCTTTCAGATCATCGAAGGTCTGGACGATCTCACGGCCTCTGGCGTCACCATCAGCACGATAGGCACGCAGCTTTGCATCCCGTCCCGCTTCCCGCTCATCGGCCCGGCGCTTTGACGCCTTGCCCGGATCAATGAACGGAACCGCGTCGGCAAACAGTTCCTCAAGCTGTCCCCATTCCATGACGAATGAGAACTCGATTGATCCCGGAATGATGATCGTCAGCCGACAGCGATTACCGTCCGGCTTAACGTCAAACTCTGGCAGGAGATAACGACCGTCAGACATGACAGCCTCCCGCCGCAACGACCGGCAACGTTACATTCGGCGACGGCCCGTTTCGCAAACATGTTCGCGAAATGAAGTTGGACGAACAAAAATTCTGAGGGTTTCCGCCAAGCGTTCCTGTGGCTCGGTTCGTCCTAAGTAGTTGATTGTGTTCGAGAGCCGCCTTGATGGCATTGTAGAGGTCAGGGGTTCGATTCCCCTCAGCTCCACCAGAATACGGAAAAGGCCCGGCGCATCAGCGTCGGGCCTTTTGTCGTTTGGGGATACTTGCCTGAAGAAATCTGACCCTGAGCTGTCGCGATGAGCGGCGGGTGGCAGGCCGGGGCAAAGATGCCCGTAACCTGCCTCCCGCCGTCGCCGGATGCTTTGCCGCCAGTGCAGGGGTATGAGGCTCTGACGGCGGGCTGGTTTGGGGCCAGCCGGGGTATTCGCTAATTTTTCAGATATCTGTTTGAAACGATATGCGCAATTATACGTATCTGGAATATTGCGCACACTGACGGCACCATAATGAGCACTGGTGCCCGGAAAACAGGATGAGTCATATCGCCACCCGTCGCTACACAGTTTCCTATGTCGCAGCTCTGGCGCTGATCGCCCTGATTGCCGGTGCCACGCATGTCGTCGTCGACCGCATCGCCGGTGATCAGCAGATATTTTCAGCCGCGATCAACGTCGCCGGACGTCAGCGCATGCTGGTGCAGGAAACCGCCCGTAAAGCAGTCGAGTTCTCTGTTGCCGGGGTGGAAAGACGGTCGCAGGTGATCGGACAGATGGCGCGGGCCGTGAACGAACTTGAACAGACGCACCAGGCACTGATTTCCGGTGACTCGCTGCGGGGGATCGAGCTGTATCAGTCCCAGAACGTTGACCGGCTTTACTTTGACCCGCCCCATAATCTGGACATGCAGGTGCGGCAGTTCATCTCGACCGCCCGCGAGATACTGACAGCAACGGATCAGGACCCGGAGATGGTCAGGACAGCCATCCGGCAGCTGGGAGACTCGGCAAACGGAGAGCTGGCGGCAAGCCTGAATGCGGCTGTTGCTGTCTATGAACAGGAATCCCGCGACCATACAGCAAGGCTGCGGCAAATTCTGCTGGTCATGCTGGCCGTGCTGATGATGACGCTGATCGGAGAAGCCCTGTTTCTGTTCCGCCCGCTGTTTGTCCGGATCCAAAGGCAACAGCAGGAACTGCAGGATCTGGCCCGTACCGACCCGCTGACCGGCTGTCACAACCGTCGCAGCTTTCTGATGCTGGCTGAACATGAATTTCAGCAGATCAGGCGGTCGGGCCGTGAAGCCTGCCTGATGATGATCGATATCGACCGGTTCAAGACAGTCAATGATACCCACGGACATGCCACCGGCGACGACGTGATCCGTCGCATGGCGGAGACCTGTCTTCAGTCGCTGCGGTCTGCCGATATCTTTGGCCGGCTGGGTGGTGAGGAATTCTGTGCCGTTCTGCCCAATACCGATGCCACTGATGGCTGGATTGCCGCCGAGAAGCTGCGGGTTGCACTTGCATCCACTGCTGTTGATCTTCCCGACGGGGGAAAACTGAATTTTACCGTCAGTATCGGCCTGGCCCTGCTGACCAGCAGCAGCGGCAGCATTCATCAGGTCATGGAACTGGCCGACGCAAACCTCTATCATGCCAAGAACACCGGACGAAACCGGGTAGCAGGGCCAGAGGAAGCGCAGCATGACCACAAAACGGATTGAAAAGATTGCCCGCCATATCGAATCCGAACATCGGGCGAAACGGCGTTTCAAACGCCTGACCGGTGACCTGGCACCCCGTTCGCTTGATGAATGCTATGCCATACAGAACCGCCTGGCCGCGGCTTTCCTCGACGAGGATGGCCCGGTAACCGGCTACAAGATCGCCCTGACATCCCCGGCTGTCCAGAAGCTCTGCAATGTCGACCAGCCGGCCGGCGGCCTGATCCAGGCTGACCGGTTCCGGCAGGGACCGGGTAACGCATCGGTGACGGATTTCGTGCGGCTTGGCGTGGAATTTGAGCTCGCTGTCAGGATTGGCGACGCGGTTCTTGCCGGTGGTGCACCCTGGACCCGCGACAGCATCATGCCGCATGTTGCGGCAATCATGCCGGCATTCGAACTGATCGACGACCGCGATGCCGATTATGCGGATCTCGACGGCTTTTCCATCGCCGCCGACCGCTGCTGGAACGGCGGGGTGGTGCTGGGAACACCGGTCACGGACTGGCAGCATGCCGACCTGTCAGCGGCAGCCGTCACCATGACCATGAATAATGGCGAGACCGAGAGCGGCAGCACCGGGGCCACACTGGGCCATCCGCTGGATGCACTGGCCTGGCTGGCCAATCAGTGGGCCGGCATCGGGCGCAGCATGGAATCAGGTGCTGTCATCATGACCGGCAGTGTGCTGGCCACCCGCTTCCCGAAAGCCGGTGACCATTTCCGCCATGAAATCGCCGGTCTGGGCGCCGTCGAGCTGTTCATCGACGGCTAGATTTCCCCGTTAACGGATGGAATACAAACCGGCATCCTTCGAGACGCGCTTTTAGCGCTCCTCAGGATGAGGAAATAGTTTCAGCCTCATCCTGAGGAGCAGCGCAGCTGCGTCTCGAAGGATGCCGGGAAAACCGGGGCAAAACCTCACTGAGTTCCAGCATTCACCCCCCGTGAAGATCGTTGTCGGCCCGTTGGCAAGGCAGTACGCTGACTCCCGGACTTGCCATCAGGAGGCAAACAGATGGTTCTCGACAACGGCACGCTTGCGGCACTGGCAGATGCGTCGCTGCGCGTGCTGGGTGAGGCACATCCGCTGACCGGGGTGATCCTGATGGCGGCTGCCGGGGATCTTGATTCCCATGATGTCTGGTGCGAAATCGAACGCCTGCCGGACCAGCCCCGGCGGCTGTTTGCCTCGGCAGTCGCCGAAGTGTTTCCGGCCTTTGCCGGTCCCGGCGAAGGCGACTGTCTCCACTAGATCCGGCTTTAGGACAGATATCCCCGCGGTGTGTAAGCGCAGAGCTTGCCGTCATGCGTCAGGGTTGTCGTGCGGCTGGCACCGATCAGCAGGATCGTCATCATGTCGATATCTGCCGGGTCGAGATGCTGCAGCTCAACAATTCGCACCGCCTCGTCCGGTCGACCCAGGGAGCGGGCAATGACCACCGGCGTGGTTGCCGGCCGGCCCGCCCGGTACAGGTCAATCGCGCGTTCAATCAGTTCGGTCCGGCGTTGCGACCGGGGGTTATAGAGCGCCGTAACAAAATCGCCGTCAACCGCCGCCTGCAGGCGCTGCAGGATGGTCTGCCGCGGGGTCAGCAGGTCGGACAGCGAGATGGCACAGAAATCATGACCGATGGGCGCACCCGCCCGTGCCGCCGCCGCCTGCAGGGCAGACACACCGGGGGCTACCGTCACCGCGATCCGGCGCCAGGCCGCTTCCGTTCCCTGATCCAGCAGTTCCCAGACCAGTGTCGCCAGCGCATAGATGCCGGCATCACCACTGCAGACCAGCGCCACCCGGCGACCGGTCGCCGCCAGTTCAATCGCCCGGCGGGCGCGTTCTTCCTCGGCTCCCAGATCAGTCTGATGACGCGGCTTGCCTGCAATCAGGTCCGCGACCAGATCAAGGTAGAAGCCGTAACCGACAACCTCTTCTGCATCGCGCAGCAGGGCAGTCGCTTCCGCTGTCCGCCAGCCGGCAGAGCCCGGACCAACGCCGATGACCGCCAGATGACCCCGGGCTGTGCCAAAATCCAGCGGGTCCAGATCCGCCGGTGCCTCGGCTATCGCACAGGTCGCCCGGGCGGACTTCATCTTCGGCACAACAAGCATGCCGGATGCGCCCGCCGCGGCCAGCGCCGCCCCTTCTGCGACCCCGTGACAGCCAACCTCCCGGAAGACAACATCCGACGGGTTGAGCAGCCGGGGGGTTTCCAGCTCCAGCCGGACCGGATCAAAGAACCGGGCCGGCACACCGAGGCTTTCAGCAGCCGCATGAACCGCCGGTTCATCCGATTTCAGGTCAACCGAGACAACCGCCACGACCGAGGCGACTGCCAGCCCCTGACAGGCGAGGGCCCGGCGCACCAGATCGCTCAGCTCTTCCGGGGTGCAGTTGCGTTCACATCCGACGCCGATCACCAACCGCGGCGGATGCAGAACCAGACAGCGTTCGGGAAGCGGGTCAACGGACCGGGTTGTCACCTGAATACGTGCCGCAGCAGCCTCCGCAGAAGCCAGCTTCAGCGGTGCCAGCCACGACCCGCCGTCACCATAAAGCGACAGGGTCTTGCCAGCCAGAAGATCGGCCATCACCGACTTTGCGGCATCCGGACCGGCAATCTTCCAGCCCAAAGGCGGGTCATCCAGCGAGACGCCATGCAGCACATCACCTGCGGTCGTGACCGCCGCCATACCACCAGTCACCGCCGCCAGCTCCTGCGCCAGCCGGTTCGCCCCCTTATGGCCGCCGAGCAGCGGCACCACGCTGGTCCCGTCCGGCGACAGCGCCAGCACCGGCGGTTCGGTCTGTTTGTCAGCCAGCAGACCAGCGACCGCACGGATCAGAATACCGGCCGCACAGATACCGATGATTGGCCGCCCGGCCTGAAACAGACCGGCGATATGATCCGTCGTCCGGTCGAATCTGTGGTCGCAATTCTCAACCCGCGATGCCAGCCCGTGAATTTCACAACCCGGAAAGCGGGCCTGTATCCGGCGCGCAAGTACCGCGCCGGAGGTCGTCAGAACGACAAGAACCGGGGTCTCAGACATCATCATCCTCAACCCGCCAGGCGTCGCCCCGGCGATGTACCAGAATCAGCGAGAAATAGGGTGCGCCGGCGACAGGTGCATCTGCCAGCGGCAGGACTTTCTGCTCCGGCGTTGTCGCCCGTTCAACATAGGTCGCACAGCCGGTCAGTCCGAGATCCTCAAGCACGACGCGAACCTTTGGCAGGTTGCGCCCGATTTTCAGTATGGCCGCAGCCTCGACCCCGGCCAGCCGCGCCTTCAGGTCGTCTGCCGACAATGTGCCGGGCACGACCGTCAGGACATCATTGCGGGCAACCAGCGGTGCACCCGAGGCGGCGGCGGCGGCCATCAGCGACGAGATACCCGGCACCACAACGCACTCATGTTCGCCGGCCAGCCGGCCATAGAGATACATGAAGGAGCCGTAGAGGAAGGGATCGCCTTCGCAGAGCACAGCAACATCCCGACCGGCATGAAGATGAGCGGAAATCTCCGTCGCAGCCTCGTCATAGACTGCCTGGGCCGGAAACCGGGCCGCCGAAATCGGCATCCGGATGGCGATTTCCACCCGTCCGTCCGGAATATGCGATGCGGCAATTGCCCGCGCCATCGACGGTCCCTGTTCGGGGGCCGGCCAGGCAATCACCGGCACCTCCTGCAGGATACGCCATGCCCTGAGGGTGATCAGTTCAGGGTCGCCCGGGCCAACCCCGAGGCCATAGAGAGTTCCGGATGTCATCGGACCGTTTCACGTTCTTTGATGTCGCCTAGTGACTAGGCGTTCCGGCCCTGTGAATCCAGCCCAAGCTTGGGCTGACCTGATCCCGCACCGTCATATCCGTTTCCGGTTCCCCGGTCACCGCAATCGAGACAAACTGGAATACTGGCATACAGCTATTGACATACTGGCATACCGATTGTATTAATCTGCATAATCAAGGCCGATACCGGTCAGAAATCCTGGGAGGGATGCATGAAGTTATTTATGGTCGGCGCATCTCCTTACGCCCGGAAAGTCCGGGCTGCTGCCATCCAGCTTGGTCTGGAGTCACAGCTTGAACTGATCATCGCAAACCCTCACCACCGCCCGCCGGAGCTGGTTGCCGTCAACCCGCTTTCGAAGGTACCGACACTGGTCGACGATCAGGGCCACCCCCATACGGACAGCCTGGCAATCTGTGAGTATCTTGACAGCCTGACAGACAGTTTCGACCTTCTGCCGACGGCCGGTGACGAACGCCACCGTGCCCTGTTCCGGCACTCACTGGCCCATGGCATCATGGATTGTGCGGTGATCCGCCGCGTTGAATCGCTGAAGTCAAGGGAAGCGGACCGCGACAGCTGGATGGACCGCCAGAAGCAGACAATCATCCGGATCGCGGACTGGTTTGAAGCTGACAATGACCTTGACGGCCCGCCGACCCTCGACCGGCTGACACTGGCAGCAGCCCTCGGCTTTCTGGATTTCAGATTCCCTGGCGATGCCTGGCGTACCAGGCGTCCCCGCCTGACGGCCTGGTATGAGGCAATGGCGAAGACACCGCCCCTTGCCGGGACCGAACCGCACGATTGAGACCATAGACAAACCAAAACAACCAACTTCTGGGAGGAAGCAACATGAAACGCATACTTGCAGCAGCCGCCATCACGATGGGTCTTTCATTCAGTGGGTCGGCCAGCGCCGAAACCGTCCTTAAACTCGGTCTGATTCAGCCACCCAATGATTCGATCGGCGTCGCTGCATCGGAATTTGCCCGGCTGGTCAAGGAACGTACCAACGGCGAGATCGACATCCATGTCCATCACAATGGTGAGCTTGGCGGCAGCCCGCAGCTGGCAGAAGGCGTTCGCCTCGGCACCATCGATATCATCATCACCGGGTCACCCTACTGGTCCCGCTTCGAGCCGATGCTGAACGTGCTCGACCTGCCCTATATCTTCGACAATTACGAACATGCCCATACCGTCGCTGACGGCGAGATCGGAACCGAGCTTCTGAACCGGCTCCAGAAACATCGCGTACAGGGCCTCGCCTATTATGAAATCGGCTTTCGCAACGTCACCAACTCCAAAGGTCCGATCCGCACGCCCGAAGATCTGAAGGGCATGAAAATCCGGGTCAGCCCGAACAAGGCGCATACCCTGGCCTTCAAGCTTCTCGGTGCCAACCCGGTCGCCATGAGCTTCACCGAAGTTTATCTCGCCCTGCAGACCGGCGCTGTCGACGGCCAGGAAAACCCGGTCCATATCATCGCCACCGGACGGCTGTCCGAGGTCCAGAAATACCTGTCCCTTACCCAGCATGCCTATTCGGTTTCGATCATCGCGATGAACCTCGGCAAGTTCAAAGGCCTGACGGAAGCGCAGCAGAAAATCCTGATCGACACCGCCCATGAAACCGCAGTTGGGCAGCGCCAGATGAACCAGGACAAACAGGACGGCTATCTGGCACAGCTTCGCAAGGAAGGCATGGAAATCAACGGGAATATCGATCCCGCACCGTTCCAGGCCGTCATCAAGGACGCTGTATGGCAGGCCTTCGCCGAGGACAACAAGGGCGGCCAGGAATATATCGACCGTATCGTCGCTACCAAGCCGAAATCCTGATCACAGACCGCATAAGGGGGAGGATGTCATGCAAAGGATCGTCACTCTGGCAGAACATCTGCTGGATGCTGTCATCGCCGGCATTCTCTTCCTTATCGTCCTGCTGACCATCACACAGGTTATGTCGAGATATGTCATCGGCACCTCCTTTACCTGGTCGGAAGAACTGAACCTGCTGTTCTGGGCCTGGCTGATTGCACTCGCCGCAATCAGGGCACGCCACCTGCGCATCTCGATGCTGGTCTCTGCCTTCCCGAAGAACTTTCAGATCCTGCTCTATACCTTCCGCTGCCTGCTGACACTCGGACTGCTCGGCGTGCTGTTCTGGTACGGCCTCGGCATGGTCGAGCTGACCGAATATGACACCTTCATCGAAATGGACTTCATGTCCCGGAAATGGCTGTTCATGTCGATTCCCGTCGCTGTCGTTCCCTGGGCGCTTGTCGCCGTGACCCGTTATATCGATGCCGTCCGGAAGCTCCGGGCCGGACAAGACCCGATGGAGATACACTGACATGACCGTTCTCCTGCTGATCGGGATCATGCTGCTGCTGGCCTTGCTCGGCGTTCCCCTTGTCTTTGCCATTCTTGGTGCCTCACTGGTGACCATCTTTGTCTACCGTCCGGACCTCCCCCTCGAGCTGATTCCCCAGTTCTTCGTGTCCGGCGTCAATCACTATGCCCTGCTGGCCGTTGCCTTCTTCTTTCTGGCCGGCGAGTTGATGAATGCCGGCGGGATCACCCAGCGGATCGTTGCCTTTGCCCAGGCACTGGTCGGCCATATCCGCGGCAACCTCGCCCATGTAAATATCGTCACCTCGATGATGTTCGCCTGTATTTCCGGTTCTGCTGCCGCCGGTGCCGCCGTCGTCGGGTCGGTACTGGGCCGCTCAATGGTCAAAAAAGGCTTCAAGCCGGAATTCGCCGGGGCACTGACCGCCGTATCCTCGGTCATGGGACCGATTATCCCGCCGTCAATTCCGATGATTATTTTTGCGGTGCTGACCGAACAATCCGTCGGCAAACTGTTTCTTGCCGGTATGGTTCCGGGAATCCTGATCGGCGGATCCCTGATGGGCTATTGCTATTTCATGGCCGTCCGGAAGGGTTGGGACAAGGGTGAACCTTTCTCCCGCAAGCGTGCTCTTACCACGGGGCGCGACGCCATTGTGGCCCTGTTCGTGCCGATCTTCATTCTGGTCGGTATCCTGGGCGGCATCTTTACGGCGACGGAAGCCGGTGCCATTGCCGTCGGCTACAGCTTCGTTGCCGGCATGTTCATCCTGAAGGAACTGACCTGGACCGGATTTTACCGGGCGCTGGTTCGTGCCTCGGTCGGGACCGCGACGGTTCTGGTTGTTGTCGGCGCCAGCTCGGTTATCGCCTGGATCATCGCAGATCTTCAGGTCGCCAAACAGGTGGCAGATGCGATGTTCCTGATCTCCGAGAACCCGCTGGTCGTGCTGTTGATGATCAACATCTTCCTGCTGATTGTCGGACTGTTTCTCGATGCTCTGCCCTCAATCATCATCCTCACCCCGATCTTCTTTCCGATTGCTACCAGCCTGGGGATCGACCCGACCCATTTCGGCGTCGTGATGATCGTTAACCTGCTCATCGGGCTCTGCACACCGCCGGTCGGTATCCTGCTGTATCTGTCAGCTGCCGCCGTCGGGACGCGCCCTGAAGGGGTCATCCGCGAGGCAGTTCCGATGGTCATCATCCTGATCGCTGTCCTGATGCTGATCACCTATGTCCCCGCCATCGTCCTGACCTTTCCCAACATGTTCTACGACTGATTTCAAGGATCTGAACCGATGAACAAGATGACATCGCCTGCAAAACCAAAGTCCGTCCGGCTGCTGGTCGACGGACAGTGGATCGACGGGGCCGGAACCGTCCCGCTGTATGACAAATATTCCGGCGAGCAGGTGGCGGAGATTGCGATTGCCGACGAAGCCATCGTCAACCGGGCGATTGCCGCGCTTGATGCCGCCTTCCGGCGCGGCCCGCTGACCCCGGCTGCCCGTGCCGTGGCGCTGGCGAAGGCAGCAGAACTGATTGAAAACCGCAAGGCAGAGCTGGTTGAGACCATTGTAACCGAAGCCGGTTTTGCCCGCTCGGATGCCGAGGGCGAGGTCAGCCGGACTGTCCAGACCCTGCTGTCCTCATCGGATGAGGCGCGGAATCTGGCCGGCGAGGTTATCCCGCTGGCCGGTGCGCCCGGACAGGAAAAGCGGCTGGGATTCACCCTGCGTGTGCCGCTTGGCGTGGTCTGTGCGATCACCCCGTTCAACGCGCCGCTGAATACCGTAACCCACAAGATCGCTCCGGCGCTGGCCGCCGGTAACGCGGTCATCGTCAAGCCGGCCTCGGCGACACCGATGACCACGCAGATGCTGGTCGAAATCCTGATCGATGCCGGCTTCCCGGCGGACTTCCTCGCCATTGTCAATGGCTCCGGCAGCAAGATGAGCGACTGGCTGACCGGCAATCCGACGGTTCGCTTCTTCACCTTCACCGGCTCGACTGCGGTTGGTGCGAAAATCCATGCCGCTGCCGGTCTCCGCCGGACCCAGATGGAACTTGGGTCCATCGCCGCCACGATCATCGACGCGGATGCAGATATTGATCTGGCCTTGTCAAAGGTTGTCCGGGCCGGTTTTCGCAAGGCAGGACAGGTCTGCACCTCTATCCAGCGGCTGTATATCCACCAGGACATCATTGATACCGTGTTGCCGCGTTATCTGACGGCTGTGAAGGCGCTGAAATACGGCAACCCGCATCTGGCGGAAACCGCCGTCGGGCCTTTGATTTCAGAGAAAGAGGCGATCCGGGTAAAGAGCTGGATCGATGCCGCGATTGCCGAAGGCGCTACATTGCTGGCCGGTGGTGAGCGGACGGGGCCGGTCATCGCGCCGACAGTGCTGACCGACGTGACACCGGACATGAAGGTTATGAAGGAAGAAGTTTTCGGACCCGTCGTCAACATCCGGCCTTTCGGTTCGCTTGATGATGCCATCGACGAAATCAACGCGACTCCCTACGGGCTGGCGACAGGCCTGTTCACCCGGGACATCACGCGCGCCATGACAGCGGCGCAAAAACTTTATGTCGGCGGCGTTCATATCAACGAGACCTGCTCCAGCCGTGTCGACCTGATGCCTTATGGCGGCGTCAAGGACAGTGGTTTCGGTCGTGAAGGACCGAAATACGCCATCCGGGAACTGACCGACGAGCGTCTTATTACCATCAGCCTTTAAAGGGGTCCGTTATGGCCGTCAGACTTTTTGAACCGATTGAACTCCGGGGCCTTACCCTCCCGAACCGCATTGTCGTAGAACCAATGACACAGTTCTCTGCCCATGACGGTGTCGCCGGTGACTGGCATATCATGCATCTGGGACAATTCGCCGTCTCCGGCGCCGGGATGGTGCTGTCGGAGAGCTGCTACATCGAAGCCATCGCCCGTAATAATCCGTCCTGCCTGTCGATTTATACCGACGAACAGGAAGCCGGTGTCGGTCGTGTCTGCTCGTTCTTCCGCAATCAGGGGTCCGCAGCCTTCGGCGTCCAGCTTTGCCACGGTGGCCGCAAGGCGTCATCGCGGCCGCACTGGGAAGGCGGCGGGAAGCTCGGCCTCGACGAAGGCGGTTATGAGGCCGTCGCCCCGTCACCAGTCCCGATCAAGGAAGGATGGCCGGCCCCGCGCGAGCTCAGCCTGACAGAAATTCAGGCCATCATCGGGATGTTTGCCGACAGTGCCACCCGGGCTGCACGCGCCGGATGTCATGTGGTCGAACTGCACGGTGCCCATGGCTATCTGATCCATGAATTCCTGTCGCCGATTACCAACCGGCGGACCGACAGATATGGCGGGTCGCTGGAAAACCGGATGCGCTTCGGGCTGGAGATCTTCGAAGCTGTCCGCGCCGTCTGGCCGGAGGACAAACCCCTCGGTATCCGCATCTCTGCGACCGACTGGGTCAGTGGCGGCTGGGATCTCGAAGGCTCGGTCGCCTTTGCCAAACGGCTGGACGAGATGGGTTGTGATTTTATTGATGTCTCCTCCGGCGGCCTGTCGCCAGACCAGAAAATTGAATCCGGCCCCGGCTACCAGACCGGTTTTGCCGCCCGGATCAAATCCGAAGTGAAAATGAAGGTCATCACGGTCGGGCAGATCACCGAAGCCCGGCAGGCCGAGACCATCCTGCGGACCGGACAGGCCGACATGATCGGCCTCGCCCGCATCATGCTGTTCAACCCTCGCTGGCCCTGGCAGGCCGCACAGGAACTCGGCGCAAACGCAATCTACGCCAAGCAGTATGAACGCGCACATCCCAGCCGCTGGGCAATCCCCGGCGTCTCCGCACCGGGCAACCAGCCGACCCAGCCTGTCGAACGCGGCACCGCCGACTGACCTGCGTCTATAGAGAGAATTCGTTATGACCGTCAGACTTTTTGAACCGATTGAACTAAGGGGGCTTACCGTCCCGAACCGCATTGTGGTGGAACCGATGACCCAGTTCTCCGCCGAAGATGGTGTCGCCGGTGACTGGCATTTCGTGCATCTCGGACAATATGCCGTCTCCGGTGCCGGTATGGCGCTGTCGGAAAGTTGCTATATCGAGGCCATTGCCCGAGGCCAGTCGTCCTGTCTGTCAATTTACACTGACGAACAGGAAGCGGGTATCGGTCATATCTGTTCTTTCTTCCGCAAGCAGGGATCCGCAGCCTTTGGCGTCCAGCTTTGCCACGGTGGCCGGAAAGCCTCCGGTGGTGGCTCGATCAGCATCGACGAAGGCGGTTCAGAACCCGTCGCACCGTCACCCGTTCCGATAAAGGAAGGCGGACCCGTCCCCCGGGAACTCAGCCTGACTGAAATTCAGGCGATTATCGGCATGTTTGCCGACAGCGCCGTTCGTGCTGCCCGTGCCAGCTGCCATGTGATCGAACTGCATGCTGCCCACGGGTTTCTGATCCATCAGTTCCTGTCACCGATCAGCAACCGGCGAGCCGACAGATATGGCGGATCACTGGAAAACCGGATGCGCTTCGGTCTTGAAGTCTTCGAAGCCGTCCGCGCTGCCTGGCCGGAGGACAAGCCGCTTGGTGTCCGCCTCTCTGTGACCGACTGGGTCAGCGGCGGATGGGATCTCGAAAGCTCGGTTATCTTCGCCAGACGGCTGGATGAGATGGGCTGCGATCTTATTGATGTTTCCTCCGGCGGTCTGTCACCTCATCAGAAAATCGAGACCGGCCCCGGCTATCAGACCGGCTTTGCCGCCCGGATCAAATCCGCAGTAAAAATGAAGGTCGTTACGGTTGGACAGATCACGGAAGCCCGTCAGGCCGAGACCATCCTGCGCACCGGACAAGCCGACATGGTTGGCCTCGCCCGTATCATGCTGTTCAACCCCCGCTGGCCCTGGCAGGCGGCCCGTGAACTTGGCGCGAACGCAATCTATGCCAAGCAGTACGAACGCGCCCATCCCGACGACTGGGGAATGTCAACTGTCCCGGCACCCGAAAACCAGATGACCGGACCTGTCGAACGCGGCACTGCCGGCTGATCGCCATTTATTGAGGATATTTACATGCAACGACTTTTGCCGACCGGTTCCATGCCGGACATTGATATCCACCTTGCAGGGGGCGGGCGCTGGCGTCTGGCCGACAATGCGCCGGCCTTCATGCTGATGATCGATGTCTTTCGCGGGGTTCATTGTCCGCGCTGCCGCCGTCATCTGGAAGAAATGTCCGCCCGGCATGAGGAATTCCGCGAGGTTGAGCTCGACATGATTGCCATGTCCGCCGACCCCGCAGAACGGGCAGAACAATCACGCAATGAATGGGACATACCCAATGTGCCGCTCGGCTATGGCCTGCCGATCGAGGTGGCACGCCAGCTCGGGCTCTACATTTCCCGAAATTACGCAAGCCATGAGAGCGAGATATTCGCCGAGCCCGGCGTCTTTTTCGTCATGCCCGACCTGACGCTTTATGGCGCGGTCATCAACACCTTCCCGTTTGCACGACCAAAAATCGATGACCTGCTGGAAATCGCCCGGATCGTGAAAGAACGCAATTACCCGCCACGCGGTACGCTGGCTTCCTGAGGAGAATAATCATGTCAGTCAAAAACAGTCTCAACGGCGGCCAGATGATCGTCGACCACCTGATCCAGCAGGGCGTTCCCTACGCTTTCGGCCTGTGCGGTCACGGCAATATCGGCTTCATCGACGCGCTTTATGAGCGCTCGGAAGATGTCAAAACCGTCTCCGTCCGCCATGAATCCGTCGCCGGTTTCATGGCCGATGTCTACTACCGGATTTCCGGCCAGGCTACGGCAACCTTCACCTCCTGCGGTCCCGGTTCGGCAAACATGCCGATCTGTCTCGGCAACGCCTTCATGGATTCAGTTCCGTTCTTTGCGGTCACCGGGAACGTGCCGACAAACCAGTTCAACAGGGGTGCCTTTCAGGAGCTCTATCGCCATTATCAGGCAGACTTTCCGTCGACGGTGAAGGCCTATTGCAAACGGGTCTATCAGCCAACCCGCGGCGAGCAGATGCCGGTCACGGTGCGCGAAGCCTGGAAGACGATGATGACGGGCCGACCTGGCCCGGTTGTCGTCGATGTGCCTTTCGATATCTTCAAGGAAGATACCGGTGCCGAAACCCCCGATCCGAAAGCCTGGACCGACAATATTTCCTGTCGTGCCGGCGGCGATCAGGAAAGTGTCGAGAAAGCCGCACGCATGCTGCTTGCCGCAGAACGTCCGGTCATCATGGTCGGCCAGGGCTGCCGCTATGGTGACGCCTCGACCCTGTTGCTGGAACTGGCAGAAAAGTACCAGATTCCGGTTGCTGCCTCGGCCTCCGGTCTCGGCGCAATCCCGTCGGAACATCCGCTGGCGCTTGGCCTCGTTGCCCGTAACGGCATGTATCAGGCCAACCATGCAACACGTCAGGCCGATGTCATTCTGGCGATGGGCATGCGGTTCGATGACCGCACATCATCAACCTGGATTCCCGGCTATTCCTTCAATATTCCGCCAACGAAGCTGATCCATGTCGATATCGATCCGGAAGAAATCGGCCGCAACTATCCTGTTGCACTCGGTATCATGGCGGATTCCCGGACCTTCATGAAACAGTTGCTGTCGGAACTTGACGGCGCGTCGACGGAACTCTCCGCTCCCCGCCGGAAGTGGCTGGCCGATATCGAAGGCTGGCGCAAGGAATGGGCCGATTTTACCGCCCCCGGCTTCAAGGATCCTGCTTCTCCGATCAATCCGCAGCGGGCGGCCCGTGAAATCGACCTCGCCCTGCCGGAAGATGCCATTCTGGTCTCCGACATCGGGATCCATCACAACTGGCTGATCCAGTATACCCGCCCGAAACGGCCAGACAGCCTGATCGGCTCCATGGGTTATGGCCCGATGGGCTTTGGCGTGGCCGGGGTGCTGGGCGCAAAGCTGGCAGCACCGGACCGTCCCTGTGTGTCGGTCTGTGGCGACGGGGCTTTCCTGATGCACAACACGGTTCTGGCCACGGCTGTCGAATATAACATTCCGGCGGTCTGGGTTGTCTGGAACAACTACGCCTATGCCTCGATCCGCGGTTTGCAGCGCGGCTATCTGGGCGGGCGTGAACTGGCGACCGATTTCCGGCTGCCGGATACGGGTGAGCCCTACAACCCCGACTTTGCCGCCATGGCCCGGTCGTTCGGCGTTGAAGGTGTCTCGATCGACCGTCCGGAAGATCTGGGCGAAGCTATCCGCAAGGGCATTGCAACCAACCGGCCTTATGTCATCGACGCCAATATCGGGGCAGACACCAACCCCGGTGGCGCCGGTGTCTGGGAATTGCCCGGGCTGGGTCGCTCCGCGCCCATGTTTGGCGGTCGTCATGAAGTGCCCGTCTGACTGGTATACTGGCATGCAAGGCGATAAAGGTATGGTACATTATGACGTTTAACGTTCACATCCGGAGTTGCCGATGCGTGTAGACGGCCCTGTTTCTCTTGCAGATCTGGTAACAGACCGGCTCAGGCTGGAAATTGTGCACGGACAATTCGAGCTGGGCGATGCGCTGTCGGAGTCACGCATCGCCCGCCGTTACGAGGTCAGCCGCACCCCGGTGCGGGAAGCCTTCGCGCGGCTGGAGATGGAAGGCATTGTCCGGACCGAGCCCCAGTCCGGCACCTATGTCTTCACGATGGGCAGGGCCGAATTCGTTCAGGTCAGCGAAACACGCTCGGTACTGGAGGTCGGTGCCCTGCGACTGGCCATGCGAGACAACGGCGACGAGCTTGCCCGGGCCTGGCGGACAGCAACCGATAATATGGAAGTTGCCCTCCGGGATGGCGACAGCCGTGCCTATTCCGAGAATGACGCACTCTTTCACGAGGCGCTGTTTGAATATGCCGCCAATCCCTATCTCACCATGGCCCGGCGGTCCTTCGCCTCAAAAATCGACACGATCCGCAACAAGCTCGGGGCAACACCGGAACATATGAAGAAGTCGTTTGCCGAGCATAAAATACTGACCGAGGCGATTGAGACCGGTGATGTCGAACAGGCCGCAACGGTTCTCGACACCCATATCCGCCACAAGGGCGCCTCGTTCTGGACTGTGCCGGAAGTCGCTCCGGAAACACGCTGGGACAAGATGCAGAAACTTGCCAGCCTGACACCCCGGTTGCGCTGACCCCCGCCCCGGACCGCGGGGAGCGGGCGGATATCTGGTGAATACGCAGCCATTTTCGGCGGGCGGGGATGGACAGTGGCGGCGGAACCGCCATATAACGCGGCATGAACAGCATTCCTTTCACCAAAATGCATGGCCTCGGCAATGATTTCGTGGTCCTCGACGCCCGCGACGGCAAGCTTGTCATCGGGCCGGAAGAGGCCCGCGCCATCGGCGACCGGCGGACCGGTGTCGGATTTGACCAGCTGCTGATCCTGGAGCCGGCCCGCGACGATATGGCCGATGTTTTCATGCGCATCCGCAACCCGGACGGCAGCGAGGCCGGTGCCTGTGGCAACGGAACACGCTGTGTTGCCGCCATGGTCATGGGGGAAAGTGATGCCGACCATCTGGTGATTGAAACCATCGCCGGGCTGCTGGATGCCGAATCCACCGATGACGGCCGGGTCTGCGTCGATATGGGTCCGGCCCGGCTGGACTGGCGTGAAGTGCCGATCCGCGATGCCGTCGACACCCTGCATATCCCCGTCGCCAGCGGGCCGCTGACTGATGCGGTCGGCGTCAATATGGGCAATCCCCATGCCGTCTTTTTTGTTGAGGATGTGGCAAAGGTTGATCTGGCGATCCACGGACCAATCCTCGAAAATCACGCCCAGTTTCCCGACCGGGCCAATATCGGTGTAGTTCAGGTGATCGATGACAGCAATATCCGCTACCGGGTCTGGGAACGCGGTGCCGGCATTACCCGTGCCTGCGGGTCCGGTGCCTGTGCTGCCGCTGTCGCCGCCCATCGCCGCGGCCTGACCGGGCGGGAGGTTTCCGTCCGGCTGGATGGCGGCGTGCTCGATATCAACTGGATGCCCGACGGCCATGTCATGATGACCGGCCCGGTCGCCACCAGTTTCAGCGGCCTGTTATCACCGGACATGTTCGTCCGCAGTGCGGCCGCATGACAACCGGCACCGACAAACCGGCGGATGTCGAAGTCCAGACCTTCGGCTGCCGCCTGAACGCCTATGAAAGCGAAGTGATCCGCGAACATGCCCGGGCTGCCGGCTGTGCCAATACGGTGATCTTCAATACCTGTGCGGTGACCGGCGAGGCAGAGCGTCAGGCCCGTCAGGCGATCCGTCGTCTGCGCCGTGAACGCCCGGATGCCCATATCGTGGTTACCGGCTGTGCGGCCCAACTGGACCCGGACAAATATGCCGCCCTGCCCGAGGTCAACCGGGTCGTCGGCAATATCGAAAAGATGGCCGCCGAAACCTGGTGCGGCGATCACCCTGAAGCCGTCGAAGTCACCGACATCATGGCGGTGCGGGAAACCGCCGCCCATCTGGTTGGTGATTTTGAAGGCCGCGCCCGCGCCTTTGTCGAGGTCCAGCAGGGTTGTGACCATCGCTGTACCTTCTGCATCATCCCCTTTGCCCGCGGCAACAACCGCTCCGTTCCCATCGGTGGCATTGTCGAACAGGTTCGCCGCCTGGTCGATGGCGGCTTCCGCGAGGTTGTGCTGACCGGGGTTGATATCACCGGCTATGGCGGCGACCTGCCGGGGGGGATCACCCTTGGCCAGATGGCCCGTCGTCTGCTGACGGCGGTGCCGGAACTGGCCCGCCTGCGCCTGTCATCCATTGATCCGGCAGAGGCCGGTGAGGACCGGGCGCTGATGGATCTGGTGGCTGACGAGCCGCGTCTGATGCCGCATCTGCATCTCAGCCTTCAGGCCGGTGACGATATGATCCTGAAGCGCATGAAGCGTCGTCACAGCCGGGAACAGGCCGTCGATTTCTGCGAGAAAGTCCGTACATTACGTCCGGGTACCGCCTTCGGTGCCGACCTGATTGCCGGCTTTCCCACCGAAACCGAGGCGATGTTTGAAAACAGCCTTGGCCTGATCAAGGATTGCGGCCTGACCCATCTGCATGTTTTCCCGTTCTCGGCCCGTGCCGGGGCACCCGCCGCAAAGATGCCGCAGCTGCCTGCCCGGCTGCGCAAGGCCCGCGCCGCACGGCTGCGCAGCGCCGGTGAGCTGGCGTTCCGCAGCTGGCTTGATGGCAAGATGGGCGACACCATCCGTGTCCTGATCGAAAAGGACGCCAGCGGCCACAGCGAAGATTTTGCCCCCGTCCGCCTGTCCGGCGCGGCAGAACCCGGCGATATCGTCACCGCCCGGGTGACCGGCCGCGCGGAAAGCCAGTTGCTGGCAGAGGTCGCCTGACCATGGCGCTCGGCTGGTTTTCCCGTCTGCGTGCCGGGCTTGGCAAGACATCTTCGCGGATTGCCTCTGCCATTGAGGGCGTGTTCCGGGGCGGGCGACTTGACGATGTCGCACTGGAAGAACTCGAAGATATTCTGATCACTGCCGACCTTGGCGTGGCGACGGCGGGCAAGCTGTCGAAGGAACTGGCCCGCACCCGCTTCGGCAAGGATGTCTCCGCGATGGAGGTCCGCACCGCACTGGCCGACCAGATCGAGCGGCTGCTGGAGCCGGTTGCACACCCCCTCACCCCGCCCGACGGAGTGAAACCCTTCACCGTGCTGGTCTGTGGCGTGAACGGATCTGGCAAGACCACCACTATCGGCAAGATGGCAAAGAGTTTCAGTGACAGCGGCCACAAGGTGATGATGGCCGCCGGTGACACCTTTCGGGCCGCCGCCATCGAACAGCTCCAGATCTGGGGCGAGAGGGCGAACTGTCCGGTGGTTGCGGGCCAGACCGGCACCGATGCCGCGGCCCTGGCCTTTGATGCGGTGACCCGCGCCCGTGACGAGAACATGGATATCCTGTTTATCGACACCGCGGGCCGCCTGCAGAACAAACGCCATCTGATGGACGAGTTGCAGAAGATCATCCGCGTCATGCGGAAGGTGGATGCCACCGCACCGCATGCGGTGGTACTGGTGCTCGACGCCACCGTCGGTCAGAACGCCCACAGTCAGGTCGAGACCTTCCTTGAGGCCGTCGATGTCACCGGTCTGGTGATGACGAAACTGGACGGCAGCGCCCGGGGTGGCGTGATCGTCGCCCTGGCAGAAAAGTTCGGCCTGCCGGTCCATGCGGTCGGCGTCGGCGAATCCGCCGAAGACCTCCGCCCCTTCACTCCCCGCGACTTCGCCCGGGGGCTGATGGGTCTGGACTGAAGGTCAGCAAGGCCACCGCCATCCTTCGAGACGGGACTTCGTCCCTCCTCAGGATGAGGCTGAATTTAACCGGAGCCTCATCCTGAGGAGCAGCGCAGCTGCGTCTCGAAGGATGGAGGGCAAAAAAACTCAGAACTTCCGTCTGGATGCCAGGCTGACCAGCAGATCATAATCGCCCTTCGCGAGGGCAAGTTTCTTCTCCCGACGCCAGCCCTTGATCTGTCTCTCGACAGCAATGGCATCGGTGATAGCCATAAACCACTGACTCCAGATCAGCTGAACCGGGCGACGCTTGCTGGTAAAACCACCAAACTGTCCGTTGTTATGCTCTCCAATCCTGCGTTCAAGCGACGCACGCGTAGAGCCGACATAAAATCGCCCATCTGAACAACGCGACATGTAAACCCAGCATCCCATAGATACCCTATGGAGGAGACAGGGCCGAAAAGGCATCCTTCGAGACGGGCTTTCAGCCCTCCTCAGGACGAGGCTGAATTTAACCAGAGCCTCATCCTGAGGAGCAGCGCAGCTGCGTCTCGAAGGATGGAGCTACGGAAGGGCTGCCTGCTGAAATTCAGCCCTGGTTCTTGCGGAAGGAATCCAGCGTGATGACTTCGGCGCCGCCCTTCGGGGCGGGGGTGCTGTCGTTATTGGCTTCGTCTTCCATTTCGGAATCGGCAACCGCATCATCGACGGCCAGACGCAGCGCCTCGGCGTTGTCTTCGTCTTCTTCCATCTCCTCGACTGCGAACTGCAGGCCGAATTTCACCGAAGGGTCGGCGAAGGCGCTGATGGCCGCGAACGGTACGATCAGAAGTTCACTTTTCTTGTCGAAACTCAGCGTCACCTCGAAATGTTCGTCACCAACCAGCAGATCCCAGAACTGGTGCTGCAGAACGATGGTGATTTCTTCCGGATAGCGTTCTTTCAGGCGTTTCGGAATCCGCACACCCGGAAAATCCGTGTGGAAGGTGATATAGAAATGATGATCCCCGTGCAGGCCATAGTCGAGCACATGCCTGAGCGCCTGGGAAACAACACCGCGCAGGGCATTCTCGACCATTTCGTCGTAGCGCAGTCCGGTGTCTTCCATATCCATCAACCTGTTCCGTTCCCCTGACCGCCGGCCCCGGCCAGCGGCAAATAAAGTGGGGGGCTTCTGTTGCCCGGCGCCCCCCGGGCCGCGCTTAACGCCTATTAGGCGGCAGCGGCAAGTTCAACGTTATCGTTGGCACTTGTAGGAATGGTCCGATATCGGTGGTACCATGCCGAGCAAAAGTGTTGTCTTTACTACACACGTCGATCCTGTTTCGCCCCCAAAAGAGAAATTGGTGGAGGCGCCGGGCACTGCCCCCGGGTCCGTTATGCTTATTCCACAACCCGTTTATCGCCATAGCCGGCGAACCGGCAGAATTAATATAGAACGTCAGCAGGGGTTTTGGAAGGGTAACAGGCCTTTCCCCCGACAGGGCAGATCGGTTATTCTTAATCCACATACCGGCGACGACGGATAAGCATGCAACAATATCTCGATCTGCTGCGCCATGTGCGCACAAACGGCGTCTTCCGGGATGACCGGACAGGCACCGGCACCTACAGTGTTTTCGGCTATCAGATGCGTTTCGACCTGGCGCAGGGCTTTCCCCTTGTCACCACCAAGCGCCTGCATCTGCGCTCGATCATCCATGAATTGCTGTGGTTTCTGAAGGGCGACACCAATATCGCCTATCTCCGGGAAAACGGTGTTTCGATCTGGGATGACTGGGCCGACGACAAGGGCGATCTGGGGCCGGTTTACGGCGCGCAGTGGCGATCCTGGCGCGGGGCCGACAACCGGACCGTCGACCAGATCAGCGACCTGATGACCCAGATTCGCACCAATCCGAATTCGCGCCGGCTGATTGTCAGCGCCTGGAACGTGCCGGAAATCGGCGGGATGGCCCTGCCGCCCTGCCATTGCCTGTTCCAGTTCTATGTCGCCAACGGCAAACTTTCCTGCCAGCTGTACCAGCGCAGTGCCGATATTTTTCTGGGCGTGCCGTTCAATATCGCCTCCTACGCACTGCTGACCCGGATGATCGCCCAGGTTGCCGGACTGGAGCCGGGTGATTTCGTGCATACGCTGGGGGATGCGCATCTCTATGCCAACCATCTCGAACAGGCAGACCGGCAACTGGAACGCACACCCTGTCCGCTGCCGGTGATGCGCCTGAACCCGGATGTCCGCAATATCTTCGGTTTTACCTTCGAGGACTTCACGCTGGACGGCTATCAGTTCCACCCGCATATCCCGGCACCGGTCGCTGTATGACCGGGCCACGAATTGCCCTGATCGTCGCCATGGGTCGCAACCGGGCCATCGGCAAGGATGGCAATCTGCCCTGGCGGTTGCCCGGCGACCTGCGTTTTTTCAAGCAGGCCACACTGGGCAAACCCGTCCTGATGGGCCGCAAGACGTGGGAAAGCCTGCCCCGCGCCCTGCCCGGCCGCACCAATATCGTTGTCACCCGCGACCGCAGCTACAAAGCGGAGGGCGCACAGGTCATCAACAGCCCTGAGCTGGCGCTGGAAATGGCCCGCGGCATCGCCCGGGCCGGTGGCGCTGACGAGGTCATGGTGATCGGCGGTGCTGAAATCTACCGGCTTGTAATGCCACAGGCCGACCGCATCTATCTGACCGAGGTACAGGCCGAGCCGGAGGCCGACACTTTTTTTCCGGAGTTCAGCTGGACCGAATGGCGCGAAATCGGGCGTACCGAGCTGATTGAGGAGCCGGGTCGCCCGGCCTATGCCTTCGTGACACTGGACCGGGTGCGGGAGTAGGCAGGTCATGACCCGGCGGGCGGCGATTGCGGCAGGCCTGATGTTTCTTGCGTCACTGTCCTTTGCGACCGCGCAGACCATCACAGACCCCACGCCCCCGACCGCCCCGACCGTTCTGCCGCCGGAAACCGGGGGCGAGGCCGAATCAGAGGGTGACAGCAGAACCGATACCGCGCCCGGAGAGGCTGAACCCGGTTCCCCGACACCATCCGACGAGATACAGGGCCCCAGTGTCAGCAACGACCTGCCCGCCCATTTTGCCAGCTATCTGGCCGGCCCCGGCATTGATGACGTGGTCGCGGTTGCCATCACCCCCGCTGCCAATGTGGTTGTCGCCGGGCGTCTGCAGGGAATTGCCCTCGGGGGACAGCGTATTGATTTGCTGGATGGTCCGGCATCCGTGCTGATCCTGTCGCCGGATGGCAAGCCGGTCCTGTCTCACACCCGGGTTGGCAAACAGCTGACAGACATGGCGGTCTCCGCCGCCAGTGGCCGGATTGCGATTGCCGGTGACCTGGGCGTTGCCGTCCTCTCTGATGATGCATCTGAATTTATCTGGCGCGACAATCTGCCGGTGAAAGCCAGCCGGGTGGCCATCGGCCGGGATGACAGCGTTGCCCTGCTGGACGGCAAACGGGTCAGCCTGTATGACCCGGCGGGCCGCCGGCTGGGCCGGGTCGACCTGGATCATGCCGTGATCACCGATATCGAAGTGGATTCAGAAAACAAACTCCTGTTTGTCACCGGCTTCAACAATGTCCGGGATGTGAATTCTCTCGCCGTCCAGAGTGCCTTTGTCGAAGCCTGGGATTTCGACATGAAGCGGGTCTGGAGGAACTGGGGCTATGCGGGGGGCGAGCTTGGCAACCGGACCGCCGATACCCACGGCCTGCGCCTGACCATCGGGCTGGATGGCGAGCTGTATTTTCTCGGTGAGGCCGCCGGCGGTGACAGCCTGTTCCTGAAACATCCGACCATCCCGGCCCGCGAAGGCATGCTGTTCTTCAGCGACCGCTACAACACACCCGTCGGGCCGGGCCGGGCCGTCATTGCCTTCTTCGCCCGGCTGGACCCCGTGACCGGACGTCTGAAGAAAGCGCAATATGCCTTCCCGCGGCTGGGACCGGACAAGCTTAACCGGACCAACACCTTTCTGCCCCGCGCCATTGCCGCAGACGAGCTGGGGAATGTGTTCATCGGCGGGGTAAGCGGCCTCGGTATTCCCGATCGTGACAAGCAGACCATCGCCGGAACCGCGGTGGGAACCTATGGTGGTGATCCGACACTGCTGGTGGTCTCCGCCGACTTTCAGCGCCGCATCCGCTGGACCACCCTGACCGCCGGCGGCATCGGCAGCCATACACGGATTGACAGCATTGGCGTCGCCCACGGGCTGGCGGTGGCCGGCGTTACCCTCCGCGGCGGGCGACTGATCACCGTGGACCCGATTGTCGACAAGCCGGATAGTGGCCTGTCGCCAAAACAGACCGACGGTTATGTCATCCTGTGGCGGGCACCATAAAATCCGGATCTGTGCGGACTGTCACTTTCCTGACATCCCGGAGCTATTATGTTGCAGGGCAGCATGAAGTACGGAGATCACTTGCATGGCGGAAATACAGGACCGGCGAACCTTCAGCACAGGCGGCTCGATTTTTCGTCAGGGAATGACGGGCAGCGAGGCCTTCATCATTCAGTCCGGCGTAGTTGAAATCGTCCGAGAGGTGAATGGTCGCGAAGAGGTGGTTGAAATTTGTGAGAAGGGTGCCCTGATCGGCGTCAATGCCATCGTTGAGGACGACCAGCCCAGACTGACATCAGCCCGCGCCCTGACACCGGTTCTGGCCGTTGCCATCAGCCGCCAGCAGGTTTCACGGCGAATCGCACGGGCCGATCCGCTGATCCGCACCCTGATCCGGATTCTGGCCGAACAGGCGCGGGGTGGCGAGCAGAGAAAGTCAAAACGGCACAAGCTGTCCGAACGGGCGATCTGTCGCCTGAACAATGGTCCGATGATGGATGCCACGGTTGTCGATATTTCAGTCGGGGGTGCCCGGCTTGTCCCCGAACTGCCGGGCTCGGTCGGGGACGAGGTGGAGATCGAGCTGCGCCGGCTGGACCCGATGAAAGCCCGCATTGTCGGCCTTGGCCGGGGCCATACCCGCATCTGCTTCGAGATCGACAGCCATCAGAAACAAACGCTGAGCGCCTACATCAATGACCTGATGGGCGACCTGCCCCTGTCCGTCGCCAGCTAGCTCGCCCGGACAAGCGGACGGGTCAGGCAGGTTGGTCCGCCCTCACCCTTGCGCGAGATCTCATCGGCCGGGTAGGTCTCGACCCGGCATCCGGCGGCACGAAGCCGCTCTGCTGTTCTCTCGCACCCGCCCGCCATCAGCAGATGCCGGGGCCCGAGTGCCAGGACGTTACAGCCCAGCGTCTCGAATTCCGCCGGGTCGGCCTCGACCAGTTCAATCCCCCGCGACAGCAGCCAGGTGCGAAACCGTACCGGCATCAGCGGCGAATGAACCAGCGCCAGATCATGATCCAGCGGGCTGATGACCGACATCAGATGGAATACATCCGCCGGGCCTTTATAGTGGGGCAAGGGCACCACCTCGACATGCACATCGCGGCCCAGCAGTTCACGAAGCTGGCGAATGCCTTCCGGATTGGTCCGGTAGCCTTCGGCAACCGCGCAGGTCCGGGCATCCAGCCAGATGAAATCGCCCCCTTCGAGATATCCTTCGCCGGTAATTTCGCCCAGCACGGCAATACCGGCGCGCCGGAAAGCGGCACCATGCAAGCCCGGTTCAGCGCGGCGTTCCGGCTTGCCCATATTGCACAGGATCATGCCACGGGGTGACGGTATCGCCGCATCCCGGACATAGATCGCGTCCGGTGTCAGGGCCTCGCCGTCTTCCAGCCAGACCACGTCTGCGTCTGCAAAGAAGCCCGCAAACCGGTCGTAATCTGACAGGGCCTGCGGGAAATCCGGGACGGCGTGATAGTTCAGACCCGGACAGCACTCATCGAGCCGGGACTGGTCCCTGAAAGCAGTCCGCGCATGGCGGAGTGCGAGCCGTTCAATGCGGCCATACTCGTTCACAGGTCAGCTCTGCAGCCGTTCGGCATGCCAGCGGATATGATCGCCGATGAAGCTGGCAATAAAGTAATAGCTGTGGTCATAGCCTTCCCGCCGGTTGACGGTCAGCGGTACACTGGCGCCGGCACAGGCCGCTTCAAAAAGTTCAGGTTGCAACTGTTCGGTCAGAAAATTATCCGCCAGTCCCTGTTCGATCAGCAGCGGCCGGTCATAGCCCCGGTCGGAAACAAGTGCACAGGCGTCATAGGCATGCCAGGCATCCGGGTTTTTCCCAAGATAGCCTGTCAGCGCCTTCTGCCCCCAGGGAACCTGCATCGGGGCGACAATCGGCGAAAAGGCCGAGACCGAACGATAGCGGTCGCGATTCTTGATACCGATGGTCAGCGCACCATGCCCGCCCATGCTGTGCCCGGAAACCGACTGCCGGTTCGGGTCCAGCCGGAAGGCCCCGAAAACGCAATCCGGCAGTTCACTGGTGATGTAACTGTACATGCGATAATTCTGCGACCAGGGGGCGACCGTCGCATCCAGATAGAAGCCGGCGCCCGAGCCGAAATCATAGGCGTCATGCTCGCCCGGATGGTCACTGTCGCGCGGGCTGGTATCCGGGCAGATGATCGCAATTCCGGCTTCCGCCGCATAACGCTGCGCACCGGCCTTGGTGGTAAAGTTCTCCTGCGTGCAGGTCAGGCCCGACAGCCACCAGAGCACCGGCACCGGGCCCTTTTCCGCCGCCGGGGGCAGATAGACCGAAAAGGTCATGTCACAGCCAAGCAGCGCCGAGACATGCCTGTAGACGCCCTGCTGACCGCCGAAGGTCTTTGCTATGGACAGGGTTTCAATGGTCATGTTCACATCCTTCTTCAATTCAGTTCTGTTTGCCGTCCTTCGAGGCGGCGTTTCGTCCCTCCTCAAGGGCTGAGGTTTTCCGACGGGTCCTCATCCTGAGGAGGCGTGAAGCGCCGTCTCGAAGGATGAGGGGGACACGATCACCGTGCCACCACGCCGCTTTCGTCAGCCTCGATCTCGAAGGCGGCTTTCATCAGGGCGCGGGTATAATCCTGCTGCGGGTTGTCGAAGATGTCAGCCGCCGGTCCCTGTTCCACCACCTTGCCGCCGCGCAGGACAATCAGGTCGTGAGACAGGGCGCGGACGACCTTGAGATCATGGCTGATGAACAGATAGGCCAGGCCCCGGTCACGCTGCAGCTGGCGCAGCAGATCGACAATCTGCGCCTGCACACTCATATCCAGCGCACTGGTCGGTTCGTCCAGCACCAGCAGTTTCGGTTGCAGGGCCAGTGCCCGGGCGATGGCGATGCGCTGGCGCTGCCCGCCGGAGAACTCATGCGGGTAGCGGTCCATGCTTGCCGGATCAACGCCAACCTCCGCCAGCGCGTCAGAGACAATCTGTCGACGTTCGTCATAATCCCTGCCGGCCCCGTGCACCCGCAACCCTTCCTCGACAATCTGGAACACGCTGAGACGGGGACTGAGCGAGCCGAACGGATCCTGAAAGACAACCTGCATCTCGCTGCGCAGCGGGCGCATGCGTTTCGAGCTCCAGCCCTGAATATCCTTGCCCTGGTAACGGATCGGCCCTTCGGAACGTTCCAGCCGCAGCAGCGCCATTGCCAGTGTCGTCTTGCCAGAGCCGCTTTCCCCGACCACGCCGACCGTATGGCCGGCACGGACCGACAGGCTGACCCCGTCCACCGCCTTGATATGGCCAACCGTCCGGCGAATGATTCCCTTGCGAACCGGAAACCAGACTTTGAGGTTATCTGCGGCGATGACCCCGGCGCTGTCTTCCGGTGCCGGGTCCGGCCGGCCTTTCGGCTCGGCCTCCAGCAAGTGCCGGGTATAGTCATGCCGGGGATTGTCGAACAGGCTCTCTGTCCGGCCCTGTTCAACCACCGCGCCGTCCTGCATGACATAGACCCGGTCGGCCACCCGCCGGACAATACCGAGATCGTGGGTGATCAGCAGCAGCCCCATGCCAAGACGTTGCTGCAAATCCTTCAGCAGCGCCAGAACCTGGGCCTGTACGGTAACATCCAGTGCCGTCGTCGGCTCGTCAGCGATCAGCAGATCCGGCTCATTTGCCAGCGCCATCGCAATCATCACCCGCTGTTGCTGGCCGCCGGAAAGTTCGTGCGGCAGGGCAGTCAGGCGGTCGATGAGAGCCTCCAGCCCGACCAGTGTCAGCAATTCGATGACCCGTGCCCGCGCCCGTTCCGCCGGCATCTTGCGATGCTCCAGCAGCACCTCGCTGATCTGTTTTTCAACCGAATGCAGCGGGTTGAGGGAATTCAGGGGTTCCTGAAAGATCATCGAAATCTTGTTGCCCCTGATGCTCCGCATCCCGGCTTCGGCGGCACCCAGCAGTTCGCGGCCCTGAAACCGGATCGACCCGCCGGGATGGCGGGCAAACGGATAGGGCAGCAATTGCAGAACCGATAGCGCAGAAACCGACTTGCCCGAGCCGCTTTCACCGACAATCGCCACGCATTCACCGGGGGCAACGGTGAAGCTGACACCGCGGACCGCCCGGACCGCGCCGGGTCCGTCACCGAAATGCACCTCCAGTGCGCTGACATCCAGCAGGTCGCTCATCCATACACCTTGCGCGGATCAAATGCGTCACGCACACCTTCACCGACAAAAACCAGCAGCACCAGCAGGGCCGAGATAACAAAGAACGCGGTCATGCCGAGCCAGGGCGCCTGCAGGTTCGACTTGCCCTGCGCCAGCAGCTCACCCAGCGACGGAGATCCCGGTGGCAGGCCAAGCCCCAGCAGGTCAAGACCGGTCAGCGCGACCAGCGACCCGGACAGGATAAAGGGCAGAAAGGTCAGGGTTGCCACCATCGCATTGGGCAGCAGATGCCGCAGCATGATCGCCGTATCCGAGACCCCCAGCGCACGGGCCGCACGGACATAGGTGAAATTCCGGGCCCGGAAGAACTCCGCCCGTACCAGCCCGGTCAGCCCCATCCAGCTGAACACGGTCAGGGCAATCAGCAGGGTCCAGAATCCGGGCACCAGGACGGTCGACAGGATAATCAGGATCTGGAATGACGGCATCGACGCCCAGATTTCGATCACACGCTGGAAGATCAGGTCAAGCCAGCCACCGAAATAACCCTGCACCGCGCCGGCCAGAATGCCGATGATCGAGGAAATGATGGTCAGTGTGAAACCGAACAGCACGGACAGCCGAAAGCCGTAGATCAGACGGGCCGCCACATCCCGGCCCTGATCGTCGGTCCCCAGCCAGTTGACCGCATCCGGCGGTGACGGGGCGGGCGAGGTCAGTTCCAGATTGACCGTATCATAGGAAAACCGGATCGGCGGCCAGACAATCCAGCCTTTCTCGTTGATCAGTTCTGCCAGATAGGCATCGCGATAATCGGCTTCCGTCGGGAAATCGCCACCGAAGTCGGTCTCGGTATAGGTGACGACCGACGGGAAATAGGGTTTGCCGTCGAACCAGACAAAGGCCGGCCGGTCATTGGCGAGAAATTCTGCAAACAGACAGACCAGAAACAGCAGCCCGAAGATACGCAACGACCAGACCGCACGGCGGTTGCGCCGGAAATTGCTGATCCGCCGCCGCATGATCGGGGTGACCCGCAGGCCCATCCGGCGTTCTTCTGTCGGGGGTGCCGCCATATCAGACCTCCCGGCTTTCAAAATCGATCCGGGGATCGACAATGTGATACATCACATCATTGATGATCCCGAAGATGACGCCGATCAGGGTGAAGGCGTAAAGCGTGCCCAGCACCACGGCGTAATCCCGGTTGATGATCGCCTCGAACCCCATCAGCCCCAGCCCGTCGAGTGAGAAGATTGTCTCGATCAGGAACGAGCCGGTAAAGATCAGGCTGAGAAAAGCGGTCGGGAAACCGGAAATGATCAGCAGCATGGCATTGCGGAAAACATGCCCGTAGAGCACCCGGCTTTCGGTCAGCCCCTTGGCCCGGGCCGTCAGCACATACTGCTTGTTGATCTCGTCCAGAAAGGAGTTCTTCGTCAGCAGGGTCATCCCGGCAAAGCTGCCGATGACCAGCGACAGGACCGGCAGCGCCATATGCCAGAGGTAATCCAGCACCTGCTGCCACCAGTTCAGCTGATCGAAATCATGCGAGACCAGTCCGCGCAGCGGGAACCAGTCGAGATAGCGCCCCCCGGCAAAGATGATGATCAGCAGGATGGCGAACAGAAAGCCCGGAATGGCATTGCCGATGATCACGACCCAGCTGGTGACGATATCAAAGCGGGTACCATCCCTGACCGCCTTGCGGACCCCCAGCGGGATCGAGATCAGGTAGGTCAGCAGAAAGGTCCACAGACCCAGTGAAATGGAAACCGGTAATTTCTCGATCACCAGATCAACAACCGAGCGGTCCTGAAAGTAGCTGTTGCCGAGATCAAAGGTGAGATAGTTGACACTCATATCGACAAACCGTTCCCAAGCCGGCTTGTCGAAACCGAACTGGCGCTCCAGCTCGCGGATCAGTTCCGGATCAACCCCCTGCGCCCCGCGGTATTTTGAACTGCTCTGGCCGGGCAGCGTGCTGCTGTTCCCGGAATTGCCGAGATCCACATTCTGTTCACCGCTGATACGCCCGGCAGTATCACCGGCCCGACCCTGGGATTCCGCCAGAATCTGTTCGATAGGGCCGCCCGGCACGAACTGGATCACCGCGAAATTGATCACCAGAATGCCGAACAGGGTCAGCGGCACCAGCATCAGGCGGCGAACGATATAGCTCAGCATGGGTTGTTCATGTCTTTCCGGAGCAGGCGGTTATCCTTCGGGACAGGGCAGACCGCTCCTCAGGATAAGGGGATATGGCAACCCTCATCCTGAGGAGGCGCAAAGCGCCGTCTCGAAGGATGGCAACGGGAGCCATCAACCGTTACTCTTTTTCAGCTTTGCTGCCAGCGCCGGGTCCACCCACCAGGAGGTGAAACCGATCTCGTATTCCGGGGTTCTCTCAGGGCGCCCGAATTTGTTCCACCAGGCAATATTGAAACTCGTCGAGGCCCATTGCGGGATGACGAAGTGATGCCACAGCAACACCCGGTCAAGTGCCCGGCAGCGGGCAACCAGATCGTCCCAGGTCTGTGCCGCGATCACCAGATCAACCAGCTTGTCGATGGCCGGGTCCTTGATGCCGATGGTATTGCGGCCACCCGGCCGGTCGGCAGCTTCCGAGCCCCAGAAATCCCGCTGTTCATTGCCCGGCGAGGAGGACTGGCCAAAGACATCCGTGGTCATGTCGAAATCGAAACTGTCCATCCGGTTCTGGTACTGGGCGGAATCCACCGTGCGAACCGTCGAGGTCACGCCAAGCCGCTCCAGATTTTTGGTAAAGGGCAGGACAATCCGCTCAAATGCGGGCGAGCTCAGCAGGAATTCAATCTCCAGCGGCTTGCCGGATTTTGGATCGATCAGCTTGCCGCCGGTGATATTCCAGCCGCCCTTGCGCAGGATCTCCAGCCCCTTGCGCAGGTTGGCACGGGGCGTGCCCGACCCGTCCGTCTCCGGCGGCTGATATTCGTCCGTAAACACCCGGTCCGGAATGGTGCCGCGCATCGGCTCCAGAATCTCCAGCTCGGCAACGGACGGCAAGCCGGTCGAGGCCAGTTCGGAATTCTCGAAGAAGCTCTTCGGGCGTTCATAAATGCCGTAGAACAGGTTCTTGTTCGACCATTCAAAATCGAAGGCATAGGCCAGCGCCTCGCGCAGCGCCGGGTCCTGAAATTTCTCCCGCCGGATATTGTAGACGAAGCATTGCATGCCTGTCGGACGGTTATGCGGAATCGTCTCCCGCTTCATGTCGCCGCTTCTGATCGCCGGGACATCATAGCCGGTTGCCCACTGGTTCGATGTCAGTTCATGACGGAAATCATAGGCCCCGGCCTTGAAGGCCTCGAACGATACCGTGCGATCCCGGTAATAGTCATACCGGATACGGTCCGGATTGTTCTGCCCGCGATTGACCGCCAGATCCCGGCCCCAGTAATCCTCAACCCGCACCAGCGTGACGGATCGTCCGGTATCAAAGCTCTCAACCCTGTAGGGGCCGCTGCCGAGCGGCGGTTCCAGCGTCGTCTTCTCGAAATCCCGGCTTTCCCAGTAATGTTTCGGCAAGACCGGCAGCTGGCCGGTAATCAGCGGCAGTTCGCGATTGTTCGGCGCATCGAAGATGAACCGCACCGTGCGCTCACCCGTCTTCTCGCCCCGCAGCACGTTCTTGTAATAGAACCGGTACTGTGGATGGCCTTTGGTCTTCAGAATTTCCAGACTGAAAATCGCGTCTTCGACCGTCACCGGCTTTCCGTCATGCCAGCGTGCCTCCGCCCGCAGGGTGAATTCAACCCAGGACCGGTCCTTTGGAAAGGCTACGGACTCCGCCAGCAGACCATATTCCGAATTCGACTCATCCATATTGGTGGTCATCAGGGTCTCGATCGACCCGGTCGGCGCAGCACTGCCCTTCAGGGTGAAGCCGTTGAAGCTGTCAAAGCTGCCGACCGCATGCTGGACAATCTCGCCACCCTTCGGCGCATCCGGGTTGACCCAGTCAAAATGCGTGAAATCCGGTCCGTGCTTCGGGTCCTGCCACATCCCCATCGCATGACCGCGATAGACATCATCTGCAGCCCGCACGCCGGTGAAAGGCCAGGCAGAAACAACCAGTGCCGCACCGGAGAATTTAAGGAAATCCCGTCGTCCGGGATTCGCCCAGTCAAAAGCCATTCAGATCACTCCCGATTTCCCTGATAGTGTGGGTCGTCCTGTCAGGAGATCAAGGGGTAAGGCAATGACCGTCAAAATAACCCCTCTCCCGTCTGTTGCGGGAGAGGGGTGCTCAGAACTTATTTCTCGGCAGCTTCTGCAATCATGTGAACGTCGCGCTGCGGAAACGGAATGGAAATACCGACCTTGTCGAAGCGTTCCTTGACTGCTTTGGTCATCTCGAACTTGATGCCCCAGTAATCAGCGGCGTTACACCAGACACGAACCGTCAGGTCGACCGAGCTGTCGCCGAGATTGCCGACAACACACATCGGCGCCGGTTCTGCATCGATCCGCTCATCCTTGCCCGCAATGGCCAGAATTTCCTTCATCGCCTTGTTGATGTCGTCGCCATAGCCGATGCCGAAGACAAAATCGACGCGGCGTTTGGAATTGGCGCTGAAATTCTTGATCGCCGTGCCCCAGAGATCCGCATTCGGCACGATGATCTTCACATTATCCGGCGTTGCCATCTCGGTAATGAACAGGCTGATCGACTTGACCGTACCGGTAACACCACCGCCATCAATGAAATCACCGACCTGGAAAGGCCGGAAGATCAGCAACATCACCCCGGCGGCAATGTTCGAGAGCGTCCCCTGCAGGGCAAGGCCGATGGCCAGACCTGCCGCACCGAGAACAGCAATGAAGCTGGTGGTCTGGACGCCGAACTGGCCCAGCACCGCGATGATGGTGAAAATGATGATCGCATAGCGGGCCAGGCTGGCGAAGAACCCTTCCAGCGTTGCATCCACATGCTTGCTGCGGCTCAGCGCCTTGCGCACAAGACCGGAAATCTTGCCGGCCAGCCACCAGCCGACAACAAGAATGATAATCGCACCGATGACCTCAAGGCCATAGGTGGAGATCACGGTCATTACCTCCTGACCGACGGAATTCACTTTATCCATAATCTTTGAAGCCCCTTTGAAGATTCACGGTTTTTGCCCCTCGTGCGCGGTAATTGTGTCGAAAAGTGGCGCTTTGCAACTGATTTCCATGATTTCTGTCAGCGAAGATCATGCAGAACATCGATCAGCCGCGCGACATCACCGCCCGAATGGTACATTCCGAAACCGAACCGGATGATCGATCCGCGGGCGTCGACACGGACACCGCTGCGCACCAGGGCCTCGCACAGGGCAGGCGCACCGGCATGGTCGAAGGCCAAGAAATTACCGCGCGCCACATCACCGCCGACAACCAGCGTTTCCCGGGAAATCACCGGATGCTGCATGTCGTCGACCGCCCGCAGGAACAGACCCTGCAGCGCATGAACATGGGCGTGAATGGCGGCCACCCCGACCCCGAGCCCGCGCAGCAGCCGCATGGTCGCATTCAGGCGGTACAGGCCGACCGGATCAAAGATCGACCCCATGAAGCGGGAGCCGTCATCGCCATAGGCCACGTCACCATCACTGACCCCGGCCCGGTTCCTGAAATCGGCAAACCAGCTGGTATTCTCCGGCTTCAGGTCGCATCCCGCCGGGACCGACAGAAAACAGGCCCCTTCGCCACTCATCGCATATTTGAACCCGCCGGCCATATAGAAGCTGCGGGCCGATGCAGCACCGAAATCCTCCGGCACCGCCATGAAGGCATGATAGCCATCCACGACAACCTCGGCCCCCGTCGCGGTCAGTCCGGCACAGAGATCGTTCAGGCCGGTGACGCGAAACCCGGTGTTGAAATGCACCTGACTGAAGAAGACCAGATCCTGTTCACCTGCCTGTGCAGTGCTCAGAAACCGCTCGGCAAAGCTGTCAAACGGCCGGGCCGGAACCAGGGTTGCCGTCACCGTGCCGCGTTCCACCGCACGGCGCATCTGGCGGCCGAAACTGGCAAACTCGCTGTCTGTCGTCAGCAGGCGGATCGGGCGTGCGGGGTCGAAACAGGTCAGCAGCCGGGCGACAAACTCGTGACAGTTCGCGGCAATCGCAATCCGCTCCGGATCCGGCAGGTTCAGGATGCCCGCAATATGGGCCTGCGCCTCCGGCAGGACCTCATCGAATACCTTCGACCATTTGCCGCTCTGTAATCGTGCTGCATCATCCCAGCATTCCAGCATGGCATGGCGGGTGACATCCGGTCGGGGGTGATGGCTGTGCGCGGCAAAATGCAGGGCACCCGGCGGCAGTGACGCGGTAAAATGCTCCCGTCCGACCAGCGGACGGCTGGTGTCGACAAGACTGGCGAGTGTATCACGGCTCATTTCAGGGCTCCTGTTTCTCACACGACTGGACAGAGTATAGAATCCTCATGACGGCTCTGCCACTTCAGCGCGCCTGACGCACCCTTGAGCATCGGTCATTGACAGGTCTGTGCAGGCACCCCATTTCCCTGCATTCCCGCCACAGGTAAAACACCGTAACATGCCCGACATGATATCTGACCCGACCGCAATCGAGCAGCCAGACTGGTCACCCGATCCAGCCATCAGCTGGCTGCTGACCGAGGGGCGGTTCAATGACAGTGTGCGCGGTGCCTTCGACAGCTATATGGAGCGGCTGTCGGCAGATGGTGCCCCGATCAGCCGGTCGGCGCTGATCGTCTCAACCCTGCATCCGCTGGTCAGGGGCTGGGGCCTGCGCTGGACACGTCAGGGCGGCACCGGTCTGGAAGCCTCGTTCTATCATGCAACCCGGAATGCACCGGCCTATCTGGTCAGCCCGATCCATCATATTCACGAAAAAGCGGAGCGGATCAGGCGACGCCTCAACATCCCGGAGGCGCAGCTTGATTATCCGGTGCTGCAGGACATGAAGGATCAGGGTTACACCGATTATATCGCCGATCCGCTGGTGTTCAGTGACGGCACCGTCAGCGTGCTGACCTTCTGCACCGAAAAACCGGAAGGCTGGACCGATGGTGACCTGGCGCTGATTGACCGGCTTTCTGCGACCCTGGCCCCCGTGATCGAGGCGATATCCGCTCGCCGGACGGCGCTGATCCTGATGGAAACCTATATCGGCAAACGCTCCGGCCGGAAGGTACTGGACGGCCATATCCGCCGGGGTGACGGCGAGACCATCAATGCGGTGGTCTGGTTCAACGACCTGCGCGATTCCACCGCTTTGTCGGAAGAGCTTCCGATGAACCGGATGCTGGCGCTGATGAATACCTATTTCGAGATATCGGCGCTGGCGATCCAGAATAATGGTGGCGAAGTGCTGCGGTTCGTCGGCGACGCCATGCTGGGTATTTTCCCCGTCAGCGAGGAGACCGGCGGCGAAACCGCGGCGGCAGAACGCGCACTGCGGGCAGCCTTTCTGGCCCGCGACAATATCTCGGAAGCCAATGCCGAGCGACGGCGCAATCAGGAGCCGGCGATCAACTTCGGCATCGGGCTGCATATCGGCGAGGTGATGTACGGCAATGTCGGTGCACCGGCACGGCTCGACTTCTCGGTTATCGGGCCGGCGGCAAACCGGGCCGCCCGCGTTGAGTCGCTGACCAAGGAACTGGGGATACCGCTGCTGACCTCGTCTGCCTTCGCAGCCATCAGCCCGCTGGAAATGGCCTCGGCCGGCCTGCACCGGTTCAAGGGCATCACCGACATGCAGGAGGTCTTCACCCTGCCGGAATTCCTGCCACCCGGCGACTGACGGTGTTTGCCTAGTTCAGGGCCCGGCTGGAAAAGCTGCGGATCGCAGCGGGGTGACGGATCAGCGGCGTCTCCGAAGTCGCCATGATCTTCGGGGTGGTGTTGAACAGCGAACGGTCCAGCATCCGGAAGCGATCAAACCCGTCAGTCACGATCTCCACCACCAGCGCGGCAGCACTGTCCGGCAGTCCGCTGGCCGAGACCAGCAGGGAACGAACCCCGATCGACTGCGCCGACTGGCGTGACCCGGGATAAAAACCGCCGGTGATGGTTCCCTGCAGATAGGCCGGACCGGACTGCAGAAATTCGCGCTGTTTGCGATCACAGCAAACCGAGATGATTTCCACCTCACAGCTGTCGGCCAGATCGTCAATCCGGATACTCGGGTGGCTGACAACAAAAGCTGCTGCATCAACATCACCGTTACATAACGCCTCAATCCGCGCCTGCTGTGACGACAGCACCACCTGTTCCAGTTCAAACCGTGACCGGAACAGACGGTTGTCCTGCATGATGTCGAACAGCCGGGCGGACTGGCTGCCTGCCGGGCCGAGGGCAACCTTGCTGCGGTGCAGATCCTCGATCCGGATGGCCGACCGTCTGGTGGTCGCAACTGTCAGCAATTTCGGGAACATCGTCAGGATGGTCCGGAGATTCTGGCGGTCTGTCGCATTATCAACCAGATTGCTGTCGACAAAGGCCAGATCGACCGCGCCGGCCCGCAGGGCCCGCAACCCGTCACCCGCACCCGGGGCGGCGACTGTCTCGCAGGCATAGCCGGAGAGATCCAGCTCCTGATTCATGAAGTTACAGAGGCCGGTGGCCGCGGCCATCTCTGCCGAACCTTCCGGCCCGCCGGCAACCCGTAATCGTTTGGTTGCAGCATCCGACGGAAGTGCCCAGACCATGACAAGCAGGGCCAAGGAAAGGCCGAGGAAGCGGACGGGAAGCCTGATCAGGATATTCATTTCTAAACGCTGGCCCATTCTGGTGGCGGATATAAAGACATGCATGCCACGCCCTGCGAGGCGGACAAGCCCTTTTAACATGAGAAAGCGAAAACGTCGCGGTTTCACATTTGTCATAAAACTGTCACTACCTGATGATAGACAACCGGCGACACCAGAGCTCGGGGCCATGCAGACTTTCATCCTTCTTCTTACACTTGCCGTCCTGACCTGTGCGGGGTTCGCGATGGGCCGTCGCCGGTCGGTTGCACTGGCCGGGCCGGATATCGCCTCGCTGCATTCACTGCCCGGACATTACGGGTTGTACAGTTCACTCTGGTTCATGCTGCCGGCGCTTGCCGTCTTCTGCATCTGGGTGGTCGCCCGGAACGGCATCATCGAGGGTGCCGCTGTCGCTGTCCTTCCCCCGGATGTGACAGGTGATACCGCCCGCCTTGGACTGGTACTTGGCGAGGTCGCACGGATTGCCGCCGGACAGTCAGCGGGCGAGGCATCGCATCCGTCACTGCCCGCTGCGGCCGTGGTCATGCGCTCAACCTCCGACTGGTTGTTCTATGGCATGTGCATCCTGTCGGTCGCTGTCGGTGCACTCGGGTTCTTCTATGCCCGGCGGCGCATCTCCGCCGACTTCCGGGCCCGCAACCGGGTTGAGAAGATCATCAACATCACCATGCTGGTCTGCGCCTGCATCGCAGTCTTCACGACCGTCGGTATCGTACTGTCGCTGATTTTCGAGACCGCCCGCTTCTTTGCCAAGCCGGAAGTCTCGGTACTGGAATTTTTCTTCGGCCTGAACTGGAGCCCGCAGACCGCCCTGCGGGCCGACCAGGTCGGCTCCAGCGGTGCCTTCGGTGCCGTGCCGCTGTTTGCCGGAACCATGCTGATCACCGCTGTTGCGATGGTAGTTGCCGTACCCGTCGGCCTGTTCAGTGCCGTCTATCTGACCGAATTCGCGGCACCGAAAGTACGCGCCGTGGTCAAGCCGCTGATGGAAATTCTGGCCGGTGTTCCGACCGTGGTCTACGGCTTCTTTGCCGCCCTTGTCGTCGCGCCGAAGGTTCGCGGCTGGGGCGAGGCGCTTGGCCTTGATGTGGCTTCCGAGAGTGCACTGGCCGCCGGTGTGGTCATGGGTGTCATGATCATTCCCTTCGTCTCCTCGCTGTCCGACGATGTCATCAACGCGGTACCGCAAAGCCTGCGGGACGGATCGGCGGCGCTGGGGGCGACGAAAGCCGAAACCGTCATGCAGGTCATCGTTCCTGCCGCCCTGCCCGGTATTGTCGGGGCCATTCTGCTGGCTGTCAGCCGGGCCGTCGGTGAAACCATGATCGTGGTGATGGCCGCCGGACTGGCCGCAAACCTGACCATCAATCCGCTGGAAGCCGTGACCACAGTGACCGTCCAGATCGTTACCCTGCTGGTCGGCGATCAGGAATTCGACAGCGCCAAGACACTGGCCGCCTTTGCCCTTGGACTGATGCTGTTCTTCGTAACGCTGGCCCTGAACGTCGTCGCCTTCCGCGTTGTTCGCAAGTACCGGGAAAAATATGACTGATACCGCCTCAACCGTCATTCCGGTCCATCGCCCGACCGCCGACGAATCCGCCCGCAATATCCGCAAACGCTATAATGCGAATCGCCGGCTGCAGTTTTTCGGTCTGGCCGCTATCGGCGTGGCGCTGCTGGCGCTGGCAACCCTGCTGACCAGCATCATCGGCAACGGCTGGTCAGCCTTTCAGCAGACCAATATCGCGCTTGAAATCAGCTTCGAGAAATCCCGGGTCGATCCGCGCGGTGATCTGTCGGCGGATTCGCTGCGGGCCGGTGATTACCGGGCCCTGGTACGCGACGCCCTGCGGGCTGAATTTCCCGATGTGACAAGCCGCGGCGATCGCCGCAAGCTCAATGACCTGCTGTCGCCGGGTGCTCATTACGAGTTGCAGGACATGGTGATGGATGACCCCTCACTGGTCGGGCAGACCATCACGGTCTGGCTGCCGGTTGATGACGAAATCGACATGCTGCAGAAAGGTTATTTCGAGATCGACGGTGATCGCTTCAGCGAACAGCTCGGCGGCTGGATCCGGAAACTTTCCGATGCCGGCAAGCTGGAGAAGAAGTTCAATACACGGTTCTTCACCACCGGCGACTCGCGCGAGCCGGAGCTGGCCGGTGTCTGGGGCGCGGCTGTCGGCTCGTTCCTGACGCTGATCGTCACCCTGGCTGTTGCCTTCCCCGTAGGGGTTCTGGCGGCTGTCTATCTTGAAGAATTCGCACCGAAGAACAGGTCCACGGACCTGATCGAGGTCAATATCAACAACCTCGCGGCGGTGCCGTCGATTGTCTTTGGCCTGCTCGGTCTGGCCGTCTTCATTCAGGTCGCGCATCTGCCCCGCTCCGCACCGGTTGTCGGCGGCCTGACGCTGGCCCTGATGACACTGCCGACCCTGATTATCGCCTCACGTGCTGCGCTGAAGGCCGTCCCGCCCTCGATCCGCGAAGCGGCACTTGGCCTCGGTGCCTCGCCGGTACAGGCGATGTTCCATCACACCCTGCCGCTGGCCATGCCCGGTATTCTGACCGGCACCATCATCGGCATGGCCCAGGCGCTGGGTGAGACGGCCCCCCTGCTGATGATCGGCATGGTTGCCTTTATCGTCGATATTCCGGGCAATCCGCTGGATGCCGCGACGGTGTTGCCGGTGCAGATCTATCTCTGGGCTGACTCGCCGGAACGTGCCTTTGTTGAAAAGACATCAGCCGCCATCATGGTGCTGCTCGGGTTCCTGGTCCTGATGAATGGCGTGGCGGTTCTGTTGCGCAAACGCTTCGAACGACGCTGGTAAGACATAATGAGCAAGGTTTTAAACATGAGCGAAATACAGACCCGGACTGCCGATGCGCCTGCGGTTGAACAGGCCGCCGCCGTGCCGGACCCGAAGCTGACAGCAACGGATCTCGATGTTTTCTATGGTCAGAAGCAGGCTCTGTTTGGCATCAGGCTCGGTATTCCGGCCAATCAGGTGACCTCCTTCATCGGCCCGTCCGGCTGTGGCAAGTCGACTTTTCTGCGCTGCCTCAACCGGATGAACGACACCATTGAAGGTTGCCGGGTGGAGGGAACCATTACCCTCGACGATCAGGATATCTATGACCGCAAGATTGACGTGGTACAGCTGCGCGCCCGCATCGGCATGGTCTTCCAGAAACCGAACCCCTTCCCGAAATCGATCTTTGACAATGTTGCCTATGGCCCGCGGATTCACGGCCTGTCCCGCGACCGGACGGAGCTGGAAGAGATCGTTCATGTCAGTCTTGAGAAAGCCGGCCTGCTGAAGGAAGTAAAAGACCGTCTGGAAGAACCGGGAACCGGGCTCTCCGGCGGTCAGCAGCAGCGGCTGTGCATTGCCCGCGCCATCGCGGTCAGCCCCGAGGTCATCCTGATGGACGAACCCTGCTCGGCGCTGGACCCGATCGCCACGGCGAAGATCGAAGAACTGATCGATGAACTGCGGTCGAATTTCACCATCGTCATTGTGACCCATTCCATGCAGCAGGCGGCCCGGGTTTCCCAGCGCACCGCCTTCTTCCATCTCGGAGAACTGGTCGAATGGGGTGAAACACCGCAGATTTTCACCTCGCCCTCGGACCCGCGGACGCAGGATTACATAACGGGACGGATCGGATAATCGACATGAACGGTGAAAACACACATATCGTCAGCGCCTTCGATCAGGAGCTCGCCAAGCTGAATGACATCATCATCCAGATGGGCGGGCTGGCCGAGGCGCAGATCAATTCATCCATCCATGCGGTGATCAAACGCGACACCGAACGCGCCGGAATCGTCGTCGAAGGCGACAAGAAGATCGATCAGCTGGAGCGCGAACTGGAAGAACTGGCGGTCAAGGTACTGGCCCTGCGCCAGCCAATGGCATCGGACCTTCGCGCCGTCGTCGGTGCCCTGAAGATTTCATCCGACATTGAGCGGATCGGGGATTACGCCAAGAACATTGCCAAACGGGCCATCGCCCTGGCACAGGTGCCGCCGGTTGAACCGCTGCGGTCCGTACCGCGCATGGGCTGGCTGGTACAGCAGATCATGAAACAGACGCTGGATGCCTACATCACCCGTGATCCGGCTGCCGCGACGGAAGCCTGGCAACGGGATGCAGAGGTCGATGACCTGTATAACAGCCTGTTCCGCGAATTACTGACCTACATGATGGAAGATCCGCGCACCATCACCGCCTGTACCCATGTGCTGTTCATCGCCAAGAACATCGAGCGCATGGGCGATCATGCCACCAACATCTGCGAGATCGTGCATTTCATGGCAACCGGCAAGGCCATGCCTGAGGATCGTAAGAAAACCGACACCACCAGCTTCACGGTGGTGGACAAGACATAGGAACAACCGGACCATGAATCCCCGAATCATGATCGTGGAGGACGAGCCCCCTCTCGTTGAGTTGCTCTCCTACAACCTCCGGAAAGAAGGCTTTGATACCTTCTCCGCCCTGGATGGCGAGGAGGCGATGACGCTGGTCGAGGAATGCCAGCCGGATATCATACTGCTGGACTGGATGTTACCGGAACTGTCCGGTATCGAGGTTTGCCGGCAACTGCGCCGCCGTCAGACTACCAAGCATCTGCCGATCATCATGCTGACCGCAAAAGGTGAGGAAGGTGATCGGATCCGCGGCCTTGATACCGGCGCCGACGACTATATCACCAAGCCCTTTTCCCCGCGCGAGGTGATTGCCCGGCTGCGGGCGGTCCTGCGCCGGTCCAACCCGTCCTTCGATTCGGAAGCCCTGCAATATCGCGACATCAACATGGACCTTGCAGCCCACAAGGTCAGCCGGGGGCTGCGCGCGCTTAAACTGGGGCCGACAGAATTCCGGCTGCTGCGCTGTTTCATGGAACAGCCGGGGCGCGTATTCTCCCGCGAGCAGCTGCTCGACAAGGTCTGGGGCTATGACGCGGCAATCGAACCGCGCACGGTTGATGTCCATATCCGCCGCCTGCGCAAGGCCCTGAACGGCCCGGATGAACTCGACCTGATCCGCACCGTCCGTTCTGCCGGCTATGCACTGGATGAAGATGTCTGAAAGCAGACCCGCCGTCCCAACCCAAAAAGGCCGCCCCGGAAGGGAGCGGCCTTTTCGATTCTATCGCCGGTGCAGCCTGTCAGCCCGCGAGAATTTTCTCGGCGCTGGAGACTTCAAACTGGCCCGGTTCGTCAAGGTTCAGTGCAGTGACCTTGCCGTCCTCGACAACCATCGAGTAGCGCTGTGAACGCAGACCGAGGCCGCGACCGGAAAGGTCGAATTCCATACCGACAGCCTTGGTGAAATCACCGGAACCATCTGCCAGCATTATGACGTTGTCGCCGACATTCTGGTCGGAACCCCATGCGCCCATGACGAACGGGTCGTTCACCGACAGGCAGGCGATGGTGTCAAAGCCCTTCGCCTTGATGGCGGAGGCGTTGTTCACAAAACCCGGCAGGTGGGCCGCAGAACAGGTCGGGGTGAACGCGCCGGGAACGGCGAAGATCACGACCTTCTTGCCTTTGGTCAGTTCATCGGTGGTGACCTGGGCCGGGCCGTCAGCGGTCATATGGGCCAGTGTAACGCTGGGAAGTTTGTCGCCAACCTTGATTGTCATGTCAGTCTCCCTGAAGGGTATGATTAAACTCACGCACTAGATAATACCTGCACTCCCGTCTGTCATCCCCCCTGACCTTGCCCTTATTGCCCGGCCTGCCGGATCCGGCCATCAGAAGCGACCCCGAAGCCGGTCAGCACGCGGTCCGCGGTCAGTAGCTCGGGCAGTACATAGCCGTCTGGCATCCCCGGTCCGTAAATCACATTGAAGGGAATGCCGTAGCGTCCGAACCCGGCGAGGTAAGCCGCGATATCATCGCTCGGGCGGGTCCAGTCTGCCCGCATGGCAACCACCTGACCCGACGACAGCAAGGTCGCGACATCGCCCCGGTCCAGCACCAGCTTCTTGTTTACCTGACAGGTCACACACCAGTCGGCAGTAACGTCCACCAGCACGGTGCGACCCGCCGCGATATGTCCGGCCAGCGATGTCCGGTCGAACGGCACCCACTGATAGCTGGCCGCGGGGTCGGTCTGCGCTGTTCCGGCAGGCCCAGCATCATCCGTCAGGCCGGCAACCAGCAGAACCGCCACCAGACCGCTAGCCGAGACCATGACGGTGGCTGCCGGTCTGAAGGCAATGGCCACCGACATGACAGCCAGCAATCCCGCAACCAGCCCGGTACCGGGCCCGCCAATCTGGGCCATCAGCACAGACAGCAGCCAGACCGCCGTCAGCAGCAGGGCGATCCCCAGCACCTGTTTCAGGCGGATCATCCAGGGACCGGGACGCGGCAGGACGGCGGCCAGTTCGGGCACCATCGCCACCGCCAGATAAGGCGCGGCAAGCCCAAGGCCGACCAGCAGGAAGATCAGTGCGATATCCGTTGGTGAGCCGGCAAGCGCGAACCCGACCGCTGACCCGAGGAAGGGGGCGGAACAGGGTGTCGCCAGCAAGGTTGCAAAAACACCGGTCATGAAATGTCCGCCAAGACCGGATCCGGTATCCTGCGCAGCGGCCCGGCCCAGCCAGGACGGCAGGGCCAGTTCGAACCGGCCAAACAGATTGAGGGCGAACAGCACCACAACGAAGGTCATGAAGACCAGAAACAGGGGCTGCTGAAACTGGATGCCCCAGCCGACGGCGGCACCGCCGAGCTTCAGCAGGATCGCCCCCCCGGCCAGCACCATGATCGTGGTGATGATACCGGCAGCGGAGGCCAGAAAGCCCTGCCGAATCACCCGGCGTTCAGCCCCGCCATAGCCGGCAATACTGACCAGCTTCATCGACAGGACCGGCAACACGCAGGGCATCAGATTGAGAATCAGCCCGCCGAGGAAGGCCAGCAGCAGAAAGGTTGCGATACCCTGTTCACCCGTGACCCCGGTCATCGGCTGGCCGATGCTGTTGGGTGCAGTGGCGGTCAACTCTGCCGCGGCACCTTCCTGCATCACGGTCAGGGTCAGCATCTGTCCGGTCAGTGCGGCGATATCACCTGCCGGGCCGGTTGCCGGAACAGAAAACAGGGTCTCGTTTCCGATCTGGCGAACCACCGGGCGACCGAACCAGAAGTCGGGTGTCGCCTCAACCAGCAGGTCCGGTTCGACCAGCGCTATTTCATTGGTAATGCGAACGTCCAGTGTCGCCGGTTCGCCCGGTTTTGCCGGTGCGCTCAGCGCCAGTCCGGCAAGTTCCAGCCCCGGCCAGCCGCCGGCTGGCGGCACCAGACCGTCAAACCGGTCGATCTCATGGGCAAACTCGGACGGGACCGGTTGGCCGCCGGGAAGTGACAGCGACAGCTGATTGCTGACCGGAATACAGATTTCCTTGCAGATCAGGAAACTGAGGTCGGCGTCAAACTGCAGCGGCTGGCCCGGCAGGACGGGTTTCACATCCAGCGGCAGGATGATCCGGTCGGAATAGCCGATCGTTTCGATATCCAGCAGCAGAAACCGTTCCGGGCGTGGCCAGCGGAACGAGACTGCACCGGCATTGGTGCCGTCACGCAGTCGCAGTTCCGGCGGGAAACCGGCATCTCCCGGAGAGCGCCAGTAGATATGCCAGCCCGGTTTCAGGTCAAATTCGATCCCCATCCGGATCGTCTCCAGCGCACCGGTGGCACGGGTGGCGGAGATCAGCCGGTAATCAACTTCTGCCGTGCGGTGCCAGTCACCTGCCGGACCGGCAGCTGCCATCACTGGAAAACCAGGGCCGGCCAGCAGCCCGAACAGTAAGCCGAGAAGTGTTTTCATATCGCCGCTATAAATCGGGCACGGGCTTGTGAAGTCAATCCGGTCGTCAGACCCTCACGTGATATTGAGGCTGATGTGACCTTGTACACGGGTACTGGCGGAGCGGGCCTGCCCGCATTATCTTTGCTGAATGAAAGATGCTGCAGCCGAACCGGGATATCTTCCCGGACAATTACTGATTGCCATGCCCAGCATGGCCGACCCCCGTTTCGAGCGGGCGGTAATCTATCTCTGCGCCCATTCGTCAGAGGGGGCGATGGGGCTTGTGGTCAACAAGCTGATCGACTCCCTGACCTTCCCGGAGCTGCTGGAACAACTCGATATCAACCCCGGAAAACCGGCTGATGACATCCGGGTTCATTTTGGCGGGCCGGTTGAATCGGGCCGCGGTTTCGTCCTGCATTCCGATGAATATCTGCAGGACAGCAGCATGGTGATCGACGACGGTGTCGCGCTGACGGCAACGCTTGATGTGCTGCGTGATGTCGCCGATGGCAGCGGCCCCCGGCGGTCGATCATGGCACTCGGCTATGCCGGCTGGGGACCGGGACAGCTGGATGCCGAGATCATTCACAATGGCTGGCTGCACGCACCGGCAGATGCCGACCTGCTGTTTTCCCGTGATATCGGGAAGACGTGGGACCGGGCGATTCACAAGATCGGCGTCGATCCGTTCAAGCTGACCACCGATGCGGGACATGCCTGACTGACCGGTAACGGTCAGGTTGCGGTCGCGGCCTGTTTGCGGGCCGGTGGCGCGGCGGTTTTGTCCAGCAGGGCCTGCAGGCTTTCCGGATCCGAAATCAGATAGGCGTCGAGTTCCTCGTTACGGCCACGTACCGGCATCGTCTCAAGCGGATAACCGTCGAGATCAATCTCCGCATAACCGGCGAGCGCTTTTGACAGGATCAGCGGAACCCCGAATTCCTTGGTCTTCGCTTCCAGCCGGGCGGCGATGTTGATGTTGTCCCCGATGGCCGAGATGATCGGTGCTGCGGGTGGCCCCATGGCACCGACAATCGCCTCTCCCGCATGCAGACCGACACCGATCCGCAGGGGCTCTTTCAGCTCTCCGTCCAGAATTTCGTTCAGCTTTTCGATCCGGCGATGCATTTCGACACCACCCTCGATCGCCCGCCGTGCAGCATCGCGGATATCAGACTTCAGGCCATAAAGCGCCATCAGTCCATCTCCGGCAAACTGGGCGTAGTGGCCGTTTGTCAGCCGCAGGGCCTCCGACATCTCCGCAAAGAACTGGTTCAGAATGAACACCACATCATAGGGCAGTTTCTGTTCACCCAGCGAGGTCGATCCCCGCAGGTCGATGAACAGACAGGCAACCAGACGTTCGTGGCCGGACACGCCGCCCGGCCGTCGGGCATCCGCAGCACTGGTGTTGGGCGGCAGGACCGGGGTCAGCTCGATATCACTCGACGGTGTGAGCTGGCAGGCCAGGCGCACACTGGGATCCGCATTTATCCGGGTCAGCGCCCGCGCCTCGGTATCATTTGGTTCATGCAGGGCCTCCGTATCCGAATTCACCCGCACCCGGCAGGTCGTACAGCGACCGCGACCGCCACAGACAGCAGGGTGATCGACACCGAACTCCTGTAATGTCTCAAGCACGGTCTGCCCCACCGGAGCCCGGAACTTCTGACGGGAGTTATAATAGGTGATGCGATAACTGCCCCCCTTGTTACGCCACAGCCCGCGCGCAAGACGTGCCAGGAAAACCATGACAACCAGCGACAGACCAGCGGTCATCATCACTGATTCGGCGTCATAGACTATCCTGACAATCGGCAGATGCGATGTCTGAACAGGTTCCAGAATTCTTGCGATCAGGCCGGGATTGACCGCCGCCATCGCTTTCAGTTCCATTCCCGCACGCAGAAACCCGGCGGTCGCCAGAACCGGCAGCAGAACGGCCGAGCCAAACAGCCAGGGCATCACCCGGGGGTACCAGGGTTTGATCCGCAGCCAGAAATGCACCCCGACAACCAGATGAAACCAGACAACGAAAATCAGCACGACATATTTGACGACAACCAGCCAGCCCGAGGCAAAAATCGAATTGATTACAGCGGGATAATTCGGCTCGATATCGCTGATCAGGTCAACCAGCCGGGTCCCGGCAATATGCAGGGCGATCAGTGGCCAGATCAGCAATCCCAGAATCAGCTGAACCGCCTGCCAGACCGGCATTCTCAGTGTTCGCTTGCGATAGACCGCTGTCAGCGCCAGTGCCATATGAACGAACAGCGACAGATAGAGCAGCGGGAACAGAACGGGATTGGTAAACGGTGCCTGAAAATAGGGTCGTGCCCGCTCCATCGCTTCAAGCGAGAAAATGCCGATACTGTGATTCATGAGATGGGCGATGACGTAGGCTGCAAAGACAACCCCGCTCCAGGTCCTCAGGGTCCGGACCCACATCGTCAGTCGCCCTGAACCACCGGTTTTTTCTCCTCCGGCGCAGACCCAGCGGACTTGAAATGCGCACCGTCTTCTTCCGGAGGGGCATCCACATCGTCCGGATTCATCAGATTGTTGATCTCATCCTGCGACATGTCGCCTTTTTTCTTGGTCTTTTTGACAACATTGCTGCCGTCAGCGCCAGAGCGCCGTTCATCACCGGAATACTCGAATGCCGTCGTCCGCCGGCGATCAGGCCCAAAGAACTGTTCGGTCTTCACGAACTGCCGGGGTTTCATGATCACGGCATGCATGCGCGACAGAATTGTCGCAGCGGCATAGGGTTTGACGACGAATTCATTGATGCCAGCTTCCCGCGCCTTCAGCACCTTTTCTTCTTCGCCATGACCGCTGACCATGATGATCGGCGTGAACTGTAATGCCTCCTTGCCCGACCACCTGATTTCGCGCGTCAGCTTGACACCATTCGTCGGATCAAGCTTCCAGCTTGTAAACATGATTTCCGGTGGCTTGATGCTGAGGGCTTCTTTCGCCGCATCATAGGTACTAACGGCACGGATATCCTTGCCGCCCAAGGTACGCAGGACACTGACCAGCAGCTCACGCATATGCAGGTTCCGGTCAATGACCAGAAAATTCACGTTCGTAATACTGATGCGTTCTGCCATGGTATTCCTTCAGACTTACTCTGACGGCAGGGCCGGCAGGAGGCAACTTTTACGTATACGTGTGTTCAGAAACGGCCATTCACCAGGCGGTCACGATCGACGACGCGAAACCGGACCATGCATTCGTCCACCCGGGCCATCGACAGTTCCTGCCATACCTTGTCCGCTCTGGCCTTATCGAAAGGACCGTGCACCGCACTTGTTCCGGGGACAAGTTCCTGAAAATCCGTATCCCGGTACTCGGCACCGATGACGAAATATACGGTCTCTCCTGACATAGAACCTCCTTCAGGCTGAATGGATTGATGGCATCTCCTGCGTGATGAAGCTTCCTGCCCGGGCTTCATCAGGAACATGCGTGATAATCAGACTGCCACAACCGAAAGTCCGATGCATCCGGATATCCGGTATATGCCCCTTTCCGGTGCGCGCAGACCATACTGCAACAGATAAGAAAAGGTGGAAAACTTAAACAGAAGGATTGCATCTAGGTAGTTCTCGCAGTTTTTTAATCGGAGGAAACAGTCTAGTTATCTCATTGGGTTTAATGAACGTGGCAGAAGAGATGCAATCCCCGAAGGATGTCGATGCAACGATGCGAGCGCAGCGAGACCGCTTTCTCGCCTTCTCCTTTGCCGCATCCGATGTTCTGATCGAGGTCGATTCAGAAGGCATCGTCACCTATTGCGTTGGCCGGTCAGCCGCCATCTTCGGTCATGCAGAATCCGATATGCTGGGTAAAAAAGTCCGGTCGCTCGTTGATCCGGTCGATGCGCTGATCGTCGACGAAACCCTGCGGCGCATCAGCAGTTCCGGGCGCAGCGACGGTGCTCTGCTGCGTATCCCGAAGCCTGACGGTTCTGTTGTTGTGATTCGTTTGTCCGGCCTCACCATGCCCGGCTCCGGCGGTGCCCACCTGACGGTCAGCCGGGCGCGGGGGAACGAAATCGCCGCCCTCGACAAGGTCGACCGGGAAGCCTTCACTGAAATCGCCAAGAAGCGGGCGAAAGAAAGCGGTGAATATGGTGAAGACTACCATATGACACTGGTTTCGCTGGACGAAGCCTCACTGGGTGAGCGAATGGACGCAGATCAGGCCAGCAGCATGGTCGACGGTCTGCGCAGCCAGATGCGTGCATGGTCCGTGGGCGGCAATTCGGTCGGCAAACTGGCCGACGGCACCTATGGCGTCATTCACGATTCCAGCGTCTCTACCGAAAGCCTGAAAGCCAGAATTGCCGAAACATCCGTCACCCTTGATCCGACAGGACAGGGGATTGCCGTCAATACCGGTGATATCGGACTCGATGGCGGTGACCTGTCGGATGAAGACATGGAGAAGGCGCTGACCTACGCCATCAGCAAATTCATTGCCGACCCGAACAAGCCGGTGACGATGGAAAGTCTCTCCAACGGCTATGAAGACATGATGGTTCAGGCGCTGGCCCAGGTCACCGACTTCCGTCAGATGATTGCCAATAACCGGTTCCATTTCTTCTATCAGCCGATTGTCCATCTGGAAGACTGGAAAGTGCATCATTACGAGGCCCTTGGCCGGGTGCTGACGAATGGAAAATACAAGGCACCGTTCGAGGCTGTCACCTTCGCAGAAGAATTCGGCATCGTGCCCGAACTGGATGTCAGCGTCTGTGAAAATGCCGTGAAAATCCTGACGCAGGGCATCAAGGGCAACAAGGATGCGCATATCGCCGTCAACGTATCCGGTATCTCCATGTCGAAACGCAGTTTCATCGAGAAACTGATACGTCTGCTGACCAAGAACCGGGCGATCTGCAACCAGTTGCTGATCGAAGTAACCGAATCCGCCGAGATTACCGATCTGGAACTCTGCAACGCGGCACTGCAGCAATTCCGGGGGCTGAACTGCAAGGTTTGTATCGACGATTTTGGCGCCGGGGCCGCAACCTTCCAGTATCTCCGGGCGCTGGATGTGGATTATGTGAAGATCGACGGCATTTATGTCCGGGACGCCGCCAAGGGCACCCGCCATGGCGAACCTTTCATCCGCGCCATCGGCACCATGTGCCGCGATCTCGGCATCAAGACCATCGCGGAATATGTTGAGGATGCGAAGACCGTCGAGCTGCTGCGAAATTCCTTCATCGATTACGGTCAGGGCTATTACTTCGGCAAGCCGATGAAGGAAACGACCATGACCAACCTGCCGAAGAAGCCGGAATACAAGGTCAGCACCAAGCGGCAGGGTGAAAAATCAGGCTGGGGCTGATCTGCACCCCCGTGATTATCGCCTTCGCAGATTCCTTCTGATAGGCTTTGCGCCGGTCATGATCATCTCGGCAAGCTATCGCACTGACATTCCGGCATTCTATGCGGACTGGCTGACAGCCCGTCTGGCCGCCGGCTTCTGCGAGGTCACCAACCCGTATAACGGCAAACCCCATCGCGTCTCCCTGACGCCGCAGGATGCCCGTGCTTTTGTCTTCTGGACCCGTAATGCGGGACCGCTGATGCCGGAGCTGATGCGTCTTTCCGCCGCCCGCCGGCCGTTTTCCGTCAGCTTTACGATCATCGGCTATCCCCGCCAGATCGACCGGCGGGTGATCCCCGTCGGACAGGCCATCGAACAGATACGGCAGCTGGCCCGGCTGCACCCCCGCTGTGTCGTCTGGCGCTATGACCCGATCCTGCTGACCGATATCACCACGCCGGACTGGCATGAGAAAAACTTCAGCGATCTTTCCGGTCGCCTGAAAGGGTTTTGCGACGAAGTCACTGTTTCCTTTGCCACCTTCTACCGGAAAACCGAACGTAATCTGAAGCAGCAGCTGGCGACGGAAGGAATTGGCTGGCGCGATCCGTCAACGGACGAAAAACAGCAGATGTTCCGGCGTCTTGCCGGGATCGCCGCCGGCAACGGACAGCAACTGACGGTCTGTTCACAACCGGAGCTTGTCACCCCCGGGGTCGCGCCGGCCCGCTGCATTGATACGGCACGGCTGTCGGCAATTGCCGGGCGGGATATTGCCGGGCGTACCAAAGGGAACCGTCCGGGATGTCTCTGTGCCGAATCCCGGGATATTGGCGCCTACGACAGTTGCCCGCATGGCTGTGTCTATTGCTATGCGGTGCGCTCCCGGCCTGCCGCACTGGATAACTGGCACCGGCATGATCCTGCGTTGCCGGGGCTGATCCCGACCCGATGAAGACCATGCCACCGCCTCCCCGCCATCAGCCATGGATCTCCGGCCGGGCCGCGACAGCCATGGGCCTGCGCCCGCTGGATATCGCGAACTGGCTGCAACCCGGCCCGGATTTCGGGGACCAGATGGTGCAGCGGGAAAAGTTGCTGCAGAACAATCATTCTGATGTCGCGTTCTGCCCTGCCACAACCAGGGTTGCCGGGCGGGAGATTCTCGGACTGCTGGTCGACCAGCTTACCCGGCATCACGCTGACAGCTATGCTTTTACGGACAGGCTGGCGAGCTGTGCCGTGACGGATCGCCGGATCCCGCTGGATCGCGATGAACCGCTGGTTACCGCCGCACGACTGGTACAGGAGGACCTCTGCCTGCTGCGTGCCGGAACAGACAGCTATGAACTTGCCGCCGCCGTGGTCTGTTTTCCAAGCCGCTGGTCACTGGCCGAAAAGGCCGGCAAGCCATTGGGGGTAATCCATGGGCCGGTGCCGGATTACGACAGGGAACTGGCCCGCCCGGTCGACCGGTTCTTTGACATGCTGAAACCGGGCCGTCCGGTCTGGCGCGCCAACTGGTCGCTGCATCAGGACCCGGAGCTGTTCCAGCCCGGCGGCGGCTTTCGCGCAGCGGTCACCAAGGCACCGGGTATTCCGGACGGCCTGTGGATTCGCGTCGAACGACAATGCCTGCAACGACTGAGCACCGGCGATATTCTGTTCACCATCAGAACCTTTATCGACCCGCTCCGGTCAATCGGCGGTGACCGGCAGTCCCGCCAGGAAATGGCGGCCGCACTGGCCGGCTTCTCCGACAGCATGCTGGACTACAAGAACATGCGGTCATGGCGGGATGATGTTGTCGGCTGGCTGAACGACAGCTGACGTCGCCGCTTCAGTTTCTGGCGATAATGTTGTGCTCGGGCCCGAACGGGAAACCCGTGATGTTATCTGCGCCATCTTCTGTGGCGACCAGAATGTCATGTTCGCGATAGCCACCGACCCCCGGCAGACCCAGTGGCAGCATGATCATCGGCTCCATCGAGATGACCATGTTCGGCGCCAGCACGGTCCCGATATCCTCGCGCAGTTCAAAACACGGGGCGAAGTTCGGGTTCTGGGCAGCAGCATTTAACCCCGGCCTCAGCGTTCCCGCAGGCGCATCACCGCCTGTGCCATGACGGCGAAGCAGACGATGCTGCCGCCGGCAAGGGTCGACAGCGACGGGGTCTCGCCGACCGCCGCCCAGGCCCAGAGTGGTGCCGTGATGATTTCGGTCATCAGCAGCAGCGGGGTTTCTGCCGCCCGCACATGACGTGATCCGAAAGTGATCAGCACAAAACCGAGCGCCAGCTGAACACCGCCGATGATCACGAACAACTGCCAGTCCCAGGCCGTCAGCGGCGCATCCGACATCAGCACCCAGCCCGGTATCAGGGCGATGGCACCCCCCAGTAATGCCGCCGGCAGCATCTCGACCGCCGGGCGAAACCGGATGGAAACCACCGCGATGGCAAAGCCAAGCGACGCCATCAGTGCCCAGATGTTGCCTTCCAGCCGTCCCCCGCCAACACCGCCACCCACCATCACCATGATGCCGGAAAACGCGATCAGCATGAACAGGATTGACCGGCGGCTGACGCTTTCACGCAGGATCAGCCAGCCAAGTCCGGCTGCGTAGAACGGTCCGGCAGACAGAATGAACATCACATCCGCAACCGTGGTCGACAGCATCGCAGCGGTATAGCCGGTAAAGGCCATCGACAGGCCGATTCCGGCGACCAGTCCCGGCAGTCCGGCCGCGATGAACTGCGCCGGCAGACGCCGGCCATAACGGATCAGGCAGGCAATCCCGAGAACAATGCAGAAGAACAGGGAGCGCCCGAAAGCCACCGCCCAGGGGTCGGCGGTATCAAGCACACGATAGGTGAGACCACCCGCACCGAGAATCAGGCCGGCGGCAATGAGCATGAAAACACCCGTGGCATATTGCCGGGTTTCAGCTGTCTGTTGCGCATCAGTCATAGAAGGGCGTCTAGCCGGACTTCCCCCTGAAATCCAGAATTTTATAATATTATTACGCGTTCAGTCATCGCTCTGGTGATCTGGACAGGCAAGCAGGACACTGAAGACCGAGCCTTCACCGGCAATACTGTCGATGGTCAGCACGCCGCGATGCCGGTTGATGATATGCTTCACGATCGCGAGGCCCAGACCTGTGCCGCCGAGCTGACGCGAGCGGGCCGTATCAACCCGATAGAAACGTTCGGTCAGGCGCGACAGATGTTGCTGAGGAATGCCCTCACCCCGGTCCGTCACGGACACCCGTGCCGCACCTGCAGGGAAATAGCCCCGATGTCCTGCCGGTATGTTGGCGTCGGTCTCCAGCCGGATCGTCACTTCCGTGCCATCGCGACCGTATTTCAGCGCATTGTCGGCCAGATTCTGAAACACCTGTGTCAGTTCATCGGCATCGCCGAGAACCTCGACCCTGTCCTGCTGACCGGCATCGATGACGACCTGCATTTGGTTGGTTGCGGCTTGCGGGCGAAGCGTGTCAGCCACCGTTTCACAGATCCGCACAAGGTCGACCACATCGGTCGGCGGCAGATGTTCATTCAGCTCAATCCGTGACAGCGACAGCAGGTCCTGGATCAGCCGTGACATGCGCTGGGCCTGCCCGGACATGATTTCCAGAAACCGGGCGGCGGCTTCCGGATCATCTTTTGCCGGCCCCTGCAGGGTCTCGATGAAGCCCATGACGCTGGCCAGAGGTGTGCGCAGCTCGTGGCTCGCATTGGCAACAAAATCCGCTCGCATCTGGTCAGCCTTCTTCAGCGCCGTCTGGTCGTGGAGAGAGATCAGTATGGCACTGCTTTCCGGTGTCTTGTCGGTCCGGAGCGGCTCAATCCGCACATTGAAACTGCGCTCGACAGTCCGGGACTGCAGCAGCTGGATATCCACCGTCCGCCCCGCCCCGCCATAGAGCACTTCATCCACCGCCTCCAGCGCCATCGGGTCGCGGAGCACGGCGGCAATGCCAAAGCCCGCAAGTTCTCGGTCACCCTCGCCCCGGACACCCGGAAACAGATGCCGTGCTGCCTTGTTGGCACGCTGTATCCGGCCCTGACGGTCGAGCACCATCAACGGGTCGGGCAGACTGTCCAGCAGTGCTTCCTCCTCACCCAGCCGCAGCTCGGCCTCGATGGCCTTTGCCTGCATGGTACGGCGCAGATAAACCGCCGCCGAGATCAGGTCTTCTGCACTGGTGGAATAGGTGAACTTCGGCGTTTCCGGCGTCTCGCCATCGGCCAGCTGACGCACATAGCGGGCCGCCGCGCGCACATCCGCCAGATAGGGCCGGACCAGCAATGTCCCCGCAACCGCCACGAAAGCGACAATCAGAATACCCATCAGCGGCTCGATATGCCGGGCCGCCAGCAGCACTATGATCGCCACGGCGGGCGGCGCGGTAATGACCACCGTTGCGTACAGCAGGCGACTGAGCGGGACTCTCGGTTGCGACATTACCTGTTTCCGGGTCTGGTTGGTCATCAGTTGATCACGTTGCGCCGCTCGTACAAGCTTCACTCCGAATTAAGAACACACTCAACCGCAAAACAGGATATAGTATAAACATGTTACGAATTATCTGCATTCTTGCCCTGTCCTGCGTTGTTACCCTGCCTGCCATGGCCCAGAGCGGCTATACCAGATGGTCGCCACCCGGATCGGAAAGTAACCAGGGCGACCTGAAAAGCTTTGTCGAGCGGCTGAACAAACTGGTGGATGAGGCCGAGAAGGCAAAGGCCGCTGATCCCCGTTTTCTCCGTGACCTGCGCGATCTTGCCGATGGCGTCAACCGGCCGCAGCAAACAACGCTTCTGAGCGACAGTTTCAGCGACGGCGACTTCACCCGTTCCCCGGCCTGGGTTGTGCGCAGCGGCGCCTATCGGGTCGAGCAGAACTGGGGCCTGCGCAGCAGCGGACAGGGTCGCAGCAGCCCGCAACAGCAATCCTCAAACCAGAATGCCGATGGCAGGGACGCTGCCGTTGCCATTCTCGGGGCGCTGCTTGGCGCAGCCAGCGGCCAGCAGGACCAGAGCGCGACATCAGCGACAACCACATCCGGCCCGGCAGTCATTACCACCAGTGCTGCGATCAGCAACGCTTTCACCCTGACCCTGGAATTCAGTTCGTGGAGAGCCGAGGGCCAGTTCGCAATCGGCCCTTATCAGGGTGATGATCCGGATAACGGCTACCGTCTGGTCTACAGCCCCGGCCAGCCGCTGGAACTGCAACGGCTTTCATCACGCCGGGGTGCCGCCGTCATTGAACGCAGCCGGGATGCCGTCACGCTTGAAGATCAGAAAGCCCACCGGCTGGAATGGACCAGACGGACGGATGGTCAGATGCGGGTAATGCTGGACGGCAAGGAAGTCCTGAAAGTAACCGACGTGGCGTTCCGGGATGCGTTCAGCGGTCTGGCCGTCAGCAATGCAGAGTCAGACATCATTCTGCGCAGTGTCGAGGTTCTTGGCGTCAGGTAGCCGCCGCAAGCCGCGCCAGAACCGCCGCAACGGCGGGGCGGGGACTGGAGAAGACCGGCACCGGCAGCCCTGCCAGAAGCGGTTCCGCCATCGCCATTGATGCCTGGGCCAGGACCACCGCATCACAGGGCTGTTTGCCAAAGGCCTCAAACACACCGCTGGCAATCGCCGTTACATAGGCTTCCTCGTTCCCGGCCCTGAAATATGGCCAGGCCTGCTCCAGCAACAGGATACGCAGGTCCCGGTCAAGACCGCGTTCCCCGGCGACCGTCTCGAACATTGCCAGTGTCGGGGTGATCGTGGTCGGAACGCAGGCCGCGATCAGAATGCGTGAACCCGCCTCAAATGCCGCTTCCGCCAGTGTCCGGTCAATCCGCAGAAACGGGATCCCGGCTTTCAGCGTTGCCAGCTCCGCCGCCTCGGCAATCGTCGAACAGGTGCAAAGCCCGACACGGGCACCGGATTGCAGGGCATGGTCGGCCATTGCCGTCGCGGCCTGTGCCAGTATCCCGGCTGTCGGGCCACCGGCAGCCTCTGCGGCAGCCAGCAGATCGGAACGCACCGTGTGCTGGGCAGTCACATCGATGGTCTGTTCACCGAACAGCCGGTCGAAGGTTGCGACATGCACATCAGCGGTGTGAAACAGGGCGACAGTTGGTCCCGGCATCAGCTGAGCCGGGCCGTAATCTGGTCGTAGGATTCCAGTCCCCGCAGGTCGCCCATCGCGGCAACCGTCGCGCGGGAGGAAAAAATTCGCCGGGCAGCAGCCATAACCATCGATGCATCGACGTCATCAATGCAGGCCAGAATCTCCTCGGCACCGAGAATGCGACCAAAAATCTGCCATTGCCGGGCAATCTGCTCGCAGCGCGAGCCGGAACTTTCCATCGACATCATGATGGAGGCCTTGAGCTGGGCTTTCGCACGATCCACTTCCTCATCCTCAACCGATTGCGTGACCTTCATCAGCTCGTCACAGACCACCGGCGCAAGCTCGGCGATATCGGACGGGCTGGTGCCTGCGTAGATACCGAACATCCCGCTGTCGGTGAAGGAAGAGGCAAAGCTGTAGATGCTGTAGACCAGTCCCCGCTTTTCCCGGACTTCCTGAAACAGGCGCGACGACATGCCGCCGCCCAGCAGGGTTGCCAGTACCGACACCGGATAATAATCCACCGCCGCATAGGACGCCCCGTCAAATCCCAGCAGGAAATGCACCTGCTCCAGATCATCGGTTTCACGGAAATCACCCCCGCGATACTCCGCCGCCTCGCGCTGGGTCGCCGGCTCGGCCGTCAGTCCGGTGAAATGCGTCTGCGCCAGATCGATGAGCGCAGCGTGATCCAGATTGCCGGTCGCCGCCAGTACCATGCCGGGCGCGGCATAATGCTGTGACATATAGCCAGCGACCTGCTCGCGCGAGAAGCTGCGGACAAGTTCCGCGCTGCCGAGGATCGGGCGACCCATGGACTGATCCGGGAAAGCAGTTTCCTGAAAATGGTCAAAGATGATGTCGTCCGGTGTATCTTCCGCCTGGCCGATTTCCTGCAGGATGACCGTGCGTTCCCGTTCCAGTTCCGCCGGATCAAAGGCCGAATGTTGCAGAATATCGGCAATGATATCGGTCGCCAGCGGCATGTCGTCTTTCAGGACCTTGGCGTAATAGGCCGTGTTTTCACGGCTGGTATAGGCATTCAGATGCCCGCCGACCGCCTCGATCTCGGCGGCGATGGCATAGGCATCCCGGCGCGACGTACCCTTGAAGGCCATATGTTCGAGCATATGCGAAACCCCGTTCTGGTCGGCCCGCTCGTCACGCGCACCAACCCCGACCCAGACGCCAACAGTCGCCGTCTGCAGATAGGGCATCGATTCGGAAACAACGGTCAGCCCGTTATCCAGTGTGGTGATATTGACGCTCATGACGGGACCGCCCGTGTTCGTGCACTGACAAAGGCACTCACCGCAGCAATATCGTTCGGCAATACCGTGAAGCGTTCTTCACGTTCGAACAGGTCTGAAAGATGCGGCGGCAGGGGCGGATGAACGCCGGCGGCTTCTTCAACAGCCGCCGGAAACTTCGCCGGATGCGCGGTCGCAAGCGAGATCATCGTCGCCCCGTCGTCCCCCAGCGCGGCGCGACCGGCGGCGACACCGATGGCACTGTGCGGACAGAGCAGTTCGCCCGTGCGCTGATACAGGTCGCGGATGACATCCCGGGTCTGGTCATCGTCAAACCGGAAGGCAGAAAACAGCGCCGACAGTTCGGTCAGCCGGTTGCCGGAGACGGCAAGGCTGCCGGTCTTGCGGAAACGGGTCATCGCCTCGGCCAGTTCACCCGCATCACGGCCATAGACATCAAACAGCAGACGTTCAAAATTGCTCGATACCTGAATATCCATGCTGGGCGAGATCGTCGGCACGACGCCGGTCATCTTCAGCTCATCCGTTTCAAAGAAACGGGTCAGGATATCGTTGGAATTCGAGCCGACGACCAGCTTCTCAATCGGCAGTCCCATCGCCCGGGCGGCATATCCGGCAAAGATATTACCAAAATTCCCGGTCGGTACCGCGAAGGAAATCCGCCGGTCCGGCGCGCCGAGCCCCACCGCCG
>JAVJTE010000007.1:0-187017 GCA_040219025.1 Rhodospirillales bacterium | reverse complement strand
CGGTCAAGCTGGGCTTCCGGCAGCGGGTAGGTGCCTTCCTGCTCGATCGGGTTCTGGGTGGCGACCACATGGAACGGCTTTGGCAGCTTGTGGATTTCACCGGCAACCGAGACCGTATGTTCCTGCATCGCCTGCAGCAGCGCCGACTGGGTGCGCGGGCTGGCGCGGTTGATTTCATCGGCCATCAGCATCTGGCAGAATACCGGCCCCTTGATGAAGCGGAAGGAACGGGTCCCGCCGTCGCCTTCTTCCAGCACTTCCGACCCGACGATATCGGCGGGCATCAGGTCCGGGGTAAACTGGATGCGCTTGTCGTCGAGGCCAAGCACGGTGGCAAGGGTCTGGACCAGCAGGGTCTTGCCGAGGCCCGGCACACCGACCAGCAGAGCATGGCCGCCCGACAACAGCGCGATCAGCGATTGTTCGATGACCTCGTCCTGACCATAAATGATTTCGCCGATATGCGACTTTACATCGGCCAGGCGTCCCCCCAGCCTGTCGAGATCTTCGGCCAGTGTTTCGGGGGCAGTTGCCTGTTCAAGGGTGTCGGTTGTGCTGTTGCTCACTATATTCACTCCGTTACCATGGTGGCCGGTTTGGCGGCGGAAACATTTTCCAGGGAATTGTCGACGAAATTATGGCGCAAGGGCAAGACGGCATTAAGAAACCGGCGGATAATACTGACGGACCGGTTGGCATCGCGGCAGGAAAATACCTCTGCGGCGATATCGATATGCGTATCCGGGGCGACGGATTGTGGTTCTATCAGGGATCGCCGATTGGCCGCAAAGAACTGTCGAAGCTGTTTGCCAGCGTGCTGAAACGCGATGATGCAGGTCAGTATTGGCTGATTACCCCGGTCGAGACGGCTTCCATCGAGGTCGATGACCTGCCGTTCACCGCAGTTGAAATGATGGTCGAGGGAAAAGGCCAGCATCAGCAAATCCGTTTCAGAACCAATCTCGATGACTTTGTGACAGTTGATGACGATCATCCACTGGGTTGTAATCACGATAGTGTGACAGGCGAGCCGCGACCCTGGGTCCGGGTCCGGGACCGTCTTGACGCCAGGATCGTTCGCGCTGTCTTTTATGATCTGGTAGCGCTTGGTGAAGAAAGAAAGAGGAAAGACGGAGAAGATTTCGGCGTCTGGTCTTCCGGGCGTTTCTGGCCGATCGGGTCGCTGGAGAACGAGGGTTGATCCGACAGCAGATTATCGACCGGCTGCGTCTTTCTGACCCGGCCCGGCAGGATGCCGGCTACACCTTTGTTCAGGCCCGGCGGCCGGCGGCGGTGCTGGTGCCGATTGTCGACCGGGCAGGCGGGGCGACTGTCCTGCTGACCCAGCGGACTGACCATCTCAACGACCATGCCGGCCAGATCAGTTTTCCCGGCGGGCGGATCGACCCCGGTGACCGGGATGCAGAAGCGGCGGCCCTGCGCGAGACCGAGGAGGAGGTCGGCATCACCGCCGACCGGATCGATCTGCTGGGGCGGCTGGCGGAATACAACACCGGCACCGGATTTACCGTGACCCCGGTGGTGGCGCTTGTCCGGCCGCCGTTCGATGTCCGTATTGATCCGTTCGAGGTGGCCGACGTATTCGAGGCGCCGCTGTCCCTGCTGCTCGACCTGGACCGTTACAGCTTTCACATGCGGGTGCGGGGTGGCAGATTGCGGCGGTTCTATCAGATTGAACATGAGGGGCGGATTATCTGGGGTGCGACGGCGGGCATGCTGCGTAACCTCGCCCATGTGATGACGGAGACATGATGTGCGTATTTTGCTGACTGTTCTGTTGCCTCTGATCGGCCCGGTTGTGCTCTATCTGGTCTGGTGCATGGTGATGGCCCGGCGTCAGCAGGCAACCGGCAAGCCGCCGCCCCAGATTACCCGGGGCGGTCTGTTTTTCAGCCTGCTTGCGGGTGGACTGCTGATGGTTGCGGTTCTGGCAGTTATCGCCTGGACCGGCAATTATGGCGGGGATGGTGAATATGTGCCGCCAAGAATGGAAAACGGGCGTATTGTGCCGGGTCATTACAACTAGGGTCGGAAAGGCCTGATGCTGTGAGTTTTTTTCCCTTCGGGGCCACCCTGCCCTGGCTGATTGTGGCGGCGGTTCTCGCAGCACTGGCGGTCGTGGTCATGCTGCTGTCCCGCCGGACGCGTGACCTGGTTGTTGATGCGGATGAGGTTCAGACCATTCAGATGACGGACGCGCCGGGACAGATCACGCCACAGGACTGGATGTCGGCCCCGGGCGTCTGCCGGGTCTTCGACAGCATCGAGGCGGCGGGCGGGGAGATCAGGTTTGTCGGCGGCTGCGTCCGCGATGCGGTCCTGAAGCTGGCGATCCATGATATTGACCTCGCCACCACACTTCAGCCCGAGGCCGCGATGGCGGCGCTGGTTTCGGCGGGGCTGAAGGTGATACCGACCGGCCTGAAACATGGCACCATCACCTGCCTTTGCGACGGCCAGAAGATGGAAATCACCACCCTGCGCCGGGATGTGGAGACTGACGGGCGGCATGCGACGGTGGCGTTCACCAATGACTGGAAGACCGATGCCTCGCGGCGCGACTTCACGATGAATGCGCTGTCGATGACCCGTGACGGGATCATCTATGACTATTTCAGCGGGCTGCGCGATCTGGCGGAACGCAATGTGATCTTCATCGGTGATCCGAACCGGAGGATCGAGGAAGACTATCTCCGGATCCTGCGCTTCTTCCGGTTTACCGGACGGTATGGCCGCATTCCCCCGGCAACTGCGGCGCTGGCGGCCTGTCAGAAGGCGGTGGCCCATCTCGACGAGATTTCCGGCGAGCGTATCCAGAACGAGATGTTCCGCCTGCTGCAGCAGACATCGCCGGGGACGATGATTGATCTGATGGCGGCGGAGAAGGTGCTGCCCTATCTGATACCGGCCCCGCCACAGCTTGGCATGCTGAATTCGCTGGTCTGGCTGGAAAGCCGGGCGATGGGCGAAGACCGGATTGCGCCTGATCCGGTGCGACGGCTGGCGGCATTGCTGTTCCGGGACAGTGAGGCAGCGGCCTCTGTGGCCGGGCGCTGGCGTCTGTCGAATGCCCGCAGGGACCAGTTGCTGGACCTCTGTGAACCCGACCTGACGCTGACACCGGAACTGGATCAGGCGGCCATGCTGGCCGGTATCCACCGGCTGGGGCAGGTCCGTTTTCGCGATCACCTGCTGCTGGCCTGGGCGAATGATATTGATCAGTCCGATACCAAAGGAGGGCGTAATGCCGGGTGGCGACGATTATTCGAGGCTGTTGAAGCGGCTGAAGCGCCGGAGTTTCCGCTGATGGGGGCCGATGTGCTGGATGCGGGGGTGGCACCGGGGCCGGCTGTCGGCCAGATCCTGGCGGAGCTGGAAGCCCACTGGCTGAAACAGGGCTGTCGCCCGACCCGGGCTGACCTGCTGGATCGTCTGCCGGTTGTGATTGCGGCCCGGTCATGAAGGAGCGCCGGATCTGCTTTCTGGGCGATTCCATCACCGCCGGGACCGGGGATCGGGGCGGGCCGGGCTGGGTTGGCCGCCTGACCAATATCGAAAATGCGGAGACGGAGCGCCTCACCAGTTACAATCTGGGTATCAGGCGCGATACATCGCGGCGTCTGGCGCTGCGCTGGCGCCAGGAATGGTCGGCCCGTCAGTCACCGCGACGGGAATCCGGCATTGTGCTGATGGTCGGCATCAATGACTCCGCCGGTGCCGAGACCGGCTTTGACGGTGTTGATTACGGCATGCGGGTGCCGCCGGAGGAATCACTGGCGATCGCCCGCAGCATGGTCAGCGCCATGCAGGCCTGTGCGCCGCTGCTCTGGATCGGGCCGACGCCGGTGATTGAGGAAATGGTCGTCAATCCAAACCGTGACGCAAACCTGCCGCCGCGCCTGCAATGCCTCGCTGACCTGACCGCCGGCTACCGGGAAATTGCCGCATCACTGGGCGTTCCCTTTCTCGATATCCGGGAAATTCTCGACTCCACCGACGGCTTTACGACATCGCTGAAGGCGGGGGACGGCACCCACCCGACCGGGGACGGACATCAGCTTATCGCGGAGATCGTTACCGCCTGGCCGGAATGGCGCCGCGTCATGGACGGGTAGCATATCAAAGGTACCTGCAATCCCGTCGGCACCGGACAAGCCGGTTGCCCCGGCAAGGGCGATTGGGGGGCGAATGCCGGGACGGCCGGTCCGGTGCCGACGGCCCCTCCGTGACAGATCAGGTCAGCGGAGGAGGGGAGACGGCACATGCATGAGCTTTTCTGCGGTTGTCACCAGGGCCTCGCCCCGGGCTTTCAGCCGGCGGCCGATCCGGCTGATGAACCAGCCGGCCAGAATGCGCCCGGCAGGCAGTTCGGGATGATATTTTCTGACCTCCGGGCTGATCAGCTGGTGACGGGAAATCTGGCTGTGCAGATCGATACCGCCGGCGCGGGCAATGCCCTGATAAACTGGATTCATGATAATACCCTCTGTTTTTCTAATCTGTGGATTTGGATTTCTCACCTGAAATCCCGCTGAAAACAGTTTTAATGCGGATGTGATGCGGCTACAAACGACGTTAATTCACCTCATGCATTAGCTGGATTTATTCATATGGCCCGACGCCTGCCCCCCCTGAACGCGCTGCGTGCCTTTGAGGCCGGCGCCCGTCACCTCAGCTTCACCCGTGCCTCGGAAGAGCTTTACGTCACCCAGGCGGCGGTCAGCCATCAGGTCAAGACGCTGGAGGAGGCGCTGGGCGTGAAGCTGTTCAAGCGCCTGCCCCGCAAACTGATTCTGACCGATGAAGGGCGCGCCCTGTTACCGGCGGTCTCCGAGGCATTTGCCAAGATAGCGGATGCGGCAGACCGCATTACCGCGGGGGCGCAGACCCAGATCCTCAATGTCACGCTGACCCCGGCCTTTGCCGCGAAATGGCTGACCCCGCGTTTCAGCCGGTTCTGGCAGAACTGCCCGGATATCGATCTGCGGCTGCATCATTCGATCTCGCTGGTCGACTTCGCGCGGGAGGATATGGATATGGGCGTGCGGGCCGGCCGCGGTGAATGGCCGGGGCTGGAGGCGGAGTTCCTGCTGCCCATCGACCTGACCCCGGTTTGCAGCCCGGCCCTGCTGGAGGGTGAAAACCCGCTGCGCGAGCCGAGCGACCTGCGCCACCACACGTTGCTGCATGAAGACAATCAGGAGGACTGGGTACAGTGGGTGCGTCTTGCCGGGCTGAGTGATGTCGATCCCCGCAGCGGGCGCGTGTTCAACGATTCACCGGCGATGATTCAGGTGGCGCTCGATGGCCGGGGCGTGGCGCTGGGCCGCACCGCCCTGATTACCGGCGACCTGGAATCCGGCCGTCTGGTCAAACCCTTCGACCTCGAACTGTCCTCTGACATCGCCTACTACATCATCTACCCCCCGGGCTCCGCCGCCCTCCCGAAGGTCCAGGCCTTCCGCGAATTCCTGCTCGAAGAAGCGGCGATTCAGGCGGCGGGGTGAAACTGGCCCGGGTCCCCCTCACTCCTCCATCGTCGCGTCTTCGAGGGCGTCGGGGTTGCAGATGACGATGCGGCCGCTGCTGCGCTTCAGGTATCCGTCATCTTCCCAGGCGCGGATCTGCTTGTTGATGCTTTCGCGGGTGGCGCCGAGGATATTGCCGAGTTCCTGTTGTGACAGTTTCAGGTCGATCATGGTGCCTTCCGGCGTCGGCTGGCCATAGGTTCCGGCAAGACGGAGCAGATGCTTGGCGAGGCGCTGGGTCAGGCTGAGGAACATGGCGTCCTCATGTAGGGCAGAGACCCAGCGGATGCGTTCGCAGAGTACCACCATCAGGCGGGTACAGAGTTCCGGGCGCTGCTGCAGGAAGGGCATGAAGTCGCGGCGGTGGATGATGATGACCTCGCAATCATCCATGGCGCTGGCGTCGGCGGTACGTTCCTTGCCGTCGATCAGCGCGATCTCGCCGAACAGCTCGCCGGGATTGAGGATGTTCAGCACCACCTCCCGGCCTTCCGCAGACAGGGTGCTGATGCGGATATGGCCGGAGACGATGGCCATCAGGCTGTCGCCGTCATCGCCTTTCTGGAACAGCATCTGCCCGGCGGCAAAACGGTGCAGCCGGGCAAATTTCAGCAGATGCGACAGCTCATCCCGGCTGAGATGCTGCAGCAGGAAGCTGCTGCGCAGGATATCCGCATGCTGGCTGCTCATGGCTGTCCCCCGGTGATTTCCCCGGCGTCAGTCTAGGCCCCCCTGCACCGGGCCTGCAACCGCAGGTGCAGCCCGCGGGTCAGTTGCGGGTGGACGCGAAGACCGGCGGCGAGGGCAGGGACTGGACCAGCTGGCCGAGACCCTTGCTGTAGCTGTCGCGCAGATCGTGCCAGTAATCATCGTCACGATTGAATTTGCGCAAGGTAGAGCCATCGAGGCTGTCGCGGTAATAGATCATCATATCGATGGGGGCATCGACGGACAGGTTGCTGCGGATGGTTGCATCATAGGACAGCAGGGCAAGCTTGGCGGCTTCCTGCAGCGAGGTCTCGTTGGTCAGCGCCCGGTCGAGAATCGGCTTGCCGTATTTGGTCTCCCCGATCTGCAGAAACTGGGTGCGGGCCGAGGCCTCGACGAAATTCCCGGCGGAATAGACCTGGAAGATACGGTGCTGGCCGCCGGCGATCTGGCCACCAACGATGAAGGAGGCATTGGGATCGCCGAAGGGCTGCACATGGGTGGCCTCCCGGGCAAGGATTTCGCGCAGCATGTCGCCGACGGTCTGGGTGACATTGAACATGGTCTGGGCGGCAAACAGGTCGCGTCCGGCCTCGCCGCTGCCGAGATTCTGGCGCAATGTGGTGACAACCGCCTGCGTGGTTGCGAGGTTGCCGGCGGACAGCACAACAATCATCCGTTCGCCCGGCTGTTCAAAAACCGCGAGCTTGCGGACGGTTGCCAACTGGTCGACCCCGGCGTTGGAGCGGGAGTCGGAGGCGAGGACGAGGCCTTCAGGCAACAGGATGCCGAGGCAATAGGTCATGGTTTTTCTCACATAAAGCCGGGGCTGTGCGGTGTTGCATCTTCCCGGCGGCGGGCAACATATAGGCATGGATGCTCGGCAAAAAGACGAAAGAGCACCGGATTACGAAGAGGTGATTATGGATTTCGAGCAGTTGTCGCGCAATGTCTACCGGGATGTCGAGGAGGTCATCGGCAGTGGCCGGGTGGCGAACTACATTCCGGCGCTGGCAAATGTCGATCCGGAGAAGTTCGGCATGGCGATCATCGGCTGCGATGGCGAGACGGCGATGATCGGGGACGCCGACGAGCCGTTCTCGATCCAGAGTGTCTCGAAGGTCTTCACGCTCAGCCTGGCGCTGGAGCAGGCCGGGGCCGATCTGTGGAAACATGTCGGGCGCGAGCCGTCCGGTTCCTCCTTCAACTCGATTGTCCAGCTGGAGCGTGAAAAGGGCATTCCGCGCAACCCCTTCATCAATGCCGGTGCACTGGTCGTCACCGACGCGCTGGTGCAGGCCTTTGGCCGGGCGGAGGCGCAGAACCGGATTCTCGCTGCCTTGCGCTACCTGACCGGCGACGAGAGCGTGGCCATGGACAAGGAAGTCGCGGCATCGGAGGCCGAGACCGGCCACCGCAATACCGCCCTGGCCTATTTCATGCGCGGTTTCGGCAATATCCGCTCCGACGTCGCCGATGTTCTCGATACCTATTTCCACCAATGCGCCCTGCGGATGAGCTGCCGGCAGCTGGCGACGGCGGGTCTTTATCTGGCGAATGGCGGCGTTAATCCGGCGGATGGCGTGGCCTTCGTCCTGCCCGAGCGGGCGCGGCGTATCAATGCCATCATGCTGACCTGCGGGCATTATGATGCCTCCGGCGATTTCGCCTTCCGGGTCGGCCTGCCGGGGAAAAGTGGCGTCGGCGGCGGTATTCTGGCCATCGCACCGGGCCGGGCCAGCATTGCCGTCTGGTCACCGGGTCTGAACGATGTGGGCAACTCGCTGGTTGGCTCGCTGGCCATGGAAAGCCTCGCCGCGCACAGCGGCTGGTCAGTCTTCGACCCGCGCCTGACCCAGGGCGTGCCGTTGTTCGAGGAGTAACCGTCATCATCAACCCATGTCATCCCGGACCCCGATCCGGGACCCGGCGATAACGTCACTCCAGCGAACAACTGGTTCCCGGCCTGCGCCGGGATGACATGAGATTATATGAGAGGCACCCGTCTTTCGTCATCCGGGACGACCGTCAGGTCGGCAATCCGGGATCTCTGGCGAAGCAGGAGGAGCCCGGCCTGGCCGGTTCAGGGACGACGGGGGTACCTCAGCCGACGTCGAGGATCAGCAGGGGGGCGTCCCAGTTGGCGCCGGTGCCGTCGGTTGCGGTGATCCGCAGGATGCGCTTGCCATTGCTCTTTTCTGTATCGACGGAGCTCAGGGCGACATGGCTGACGACGAGGTCATACTCCTCCGGTGAGGCCAGGCCGGTCAGGACCAGCGAGCGGGTGCTGTTGTCAAAGCCGCCACCTGCAAGGGTGACCGGCATGCCGGCGACGCTTGCATCGGTTTCGCCGGGGATGATCTCCAGATCGGTGATTTCCAGCCGGTCGCCGGGTTTGAAGCCTTCCTCTATCCGGATCACCATGCGCTGTAACTGATCCGGATCACCGATCGGTTTCAGTTGCGGGAAATGCGGGCTGTAGAGGCCGGTGTCGTCATCCACCTCGCCAACTTCAAACGGGTCAGCTGCGGTCTCGTCAGCCTCCGGTCTGTCGGTATCTTCTGCGGCCTCGACCGGGGGCATGGTCTGCGGTTCCAGCTCGTCGGTCAGGATGCTCAGCCCTTCCGGCAGCGCCAGTTCTTTCAGAAAGTCCGGCAGCCCCGCAGGTTCACCCGGTTTGTCGCCGGTTTCAGCCATGCCGGTCTGCCCTGTTGCGCGGTCTTGCGACCCCGTTCACCTGCAGCATGCGTCTTTTCCCCGCTCACCCGAGCGCCGCCGCGAGATGGGCCGCGCATCGTTTCAAGCTGCTGGCATAGTCGCTGCGCAGCGTCGATTCATCAACACGTCCATTATTCACCACCACATTGATGGCCCCGATCAGCGCCCCGGCCGCGCTGACCACCGGCACGGCGACAGAGGCCAGGCCGATCTCCACCTCGTCCTCGGCATAGGCATAGCCCTGCTGCCGGGCTTCGGTAATCAGGGCGGTGATGCGGTCACGGTTCATCTCCGTCTTCGGTGTCTCCCGGTCAAGCGGAGCCTTTTGAATCAATGACCTGGCCTGATCTTCGGGCAGCCGGCTGAGCAGCGCCCGGCCGGTGGCGGTGGTCAGCAGCGGCAGGCGGCTGCCGACCGTCAGCCCGACGGAGAAGTGCCGCTGTTCACCGGGGGAGTGGGCGACGTAAACCACCTCCGCACCATCGAGGACGCCCATCGAGCAGGGTTCGTCAATCTCTGCGGTCACCTGTTTCAGGATCGGATGGATGACATTGCCGACCTTGTTCGAGGCCAGATAGCCGTAGCCGAGTCGCAATACTCGCGGCGTCAGCGAGTAGACCCGGCGTTCCTGTTTCAGGTAGCCCAGTATCTCCAGCGTGCGCACAATACGCCGGGCTACCGCCCGGTTGAAGCCGAACCGTTTTGCCACTTCCGAGATGGTCATCCCCGGCGTCTCACGGTCGAAGGCGGCCAGCACCTCCAGCCCCTTGGCGAGGGTCTTGGCGAATTCCTTGTCATCAGGATCGGGCATGGAGAATGCAGTTTTCAGCAACAGATAAATCGAATATCATATTATCGTACATAAGTTCGATAATCGAACATTTATTTCTGATCCCGGTTATCGAAAACCGGTTCCTGTCGCACGGAAGGGTCGCCGCCATGATGAGTGCTGAAGAAAACGCCACATTGACCGGGGTCGGGCCGGGTACGCCCGGCGGGGCACTGCTGCGCCGGTACTGGCAGCCTGCGGCGCTGGTCGATGAACTGGCGGGCAACCGCCCGGTGCGCGAGGTCAATCTGATGGGCGAGCGGCTGGTGCTGTTCCGCACCGAAGACGGCGGCTATGGCCTGATCGACCGGCATTGCCCGCATCGCGGGGCCGATCTGTGTTACGGACGGCTGGAAGATGGTGGCCTGCGCTGCCCGTTCCATGGCTGGCTGTTCGACGAAAAGGGCGCCTGTCTGGAACAGCCCGCGGAACCGGAGGGCAGCAGCTTTCACAAGCGGATCAGTCATACCGCCTATCCCTGTGTGGAACGCAGCGGCATCATCTTTGCCTATATGGGACCGGGTGACCCGCCGCCCTTCCCGGCCTTCGACTGTTTTGCCGCACCGCACAGCCATGTCTTCGCCTTCAAGGGTTTCATGGAATGCAACTGGCTGCAGGCGACGGAGGTCGGGATCGACCCGGCGCATGCGTCTTTCCTGCACCGTTATCTGGAAGATGAAGACCCGGCAGACAGCTACGGCAAGCAGTTCAAGGACAAGGCGGGCGACACCGATATCCCGATGACCCGGATCCTGCGCGATTATCCGCGCCCCGATATCAATGTCGATGAAACCGACTACGGCATGCGGATCACTTCGCTGCGGCATATGACGGATGGTCGGACCCATGTCCGGATCACCAACCATATCTTCCCGCAGGCCATCGTGATCCCGATGAGCAACGAGATGACCATCACCCAGTGGCATGTGCCGGTCGATGACACGCATTCCTACTGGTACGCCATTTTTACCAGCTTCGGTGCGCCGGTGGATCATGAACTGATGCGCTGCCAGCGCCTCGAACTCTATTCCCTGCCGGATTATATTCCGGGCAAGAACAGGTCGAACAACTATGGCTATGACGCGGCGGAACAGGCCAGCATGACCTATACGGGCATGGGCCTCGACATCAATGTGCATGACCAGTGGGCGGTTGAATCGCCCGGCCCGATTCAGGACCGGACGAAGGAACATCTGGGTGTTACCGACAAGGCGATCACCCGCAACAGACGCCAGCTCCGCCTCGCCATCAAGGCTACGGCAGAGGGTGAGGACCGGGCGCTGCCCCTGCTGGTGACGGAGGATGTCGCGGCCCGGATCACCGGCCCGATTGCCATCGACACCATCGCACCGACCGATGACTGGGAAGGCTCCTGGACGGCACAGGATCGCAAACGCCGTGATGCCTGTACCTGGTCCCGGAGCCGGTAGCGCTGCCGGTTCCCGGTGTCATGCCGGCCCTTTCCGATTTATGATCCGGCCAGTGCCGGCCAAGATTTAAGGATAGTCTCTTGAGTACACCGAATGCAGGACTGGGTTTTGACGGTTTTGTCGCCCGTCACGGATTGCGCGATGCCGACGGGGAGGCCCGCGCCCGTGATGTGGTTGCACAGGCGAAGGCCGCCGGGCTGGAGGTTATCCGCCTGTCCTTCGCCGATCAGCATGGCGTCCTCCATGGCAAGACCATCCCGCTGGAACAGCTGTCGGCGGTGCTGGCCAACGGCTGTTCGATGACGACGACGCTCATCCTCAAAGACACTTCCCACCGCACGGTCTTTCCGGTCTGGAGCGAAGGCGGTGGCCTCGGCGATCAGGCCTGGGAGGGTGCCGGTGACTTCATCATGGTGCCGGACCCCGCGACCTTCCGCATTCTGCCCTGGTCGCCGCATTCCGGCTGGATGCTCTGCGACATCAATTTCACCACCGGGGGGAGGATTCCGTTCTCGACCCGGGCCATCGGCCAGATGGCGGCGGCAAGGATGGCCTCTGCCGGATATGATTATGTCGCCGGTCTGGAAGTGGAATTCACGGTCCTGAAGCTGACTGACCCGGCACTGCGCCCATCCGATGCGGTGCAGCCGGGCAAGCCGCCGCAGACCGAACTGCTGGCGCAGGGGTTCCGTTATCTGTCCGAACAGAATTACGACGAGCTGGAGCCGGTGCTCGATATGATCCGCCGTGATGTCCAGAAGCTCGGTCTGCCGGTGCGCTCCATCGAGGCCGAATTCGGACCGAGCCAGTGTGAATTCACCTTCGCCCCGGCCAGCGGTATTGAACATGCCGATAACATGATCCTGTTCCGCAGCGCGGTGAAACAGATCTGCCGCCGCCACGGTTATCACGCCACCTTCATGTGCCGTCCCAGGATCGAGAACCTGTTCGCCAATGGCTGGCACCTGCATCAGTCGCTGGTGGACCTGAAGACCGGACGGAATGTTTTCATGGCCGAGGGTGAGGGCGAGTTGCTGTCACCAACGGGCCGCCAGTTCGTGGCGGGCCTGCTGGAACATGCGGCGGCCAGCTGCGTCTTCACGACACCGACCGTCAACGGTTACCGCCGCTACCGGCCGCATGCGCTGGCACCGGACCGGATACAGTGGGGCCGCGACAACAAGGGGGCCATGGTACGGGCCATCGGCGGGCCGGGTGACCCGGGAACCCGGGTGGAAAACCGGGTCGGTGAACCGGCGGCAAACCCCTATCTCTACCTCGCCTCGCAGATGCTGGCCGGACTGGATGGCATCGAGCGCGGTCTGACCCCGCCGAAGCCGGTGGACAATCCCTACAGCAGCGATGCCGTGCGCCTGCCCCAGACATTGCTGGAGGCCGTCGACGCACTGGCCGCCAGTGACTTCTGGCGTGACCGGATGGGTGGCCCGTTCATTGATTACCTGCTGGAGATCAAGAAGTTCGAGATCAACCGCTATCTGTCAGAAGTCTCGGAATGGGAACATCAGGAATATTTCCAGCTGTTCTGAGGGTCCTTCGAGACGGCGCATAGCGCCTCCTCAGGACGAGGCCTTACATTTAACCTGGCCTCCTCAGGACGAGGCCTTGCATTTAACCTGGCCTCCTCAGGACGAGGTCTTGCTTATTTAACCTGGCCTCATCCTGAGGAGCAGCGCAGCTGCGTCTCGAAGGATGGCAGCAAGGGCAATCCTTCAGGAATAGTTAGCACAGTTATTTCCGGGATCAGCGATCCTGATCCGCTTATCCGGCGCCGCCGCGTCCCTCAATCGCCCAGATATCGACCAGCCTGTCGCCGGAGACGATATAGAGGTCGTCATAGAGGTTCAGGGTCGGATCGCAATGCGGGATTACGCATTCGATCAGGCTGTTCAGCGGCAGACGGGAAGCCGGGTCCGGCAGGGTGACCTTGCCGAATTCATCACCGAACATGCTGTAGGCTGAGCCCGCGGGTGCGCCTGCGACAATCTGCGGCGGGTAGTCCTCGGTCGAGAAACCTTTCGACCCGGCATCCGTCGTGGCAAAGCCGTCATGGCGGGAACTGACAACACGGGTATAGACGAACAGGGCGTTGCGGAACGGATGGTCGTCGGTCGCCCGCAGCTCGACATGGTCGTACTGTACGTCTGAGAATATGTAGGACCCTACCTGTACGTCTGTCAGGATGCCCAGCGCCGGATCGATGGCATGGGTGCCGGTGCCACCACCGGTGACGATGTCGCAGTCCAGCCCGGCAGCGCGGATGGCGTCACGTGCCGCGCCCAGCATGCGGATGCGCTTTTCCGACTCAATTCGTCGTTCTTCAAAATTCGCGATATGCTGTACGTCTCCCGCATAGCCCTGAACACCGCGGAGCCGCAGCGCCGGGGCTTCGGCAATCTGTTGCGCCAGCGCGCAGGCGACAGCCGGTGATTCCGTGCCGAAGCGGTGAAACCCGGCATCAACATCCACCAGCAGGTTGAGAATCACGCCCCGGCCGAGTGCCGCCGCATTCAGTGCCGCGACATTTTCCGGGTCATCGGCAACGGTGATGATCTCCGGGTGTCTGCTCGCCAGATCAAGCAGACGGCTGATCCGCCCCGGTGCCACGACGGGCGAGGTCAGCAAAACCTGCCCGACGCCGCCTGCGGCGAACACTTCTGCCTCGCCCAGCTTTGCCGCGCAAACCCCGACCGCACCGGCTGCCATCTGCCGGCGGGCAATCTCCGCGCATTTATGGGTCTTGCCATGCGGCCGGATGTTGAATCCCCCGGCGGTGGCGAATGCCTGCATGCCGTCGATATTGGTTTGCAGCGCATCCAGATCGACCACCAGTGCCGGTGTTTCGATCCGCTGACGGCTGCCGGGCTGGCCCATCAGGCTTTGGTTATACTCTCTCAGTCGTGTCATCTGGCGCTCCTCTTTTCGCCATTCTGACGCGGCGGGTCAGCGAAGGAAAAGCAAAAGGATGGGGATCTGTCGGCGAGGCCCCTTCCGGCAGTTCAGCGTTGCAGGACAGACGGGCGGCTGGTGACGATCAGGGCGGAGAGAGCAATAACGCCGCAGCCCGTCAGCTTCGCCATGGCGGGGGCCGGGGTCAGCAACAGGAACAGCGCGCCGATCGCCATGCCGCTGACGGCGGCGATCTTGGCAGGTCGAGAGATGATCCCGTCCTCAACCATATCCCGCACGGCATCGCCATACCGGGGGGTGGTGATGATGCGCTGATACATCGCCGGAGATGATTTCAGAAAACAGCCGGCGGCCAGAATCCAGAAAACTGTCGTCGGCATGACCGGCAGAAACATGCCGAGAATACCGGTACCAAACAGCAGATAACCGAGCGCCAGCCATGCCGAACGGGAAAAGGACCGGGGAACGGAAACTGGTTCAGGCTGAAGGCGGTTGGTTATGAGGTCTGGCGAGTGCATGGCTATGTTCCCGGGTAATTGCAGGAAGGAGATTAGGCCGGGAATGTGAATTGATGAATTCGATTATGTGAATGGTGTCGATAGCGAATGACGATGATTATTAGCGAAACAAATGTGCTGCGAACCCGGGGATGCCTTTTGAGGCAGAATGCAGGTTTTCCCCGGTTGAGCCGAACTCAAGCCCGCATTCGGCCCAGGCCAGCTCCATCGCCTTGCGGCTGAACAGGGTGATATGCCCGTTACGGGGTCCGACATACCACCAGGACAGTCGCCGCTTCTCGATATCAGCCGGCTGCAACATTGTCCCCAGCAGAATCAGGCCGCCGGGTTTCAGAAAACCCGCAATCTCCCGGATGGTTTCGAGTGGAGCGGGTGAATGTTCGACAACCTCGATTGCAGTGATCAGGTCGAAAAGGCCGGTGGGTCGATGCTGAAAATCCGGGTAAACGGGGTCGTAACTCTCTGCCTCTGTCCAGCCGGCTTTACGCAGCATATCGGTCATCCGACCGTTCCCGGCGCCATAGTCGAGCATCCGGAGCGTCCGGCGATGGTCGCCCAGCTTCCGGTCAATCAGATCAGCGAAACTTCGGGGGCGCTCGTCAGCGAAGGAAGGATCAACCTTTTCATATTCGTCATTATAGATATAGCGCTGAAATTCCTTCACGCTCCAGTGGTCGAAATCACGGGTGAACAGCAGGCCGCAGTCGCTGCAGCGATAGTAATAGACGGGAATACCGAAGCGGGGACGGCTGGCCCAGTCCGCCTCGACACAGGACTTGCCAAAATCACAGACGTCGAAGATGAAGGCCTCTGCACCGCAGACCTTGCAATCAACCACATCCTCGACAAGCTTGTGCATGCCCGGCCTGGCCCTATCTGTTTTTCAGACTGGCATGGATCAGGCTGTTCCAGGTCGCGGCATCAATAATCGCCGCCCATTTCTCATATTCCTTCGGGACACCGGCTGCCTTGATCTCGTCCAGTGTCTTGCCGGCATCAGCCATCGCGACGACATTGGCGGTCGTGACCGACAGCATTTTGTGGAAGGCCCGGAGATCGCGCATGTTGGCGACCGGGCCGTGACCGGGGACGATTTTTACATCTTCCGGATACATCTCGATCAGCCGGGCAACTGATTTCGTCATGTTCAGCACATTGCCACCGTTCTGTACATCGACGAACGGGAACATGCCGTTGAAGAACAGGTCACCGGTATGCAGCAGGTTGGATTTACTGAAATAGATTACCGCATCGGTGTCCGTATGGCTGGCCGGGAAATGTGTCAGCCTGAGTTCTTCACCGTTGAAATGGACCGACAGGCTCTGGTCGAAAGTGATCACCGGCAGGGCACTTTTTGGACTGGGCGGCAGCACCATGTTGAAGGCATCCAGCTTCTGCTCGGTCGACATCCGTTTGCGGGTGTTGGTATGGGCGATGATGGTGGCGGTCTTGCCCAACTCGGCATTGCCACCGGCATGATCGAAATGCCAGTGTGTGTTCAGCACGAATTTGAGGCTGTCCATCCCGCCGATTTTATCCAGTTCAGCGATCAGCTTCTCCGTCATCTGCGGGATCTTGTCATCGATGACCAGCATCCCGTCGACCCCGTTCGAGACCACCACATTACCGCCGGTAAAGCCGTTGATCCCGGACAGCAGGGTCAGCCGCTCATTCAGCTTCACCGCTTCGATGGCAACCTCGGAACTCCCCTGTGCCACCTGGTGACCATGCTTCACCCCGTGCGCTGCGGCCGGGGAGGCTGTGAGCAGGGTCAGCGCGGCGAGAGGGGCGAGCAGGGGGTAAGCGAACATTTTCTGCATATCTGAATTCCCGGTTTGAGATCGGCATTATGCCGGATTGTCTTTCAGATGTGTATTGCGGGGCGGGTTTTCCACCGGAGGCGACGGGCTGGCGAACCCGATCTGGCCGAAAATGACTATATAATGTCCTTTAGGCCAAATCCTGTTGGCTCTAGATTGTGGTCATGAACAGACGACATGAAATACTCCTTGTTACCTATCCGGGCGCCCAGATTCTGGACGTGACCGGCCCGGCCCAGATGTTCACCGGCACCAATGAAGAACTGGGGCGTGACGTCTACCGGGTCCGGATTGTGGCACCGGATGGTGCGGCGCCGATCCCCACCTCGTCCGGTATCAGAATTCTGCCGGACCTTGGTCTGGGCGAGGTGACAGACGAGCTGTTATCTGTGACCGGCAGTCTGATTGTCGCCGGCGGCAGCGGCGGGCTGGAGCAGGCTCTCGCAACCGGGGAGATCGCCGATCTGGTGCGCCGTGCGAACGGGCCTGTGCCGCGTCTTGCCTCCGTCTGCACCGGAGCGTTTCTGCTGGCGGCGGCCGGTGTTCTGGACGGGCGGCGGGCAACGACCCACTGGCAGTCCGCGGCCCGGCTGCAACGCTTTCGCCCGCAAATCACTGTTGAGCCGGATGCCATTTATATCCGGGACGACACTATCTGGACATCGGCAGGGGTGACCGCGGGTATTGATCTGGCCCTGGCGATGATCGAAGCCGACCATGACAAGACAACGGCCCTGGCTGTCGCCCGCCAGCATGTCATGTTTCGCATTCGCCCCGGTGGCCAGAGCCAGTTTTCCGCCGATCTGATGTCCCAGGCAGCACCAGTCGGGGAACTGGATGGCCTCGTTGAGGCGATAGCTGCCGGCCCCGACCAGAACTGGTCCGTCGACAGGCTTGCCGAGGAGGCCTGCATGTCGGTCAGAACGCTGACCCGGCGGTTTCGCAAGATCTTCAGCACCAGCCCGGCAGAGTTTGTCGAGCGGGTCAGGCTTGATCTGGCGCGCCGGGCCATTCTGGAAACCGATATCTCGCTTTCATCAATCGCCGCTGATGCCGGGTTCGGGTCGCTGCGCCGTATGGACCGTGCCTTTGCCCGGGTGCTGCAAACCAGCCCGACCGATTTTCGTAACCGTTTCAAATCAATGGAGAATAATCATGAGCAGCTTTAATGTCGGCTTTGTCCTTTTCCCGAACCTGACCCAGCTTGATTTTACCGGGCCGCTGCAGGTCCTGTCGCGCCTGCCGGGTGCGACGATGCGTATCGTTGCCAAAACGATGGAGCCGGTGCCAAGCGACTGCAACCTGGGGCTGGTGCCGACGGATACGTTCGAGACCTGCCCACAGCTGGACCTGATCTGTGTGCCGGGCGGCGGCGGTGTTGCCGATGCAATGCTGGACAAGCCAACTGTCGACTTCATCCGCCGTCAGGCCGCGGGGGCCAAATATGTCACCTCCGTCTGCACCGGCGCCTTCCTGCTGGGCGTCGCCGGTCTGCTCAACGGACGGCGCGCGACAACGCACTGGGGCTATACCAGCCTGCTGCCGATGGTCGGCGCCACCCATGAGGCAAAGCGCATCGTGACCGATGGCAATGTCACGACAGCCGGCGGGGTGACCTCCGGCATTGATTTCGGCCTGTCCATCCTGGCCGACATTGCTGGCGAGGATATTGCCAAATCGGTTCAGCTGGGAATCGAATACGACTCGAACCCGCCCTTCCGCTCCGGCACACCCGACCAGGCCTCCGCCGCCGTCACAGCCCTCGTCGCCCCCCGCTACAAGACAGCCTGTGCGCTGTATAGTGAGCGACTTGCGTCACTGGGTATGGGCGTTAACTGAAAGCAAGGATCGGTGAGGGCAGTAACATGTCCTCACCGGACGTTATTTTTGTGGGTGTAAGACGTCTGTCTGTAGAGCGGAATAAAGTAGGATAAAAATAGTATATTTGCATCTTCGTGATGAGGTGCAGGCAGAATGATCAAAAAAAGCATCACGGTTACGGAACAGCAGGAAGACTGGATTCAGGCGCAGATCGCATCCGGCCATCTGAAACCAGCGGCTTCACAGATCTGACCAAAGAAGATATCCGCTAAAGCGTGCAGGACGCCCTGAAGCGCGACAGTGCGCGATAGGCGCTCACGGGATGCCGGGGAAGATGCAGGGCAATCTATCGCTTTGGGACAGAGACTTTTGGCCTGGAGCAGGTGGGTCGTTATTTCGACGGACTTTTCCGTCAATTTGACCAGATCGCAGAGAGACCGCTGTATATCCGGAGGTCGGATATATTCGGGAAGGCTACAGACGCGCAGTCTTCAGGTCGCATTCGGTTTACTACCGGATAAAGTCGAACAATGTTGATATCATGCGGGTATTGGGCAGTAATCGTCTCAAATAACGCGGCAGCGCTCATTCAGAGATTTGCTGATTTTCAGTAAGCTTTCGGGAGAAAGAATGGCGCGCCCGGGAAGATTCGAACTCCCAACCTCCTGATCCGTAGTCAGACGCTCTATCCAGTTGAGCTACGGGCGCAGCCGCCGCAGGCTTGTTGCCTTGCGCGGAGAGCGGGGTTGTAATGGAAGGGGCGGGGTGTGGCAAGGCCGATGATGCGAAAAAATCGGGGGGACCGGCAGGTTCGGGGCAGCATTTCGGGGCAGGTAACAAAGCATTAACCAGAATTGCCGCAAAGGCTTGGTTTACCTGCTCTTTGTCTTGTAGCGCAAATGCTGTTCAGATACTATCCTCGCCGACTGACAGGGAAACCAAGCGCATATTTCTTTGTGCGTGAAACTGCTGTATGGTCCGACAAACGGGCTGAACTGCCGACAAATGACACTGACCAAGGGAAAAAGAACCCAATGGCCTCGCTGAAATCACCCGCCATCGCGCTGAGCGCAGCTCTTTTGCTGGTCGGCTGCAGCTATGCATCCGACACGCTGTTTCCCTCGCTGGACGCCAATGACCCGGCGGCACCAAATGCACCGGCCGGTAACGCCCAGGCGCAGGGGCAGGTAACGCCCGGTGGCGGATATCCGGGTGGTAATGCCGTCCCGCCGTCCTCACAGGGATCACAGCTGGCTTCGCTGGGCAATTCCGCGACCTCGAGCACCTTTGTCGGGCAGAAGATCGGCGAATTGCGCGGCGAACTGTCGAAGCTGCAATCCTCCATCGGATCGCATAACGACCAGTTGCAGCAGATCCGCGGCCAGATGGCGGCGATTTCCGGTCAGTATCATGCCTCCATCGCCGGTGTGACCTCGCGGTTGCAGGTTGGCACCACGCCGGGCAATCCCAATCTGATCGCCCAGTGGAATCAGGCACAGGGCCAGCTGTCACAGCTTGAGGGCAGTGTCTCGCAGCTGAATGCCCTGTCCACGGGTATCGCCGCTGATGCCACCATGGCCGCCTATCTGCATGACAGTTCCCGTGCGGCGCTGGCGCTGTCTGGTGCGGTTGATGAAGATCATCAGCAACTGGCTCTGGTCGAGGACGAGGTGGAACGCACCACCGTCCTGATCGAGCGCCTGCTGAACGAAGTGAATACCGACATTACCCGCCAGAACGGCCAGATCGGCACCGAGCGGGCGAACATGACGGCGCTGGCCGTCTCGATCAAGAATGGCGAACTCTACGGTAAAAGCCTGGCCGCACAGCCGAGCTATACGCCGCGGGCAGATACCGGCGGCACGCGCCCGCTGGTGATCATCCGTTTCGACCGGCCGGATGTGGCCTATCAGCAGCCGCTGTTCAATGCGGTCAACCAGGCCCTGTCGCAGCGTCCGAACGCCACCTTTGAACTGGTTGCCATCACACCGGGTCAGGGCGGTAACGCCCAGCGGGCCCTCGGCAGCACACAGGCGAAGCAGAATGCCGATGGCGTTCTCCGCTCGCTGACCCAGATGGGTCTGCCGTCTGACCGCATCATGGTCTCGTCACGGCCGAGCCCGGCAGCCGCCACCAGCGAAGTTCACGTCTACGTTCGCTGAGCCAGCACCTGATTTCCGAGGTTATGTAAAACCGCCGGTCACAGATCATGTGGTCGGCGGTTTTGCTTTGGTCATGCGAATTGAACGGGTAATTCCGGACGATCCTCAGCTTTTCAGTATGTCGAGGTCGCGGAACAGTTTCAGCGCGTCCGGATTGGCCAGGGCTTCCTTGTTCTTCACCTCGCGGCCATGGACAACATCGCGTACCGCCAGTTCGACAATCTTGCCGGATTTGGTGCGCGGGATGTCGGCGACGGGAACGATCTTCGCCGGGACATGGCGCGGGGTGCAGTTGGCGCGGATCTGGCTGCGGATTTTCTTTTCCAGTGCCTCGTCCAGTGTCACACCCTCGGCGAGGCGGACAAACAGGACGACGCGCACATCATTGTCCCAGTCCTGACCGATGACCAGACCTTCCAGAATTTCTTCCAGCTGTTCGACCTGACGGTAGATTTCGGCTGTGCCGATACGGACACCGCCCGGATTCAGCACCGCATCGGACCGTCCGAAGACGATAAAGCCGCCATGCGCGGTTTTCTCCACGAAGTCACCGTGATGCCAGATATCCTCGTACTTCTCATAATAGGCGGCGCGGTAACGTGTGTCGCCCGGATCGTTCCAGAAACCGAGCGGCATGGAGGGAAACGGGCCGGTGCAGACCAGCTCGCCCTTCTCGCCGGTGACGGCCTGGCCGTTGTCATCATAAACCGTGGTTTCCATGCCGAGACCGGCGCACTGGATTTCACCCCGCCAGACCGGCAGCAGGGGTGAGCCCAGCATGAAGCAGGCCACCAGATCGGTCCCCCCGGCGATGGAGGCCAGATGGATATCCGGCTTCACCTTCTCATAGACATAGTCGAAACTTTCCGGTGACAGCGGCGAGCCGGTCGAGGTCATCATCCGGACAGTCGAAAGATCGTGGGTTTTCACCGGCTCGATGCCGCCTTTTGCACAGGCATCGATCCATTTTGCGGAGGTGCCGAAGATGTTCATCCGCTCGGCCTCGGCGAAGTCATAGAGCACATTGCCGTCGGGATAGAAGGGCGAGCCGTCATACAGCAGCAGCGTCGCCTCGCAGGCCAGGGCGGTGACCAGCCAGTTCCACATCATCCAGCCGCAGGTGGTGAAATAGAAAATCCGGTCGTCACGTTTCAGGTCACAATGCAGCACATGTTCCTTGAGATGCTGGAGCAGCACCCCGCCGGCACGATGGACAATACATTTCGGCGCGCCGGTGGTGCCGGAGGAATAGAGGATGTAAAGCGGGTGATCGAAGGGCAGCCGCTCATAGGTTACTTCGGTTTCTGCGAAACCGGCGACAAAGTCCCCCAGTGTCACCGCATCGCGGACCATGGAGATATCCGGACTGTCCTTCACATAGGGGATCACCACAACTTTCGTGATGGCACTGATTTCCCCGGCGATTTCTGCTGTCTTGGCAAGGCAGTCATGGCTTTTGCCGTTGTAATGATAGCCATCGACGCAGAACAGGACCTTCGGGTTGATCTGGCCAAAACGGTCGACCACGCCCCGCACACCGAAATCCGGTGAGGCGGATGACCAGACCGCCCCGATGGATGTCGCGGCCAGCATCGCGATGATCGTCTCCGGCATGTTCGGCAGGTAGCCGGCGACCCGGTCGCCCGGTCCGACACCGGCGTCGCGCAAGGCCTGCTGCAGCCGTGAGACCATGCCATAAAGTTCACGGAAACTGACCCGCCGGTTGACCTTGTCCTCGCCCCGGAAAACCATGGCATCCGCCTCGTCTCGGCGACGCAGCAGGTTCTCGGCAAAATTCAGGGTGGCGTCGGGGAAGAAGCGGGCACCGGGCATGCGGTCTTCGTCGATCAGCACGCGGTCTGATCCCTTGTCGCCGACGACACCACAGAAATCCCAGATGGCATTCCAGAACCTGTCCTTGTGACGGACCGAACAGAGATGCAGTGAATGATAATCCGGCAGCGCCTCACCGCTTTCCCGTTCCAGATGGCGGGCAAAGCTGGTCATGTTCGCCTTGGCAAGGGCGTCTTGTGAAGGTGTCCAGAGCGGTTTGGTCACGGGTTGTTTCTCTCCAGCTTGGGGGCAGGTCTGATCTATCTTTAACGCAATCCTGTGCGGTGCAAAAGCGAGGCTCGCACAGATGACGGCAAAGAGTGCTGCACAAAGCATTGTCCGGCATGATATGTACGGACAATGAAAATTCTTCTCTGCTTCACTGACCGGCCCGCACCTCTGTGACATTCACCCGCAAAGCCTTCAGCGCGGGATGGCTGGCGTTGCCCGGCAATACCCGTGGTGCCATCTGGATCATGCTGTCGACGGTGATCTTCACCATGATGGCGACCACCATCAAGACGATGGGCCAGCATTTCGACAGCATGCAGATCGTCTTCTTCCGCTGCCTGTTTCACCTGCTCAGCCTGCTGCCTTTCATCATCCGTGAAGGCGGCTGGTCGGTCATCCGCACCGACCGGTTTCCGCTGCATCTGCTGCGGGTCAGCCTGGGTCTGGTGGCCATGTTCTGCGGCTTTTACGCCTTTGTGAACCTGCCGCTGGCGGATGCGGTGTCGTTGTCCTTTGCCCGGCCGCTGTTCCTTATTCCGCTGGCCGTGCTGTTCCTGCATGAGGTCGTGCGCGTCCGGCGCTGGTCGGCGACAGCCGTCGGCTTCATTGGGGTGATCCTGATTCTGCGACCGGGAGAGGATGCCATCAGCATTGCGGCCCTCGTGGCTTTGTTCGGGGCGATGACCGTGGCCTGTGTGCATGTCGTCATCAAACGGCTGACCACCACAGAGCGCCCGCTGACGATCTCCGCCTGGTTCGGGATCATTGCCACGGTGGTCTCGCTGATTCCCGCTGCCTTTGTCTGGCAGCAGCCCTCGCTGGAACAGCTTTTCTGGTTCGGCTTCATGGGGGCCTGTGGTGCGGGGGCCCAGTATATGGTGATTCGTGCCTACCGGGTCGGCGAAGCAACAGCGGTCTCGCCATTCGATTATATCCGGCTGGTTCTGGCCGGGGCGGTCGGCTATTTCGTTTTTGCCGAAGCCCCCGACGCCTGGACCTGGGCCGGAAGTGCCGTGATCATCGGCTCAACCCTCTATATCGCCCGCCGGGAAGCCCGCCGAAAGCAGGAAGCCGCTCCCGGCAGCAGCACCCCCGGTGTCGGCTCACTGGGCGCGCGCGAAGGGATCGGCGACAGCGCCGCCGCCCGCAGGACCCGATCCGAAGACGAGTAACAGTTCCGCAACGACCCTGTGCAACTCAATCCATGTCATCCCGTCGACTGACGGGACCCAGCCGTGGCACCCGGTGATCGTTATCCCGGGTCCGGGCCTTGCGCCGGGATGACATGTTACATTTCGTCTGGACCGGCAGTTCTGGTCAAAATTTCTCCTCCGGGCATAAAAAAACCTCCGTCTTTGCGGAGGTCTTTTCGGTGTTTGGTCTTGCGGCTGTAGCGGTTCTTGTCCTCAACCACTTTGTGGCCCAGTGCCCGCCGGACGCGCCAGCTCGGGTCTCCGGGCTTTACCAGTCTTGTCGGGGTCTGTTTCATGACCTGTATCTCCCGGGTTGCTGATCTCCCGGGACTGCCGGTTTTTCACACTGGCCCGTCCTGTTCAGGCGGAGTTTCTGACTTCCAGACGTTCCCGGTTTAATGGAAGCGAGACTTTAATGGTCGTTCCAACATCCAGTTCACTCTGGATATCAAGTTTTCCGGCATGCGACTTTATCAGGGATGAGACGATCGAAAGCCCCAGGCCCACGCCGGGCTGCGCTAAAAGCGGATTATCATTGGCACGGTAAAATGGTGTGGTAATCGTGTTCAGGTGTTCTTTTGAAATACCCTGGCCGGTATCGCTGATCGTGATGATTAACCAGCGGCCAGAATTTTTGGCCTCTAAATGAATTGAGCCATGTGGTTTGTTGAATTTGATCGAATTGGATAATATATTAAGGATTATTTGTTTTACAGATCTTGCGTCAGCACAAAATTTCTCAAGTTTGTTTTCTATAGTTTTTGAAAAAGTTATATTTTGTTTTATTAGTTGATTTTTTATTATTGTCTCGCATTCGGTTAAAATATCAACCGGATTGCATTCTTCAAAAAACAGTTCCTGATTTCCTGATTCTATCACACTGATATCTAGAATATCGCTGACCAGGTCCAGTAAATGAATTCCGCTTTCATATATGTCGCGTGAATATTCTTCATATTTCAGGTTGTTCATCGGCCCAAACACGTTCTGATTCATTAACTCGCTATATCCGATGATAGCATTCAGTGGTGTTCGCAACTCATGACTCATAGTCGCCAGAAACTGCGATTTTGCCATGTTTGCTTCTTCTGCGACTCTCAAAGCAGCTTCTGTATCGTTCTTGGCATTCAACAATTCAGTCAGATCAATGCTGACTGACCCGACTTTTGAAACTTCGCCAGCCTCATTAAGCACCGGAAATTTATTCACTCTCAGAGTGTGGGTTTCACCGTTCGCAAAAACCCGCTTGATTTCGTGCGAGTGCGTTGTCCCATTTTTCAAAGTCAGTAATTCCAGTTCCTGAGCCAGGGAAATGTGCTGTTTGTTTATGAAAGATGACGCCCGGTTTGTCTGGCGACCAATCAGATCTTTTTTATTTAATCCATACCAGTCCAGATAAGTACGGTTGGCAGTCTCGATATGCTGATTATGATCTTTAATTATGATGCCGAGTGGTATGTTGTCGAAAATCGATTGTAATAAATTCTCACTTGTTAAGCGTTCGACGCGGTTTTTCTCTGCAAGAGATATCAGATGAGTCAACTTTGTGACTGTCAGATACACGCCGAGAAACAATATTGGTACAGAGATGATTTTTATATACCAGCTGTATGTAGTATGGAGATTCTGAAGAAATTGGAGGGCAGCAGACTGACCAAATATAATATTCCCAATTGCGGTAAAAAATAAATCAAGTACATATATTGATGTTAGAAACCATATGCCAAATGTCAGTACTCCCAATCCGATAAATGACTTGTCGAGAGCAAGGAATTCGCGTTTTTTGAAAAGTGAGCGTGTAGCGATACATGCAATCAGAATGATCAAGATATCTATTGCAATGATCTCCCACCATGAATGAAGCGGGGCACTATCCTGCACCTGCATTAACATCGCCAGTTTCCGGTTAACACGTTAAACCTGTATCATGCTTCGTATTCAAACTCACTAACTGGTTTCGGTTGTTGCCTGGCGGTGATCTTAAATCAGGAGAGGTTGTGGATGTCTGCTTATGGCTGTCGGCCAGGCGGCAGAGAGGGTCCCCTGTCCGGGCATAAAAAAACCTCCGTCTTTGCGGAGGTCTTTTCGGTGTTTGGTCTTGCGGCTGTAGCGGTTCTTGTCCTCAACCACTTTGTGGCCCAGTGCCCGCCGGACGCGCCAGCTCGGGTCTCTGGGCTTTACCAGTCTTGTCGGGGTCTGTTTCATCACCTGTATCTCCCGGGTTGCCGATGACGTTGCGATAGGCTGGTTATCTGTTCTCACAGCCCAGAGGACCGGCGTTTCTGCGATGCAGGGATCGCTGGCTGACAGGGTGTGGATTTGTTGTTTCCTTCGCCTTGCGAAGAAAAGTGGTGCCCAGGGGCGGAATCGAACCACCGACACCATGATTTTCAGTCACGTGCTCTACCAACTGAGCTACCTGGGCACGGCCTGTCAGAAACAGGCGAGCGGCGTTTATAGTTGAGGCTGGCGGGGCTGTCCAGCACGGTTCGGTGATTAAAAATCACCTGCCTCAGGCTGCTGAAACAGGTGATTTTTGACCGGCTTAACGGTTTTCGCCGCCATCCCATTCATCGCTGTCCGTTTCGTCCTCGCTGGGCAGTCGATAGTCTTCTTTCAGCCATTTGCCGAGGTCGATATCTGCGCAACGCCGGGAGCAGAACGGGCGGAATTTCGGACGGGTGACCTTGCCACAGGTCGGACATTTTCTGGATGCCATGACTTCCTTCAGATCTGATCGATTTCGATGCGCCCGACAGACTGATCGTCAACGGACAACGGCAGAGGGAACTTTAAGGCGCGTTCAGTTTCCTGCAAGGCCCCCGCCAGATCGCCACGATACAGATCAATGATCCGGCGCTCTGCTCGCAGGGTTGGCCGGAATGAGGGATCAGAGCGCACCTGCCGCAAAACGCTTTTCAACGCGTCGAGTGCCATCGTGACAGGTGATGGCGTCGCCCGCCCCGGTGAGGTCAGACGCTCGGTCAGCGTCGGTCCTGAACGTCGCCGGACCACCTCGACCAGCCCCGACGGGGTGAGGCCGGTGACATGCGGCTGTTCAGGGTCCTGGCGGAACCCGGCCCTGAGGCTGGTGATGATGCTGTCGGCCGGTTTGCGGTCCCGGTCGAGAATGAAATCGATCAGAATCACCCCGCCGATATTGCGCAGCCGCAGCTGGCGCGGAATTTCGCGGGCCGCCGCCTCGTTGACCCGGTGCCGTGCGGGCGTACCATTGCCGCCACTTGCTGCCGCCGTATCAACATCAATGGTGGTGGCCGCGGCTGTCCGTTCGATGCGGATCAGCCCGCCCCCGGCAAGCGGTGCCTCCGCGCCGGTCAGCATCTCGATCTGCGCGTCCGCACCGCCGGTTTCCAGCGGGCCGCCGGCTGTCCGGCAGATGCCAACCGGGATATCACTGGCCGGACGGATGTCCTGCAAGGCGGCGGCGGTCGCATCACCGTCGACCGTTATACGGGTAACACCGGCCAGACCCAGGCGTTGCAGGCACCCGGCCAGGCCCTTGTTCGGGCTGTCCAGCACAGCCGGTGCTTTCAGGTTTCCGGCCCTGTCCCCGATATCCTGCCATTTCCGGATCAGTTCTTCGGCCTCCTGCACAACCTGATCGGAATCGGCAGTGGCGGCCTCTGTCCGGACGATCCAGCCCCGGTCTCCGGCAAGTCCGGTCAGGCTGTCCTGAAGCCGGGTGCGGGTTTCATCAGCGGTGATCTTCCGCGAGAGCTGAACATCAGTGCCGCGGGGGCGGAAAACCAGAAGCCGCCCACCAAGGCCGATATCGGCGGTCAGGCGCGGTCCCTTGCTGCTCTCTGCATCGCGCTGAACCTGAAGCAGCAGCGCCTGACCTTCCCGGACCAGTGCCGTGATCGCGGCGTCAGGTTTATCAGGCGTCAGCCAGCGCGCATCCTGTTGCGGCAGAAAGCCGTCAGCTTCCTGTCCGATATCAATGAAGGCCGCTTTGAGTCCCGGCAGGACAGCACGCACCCGGCCCAGCAGAATATCGCCGACGCCGGAGGGTTCGTGGTCCCGCTCAATGACGAGGTCATCCAGCCGGCCATCGTCGAGAATCGCCAGACGCCATTCGCCGGGATTGCGTTCGATCAGGAGATGGCGGTCAGACGCCGCCACGGACCGGCCATCCCAAGCCATCGAGCATGTTGCGGACATCAAAAAGCGACAGTCCGACAACATTCGTGTAGCTGCCGTTCAGCGTGCGTATCAGCCCGCCACCGAGGCCCTGAATTGCGTAACCGCCGGCTTTGCCCTGCCACTCACCGCTGGCGAGATACCAGTCGATATCATCGACGCTGAGCCGCTTGAAGGTGACCTGGGTGGTAATCAGCCGGTCAAGGCGGCGGCCGTCGGGGCCAATCAGTGCGATACCACCATGCACCCGGTGACGGCGTCCGGACAGCAGTTCAAGGAATTTGCGGGCTTCGGCGGCGTCAGCCGGTTTGCCGAGATTGCGACGGCCACAGGCAACGACGGTATCTGCTGCCAGAACGTAGGCACCCTGACGGGACGCGGCGACGGCTTCGGCCTTTTCGATGGCCAGCCTGCGGGCTGTCCGCGGCGGCAGTTCGTTCTTTCCGGGCGCTTCGTCAATCGCGGCGGGTGCGACAGATGTCGGCTCGACACCGATCTGGCGCAACAGATCGAGGCGTCGTGGCGAGGCGGAAGCAAGAACCAGATGATAACCGTTCTGTGTCATGCAGGGAGACTTATCGCCCGGCGCGCCGATTGACAAAGCATTCGACGCACTATTGAAGGACAGAGAGTTCCTGCCCAGATGGCAGGGGCTGCTGACAGGGAAACGCCATGTTGCGTAAAATTTTCATCTTTATGGCGGCCCTTGGCTGTCTGCCGGTCTGGTTCTCCTCGGCCAGCGGTGACGCACGGCTGGTGATCTATATCGAAGGGCTGCGCAATGATAAGGGCGTTGTCGATGTCGCCCTGTTCAACAAACCCGACGGTTTCCTCGACTCTGACCGCCGGATTGCCGGTGGCCAGGTGAAAATTTCCGGTGATCTTGCGGTGATCGAGATCCCCGGTCTGGAACCCGGCCAGTATGCGGCGGCCTTCTATCATGACGAGAATGCCAATGGTGACTTCGATCAGGGTGTGCTGGGTATTCCGCTGGAAGGTTATGGCTTCACCAACAATGTGCGCGTGCGTTTCTCGGCCCCCGGTTTCGAGGAGACTGCGGTTACCGTCCAGCCCGGGCTGAACGAAACCCGGGCAAAAATCCGCTACTGATCCGACGGCTTATGCGCCCCGGCCACCATGGGCGGCTGACCATTTGACCGGATCGGCGAGGAATTCCTCAACCCGGTCCAGCCGGTCCGTGTCGAAGTACTGATATTTCCGGGCGGCGGCGAGAACATCTTTCCAGGTCGCCAGCGCATGCAGGGTCAGGCCGGCCTCTGCCAGGGTTTCCCGGGCACCGGCGAAGGAATCATAAAAGAACACGACAAAGGCATGATCGACCTGGGCCCCGGCGGTACGCAGGGCCTCCGCGAATTTCAGTTTACTGCCGCCATCGGTGGTCAGGTCTTCGACCAGCAATACCCGCGAGCCTTCGGTCAGCGAGCCTTCGATCTGGGCGTCGCGTCCAAAGCCTTTCGGCTGTTTGCGGACATACTGCATCGGCAGCATCAGGCGGTCAGCGATCCAGGCGGCGAAAGGAATACCCGCAGTTTCACCGCCGGCGACGGCATCAATGCTTTCAAAGCCGACATCGCGCAGGATGATTGACGAGGCAAAGTCCATCAGGGTATGGCGCACCCGGGGATAGGAAATCAGCTTGCGGCAGTCGATATAGACAGGGCTTGCCCAGCCGGCAGTCAGCATGAACGGCTCTTCGGGGCGAAAATGCACGGCCTTCACCTCGATCAGCATCTTGGCGGTAAGCTCGGCGATGAGTTCCTTGTCCGGATATGTCGTCGGCAGCATTCTGGTCTGTCCCCTGTCTGGCCTGTGCGCGCTCAATCAGCAGATGGTTTTAGGACGGTGCGCCGGGCAGTGGCAACCGGGATCAGGCCGCAGGGGGGTGATAAATGTCAGATTTTCATCTGTGCGGCACCGATAATGGCACCGCTGACCGGGTCCTGGACCAGAATGGCACAGCCGTCTGTCCCCTTCGGCAGATCACCGGCAGAACCCAGATCAAACTGCGCGGCTTCACCACGCCAGGTGCCGATCTGCTGAACATCGCGGACGACATTGTAGTAGGTCAGGGTCTTGCCGGCATTCTCGCCACGGGGAATGACCTGTGTTTTCTCGCTCTGGAACGCAATCATCAGCACCGTCGCGGTTCCGGTGAATTCTGAGCCGGGCAGGTTAACAAACAGACTGCCGTCGGTATTGCGTGCCAGCTCCGGTGCTGCTTCAAAGCGTCCCTTCTGCTTAACTTTAGTGATCAGCTTCTCAATCAGGCGTTCGTTTGACCCGACACCTTCGCTTTGTCCGGCGACGATCATTTGCGGTGTGTAAATGCTGTGCAGTCCGAAGCTTATCGCATATTTGCGCTGCCGGTCGTCATTGCCGGGCAGGGCGAACGGGTCCTTCCAGCCAATATAATCCCAGTAATCCACATGATAGGAGAGCGGCAGGACATCGCTTCGCTTTCGCAGCTTGCCAGCCAGCCGGTCCGCCGGCGGACAGGAGTAGCAGCCCTGCGAGGTGAACAGTTCCACCACCACCAGGCGCTCGTCGGCGGCAAAGGCGGACTGGCTCATAACCAGTGTCAGGGCGACAGCGATCAGCGCGCGGCGCATGGATGTTTCCTCTGGTTTGTTGCTTTGCCCCGGATAGTATTGTCGCAGGCCTGATATCGGGAGTCACATGCCTGTGAGGTAACGGCTTGGTGACAGCAGATTTTATCCGGCTCCATGAATTGACCTTATCAGCGGCAAATTTCGGCCACATTCGGCAGCCATCTTGGCATCGTGAGGATGGACGTCTGCCGGTATTCCTTCCCCCTGAACCCGCTGGCAGACTGTGGTTTTTGCCCGAGTCCTCACCCCGGCAACGCCATGGTCGGGATGCCTCCAGGGGCGATGGTCTTTTCCCCAGGGCCATCGCCCCGTACTTTTATGAAGGCGAAACTGTCCGGGGAGTTCCCATGACCACATTTCTGACGGCACTGGCACTGGCCATCGCACTTGAAGGTTTGATGTATGCTGCCTTTCCCGACGGTATGAAGCGCATGATGATGCGGGCGCTGGAGTTACCGTCATCGCAACTGCGGGCGGGAGGATTGATGGCGGCAGCCGTTGCCATTCTGGTGATCTGGCTGATTAGTCCCTGAATTCGACCGGTTTCATGAAAATTCCTGTAAATTGCCGCGTGAAAAGCTGTTTTGCGCCCTAGATTGATCATAATTGGTGGCCATATCATATCCGTGACGCAGGATGACCCTGCCGACAGATTCTACAACTTCGCCAAGGTGTGCGGGCTGGTATCCTGCGCAGACCCCGCGCATACTGAATGGCGAAAAAGACTGGAGAACAGGTTTAAATGCAAAACGCTCTGGCACCTACCCGCGACAGCGGAAGCCTGACCTTTACGCGGGACACTGTCCTGCGCTGGTCTTTCACACTGACACTGATCGCAGCCCTGTTTGGCGCGACGGCGGCACAGGCCCGCTCGGCACCGGAAAGTTTCGCCGATCTGGCGGAACGGTTGTTGCCGGCAGTGGTGAATATCTCGACGACACAGACCATCAAACGTGGTGAAGGCGGGCCGGACCTGCCGAACTTCCCGCCGGGATCGCCGTTCGAGGACTTCTTCAAGGACTTTTTCGACAAGAACCGTCCGGAAGGCCGCCCGCGTCAGACCCAGTCACTGGGATCAGGCTTTATCGTCGATCCGGATGGCTATGTGGTGACCAATAATCATGTGATCGATGGGGCCGACGAGATTTTCGTTCTGTTGCAGGATGATACCCGCCTGCCGGCAAAACTGCTGGGGACCGACCCGAAGACCGACATTGCGCTGCTGAAGGTCGAAACCAGTCAGAAACTGCCGTTTGTGAAATTCGGTGATTCGGCGAAAAGCCGCGTCGGTGACTGGGTCATGGCGATCGGCAATCCGTTTGGCCTTGGCGGCACGGTAACCGCCGGTATCGTTTCGGCCCGGGGCCGCGATATCCGTTCAGGCCCCTATGACAACTACATCCAGACCGATGCATCAATCAACCGGGGTAACTCCGGCGGCCCGATGTTCAACATGGACGGGGACGTCATCGGCATCAATACGGCGATCTTCTCGCCGACGGGCGGTTCTGTCGGCATCGGTTTTGCCGTACCTTCTTCAACCGCCATACCGGTGGTGAACCAGTTACGGGAATTCGGCCGCACCAAACGTGGCTGGCTGGGTGTCCGTATCCAGGTGGTCAGCCCCGAAATCGCCGAAACACTGGGCCTCGACTCCGCCAGGGGTGCGCTGGTCTCCAGCGTGATCGAAGGCGGTCCGGCCGAAGCGGCGAAAATTCAGGCCGGTGATGTCATCCTGACATTCGATGGCAAGGAAGTTGGCGAGATGCGCAGCCTGCCGCGGATTGTTGCCGGCACCAACGTCGGATCGAAGGTCGATGTCGATCTCTGGCGCAAGGGCAAGCGGGTCAGCGTCAAGGTGAACATCGAAGAACTTGAAGAGGCCGAGACCGCCGGTCTGATGGACCAGCCGAAGCCCGGGGCGCAGGCTGATGACGAGGCGATCAAGTCACTCGGTCTCACCCTGTCGACCATCACCCCGCCGCTGACGGACAAGTATGAACTGAAGACCGACCAGCGGGGTGTCCTGGTGACGGATGTCCTCGGTGACAGCTCAGCCGCTGAAAAAGGCGTGCGCCCGGGAGATGTGATTGTCGAGGTCGGACAGCAGGAAGTGCAGTCCCCGAAGGATGTGGCGGCACGGGTGGAACAGGCCCGCAAGGACGGCAAGAAATCCGTCCTGCTGCTTGTCGAAAGCCGTGAGGGGCTCCGCTTTGTGGCGCTGCGGATCGATCAGGGCTGATCCGCTGAAAGACTGAAACGAGGGCGGTGCTCCGGCACCGCCCTTTTCTATGCGGTATCTCCGGCCTCCGATACCGGCGGCACTTTTGCCGGTTTGCCGCAATGCGGGCAGACGCGGTCTTCGCCGGCTTTCAGGCGGGACAGAATCTCCGCGGCGACATCTTCATCGACACCGAGTTCCTCCCGCAGTTTCTCCAGTTGTGCCCGCTTTCTGGCTGACAGCTCTCCGACCATCATCATGTGGTTCACACGCTTGCGGAAGGCCTCGCGCCGCCGGTGGATCTGGTCCTGCAGTCCGGCCAGCAGGATGCCGGTCGGCAGGGCAACCATGCCAACCCCCAGAATGGTCGAGAACCCGGCGATGATCTTGCCGGTGGCGGTGATCGGGACGACATCGCCATAACCGACCGTGGTCAGGGTGACAACGGCCCACCACATGGTTTTTGGAATTGTCGAAAAGGACTCGGGCTGGGCCTGATGCTCGGCCAGAAACATCAGGCTGGAGGCGACCATCATCAGCACCAGCAACAGGAACAGGGCGGCCGCGATGGATTCCGCTTCCTCCCGCAGCACATCAAGAAACAGACTGACCACCGGCGCATAGCGGGTCAGCTTGAAGATCCGCAGCAGCCGCAGCGCCCGCAGCACGCGCAGATCGACCCCGGTGATGAACTGCAACCAGAACGGCAGGATGGAGGCCAGGTCGATCAGCGCCATCGGGGTCAGCATATAGCGCAGACGGGTTTTCAGGGGCCGGGCCGGGCGTCCCTTTTTCTTCTCCACCGAAATCCAGACGCGGGTCGCATATTCCGCCGTGAAGATCAGCACCGAGATGATTTCGATGACCGTGAAGGCATCGGCATATTCGGCATAGATACTGGGTTCGGACTCGAAGATGACACAAAAGACATTGATGAGGATCAGGGCGATTAGGGCGCTTTGCAGTCGTCGTCCCCAGGGATTGCGCTGGTCCGTATTCTCCAGCAGCAGATAAAGGCGCCGACGCAGTCTGTTCGCCATGAACAATCCTCCGGTAAAGACAGTTGTTTGTGCTCCCCCGCGCTCTAAGATCGGGTTAACAACGATGTCTCTGCTGAACCGGGTGCCTGATGAAACTGTTGCGAACAATCCGTCTTGACGAAAGCGATCTCGGGGCCTTCCCGCTGGCGGCGGAGCCCGGCGAATATGCGGTGACCGGCAGCTTTCTGTTCAGTGATGTCGATGCAGAGAAGATCGAAGGCCGGGTGAAGATCGCTTATGCCAGCGGCTGGCTGGGGTTGGCGAGCTTCGGCTTTTCGACCTTCGTTCAGGTGGTGGATGTGGATCCGGAAGGTCTGGAACTGGCCTGCCGACAACTTGCGGCACAGCTGGTGGCGGAACTCGGCGCTCCGGATGTCCTGACCGCAATGGAGGCCGCCCGTGGCGAAATCGAGGATGCCACATTGCTGGCCGGCGAGCATGAGGAGGGCACCCTGCTCGCCATCGAGCGGGAACCGGATGCGGGGGGCCTGCGCGAACGGGTCCGTGTAATCGAGCCACAGGAAACCGGCGAGGCCGGACCGGTCTGGAATTTCTCTGACGACTAGTTGTCGAATTCCCTGCTGCGGCGACGCTGTTCCAGAATGCGTTCGCCGATCAGGCAGTCGGACTGGCCGCGGATATAGCTGTTGACGCGCCGGCGGGCTGGCTCGTCCGGTTCCAGACCGGCAATCTCCAGCACCAGTTTGCGGCGGATGGCACGGCCGAAATCTTCAAAACCGTTGGCGACGACGATGAAGGCACCGATGCCGCCGATCACACAATCCTCGTAATAGTCATCCAGATTGGCCATCTGGGCGCTGCCATAGGGGCCGGGTCTGCCATTGATGATCGGCAGCCCGTTGATGGTCATGCCCTTGTTGATGGCGGCATCACGGGAGCCGACGATCATGCGCCCGTCATTGTTGGGCCCGTCGCCCGAGACATCGATTACCATGCGCGATCCGGAAAAGCCGTTGCTTTCAAATGAGGGTACGGCGGTATCGATAATGTTGGAGATCGAGGTCCAGGTTCCCCAGCCGGGACTGGAGGCGCTGAGCCGGGCGGCAAAGGCGGTGGCGTCTTCCGGCTTCTCGATCAGGGTCCAGTCAACGATCTGGCGGACAACATGTGCGCCTGCCCATTCCGTATAGGTTACCGCAATCCGCCCGAGCATGCCGCCGGTGATCACCTGCTGCACTTCTTCGTCAAGAAAGGCCGAGACATAGCCTGCCCGTTGCAGGCGGGCCTCTTCCTCATCGACGGAGCCGGAAACATCAATCGCCAGAAACAGCTCCAGATCGACCGCCTGCTGCTGGGCCGCGGCGCTGCTGAAACTGAGAAGACCGGCGGTCAGTGCGGTGGCGACAAGTCTGGTCAGCGAGTAAAGATGCCGCTCGTTCATAACCTGTCCCCGGCGCATTTTCGGGCAGGGAGGGCAGCTACAGTCCTCATCCCGAGGAGGCTCGACGAGCCGTCTCGAAGGATGGCAGCCAGACCCTCCTGATTGTCGGAAAACCGTTTACAGCCCTTGTCATCCAGAAAGTTTAATCCCGAAACCTGAACCGGTAATAGAAAATTCGCACCGGCCCCGATCACGCTTTGCTGATGACCGGGCAAAGAAAAACCCCCGGCGTTGCCACCGGGGGTTTCTTTTGTTCGAGGAGGGAAGGCCGGGTTTATGCGGCTTCGCTCATCATCTTGCGCAGCACATACTGCAGGATACCGCCATGGAGGTAGTAATCTACCTCGTCCAGCGTATCGATGCGGCAGAGCAGGGTAACATTTTCCGTCGAGCCGTCGGCCCGGGTGATCTTCGCCGGCACGTCCATACGCGGCTTGATGCCGCCTTCAAGACCGGTGATGTCCCAGACTTCCGTGCCGTCAAGCTTCAGGCTTTCGCGGTTCTGGCCGTCTTTGAACTGCAACGGCATGACGCCCATCTGCACCAGATTGGAGCGGTGGATACGCTCGAAGCTTTCGACCACGACGGCCTTGACGCCCAGCAGGAACGTGCCCTTGGCCGCCCAGTCGCGGGACGAGCCGGAGCCGTATTCCTTGCCGCCGACGATGACCAGCGGCGTGCCTTCTTCCTTGTACTTCATTGCGATGTCGTAGACCGCGCCTTCTTCGCCGGACGGATAATGCTTGGAATAGCCGCCTTCGACACCCGGCAGCATTTCGTTCTTGATCCGGATATTGGCGAAAGTGCCGCGCATCATGACTTCATGATTGCCCCGGCGCGAGCCGTAGGAATTGAAGTCGTTCGGGCGGATCTGGTAGCTCAGCAGGTAATCACCGGCCGGGCTTTCCTTCTTGATCGCGCCGGCGGGGCTGATGTGGTCGGTGGTGATGGAATCACCCAGGATCAGCAGCGGACGGGCACCATGGATGTCAGTTGCCACGCCGGGTTCTGCCGCCATGTTCTCGAAGTAGGGCGGATGTTTGACGTAGGTCGAGTTTTCTTCCCACTCAAACAGGCCGCCACCGGAGACGCCGATGCTCTGCCATTCCGGCGGACCATCATAAACGTTGTCATAACGCTCGCGGAACATGGCCGGGGTCAGGCACTGCGCGATGGTATCGGCAATTTCCTGATTCGAGGGCCAGATGTCCTTCATGTAAACGTCCTTGCCGTCCTTGTCCTGACCCAGCGGATCCTTGAACAGGTCGACATACATTGAACCGGCCAGCGCATATGCGACAACCAGCGGCGGTGAGGCCAGATAGTTGGAGCGGACCTGCTGATGGACACGGCCTTCAAAGTTCCGGTTGCCGGACAGCACGCTGGCGACCAGCAGGTCGTTATCGTCGATGGCGTCACCGATTTCCTGCTTCAGCGGACCGGAGTTGCCGATGCAGGTGGTGCAGCCGAAGCCGACGATGTTGAAGCCCAGCGCATCAAGCGGATCCTGCAGACCGGCCTTCTTGAGGTAGTCAGCAACCACCTGCGAGCCCGGTGCCAGCGAGGTCTTGACCCACGGTTTCACCGTCATGCCCCTGGCCAGCGCATTGCGGGCGACCAGACCGGCGGCAACCAGCACCGACGGGTTGGAGGTGTTGGTGCAGGAGGTGATGGCGGCGATGACGACATTGCCATCGGTCATCTTGTAGTTGGCATTGGCCACCTCGACACTGCGCGGCGTTTCCAGCTTCTGCATGCTTTTCAGCGTGCCGGTGAAGCTGTTGACCGCATTCGAGAGCGCAATATGGTCCTGCGGACGCTTCGGGCCGGAAATTGACGGCTCGATGGTCGAGATGTCGAGTTCCAGTGACGCTGTGAAGACAGGATCGGGTGTGCCGGCTTCCCGCCAGAAACCCTGTTCACGGGCATAGGCTTCCACAAGAGCGACGGTTTCGTCATCACGACCGGTGAAGCTGAGATAGGTCAGCGTCTGCTTGTCGATCGGGAAGAAACCGCAAGTCGCACCATATTCCGGTGCCATGTTGGAGATCGTCGCCTTGTCGGCAATCGGCAGGGTCTCCAGCGCCGGGCCATAGAATTCGACGAACTTGCCGACAACGCCCTTCTCACGGAGCATCTTGACGACCATCAGCACCAGATCGGTAGCGGTGGTGCCTTCTTTCAGCTTGCCGGTCATCTTGAAGCCGACGACTTCCGGAATCACCATCGAAATCGGCTGGCCGAGCATGGCGGCTTCCGCTTCGATCCCGCCGACACCCCAGCCGAGGACGGCAAGCGCGTTGACCATGGTGGTGTGGGAATCAGTGCCGACCAGTGTATCCGGCATGGCGATCATGCGACCGTCACTGTCTTTCTGGGTCCAGACGGACTTTGCGAGATATTCCAGATTCACCTGATGGCAGATGCCGGTGCCCGGCGGAACAACGGTGAAGTTGTCAAACGCGGTCTGGCCCCATTTCAGGAAGGTGTAACGCTCGGCATTGCGGGAGAATTCCAGCTCGATATTCTTGCCCAGTGACGAGGCATGACCCGCATCGTCAACCATGACCGAGTGATCGATGACCAGGTTGCAGGTCGACAGCGGATTGATCTTGTCCGGATCGCCACCCATCTTCGCCATCTGCTGGCGCATGGCGGCGAGGTCAACCACGGCGGGAACGCCGGTGAAGTCCTGCATCAGCACGCGGGCCGGGCGATAGGCGATTTCATGGGTGCTGGTCCGGTCTTTCTGCCAGGCGGCAACCGCCTTGACATCGTCCACCGAAACCGTGCGTCCGTCTTCATAGCGCAGCAGGTTTTCCAGCAGCACTTTCATGGACACGGGAAGTCTGGAGACATCGCCAAGGGTTTCCTCGGCGGCTTTCAGACTGAAATAATCGAATTCCTGACCTTTGACAGTCAATGTGCGGCGCGTTTTGAGGCTGTCCCGACCTGTGATGGCCATCTGCCTTCCTCCATAAAATTTCCGACGATATTATGAGTTGCCACGCCGGGGTGCGCCGCCGACGGGGACGTGGGTGATTTAGCAAACCGCGCAGTGATTGTCCAATGGATCAGGGGTTGTGATGCGATTTATCCACCCGCCCGTTCCGCTATCGGGAACCTCTAGCGGTCACCGGACACTCACGCTTTTCTGATAGGTCTTACATCGACGCCGCCTGGATACAATGTAGAGTAACGGCGTAATGACTGAGGACAGGCAGATATGAATGTAAGAGCAATGGCTGATTACCGGGGCTGGATACTGTTTCCGCTGGTGATTTTTCTGTCTGCCCTGGTCTCGGCTCAGACGGCCCGGGCCGACGCCTTCTCGCCCTTTCTCGGCAAGTTCGAGGGGCACGTGGATACCGAGGAGGGCGAGCGCGATCTGACGGTCGAGATTATCGAGGAGAAGCGCGGCTTCCGGGTCAACTGGTCGGCCCGTATCCTGAAATCGGATGGTCGTGAGCGCGAGCGGGCCTATTCGGTCTGGTTTGTGAAGACGGAGCGTCCGGGGATCTATCGTTCTGCGGTAAAGCCAAATGCCTTCGGTGGTTATGTACCGGTCGACCCGATGAAGGGTGAACCTTACAGCTGGGTCCAGATCGTCGATCAGGCAATGACCATGTACGCCCTCGTGGTTCGTGATGACGGCGGATACGACATGTTGTCCTACAGGCGCGAGCTGACCGACACGGGCATGCATCTGTCCTTCAGCCGGGTGCGCGACGGCAAGCCGCTGAGGGGCATCGAGGCCGACCTGAAACGGGTTGACTGAGGCGGCTTTTTCCAGACGGGGCTGGAAACTCTGGCCCGATCAGATTATCACCCGGTGATGCGATGAGTAACCGCGATGGTGGCGGTTGCGCGCGATATCAGGGCGCAGCTGCGGGCCATGACTTCAGGCAGACATTTGATCGAGGACGACAAGGCGCAGGCCGTTTTGTCACGTTACCCGAAGGTACGGCCTGAACTGAGCCCCCGAATGGCGGAAATTCATAAGGTTGAGTTACGCAAGAACCGGGAGCGAGAGACGTTCCTGTCGGTGATCTCCAACGCACTCGAAGGCTGGATGCATCGCCAGATTATCCTGTCCGGGGCACCCGGCGAGACATTGGAAATCGGCGCGGGCACACTGAATCATTTCCGTCACGAAGTGCCCGCCACCGGATGCGCCTATGATGCGGTCGAGCCGTTTGCCGAACTGTATCAGGGCAAGGCGGCCCTGAACCATATCCGGGATATGTATGCCGATATCGCCGATATCCCGGAAGCGCGGCGGTATGACCGGGTGTTTTCGGTTGCGACGCTGGAACATCTGACCCACCTGCCGCAAGTCGTCGCGGCGGCGGCGTTGCGCATGAAGCTGGAGGGAGTGTTTCTGTCGGGCATTCCCAGTGAAGGCGGGTTCCTCTGGGGTTTGTCCTGGCGAATCTCCACAGGTCTCGCCTTCCGCCTGAAGACCGGGTTGGACTGGTCGGAACATATGGCTTTTGAGCATGTGAATACCGCGCCGGAGATACTTGAGGTTCTGCATCTGATCTTTGCCGAGGTCGAGGTCAGACGCTTTCCGACATGGCTTCATCATCTCAGCCTTTACGCCCATATCGAGGCACGAAATCCGGATATCGACCTGTGCCGGCGGATATGTGCCGCGGCCCGGGACTGAACGGCCGGGCGGGTCACAGGGCTGCCGGCGGTGGACGCTGCGGCAGATGAGTGATATCCGACCGTCACCTTAGTTTCTGCCTGACTGGTACTGACGGATGAGTTTGCTGCTGTTGACCGGAATCATGTTTGGCGCGGCGACGTTCATGCCGGGCCTGACAAAGAACCGACAGGACTGGTTCGGCCTGCGCTGCCTGCTTGTTCTGATTGCCATTCAGCTGTTGCTCTATGTCGGCAATGTCATCCTCGGCATATCTCTGGAACTGATCAGCCGCGCCATCGCACTCGCGGGTGCCGTCGGGGTGGTGCGCATTCTCTGGCTGATCGGGCGGGGGCGCGACAGCCGCCGGGCCTTGATGCCGGCGCTGCGCCATCCGGTCTGGGTGCTGACCCTGATCATGCTGCTGGTCGCGTCAATGCATCGCTTTCCGGATTACATGTCCTATCCGGGCGACGAGATCGCAAGCTGGTTGCGGCTGGCCAAGCAGATTTTCCTGGCGGATGCCTACTGGTCCGGTCTGGTTGATTTTCATCTTGGCGGCTATCCGAATGGCTGGCCGCTGCTGCTGGCCTTCCCCAGTCTGATACTGGGCTCGTTCAGCGACAGCCATCCGTCGGCGCTGCCCTACATCATGCATCTGGCGGTGATGGGTACGGTCTATGACCTGATCCGCGACTGGTGCCGGCGGGATGTTCCGGAAGGCGGCTTCCCCGGTCTGTTCGCGGCGCTGCTGGTCTTCAGTCTGCTGTCGGTGGAGGCGCTCTGGGTGCTGTATCCATCGGATCTGCTGATCGACCGGCCGATGATCTATGTCTGGGGAACGATTTTCATGACCGGGCTGCACGGGCTGCGCCAGCCGGGCGAGACCGACCGGCATGCCCTGCTGATCGGCCTGCTCGCGGCATTCGGCTATCTGCTCAAGGTCTCGCTGATCGGCGTCCTGCCCAGTATGGGGATCATCTGGCTGGGCTGGGTCTGGCTGTCCCGCGGGCAGGCGAATGGCGGGTTGTCGGGCCGGGCCTTTATCCGGGCGGCGATGATGCTGATGCCGTTTGTCCTGGCCTATGTCAGCTGGGCTGTTCTGAAGACCGGCGAGCATTGTCTGGCGACCCCCTGGAGCCTGCTTGGCTCACCCGCCGAGATGTTCTCGACAACCAATGCAGTCTTTGCCCGTGATCTGTATCTGCAACAGGCCGCAAGCTATCTCGCCGGCTACAAGCTGCCGGTTACACTGATCGGCGGGGCAGGATTGCTGGCCGGATTGATGGATCGTCGGTTGCGCTGGGTAAGCCTGTCGATGGCCGCTTTCCTGATCTGCTACAGCTTCGCGCTCTATCTCTCCTATCTCGGTTGCCTGAATGCGGAGGATGCGGGTCACCTGCAGTCCTTCGACCGTTACTTCCGGCCCAACCTGCGGCTGATCCATTTCTGCGGGATCATTGTTCTGGCCCTGCTGGTCTGGGCCCTGATGGTGCGGCGGGGCTTTGCCGCCCGGGCCCTGCAGAACGAGCGGTTCCGCTTTGCCTGCGGCTTTGCGGTGATTGTCTTCCTGACCATCCTGGCCCTGCAGATGGACCGCAGCTATGTCCAGTCGACCACCCGGTTTCTGGAAACCGCAAATCTGCGTGATGTGATCCATCTGGTGCGGCGTGAAGCCCGCTATCTGATCCGCCTCACCGAAGACCGGAAGATGACGCGTCCGCGGGTCACGCTGATTGCGCAGGGCGGCTATAATGTCGAGCTGGATCTGGCACGGGACGCCGCCATCCGCCGGACCCGGGAAGGTGCCGCAGAGCAGGGCTATTTTCATTATGATGTGGACCCCGCCTATAACTGGGGGCCGATGCCGGGCAAGTTCTCGCTCAGGGTGACGACGCCGGAGGCATTGCTTCAGAGCTGGCGGGGGACCGATATTCTCTGGCCGGTCATGCTTGATGACTGGGTGACTGCGGTTCTCGATGATCTGACGGCCGGGGGCTGCCCCGGACCCTATACGGACTACTTCATCCTGCGCGATGCAGACGACCGGTTCATCTGTGCGCCAAAGATTGCACAGATGAACTGATGGCTCAGATCGAATAGACCTGCAGGTCGTTCTCGTAGTTCCGCGCCTCGTCCTTCAGCCAGTCGGTGAAGGCCCTGATCTTCGGTGAGTCCCCGGTATGGACGGAGCAGACGATGTAATAGGCGAAGTTCGAGGGCAGTGATATCTGGAACGGCCTGACCAGCCGCCCCGCCGCCAGATCATCGGCAACCAGCGCCATCCGGCCCAGTGCCACGCCCTGACCGGCCATGGCGGCCTGCAGGGCAAGGCTGGAATCGATGAAGGAGGTGCCGAAATGCAGTTCGAGATCGCCGATACCGGCAGCGATCAGCCAGGTACTCCAGTCCATCCCGGCATCCTGCAACAGCATGTGACGGGCAAGGTCAGCGGGTTCCCGCAAGGGAATGGCACCATCCAGCAGCGCCGGGCTGCAGACCGGGAACAGATCTTCAGAAAACAGTTTTTCCGAGCGGACGTTGGACCACTCGCCGGCACCATAGCGAATGCCGATATCCACATCATCACGCTGGAAATCGATTAGCTTGCTTGATGTGGACAGCAGCACATCGATATCCGGGCATCGTGCCCGGAACCGACCGAGACGCGGAACCAGCCATTTCGCGGCAAAGGATGCCAGCATGGTGACTGTCAGCGTGCCGGTGCTTTCCAGTTCATACAGCCGCTCGGTGGCCTGCCGGATGGCATCAATCGCCTCGCGGATTGACGGGTAATAGGCCTGCCCGGCATCGGTCAGCATCAGGGCACGGTTCATGCGTTTGAACAGGGTGATGCCCAGCCGCTCCTCCAGTGCCTTGATCTGATGGCTGACCGCAGCCTGCGTCACATTCAGCTCCTCCGCCGCCCGGGTGAAGCTCAGATGGCGGGCCGCGGCCTCGAAGACGCGCAGGGTGTTCAGCGGTGGCAGGGCATGTTTCATTTTCCCAGCCTGTCACAGTTCCGGGCATATTTCATTATTAAAAGTTATCCGAAGCATCAACAAAGGTCGTTTGCGGGGAAACTGCATCAGACATACATATTCTCCAACGAACGCAGCCGGACTGTCCCCCTGACGAGCGGGCTGCCAACCCAGGAGATAAGCAGATGACCACAACGGTATTGAGAGAGTCACAGTCCCTCGGGAACGTCGCCGCTGTTCTGTCGCAGGTTGTCGTTCAGGCAAAGTTTGTGATGGCCCGCGCGCGCAGCCGCCAGCAGATGGCCGGACTGGACAGCCGCATGCTCGCTGATGTCGGACTGACCCGGACCGAGGCGATCACCGAAAGCAGAAAGGTTTTCTGGCAGGCGTAACCCCTGACACGCTGAGCTGGTCGTCGTCACCCAATCAGGCGCACGCACCACGCCGGAAGCCGCGGCGGATCCCCCTCCGGATCCGCCGTTTCCTGTTGTTTTGGAATCCAACATTCTGAATTCGGAATTCCAAATCTGATTTATTCAATAAATTCAGGCCAGTTCTTTTGACCGCCGGGTTGCAGCGGCAATCGCCTTTGTGAAGACCGGGGCGATGCCTGTGGTCTCATCCATCAGCACTTTCAGCGCTTCTGCGGTGGTGCCGCCCGGGCTGGTGACGTTGATGCGAAGCTGCGACGCCGGCTCATCAGACTGTCGGGCCAGTTCGCCGGAGCCGGAAACCGTGACCCGCGCCAGCCGCATGGCGAGGTCTTCCGGCAGGCCGGAGGCAACCCCGGCAGCGGCCATCACCTCCATCAGCAGGAACACATAGGCCGGCCCGCCACCGGACAGGGCGGTGACCGCATCGATCTGGTCTTCGTCGGTGATCCAGGCGACCTCGCCGACAGCTGACAACAACGTGTCACTGGTGGTCTGCTGGGCCTGACTGACCCGGCTGTTCGGGACCGCGACCGTGATGCCGCGTCCGACGGCGGCCGGTGTATTCGGCATGGCCCGGACGACAGCCGGCGAGCCGCCCAGCCGTTCCTCGAAATAGCTAATGGATTTTCCGGCGGCGATCGACAGGTGGCAGGCCGCCTCATAGCGCCCGTAGGCAGCAACCACGTCATCCATCATCTGCGGCTTTACCGCATAGACAACGAAGTCCGGGATGAAGCCTGCATCAATCTCACCGGCGGTGCCGACACGGTTGACGCCGGCGGGCAGCCTGGCACCTTCATAAGGTTCGACAACAATGGCATCAGCCGGGGCGAGGCCGTTTGCCAGCCATCCGTCCAGCATGGCGCCACCCATTTTGCCACAGCCGACAAGGATCAGTTTCACGGGTCCGGCCTCAGGCCTGTCCGGCGACATCCAGCAGGGAAAGCTGGATTGCCTCGCGGGCGTCCTTGCCGCCCCAGATGACATACTGGAAGGCCGGGAAGAAACGGTCGCTTTCGAACAGGGCGGTGTCGACCAGATCCTCGATGGTCTCGACGCTGGTGCAGGCGGCCCCGCGCAGGATCAGCGAGTGGCGGAACATCGGCACGCCTTCTTCGGTCCAGACCCCGAAATGGCCGAGCCAGAGTTTTTCGTTCACTTCCATCAGCAGTTCCGAGATGCCGGACCGTTTCATCGGCGGCACCTTCAGGTCCAGCGCGCAGGAGAAATGCATGGTCTCCAGTTCCTCGCGCCAGCAGAAGAACATGCTGTAGTCACACCAGCCTCCGGCAACTTCCGCAGCCAGTTCGTTGTCGTTCCGGCGCTCATGGGTCCATTCGTTGCTCAGGACGATCTGTTCAACAATGTCGAGCGGGTTGTTCCGGGTCTCGGTGGCGTAGATGGACAGTTCTTGCATCGCGGTGGCTCCCCTGTGTCGGCGGTAGCGACGCGCTCTTGCGCCGCTCCGGGTCATCGGTTGTCGGCCCCCTGAATCAGTCCGGCTTCGCGGGTTTTTGCCGCGAAGCCGACATCTTGTGGCGGTAAGGCCTGATCAACACCAGACATAGGCTGCCATAGCCCGGAATCGGCGTGCAACTGTCTATTTGAAAACTTGTCCACAGGCAGGGAATCTGCGGGACTCAGGCCGGACTCGGGGCCGCAGAATTCCGGGATTTTTGAATCCGTCGAATCAGGTCTATTTTTTTGTATTTACCGCTTTTCGGGCCGGTTTTTTCGCCGGGGTTGACTCTTTTCCGGACTCGAGTTCAGCGACTCGATTCTCCAGTTCGGCGACTCGGGCCAGCAGGGTCTCCTGCTCGTCCCGCGCTTTCGCCGCCATCGCGCGGGCGACCTCCAGCTCTTCCCGCGACGCCAGATCCATATCCGCCAGAATCCGTTCCAGCCGTTCGCGGACCAGCCCGTCCAGTTCCTGCTTCAACCCGGTAAAAGACCCGAGAGCGCCCGACGCCACCCTCGAAAGATCCTCAAAAATCTTGTTCTGCGATTGCATGGGCAGAGTATGAAGCGGAGCAGGGGCGAAGTCCATAATGCAGGGCAGGGGGTCGTGCTTCTTGCCCCCACCATCCCGCAAAAGCTATAACCCGACACCCGCATTCCACAGGAACTATCCTCATGATTATCGTAACCGGCGGCGCAGGTTTTATCGGCTCGAACATTCTGGCGGCGCTTGAGGCGCGGGGGGAGAGGGAGCTGGTGGTGGTGGACCGGCTGCGGGACGGGGACAAGTGGCGGAATATTGCGAAGCGGGAGTTGATGGATATCGTCAGCCCGGACGCGTTTCCGGCGTTTCTGGACAGTGTTGACCCGGCGGCGGTTGACGGCATCTTTCACATGGGCGCGATCTCGACGACGACGGAGACCGATGCCGACAAGATCATCTGCAACAATTTTGACCTGACCCGCAGGCTGTGGCGCTGGTGCGTGGCGCATGGCACGCGGCTGATCTATGCCTCCTCGGCGGCAACCTATGGCGGGGGCGAGGCCGGGTTTGTCGATGATGCTTCCATCGAGGCGCTGGCGAAACTGCAACCGCTGAACCCCTATGGCTGGTCAAAGCATCTGTTTGACCGCCGGGTGGCCCGGATGCTGGAAAGCGGCGAGGCGGCACCGCCGCAATGGGCCGGGCTGAAGTTCTTCAATGTCTATGGCCCGAACGAGTATCACAAGGGCGGACAGAAAAGTGTTGTGGCGCATCTGTTCCCGCGGGCCAGCGAGGGCGCGCCGGCCCGGCTGTTCCGCTCTCACCATCCGGATTACGAGGATGGCGGGCAGTTGCGGGATTTCGTCAGCGTTGACGATTGCGTCGATGTGATGATGTGGCTGTGGGACAATCCGAAGGTCAGCGGTCTGTTCAACTGCGGCACCGGCCAGTGCCGGTCCTTTGCCGATCTGGCGCGGGCGGTCTACAGCGCACTCGACAAGCCCATTGAGCTGGAATTTGTCGACACGCCCGAGGCGATCCGCGACAAATATCAGTATTACACCCAGGCTGACATGACCAAACTTCGCGATGCCGGCTATGACCGGCAGTTCACCAGTCTGGAGGCCGGGGTGGCGCGTTACGTCAACGGCTTCCTCCGCAAGGACGATCCGTATCGTTAAGCCCCTACTGTTCAAGGAAGCTCATGCCGTTCCCCGATATTGATCCCGTCATCTTCTCCATCGGGCCGTTTGCGATCCGCTGGTATGCGCTGGCCTATATATCCGGCCTGATTCTGGGCTGGCTGCATGTGCGCCGGATTGCCGCAATGCCGCCGTCGAACGTGGAAAAGGTCCGGGTGGATGATTTTCTGGTCTGGGCGACCTTCGGGGTGATCCTGGGCGGGCGGCTGGGCTATGTGCTGTTTTACAAACCGGGCTATTACCTCGCCAACCCGGCTGAAATCCTGATGGTCTGGCAGGGCGGCATGGCATTCCATGGTGGATTTCTGGGGGTCATTGTTGCGACGATCCTGTTTTGCCGCCGGCATAAGATCAACACGCTGGCCTTTGGCGATACCATCGCCTGTGCGGCACCCATCGGCCTGTTCTTCGGGCGGATCGCGAATTTCATCAATGGCGAGCTGTTCGGCCGGGTGACAGAGTCGAGCTGGGGTGTTGTGTTTCCGCATGGCGGCCCGCTGCCGCGCCATCCCAGCCAGCTCTATGAGGCGGTGCTGGAAGGGGCGGTGCTGTTCGTGCTGATGTTCCTGCTGCGCCGGGGCACCGATATCCGCCAGACACCGGGGGCGCTCTGCGGTGTGTTTCTGGCCGGATACGGTGTGGCCCGATTTATCGTCGAATTCTTCCGCCAGCCGGACGCCCATCTGGGCTTTCTGTTTGCCGGGGCGACCATGGGGCAGCTGCTGTCGCTGCCGATGATCGTCATCGGGCTGGCCGTCATTGTCATCACGCGCCGCCGCCGGGTGTCGTGAGCGGGGCTGGCGTCAACGTCGATGGCGTGACCGGACTTGCTGACATCCTGCACCGGCGGATCGCACAGACCGGGCCCCTGACCCTGGCTGAATATATGGCCGAGGCGCTGATGCATCCGGTCCATGGCTATTATGTCGCCCGCAACCCCTTTGGTGCTGCCGGTGATTTCATCACAGCACCCGATATCTCGCAGATGTTCGGTGAGCTGATCGGTGCCTGGCTGGCCCATGCCTGGCTGGCGGCGGGGTCGCCGTCACCTTTCGCGCTGGTCGAACTGGGGCCTGGCCGGGGCGCGCTGATGGCCGACCTGTTGCGGGCGACAAGGGGTGTGCCGGGATTCCATGAGGCGGCGCGTCTGCATCTGGTGGAAGCGAGCGCCAGCCTGCGGGCGGTACAGCAGGAACGGCTGGCAGGTCACGGGCTGACAGGTCAGGGGCCGGAAGGTCATGGGCCGGTCTGGCTCGACCGGGTGGCGGACCTGCCGGACCTGCCGTTATTCATCATCGGGAATGAATTCCTCGATGCCCTGCCGGTCCGCCAGTTTGTTCGCCAGGCCGGGGGACAATCGGCGGGCTGGGCGGAGGTCTGCGTCGGCTCTGACGGGGAGCGGTTTCATTATGCCCGCAAATCCGCCCCCGATGCGACGCTGCTGATTGACCCTGTACTGATTGACGCGCCTGCCGGGACGGTGGTGGAAATCTGTCCGGCGGCCCGGTCTGTCGCCCGCGATCTTGCGACCGGCCTGCGTGACCATGGCGGGGCGGCGCTGCTGATCGATTACGGCTATGTCGGGCCGCTGCCCGGTGACAGTTTTCAGGCGATGGCGGGGCATGGTTTTGTTGATCCGCTGGCGACGCCGGGCCGCGCGGACCTGACAGCGCATGTGGATTTCGGTGCCATCCGGACTGTATTTGCCGACTCGGGCGTCAGAAATACGGCAATCGCGACGCAAGGTGACTGGTTGCGGGCGCTGGGTATTGAATCACGTCTGGCCGTTCTGGCGGAGAAAGCCGGGCCGGAACAGGGGGTGGCCCTGAAATCGGGCTGCGACCGCTTGATTGGCGAGAAGGGAATGGGCACATTGTTCAAGGTGTTTGGCGCGGCATCAGATCGCATATCAACCTTACCCGGTTTCGGATGATCCAGTTTCCAGAGCTTGCAGCAGACCCGGTGATCCGCCACGGATTCTTTACCCGTGAAGGCGGCGTGTCCGGCGGTATCTACAGCTCGCTAAATTGCGGCTTTGGCTCCGACGATGAAAATCAGGCGGTGGCCGAGAACCGGCGGCGTGTCGCCGAAGCGATGGGCGCTGCATCGGCGTCATCGCTGTTGACTGTCTATCAGGTGCACAGCCCGGATGTGGTAACGGTCGAGGATGGCTGGTCGCCTGACGCAGCACCGAAGGCAGATGCCATGGTCACCCGGCAGCCGGGATTTGTGCTGGGCATCCTGTCGGCAGATTGTGCGCCCGTGCTGTTCGCGGATACGGACGCCGGCGTCATCGGTGCGGCCCATGCGGGCTGGCGCGGTGCCTTCACCGGCGTCACCGATGCGACGATTGATGCGATGGAGGCGCTGGGCGCGCGGGCGGATCGTATCCGCACTGCCATCGGTCCCTGCATCGGCCCGGACTCCTACGAGGTCGGGGCAGAGTTTCGGGAACGGTTTGTTGCCGAAAACACAGTGAATGACCAGTACTTCACGGCGGGCCAGCGGCCGGACAAGTTCATGTTCAACCTGCCGGGCTATCTCCGGGACCGGCTGACCGCACGCGGCGTCGCGGGCGTTGCGGGTGGTCATCATGACACCCTGCCGGATGCGAAGAAATATTTCAGCTACCGGCGGACGACGCTGGCCGGCGAGCCGGATTACGGGCGGATGATTGCCGCCATCAGCCTGCCGGGGCAGGGGTAATGCCGTACCTGACGATCATGCTGCTCGGGACTTTTCTGTTCGCCATCCTGTTTGCCTGCGTCGCCTGATGGAACCGGTGTCCGGCCATAACAGCAGTCTTCGCCTGCTGATCTGCTGCCTGTGCGCAGCATTTCTGGCAGCCTGCGGCGACCTGCCGAAGCCGTTCAGCGAGCGCGCCCGGCTGGAAATCAATCCGCTGGTCAGGCTGAAGGATTCACCCGGCATTTTTATCCAGCCGGTTGCCGGTATGTCGGAAGCGGCGTCCGACGCGCTGCGCAACAGCATCAAGGACCATCTTTTCGCGCATAATGTACCCTCCGCCCTGGAGACCGGCAGCCAGTATCAGTACAAGCTGCTGGGGACCGTCCAGGCCGACCCGGACCCGGGGCTGATGATCCGGATGCAGATCACCTGGCGGCTGTTTGACCCGACGGGTCTTGAGGTCGACCGGTTTCTGCAGGCGATTGAGGCCGAGCACCTGTCCTGGGTGATTCATGAGCCGGTTTTGATGAACAAGATTGCGGATGTCGTCGCCGCGGAAATTTCCCCGTCGGTTCAGGATGAAGAGGTCAAGGCAGCAAAACAGCCGGAAGACATTCGTATTTATGCAGAGGAAGTGACCGGCGCGCCGGGAACCGGGAACCGAGATCTGACCGTCTCCATGCGGGCGGCCCTCCGCCAGAAGGGTTTCCTGCTGGCGGACAGCGAGAAAGATGCCGCCTATTTCGTTCAGGGAGCGGTGGAGATGAGCCCGGCCGGTGAACGGGCCGAGGATGTCTCGATTCGCTGGCACCTTGTCCGCGCGGAGTCCGGCGAGTTGCTGGGGACTGTGTCACAGGGAAACCGGGTGCCGAAGGGGGCGCTGGACGGACGCTGGGGGGCGCTGGCCTTTGACATTGTGAAGGGCAGTCTTGAAGGCCTTCAGGATGTCCTTAAACAGGATGGCGTCATCACGCGGTAATAAATTGTCCGGTCATGGGCCCGCGGTCGTTTACATGTTCGGGATGCGTTGCTAAAGACTAGGCCGCGTTAGGTGGGGCGCATCACAGATGAACTTCCGCATGCTGTCGCAAGACAGTGCCTGGGGAATAGGCATACGGGACATACGATGAAAATTCTGGCCTGCAACAGTAACCGTCCGTTGGCGGAAGCGATCTCTGCGTCACTCAAGCTGCCTCTGACAAAGGCCAGCGTCCGGCGCTTCTCGGATATGGAAGTGTTTGTCGAAATTCAGGAGAATGTGCGCGGAGAGGATGTCTTCGTCATCCAGTCCACCTGCTCCCCGGCAAATGACAATCTGATGGAACTGCTGGTTTGCCTTGATGCGCTGCGGCGTGGTTCGGCCCGCCGCGTCACCGCGGTGATCCCCTATTTCGGTTATGCCCGGCAGGATCGCAAATCCGGTCCCCGCACACCGATCTCGGCCAAGCTGGTCGCCAACCTGATCACCACTGCCGGTGCCGACCGGGTGCTGACCATGGATCTTCACGCCGGACAAATTCAGGGTTTCTTTGATATTCCGGTTGATAACCTCTATGCCGCGCCGGTTTTCTCGGCTGACATTGAAGCCAAGCACAAGGGAGATGATCTGGTCATCGTTTCGCCGGATGTCGGTGGTGTTGTCCGGGCCCGCGTTATTGCCAAGCGCCTCGAAGCCGATCTGGCGATCATCGACAAACGACGCGAGCGCGCCGGTGTGTCGGAAGTCATGAACATCATTGGTGAGGTCGAGGGTCGGCGCTGCATCCTGATTGACGATATTGTCGATTCCGCCGGTACCCTCTGCAACGCGGCGGTTGCTCTTCGTGAAGCCGGTGCAACAGCGGTCTCGGCCTATGTCACGCATGGCGTGCTGTCCGGCGGCGCGGTGGCGCGGGTGACCTCCTCACCGCTGGAGAGTCTGGTAACGACAGATTCCATCCCGGCGACCGAGGCGGTGCGTGTGGCACAGAACATGCGCCATATTTCCATTGCCCCGCTGATGGCCGAAGCCATCACCCGGATCAGCTCGGAAAGCTCGGTTTCCAGCCTGTTCGACTGATCAATCCCGGCGGTTTGACCCTCCGACTCGTTTGACTTCGCGCCGCGGCTCCTTATAACGGCGCATTCCCGGGATTATGGGGCACCCTTGGAGGCCTTTCCCGGATCTTAAACAGGAGAATTCAAATGGCGGCTACAGCAACATTTGCGGCTGAACCGCGCGATCAGGTAGGCAAGGGGGCCGCCCGCGCAGTTCGACGAACTGGCATGGTGCCAGGGGTAATTTACGGTGACGGCAAGGCAGCGGTATCGCTGTCCATGGGCGACAAAGAACTGACCATGGCGCTGACCAATCCGGGTTTTTTCAACACGATCTGTGAAGTGACCGTGGCGAAGGAAAAATACCGGGTACTGCCGAAGGATGTGCAGTTGCATCCGGTCAGTGACAAGCCGCTGCATATCGACTTCCTGCGCATTGGCAAGAACACCAAGCTGCATGTCGATATTCCGGTGGTGTTTGAAGGTGAAGAAGAAAGCCGTGGCCTGAAGGCCGGCGGTGTTCTCAACATCGTGCGTCACGAAGTTGCGGTGATCTGTAATCCGGACGATCTGCCGGAGGCCCTGATCCTTGATGTGTCCGGCGGTGAAATTGGTGACAGCCTGCATGTCAGCGCCATTGTGCTGCCGAAGGGTGTTGAGCTTCAGGTTACCGACCGTGACTTCACGATTGCGACGATTGCCGCGCCGTCCGTCATGCCTGTCGACGAGGAAGAAGATGAAGTCGATGAGGAAGAGGGTGATGAGGAAGAAGGCACGGAAGAAGATGGCGAGGACAAGGAAGACGAGTGATCTGACTTGTTCCTGCTAGCGGGCCTTGGCAATCCCGGCGAGAAATACCGGGATAATCGACACAATGTCGGGTTTATGGCGGTGGATGAAATCATCCACCGCCATCGCTTTTCTGTACCCCGCAGTCGTTTTCAGGGCAGCGTCGCCGAAGGCGAGATTGCCGGCGAGAAGGTTCTGGCGCTGAAGCCGATGACCTTCATGAACAAATCCGGCCAGTCCGTTGCCGCGGCAGCAAAGTTCTACAAACTGCCGCGCGAGAAGGTCATCGTGATTTATGACGAACTGGATCTTGCCCCCGGAAAGGTGCGGGTGAAGATCGGCGGCGGGGCCGGCGGTCATAATGGTATCCGCGACATCGACAACCAGATGGGCAGGGATTACTGGCGGGTGCGCATCGGTATCGGCCATCCCGGTGACAAGGACCGGGTGATGAGCCATGTTCTCGGTGACTTCGGAAAGTCCGATCAGGCCTGGCTGTTTCCGGTGCTGGAGGCGATTTCCGGCGAAATTCATCTGATGGTCGGTGGCGATCATGAGGCATTTATGAGCCGGGTGGCGCATCGGGTTGGCCCGGTGAAGCCTGCGGCGTCAAGGAAAGAGACGTGATATGGGCTTTAATTGTGGAATTGTCGGGCTGCCGAATGTCGGTAAATCAACCCTGTTCAACGCGCTGACCAATACGGCGGCTGCCGAAGCGGCGAATTATCCTTTCTGCACGATTGAGCCGAATACGGGCCGGGTATCGGTGCCGGACTCCCGGCTCGACAAGTTGGCGGCGATCGCGAAGTCGGCAAGGATTCTGCCGACCCAGCTGGAATTTGTCGATATTGCCGGGCTGGTGCGCGGCGCCTCGAAAGGGGAGGGACTGGGTAATCAGTTCCTTGCCAATATCCGCGAAACCGATGCGATCCTGCATGTGGTGCGTTGCTTTGAAGACGGTGACATCACCCATGTCGACGGATCGGTTGATCCGGTTCGCGACATCGAAACCATCGAAACCGAACTGATGCTGGCCGACCTGGAAAGCGTCGAACGCCGTATCCAGGCCGCGATCAAGCGCGCCCGGGGCAACGACAAGGAAGCAAAGGCCGATCTTGACCTGCTGGAAGCGGTCCAGAAACTGCTGATTGAGGGAACACCGGCCCGGGCGCTGAAGGTGGAGCGTGACGAGCGCAGCCGCTTCCGGAGTTTCCAGCTGCTGTCCTCCAAACCGGTTCTGTATGTCTGCAATGTCGAGGAAGACGCGGCGGCTGAGGGGAATGAATTCTCCCGGGCGGTTGCCGGTTATGCCGCCTCGACCGCTGCCGAATGCGTGGTGATCTCTGCCGCCATCGAGGCCGAGGTTGCGCAGCTTGGCGATGCTGCCGAGAAACGGGAATATCTGGAATCCCTCGGGTTGCAGGAAACCGGGCTCGCGCGGGTCATCAGTGCCGGCTACAGCCTGCTGGATCTGGTGACCTTCTTCACCGTCGGCCCGAAGGAAGCGCGGGCCTGGACGCTGAAAAGCGGATCCTCCGCGCCGCGTGCGGCCGGGGTTATCCATACGGATTTTGAAAAGGGCTTCATTCGTGCCGAGACCATTGCCTATGACGATTATATTGCGGGCAATGGTGAGCAGGGTGCCAAGGATGCGGGCCGGATGCGGCTGGAGGGCAAGGAGTATGTTGTTGCCGACGGTGACGTGATGCATTTCCGGTTTAATGTCTGACGATTATTGACGGCATCCCCCCGACTGGTGCAACCTTTCCGCTGTGATGGTTTTCCCATCTTTCTCAGCGGAGCCGATAATTGCATTTCAAGACGGTCATTCTTGCCTGTGTTCTGATGATGTTCACTCTGTCCGGTTGTGCTACCTCGCGCAGCCTCGGGGGGAATTTCGAGAACCATAAGGAAACTTTCCTTGGCACGGTACTTCTTGATGCTGGCAGAGGGTCAGGAAAAGTTACCGGCATGATCAGTCCCGGCAGTGTGCAATGCACTGGGACTATGAGCCGGGACCGCACCAATTTCGGCACTTACACGAAATGCAATGAAGACGCCGGTACGATTTCTCTGTCCTGTCAGGATGGACGGCGCTTGCTGGCTACCTGGGCAGCGGATAATTGCTTTTCCGGATATGGCCGAGGCGCCGACCAGAACGGCAACAAACTGGAGATGTGGTATGATGCCAGCGTCGGCCTTGTACAGGGGCAGGTCGCTACGCTGGATGCCCGCAAGGCCGGTTTCCCGTCTTTGCCTCCGGTCGCAAAGAGCGGATCAGCGTCGCCGCCCTCTGGTGGGGGTGGCAGCACTGGCACTGGCAGCGGTTTTTTCATTACTGACGATGGTTATTTCGTCACAAATCATCATGTCGTTGAGCGTGCGGTCCGGATTTCCGTGCGAACGCCGGACGGAAAGTGGCGTCCGGCCCGGCTGTTGCGGGAAGACGCATCAAACGATCTGGCAATCGGAACAATCGACAGTCCCTCCTATGCCCTGCCACTGGGACTGACCCGGGATCTGCGCCGGGGGGATGACCTTGTTGTCCTCGGCTATCCGCTGCCGCGGGCTCAGGGACAGGAACAGAAGGCCGTGTTCGGCCGTATTAATGCCGTCAATGGGTCGGGTGATGATGTTCGGTATTTTCAGATGGATGCACCGATCCAGCACGGGAACTCGGGCGGTCCGGTTATCAATGTCTTCGGCGAAGTCATCGGGGTTGCGACCAAGTCGCTTGTCGGAGCCAAGGGGTTGAATCAACCAGTTACCGACGTTCATTACGCGGTGAAGCCGGCCTATATCATGCCGATGGTGAGGGCTGAGGGGGTGCAGGATAAAGTCCGGCTGAGCGGGCGGGGGCGACAGATGTCGATGGTGGATATCGCCGAGCGCCTGAAAGACGGCGTCATTCTGATTCTCGTTGAAAAGTGACAGACCGTGTTTGTGGCATTGTCGGTCAGCCCGGGGGCGGTTAGTTTCCCTGTAACTGATAAACCGTTTACTTGAGGGAGCTGATTATGGGCGACTGGCTGAAACTGACGGCAGAAGACGGCTTTGAACTGAAAGCCTACCGTGCAGATCCGGCTGGCACGCCGAAGGGCGGGCTGGTCGTCATCATGGAAATCTTTGGCGTCAACAGCCATATCCGCTCGGTCTGCGACCGCTTTGCCGAGGCCGGGTACAGCGTCGTGGCACCCGCTGTCTATGACCGGATCAAGCGTGACTTTGAAGTCGGCTATTCCGCGGAAGATGTCGCGGAGGGCCGCGACATGAAAGGCAAGGCCGACTGGGACGATATGGTGAAAGACAGCCGTGCCGCCTTCAGGCTGCTGGCGGATGAGGGCAAGAAGGTCGGTATTGTCGGCTTCTGCATGGGTGGCACCGTCGCCTGGCTGGGCGCAACGCGGATCAAAGGTATGGCCGGTGCTGTCGGCTATTACGGTGGCCAGATCACCCAGTTCCTGGACGAGACACCGGGCTGTCCTGCGCTGCTGCATTTCGGCGAGTTCGATCACGGTATTCCGCTGACCGATGTGGACAAGATCCGCCAGGCCCATCCGGATGTCCCGGTCAACATTTACCCGGCGGATCACGGTTTCAACTGTGACCAGCGCGGCAGCCATCACGCCGACAGCGCGAGGACGGCAATGGGGCGCACCCTGGATTTCTTTGGCAAGACGATCGGCTGAATCTTTGCTCAAGATTCACACCCTGAACGAACAGATCTGTGCTCACCGGGATAATGCCGGACATGCAACCGAGGTTCCTCCAAATTCACGTCTGCTGTTCTGTAACGGTCAGGTCGGTGCAAGGATTGACGGCACCGTACCTGACAGCCCGGCGGAACAGGTAGAGATCATATTCGAGCGTATCCGGGTCATTCTGGAAGCCGCGGGGATGAACTTTTCAGATGTGGTGAAATTCTCGGTCTTTGTGACTGACAAGCTGATCCTTGATGACTATGCCCGGGTACGCAGCAGGCTTCTGGGTGACCATAACCCGCCCGCCACCTTTCTGGTGGTCGGCCCGTTTCCGCGCCCGGGAATTCAGGTGGAGATCGAGACAGTCGCCGCAAGTCCGGCGTAACCGCCCCGGCGAGGCGCCCTGCGGGCGCGTGCTGGTGCCTTCAGGTGAGGCGGCCCGCGGTTGATTTTCGGAGAATGTCCATGAACTCGCGGGCTGCGGGCTGAACCGGACCGGAACTGCGTGTTGTAAGACCGACCGCAGCCGTGGTGTCGGGTGTGTCGACGTGGAGCCGCCCGAGCCGCCCTTCCCGGATATCATTCTCGATAGCACCGTCAGATGTAATCCAGACGGCATCGGTGGCCCGCGTAAAGTTGATGCCAAACATGTGAGAAGCACATTCTATCCGGTAGGGAATGTCCCTGATGCCCTTCGACAGAAGAAAACGTTCAACATCTGCCGATATAATGGCTTCAGGCCCCGGCATCAGAACACTGCAGTTGAGCAGTTGCTGAAGGTCGAAGGGCGACATGCTGAGGAAGGGATGTCCGGGTCTGACCACAAAGCCGATACATTCCGAGTACAGATATTCAAAGTTCAGTCCGTGCATATGCGAAGGTTCAGACAGATGACCAACGACAAAATCCAGATCGCCCAGACGTAGCCGTTCGAGCAGGTCCGGTGTGGGAGCGGCAATGATCCGGAAGTTGTGGCTTTCATTAAACAGGAGGTATTCACGGACTGCGTCGGGAATGAGACTGCCCCCCGCTGCCGGCAGGAAGCCAACCCGGATGATCTCCCGCTCACTGGCATTCGGTGTCGTGACACTTTCGATACAGGAACGCAGTGACGATAATGCTGTGTCCACTTTATCCAGAAACTGCTCGCCTTCGCCGGTCAGGGTGAACCCGCGGCGACTTCGTTTCATCAGCTGGACGCCCAGAAGCGCCTCAAGGTCGCTGAGTGTTTTCGATACGGCGGGCTGGCTGATCGAGAGAACATCAGCCGCTTTTTTGATGCTGCCAAAGCGGACGATTTCCCGGAAGCAGCGGAGGTGGCGGATTTTTATGCCGTTTTCAATCACATGCGACCCTTCGCAGAAACGATAATTTCGCCCGGCAGATAATCAGTATGTCAGATACAATCGAGTTGATTAGTTTTTGGTTATTTAATCAGGTGTTATAAGTCAATTTAATTAATTAAATGACTGTGGCAACCTCATTCGACTGGATCTGACGGGGTTAGATAGAAAAACCAATGCCCTTCCCTGACGGCAGCAATGCCTTCCGGAACTCGAGACGAGGTCGGTTCATCGGGATGTACATGGATTTTTGTGGAGGAAACACCATGAGCAAGATAACGAATCTGTCGAAGGCAGCGATTGCTGCTCTGGGTATGACGGCCTGTCTCACCTCAGCCGCCGTCGCTGAAATGATGAAGAAACCGGGCGGCTTTCCGGACCGGCCTGTGACCTTGCTGATCGGCTGGGGTGCCGGCGGTGGTGTGGATCAGGTTGCACGCCAGCTGGCTGTTCAGTTTGAGAAAATCACCGGTCAGCCGCTTGTTGTTATCAATAAGCCCGGTGGTCGGGGAACGGTCGTACTGGCCGATTTCATGAACGCAGCCTCGGACGGCTACACGCTGATGGGTGGTTCCGATGATCTGGTCGGACAGTATGCCGCGAAGGGTATCAACGAGAACCCGTTCCGGGACTGGACCCCGATTATTATTCCGCAGGTGACATTTACACAGATTTATCGCCGCGCAGAAGAAACCAAGTTCACCGACTGGGACAGCTTTGTCGCTTATGCCAAAGCCAATCCCGGAAATGTCCGCCTGACCAATTCCGGTCCGGCCGGCGGTGCTGAACGGATCATGGCAACGAAATTGTCGGAGGCGTTCGGTATCAAGATCAATCAGACCCAGTTTGACAAGGCGTCGGAGCGGTATGGCTCTCTGCTGGGTGGTCATGTCGATGTGATGATGGAACAGCCGGGTGACGTTAATCAGTATATCGAGGGTGGTCAGTTCGTTCCGATCCTGTCGTTGCTGAACGAACGTCCGGATACCTTTGCTAACACGCAGAGCATCAAGGACATTGGTGCTGATGTCCGGCCATTCCTGAAATGGCGCGCCTTCTGGGCAAAGGGTGATGTTCCGGATGAGCGCAAGAAATATCTCGAAGCGGCCTTCAAGGCTGCCTGGGAAACCGAAGAATTCCAGAAATTCAACCGGTCGAAATACATGCATATCGTCAAGAGTTACTATGGCATTGACGAGGCTGTTGAGCTGATGGAAGGCGATCTTGTGACCTTCCAGGATACGCTTCGGGCGATGGGACTGCTGAAGTAGTTCCGGGTCGCCTCGCCGGTATCGGGTCAGCTGCAACCGCAACAGTGAGTAGCGAAATGGTCACAGGGTTCAACAATTCCCCCGGTACGTCCTTCGACGGTCGTGCCTTTGTCGAACTGGCTCTGTGGCTGACCCTTGCCGGTGGCGCATGGTATCTGAGCGGGGACTTTGCTGGTCCGTTACCGGGATATGAGCCCGGGGCGGCGGCCTGGCCCCGGTTCATCATTCTGCTTCTGGCGACTGTGGCCATCCTGCAGTTTCTGTCGAAGTTCCGCAAAGCCGGAACCCCGGCAGTGGTTGATGAAGCAGCGGACCCGCTCCGTTTCAGGGGCGCGGGTCTACAGATTGCTGCAACTTTTCTGGCACCCCTTGCCTATGGCTGGCTGCTGCCAAGGGTCGGACATTTCATTGCCACTCCGATCTTCCTGATTGCCTTTGCCCTGATCCTCGGAGAACGCCGGATCCGTCTGGTGCTGCTGACCTCGGCTTTTGTCTTCGCAGTGGTTCTCGGTATCTTCTCCGCATTGTTCTACGTGCCATTGCCTGAAGGATCATGGCCGTTTTTCGCTGAGATAAGCCATCAGATCATGTCGTGGCTGCGTTGAGTATCGGACCAGACAGACAATGTTAGAGAATTTCATACACGGCTTTCTGCTGATGGTCTCTGATCCGTTCACCATGTTGCTATTTTTTGCCGGGTTGTTCGGCGGTCTGGTGTTCGGGGCGTTTCCCGGCGTCAACAGTCTGACACTCTGCGCCATAATCCTGCCATTCACGGCCAGCCTGACACCGTCAGACGGCATCATGCTGTTCTCCGTCATCTATTGTTCAGGCACTTATGCCGGTGCGGTGACGGCGATCCTGTTCAATATCCCGGGGTCGCCCGAGAACGCGCCGACATGTTTTGACGGCTATCCGATGACACAGCAGGGCAAGGCCAGCCTGGCAATCGGTGCAGCTGTTACCTGCTCCGCGCTTGGCGGTATGTTCTCGGCTGTGGTGATGATGTTTGCGACACCACTGGTTGCCGATGTCGCGGTCCGGGCTTTTGGTCAGGCAGAGATTTTTGCGCTGATTTTCTTCGGTCTTACTGTCGCCGGTACGGTGGGGGCAAAGTCGGTCTGGAAGGGCTGGCTGTCGGTTCTGTTCGGGCTGTTTCTGGCGAGTGTTGGTACAGATGCTGCCGAAGGGGTGCCAAGATATACCTTCGGATCCTATTATCTTCGGGCAGGCATTCATTTCATTCCCGTTATTCTGGGCTTTTTCGCTGTCGCAGAGGTGCTGATACAGGGACAGCGGATTGCTGAAAAATTGCGCGTGCCACCAAAGGTCAGCGTCGAATTTCCGTCTTTCCTGACATTCTGGCGGCTGCGAATTGCGATCGTCCGGTCCATGCTCATTGGTCTTTTCGCCGGCATTCTGCCGGGTATTGGCGGAACGCTCGGATCATTCCTGAGCTATGGTGAAGCTGTTCGCTGGTCGCGCAACCGCGAGCGTTTCGGCAAAGGTGAGATTGAGGGGGTTGTTGCGGCTGAAACCGCAAACAACGCGGCATCTGGCGGCGCCATGATTCCCCTGCTGGCGCTCGGCCTTCCGGGCGGTGCCCTGACCGCAATGATGCTGGGCGTCTTCCAGATTCACGGAATGGAGCCGGGACCATCAATCATGATGACCAGCAAGGATCTGGTCTGGGTTACCTTTGTCGCGATGTTCATGGCAAATGCGCTGATTTTTGTTCTTGGATATGTCGAGACGAAAACCACCGTTCATCTGCTGCGCATTCCGTTTCCGTTGCTGGCACCGGCAATTCTGGTGTTGTCGACCATCGGCGCCTACTCGCTGCGAAATCTGATTGTTGATGTCTGGGTGATGTATATCGCCGGAATTGCGGCCTATTTCCTGCGCAAGTGGGGGTATTCCACCGCTGGCGTCGTGCTTGGCATCATCCTTGGCTATCTCGGTGAATCAGCCTTCGTGAAAACGATGAAACTTTATGAATATGACCTGAGCATCTTTCTGACCCGCCCGATTTCAGCGTCGCTGATCCTGCTTGGTCTGGCGACGATGGTCTATGGGATGGTCCGTCGTTAGAGATCGCTGGCACCCTCCGGGTGTCCGGAATTCAGATAATCAAGCCCGGGGAATGGGATGGCTGATGACTGTTGAATACAAAATTGCCGTGATTGGATGTACCGGGAGGGGCGATTATGGCCACGACCTCGATTTGGCCTGGTCCGACTTCCCGAACACATCGGTTGTTGCCGTTGCTGATGAAGACAGGAACGGTCTGGCAGCGGCGGTCAGGAGACTGAATCCGGCTACCGGCTATTCTGATTACCGCAAAATGCTGGATGTTGAGAAGCCGGATATTGTGACGATCTGCTCACGCTGGGTCGACCGTCATCACGAGATGGCCTGCGAGGCTATCTGCCGGGGTATCCATATTTACATGGAAAAACCTTTTTGCAGGAATCCGCGTGAAGCAGATGAAATTGTCGGACTCTGTGAACGCCATAATGTGAAATGCATTGTCAGTCACCCAACCCGTTTCAGTCCGCTGATTGCAACGATCCGCGATCTGATCGATCAGGGTGCTATCGGCCAGGTTCTTGAATTCAGAGGACGGGGCAAGGAAGACATGCGGGACGGCCGCGACCGCTCCGGTGCGGAGGACCTCTGGGTGCTGGGGACACATGTTCTGGACATGGTTCAGGCACTGGGTGGCGCCCCGCTCTGGTGTTTTGCGAATGTCCTGACCGATGGCAGACCAGCCACTGATGCGGATGCCCGTGAAGGCGCAGAAGGGACCGGCCGGATCATCGGCAATACCATCAACGCGATGTTTGGCATGCCGTATCAGGCGGTTGCTCATTTCAGTTCGCGGCAGGGAGCAGGTGTTGGTCATGAACCATCCCGGTACGGACTCCAGATATTTGGCTCGCGCGGGATCATCGAGCTGATCGAGGGGACAATTCCGGCGGTCAAATATCTTGGTGATCCGAGCTGGTCTCCCGGTCGTTCGGGGGTCCAGTGGCAGGATGTCTCAAGCGCCGGAATCGGGATTCCGGAACCGCTTGTTGCGCCAAAATACCAGGCACGGCACTGGCTCGCGATTGACGAACTGTTATCGGCAATTGAGGAAGATCGCGATCCGGTCGGCGGTCCGAAGGAAGCCCGCATCGTTACTGACATGATCCACGCAGTTTTCGAATCACACAGAAAGCGGGCATTGGTCGAACTTCCCTTACGCCGCGATAACAGCTGGAAAGATGAACCGGTTTATTCACAGGAGAGCAGCAGATGACTTTGCATGGAATGGCATTCCTGCCGATCTGGCACGATATAACCAACGGCCACGAGGACGAGTTCAACGAATGGCACAATGTTGAGCATATTCCGGAGCGCGTCCTGACGCCGGGCATTGCCGTTGGCCGACGTTATGTCGAAGCGGAGGGCCGGCCTTTCAAGTACTTCACGCTTTATGAAGCAGACAGCATCGATGTCTTTGAGTCTGACGGGTATTTCGTAACCGGTAATGCACGGACAGAATGGACGAAGAAAGTTCATGTCTATTTTGAAAATTTTGTGCGTTCCCCCTGCCGTACCATAATGACCCGTGGGGCGGGGATTGGCGGTGTTCTGGCGACGGTGCGGATCAGCTTCACCGCTCCGGGAAGCAATCCGCATTCTCCGGGTGATGCCTTTGGTCTGGCGGTTCGCGATATCGTCGACGACCTGTTTGCAGAAAAGTTCGTGACCGGGGTTCATGCCGGGGCAAAAGCAAATATTCAGCGCCAGCCGTTGAGCGGTGAATCATTGTCACTGCGACCGGGGGCCATGGATTTCGATGCTGTACTGATGATTGAATCGATCAGTCGTGAACATATGGAAAAAATTCTGGAGTCTGTGGCCCGCCGGCTCAGTCGTGAGGCGACAGTAATCGCTTCGTTTGTCTCCGGCATCTATACGCTCCAGTTCATGAAATATGCCTGAGATGACGTGGCACCATACCTTGATGCCACGCCCTGATTTTTGAGAGGCAGTGAATGCGCACTTCTATCGCAACCGTCTCACTTGGCGGCAGTCTGGTCGACAAGCTGTCGGCGATCAGCGCGGCCGGATTTCAGGGCATCGAGATCTTCGAGGTTGATCTTCTGTCCTGCGACATGTCGCCACTGGAAATCGGTCAGCTGGTTCGCGACCTGGGGCTGGAGATTGTCGCTTTCCAGCCGTTTCGGGATTTTGAAGGTATGCCGGAGCCGCAGCGCGGACGTAACTTTGAACGTGCCCGGCGTAAATTCCAGCTGATGAACGAGCTTGGTACCGAGAATATTCTCGTTTGCTCGAATATTTCTCCGGTCAGCCTCGGTGGTATCGACCGTGCCGCGAATGATCTGCGGGAACTGGGTGACCTGGCAGAGAGTTTCGGCGTCAATGTTGGTTATGAAGCATTGGCCTGGGGTAAATATATCTGGGATTACCGTGATGCCTGGGAGGTCGTGAAACGTGCTGGCCATCCGAGGGTCGGTATCATCCTCGACAGTTTTCACATGTTGTCGCGAGGTCTTCCGATTGAGCCCGTGCGTTCAATCCCGGCGGACCGGATCACCTTTGTACAGATAGCGGATGCGCCGAAGCTGGATATGGACCTGCTGAAATGGTCCCGGTTTTTCCGTAACTTTCCGGGGCAGGGCGACTTACCTGTGCTCGATTTCATGAGGGCGGTTTCCGATACCGGCTATGACGGCTGGCTCAGCCTCGAAATATTCAACGACCAGTTCAGAACCGGTTTGCCCCGGCAGATAGCGAGAGACGGTAACCGTTCGCTGATCTGGATGATGGAAGGTATGGGCAAGCGCAGGCTGCCCCCACCAGCGGCCTGCAAGGGGTTCGAGTTTCTGGAATTCTCCGTCGATGACGAGAATGCAAAGCCCCTGACGGCGTTGTTGCGGGGGCTCGGGTTTCAGCCTGCAGGCACACATAAATCGAAGGATGTCGTGCGATGGTGTCAGGGTGATATTAACCTCGTCGTCAACACAGAGAATGATGGCTTTGCCCATTCCTATCAGCTGGTACATGGTACTTCGGTCTGTGCTCTGGGGCTGCGCCTTGATGATGCGCAGGCAGCAATGGCAAGAGCCGGAGAGTTGCTCGCGGATACATTCCATCAGACGGTTGGTCCGGGGGAACTGGAAATTCCTGCGGTGCGGGGACCGGGAGGGTCGCTGATCTATTTTACCGATGATTCCAGGAAGTCCGGAATGCTCTGGGAAGCGGATTTCGAAGCAACTTCCGAGGAAGGTGGTGGTGCCGGTCTGACCCGTATCGACCATATCGCGATGGCGATGACCCGTGAGGAAATTCTGCGTTGGCGTCTGTTTTATCTTTCGCAGTTTGATTTCGAGAAAACTCCGCAGACCGACATCGCCGATCCGTCCGGCATCATTGAGAGCCAGGTGGTGCAATCACCCGACAGAAGTGTTCGTATCTGTCTGAATGCATCGGACAGCACGCACACCATGGCGTCCCGGTTCATGACTGAATATTTCGGTACGGGAATTCAGCATATTGCCTTCGCGACCGATGATATCTTCGCGACGGTTGAGACGCTGCGGGCGAACGGCGTTGTGCTGCTCCATATCCCCCAGAACTACTACGATGATCTGGAGGCTCGTCTTGGTCTGGCATCTGATCTGATCGGCAGGATGCAGGATCTCAATATTCTTTATGACCAGGATGAGACAGGCGCCTATTATCAGGTCTACACGGATGTTTTTGCCGACCGCTTCTTCTTTGAGGTGGTACAGCGCTGTGACTATGACGGGTTTGGCGCGGCGAATGCGCCAATTCGTCTCGCTGCCCAGTCGCTGGTCCCGCATAAACGGGAAGGTTATTCGCTATAGATGTGGACGGATTCTAATGGAGCGCGACCAGCATCACGTCGACAAAGATCAACAGAATACCAGTGAGGAAGACCAGTATGACGATGGTGCGCAGGAACGTGGCGCAATCGGAATTCAGGTCTTCCAGTCCGGTCTTGGCTAATATCGCCGTCAGGCAGCAGAGGTGGGGGACATGACAGCCCGGAATTGCCATGTCCGGCATCGGTTTCATCACCCGGACATCCTTATGATCCATCATCACAAGCATAATCGGTGTCGTATATCGCGGAGATCCTGCAGAAAGATCCTGCTGTTGCTTTGGTTGTGATATTTATGTATTCTCTCTAACGAAAATTGAAAATCTGATCGTCTGCTCAAGGCGACGCGGCCATGCAATATGGTCTTCTTCCTTTTTCAGCGAATAACAAAAGTGCACCGTTTTCTTGAGGAATTCTAAGCAGAGTTCCAATGAGAGGCCGTTCCGTATGTCTGCGGTTCAGCCGATGTAACGGGCGATGAAATTTTAAGTCAGGAATAGTGAAAATGAGTGTATCCGATTGGGTCAAGCCTGCCGTTCTTGGTATCGCAGCGGGCGGGGTTGCCGCCACGATCATAGGATTCAGCTGGGGCGGCTGGGTTACCACGAGCAAGGCAGAAGCAATGGCTGACGATTATGCACGGGCCGAGGTTGTCAGCGCACTGATCCCGTTCTGCGTTGAAAAGTCGGTTGCTGACCCGAACCGCGAGGCAACGCTGATCGAGCTGAGAGAAGCAAGCTCCTACAAGCAGGCGGATATCGTGATGGAGGCAAACTGGGCGCAATTACCCGGTGCAACCTCGACGGACAGGAATCTGGCGAAAGCCTGCGCCGAGAAGATTGTCGAAGGCCTTTGATCCGTTCCGCTGTTCCGGCAGAGCCTGACGCAGAGTCAGCTGTCTGAACAGTTATCCTGAAGGAAAGAATTTGTGTGAATTTATACAGCAACAGATTTGACGTGAGCGGATGGCCAGGCCTGTTCGGGCTGATTGTCGGCGCCTTGATTCTGGCGTCACCGGGACATGCAGCAGAGCCCTTGCCGGAGAATGCGGTATCCAGTCCCAGTGGTCTTGGATGGAATTGTATCGCCGGTTTCCGGCAGTCCGGAGACGCCTGCAAGAGCATTGCAATTCCGGTCAACGCATTTCCGACCGGCCTGACCTATGGCAAGGGCTGGGATTGCAACTACGGCTATACCGAGGAAACGGGAGATGTCTGTGAGCGGGTGAAGGTTCCGGAGAATGGATTTCTTGACCCTTCCGGCAATCGCTGGCGCTGTCTTCGCGGTTTTGTAAAAGCGGGCGATCTCTGCCAGCAGATCAAAATTCCCCTGAATGGCTATCTGACCGATGACAGCTACGGCAACGGCTGGGATTGCGACCGGGGTTTCCGGGCCGAGGGGAAAGTCTGTCAGAAGATTGCCGTGCCGGTTCACGGATATCTCTCCAACAAGCAGTATGGCGCAGGCTGGCTGTGTGATCGTGGGTATCGCGCCAGCCGCGATGATTGTGTGGCGGTGGAGATACCGGCAAATGCCTTCTTTGTTGAAGCAAGCTTTGGTGACGGCTGGAAGTGTGACTACGGTTACGAGGAAAGCGGAGGCAAATGTATCACGATCCAGATGCCGCCCGATGCCCATATCGATGGTTCGGGTAACCGGTGGGACTGTAATCCTCCTTTGAGGAAACGTGGCGACCGCTGCATCCGGAACTAGAAACCGCTCACCTGTGGAAGGGATCAAGATGCGTATCAGACTTGGCTGTGAACTGAGTTACAGCCTGCCGCAGGCAACGCCGATGATTGCCCTGCTGAACGTTCACTACTCACGCTATGCCGATCTGGAAGCACCGGATTATCTGATCACCTCGCCGGTAACGCCGGTGAGCAGTTACCGGGACGGGTTTGGTAACTGGTGTAACCGTCTGGTCGCACCGGCGGGGAATTTCACGATCTCGACCGGTACGGTGATCCATGATGCCGGGCTGCCGGACCCGGTCTTCCCGGATGCGACAGAACAGCCTGTCGAGACCCTGCCGCCGGAGACCCTGCCGTTTCTGCTGGGCAGCCGCTATTGCGAAACCGACAGCCTGTCAGAAGAGGCCTGGCGACTTTTCTCGGGAACACCGGCGGGATGGCAGCGCGTGCAGGCGATCTGCGACTTTGTCCATAACCATGTCCGGTTCGGCTATCACCATGCCTCTGCCACCCGCACGGCGCAGCAGACCTATGCAGAAGGTATCGGCGTCTGCCGCGACTTCACACATCTGGCGATCACCTTCTGCCGCTGCATGAATATCCCGACGCGGTACTGCACCGGATATCTGAGTGATATCGGCGAGCCGTTGCCGCATCCCGCAGGTGATTTCGCGGCCTGGATGGAAGTCTATCTCGGCGGTCAGTGGCTGATGTTTGATCCGCGCAACAACGCGCGCCGGATGGGGCGTGTGCTGATTGCCCGGGGACGGGATGCATCAGATGTACCGCTGACCCATACATTCGGCCCGAACCTGCTGACCGGATTTACCGTCTGGACGGACGAAATCACCTGACTCTGTCGCTGACTTAGCTGTGCTCGGCGCCAAGTGACCAGATAGCGGCCATGAAGATTCCCTTCGCGACCGGCAGGAAGGACAGGGTCAGGACAACAGTCAGGGCGATGACTGACGAAATGATGGCAAGGTCGGACAGATTGCTTTTCATCGTCAGCGCAACGGTAACCGGCACAACGATATGGCCGACCAGCAGGATGGCCAGCCAGGCCGGGCCGTCATCGGCACGAATGACAGACCAGTCCTCGCCGCAGGCAGAGCAGGTATCGACCGGCTTCAGGTAAGACCGGAACAGGCGGCCTTCACCGCAATTCGGGCAGCGCCCGCGCATACCCTGAAGGGCTGCTTCCCAGATACCTTTTCGCTGGCTGCTCATATCCTGTTTGTCCTTTTCGTTCATCCCGGGGGACAGGCTGTCATGCCGGCGCATTCGCCAGTGTGAAATTCAGTGCGACCCCGTTGGCATCCGCCGGGTCCACCGAAACGGTGAATGTATCACGACTGAAATATATCCCGCCGGCGGCGAAATGGCCCGCAGGAAGGTCAAGCGTGGGGACCATAACAGACATGCCTGCAAGTAATGGCTCGGCTTTCTCGCCCGGGGTGACCGTCAGGGTGCAGGCATCACCGGGCAGCGTGATACTGAAGCCATCGGTGTCATCGACCGGAGTCCTGCCGGTCAATCGGCCAAGCCGTCCGGCAGTGGTCTTTGGGTCGGCGGCAGATATCTCGATCGCGGTAATTGCCTCGGCCCCGTTGGCGTGACGCAGCCATTGCGGCTGCCAGACCATCTCGCGGGTGAGATGGCTGCAGACAAAGGCCCGCAGACCAGCTGTGTCAGTCCTGTCGATATGGACCAGTGCGAATTCCGGCGTCACCGTACCGTCCGGCAGTTCCAGCAGGCGTTTCAGTTGCTTCGCAGGTTCGGCGCTGATCCCGCTGGCCGTCAGGTCCTGATAAGCCTGCTCTGCATCTTCGGTTGCAAAGGCCAGCCCCAGCAGACCTTCACCTTCAGCCGCCAGAAATTCGTCCAGCCGGTTGACGAACTGGCTGTCGTCAACGATTCCCAGCAGCTCGATGTAATCCTGCTCGAACATGATGCAGTAGTTGGCGGTACCCCAGCCGATGTGCCGCCCGCGCGGGGTCAGGGTGAAGCCGAGCCCCTGCCATGTTGCGCGGGCAGATTCGAGATCGGCGACACCTACAAGTACATGATCGAGGCCGGTGATCGGCATCTGACTAGCGCAAGGCCGCTTCGATATTGCCGCCATCCACGGTCAGCACCGCACCAGTGGTGGAGGTTGACTTGGCCAGCGCCACAAAGGCATCGGCCACATCACCGGCGGTGACTTCGCGTTTCAGCAGATTGCCGCCCATATAATCGCCCTCTGACAGGCCCCGGGCCTGCGAGCGGCTGGCGATCATGTCATCGGTCAGCAGGCCGGAGCGGATACGGTCCGCATTGACCGCGTTGGAGCGGATGCCATCGGCACCATGATCCAGCGCATACTGGCGTGACAGGAACAGGGTAGCCGCTTTCGGCAGGCCGTAGGGCCCGAAATCCTTGCCCGGATTCACTGCCTGTTTCGAGGTGTTGAACAGCAGGCATCCGCCGGTGCCCTGCGTCCGCATGATCTTCACGGCGGCCTGCGCCATGTTCTGATGGCCGAAGAAGTTCAGCTCGAAGCTCTGGCGCAATATCTCGTCATCGACCTCGCCGATCTTGCCCTGCCAGGCCGCGCCGGCGTTGGAGACCAGGATATCAACACCGCCGAATTTTTCGGCCACGGCTTGCAGGGCGGCGGCAACCGATGCCTTGTCAGTGACGTCGCATTCCACGGCAAACCCGCCGATGGATGTGGCGACCTTCACGGCATCGTTGATCTTCAGGTCGAGGACGGCAACTTCCGCACCTTCGGCACGCAGCGCCTTTGCGGTCGCGGCACCGATTCCGGAGCCGCCGCCGGTGACCACGGCAACCTGGCGGGCCAGGGCCTTTTCAGCCCCCTTGCCGAGCTTCGCCTGTTCCAGTGACCAGTATTCGATCTCGAACATGTCTTCTTCGGAGATGCTCTCGAACCGGCCGATTGCTTCGGCACTGGTGATGACTTCAATCGCTGTTTCCGCCAGATCAGCGGCGATCTTTGCATCTTTTTCCGTCTTGCCGATGCCGAACAGACCCAGACCGGGCACCAGAATGACACGCGGCGCCGGATCAAGTTCGGTGCGCGGGACCGCCTGTTTCGGATTCTGGCGGGCGAAATAGGCGTGATAATCAGCCTCGAACTTCTCCATCGCGGCTTCGGCACCGGCCCGGAAGGCTGCCATGTCACCGGCATCCGGTGCGGGGACGATCAGTGGCACAGGCTTGGTGCGGATGGAATGGTCCGGCGTCACGGTGCCTTCCAGCGCATAGCGGGAAAGCTCCTCGCCATTGACATAGTTCAGGATATCGCTGTCGCTGCGGAACTCAAAAACCCATCTTGTCCAGTCACCGTTGCGCTTGCCCCTGAGCGCATTGAGGCCGCGCAGAACCGGAGCGACATCAGCTGCCCTGGCAATCGATTTCGGGAGGCCTTTTGCGCCGGTGAAAACCTTGCGCCTGTTCTGTTGCAGACGTTCTTCCGCCATCGAGACAAACTCGATCATCCGGTCGTAGGCGGTCTTCGCGTCATCGGCGAAGGAGAAGATGCCATGCTTCAGCATGATCATGCCTTCGACGGTCGGGTCCTGATCGAAAATTTCCTTGGTCTTCTTCGCCAGATCAAAGCCCGGCATGATGTAGGGAACCAGCGCCACGCGCTTGCCGTAAAGCTCGCGGCAGATTTCCTCGCCATTCGCCTGATCGGTGAGGGCGAGAACGGCATTTGAATGAGTATGGTCGACGAACTTATGCGGCAGGAAGGCATGCAGCAGGGTCTCGACCGACGGGTTTGGTGACTGCGAATCCAGCAGATTGCAGCGCTGGGCGTTGACCATGTCTTCGTCCGACAGGCCTTCCAGATCAGCCAGCCGTTGCAGTGGCTTCAGCTGGACCGCGGGCAGACCCGCCGGTTCGATATCGCCCATATCCCAGCCCGATCCCTTGACGCAGAGCGCCTCGACCATGTCACCGGCAAGGTTCTTTATCCCGGTCTTTACCGAGGTGTTGCCGCCGCCATGCAGCACCAGCTTCGGATCACGGCCCAGCAGGCGCGTGGTATAGACACGCAGCGCCAGATCCTCGTTCACACCCTGTCGGGCGTAACGGTCAACATATTCGCGGGCATCTGCATCGGACCATTTGTTCAGCATGGATTCGGGCCTTTATCTTAATATGTTACTTCTCTGTTCCTCATCCTGAACTCGTTTCAGGATCCTGACTGCCCGGTCAGAGAACTTCTGTCAGGCTCAGGCCAACCGGACGAGGTCCTGAAACGAGTTCAGGATGAGGGAGATTCGGTTCGTCGTTATCTCAGGCGGCGTTCTGCTGCTCCGGATAGAGGCCCAGCAGGCCGTCGTGGCTGGCGTCACAGACACCGCGTTCGGTAATCAGTTTGGTGACCAGCCGTGCCGGGGTTACGTCAAAAGCGTAGTTGCCCGCGGGGCTGCCATCCGGTGTGATCTGTACCCAGGCCATTTCACCATTCGGCAGGCGGCCATAGATTTCGGTCACTTCCCTGCCGTCGCGCTGTTCGATGGGCACTTCTTTCACGCCGTCATGGATGGTCCAGTCGATGGTCGGGCCGGGCAGGGCGACATAGAACGGGACATTGTTGTCCTGCGCCGCCAGCGCCTTCAGATAGGTGCCGATCTTGTTGCAGACATCGCCGGAGGCGGTGGTGCGGTCGGTGCCGGTGATACAGAGATCAACCATGCCATGCTGCATGATATGACCGCCGGTATTGTCGACGATGACCGTATGCGGCACGCCGTGGCGATTCAGTTCCCAGGCGGTCAGGCTGGCACCCTGATTTCGGGGGCGGGTTTCATCCACCCAGACATGAACCGGAATGCCCTTGTCATGGGCGTGATAGATCGGCGACAGCGCCGTGCCCCAGTCAACGGTGGCCAGCCAGCCGGCGTTGCAATGGGTCAGCACGTTCAGCCGGTCTTTCCGGCCCTTGGCATTCCAGATCCGCTCAAACTCGCCCAGACCATGCACACCGATCATGCGGCAGATCTCGACATCCTCGTCGCAGATTTCCGCAGCACGCTGATAGGCGGCGGCAATGCGGTCGGCAGGCGGGAGCGGCGACAGCAGGCGGCGGAGGTCATCCAGTGCCCAGCGCAGGTTGACCGCCGTCGGGCGGGTGGCGTAGAGCGCCTTGTAAGCGGCTTCCAGATTGGTGTCAGAGGCATCTTCCCGCATCGCCAGGGCATAGCCGTAGGCGGCGGTGGCCCCGATCAGCGGTGCCCCCCGCACCAGCATGGCGGAAATCGCATGCGCGGCCTCGGCCATGCTGCGCAGCGTCACCGTGACGAATTCATGCGGCAGCCGGGTCTGGTCGATGATCTCGACCGACTGGCCGTCTTCGGCCAGCCAGATTGTGCGGAAGGGTTTGCCGTCGACCTGCATATCCTGCTCCTAGCTTTTCAGGACACGGCCAGCGACCGCCTCCAGTTTCCTCAGCATCTCCGGATCGCGCTTTTCCGGGGCGGTCATGATGGCGTTGTCGAGTGCGGTATGCGGTGCGCGTGGTTCCCGCAGCTTCGCCAGTTTCGGGGCCGCCTGCTTGACCAGCGACCGGGCGTTATCTGCATTGCCGAGCAGGACCCTGATGACCTGATCGACCGTCACGGCATCATGACCCTCATGCCAGCAGTCAAAATCAGTGACCATGGCGACGGTGGCATAGGCAATCTCGGCTTCCCGGGCCAGTTTCGCCTCCGGCATATTGGTCATGCCGATCACATCGCAACCCCAGGACCGGTAAAGATGTGACTCTGCCCTGGTGGAAAACTGCGGGCCTTCCATACAGAGGTAGGTACCGCCCCGTGTGACCTGCAGGCCAAGCTCTTTTGCGGCTTCCATAAGCTTGTCGCCGAGCACGGGGCAGACGGGGTCGCCAAAGGCAACATGGCCGACAAGGCCCGTGCCGAAAAAGCTTTTCACCCGCGCGAAGGTGCGGTCGATGAACTGGTCGACAATGACGAAACAGCCCGGCGGCAGTTCTTCGCGGAAGGAGCCGCAGGCAGACAGCGAGATGATATCGGTCACCCCTGCACGCTTCATGGCGTCGATATTGGCACGGTAGTTGATTTCGCCGGGCGGGATACGGTGGCCGCGTCCGTGGCGGGGCAGGAAGACCAGTTGCAGGTCGCCAAGTGTGCCGAAGAACAGGTCGTCCGAAGGATCACCGAACGGGCTGTGAACTTTCTCCCAGCGGGTGTCGCTGAGACCGTCAATGTCGTACAGACCACTGCCGCCGATGATGCCGATGACCGGTGTGCGTGACGCCATGCTGAATATCCCCGAATATCTGAACCCGTGAGTGGCCGAGGCTATAGCATGCAGGCCCCGGCTGGTAAAAGCCTGCAATTATCCCAAAGCACCGGATTGTGCGGTTTTCCGGAAGCGGTATAGTCGTCGCCATGACCCAGACAACAGACTTCGCATGACTCCCGGCAGGGCAATGATGATCGGTATTGTCGCCTGTGGTGTCGTGGTGACCGGCGTCAGCATGCTGGGCTATGACGTGATACCGGATTTCGGCACCGATCCGCGTGCCGGACGGACGGCACCCTTCGTGCTGCTCGACGTGACGGGCCGGGAAGTTGCCGACCGTGACCTGCATGGCAGCCTGAGCCTGCTGTATTTCGCGACATCGGCCTGCCCGGAACGCTGTGTGCTGGAATATGACCGGCTGATCGCATCGATTGCAGCGCTGGGCGCGGACGGGGTGAAAATCCGGCCGGTCTTTGTGACGCTGGATTCGCTGGCCGGACGGGCCGCCCGGGTGCAGGAGACACTCCAGCGGTTCGACAGCCGGACCCTGTTGCTGACGGGCTCTTCGAAACAGCTGGATGCGGCTTTCCGGCTGCTGGATATCCGGGCCACCAGTGATGGCACGGGGACGCCGGCTGTGCTGCTCGGCACGGACGGACGGGTGGCGGCCTCCGTCGATCCGGGACTGGACGAGACCAGGCTGACGGAGCTTCTGCGTGAGCATCTCTGAGTTACAGGCCGGGGCGGGCGGATGACGAAGGGGCTGATTATAGCTGCGCCGTCGTCGGGCAGCGGCAAGACGCTGGTGACCCTCGGCCTGATCCGGCATCTGTCGGGGCAGGGCAGGCGGGTTGCCAGTGCCAAGGCAGGGCCGGATTACATCGACCCGGCCTATCACAGCGCGGCAGGCAGCCGTGACTGCCAGACACTCGACAGCTGGGCCATGCGCCCGGCGCTGCTGGACGATCTGGTCCGCCGCCTGAGTGACGACAGCGATATCATCATCTGTGAAGGGGTGATGGGGCTGTTTGACGGGGCGGCAGGTGGCGGCGGATCAACGGCGGATATCGCGGCACGGACAGGATGGCCGGTTGTGCTGGTGGTTGATGTGCGTGGCATGGCAGCCAGTGTGGCGGCCATTGTCCGGGGATTTGCCGGGCATCGGGATGATCTGCGGCTCGCGGGGGTAATCTTCAACCGGGTTGCCAGCGACCGGCATGTCGATCTGCTGACAGCGGCAGTCAGGGACGGCTGCCCCGATGTGGCGGTCCTTGGCGGGTTACGCCGGCGGGAAAATCTGGGCGTCCCGTCCCGGCATCTCGGTCTGGTACAGGCCGGGGAGGCAGCGGACCTGCAACGTCTGCTGGAGGATGCGGCTGCTGCCGTGGCTGAAGATCTGGATATTCCGGTGCTGGCTGCTCTGGCTGGTGATGCAGGAATATCCGGCAGTGGCGGTGCTGGTGCGGCCATTCCGCCGCTCGGGCAGCATATTGCGGTGGCCCGGGATATGGCTTTTGCGTTTACCTATCCGCATGTTCTGGATGGCTGGCGGAAGGCGGGTTCGGAAGTGACCTTCTTCTCGCCGCTGGCCGGTGAGGGGCCATCGGACAGGGCGACGGCGGTTTATCTGCCCGGCGGATATCCCGAACTTCATGCGGGGCCGCTTGCGGCCAGTCAGGGATTTCGCGACGGGATGCGGGCGGCGGCGGGCCGGGAGGCCGTCATCTATGGTGAATGCGGTGGCTATATGGTGCTGGGTAATGGCCTGACGGATGCTGCGGGTGACCGGCATCGGATGCTGGACCTGTTGCCGCTGGAGACCAGTTTTGCGACACCCCGGCGTCGGCTGGGCTATCGTCGGGTGACGCTGTCGAATGATGGTCCGCTTGGTCCGGCAGGCAGCCGCTTTCGCGCCCATGAATTTCATTATTCCGCGGAAGAAAATATCCGCGGCGGGAACCGGTTGTTTCGTGTCAGCGACGCGACCGGAACCGGCCATGGGCTGTCCGGGCTGGTACAGGGGCGGGTCTTCGGGTCATATATCCACCTGATTGACCGTGAGAGCCCGGACTGATGACGACTGACGACGAGACACCCTTCTGGCAGCGCAAGAAGCTGTCGGAGATGACCGATACGGAATGGGAGTCGCTCTGTGACGGTTGCGCGAAATGCTGCCTGCACAAACTGCAATATGATGATACGGGCGAGATCGACTACACCAACGTTGCCTGCCGTCTGCTGGACACCAGCGCCTGTCGTTGCCGGAAATATGCCATCAGGTCGACGCTGGTGCCCGATTGTGTGCGCCTGACGGCAGAGGTCGTGCCGCAACTGAACTGGTTACCGTCAACCTGTGCCTATCGTCTGATCGACGAGGGGCGGGACCTGCCTTACTGGCATCCGCTGAAGACGGGAGATGCGGAGTCCGTTCACAAGGCCGGCATGTCGGTGCGGGGCCGTGCCGTGCGGGAGCAGGATGCCGGGCCGCTGGAGCATCATATCGTTCACTGGGATGATTGCTGATACCAAATCATTCACCTGAATGATTGTGATATCACAGCAAGCGGCGGATATCCCGGCCGGTGAAATCGGCTAGACTGGCTTCATGACACAGCAAACAAACCATAATCTCGACGCGGAGGCCTGCTGGCAGGCGGTTGTCGAACGTGATGCGGGTTGTGACGGACAGTTTATCTATGCGGTCCGCAGTACCGGCATCTATTGTCGTCCCTCCTGCGCATCGCGCCCGAAGAAACGGGAGAATGTCTCGTTTTTTCCGCTGCCGGAACTGGCGGAGGTGGCCGGATACCGGGCCTGCAAGAGATGCCGGCCGGAATCGGTCATGCGCGCCGATCCGGCGCTTGATCTGGTGCGCCGGACACTGGAGCATCTGCACCGGCATGTTGACGAAATGGAGGAACAGGCCCTGACGCTGGAGGATATGAGCGCGGAGGCCGGTGTCAGTGTCTGGCATCTGCAACGGACATTCTCCGGGCTCGTCGGGATCAGCCCGCGCCAGTATCTTGATGCGCTGCGGCTCGGTGATCTGAAACGACGGCTGCGGGAGGGTGTGGATGTGACGGACGCAATCTATGAGGCGGGCTATTCCAGCCCCAGCCGGCTGTACGAAAAATCCGACGACCATTTCGGCATGACCCCGGCAAGTTACGCCCGCGGCGGCAAGGGTGCGACGATGGCCTATGCGATTGTTGACTGTCCGCTGGACCGCATGATTGTGGCGGCGACGGAACGGGGGGTCAGTTTTCTGGGCTTCGGTTCGGATGACGAGGCCCTGCTGGCGGAACTGAAGGGCGACTTTCCAGAAGCGGAGATCGTTGCAGATGACGGCACGCTGGCAGTGGTGACCGGTGTCATACTTGACCAGCTTGATGGCAAGGCACCGGCTGAAACATTGCCGCTTGATGTGCGGGCTACCGCATTCCAGCGGCGGGTCTGGGAAGAACTGATTGCCATTCCGGACGGGGTAACCCGGTCCTATGGCGAAATCGCCCGGCGGCTTGATATGCCGAAGGCAGCGCGGGCGGTGGGGACGGCCTGCGGACGTAATCCGGTATCGCTTCTTATCCCCTGTCATCGTGCGGTGGGCTCTGACGGCAAGCTGCATGGCTATCGCTGGGGGCTGGCACGAAAGAAACGCCTGCTGGCCCGCGAAGCACGTCAGCCCGGATGATATTTCAGGCATAAACACAACCGGTGGAGGTGTGACGGTCGTCGTTTTCAGGGCACAATTTATCTGATTATCTTGTCCTTATGAAAATTCTGACTTCCGAAGATGTCCTCGACATCCGCATGCCCGAAACTGATCCGGTTCCGGTTGTGCTTGATTCCCCGCATAGCGGCACCGTTTATCCCGATGACTTCCGTTATTCGGTGGGCATGGATCTGCTGCGCTATGGTGTCGATTTTGAAATCGATGATCTTTTCGGCTCCGGCCCTGCCTTCGGTGCGACGCTGATCGCGGCCCGTTTCCCGCGCTCCTATATCGATCCGAACCGGTCTCCGGCGGATATTGATGCGGGGATGATTGATGGTACCTGGCCACATGACATTCAGCCGTCGCAGAAAACCGAAACCGGCCACGGGCTGATCTGGCGCAGCGTCGGCATTGATCAGGTGCCGGTTTATGACCGTCTGCTTTCGGTGAGCGAGGTTGAACACCGGATCGAGAAATACTGGCGGCCCTATCGCAACGCATTGTCGACCCGTCTGGACAAGGCGGCTGAAGCATTTGGCGGTTACTGGCATATCAACTGTCATTCCATGCCGTCGGTCTGGCCGAACGGGTTCGAGGGAACGGGCGAGCCGGTACCGTTTGATATGATCATCGGTACCCGGGATGATGATACCTGCAGTCATGAAGTCGCATCGCATGCGCGGGGATTGCTGGCCGGGCTGGGCTTTTCCGTGGCGGTGAATGTCGGCTTCAAGGGGGTCGATCTGGTCCGCGATCACGGGAACCCGGCGGCCAACCGCCATTCCCTGCAGATCGAGATCAACCGTGGCCTGTACATGGATGAGACAAGCTTTGAACGCTCAGCCGGCTACGAGCCGTTGCGCGATGCCATGACACAGTTCCTGGATGCCTTTACCGAAGGGGCTGCCAGTCATTTCGGGGTGACCAGCCGGCGCAAGGTCAGACGTTCTTTCCGTACATCCTGAGGATCGTCTCGCGGGTATCCCAGACGGCATTCGCCAGCAGGCGGAAGCTGTGCATGTTGTGATTGCGTGCATCAATGCCGTCGACGGCGATACCGGCTGTGGCGTCCGAGACGACGGCGACACTGAACCCGTTCTCGACCAGATCGCGCAGATGCCCCTCAAGGCAGAGATTGGCGCACATGCCGGCCAGAATGACCTGGGTGATGCTGCGTGCCCGCAATTCCTGCATCAGCTCACGATTGGCCAGCCCGCACAGCCGGTGCGTCCCGGTCACCAGCGCATTGTCATCCTGCAGATAAGGGGTCAGGCAGGGCAGGATGTCACTGTCTTCGGCCATATGTTCTGTGGTTCTGCCGGGCAGGGCATTGGCCCAGGCGGCGACCCGGCCCACGCCAACGGACTCTGTCTGCCGGTGATCGTGGTGATGTGGACAGACAACCCGCAGCATGCCGGTTGAACAGGCCGTATCCAGCAGCCATTCCAGATGTTCGATGACATTGTTACCGCGCACACCGTTTTTGACGGCCGGCCACAGGCTGCCCGCCGGGTCCAGGAACCCCTTCTGCGGGTCCACCAGAACCAGTGCGGTATGGCGGAGGTCGAGGGACATATCCGGACAGGGCAAGGTCTTCGCCGCCACTTCCGCCAGGTTGATCACCGCGGCAGGGGTCTGGTGGACCCCCTGTTTGTGTACTGCTGCTGTTGTCATGTCAGTTCCCCGAACGCATCTGTTGTCGATGGGATGACCCTGAACCTTTCAGACGATGGCGTCTGTGAACTGGCTCACGTCCGGGGAAACTGGCAGGACAGTATCAGGCGGCGCTGGCTTTCGTCTCGGGCTGGCCCAGCTTTTCCACCACATTCTCGATCATCCGCATACCCGCGTCATGGCTCAGCGACATGATTGATTCGGGATGGAACTGTACCGCTGTGACCGGCTCGCTGACATGCTCGATCCCCATGATGATGCCATCAGCGGTTAGCGCCGTGACCGCCAGCTCTGCCGGCAGCCGGTCGGCGTTGGCATAGAGCGAATGATAGCGCCCGATGGTGATATCTGCAGGCAGCCCGTCAAAGACCACACCCGGACGGGTGATTTTGATCCGTGACGGTTTGCCATGCATCGGGTCATCCAGCTGTGCCAGCTCCCCGCCATAATATTCACAGATTGCCTGCAGGCCGAGACAGACACCGAAGACCGGCAGCTTTGCCTCGCGCAGCATGGTGATGGTCCGGGCCGTATCGAAATCCTTCGGTGAACCCGGCCCGGGCGACAGGACAGCCAGGTCGGGGGCCAGCCGGTCGAGGGCGGCCCGGTCGACCGGTGTCCGCAGCGTCGTCACCTCGGCCCCGGTCTGGCGGAAATAGTTGGCCAGGGTATGGACGAAGCTGTCCTCATGATCGATCAGCAGGATGCGTTTGCCGGTGCCGACCTTGCGGGTAACCCGCCTGCCGTCTGCACCTTCCGAATTCGATCCCTTGCGGATGGCAGCCCGCATGGCCGATGCCTTCAGCTCGGTCTCTTTCTCTTCCTCGACCGGATCGGAATCGTTCAGCAGGGTGGCACCGGCACGCACCTGTGCGACACCGTTCAGAATGCGCACGGTGCGGATGGTCAGGCCGGTATTCATGTTGCCGTTGAAATGCATCATGCCGATGGCCCCGCCATACCAGGCGCGGGGGGTGCGCTCATGCTTTTCGATGAAGCGCATGGCCCAGAGTTTCGGTGCGCCGGTGACGGTGACCGCCCAGGCATGGCTCAGGAAGGCATCGAAGGCATCCATGTCCTCGCGCAGACGGCCTTCGATATGATCGACCGTGTGGATCAGACGGGAATACATCTCGATCTGGCGGCGGCCGATGATCCGCACCGAACCCGGTTCACAGACCCGGGATTTATCGTTGCGGTCGACATCCGAACACATGGTCAGCTCATGTTCGTCCTTCTTTGAATTCAGCAGCTTGAGGATCTGCTCGGAATCGGCAATCGGGTCTTCACCGCGCTTGATGGTGCCGGAAATCGGGCAGGTCTCGACCCGTCTGCCGGTCACCCGGACAAAGATTTCCGGTGACGCCCCGACCAGATATTCCTGCTGCCCCAGATTGATGAAGAAGGAATAGGGCGAAGGATTGATTTCCTTCAGCCGGTTGAAGATTTCTGCCGGGCGGCGTTCGCATTTCTCATAGAACACCTGACCGGGAACGACCTCGAACAGGTCACCGCGCAGGAAGGATTTCTTCGCCTCGCGCACCAGATCGGCATATTCGCCGGGGCTGTGGTCACCGGCGGGCGGGTCTTCGGCGGCAAATTTGAAATCCTCCTCCGCGCCGCCACCCTTGCGACCGGCGGTGGAGACGCCGTCGACGGTGAAGTCATAGCGGTCGAGCCAGGCCTCGACGGAATAATGGTCAACGATGAGCACTTCATCCGGCAGGAACAGGACCATGTCACGCTGGTCATCCGGGCGCTCGACATGCTGCTCGACGGGATCAAACTGATAGGCGAGGTCGTAGCCGAAGGCACCGTAGAGGCCGAGCGCCTCATCCTCGTCGCTGCCGAACAGGTCGATGATACTGCGCAGCACCGAAAAGACGGTCGGCATGCGGGAGCGTTCTTCTTCCGTATAGACGCGCGACGGTTCCGCGACCGTGATGTCCAGCCGGTCGGCGGAACGGGTCTGCGAGGCGATATCGGCATGACCGTCCAGACAGGCGGTAATGGCATCGAGGAGAACGATGCCCCGGTCGTTGAAGGCTTCAACCTTCATCACCCGGCCCCGTGATGTGATACCAACCGGCGGATCGATGATGGCGGTATCCCAGCGGGAATAGCGTCCGGGATATTCATAGTTCGACGAGAACACGGCCCCCCGCCGCGCATCGAGCTTTTCCACATAGGTGTCGATGGCGGTGTCATAGGGGGCGGTCTGTCGTGACCGGGTGACGGTAATGCCGCCATTGGTGGTGAAACTGTCAGTCATATCCTTGCTCATTCCTCTGTCGCTTCCGGGTCGTCTGATGAAGCGCCGCTGTCGGATCCGGAACACAAAAAAACCGCCCCGGAGTTTCCTCGGGCGGCCCTGTGATGCGTTTTACGCGCGCAAGGGGATGTCCACCCGGTCAGGGAGTCCACCACCACCAATTCTGCTGCGCATTCATGTTCATGGCCGCCAAGTTATCGGCGCGAGACGGGGCTGGCAAGGCTGTTTGCGACTCCTCACCGCCGCCATCTCAGGAAATAGCGTTCTGCCCGGCCGATCAGCGTGGCCACGATGAGGCCGATGACGGAGAGGATGGCGACGCCGGCGATGAGTTCGTCGGTGGCCATCAGGTTGCCGGCCATCAGCACATAGGCGCCGATGCCGTATTGCGCGCCGATCATCTCGGCGGCGACCAGCAGGATGATGGCGATGGAGGCGGAAATCCGGAAGCTGGACAGGATCGCGGGCAGGGCGCCCGGCAGGATGATCTTGCGGACGATCGACCACCAGCTCAGACCAAAGGACTGGCCCATGCGGATCAGGCCGCGGTCAACGTTGTCGACGCCGCCGAAGGTGCCGATCACGGTCGGGAAAAAGACGCCGAACAGGATGGTTGCGACTTTCCAGCCCTCGCCGATGCCGAACCAGATGATGAACAGCGGCAGCAGGGCGATCTTCGGAATCGGGAAAATGGCGGAGACCAGCGGAATCAGCCCGGCGCGGGCGACCGAGAACAGGCCGATCATGATACCGACGATCAGGCCGAGCGCTGTCCCCAGCGACCAGCCGAGCAGCAGGCGATAGGTCGAGGCTTCCAGATGCACCCAGAGCAATCCGCTGGTGTAGAGATTCTGCAATGCCGACCAGGCCTGCGACGGGGCGGGCATGAACAGCGGCGGGATGGCGCCGATGCGTGACAGGAATTCCCAGATTGCAATGATGACGACGAAGACCACGAGCCCGATCATCCGGATCGGCTTCGGATTGAATCCGCCACCCCGGAAGGCGACAGTGCGGGTCTGCGGCTGGTCAGACATCGGCTAGCTCCATATCGGCGGCCTGGGCCTCGTCGCGCATCAGATCCCACAGGCGTTTCTGCTGGCGCTCCAGATCCGGGTCGCCGAGTTCACGTTCCTCGATCGGTTTGTCGATGGTGATGATTTCGCGGATTTTTCCCGGTCGCCGGGACAGCACGATCACCTGATGACCGAGGCGCACCGCCTCGTTCAGATTATGGGTCACATAGACCGCAGTGAAGCGCTCGCGGGTCCAGAGCTGGATCAGGTCATCCATCAGCAGCTCGCGGGTCTGGCTGTCGAGCGCCGACAGCGGCTCGTCCATCAGCATGACATCGGGGGAGACGGCCAGCGCCCGGGCAATGGCAACGCGCTGCTTCATGCCGCCGGAAAGCTGCCGCGGATAGGCCTTGCGGAAATCCGAGAGTTTGGTGCGGGCCAGCACATCGGCGATGATTTCTTCACGTCGGGCCGGGGTCAGCGCATGGTCTTCCAGCACCAGGCTGACATTGCCCTCGACCGTGCGCCAGGGCAGCAGGGCAAAGTCCTGAAAAATATAGGTCAGCGGGTTGAGCGAGCCTTCCGGCGGGCTGCCGATTTGCAGCACATCACCCTGCGTGGGTTGTTCCAGACCGCCAACCAGTCGCAGCAGGGTCGATTTGCCACAGCCGGAGGGGCCGATGATGCAGACGATCCTGCCCTGCTCGATCAGGAAATCGATGCCGCTCAGCACCTCCATATCGCCGTAATAGTGAGACAGGTTGTTGATATGGAGATTCATCTGATGGTGTGGCTCCGGTACTCACTGCAGGGTCATCCTTCGAGACGGCGCGTTGCGCCTCCTCAGGATGAGGATTTTAGCCCCTCTCATCCTGAGAAGCACCGGAGGTGCATCTCGGAGGACAGTTGAGCGGGTAAATCGTAAAAAAGAACCCCGGCGGCGACCTGGTCACCGCCGGGATGCCGGATCAGTAGGACTCAGCGAAGTCCTTGTTGATCACCTGATCAATTGTGATGTTGTCAGCAATCAGCTTTTCCGACTGCATCCATTTCAGCTGGCGTGTCAGATCTGTCACATTCAGCTTCACACCTTCGTTGAGATACATCGAGCCGGCCTTGATCGGCGGGGCGGCTTTCTCGTAAGGGCGGTCTTCATAGACATATTTGTGGATGATCTTGACCAGCTCGTCGACTTTCGCTGCATCCTTCTGGTCGAGCATGACCGAGTTGAATTCCGCGATGCCGCGGGCATAGGCCTTGATAAAGCGTTTCACGACATCCGGGCGCTCGTTGATCGTCTTGGCCGATGCCGCCATTACCGAGATCTGGTAGTCCTCGGTATAGTCGTTCAGCCATCCCAGCAGCTTGGCATCGCCGGAGCTGACCAGCGGCTTGGCGATATGCGGCACCATGATCATGGTATCGACCTGGCCGGACTTGATGGCACCGATCATCGAGCCGACCTTCTGCAGCGGGGTCAGCTTGAGGTCGGAGAGCGGGAAGCCCTTCGCGTCCGCGATGATCGAGGACATGTAATGGAAGGTCGAGCCGACCTGGGTCAGGGCGACGGAATGCCCCGGCAGCTTGTCGACAGAGGTCAGTCCGGCATCATAGGCCTTGTTGGAGGCGAGGATGGCCATGCCGTCAACGCCCTTCTTTTCGCGCAGCACACCGCCGATGGCTTTCAGCGCATCCTTGGCGGCGAGGTTGACGAAGCCGCCGGTCATGCCGGCGATGCCGAAATCCGTATCACCGGAAGCCATTGCAACCGCAATCGGCTGGGCGGCCTGGAAGAAGACGAATTCGGCGTCGATACCCTCTTCCTTGAAATAACCCTTTTCCAGCGCAATGAAGCCGGCTGCATGCGAGGTGAAGCGGAGCGCACCGACCTTCACCTTGTCCTGTGCTGCCGCCATCTGGATGCCGGCTCCGAAGGTCGCAACGGCAAGCGCACCGACCATCAGAAGGCGTTTTGACACCTTCAGTTTCGAATCGATCATAGTGTTTACTCTCCCGTATATTTGGTTTGCGGTCCCGTTATCTTCAGGGGAACGCGCCTGCGGGCACCATAAGCAAATTGTCGGCGGGGAGAAAGCGACTTGATACTGATTGCAGGGGCAAAAAAAAGCGCCGGGTCACGAGGACCCGGCGAGTTTAACAGGGAGGCTTCACGTCTGGGAGACGTGTGGTCCGCCACAAGGGAGGGTAGGCGGACCATAGTACCGGACATGTGGTCCGGCGGATCGACGGGAGGGAGGGCCCGTGGATCCGTCGCTGCGCAAGCAATGCTGCGCTGCAACAACCTGAATATAGGAGTGGTCCGGAATATCCACCACCCTCAATTCCGCAACCAAGCTATGCGGAAAATGCATATCTGCATGAAATATGGGCGGTTGCGAATTTATTCGCGGAATTCTGCCAGTTTTTTGATCAGAAAATCCCGGAAAACCCCGATTCTTTTGGAGTGCCGGAGCTCTTCCGCATAGACAAAATAGGCGTCAAAACTGGGGCCGCGCAGTTCCGGCAGGATTTCGACGAGCCGGGAATATTCCCGGGCCATATATTCCGGCAGCGCGGCGATCCCGAGGCCGGCCTGTACGGCACGATAAATGCCGTAGAGGTTGTTGACCTTCAGCGCGGCCTTGCGGGGCTGATCGGTTTCAACATTCAGCAGCCAGTCGACATCGGCCACGGGCGGGGTGGCTTCCTCGCCATAGGCAATAATCTTGTGGTTATCCAGATCAGCGGGGGTTTTCGGCCAACCGGCCTGCGACAGATATTCTTCGGTCGCATAGACATGGTACCGGGTCGTCATGATATGGCGCTGAATCAGGTCGGGCTGGCGCGGCGGGGCCATGCGGATCGCGGCGTCAGCCAGACGCATGCCGAGATCCAGTTCGCTGTCATCCAGAATGATGGTGACGTCGATATCCGGATAAATCGAGATGAATTCCTTGATCCGGGGCGTCAGCCAGACCGAGCCGAAGGCCACCGTGGTGGTGATCTTCAGCGGACCTTCCGGCACATCGCGGCTTTCACGAATCTGTTTCTCGGCAATCGACAGCTTCTCAAAGATGTCATGCGCCGTCTTGTAGAGGCGTTCACCCTGTTCGGTGAGGATCAGTCCGCGGGCATGCCGGTGGAACAGCGGCACATGGAGGCTTTCCTCCAGGCCGGAAATCTGCCGGCTGACAGCGGACTGGCTCAGGTTCAGGGTTTCGCCGGCATGGGTGAAGCTGCCCGCATCCGCAACCGCGTGAAAGACGCGCAGCTTGTCCCAGTCCAGCGACCCCAGTTGGCGCAACGGCATGGCGTTACTCGGCTGCCTGGGCAGCACTCTCCAGTGTTGCGATATATTTCTCGGCTTCGAGTGCGGCCATGCATCCCATGCCGGCGGCCGTGATCGCCTGACGGAAAATCTTGTCCTTCACGTCGCCTGCGGCAAACACGCCTTCGATTTCCGTCGATGTGGAATCCGGCCTGGTGATCAGATAGCCCTCGTCATCCATCGCCAGCTTGCCCTTGAAGATGCCGGTGGTCGGGGTGTGGCCGATGGCCACGAAGACGCCGTCGACGGCCAGTACGCTGGTATCACCGGTCTTGGTGTTTTTCAGCCGGACCGAGGTGACGCCCGGCGGGTTGCTGTCGCCCAGCACCTCGTCCAGCTCGGTATCCCAGATGACCTCGACCTTCGGATGCCGGAACAGGCGCTCCTGCATGATCTTCTCGGCCCGCAATTCGTCGCGCCGGTGGATCAGGGTGACCTTCTCGGCGTGGTTGGTCAGATACAGGGCTTCTTCGACAGCGGTGTTGCCGCCGCCGATGACCAGAACCTTTTTGCCGCGATAGAAAAAGCCGTCGCAGGTGGCGCAGGCGGAAACGCCGAAGCCCATGAATTTCTGTTCGCTTTCAAGGCCGAGCCAGCGGGCCTGTGCGCCGGTTGCGATGATGACGGAGTCACCGATATAGGTGTCGCCGCCATCTCCCTTCGCGACAAACGGCCGCCTGGAGAAATCGATTTCGGTAATCAGGTCCGGGATGATCTTCGCACCGACATGTTCTGCCTGTGCCTGCATCTGTTCCATCAGCCAGGGGCCCTGGATAACATCTGCAAAACCGGGGAAATTTTCGACATCGGTGGTGATGGTCATCTGTCCGCCCGGCTGCATGCCAGCGACAACGAGCGGCTCCAGGCTGGCACGCGCGGCATAGATTGCAGCGGTATAGCCGGCGGCGCCGGATCCGATGATGAGGACTTTGGTGTGGTGAGTCTGGGGCATTTGGAAATCCTTGTCTGAACGCCTGCAACATAAGGCGCTATGGGGGCGCGAACAACTCTCGTCACCCCCATATTGTCAATCAGAGCCTGCCGGCATGTTCGCTCAGGTAGCTGGCGATGCCGCGGCTGTCGGCCGTCATGCCCTTGTCACCCTTGTTCCAGCCGGCGGGGCAAACCTCGCCATGTTCCTCATGGAACTGCAGGGCGTCGATCATGCGCAGTGCCTCGTCGACATTGCGACCCAGCGGCAGATCATTGATCACCTGATGGCGCACCACACCCGACCGGTCGATCAGGAAGGTACCGCGCAGGGCAACACCGGCATCGGTCAGCACGCCGTAATCACGGGCGATATCCTTGGTCAGGTCGGCGACCAGCGGGAAATCCACGTCACCCAGCCCGCCGTCATTGACCGGTGTCCGGCGCCAGGCCGCATGGGTGTGAACACTGTCGACGGACACACCGACCAGCTTCGTGCCGGTTTCGGCAAAACGGCTGACCCGGTTGTTATGGGCGAGAATTTCCGACGGACAGACAAACGTAAAATCGAGCGGATAGAAGAACAGCAGGCCATAGTCACCATCGAGCCAGCGGTTCAGGTTGAAGGTTTCATCAATCTCGCCATCTGCCAGCACGGCAGCGGCCGTGAAATCAGGGGCTTTCGATCCGACAAGGGCCTGGGGCCGACGATCACTGGTTGGGGGTGTCATGAGCATCTCCATTTCATAATAATAATTAGTATTATTCTAATTAATGGAAAAGACAGAAGATGCAAGACCCCGGTCTGAGTCTTTTACCTGTGACAGGCCAGACGGGTTTCGGAGGTGGGAGAGGTGGGCCGGAAACGCCGTTCAGTCCGGGTCGAACCCGATTTCCCGGCGCTTCTTGCGGGTCAAGCCCAGTGCGACAAGACGGTGTGATTCCGTCAGATAGGCCCGGAGGTCCTCATCCGGCAGGCCCGGCTCGTCATAATTCTGGACCCAGCTCATCCCGCGCGAGGCAAGATAGGGGGCCGGGCGCACTCCCGGCTGTTCGGTAAGGATTTCATAGGTCAGGCGCGAGACCTTGAAGGTAATGCCGGGATAGGCCCTGTCGCTCCATCCGGCGATGGCGAAAACCTTGCCGCCGACTTTCCAGACATCCGCGCCGCCCCATTGCACGACATGGGTTGTGGCCGGCAGGCTCTGGCAGAAAGCGTTGTAATCGTCCCGGGTCATCATGTCTGGGGAACCTTGAGACAGCCGGCAGGTCAGATTTCCGGCGGGGTAATGCCATGCTGCCGGCAGGCAGCGGTGAGTGTGTTGGCCAGCAGGCAGGCAATGGTCATCGGCCCGACCCCGCCCGGTACCGGGGTGATTGCCCCGGCCTTTGCGGCGGCACTGGCATAATCGACATCGCCGACCAGCCGGGTCTTGCCCGGCTCGCTGCCGGGGACGCGGTTGATACCGACATCAATCACCGTGGCACCGGGTTTTATCCAGTCACCCCTGATCATTTCAGCCCGTCCGACAGCGGCGACCAGAATATCTGCTGTCCGGCAGAGCGCGGGCAGGTCGCGGGTGCGGGAATGGGCGATGGTGACCGTACAGCTTTCGCGCAGCAGCAGGGCAGCCATCGGTTTGCCGACGATATTCGACCGGCCGACCACCACGGCGTTCAGGCCGGACAGATCCCCCAGCCGGTCTTTCAGCAGCATGATGCAGCCGAGCGGGGTGCAGGGAACCATGCCTTTCCCGCCGGTCGCCAGCAGACCGGCATTGATGACGTGAAAGCCGTCGACGTCCTTCTCCGGCCGGATCGTGGCCAGAACCTTCTCCTCGGAGATCTGTTCGGGCAGCGGCAGCTGGACCAGAATGCCATGCACATCCGGATCATTGTTCAGCCGGTCGATCAGTGCCAGCAGCTCAGCCTCCGCTGTTGACGCATCCAGCCTGTGCTCAAAGGAGGCCATTCCGGCTTCTGCCGTCTGCTTGCCCTTGGACCGGACATAGACCTGACTGGCCGGGTCCTCGCCGACCAGAACGACCGCCAGCCCCGGTGTCAGCCCGTGATCGGCTTTCAGGGTGCCGGCATGCCGGGCGATGCGGGCGCGAAGCTCAGCCGCGAAGGCTTTGCCGTCAATCCGGTTTTCATCGGTCATTGGATATCTGTTCCCCGTTCAACTGTCCGTCTCCGTTCCGTCACGCCCGGCACCTTGTGCGATCCGTCGCGCGGCGCTGGCCGGACAGCGACAGGAAGCCCGCCCGGAACGACAGACAGAAGCGCGGATGGTGCCGGCGCTGTCCGGATCGAAAATCAGCCGATGAGAATCTGGAAGACGGTCGGCAGCAGGCCGTCACGCACCAGGATGATCGCGATGATGGCAAATACCGGGGTGATGTCGATGCCGCCGAGGTCGGGCATGATCCGCCGGATCGGGGTCAGCAGCGGCTCTGTTATCCGGTGCAGGAAGTCGCCGACCATATAGACAAACCGGTTCTGGGTGTTGATGACATTGAAGGCCACCAGCCAGGACAGTACCGCCATGATGATGAAGGCAAACATATACAGTGTCAGCAGCGACTGTATGATGCCGAAAAGAGTTGTAATCAGCGGCATGGCGGGCGGATCCGTTCAGTTCTCATTCAGGAATGAAACCTAGTTGCGGGACCGCTGTTTCGCAAGCGTGCAACCAAGAATAACCCGCCCAGCATGCGCTTGACAGGATCACCGGCCGTCACCATTATCCCGCGCACCGGCGGGGCCGTAGCTCAGATGGGAGAGCGTCGCGTTCGCAATGCGAAGGTCAGGAGTTCGATCCTCCTCGGCTCCACCAACTGCCGCTTCCTGAAGGGAAGCGATGAGACCAAGATCAAGATCACTGGTATACAGTTGCTTTGCCGTATCGGCTTGCCCGTCTCCCGTTGCGTGAATTTCTTCTTTTTTCCGTGGATTGACTCGTCTGGCTTGTTGGTTTTTTATAGAACAAATCAGGAACATTATAGATGGCCAACCCATGGGTTTGGAGAAAACCGCTTTGATACCGCTGTCTGTACGCAATGTTGCAGATGGTAGCAGATCCTCTCCTGGAGACCGTCTGCAGCCTGCGCCGGCCAGAGCGCAGTTTGAGGAGTTGTTTGCCGGATCGGAAGATGCCGGTGCAACGGGTTTTGTGCTGGCCCGGATACCGGCTGGAAGGCCTGTTCTCTGGGTATCGGATCGTATGTCGGTGTCGCAGATGGGACAGCCTTATGACCTTGGTTTACGTCGTTTCAGTGTCGATCCGGGCCAGCTTTTGCTGGTCTGCGCCAATCAGGCGACGGACGTACTCTGGACGATGGAGGAAGCCCTGAAATGTTCTTCTCTCGGGGCCGTGATCGGTGAGATATGGGGGAACCCGAAGGTACTTGATTTTACATCAACCAAACGTCTGGCGGTTCGTGCCGAACGGTCGGCCACGCATACTTTTTTGATTCGGTATGCGGCTGCGGAAGCCTTGTCGGCAGCCCGTCGGCGTTGGCGGGTCAGGCCGCTGCCGTCGATGCCACATCCGCTAGATGGCCATGCGCCCGGTCCGCCGCGCTGGCGTACAACATTGTTTCGGGCGCGCGATACCAGACCGGGGGAATGGGAGGCACAGTATGAACAACAGACGCATCATCTCGGTTTTTCTCCCCCATTTTGCGATTCAGCGATGGCAGAAACGTACGGGCGACAACCCGGAGGCTGATCTGGGCGTGCCTGTGGTTCTGGCGCGTGAAGGTCCGCGCGGTCCGGTCATCCATGATGTAAATCTGGCTGCCATCAGGCTTGGTGTCAGATGTGATGCACGTGTCACCGACATTCGCATGCTGATCCCGAGCCTGAGGGTCGAACAGGCGGATCAGAAGGCTGACCGTCAGGATATCGCCCGTCTGTCGCAGTGGTGTCATCAATGGTGCCCCTGGGTCAGGGCAGACGGTGATAATGGGCTGCTGCTCGACACGACGGGGTCGGATCATCTGTGGGGCGGCGAGGCCCGGATGCTCTCGGGCATGATCGCAGCCTTTGCAAGTCTTGGGCTGACGGCACGGCCTGCTGTCGCACCAACCCTTGGTGCGGCATGGGCGCTGGCGCGGTATGCAACAACACCGGCAATCTGCCGGGCCGGGTCAATAGCCGACGATCTCTCGTCTCTGCCCGTCGCTGCACTGCGTCTCGACAGGGAGACAGTTCTGATGCTGCGCAGACTGGGGTTGAAGACCATCGGAGCGTTACAGGCCTTGCCGCCGGCGGCGCTGGTCAGACGCTTCAGATATCATGGTCTGCTTTCCGCCAGCCCGTCACGACGGCTGGACCAGGCGCTGGGGCGCATACCGGAGCCGCTGACGCCGGAAATCCCGGCAGAGCCCCTGCGGGCGATGCGACAGTTACTGGAACCGGTCTGCGATGCCTCCGGCGTGACCTATGTGCTGCACGACTTGCTGGATGAACTGGTCAGGCGACTTGCGGGCAGGAACCTCGGTGCACGCCGTCTGCGCCTCGCCGGATATCGGGTTGATGGAGGGGTCTCCGCAATCAGTGCGGCGACAGCCATGGCCAGCCAGGATGCCGGGCATCTGGGGCGTCTTTTTGAAAACAGGATTGATCGTCTGGTTGCCGGTTTTGGCTTTGAAATTATGACCCTTGATATTGTGGTTTTTGAACGAATTGAAAATGCTCAATGGGACTTGTCCGGGGGGACAGATGATGACGTTGCCCTGTCGCAACTGGCTGACCGTCTGATTGCAAGGTTTGGCCATGATGCTGTGTTGAGTCCGGTTGCGACAGGCAGCCATCTCCCCGAACGGGCCGGTGTTCTGACCCCCGCCGCAAGTTTCCATCGGGCGACAGACAAAGTGGAAACCGTTAGCTCACCGCGTCCGTTGCGTCTGCTGAAGACACCGGAAGAGGTACAGGTATTGTATGCGGTGCCAGAGGGTCCGCCGGCACAACTTGTCTGGCGGCGGCAAACGCACCGGGTTGTGCGCAGCGAAGGGCCGGAACGGATTGCCCCGGAATGGTGGCGGCAACGGTCTACGGCACGGCTGCGTGATTATTACCGTGTTGAGGACACGGAGGGGCGGCGCTACTGGATCTTCCGTGAGGGCCTGCCTGATGACGGACGGGGCGGGGCACCCTGCTGGTATGTACACGGGCTCGATGCGTAATGGCAGCAAAAGCACGCACGCCGTTCATCGAACTCGGGCTGATGACCAATTTCTCTTTTCTGCAGGGCGCGTCCGATCCCGCAGAACTGGTTAGCGCGGCGCATGTGCTTGGTTACGACGCGATTGGCATTGCTGACCGTAATACACTGGCAGGGGTTGTCCGTCTGCATGTCGCCGCTGCTGGCCTGGGGCTTCGCCCGATTATTGGCTGCCGTCTTGACCTTCTGGATGCCCCCTCTCTCTATGCCTATCCAAAAAGCCGGGCCGGTTATGGTCGGCTCTGCCGGTTGCTTTCTGCTGCAAAAATGCAGAACCGTGACGGTGCCTGGCAAGGCAAGGGGCAATGCGATCTGTCGCTCTCGCTGGTATCGGAAAGCCTTCGGGCTGTAGATGACCCCGTGCTGATCGCGGTTCCGGATGACGATCTCGATGCCTTCAGTACAGGCCTGCCGCGTCTTTGCCAGCATCTGCCTGTGCTTGGACATATAGCAGCCAGTTATCTGTATCGCGGCGACGACCGGGCGCGGATCAATCGGCTCAGCAGGCTGGCGGTTCAGCATGGGCTCAGACTCGTTGCGACCAACGATGTACATTACCACGCACCGGCGCGCCGTCCCCTGCAGGATGTGATGACCTGTATCCGCCAGAAGCTGACGATTACCAAGGCGGGGCAAAGGCTGCATGCGAACGCAGAGAGATATTTGAAATCTCCGGAAGAGATGCTCAGGCTGTTTGCTGACTGGCCGGACGCTATCCGGCAAAGCCGGATGATCGCCGACGCCTGCCGGTTTTCACTGGCTGAACTGCGCTATGAATATCCGAGTGAAACGGTGCCTGAGAACAGAACGCCGGATGATTATCTGGCCGAACTGGTCTGGGCGGGCGGGGCAAGACGCTATCCGGAAGGTATGCCGGACAAGGTGCGGAAGACCCTGAACCGGGAACTGGCGATGATCGCCAAACTGGATATTGCCCGCTACTTTCTGACCATTCACGACATTGTCCGGTTTGCACGGGGTGAGGGAATTTTGTGCCAGGGACGGGGGTCTGCGGCCAACAGTGCCGTATGTTATTGCCTGGAGGTCACTTCGGTTGACCCGGCTCAGCACGAGCTCTTGTTTGAACGTTTTGTTTCAGAGGAACGCAAGGAGCCGCCGGACATTGATGTCGATTTTGAGCATGAACGGCGTGAGGAAGTCATCCAGCATATCTATCAGCGCTATGGCCGTGACCGGGCAGGGCTTTGTGCGACAGTTATCCATTACCGGCCCCGCATGGCAATCCGGGAGGTCGGCAAGGTGATGGGCCTGTCAGAAGATATCACGGCAGCCCTGGCCGGGACCGTCTGGGGGTCCTGGGGCAAGGATGTTGTCGATCTGAGGGTGAAGGAGGCGGGCCTGGATATTTCCGACCCGCATCTGAAACGCACCCTTGCTCTTGCCGGGGAACTGATCGGTATGCCGCGCCATCTGTCGCAACATGTTGGCGGTTTCATCCTGACAGAATCACCTCTCGTCGAGACCGTGCCGGTTGGCAACGGCGCTATGGCGGCGAGGAGTTTTATTGAATGGGACAAGGATGATATTGCCGCGCTTGGCATCATGAAGGTTGATGTGCTGGCGCTCGGCATGCTGACCTGTATCCGGAAAAGCTTTGCCCTGATCGCCGCGCATTATGGCAGGGCATACAGCCTCGCCACAATTCCGGACGATGATCCCGCTGTCTATGATATGCTCTGCCGGGCTGACTCAGTCGGGGTTTTTCAGATCGAAAGCCGCGCGCAGATGAATATGCTGCCGCGTCTGAAACCCCGCGCTTTCTATGATCTGGTGATCCAGGTCGCAATTGTCCGGCCCGGTCCGATTCAGGGCGATATGGTACACCCCTATCTGCGCCGGCGTCAGGGAAAGGAACGTGAAGTCTATCCCTCGCCGGGACCGGAATATGATCCGGATGAGCTCAGGAACATCCTGCAGCGTACACTCGGCGTGCCGATCTTTCAGGAACAGGCGATGAAAATTGCGATGGTCGCCGCATGCTTCTCGCCGGCCGAGGCGAACCAGCTACGCAAGGCGATGGCCACTTTCCGGTCGCGTGGCAAGGTCAGTGACCATAAGGAGAAGATGGTCGGGCGCATGGTTGAACGCGGCTACGCCCCTGTTTTTGCGGAACGTTGTTTCAGCCAGATCGAGGGGTTTGGTGAATATGGATTTCCTGAAAGTCATGCGGCCAGTTTTGCCCTTCTGGCTTATGTATCAAGCTGGATCAAATGCCATTACCCGGCAGTCTTCGCAGCCGCCCTGCTGAATTCCCAGCCCATGGGGTTTTATGCGCCGGCACAGATTATCCGCGATGTGCGGGAACATGGTGTTACCGTCCTGCCGGTGGATATCAACTTCAGCGACTGGGACAACAGCCTTGAACCCTGTGCAGGTGCAGGAGGCGGGTCTTCCTGGGCCTATGCCCTGCGTCTTGGTCTGCGCCAGATCGAGGGATTCTCTGGAAAAGACGCACTCCGCCTGACAGGTCATCGCAGAAGGCCCTATGAGGCTGTGGCTGATCTGCGCCATCGTGCGAGGCTTTCACCCGGCGGCATCCGGCTTCTGGCCGCTGCTGACGCATTCCGGTCTATTGGCAAGGACCGGCGAGCCGCACTCTGGGACGCCCGTGCAATCCGGGAAGCGCCGGACCTTCCGCTTTTTACCCATGCCGATGCGGAGGATGAAGGGGAGGACCAGCCGGTTTCTCTCCCTGAAATGCCGTTAAGCGAGCATGTCGTCACCGACTATCAGACCATGCGATTCTCGCTGAAAGCGCATCCGATGGCGTTTTTGCGCAAGGCATACGCCCGGCGGGAGTTCATGAAGACAAGCGATCTGCCTTACTCCCGGTTCGGGCAGTGGGTATCTATCGCCGGTCTTGTGCTGGTCCGGCAGCGACCGGGCAGCGCCAGCGGAGTTGTCTTCATCACACTGGAGGACGAAAGCGGTGTCGCCAATCTGGTGATCTGGCCGGATATTGTTGAAAGGCACCGCAAGATCGTTATGGGCGCAAGACTGCTCGCGGCTCATGGCAGAATTCAGATCGCGGACAATGTTATCCATCTGGTTGTCAGAAATCTTGAGGATGAAACCAGGTTGCTCGACAGTCTTGTCGATGGCCCAAATCAAAGCGCATCAGCGGAACCAGACAATATTGCCCGGCCTGCTTCGCCGGGGTCAGGCCGCCATCCGCGCAGCATAAGCATTATCCCGAAGTCCCGCGACTTTCACTGAGTGGCGGTGCAGGTAATGCCGCCATCTCTGCGGGCTGCGCGCCCGGCTCGTCAGAGCCGCGGGGCCGGATGAACTCCCGGCCTGAAACCCGCCGGAAGTCAGCTCTCCGGGTCGCGGAGCAATCCGTTGTGGCTTATTCTGCGTAGAAGTGATGAAAACCGGGTCCTCCGTTCCTACCTTGTGGTGTCCCTGATTGTAACTCTGCCGAACCCGGAGAGGCGATGTGTCTTCAGTTCCTGTGATCTCTCTGCAAAAAGTCATGTTGTCCTACCCGGCGCCGGAAGGCGAGGTGCCGGTGCTGCGGGGCATCGATATCACGGTTGAGCCCGGCGAGATTGTTGCCGTCACGGGCCCGTCCGGGTCCGGCAAGTCCTCGCTGATCGCAATTATCGGCGGGCTGGAACGCGCCACCGGTGGCGCGGTTACTGTGCTGGGCAGCGATCTGATGCAGGCGAGCGAGGCGGAGCGGACGGCCCTGCGGCGGCGCGATATCGGCATTGTGTTCCAGTCCTATCATCTGGTGCCGGCGATGACGGCGCTGCAGAATGCGGCACTGCCGCTGATGCTCTCCGGCAATCTGGACGGCACGAAGCAGGCACAGCAGATGCTGGAGCGTGTCGGCCTTGGCCATCGTGTCACGCATCGGCCGGCGGCCCTGTCCGGCGGCGAGCAGCAGCGTGTCGCCATTGCGCGGGCTTTCGTGGCCCGGCCCGGCCTGATTCTGGCTGATGAACCGACCGGTAATCTGGATCAGGAAACCGGTATCGATGTAGCAGAGACAATGTTCTCGCTGGTGCATGAAACCGGCGCTGCGATGCTGATGGTCACCCATGACAGGTCGATGGCGGAGAAATGCGACCGGACCATTGCCATTGATGCCGGCCTGATTGCGGCCTGACCCTGTGATGCAGAACAATTCTCATGACGATACCGGGATCCCTTTTGCTGTTCGCACCCGTATCCTGCGCGGATTGCTGAGCGCGGAACTGGCCGCGGGTATCTATGGCCTCCGGCTGTTCATCGCCTGTGTCACCATTGCGACGGTGATGATGGGGGCGGTCTGGATGATGGGCGACGGCCTGTCGCGCTCCCTGTCCGACAGCGGCACGACATTGCTGGGAGGCGATGTTGCGGTGACCGTTGTCAATGTGCCGCTGGATGACGAGGTCGTCGACGGGCTGGCCGGGACTGGTACCCTGTCACGTGTCGCCGAATTGCGGAGCTCCGCGGTGATTGGCGATGCCCGCCTGCCGGTTGAGGTAAAGGGTGTCGATGAAGCCTATCCGCTGAACGGGGTGGTGCGGCTGACAAGCGGTCAGGATCTGAACGCCGCCCTGCAGACCCGGGATGGCCGGCCTGCCGTGGTGGTGGAACCGGGACTGCTGCGCCGCTTCAGTGCCGGTGTCGGCGATGTGATCCGGCTGGGTGATCAGGAGTTTGTCATATCGGACAGCCTGCTGATCGAACCGGACCGGTTGTCCGCCGGGCGCTTCATGGTGGGCCCGCGCGTTCTGATGCGTCTTGATGTCCTGACGCAGACGGGGCTGATCCAGCGTGGCTCGATTGTGGATTTTCGCTACCGGCTGGATTTTGCGCCGGAGACCTCGCTTGACGCGGCGATTGAGGCGGTGGCCGCACTCCGGCCCGAAACCGGGTGGGAGCTGGAGACACCGCGCGATGCCGGTGACCGTGTCCGCCGGACGGTTGACCGCACGACAACCTTCCTCGGCATGGCCGGCATTGTTGCGCTGGCGATCGGACTGACAGGCGCCTGGGCTTCTGCCCGGGCCTGGGTTTCGCGTCGGGTGCGGACCATTGCCCTGTACCGGCTGTCGGGGGCGACACCGGCGGTTGTCGGCAGTCTGCATGCTGCGATCATTGCCATTGCCAGCTCGCTGGGGGTTGTCCTGGGTCTTGGCCTGGCCGCAGTCGGCACGGCTTTTCTGATGCAGATTGTCTCGGCACAGCTGCATCTTGTCTGGTCGCCGGTCAGTCTGGTGGATCCGACATTGCAGGTCGCTTGGATCCTGGTCCTCGGGATTACCGGGACCAGCATTCTGGCGCTCGCAGGCACCGGTCGCCTGTCCCCCGGGGCGGCGATGCGCAGCGGCGAGGCCGACCTGCAGCCCGACAACCGGCAACTGGGGCTTGGGCTGGCCCTGATCGGGCTGGCGATGGCCGGGGCGACGTTCAGCCTGCCGGTCCCGTCGCTGGCCGGGATCGCGGCGGGAGGGCTGTGTCTTGTTGCCCTTGTCCTCACAGGTGGCGGGTGGCTGCTGGCACGTCTGGCCGTGTCGCGACAGCCGCGTGGCTTTATTGGCGTTGTTGTGCGTCAGGGCCTGCTGAACACAAATGCTGTTGCGATGCGTGCGGTGTCGATCGGGATCGGCATTGCCGGGATCACGGCGATCGTTGCCGCGCAGAATTCGCTGGAACAGGGCATGCGCGCGGAATTGCCGGACCGTATTCCCGATCTGGTGCTGATCGATGTGCAGCCGGACCAGGTCGAAGGGCTGAAGACGCGGATTGCGGAGAACCCTGCGCTGGGCGATCTGCAGGCAAATCCGTTCATGCGCATGACACTGACAGCCGTCAACGGGGTGCCTGCCGAAGAGGCCCTGCTGCGTGAAGACAAGTCATGGGTCATTGAGGGGGACCGGAGCTTTTCATGGACGGCAGAGCCAACCGGGGCGGAACTGCTCGCCGGTGACTGGTGGGCACCGGATTATGACGGGCCACCGCTGCTGTCGCCGGAGGAAGACCTGCAGGAGGCCTTTGATCTGAAGCCGGGGGACAAGCTGACCTACAGCGTGCTTGGCCGGTCGTTTACGTCGGAGGTGGTGAATATCCGCAAGGAATATCACCGCACCTTCCGGCCGGAATATCTGCTGATGGCATCCCCCGACCCGTTTCGGGATGCGCCGCAATCCTGGATCATGAGCCTTCAGGGCGAGACGGATGATGCTGTCGATGCCTTCATAAATGATCTGGCGAAATCCTATCCGAACATCACCAGTATCGATATCCGCACCCTGGTCGCGCAGGTGACAGAGGTCATCAGCGGCGCGGTGCTGGCGTCCCTGCTTGTGGCGTTGACCCTGCTGGTCGCAGGCGGGCTGTCGCTGGCAGCGGTGATTGCGGCGGAGGTTGATGCGCGTCGCCGGGAAGCACTGGCCTTTACCCTGATCGGGGCCTCGCGGTCTGAAATTGCCCTCGCACGGTTATGCGAAGCCGCGGCCATCGGCGGGATTGCCGCCGTGCTGGGCGGGGTTGCCGGCTGGATCGGCGGATACTGGGCTGTCGAGCAGGCGCTCCGCGTGGCATGGACGCCGGGCCTGCTTGCGGCAATATTACCTTTGCTGCTCGGACTGGTCGCAGCGCTGGCGGCCGCAGTTGCCGGTGCGCTCGGGGCATTCCCGAAAGGGCGCGGCCAGATTGTCCGCCAGCTCAGCGCCTGAAGGGTCATATCGACCGATAATGCGCTGTGAACTCAGGGCAGCGTTGAATTTGTCGTGAATGTCAGTGTCACGGCTGTGCCGGCACCTTTTTCGCTGCTGATCGAAATGGTCCCGTTGTTTATCTCGGTCAGTTTCTTCGCAAGCGTCAGCCCCAGACCTGTCCCCTGCTCGCGTGTCGTAAAGGCATCGCCGGCGCGTTCGAATGGCTCGAACATCCGCGACATCTCGTCTCCGGACATGCCGATCCCGGTGTCTTTCACATCAATCTGCACCAGACCATCCCGGGGTATGTGGGCCGAGCAAATGACCGACCCGCCCGATGGCGTGTACTTGATGGCATTGGAGACCAGATTGATGATGATCTGGCTCAGATGCCGGGGGTCCGGGCTGATGGTCGGAAGCGGAGCCGGACAATCGATGGTGAGGCAGATGTTTTTTTCATTGGCCAGAACGGACATCAGCTGGGTGCAGTCTTTCAACACCTGCCGAACGTCTGTTTCCGACGGTTCATGGTCTTCCTTGCCGGCTTCAACTCTTGAAATATCGAGGATCGAGTTGACGAGATTGAGCAGTACCTTGCCCGCCGTATTGATGTCAGAAATATAGACATCGATATTGTCGTTGCCGGTTGTCCCGAAAATTCCGGACCGGATCGCATCCGAGAATCCGATGATTGCATTCAGTGGCGTCCGGAGCTCGTGGCTCATATTGGCAAGAAACTGGGATTTTGCTGTATCAGCTATCTTGGCCTGCTCCAGTGCAGCATTCAGCTTCATCTCGACGATCTTGCGATCATTGATGTCCTGGAGGGTGCCCGACAAGGATACGATTTTTCCATCGGCAAAGTTCGCCTTGCCATTGGTAAATACCCATAGCTGGTTACCCTTGGCTGTTAATGCTTCCAGCTCCAGAGAGTAGGGTTCGCCGAACTCGATCCCGCGCGAAACTGCCCGTTCAATAACGGGCTTGCTGGCGCTTGTGAACAGTTCCAGACCTTCCGGGAGTACGGGTTTCTGGTTATCCTGTTTCTCGACCTCAAGAATTCTGAAGGTCTCGTCGGTCCACAACAGTTCGCCGGTCGCGACATCAAGTTCCCATCCGCCGACTTTGGCGATCGAGCCTGTTTCGTTCAGAATGCTGAGGAGTCTGTCCCGCTCTTTCTGAACGTGGAACTGCTCGGTCAGATCAAACCGAATGGCGATGTAGTTCTTAATCCTGCCGTCGACATCGGTTATCGGGACGATGACGCTGAAGACAAAATAGTCATCGCCGGTTTTCGTCCGGTTATGGATCAGGCCCGACCATGATTTGCCGGCGGAAATATCCCGCCACATATTCATGAAGAACTCTGGCGGGTGAACACCTGAATTTACGATCTTGTGCGTGCTGCCGATCAGCTCGTCTCGTCTGTATCCGCTTATCCGGCAAAAATTGTCGTTAACTTCTGTGATGACACCCCGGCGGTCGGTCTTTGCGAATATCGTCTGCTGTGCCAGTGCATTCTTGATCTGCTGAAGTTCATGTCGAACCGCCTTCTCTGCCGTTATGTCTCTTGCGACAGCATATATTCTCGATGTCACCGCATCGAAGCAAGAAGACCAGGACAGCCATAAATAATGGCCGTCACGATGACGGTATCTGTTCTCGAAACTGGTTGTGGTGAGCCCGCTCTTCAGGGCGTCGACTTCCGACAGGGTGGCTGCGAGATCCTCAGGATGAACGAGATCAAGGAATGATGTTGAAAGGAGCGTTTTGTCTGTATGACCAAGCAGTTTTGAGAAGGCCGGATTAATTCTCCTGAAGTAGCCGTCTGTGCCAGCAACACAAAGAATATCCGGAGACAGATTGAACAGGACCTCAAGTTCTCTGCCAGCATCCATTTTCGGTTTGCGCACTCTCTTGAAATACTACGCCTGTTCTGAACTTAATCCTGCATCTTCCGCACGTCCATAAGGATTACAGGCACCGGCGGTCTGACCGAATGTCCTGAAACTTTATGTTGCCCGGAATCCGGAATTTCCCCATCCCGGCGGGAGCCATCGGGACAAACCCTTACAGTTGCGGGCCTATTTGCCCCGGAAGACCGGCGGACGTTTGGTGAGGAAGGCGTCCATGCCTTCGCGGAAATCCTCGCTCATATAGCATTTGAGGATCAGGTCGCGACCGGCCTCTACCGGAAGCCGGGGGCGCAGGCGCAGCAGGGCTTCCTTCGTCGCCTCCAGGGTCAGCGGCGCATAGGTTGCGATCCGGCGGGCGATTTCCTCGGCGCGTGGCGTGACCTCTTCCGGTGTCTCGACCATCTCGGTAATCAGGCCGTATTCCAGGGCAGCCGGCGCCTCGATCATTTTCGCCTGAAAGACGAGATCCTTGGCGCGGGCCGTCCCGATAAGGTCGGCCAGCCGGGCGTAGTTGGTCAGCGACAGGCAGTTGCCGAGGGTTCTGGCCACGGGAAAGCCGAAACGTGCATCCCGGGAGGCGATGCGCAGGTCACAGCAGGCTGCGATTGCGGCGCCACCTCCCGCACAGGCACCGCGGATGGCGGCAATCGTCGGGATGCGGCATTGTTCCAGCGCCCCGAGGGTGCGGTCGATACGGGCTTCGTAGGCGAGGGCATCCTCGTCCCGGTCGAAGGTCCGGAACTGCGACATGTCGGTGCCGGCGGCGAACGCCTTGTTGCCCGTGCCGGTCAGGATCAGGGCGCGGATATTCCGGGTCTCGCTTGCCTCGTTACAGATTTCGGCCATCCGTTCATACATCTCGAACTTCATGGCGTTGCGGGACTGCGGACGGTTGAAGGTCAGGAAGCCGATCCCGTCCCGGACTTCATAGAGAACATCGTCACCTGTCCGGCTGTCGGAATTGCTGCCGGTGCCGTTGCTGTTCGGGGTGGTCATGTGGAACTTCCTTTTCATATATCTTGTGAATACCGCTACCTGCTGCAGGGGATTTCAGGTCTGTTCCCGAGGGATGTGCAGCAAGCCCCGGATCAAGTGTACCGCAGCTTTCTTGTCACTCAACCCGACAGGGTGCTGTGACAACAGGGCAGTACTGCCGTCCCCTGCGGTCAGGGTTCGACCGCGGCATCCGGGTCGGCTATGGTCGCTGCAATTCAGCCTGAAGGAGTATCACATTGCCGCGCATTTCACTGATCCACGCAACCCGGCTGGCTATCGACCCTGTTGTCGAAGCCTTCACCCGGGAATGGCCGCAAGCCGATGTCTGCAACCTGCTGGAAGATTCGCTTGCCCCTGATCTGGCCCGGGATGGCGAGATCACAGCGACGATGACCGGGCGTTTTGTCCGTCTGGCCGGCTATGTCCGGGAAAACGGCGCCGACGCGATCCTGTTTACCTGCTCCGCCTTTGGTGCATCGATTGAGGCGGCGGCGGGGGCACTTGCCCCGGTGCCGGTGCTGAAGCCGAACGAGGCGATGTTTGAAGATGCAATCCGGCAGTCGAAGAAAATCGGCATGGTCGCGACCTTCGCCCCCAGTATCCCCTCCATGGAACGGGAGTTCGCGGAAATGGCCGCCGGTACAGCCGCGAAACTGAGTTCGGTTTATGCGGACGGGGCCATGGCGGCGCTGGCTGCGGGTGATGGCGAGACCCATGACCGGCTGATCTGTGACATGGCCCGCAGGCTGGATGATGTTGACCTTATCCTGATGGCACAGTTTTCGACGGCACGGGCACGCGGGCGGGTCGAGGATCAGACCGGCAAGCCCGTGCTGACCAGCCCTGACAGTGCCGTTCAGAAACTGCGCCGCCTGCTTGGACCGGCATGAGTTTCGCGTCGTTGTGTTTCGGCTGAAGGCAGTTCAGTCGACCGGATGGCTGTCGCTGTCAGAGGCAACATCCATCCGGTCAATGATGTCGTTCAACTCACGGGTCCATCGGCGCTTGTGAGCACCGTGAATCTCGCCGGCGGTCTGTGAATCGCCCCGCCGGATTGCCTCCAGAACGGCCGCATGATTGACATTTGAATAGACCGGGCGGGTCCGGTAGGGCAGCGTCAGCAGGCGGGAGCGATGGGCCTTGTCGAGGAACAGCCGGGCGGTTTCGGCGAGATGACGGTTGCCGCAGAGGTCGATGATCAGACAATGGAACCTGTAATCCGCCCGTGACCATGCGATCATGTCTTCCGCTTCCAGTGCGTCATCCATGGCGCGGACGGCCTCTTCCAGCTGGGCAATCTCGGCCTCTCCCGGTCGTCGTGCGGCAAGGCGTTCGGCGGCCTGCACTTCAAGGCAGCCAAGCACTTCGTTGATCTCCCGGATGTCACGGGCGGTTACTTCCCGGACCCTGATGCCACGGCGGGGAATGATGTCGACCAGCCCGTCATTGGCAAGGCGGATCAGGGCTTCCCGCACCGGTGTGCGGCTCATGCCCAGTTGCAGGGCCAGTTCTTCTTCCAGTGCCGACTGTCCGGGGGGCATGATGTTATGCAGAATCCGTTCACGCAGTTCGCTGTAGGCCGCATCCACCATGGAGCGCTTGCCAGCAGTCGGAGTTGATGAATTTTCCGTCATAACGTATCCGTTATTTTTTATATGACATGCATTAAAGCATATTTCTCATGATTAATCATGAACGAATTTTGTCAGACGTCCGGGAGGTTCCGACTTGATTGTACACAGATTCTTCCAGAATTCCGGTGTTCATAACGATTTCCGGCCATGTTTTTTGCCTTGACTCGTATGCGTTATGATATTTCAGTGTATACATAATAACAGATAAAACATACGGGAGGACTGCATGCTCAAGACAATCCTGAAATTCGCGGCGGCGTTTGTGGTGTCGCTGTCTGCAACGGCGGCATCTGCCGAAACTGTCAAGTTCACCCTCGGCACGACAAATGGTGCGAAGGATTTCAGTTCGCAGGCGATGGTCCGCTGGCAGGCGGCGATGAAGGAAAAGTCCGGCGGAGAGCTGGATATGACATTCATCCCCGGCGGTGTCCTCGGTGGCGACCAGCAATTGCTGCAGCAGCTTGCGACCAATGAAATCCAGCTGCATGTGGCCGGGCCTGTGATCGTGCACCGGTTACTGAAGCAATATCAGTGCATGGAAGCCGAATTCGTCTATGAGAGCGAGGAACATGGTTACCGGGTCTGGACGGGGGATCTCGGGAACGAGGTGAAGGCAGCGCTGGAAAAAGAATACGGTATTACCATCGCAGCTGTCGGCCTGCGTGGCTCCCGGCATCTGACAGCGAACCGGGCGATTGCCAAACCCTCCGATCTTGAAGGCGTCAAGATCCGCGTGACCAATCCGTTGCGCACCGAGGTCTTCAAGGCGTTTGGCGCATTGCCGGCCCCGCTTTCGATTGCCGAGCTTTATGGTGCGCTGCGTCAGGGCGTCTTTGATGCGCAGGAGAACCCGATTCCGACGATCTGGGGCAACAAGTTCTACGAGGTTCAGAACCATGTGAACCTGACCGGGCATGTGAACAGCTATTACGTTGTTTCGGCGAACAAGGGCTTTACGGACAAGCTTTCCGACAGCCACCGGAAAATCTTCGGGGATACCCTGGCGGAGGCAATCGGCTGGCTGAATGACAAGGTCCGCAATGATACAACTGATCTGCTGGACAAGATGAAGGCAGCAGGGGTCACGGTTGTGCAGCCTGATGTCGCAGCCTTCAAGAAGATCGCAATGCCGATTGTCGAGAAATTCGCTGCCGAGAACTGCCGTCCCGGATTGCTCGCCGATATCGACAAGGCCAGATAAGGTCCGGTTTCTTCTCCGGTGCTGCTCCTGACGGGGTGGCACCGGTTTCTGCCCTGTCATTCGTACCTCCGGAATCCGTCATGTCGCTGAATGATCCACGCCGGCTGCCTTCTGGGGAAGCCTCTCTGCCCGGCTGGCTGTCATGGCCGCGTCAGGCCATCGAGACCGTGGCCACCGCTCTGATTGTGGTCATGATGCTCTCGACGCTGGCGCAGGTTGCCTTTCGTTATGTGTTTGAGCTGTCCGTACCCTGGACTGAAGAGCTTGCCCGGATTCTGTTTGTCATGGCGATGCTGCTGACCATGGGGACGGCGATCCGTGAAAACGAAAACATCATTGTCGACTTTCTGTTGCGCCGGGCGTCGCCGCGCTGGCGCTGTGCGATTTCGGTGCTGTTTGATGCGGCCATCCTGGCCTTTCTGTTCATCTGGGGGCGGGGTGCCCTGGCACTGATTTCCCTCAACCTCGGGTCGACGCTGGTCACCCTGCCATTCGTCAGTGTCGGTTACCTCTATGCCTGCGAACTGTTCGGGGTGTTGCTGATGGCGCTCTATGTCGGCATTGACCTTGTCACGAATGCATTGCGCTTCGGTGGCCGGCTGGAGAGTACGGCATCATGATCCTCTATCTCGGACTGGTCGGTTTGCTGATTGTCCTGATTGTGATCGGCATGCCCGTCGGGTTTGCCGCCGGCCTCACATCGGTTCTGGGTGCCGGACTGTTTTTCGGCGATGTCTTTGATCCGCGTGTCGGCACCATGATCGCCCGGCTGGCAATGGACAAGATGGACAACTTCCTGTTGCTGGCGATCCCGTTTTTCCTGCTGGCCGGACGGCTGATGAATTCCGGCGGCATTACCGAAAAGCTGTTCGGGTTCGTCGCGCTGGTTGTCCGGCCTCTGCGGGGCGGTCTGGGACATGCCAATGTTCTGGCCAGCGTACTGTTTGCCGGGATGTCCGGCTCGGCGACAGCCGACGCTGTCGGTCTCGGTCAGATCGAGATGAAGGCGATGATGTCGCAGGGATATGATCGTGGTTTCAGCGCCGGGGTAACGGCGGCGTCGTCACTGATCGGGCCGATCCTGCCGCCCAGCATTGCGCTGGTCGCCTTCGCTGTTCAGGCCGAGATCTCCGTCGCGGCAATGTTCTTCGCGGCGATTGTTCCGGGCCTGCTGATGGCGGTGTCCTATATGGCTTACGTTGCCTACCGGGCACGCGCCGACGGTATGGTTGCCGGGCCGGTTGCCGGCCTGGCCGAACTCTGGCCGGCATTCCGGGCCGCCATCCTGCCGATCCTGACACCGGCCATCATCATGGCCGGGATCTATTTCGGTATCTTCACCCCGACGGAAGCCGCCGCCGTGGCAGCGGCCTACGCCACCTTTCTGGGGGTCTTCGTCTATCGTGAATTCGGCCTCCGGCATCTGTGGCGCGAAGTCCGCGGCACCATGGTCGACAGTGCGGTCATCATGCTGATCATCGTTTTCACCTCCGCCTTCGGTGTGGTGATGATCCGCGGGCAGGTGCCGATGGCACTGGCCGAGTTTCTGACCGGTCTGACCACAAATCCAACGATCCTGCTGTTCCTGCTGATGGGGTTCTGGCTTGTTGTCGGCTGTTTCATGGCCCAGACACCGGCCATTCTGATTCTGACGCCGATTCTGATGCCGATTGTCGAACAGTACGGAATCGATCCGGTGCATTTCGGGATCATCATGACCCTGACCCTGACGCTGGGGCTGCTGACGCCGCCGGTCGGGATGGTGCTCTATGCGCTGGTCAGGGTGACCGGGCTCAGTTTCGACCGTCTTGCGGTGCTCTGTATTCCCTACCTCGTTATAACCACTCTGGTGATCGCACTGCTGATCCTGTTTCCGACGCTGGTTGTTTATTTGCCGGGGCTGCTGCAATGACAGGTCCGGGACAGCGTCCGTTGCGGGTGGTGCTGGCAGGGTCGGGATATGTCACGCCCTTTCATATCCGGGGTTGGCAGGCCCTGGCGGATATCGAGGTTGTGGCGATTGCCGCCCGTAACGAAACGGTTGCGAAACAGCGTGCCCGGGAATTCGGGATTGCCCGCACTTACAGCAATCTGGCGGCGGCGCTGGCAGCAGAGCAGCCGGATATCGTGGATATCTGCACACCGCCGGAGGCACATGCAGAACAGATTGGTCTGGCTGCGCGCTATGGAGCGCAGGTTATCTGCCAGAAACCGCTGGCAGCCAGCCTCAGCGAGGCCCGGGCGATGCTGGCTACCGTGGAGGCCGCCGGAATCCGGGCCATGGTCCATGAGAATTTCCGCTTCCGGCCCTGGTTCCGGGCACTGGGACAACGGCTGCGTGCAGGCGATATCGGTCAGCCTTTCTATTTGCGCTCCGACCTGCGGCTGGCGGGGACGGTGACCACCTCGGCGCATCCCCAGACAGCCTGGAGCCTCGCCCGCCAGCCGTTCTTTGCCGGTCTTGACAGGTTTCTGGTTCTGGAATCGGTCATCCATCAGATTGATGTGGCCCGGTATCTGCTGGGTGAACCGCAAACCATCTATGCCCGTACCCGGCGGATCAGTTCTCATGTAGCCGGTGAAGATCTGGCAATCCTGCATCTCGGCTTTGAAGCGGCGGAGGCCGTGATTGAGCGGAGCTATGCGTCCAAGGGCTATTCCAGTCCGCCGGTGACCAGTGAAACGGTGGTTGTGGAAGGTGACGAAGGCACGGCTTTTGTCGATCGTGACGGTGGTCTGCGGATTGTCCGCGATGGGCCAGGCGGATCGTCAGATAACGTCATCGCCCTGGACCGGGCTGATGCCTATGCCGGCTCTTACGCCGCGACGATTGCCCATTTTGTTGACGGGCTGCGCAGCGGTGCGCCCTTTGAAACTGATTTCCGCGACAATCTTCGCACGCTGGCGATCACGCTGGCCGCCTATGATTCGGTTGAAACCGGCCAGCCGGTCGACCTGCATTCCCTGTTTTCTGCGCTCTGAAACGGAAGGACGTTCCATGGATATTCTGGTCTTGCCCGGCGATGGCATCGGCCCCGAGATTACCGAGGCCACGCTTGATGTGCTCAATGTGGTCGACCGGCGTTTTGATCTCGGTCTTTCCTTTGAGGAAATGACAATCGGATTCAAGGCCTATGACGCGGAAGGGACGACATTGCCGGAAGCGGTGATGACGCGGGCGCAGCAGGCTGATGGAATTCTGCTCGGCCCGATCTCTCATATGGATTATCCGCCGCGCGACAAGGGCGGGGTCAATATTTCTGCGGCGATGCGGATTCGTCTCGATCTGTTTGCCAATATACGTCCGGCGCGCACCCGCCCCGGTGTGCCGCATCGCGGGACCGATATGGATCTGGTGATCATGCGCGAATGTACCGAAGGCATGTATCCGGATCGCAACATGTACAAGGGGTCAGGCGAGTTCATGCCGGACCCGGATACAGCACTGTCGCTTCGCAAGATCACCCGCAAGGCATGTGACCGTATTGCCCGGGCATCCTTTGATCTGGCGATGACGAGACGGCGCAAGGTGACGGCGGTTCACAAGGGAAACAACTTCATCCTGACGGACGGTCTGTTTCTCGAAGTGGTCCGCAAGGTTGCGGAAGACTATCCGGAGGTCGAGCTTGAGGAAGTCATTGTCGATGCGATGGCGGCAATGCTGGTCCGGGATGCATCGCGCTATGACGTGATCTGCTCAACCAACTTCTATTGCGACATTCTCTCCGACCTGGCCTCGGAACTGTCGGGTGGTCTGGGTGTTGCCGGCTCTGTCAACGCGAACAGGGAACGCTGCGCGGCGCAGGCACAGCATGGCTCGGCACCGGATATTGCCGGTCTTGACCGGGCGAATCCGACCTCGCTGATCCTGTCCGCCGGGATGATGCTGCGCTGGTACGCGGAGAAGTCGGGGAAACCGGCATTTGCTGCCGCCGCGGATTGTATTGATGCTGCTATCGATGCTGCCCTTGCAACCCCGGACAGCCGGACCACCGACCTTGGCGGCGCTCTGGGAACGGCCGCGTTCGGTCGCCATGTGGCCGGGCTTGTCGATGGCTGACCCGGGAGACCATGCAGGTCTGAATCCCGCCGGAGCGGAACCGGGCTTAGTCCTGCCTGCCGGGGCCTGGGACTGCCATATCCACGTTTTTCCCGATCCCCGGGAGTTTCCGTTCGCACCCGGACGGCGCTATACCCCCGGGGTGGTGGAGCCGGGGGATGCGCTTGCCCTGCTCCGGCGTCTGGGGGCGGCGCATGCGGTTATCCAGCATGCCTCACCTTATGGCGGTGATAATGCCAGTCTGGTCTGGTCTGTCGCAGCGCTGGCGGGGGTCGCTGCCGGTGTCGCTGCCTGTCCGTCTGTTGATATCATGGCAGGCCGTGACCCGGCGGACTGGTCGTCGTCGGGGATTGCCGGTTTCCGGCTACATGATGGCGAAAGTGACCGGCAGACCGCGGCTGTCCTGTCGGCGGCCGGCAGCTGGCTTGCCGGCAGCAGGATGCATCTTGACCTGCATGTCAGCGGAGAGAGGGCAGAGGCGCTGGTTCCGGTTATTGCAGATCTCGGGGTCCCGGTCGTGCTCGACCATTTTGCCGGTATTCCGCCTGAACGGGGACAGCTGCCGCAGGCACTGAAAATGCTGATGGATCAGGAGAATGTCTGGCTGAAGCTTTCCGCCGCCTATCGTGTCAGGGGGCTGATGCCTGACGGTGTCGCGGATGCGGTTGCCGTTCTGATGGACCAGTATCCGACACGCTGTCTCTGGGGGTCGGACTGGCCGCATACCCCGCCACATCCTGATGATCCTGCCCGCCGCCAATCCGTCCAGCCGTTCCGGAATATTGATACGGTCGCGGAGGTGACCCGTCTGGCAGCACAGCTGACGGATGATCAGAAACAGTTGCTGTTCACGGAAAATCCGGCACGTCTTTATGGCTGGGCGCTTGCCCCGCATGGTCTGCTGACAGACGGTTTACCGCCTCCCTGATATCATCCATAAGCTCCCGGGCCATCCGGCCGAGGGGGCGGGCGCTGGAATGGGCGAAGGCAATATCGTACCGGATTGCCGGAGATATCTGCCGGATGGCGATCCCGGGGTCGGTCACTTCAAGTGCGGTAAAGGGGTCGATGATGCCCATGACGCCGCTTTCCGCCACCATCGCGCAGATGCTGGCAGACAATGATGTCTCCATGACCATGACCGGCCGGGCGTTGCATTTTGCCAGGGCATGATCGACCTGATGGCGCAGCAGCCCCTGTCGCCCGAGTTCGATAAAGCGTTGCGAGGTCAGTTGCGCCAGCCCGACCGTTTCCTGCGCCGCCATCGGATGGCTGGCCGGAAGCGCCAGAACGGCTGCAAGGTCAGGCAGTTCCTCGACCACGACACCGGGATAGCCGGACCGGAAAGCACCGAACCCGAATTCATAATGCTGCAGCGAAACCTGTTCGAGGATGGTCCGCGAATTCTCGGTGTGCATCCAGACGTTGGTGCTGGGATGACGTTTCATGAAACCGGCGATCAGTCTCGGCAGAAATGCCATGGCCGGCGCATTCATCGCCGCAATCCGGATCGCGCCACTCTGCATGGTGCGAATGTCTTCAAGAGTTCGCTCGATGCGTTGCAGGCCGGAAAACTGCCGGTCGACCTCGCCGGACAACTCCATCGCCTCCAGCGTTGCCTGAATGCGGGGGCCATTCCGTTCGAACAGGGTGAAACCGGCAAGCGCTTCAAGATCGCGGATCAAGCGGCTGACCGCAGGCTGGGTGATATGCATCATATCAGCAGCACCGGTCATGCTGCCGGTCAGCATGACAGCGCGGAAGGCCTCTATCTGACGATGATTTATCCGGCTCATTGCGGGTCCAATTATAATATTTGAGCATGATAGCAGAACTAAATGCCATTTGCTTTATGAAATGGCTCTGTGTCACGATTTTGCCATGATAAAAATGCACGAAAACAGGCCTCTGGCATTTCAGGCGGCGAAGGGCGCAGAGCCTGCGCCGCCCGCCTGTATCGAAATTGATGGCGAGACGATAACCGTCGCATCCGGCAGCAGTCTGGCGTCTGCATTGCTGCTGGCGGGCAGGGCACCCTGGCGGGGCAGCAATGTTTCCGGCGAACCGCGTGCTCCCTATTGCATGATGGGGGCCTGCTTTGAATGTGTGGTTGAAATTGACGGTGTGCCGGGGCGACAGAGCTGTCTGGTCGCTGTACGCCCGGGTATGAAGGTGCGTACTTCCGATGGGAAGGCCGGACAATGACCGGACGTCAGTATGATCTTGTGGTTGTTGGTGCGGGACCAGCCGGTATGGCGGCCGCCCTTCAGGGACACAAGCTGGGTCTGAAAACCTGCCTGCTGGACGAACAGCCGGGTGTTGGCGGTCAGATTCACCGTGGTGTTGACCGTGATCTGACCGGGGCCCTCCGCAGCGATGATCCGGATGCACGGCGGGGTGGTGCTCTGGTGGCCGAATTTCAGGCCAGTGATATTGACTATTCCCCGGAAACGATTGTCTGGCATCTCGACCCTGACGGGCAGATGGCGGTCATGCGAGGGGATGAGACAGAGGTTTTAAGCTACCGGCATATCATTCTGGCAACCGGATCGATAGAGCGCCCGATGCCGGTGCCGGGATGGACATTGCCGGGCGTTATGACCGCAGGCGCGGCACAGGCGACGCTGAAAAGTGCGGGCATCGTGCCCTCCGGGCGGATTGCTCTTTGCGGTACGGGGCCGCTGCTCTATCTGGCCGCCGCACAGCTGATGGATGCCGGGGCGGATGTACGCGTACTTGTCGATACACAGGAAAAGGGACGCCTCAGGGCGGCGCTGCCGGCGCTGCCCGCCGCGCTGACCGCACCGGATTACCTCTTGCGCGGGATCCCCCTGCTCCGCGCCCCGGCGAATGCCGGTGTCGAGGTCGTCCGGTCGGTTGGCGGACTGCGGGTTGACGGTGACGACCGGGCCAGGTCGGTCTCCTGGGAGGTCGGGGGCAAAACCCGGACGGAAGAGATCGACTGGGTTTTGTTGCATCAGGGTGTCGTCCCGAACATCAATCTGCAACAGGCAGCCGGATGCGATATCGTCTGGAATGACAGACAGCATTGCTGGCAGCCGGTACTGGATGACTGGGGGGTGACCAGTCAGCCGAAGATCTCCGTCGCCGGTGATTCCGCTGGTATTCTGGGCGGGGAGGCGGCACAGCATCTCGGCGTGATTGCCGCACTTGGTGCGGCGGCTAGACTTGATCGTCTGACGCCAGCGATTGCGAAACAGAAAGCGGCACCGGCGCACCGGTCGCTGCGACGACTGAAAGCGATCCGACCGTTTCTTGATATTCTCTACATGCCCGGACGTGAATACCGGATGGCTGGCAAGGACACGCTGGCCTGTCGCTGTGAAGAGGTAACGGGTGGCGAGGTCCGCTCGGCGATCCGGTCCGGCTGTGCCGGGATTTACCAGATCAAGATGTATACCCGCTGTGGCATGGGCCCCTGTCAGGGGCGGATGTGTGGTCTGACCATCGCTGAGATGGTGGCCGACGAGACCGGCAAACCGTTCAGTGACGTCGGCGAATTCCGCCAGCGTACCCCGGTCAAACCGGTTCCCCTGACGGCACTTGCAAAGCTGCCGGATGCCTTCTCCGGGCTGGAGATCGGTGATCAGGTCAGCGAGAAACCGGTAACTGCGAAGCCGGTAACCACGGAGAAAGTGGCATGAGCCGGACAATGACCGCCGATGTTGTGATTATCGGCGGCGGCCTGCATGGCTGTTCGGCGGCGCTGCATCTCAGCCGGCGCAATCTGTCCTGTATCATCATCGAAAAAGACCATGTCGGGCGTCATGCCTCCAGCGCGAATGCGGGGGGTGTGCGTACCCTGATGCGCGACCCCCGGGAAATTCCGCTGGCGCTGGCGTCGCTCGATCTGTGGCACGATATGCGGTCGCTGGTCGATGATGATTGCGGCTTTGAGGAAACCGGCCAGCTCCGGATTGCCGAGACGCCGGAAGATTTCGAGACCCTTCGTGCGCGGGCTGAACTGGTGAAGGGTCTCGGTCACAGCCATGAAGAGCTGATTGACGAACAGGAGCTTTACCGCCTGTTACCGCATATGCGGCCGGGCTGTACCGGCGGGCTGATCTGCCGCCGGGACGGATCCGGTAATCCGCTGATCACCATGCGCGCTTTCCGGACGGCTGTGCTGAAGGCGGGTGTTCAGTTGCATGAAGGTGTGGCAGCAACCGGCGCAGCAGCAGCCGGTGACGGCTGGCGTGTCGACACCACAGCTGGCCCGGTAGAGGCTGGCATGGTGGTGAACTGTGCCGGTGCATGGGCAGACCGGGTTGCCGGCTGGTTCGGTGATCATATCCATGTCGTTGCCGCGGCCCCGATGGGCATGATTACTGCACGTCTGCCGCATCTGGTGGGGCCGGTTGTCAGTTCCGTGTCACGCTATCTGTCGCTGAAGCAGTTCGAGAACGGAACGGTCCTGATTTCCGGCCATCTGCGCGGTGATGCAGACCGGGATCGCAATATCGCCGCCCTGAAAATGGGCGATTTCGCCGAACGGGCACGCACCGTCCTCGACCTGTTCCCCCGGTTCAGCCAGGCGCAGGTTGTCCGCTTCTGGGCGGGTATTGAAGCCATCACCGATGATGGCTCGCCGGTGATCGGGCCCTCGGCGAATTCGGCGAATGTCATTCATGCCTTTGGCTTCAACGGGCACGGCTTTGAGCTGGGGCCGAAAGTCGGCGCGGTTGTTGCAGAAATTGCCGCAACCGGCGGCACCAACACACCGCTGGACGGGCTGACGATCCACCGGTTTCTGGACAACGAAAAAATGAATGCCACGCAGATGGCAAACAGCGAGGAGATACAGATTGCCCAGGGTTAGCAAGGTCGACCTGTCGAAACTGCCGGAAGATGTCCGCAACGTCGTGACCCGACGGGGCTACAGCAAGGTTGGCGAGCCGACCTGGGAGGCGGTCTCCGGACATTGTCCGCATCAGACCCGCCAGATGATGGAACTGATGAACAGCTTTTCCCGGCACGGCACCATGCCGAAACGATATATCGAAATCGCCATTGTCACGGTCTCGCGGCTTAACGCCTGCCGCCATTGCGTCGGTCGTCATTCGGTGCGGCTTGCGGAGCTCGGCCTGGCGCAGTCGACAGCGGAACAGATTCTGGCAGAGGACTGCCCGGGACTGGATGAAACAGACCGTCTGGTTCGTGACTATGCCATTGCTGTTTCACAGGATTCAGCACAGATGCGCGACAGCTTTGTCGAGCGGCTGAAACAGGTTTTTGACGAACCGCAGATTGTCGAACTGACCTGGCGTATCGCCATCGCCGGGGCGTTCAACCGGTTCAATAATGCACTGCAGATCGATCTGGATGAGGGTCATCTCGCGGTTCTGCTGTCGCAGGACGGTACGGCGGACAACCTTCCGCCGTCTCCGGGCGACAGCGAGGAGGTGGTCGCTTAGCCACTTGAGAGGGCGTCTGGCCGTCTGCCGGATGTCATGAATGAGGTTACATTCATTAACAGGGAGACATCAAATGACCTTACAGAGATCTGTATTCGCCGTTGCCGCACTGGCAATCGGCCTGACGTCACAGGCGGCTGTCGCTGAGACGATTATCTTCGCCGGTCCCGGTGGAAGCTGGCAGAAAGTCATGGAAGCCGAAGCCATCCGGCCGTTTGAGAAAATCTGCGGCTGCGATGTCCGGTATCAGGCCGGAACATCGAATGAATCACTCGCCCGGGTGGTTGCAACCAGGGGCAATCCGGAAAATGACGTGATGTATTCGGGGACCCTGCAGCAGGATCAGGGCGCAAATCTTGGCCTGTTCATGCCGCTCGACGAGACCAAAGTGCCGAATCTGAAGACCGTCTGGCCGAATCTCCGGACACCGGGCGATATCAACGCCAACCTCGGCGTCATTGGTGGCGGGCTGATCTACAATGCAGATCTCTTCAAGGAGAAGGGGTTCGCCGCACCGACATCCTACAAGGATCTGGCACGTCCTGAATTCAAGGGGCATATCGCCCTGCAACCGGCCTCAAACAACTACGGCCTCGGCCTGGTTCTGCTGATGGCCAAAGACGGTGGCGGCAGTGCGTCGAACATTGATCCGGGCTTTGAAATGGCCAAGAAGCTGTCGGAAAGTGCCGTGGTCTATGCCCGCAACGCAGCTGACATGTCACGCGGGTTCCAGCAGGGGACGGTCTGGATTGCCTGGTGGGGTGATGTCCGCGCCAACACCCTGGCGAAGACCTTTCCCGCTGTGAAATGGGTGAAGGCGAAGGAAGGCATTTCACCGATCTTCATGGGGGCCTCCGTCGTCAAGGGAACCAAAGTCGAAGCGACTGCCTACAAGCTGATCGATTATCTCCTCAGCAAGGAAGTCCAGGAACGGCTTGCCGGAAAGCTGTCAATCGGCCCGACGGTGACGACCGCAAAGCTTGACCCGGCTGTCGCTGGCAAGGTGATCGACGGCAAGGACGAGGTCGAAGCGCTGATCGATATTGACTGGAATGTTGTGGCCGCAAAGAAGGCCGAATGGATCGAGCGGTGGAACCGCGAAGTCCAGCATCGCTGAGGAAGCAGAACCATGACCACGGTCCCGACAATCGCCCTTGAAGGGCTGACAAAACGCTTCGGTAGTCTGACAGCCGTTGACAGTGTTGACCTGCAGGTAGCGCAGGGCGAACTGGTGAGCCTGTTGGGACCGTCCGGTTGTGGCAAGACAACAACCCTCAGCATGGTTGCGGGTTTCCTCGATCCGGATGGCGGTGATATCCGGATCGAGGGCAACTCCGTGATCGGACAACCTCCCAGCAAACGTAATGCCGGGATGGTTTTCCAGTCCTATGCGCTGTTTCCGCATATGTCCGCCTTTGAAAATGTCGCTTTCGGTCTGCGGGTCCGCAAGCTGTCAGGCGACGAGATTAACCGCCGGGTCAATGAAGCCCTCGGTCTGGTTCGCCTTGACGGGCTGGGGCAGCGGATGCCGCGCCAGCTGTCGGGCGGCCAGCAGCAGCGTGTCGCGATTGCCCGCGCTCTGGTCTATCGCCCGGGTGTGCTGCTGCTTGATGAACCGTTCAGCAATCTTGACGCCAAACTGCGCGTCGCGATGCGGACCGATCTCGTCGAAATTCAGAAAGAGACCGGCATCACCGCCCTGTTCGTGACCCATGACCAGGAAGAGGCGATGCATATCTCTGACCGGGTTGTGGTGATGAACGGAGGGCGTATCGAACAGGTTGATGCACCCAGCAGGATCTATCGCCACCCGATTAACCGCTTTGTCGCCGACTTCCTCGGGGACGCCAATCTGGTGAAGGGCAGCTTTGTCGGGACGGACGGTGATTTTGGCCGGATCGCGCTCAAGGGCAATGACATGACCGGTCGTCTGCCGGCCGGCCGGAACAAGAAGGGTGACGAGGTCTGGGCGATGATCCGACCCGAACATATCGTCATGACCGCAGCCGGTTCTGCCGGTGACCCGAAGGGTGAGAACCGGGTCAGCGGTACTGTGCGGCGGCATGCCCATCTCGGTGCGTCTCATATTTTTGAGATTGCACAGGACGACATCATCTGGCGGGTCAAACGGCCGGACAGCCACATCGCCCTGCCCGCAGTCGGTGACCCGGTCGATCTGACCTGGCGGGCAGAGGACGGAGTTGTTCTTTATGACTGACCGCAGGCTGCCTCCTGTCATCACCTGGCCGGCCATTGCCTTTCTGGCGGTGTTTCTGATCTATCCGATCGGTATCACGGTTGCGATCAGCTTCTGGGATTACCAGTCGATGCGCGGGATGGATCCGGCCTTCCTGAGCAAGAACTATCTGAAATTACTGGCAGACTCCTATTACCTCGGAATTCTTGCCAATACGGTCCGGATCAGCGTGACGGTCACACTGCTCTGCCTGGTGATTGCCTATCCGCTGGCCTTCTGGATTACCCGCCTGACCGGTGTCATGCGGGCGTTGGCCACCTTCGCCGCCCTCGCACCCCTGATGATTTCTGTGGTTATCCGTACGCTGGGCTGGGTCACGATTCTGGCGGATGACGGGGCCATTAATGCGTTCCTGCTCTGGGCAGGCGTGATCGAACAGCCGCTGCGGCTGCTCTATAACGAATTTGCTGTTATTGTCGGACTGACGGAAGCGCTGCTGCCGTTCATGATCATCTCGCTGCTGACCTCGCTGCAATCTATTCCCCGCGACCTGTTTCATGCGGCCTCAATTGCCGGTGGCGGGGCCTGGACGATCTTCCGGCGGGTGATGCTGCCGCTCAGCCTGCCGGGGATTGCGGCTGGCAGCCTTCTGGTTTTCGCGATCTCCGTCAGTTCCTTCGTGACGCCGCGTATCCTGTCCGGCGGGTCGATACCGATGATTGCCAATCTGGTTGTCGACAACTTCCTGGTCACCCTGAACTGGCCGTTCGGCGCAGCTGTCGGGATTGTGCTTGTTGTCATCGTGCTGCTTGTCTTCTCCGTTCAGCACTGGATTACCGAACGAATTCTGGGGGCCTACCGATGAGCAGACGATTCAGTCCCGGAAATATTGCCCTGGTGACCGCGGCAGTGCTGGCGATGGCTTTTCTGATTGCGCCGCTGGTGGTGGTGGTCGCCATCAGCTTCACCGCCAATTCGATCCTGCGTTTCCCGCCGGAGGGTTTTTCCTTTCGGTGGTACGAGGCGATTATGGATAATCCGCAGTTCATCGAGGCCCTGTTCAACAGTCTGGAGATTGCGGTGATTGTTGCCGTGGTCTCGACCCTGCTCGGCACGACGACGGCCATCGGTATCTTCCGCCACCGGTTTTACGGTCGGACAGTGCTGCTCAATCTGGTTCTGTCACCGCTGATGCTGCCGCAGCTCATTCTGGCAATTTCGCTGCTGATCTGGCTGTCGCAACTTGGTCTGACCGGGTCAATTCTGGCGATGCTGATCGCCCATGTGATTGTCACCCTGCCGTTCGTTGTGCGGCTGGTGCTGGTCAGTCTAGAACGGGTCGATCCGAATATTGAACGGGCGGCCCAGATATCCGGTGCCAGTCCGCTGACCGTTTTCCTGAAGGTCACGATCCGGCTGATCTTCCCGGGCATGTTCGCAGGCGCCGCCTTCGCCTTCATCATGAGCTTCGACAATATCGTGGTGTCGCTGTTCTTCACGACCCCGCGGCTGATGACATTGCCGGTCGAAATCTATGCCTATCTTGAAAACGCGGATGATCCGCTGATTACATCCGTCTCGGCGGTCGTGATCTTCATGATTGTGGCCATGCTGATCGTCATCGAAAAGACAGTCGGGTTCTCCAACTCCTTTGCCTCGGTCGAGAAGGGCTGACGGGCCTTATCTGCCGGACAGTGTCGGGTCGAGGCGGTCGCGCAGCCAGTCGCCGACGATGCTGATTGACAGGGTGGTCAGGAAGATCACCATTCCCGGCAGCACGGCAATCCACCAGGCGGTCAGCAGATGGGCACGACCGGCCCCCAGCATCTGGCCGAGGCTGGTCAGTGGTGGCCGGATGCCGAGCCCGAGAAAGGACAGCGAGGTTTCCAGCAGGATTGTCTGCGGAAAGTTCAGGGTGAACTGGACGATCAGCACGCTGAGGATATTCGGCAGCACATGACGCATATAGATCCGTGCGGGCGAGGCCCCGAGTGACGACAGGGCGACCGCATAACCATGAGTGTTCGCCTGTATCACCATGCCACGGGTCAGCCGGGCGAAGACTTCCCAGCCATAAACACCCATCAGCAGGATAAACAGGCCAAACCCGCCACCGAAGAAAGCCACCACGGCCAGGGCGATGAGGATGAAGGGCAGGGATGCCTGAACATCCACCATCATCATGATGACTTCTTCGACATATCCCCGGAAATGCGCGGCAATGAAGCCGAGCAGGGTGCCGATCATGGCCCCGATTGCGGTGCCGGCCAGGGCCACCATGATCGAGAACCGGATGGCATAGATCAGGCGACTCAGGATGTCGCGCCCAAGCTCATCCGTGCCGAGCAGGAACTGGCTGCTGCCACCCATGAAAGCAGGTGGTTTCAGCCGGTTGAGCAGCGACTGGGTGCGGTAATCATAGGGCGCAATCAGGTCGGCAAAGATGAAGATGAAGGCGATGATGGCCAGAAAGCCCAGCGCGATAATGACAATCGGGGGCCAGCGGTCTTCGCGGGGCGCCGCTGCCGGTTCGGCAGACGGGTCGATGGCCGGCTTCGGCGACAGAACGCGTTTCAGGAAACCCGCCATTTTCTATTCCTTGTCTGCCGTACTGGAGGCGCGCACACGGGGATCGATCATGCCGTAAAGCAGGTCCACCGCCAGATTGACGAACACCATGGATGCCGCGACCATGATCAGAATGGTCTGCACCAGCGCCAGATCACGTGACGAGACGGCGGTGACCAGCAATCTGCCGACCCCCGGCCAGGCAAAGACCGTCTCGACAACAATCGATCCGGCAATCAGGTCGCCCAGTTTCAGCCCGGCGATGGTCACCACGGGTATTGCCGCATTCGGTACCGCATGCCAGTTGATCCGGCGGGCATAGGGCACGCCCTTGGCGCGGGCAGATGTCATGTACTGCTTGTTGAGAACTTCCAGCATCGCGGAGCGGGTGAAGCGGGCGAAGGTGCCGGCAAAATGGGTGCCCAGCGTTACCGCCGGCAGGATGACATGCAGCAGGGTGCCGCTGCCGGAACTGGGCAGCAGGCGCAGATGCAGCGAGAACAGCAGGATCAGCAGAATACCGAAGAAGAAATTCGGAACACTGAATCCGAAAACCGCAAAGCCCATGACAAACCGGTCAATGGGCTTGTTCCGGTTCAAAGCCGAGACGATCCCCAGTGGAATGCCGAGAAACAGGCCGAGCGAGAAGGAGACCCCGGCCAGCAGCAGCGTGTTGGGCAGGGCGGCGATGATCAGGGTCGTCGTCGGGGTCCGGTCGGACAGCGAAATTCCGAAATCACCGGAGGCCAGGGCACCGAAATAGGACAGGTACTGTTCCCACAATGGCCGGTCGAAGCCGTATTTCTGGGTGTAGTATTCAATAACCTCTTCGGATGCCTGGTCACCAACCAGTGCCTCGATCGGGTCACCGGAGAGATGCAGGACAACAAAGGCAAAACTGATCACCAGCCAGATCGTGAACAGGGCCCGGCCAAGTTTGACGAGGAAAAGGTTCAGATTCATCGGATTTAGCTGATTGCGCCGGAATGGATATAGCCGACCCCGGCAGTGGTGTTGCGCCGGAGCGTCATGATACCGGCCCGGCCTTCAACCGTGAATGTCTCGCTGCTGTGATCCGGGTCGGCGGTGCTGCCCTGCAGGGCTTCGGTGACGATACGCCCTTCCATCGCGGCAGGTGCCTCCAGTCCCAGCAGATGCAGCACAGTCGGTGCGACATCGATGACACCGGTTGGTACAGGGCTGACATGCCCCTGCCGGAAGGCGGAGCCGCCAAAGGCCATGAGATTGTTCATCTCGCGCCGGTGCAGACCGCTGTGGATCGATCCGCCATCGGGCATGTCGCCCTGGAAAAAACAGGTACCATCGACCCCGGCAGCATTCAGCCCGTCATCAGAACGCATGATGTAGAACAGATCGGCAGAGCGTTTATGGTCGTTCGACAGCAGCGACCGTGACAGGGTGCCGGGGATAACACCGTCAACACCATTGCGGTCAGCGCTGAACATCAGGCCGCACCAGGGCTGCTCGGCGAGGCCGGCGGCGAGGCGTTCAAGCTGGCCCTGATCACCGTTCATCGAACGGATGGCCCCCATGTAGCCGATAGCCCCGACCAGCGCGTCACCATTCTGGCCAATGGTAAAACCCGCAGCCTTCAGGTCCGGTGCGACGGTGACGCGTTCGCGGGCGGTCAGATGGCCGTGGTCGGAGACCACCAGAATCTGGACATTCCCGCCGCCGGCACCGGAGTCTCTCCAGTCGAGAAGCCGGGCAAATTCACGGTCGAGTGCCTGCAGGGCAGACACCGCTTCGGGTGATCCGAGGCCCTTGTGGTGGAAGGTCAGGTCAGGGTCATTATACCAGAGGATCGTCACATCGGGCCGGTATTCCGGGAACACGCCTTCGATGAACATCGTGGTCTGCTGGACCATGCGTTCCGAATTGGGTTTGCCTTCAGCGGCGACCGGGCCAAAACGGGTGAGCATGCGCTTTGCGAAATCGTCGGGCTGGCTGGCATCCCAGTCGCGCAGACAGATTGCCGGCTGACCGTTCTTTGCCGCCCGCGGGTTGACCAGATGGGTCGTTCCGGCACTGCCCGAACTGACGACCGCCATCCGCAGGCCGGCATCGGCGATAACCTCGCCCAGCGTTGTGGTGGTTACATAGCCCCCGTCGTAGGCAGATTCTGCGGCTTCGATATCGGGGTAGAGGCCGGTATGGATCATCCGCCCGCCGGCGACGCCCGGATCAAAATACTTGTTCGAGATAATACCGTTCCGGCCGGGCGTTGTCCCGGACCCGAGTGCAGCCGAATTGACCCGGGTGGCGGACGGAAAAACCGAAGAGCTTTCCGGGCAATCCACGCCCTGATCCATGAAACGGCGGAGCACCGGCATGTTCGCATGATCGATCAGATCACGTCGCATGCCATCGAGGACGACAACAAGAAGGACAGGTTTATCGGTCATAGGACAGGCTCCGGAACGAGTTGATCAAACAGGGTGGGATCATTGAGCAGAATGGCAGTGACCCGGCGTGCGGCGAGGCGGCGCAGCCGTTCCGGGGGAATGTCACCGGTCAGGTCAGATGTGCCGCGGCCGCCGACGGTGATCCAGATCGGGATCTTCGGCGCAAGCCGGTCTTCGAGTTCTTGCGTGAACTGGCTTTCCCAGATGCGTACGGCAGTGGCACCGGCGTCGATCCAGGCCTCCGCCTCGGAATAGTCTGACAGCATAGCAAGGCACTGGGCCGCAGGTGCCATCTTGCGGGTCGCACATAGCTGGTCACAGGAGCGGACACCGAACCATGTGTTCGACATCTGTCCGGCGGCCATCACACAATCCAGCAGGGCGAAGGTCATGGCATCATCCTGCAGCTTGATATCGAGCATGATGCCGGTCCTGCCATCGACCAGGTTGAGCAGTTCCGGCAGGGTCATCAGGCGTTCATCATTGCTGATCCGGATTTCGCGAAGCTCGCGGGTCGTGCAATCCGCCACCATCCGGCGGTCGCCGGTCAGACGCTCCAGATCCGGATCATGCAGGCAGAAGATATCGCCATCCCTGCTGAATCTCGTGTCGACTTCGACCATATCGGCCCCGGCCTTTATCGCCTCCGCGTGGGCGGTCAGTGTGTTTTCCGGGTATCTTGATGAATAGCCGCGATGGGCAATGCTGAGCGGCCGGTTCATAGGACATCCTTCAGGTCTTCGGCGTGGTGACAGGCCGCGCGGTGACCGGTGGCCAGATCGCGCAGTTCAGGGGTTTCCCGGCTGCAGATATCCGTGGCAAACGGGCAACGTGTATGAAAGCTGCAGCCAGACGGCGGATTCAGCGGGCTTGGCGGATCGCCTTTCAGCACCAGCCGGCGCGGTGTCGGCGGGACGGTGGTTTTCGGCACCGCCGAGATCAGCGCCTTGGTATAGGGATGGAAGGCCCGGTCATAGACATCGCCGGTCGCACCTTCCTCAACGATCCGGCCGAGATACATCACGGCAGTCCGGTGGGCGAGCTGCTTCACCACCTTCAGGTCATGCGAGATGAACAGATAGGCGATGCCGGATTTACGCTGCAGGTCGGCCAGCAGGCGGGTGACAGTCGCCTGAACGGACACATCCAGCGCAGAGACCGGCTCGTCACAGACCAGCAGTTTTGACTTCAGGGTCAGAGCGCGGGCGATGACGATACGCTGTGCCTGGCCGCCACTGATCTGGTGCGGATAGCGGGCGGCGATCCCGGTATCCAGCCCGACGGCATCGAGCATTTGCATGACGAGGTCGTCACGTTCCGGCGGCGTGGCGATATCATGGATATCCATTGCCTCGCGGATCTGCGGGCCCACCCGCAGCCGGGGGTCGAGGGCGGCCAGCGGGTTCTGAAAGATCATCTGGAGATCACGGCGGAACGGTTTCATGCCCGCTGCACCAAGTGCGGAAATTTCGGTTCCCGCGAAGCGGACAGCGCCGGAGGTCGGCTGGTCAATGCCGACGACAATGCGGCCAAGCGTCGACTTTCCGCAGCCGCTTTCCCCGACGATACCCAGGGTCTCGCCGGGGCGGATATACAGATCGATACCGGCCACGGCCCGGACTGACTGGCGCGCGGCGAACGGATGACGACGTGGTTTGCGGTAGTGCCGGTGGAGCCCGGTTACACTCAGCAGCGGATCAGCGACGGCGTTCATGCGGTGACAGCCTGGTGCGGGTAGACCGGGGCCGGTGCATCAAGTCGCGGGATGAGATTCATCAGTTCGCCGGTATAGGGATGTTCGGGGTGATTGAAGATGGCATCTGTCGTTCCGGATTCGACGACGACGCCATGGCGCATGACAACGACGCTGTCAGCGATTTCTGCGACAACGCCCAGATCATGGGTGATGAACAGCATCGACATGCCGAATTCATCCTTGAGACTGCGGAGCAGTTCCAGAATTTGCGCCTGAATGGTGACATCCAGGGCGGTTGTCGGCTCGTCAGCGATCAGCAGGGCCGGGCGGCAGGCCAGGGCGATGGCGATCATCACCCGCTGGTTCATGCCGCCGCTTAACTGGTGCGGATATTCCCGCAGTCGCTGTCGTGGTTCGGGAATGCCGACAGCGTCGAGCAGTTCGGTGGCGCGCTGCACTGCCGCACTGCCGGACAGGCCCTGATGAATTTGCAGGCTTTCCGTAATCTGGGTACCGATCCGGTGGACCGGGTTCAGCGATGCCACCGGGTCCTGAAAGATCATGCCGATATCGCGACCCCGGATTTTCTCAAGATCGTTTTCCGATTTCTGCAGCAGATCATCCCCCCGGAACAGGGCCCTGCCGCCAGTCACCCGGCCGTTCTGGGGCAGCAGTCCGAGCAGGGCCTGACAGGTGACACTTTTCCCGCTGCCGCTTTCACCGACAATGCAGAGGGTCTCACCCGCAGTGATCGAGAAGGCCGTATTGCGGACAGCATGCACCGGACCTTCGGTCGTGCCGAAAGTGACGTTGAGGTCTGTAACTTCAAGAATACTGGTCATGAAAATGTCCCGGACGCCGCAGCCCTGAGGCTGTGACGTCCGGGGAGGCTCCCTGGAGATTTCGCCGGTATCAGTTGACGGCGAAGTTGTCAGGACGGAAGTCCATGTAGAACAGCGTGTAGGGTGTCCACTCGATGTTCTTCTTCATGGCGTAGGTGGTCAGCGGATTGTAGAGCAAGGTGATCGGCATCTCGTCTTCGAAGATGTCGAGCATGCGGGCAAACTTGGCCTGACGTTCTGTCATGTCGGCGGTCTGCAGAAGTTCATCCGCCAGCTTGTTGTATTCAGCCGGTGCCGTGAAAAACTTGTACTTGCCCTGGATCGCAGCATTCGGGCCATAGAGCGGCAGCATGGCGCCGGCCGGGTCCGGAATGCGGTAGGTGTTCGACCAGGCGTAGATCTGGGCGCCCTCCGCCCGGACTGCCTTGAAGCTCTCAACAAAGTCGAGTTCGACATTGATCCCGACTGCCCGCCACATTTCCTGGATGATCTGTGCGGCTTCAACATTGTAGGGATAGTAGTTCGGGATCAGGCGATAGCTGATCTTCTCGCCCTTGTAGCCGCTTTCCGCGATCAGCTTTTTGGCTTTTTCCACGTCAGTGACATAGCCGGGGCGGTCCTTGACATACATCGCCCCGAATTTCTCAAGCTGGTGGCCTTTCGGGGTGTAGGTCTTGCCACGCCAGAGCGCATTGATCAGCGCGCTGCGATCAATTGCGAGGCTGAGGGCCTGGCGCAGTTTCTTGCTGCCGGTGACAGGATCGGCGGTGTTGAAGACGAGGACATGCGAATTGTCGAGAACGACGGATTCCTGCTTGATGTCATCATAGCGGTCGATGACATCCCACTGGTCCGGCGTCAGATCGACGACGATGTCGAATTCGCCGGAGACCAGACCGGAAATGCGGGCTGCAACTTCCGGTACTTCCTTGAAGTTGACGCTTGTGGCGGCAGGCTTGCCACCCCAGTAGGCATCGAAAGCATCAAGCTTGATGTGATCGTTCTTCTGGTAGCTGGCGAATTTGTAGGGTCCGGTACCGACCGGTTTCCAGTTCATCGCCTTCGAGGCCTTTTCCATCCAGACCGTATGGTCGACACCGGCTTCCTTATGGGCGTTCCAGGCTTCATCACAGACGATGAAGGAGGTATAGCTGGAGAGCAGAAGCTCAAGTGCTGCATCCGGTCCTTCGGTCGTGAAGGCGACCTTGTAATCACCCAGTTTTTCGACGCCGGTCAGATGCGAGAAATACTGACGCCCGGTCGCATAATAGGATTTCGGTCCCCAGAGACGCTCAGCGTCGAAGGTCGAGAGAACGTCATCCGCATTGAACGGGTTGCCGTCATGGCAGGTCACGCCCTGACGCAGATCAAGTTCAAGCCGGTTCGGTGCGGTGCGGGTCCAGGATGTGGCCAGACCCGGCACCAGCTTTGCCGCCCCGCCTTTTGATTCGCTGGCGAAATCGCGGCGGATCAGGGTGTCATAGATCGAGTAATAGATACGCGTGTCCACGGTGCCGGTCTGTTCGACGGGATCAAGGCCGCGGGCCAGTTTGTTCACGGCAACAGTGACGGCCGGCCGGTCAGCAGCCTGTGCATCCTGCGGGGCTGTCCCTGTCACGGCCAGGGCGGCGGTCAGTGCCGCAGCTCCCAGTCCGGTTTTCAGATAGTTACGAAACATCATTCTCTCCGTTTTGCTTGTGGCAGTGTGAGGCGTCAGTGTTCGTCGTCCGTCTTTTTGCGCGGATCGGCGGGTCTCGTCGCAGCCGGTTCACCGGATGCAGCGAAATGGCGGGCCAGTGTCGACAGGCGCTCCAGCGCTTCGATTGATCGACCGTCGTCGCAACGGGACAATTCGAGGATCAGCGCATTGCAGATCGCCATCGGCACGGTAAGGGATTGTGACTCCAGGTCTTCACCGCGGGAGGCAGCAAGCAGGATGTCGGGCTTCGGCCGGACCGAAAGGCCGGACAGGTCGGATATCAGCATGCAGCGGGCGCCGACATCACGGGTATAGCCAAGCAGCCGGTCCAGCCGCTCGGCGGGACGGCGGAACGCGCAGGCAACAACCAGATCTTCGCGGCGCATCGACAGCAGAACATCTGATGCCTGCCAGTCGAGATGCTGGAGTTCGATGGCATCATAGCCGGAGCGATTCAGGCGGCGGGCAAACAGATTGGTCAGCGAAGAGGCATGGCCTTGCCCAAACAGGAAAATGCGCCGGGCATCCCGCAGCGCCTCGGCGGCAGCGGTCATTGTTGTGCCGTCAATCTGCTTCGGCAGCGCCATCAGGGTACGGACCTCGCTCTCGACAAGCGCGTCGAGGATGGAACCCTGCGCCATGCGGTCCAGACGTCCCCGGATGCGGCCGGCGGCGGAATCCACTTCGGAGATCACGTCGCTCCGCAGATGGGCCTTCATCGTGCGATAGCTGTCAAAGCCGAGTTTCTGGGCCAGCCGGCCAGCGGTACTTTGATGCACACCGGCGCGTTTGGCCACGGTCTGTGCAGGAAGAAAGCTGCTCTCGACCGGATCGACAAGCAGTACAGCCAGCAGCCGACGGTCCGCATCCGTCAGCCTGCCTGCATACTCCTCGACAATATCCTTAAGGCCCAAAGCGCATACCCCCTATGCAACCGAGCAGTTCTGAAGCCTATGCCCGATCCGGTTTCGATGCAAGAAAACTTGCATGCACCAGTTTCTACGCAATTTATATTGCGATTTTATGGCAGGGGGATGACTCAGTGATGACGGACGGGAGTTTTTCCCCGGGGTTTCTTCCGGCCATCCGTCTGTCACGGATGGCCGGTGGTTCCGGAACCCGGTTCAGGCGACAGCTTTTGGCCGGGCGTTGAAAAAGATGAAAATGACCGATCCGGCCACCGCGCCGGCAATCCAGTAAAGGCCGTCAACCGCTGGTCCGACGGTGGCGGCAAGTGCGACACATGAGACGATGGCCAGCAGGGCCCGGGTCGCCGCATTCAGCTTCGCCCGCCAGTAGCCGGTGATGGACAGTTGCATGGCGGCGAAGCAGATAAACAGGGCGAAGACATCAAAGATGATCTCGGCAATGTTTTCATCCAGCAGGCTGCCGAAGGCGAAGACGAACGGAATGATATAGAGCGCCTTGGCAAGTTTGACACATTCCCAGCCGGTTCGCATGGGATTGGCGTCGGCAATACGTGCCCCGACAAAGGCGGTCATGCAGATCGGCGGCGTGATGGTCGAATCCTGGGCAAACCAGAAGATGATCAGATGCGCCGCCAGCGCCGACATGCCGAGATCCTGCAGGAAGGTCGCCCCGAGTGCCGCGATGATGACGTAAGACGCGGTGACCGGCATACCCATGCCGACGACGTAGCTGATCAGCCCGATCAGCACGATGGCGATGAACATCGAGCCGCCGGAGAAGTCGAGCAGGATGGAGGTGATCTTGATCAGCAGCCCGGTCTGGACCGTCACCCCGTAGATGATCGCCGCACTGGCCAGCAGCGCCGAGATGCTGAGCGCGACACGGGTGCCGGTTTCCAGAGTTGCGACGATTTTCGCCGGGCTGATGCGGGTCGATTTGCGCATCATGGCCACGGCAAAGGTGGCAACCACACAGGCACCGGCGGAGAAAAACGGTGTGAAATCCATCAGCAGCAGGGTGATCAGCAGACCGACCGCACCGAGAATGTGCCAGCCCTGCGCCAGGGCATCACGAATACGGGGCAGTTCCGACCGGGGCAGGCCCTGCAGGTTGCGCTGGGCGGCCTTGACGTCGGTGAAGATATAGATGGCGACGTAGTACAGCAGCGCGGGCGCAATCGAATAGGCGAGAATCTTCCCCAGCGGCTCGCCGGTCAGGCTGGCCATGATGAAGGCCCCGGCACCCATCAGGGGCGGGGTCAGCCCGCCGCCGACGGAGGCGACGACTTCAATCGCGGCGGCTTCATGCGGCTTGTAGCCCGTACGTTTCATCAGCGGGATGGTCATCGCCCCGGTGGTCGCCACGTTGGAGATGGAGGATCCGGAAAGCATGCCCATCAGTGCTGATGAAATGACCGCAACCTTGGCCGGGCCGCCACGCCGGTGCCCGGCAATGGCCATCGCCAGATTGGTGAAGACCGCATCACCGCCGGTTGCACGCAGCAGCGAACCGAACAGCAGGAAGGCGAACAGGAAGGTAGCCATGATGCCGGTGATGAAATTGAACAGACCGCTGGTATCCATATACAGGGTCTCGACAAGTTCGCTCAGCGGCACGCCGCGATGCTGGAACAGACCGGGCCAGTAGGGGCCGGTAACGGCATAGGTGATAAAGAACAGGTTGAGGCCGACAATGATGCTGCCGACGGTCCGGCGGGTGGCCTCGGCGACGACGATCAGCGCCAGAATGCCGAGGATGATGTCGCCGATTGCCACATCGTCATAACCGACATAGCGGTCGAGAAAACGGTCCTGCGACCAGAACGACCAGGCAAAGCAGACCAGAGCCGTTACCGCGAGCGCGATGTCGAGCAGCGACGGTTTTTGGCGGTTGGCTGCGCGGAATGCCGGATATAGCAGCAGTGTCAGCGGCACCGTGAACATCAGATGCAGGCTGCGTGTCGCAATCTCGCCAATTGTCGCGGTAAAGGCGAAATAGAGCGTGATCAGGGTCAGGGCCACACAGGCGACGCGGACAAAATGCCGCAGCCAGCCGGTGAAGACACGCTGTTCAGAGGGGAACAGCCGTTCCTCGAATTCGGTGAGGGATACCTCCGTGACATCAAGCTTTGCTGTGAGGTTGAGGTCGTCAGCAGATGTCCTGGTGGTCATGGCAGGCCCGATCCATTGCGCAGAAAAAGGAGTGGCAGCGGACGGTTGATCCGCACGCTGCCACTATGGTCAGTCAGCTGGATAACAGCTTATTACATCCAGCCGCGTTCTTTGTAGTACTTAACCGCACCGGGATGCGTCGGGATCGGGTGGCTGTCCGGCATGTCTTCCGGCTTCCAGGTCTTGAAGCCGCTGTATGCGGAAATCAGGCGGTCCTGATTTTCAGCCATATCCTTCACCATCAGATAGACGATTTCATCATCCATTTCAGCCGAGGTGAAAATTGTCGTCGGCAGGTTCAGTGCGCGGATCGGCTTGTCCTGGCCGGTATAGGTACCTGCCGGGATGTCGAACTTGGTGTAGCCCCAGTCCTTGACCATGCGGTCGCGGATGTCGTCCGGCATATCGAAAAGATAGGAATCACGTGCTGCCGTTGCCTGCTGCAGGTCACTGGCAAGCAGACCAACCGTGTTGGTGTAGATGTCGATCTGGCGGTTCATATAGGCATCAAGCAGACCTTCCTGGGCACCTTCCATCACGGTGCCGCCGGCGGCTTCGATACCCTTGAAGTCGGTACCGTGCATTTCCATGATCCGCTCGATACCGAACAGGTTTGACGAGCCCTTGGCACCGACGCCGATGCGGACTTTCGCGCCGTTCTTGACCTGGGAGAAGATGTCTTTCGGCACATCGCCGGCCATCGAGATCTGCACGGTATTGGCAACAACGTTGGCAATGGTGCGCAGGTTCTTCATGCCTTCCTTCGGCATGACCGGATTGTTGCCGTCATAGATGGCACGCAGGAACGGGCCGTAGGACAAACCGAAATCAGCCTTGCCGCTGCCGACGGCGAGCGGGTTGCCGATGGCACCCTTGCCGGGGATCGTGCTGACCGGCTGGCCTTCATAATGCTTGTTGACCATCTCGGAGATTGCCGTTGCGGTCGGGAACCATGTGCCGCTCGGTCCACCGGAAATGAAGGTGGCGATGGCGTGCTTCTTTTCCTGGGCAGCAGCCGGTGCAACGGTAAGTGCTATCACGCTGGCTGATGCAAGAATCAGATGTGTAAGTTTCATGCTTGATCTCCCTCTTTGAGACTGTCCGTCCAGAAGCAGCACTGGCGCACAGATCGATTTTCCCTGGGATCGCCGTTTCCGGGTCTGATCCCCGTTTTCCGTCTACTCATCTTGGTCGCGCTGCTGAACTGGCCGGGAATTGTTTCCCTGGCGTTTCCGCACACGCTTCCCTCCACTCCACGAGAGCCGGCCTCATTGTTTTAAACACGAACGAATGTTTTGTATACAAAAATATATTAGATCAAAGCATCTGCGTTCAGAAGCGTCCGCAATCAACTTTCATTTTCTCGCCGGTCGTCGCCCCGGACGCAGCAGAGGCAAAGTACAGGGCGGCATAGCCGACTTCATGCGGGTCGACCCAGCGTTTCAGCGCTGCCGGGTCGGTATAGTTCTCGCGGATGATTTCGGCGACATCGCGGCCTTCGCGTTGTGCCCGCTGTTGTAGAATGCGGTCCATATTGCCGCCGGAGACAGCCCCCGGCAGCAGGACATTCACCCGCACGCCATGTGGGCCGACCTCGCGCGCGACCGCTTCGGTCATGCCGACGAGAGCAAATTTCGACGCACTGTAGGCGGTTCGCATGGGATAGCCCTGAATGCCCATCAGGGATGACATATTGACGATGCTGCCACTGCCCTGGGCCGTCATGATCTTTGCGGCGGCTTTCAGGCAATGGAAGGCACCGAACAGATTGACCTCCATGCAGGCCCGCCAGGCATCGATATCCACATCGGCGACCGGCGCGATGGGACCGGGACCACCGGCATTGTTGATCAGGATATCGACCCTGCCGGTGATTTTTGCCGCAGCCTCGAACAGGGCTTCAACCTGTGCGAAGTCGGATACGTCACAGACCACGGGAGTGCCGTTTACCCGCTTGGCAACTGCGGTGATGGTTGTCTCTGTCCGTCCGGCGACAACGACATGCGCGCCGGCTGCGGCAAGGACCTCGCAGCAGGCTTCGCCGATGCCGGTTCCGCCGCCGGTAACAATGGCGACCTGTCCGTCAACGCGGGTCTGGCTGGCGATATCGATCATGGCTGAATGTCCTTTGTAAAATCGCGGGCCGGGTCGAACAGGGGAAGTTCGGGCTGTCGTCCCAGAATGAAGTCGCCCATCAGCTGGCTGATGAACGGACCGATGGTATAGCCGCCGCGCACACAGCCCAGCAGGAAGGCGTCATCAACACCCGGTGCGGCACCGGCAAGCGGATAGAAGTCAGGTACATTCGCCTCGAACCCGGTCCAGGACCGGACGATGCGAAGTTCTTTCAGGCCCGGCACGGCATAGCGGGCCAGCCGCAGGTTGGGCAACACGCTCCCGGCATCAACCCGACCCCGGTTGCCGCCCTCGCCCGGCTGTCCGAGACCCTGCCAGCCGCCGCCGATCAGTACGGTGCCGTTACCCTTCTGCTTCAGGGTCAGCAGCCCGGTTGCATGGCCGATCACGCTGCTGACGAGACGCGGCCCGCGCTCGGTAACGGAGACGGTATTGACCCTTGCGCGCACCGGCAGGTCCAGACCGATCATTGCTGCCGCGGGCTTCAGCCAGCCGCCACAGGCCAGCAATAACCGTCTGGCCTGAACGGGACCGGAGGAGGTCTGCAGGGTGAAGCCCGGTTCGTCCCGGTGAATTTCCGTCACCCCGCACTGTTCCCGGACATCAATGTCAGCCGCCTTGAGACGGTGGCGATAATAGCGCCCTGTCAGGGAGGAATTGGCAAAGCCGTCAGCCGGGCACCAGGACGCCGCCACAACCTTCCGGCAGAGGCCGGGCTCGCGCACAGCAACCTCGTTCGGCGAGATGAAGCCGATCGGCGCGCCGGCTTCCTGTTTCATGGTCATGCGTTCCTGCAGCAGGTCCGCCTCCCGGTCGGTGAAGGCCAGCGTGTAGCCGCCGGTCTCCCGGTAATCGACCTCCGCGCCCATGCGCTTCCATTCCTGATGGCCGCGCAGGGCATAGGGCATCAGTCTGACACGCTTGATCTGCAGGCTGAGCGTCCCGGCATTCACGCCGGAGGCCCCCTGTCCGATGTCCCCCTGTTCCAGCAGGATGACGCGCATGCCGCCTTCGGCCAGACGCAGCGCAGCACCACTTCCCATGATCCCCCCACCGACAACGGCGATGTCGTAAGGGGTACTCACAGCGGGGCCGGGGCCGGTATCGGCAGTTCGTCGTAGTCAAAGTCGGAGGCGACAGCCTCAATCGGCAGCGGGCGCAGCGGCGGGCGCGCCGTCGGCAGTCCGATCTCTTCAACCGGACGTCCGGTCAGCCGCGCCGTCAGCATGGCCGCCGTTTCCTGACAGAACCGCCCGCCGCAGGGCCCCATACCGCAGCGGGTGTCGGACTTCAGGGCGTTGGGGCTGACACCACCGGCGGTGATACCCGCTTCGACATCACCACGGGTCAGGCCTTCGCACCGGCAGACAATCGTCTCCGGCGTGATCTGGTCAAGAATGCCATCGCGGGGGATGGTGAGGGATGTCATTGCCCGGCCAAACGCACTGACCGAGCGGAGGTTACTTGCGGGTGAGGTCTGTCCCGCCCCGGATTTGTCCGCAAGATCAGCCAGCACCGCCTTTGCGGCATTGCGTCCCCGGACGGGTGCCGCCGCCGCGCCCAGAATGCCCGCCCCGTCACCGCAGGCATAGAGTCCGGCAATGCTGGTCCGGCCCAGATCATCGGTTGCCACATGCCAGCCGCCAAGCGCCGGGTCATGGTCATGCCGGCAGTTCAGCATGCGCGTTGCCTCGGTTGCGGGGGCAAGACCGTGACCAAGACAGACAGCATCCACCCGGAATGACCGGGTCTGTTGATTATCGACTGGTTTCCACCGGTCATCGACAGGGCCGATCTCGACCTGCTCCACCCGACCATCGCCGGTAATCCTCCGGACACCGTGACGATAGAGCAGCGGGATACCCGCAGCCCGCAGCCTGGCCAGCCACCCGGCCCCGCGCAGGGCGAGGCCGGGCCGCCGCAGCATCTGCGGTGTAAGCTTTGTCCAGTCCGCCAGTCCGTTGAGGTCGGCGACAAAGGCAACCTCGCCACCCTGACGGAGAATTTCATGGGCGACAAAAGGCAGCAGCGGACCGGCACCGGCAACGCCGACCCGTTGCCCGGGCAGGATCATCTGGCCCTTCATCAGCGCGGTTGCCGCGGCCAGCCCGATGACCCCGGGCAGGGTCCAGCCGGGGACGGGGAAGATCCGCTCCTGCGCGCCGGTGGCCAGAATAACGGTTCGTGCTGTTATCACCCTCGGGCCTTCAGGGCCGGTCAGGGCAACCATCCATCCCTGATCCAGCGGCTGGATCTGCCAGACCCGGTGATCGAACAGGCAGGTCGCAGCGGAGGCGGAAAGTCTGTGCCGCAGATCGTCACCGGCACGGGATTCGGGGGTTGAGGGGGCGGACAGGATGGCCGTGCTTTTTGCCCGCCAGACCTGCCCGCCAGCGGCTTTCTGTTCATCCGCAAGGACGACGGAGAGACCGGTATCTGCGGCCTTGATGGCGGCCGTTGCACCTGCCGGCCCGGCCCCGATGACCAGAACATCAACGGGGGCAACGGGGGCAATGGGGCTAATGGGGGGTGTCTGTTGTTCAGCCATAGGTCACCCGGCGAAGGACAAGACCTTCCCTGACCTCAAGCCGACAGGATTCAACCCGCTGGCCGCCTGCCTCCACGATACATTCCTGACAGACACCCATGGCGCAGAAGACGCCACGGTTGCCGCCATCCACCGGTGCCGTGCGAAACGACAGCACACCAGCCGCCATCAGGGCAGCGGCGACACTCTCGCCCGCGTGGGCTTCTATTCTGCTGCCGTCAAAGGTGAAGCTGACCGGCTCTGACCGGCGGACATCCCGGACGATGCGCGGGCCCCCGTTCATGCAACCCTGGCGATACCGAGATCGTCAAAGCAGGCGCGGATACGGTCCAGATCAGCCTCGCTGGCGGGCAGTACCGGGTCGCGGGGAATACCGGCCGGCCAGCCGATCAGGTTGAGGGCTGCCTTGAAGGCGGCAGGCCAGGTGCCGATACCCATCAGCAATTCATAGAGAACTGTCAGCTTGTAATGCAGTTCCCGCGCTTCAGCGCTGGCACCCGCCCGCCCGACCTCGCCCAGCCGGGCGGCATCCTTGCCGAGGAATTCAGGCCCGGTCGCGATGAAGCCCTGCGCGCCCAGCATGTAGGAGGGCAGGATGTAATGGCAGGGGCCGGTCATCACGCTGATCCTGTCGGCGAAGCGGTCGAGCAGATGGGTGTGATGGAAGAAGTCACGGTTTGATTCCTTGATGCCGATGACGGGGGCCGCATCACAGATCGCGGCGATATCGTCCATCGACAGGGAATAGCCATGTCGCCGGGGCGAGTTATAGGCGACCATCGGCAGGTCGACGGCAGCGGCAATTTTCGCGTAACGTCCGACGATTTCGGCCCGGCTGCCCTTCAGGACATAGGTCGGCGGCATGGACAGCAGACCGACAGCACCGTTTTCCTGTGCGGCGCGGGCATACCCCAGGGCGGCGTCGATGGTCGGTGCGGAACAGCCGCAGATTACCGGCACACGACCGGCAGAGGTATCGACGGCCAGTCGGACCAGACGGCCCCGTTCCGCCGCCGAAACTGCCCAGCTCTCGCCATTGTCGCCGGCAACGCAGATCCCGGTGGCACCGATATCAATCAGGTTGCCGACGATCTGGCGGAAGGCATCTTCCATGATTTCGCCATTGGCGGCGAAAGGGGTCACAATCGCCGGCAACATGCCGTGCAGGTCCTGCTTGTTCATTGGTGGTTCCTTGTTCTTTTCTGCGTTCGGATCATCTCTTCAGGTCTCGTCAAGATGGCCGACGCGGATGCGGTAGACCGCGCCCTGCCGGGCCTCGACAATATAAAGGTAGCTGTCGTCCGGTCCGCCAAAGGTGACGGAGGTGACCCAGAGGCCGCCGGGCGTGCGAATTTCTGCCACCGGGTCGCCCATGGCGGTCAGCAGCCAGACCCGGCCGGCCTGTGCATGCGCAATGGCAACCCGCCCGCGCCGGTCGACAGCCAGACCGTCCGGGCCGAGGCCACCCGCCAGTTGTACCCACAATCCGGCCATCGGTCTGACCGGGTCGGTCCAGTCGGCATTCAGCCGCCAGACCGCGTTGGCGCGGGTGGCGGCCACATAAACCAGTTTTCCGTCGGGGCTGAGCGCCACACCGTTGGGATAGGGGACATTCGACAGTGGCTGTTGCAGCCGCCTGTCAGTCCGCAGCACAAACAGCCGCCCGGTCGGATCGGTCAGGCTGGTTCTGCCGGAATCGGTGAACCAGATATCACCGTTCGGGGCGATTGCCAGATCCGACAGCCCGCGGAAGGATTCGGTGTTCGTGCTGGCACAAAGGGTCTCGGATGCGCCGGTCTCCGGTGTGAAGGTCAGCAGCCCCAGCAGATAATCAACCATCGCCAGCCGGCCGTCAGCCATCAGCTTGACCGCATGGGGCTGTCCGGCTGTCCGGGCTTCGAGCCGCCAGACACCGTCCGGGCTGATGGAAAACAGCCGCCCGAAAGGAACATCCGTCAGCCAGAGCCTGCCGTCGGCAGTAAAGCAGGGGCCTTCCAGAAAGGAATGCAGGGTCTGGCCGGGCCGGGCTGCATTGACCCAGCTGTTCATCGGGCCGCTCCAGTGAAGGTCGTCCGGCAGCAGGGACCAGATTTCCGCATCAAGACGGATCGGGGCGACGATCAAATCACACCTTCCCGGCGGAGCTTTTCGATTGCCCTGCTGCTGTGGCCCAGCGTCTCGAGGATTTCATCGGTATGTTCGCCAAAGCCGGGTGGCCGGCGGTCGATGGCCGGGCCGTCATGGTCATAGGTGAAAGCGGCGACCGGGGTGACGACGGGTGCTGTGGTATCGCCGGGCCCGGCATCGAACTGATGCAGGAACGGACGCGCCCGGAGTTGCGGGTCGTTCGCCGCGTCAGCCAGCGGACGGACAACCTCGGCAGCAAACCCCCGCTGTTCCATCCAGAGCTGCCACTCGACGGCGGTGCGTTGCTGCATGATCGGCTCCAGCGCTTTTTTCGTGCGCTCTGATCTTGCCCAGAGGTCTTCCCAGCATCCGGTCTGGCCGAGATCGTCCTGCTCAAAGCCGTCATCGGCAAGCGCCTGCCAGAAGCGGCGGTTCTGGCCGGGCGTAAAGACACCGAGTGTCAGTACGCCATCTGCAGTCTCGTAGGACTGGATCGTGGCTTCCTTGCCACGGCTGGTTTTCACCGGATGCAGGGCGGCGGCCATTTCCGGTGCCATCATGATCATCACAGTTTCCAGCATCGAACAGTCGATATGCTGGCCGCGGCCATCACGCTGGCGCTGGAACAGGGCGGCGGAAATCGCAAAAGCCGCATTCATCCCGGCACCGTAATCGACAAAGGATAATCCGGGCTTGCGCCCGCCGGTCTGGTCGATCACGCCGGAGGTTGCCTGGATGACATTATCATAGGCGGCGACACCGGCTTTCGGCCCCTGTCCGCCAAAGCCGGTCATCGAACAATAGATCAGTGCCGGGTTGACCTGACGCAGGTCGTCATAACCCAGACCAAGCCGGTCCAATGCCCCGGTACGGTAGTTTTCCAGAAAGACATCGGCCGTCGCCACCATCTCGCGCAGGATGTCGCGGCCTTCGGCTGATTTCAGGTTCAGGGTCATGGCCCGCTTGTTGCCCCCCTGTACCTGATAGTTGAGGCCGCGCAGCGCCGCATTCTGATCCGGGTCCGGCCCCCGGCCGCGGGCGCAATCAGGTTCGTCAGGCGGTTCGATCTTGATGACATCCGCCCCCAGCACAGCCAGTTGATAGGCACAGAACGGCCCGGCGAGGACATGGGTGAGGTCCAGCACTTTCAAGCCCTCAAATGCACGAGACATCAACCTCTCCCGGTTTGTGGCGTTATCGCCGTAAACCTTTCAACTTGTTTTTTATACGTACGCATGTTTTATATATCAACCATTAAAACCCGAATGAGCATCCGTATGTCAGCGCTTCTGCACAGGAGTCTCACCTCCGAAATACCGACCGTTGTGCGCGGTGAAGGTCCCTATCTGTTTGACTCGACCGGAAAACGATATTTCGACGGATCTTGCGGTGCAGCGGTTTCCTGCCTTGGTCACAGCCATCCGAAGGTGGTTGAGGCGATCAGGGATCAGGTCGGACGGATATCCTATGCCCATACCTCCTTTTTCACGAATGAGCCTGCGGAACAGCTGGCATCACATCTGATTGAGCGTGCGCCGGACGGATTTGGCAAGGGGCGTGCCATGTTTGTCGGGTCCGGGTCGGAAGGGGTCGAGGCGGCACTGAAGCTGGTCCGGCAATACTGGATCGAAAAAGGCAAGCCGGAACGCAGCCGGATCATTGCCCGCGACATGGCCTATCATGGCAACACACTGGGGGCCCTCGCCGTCGGCGGGCATATGGCCCGGCGCGCACCCTACGCCCCGATGCTGATGGAGGTCGGGCGCATCCCTGCCTGCTATCCCTATCGCCGGCAGGAAGTCGGTGAAACGGATGCCGGTTTCGGTATCCGGATGGCAGAGACCCTGCGCGATGAAATCGAACGTCTGGGACCGGAAACCGTCGCCGGTTTCTTTGTTGAGCCGGTTTCCGGCGCGACCCTGGGCTGTGTGCCTCCGGCACCGGGCTATTTCCAGCGGATCCGCGAAATCTGCGACGCCTACGGCATTCTGCTGGTCGCCGACGAAGTTATGTGCGGCATGGGCCGGACCGGCACCCTGTTCGCGATGGAGCAGGAAGAGGTCTGCCCGGATGTCATTATCATTGCCAAGGGACTGGGCGCGGGATTTCAGCCGATCGCCGGTGTGCTGGCGCGGGAGACGGTGATCGACGCCATCGAATCCGGCAGTGGTGCCCTGGCAAACGGCCATACCTATATGAGCCACGCCGTGGCCTGTGCCGGCTCTCTTGCGGCGCTGAAAGTGATTGAGGAAGAAAACCTGCTGGAACGGGTGGTCGAACTCGGGAAATATCTGCGGGCCGGGCTGGAAAGCCGTTTCGGCCAGAATGCCCATGTCGGTGACATTCGCGGACGCGGCCTGTTTCAGGCTGTGGAATTTGTGGCCGACCGTGAGACGAAACAGCCGTTTCCGAAGGAATTCGGACTGGCTGCCCGGTTCAAGGCAACTGCCCTGCAGGCCGGTCTGGTGACCTATCCGTCAGCCGGTTGCGCCGACGGGGTGCTGGGCGATCACCTGTTGCTGGCACCGCCCTATATTTCGACGGAACAACAGATCGATAGCATGATCGATATCTGCGATGATGTCCTGCGCCAGTGTCTGGCGGAACAGAAAACGGCGGCCTGAGATGACAGACAAGACCATCCTGACCTGCGCGGTAACCGGCAATCTGACCATGCCGTCGCAAAACGAGAACCTGCCGATCACGCCACAACAGATTGCCGATGCGGCGCTGGAAGCGGCCTCGGCGGGGGCCGCCATTGTTCATTGCCATGTCCGTGACCCGGAGACGGGCAGGGGATCAATGGACGGCGCGCTGTATGCGGAACTTGTCAGCCGCATCCGCGAGAAGAACACCGACCTGATCATCAATCTGACAACCGGCGAGGGCGGGCGTTTCATTCCGTCTGAGGATGAACCGAGGCTGGCGGCTGAAGGTTCGACGCTTTGCCGACCGGAAAAGCGTGTCGCCCATGTCGAGGCGCTGAAGCCCGATATCTGCACACTTGACCTCAATACCATGTGGTCGGGCCGTGCCGCCGTGATCAACACCCCGGACAACCTGAAGATCATGGCGGAGCGGATTTATGCCGCCGGTGTGAAGCCGGAATTCGAGGTGTTCGATTCCGGTGATGTTCAGCTGATGAACCATTTCCTTGAGACGGGTATCCTGAAATCGCCCCCGATGGTGCAGATGGTGCTGGGTGTCCGCTATGGTGCGATTGCCTCGCCGGAGACCATGCTTTACCTGCGCAGTCTGCTGCCCGCCGGTTGCGACTGGGCCGGGTTCGGCATCGGGCGCAATGCTTTCCCGATGGTCGCCCAGGCTTTCCTGCTGGGGGGGCATGTGCGGATCGGCATGGAAGACACCGTGCATATCAGCCGGGGCGAGTTGTGCCGGGGTAATGCACAGCTGGTTGAAAAGGCCGTCGGTATTGTCGAGACGCTGGGCGGTACCATGGCCAGCGCAACCGAAGCCCGCAAGATACTGGGCCTCGCCTGACCGGCGCTGCGGCGCAGGCGGTTCAGCTGCCGCTGTACCCCAGCCGTTCCGAGATCAGTTCTGCGGCGCGGATGACTTCCGGTTTGTAGAAATCCTCGAACTTTGAGTGATCGAAGGCGCTGTCCGGGCCAGAGATATCGATGGCCGCGACGATGGCCCCGTCCTTGTTGAAGACCGGCGCGGAAACCGAGCTGCCGCCCTGTTCGGCAAAGCCGCGGCTGATGATATAGCCCTGGGTTGCGGCCAGCATCACCTTCTCCATCAGGGCGGTCAGGGTAACCGGTGTCTTGTCGGTCAGCGGCTCCAGCGTTGCGCCGCTGAACAGTGCGGCGATATCGCGGCTGGCGATATCCGACATCAGCAACCAGCCCAGCGGCGAGGCATGGGCACCCAGCCGGGCGCCGACATTGACGTTGCTCTGGAAACCGGTGCGTGACTGGACACAGTCGAGAAACAGCACATCCCGTCCGTCGCGGATCGCCAGATGGGCCGAGACGTTTGTGGCATCACGCAGCGCTTCCAGATCGCGCCGGGCAACCTGAATGATGCTCTGGGTATTCAGGAAGGCAAAGCCCAGGTTCAGTACCCGCGCACCCAGCTGGTAGGACCGGGCATCGGCTGCCAGTTCCAGACAGCCCATATAGCGTAATGTATAGATCAGGCGAAAGGCCGAGGAGCGGCTGACGCCGAGGCTGTCGGCAATTTCCGTCACCGTCAGGGGCTTGCGCGCGCCCGCGACAATTTCCAGCACGTTGAGGCCACGTTGCAGGCCCGGCACCAGATAGGTTCCGTGATTCTTGTTCAGCGTGGCGCCGTCTTCTCCGGCCAGGGTCTCGTCTGCCATTCCCGGTGTTCTCATCTCACATGAAGTGTTGCTTGCATTGCCGAACATGCTTCTAGCATTGGCAGGTACTGCCGACACAGCATTTTGTTTACCTGTAAAACACAAAGCCGTATCCGGTGTGCCGGCAGCAACGTTCAGCGTGCCATCAGGGTTCCGGCAAGCCCGGAAGCGATAACCGACGCAAGGCCGACCTGCGACTCGTTATAATAGCCGGCTTCATGCAGCAGGTTCAGCGTGCCGATGGTCCGGCCAAGACAGCGGACGGGGATATTCAGGATCGAACGCAGGCCAAGGCTGTCGATCAGTTCATGGTCGTTGAAATTGCGGCGGATATCATCAGCATTATAGCCGATGAAATACCGGCCCTGCAGCAGCACATGTTCTCCCCATTCGGAATCGCGCTTCTGTTTGCGCCCGCCTGCCGGGTAGGCGTCAGGGTTGCTGGTGTAACAGCGCTCGACCTCCATCGTCTCCGGATGGAACGCCATGATGGTGCAGAGCCGGTGTCCGACCAGCCGGCCGGCGGCTTCATCTGCGGCCCGGAAGGCGTCCTGATCTGTCTTGGCCTCGCCCGCCTGGCGGGTGAAGGCAGAGAGAGTACTCAACTGGTCGGTATCGTGCATCATGGTCTCCGGTTCCTTATTCGCCCCAGGCGGTGCCGGCCCGTCTGGGATCCGCGCCGGCCTGAATTTCTCCGCTTTCGGGATCGCGCATGACGGCCAGTACGCCGCCGGCTTTCCAGCTGCCATCCTGCCAGCATTCCACCCTGTGCCCGCGCTGCGTCAGATCCCCGGCAACAGTGTCATGGAGGCGGCGTTCAATCATCAGCAGGCCGGGATGATAGCTGTTCGGCGCAAAGGAGGAGGGGTAGTTGTAGGAGGCGAAGCGGGGGGCCTCGATCGCCTGCTGGATATCCATGCCGTGCACGAAGCGGTTCAGATAAACCTGTATCATGGCTTGAATCTGCACGTCACCGCCGGGGGTGCCAAAGGCCATCAGCGGCTTGCCGTCTTTGATGGCCATCGCCGGGTTCGGTGTCAGACGCGGGCGCTTGCCGGGTGCGACGGCGTTCAGGGAGCCGGCGACCCCGCGCGATTGCGATCCGCGTGACGACGGGCACAGGCCGGTGCCGGGAATCACTTCGGTATCGGCGGAGGTGTCGCTGGGCGTCGCCGAGAACATGTTGCCGAACCGGTCGATGACCGCGACATAGGAGGTGTCGGCAGAGGCCGGATCCTGAACCAGTGGCCGGGTGTGATGCGGATCGCTCAAACCCGCTGTTCCGGCACCGCTTTGTGCTGATGCGCTGCCGTTCAGAACCGCTTCGCCGGTATGCGGATTGCCGGCAGGCGGCATTTTGCCGAAGGCTTTTGCCGGATCGATCAGATTGCGCCGGGCGGCGAGGTAGCCGTCATCCAGCAAGCCTGCGACGGGAATATCGGCAAAGGCCGGGTCGGTGATATGAGCTTCGCGGTCGGCGAAGACCAGATCGAACAGCTCCGTCAGGGTATGGATATAGTCAGCGGAGTTATGTGCCAGCCCGGTGATGTCGATCCCGCCCAGCATCTGGAAGGCCTGGGCCAGCGAGATACCCTGACACCAGGGACCACAGGTGAGAATTTCCGCGTCGCCAAACCTGACGCTCAGCGGTGCTTCCAGCCGGACCTGATAATCGGCCAGATCGTCAGGCCGCAGGAAACCGCCATTGGCGATGTGGTGGTCGGTGATCGCCCGGGCGATGTCACCGCGATAGAAGGCATCTCTGGCGGCCCTCAGTCCGGCTTTCCGGTCGCCCCCGGCGGCGGCTTCCTCGTCAATCATGTACTGGATGGTGGCGGCCAGATCACTCTGGACAAAAATGTCACCAACTTTCGGCGGGTGACCACCGGGCAGATAGATCCCGGCACCGGCGTCTGTCCGGCGATAGGCTTTTTCGTTATCGGCAATGAATTCGGCAAAGATCGGATAGACCGGAAATCCGTCGCGGGCGTAAGCGACGGCGAAATGCGCGACCTCGCCATAGCTCATGCTGCCATAACGCATCAGCGCCTCGATCCAGGCAGCGGGTGCGGCTGGGACCACGGTTCGCGCCAGCCCCTCCGGCATGGCCCCGCCATGTTCACGCTCGAAATAATCCACGGAGGCCAGTTTCGGCCAGACGCCAAGGCCGTCGATGGTCACCGTCTCGCCGCTGTCGGCAAGCCGGATCATGATCGGGGCAACACCGGCGAAATTCACCAGATCGCTGTGCAGCACGCCCAGCGCAATACCGGCGGCAACCCCGGCATCAACGGCGTTGCCGCCATTGCGGAGGACGTCCATACCGGCTCGGGTTGCCAGCTCATGCCCGGCGGAAATCGCGTGCTGGCCGGCCCGCACCATGGCCCGTGTTTCAAACATCCGGTGGCTCCTGCTCAGTCGATACGATGGGGGTATTGCACGTTCAGTGTCAGTTTCATCAGATCCCGGCCGATGATGATATTGCCGTCATAGACCGTCTTCATTTCCGTCACCAGTTGTTCCAGAACGCCCGGCTGATCAAGCAGATGGATGAAGTGGGTGAGGACGACAGTCTTCACGTTGGCACGGCGGGCAATTTCCGCGATATCCATGTGATTGCCGCTGGCATCGCGATAACCCTGCGTCGGCTCCATGCCGGACGCGAAATGGCACATATGAATCAGCATGTCGCAGTCCCGGGCCAGTTCGATCATGCTGTCCGGCACGCCGCCGCTGTCGCCTGAATAGACCAGCGTTCCGGCCCCGGTTTCCATGCGAAAGCCGAGGCAGTCCAGAATCGGCTGGAAATGCGAGGCCTCGCCGACGGTGATACGCCAGTCCTTGCCCTCGATCACATCGCCCGGCACGACTTCATGGATTTCAGGCTTCGGCTTTTCGCGGGGCAGGACACCGCCGCGCGAGACATAGACATCCTTGCTGGCCTGATGGCTGACACGGGATTCAATGTCGAGACCGAAGACACTGTCCTCACCGATGATGCGGTCGGTAATGCGCGCCAGCGGCTGCGGACCATAGACCTTCAGTTCCGGGATCTTGCCGGCACCGATATCCCAGCGCTGCAGCAGCAGCCGGGGATAATCCATCATGTGATCATAATGCATGTGGCTGATAAAGGCGTGGGTGACCTTCGTCGGATGGCATCCCGCTTCCAGCAGACGGTGGGCCGCGCCCGGCCCGTGATCCATGACAATGACATCATCACCGATCTCGATCAGGTAGCCGGAACTCTGGCGGGTCAGGGAAGGTGCGGGGGTGCCGGTACCGAGTAATGTGATCTTCAATTCAGTCTCCTGCCTGACCTGATGTTTGTTCCGGTCTATTGACCGCAAATCGTCAATATACTATAGAGTATATCGTTCAAAACTAATTAGTAAAAGATGGAAATGGCCGCGGCGGAAATCGCACTTGATGAGCTGGTGGACTGCGTTTCAGACGACGCATCCGGCGCGGTGAGTCCGAAATATGTCCGTCTGTTCGAAGCTTTTTCAGACTGCGTGATATCCGGAAGATTCAAGCCTGGCGAGCGGGTTCCGACCGAAACCGAACTGGCCCGGAAGCTGCCGTTCAGTGTCGGTACGGTACAGAAGGCACTGGCACAGCTGGCCTCAAACGGACTTGTTGTCCGCAACCGCCGCACCGGTACTTTCATTGCGGAGCGCCGGTCGCAGGCCAACAAGGTTTTCGTCTACCGGTTCCGGGATCCGGCGACAGGCAGGGTGATGCTGCCTTTTGTGCGCACATTGTCGGTCAGCGTGAATGAAACTGATGGTCCCTGGCACCGGGCCCTGCAGGTCAGACGGTCGGTACGGGTTGACCGCCTCGTCTGGTTCGACCAGCAGCCACCGGCTTTCTCCAGCGTCTATTTCACCTACGCACACGGCAAGGACTATCTGGATGAGCCGGTCGACAATCTGCATGGATCGTCACTGCATGCGATGATGATTGAGCGTTTCAACCTGCCGACGCTCCGGATGGAACATAGTATCGGCTGTATGGAACTGGCGGATGTCGCCTGTGAGAACCTCATTCTGCCGGCAGGGACCATGGGAATGGTCTGGGATATCAAGGACTTTTCGTTTCAGGATACGCCGATCCTGTTCCAGCGGTACCAGTTGCCGCCGGGGCACCGGCCGATCGAGATAACGGAAAGCTATGGAGCTTGAGGGAATGCTGCCACAATAGGGCGCTTCCTGAGGGGATGACGAAGAACAAGAATGCGTTTCAACAGAGGAGAGCGATTTGATGAAAAGATTAATTCCGATTGTTGCCGCCATCGCGATGATGGCTGGCCACGCCCATGCTGAATGGGCACCGAAAGGTCCGATCAAACTCTGGATCGGCTTTGGTGCCGGTGGCGGTACCGATACCCAGGCCCGTGCGCTTGCGGAAGAACTGCAGGCCCTGAAGGGCTGGCGGGTCATTCCGGAAAACAAGGCAGGCGGTGGCGGTGCCGTTATGGCGGCGCAGCTGAAGGGGGAACCGGCTGATGGTCAGACCATCGGTTTTGCCATCAACACCACCTTCGATTTCGCCACCATCGGCAGCGAGAACATCTCGATCGATGATTTCACCTATATCACCATGACCGCCGGTTCGCAGATGGCGGTTCTGGCCCGCGCAGACAGCGGCTGGAAAACCCTCGAAGACATGGTTGCCGCCGCCAAGAGCGGCACGAAGATTGTCTGGGCCAACTGGGGCAATCAGGTTCAGGCCGGTGCCGAAGTTGTCGCCCGCCATTACGGCATCGAGGTCAACCATCTCCGTGGCGAGGGTGGTCGCTCGGCGATCAACGCACTGGTTGCCCAGGACGCAAATGTCGGCTGGGGTGGCGGCGTGCAGGGACCACTGGTCGCTGCCGGCGAACTCGTGATTCTGGCATCTGCCGAACCGGCACCGCTGGTGCAGGCTCCGGATGAAAAGACCCTGATTGACCGGGGTATCATGACCACCGGACTCGGCTTCCAGTTCGTTATTGCGGGGCCGAAGGGTATGGATACGGAAGCACGTGATGCAATTGCCAAGGCAATTCATGAAGTGCTGTCGAATCCGGAATCCAAGACCGCCCAGTTCGTGACCAAGCAGTATCCTCCGGGACCGCTGATGACGTCCGGCGACGAACTGACGAAGCAGCTCAAGGCGAACCTTGAAGCGAACAAAGAACTCGTCAAGCTGGTGAAGTGAGCACAGAGCGCTCATCAATGAACAGACGCAACGCGCCGGACCCGTGGGATATCGGGTTCGGCGTGATTGTGTTTGTGGCTTCCCTGCTGGCGATTTTCGTCTGGTTTCCGGCGGATATTCGCGGCGGGTTCATGCATATCAACATCACCGGCAAGGAAGAACCCGGCGATGCCTTCTTTCCGATCCTGCTGTCGGCGACACTGGCTGTCCTGAGCGCCCTGCAGGTATCGATTTCACTGCTGCGCGGCTCGCCGCCGGTCACGCCCGGCGAACAGGGCCGGCTGACCCGGGACAATCTGCTGTTTCTTGCCGGGTTTCTGGCAATCTGCATCATCGGCCTCACCGTGATGTACGGGCTGGGCCCGGCGACGGTGTGGGTGATGCAGCAATTCGGGCTGCTGGATGTCGGCTATCGTTATCTGACCGATACGGCACCCTACAAATATCTTGGCTATGTGGTTGGCGGCCTGTCGATGACGGTCGCCCTGATTGCCTGGACCGAGGGCCGGGTAAGGCTGGTCAGTGTGTTGACCGTGGTGATCGTGCTGACCACCATGATTGTGATTTTCGACCAGCTGCTGACCAACGTGCTGCTTCCTCCCAACGCCGAATTCTAGGTCAGCGCCGTCATGGAACTCGTTCTTGAATATGTGCTTCGCGGCATAACGGATGTCTTTTTTGCCAGTGACGGCAGCTTTGACTGGTTGCCGATTGCGATGGTTTTCACCGGCTTGCTGGTCGGTATCATTGTTGGTGCGACTCCCGGCCTGAACGGGCCTTTCGCGATGGCCCTGTCGCTGCCGGTCCTGATCTGGGTGTTTGGTGTCAGCAACGATGCCCTGCTGCCGATCCTGGGGTTTCTGATCGGGGTGATGAAGGGGGCAACCGTTGGCGGTGCCGTACCGGCCATCCTGTTCAACACGCCGGGGACACCCGACGCCTATCTGACGACGCTGGACGGTCATCCCATGGCGATGAAAGGGGAAGGGCCGAAAGCGCTGAAGGTGGCGCATTTCAGTTCGGTCTGCGGCGATACGTTCAGTGACATGGCGCTGTTTCTCGCCGCCCCGGTGCTGGCGATCCTGATCGAAAGCGTCCTTGATCTGCCGGAAAAGGCGGCGCTGATCATTCTGTCCCTGTCATTCATGGCGGCGGTTGCGGGCAGTGCGCCGATGAAGGGCCTGGTGATCGGGGTGCTTGGCATGCTGCTGGCGCTGATGGGCTCCACCCTGTCCGGCAATGGGCCCCGCATGACCTTCGGCATTCCGGAGCTTGGCGGCGGACTGCCCCTGTCATCGGCTATCCTCGGTGTGCTGATCGTCGGTGAGGTTTTCATCGGTATTGAAACCGCAGCCCGACAGCGGCTGGCCAATGCCGGTATCAGCCTGACTCCGGTGCTGGGTGACAACCGGCTGCGGCTGGCGGATATCAAACGTATCATGCCGGTGATTTTTTCATCCTCCATCATTGGAACCGCGATTGGCGCGCTGCCTGGTATCGGGACCACCCTTGCCGCTACCCTCGGCTATGATTTCGCCAAACGGTTCTCGAAGAATCCGGAACGCTACGGCACCGGCATCCCGGAAGGGGTGGCCGCGACAGAGGCCGCGAATTCCTCTGTCTCCGGTGCCAACCTGATTCCGGTAATGAGCCTCGGCATCCCCGGCAACTTCGCTGCCGTCTTCATCATCCTGGCCGTTGAATCGGTCGGTGATTTCACTCTCGGCCCGCAGGTTTTCCGGTTTACGGAGATCAAGGAAATTGAAGGATACGGGACGATCATCAACAAGGATCTGGTGATCGCCTTTGCGATGTTCACCCTGATGGTTTTCGCCAATATCTTCAACTGGACCGTCGGCGGGGTGGTCATGCGCTCGCTGGGGGTGCTGGCCCGGGTTCCGAAATCGATCATGCTGCCGGTGGTCATGCTGATCACGCTGACTGCGGTCTATGCCCAGGATGGCGGGTTCATTGCCATCTGGGTGGTGATGATTTTCGGGCTGATCGGTTATGTGCTGCGCCGGCTGGATATCTCCATCCTGCCCTTTGTCATCGGGTTTCTGCTGTCGCCGCGGCTGGAGGAACTGATCCGGGGTGGCTATTCGGCCTCCGGCGGTGATCCATGGTTCCTGGTGAAGTCACCGATTGCGCTGCTGTTTCTGGCGGGCGCGGTCTTCATCGTCTATTTCGCAACCCGGCGGGCAAAAACACCGGCATCACCAGCCGCCTCCTGACGACCTGCGGTTACAGATTGTCGGACCGCCGAATGAAATGTTATAGATATAGAACATATCTGTTTCATTACATGGAATATCGCGATGTCCGGAACCCGCTATCCCCATACTTTCCAGCCGCTCCGCATCGGTAATGTCGAGGTGCGAAACCGGATCATGGTGCCGGCACATACGACAAACTTCGGCGAGGACAACCTGCCGAGCCGGCGGCATCTGGACTATCACCGGGCACGGGCGGCGGGTGGTGCCGGGCTGATCATCTTCGAGGCGATCCGGGTGCACCGGTCCAGTCTCGGGCGCAAGCAGGGGGTCAACGGATATGACCGCGCCTGCATTCCGAAATTCCGGGAGATCGCGGAGGCTGTACAGGCGGAGGGCGGGCGGCTGTTTGGCCAAATCATCCATCTTGGCCGCCATATCGATGGTAACTTTACCCGCACGCCAAGCTGGAGCGCATCCGATACGCCCTGGACCGCCATGGCCCCGGCCCCGCATCCGATGACCGTCGACGAAATCAGGGAAGTGACTGCCGCCCATGCGGAAGTCGCCTGCAATCTGCTGGAAGCCGGCCTCGACGGGATCGAGTTGCAGATGGCGCATGGTCACCTGCTGCAACAGTTCCTGTCTCCAGCCGTCAATCGGCGAACCGATGATTATGGCGGCTCGCGGGAGAACCGGCTGCGCTTTCCGATGGAAACGCTGCAAGCCGTCCGCAACGCAATCGGTCCCGACGCCTGCATGGGTATCCGGATCAGCGCCGACGAGTTTCTGGAAGGCGGGCTGACCATCGGGGATATGTGCGATATCGTGCCGAAACTGGTCGCCGCCGCAAAGGTGGATTTCGTCAATGTCTCGCACAGCGCCTATCACGGCAGCTACACCATCGCGACACAGATGGCCGACATGTCCTTTCCGAAAGGCACGTTCTGGCCGCTGACGACGCGTATCCGTCAGGCGCTTGACGGGGTCGACAACCGGCCGGTCATCATGTCGGTCTGCCAGTACCGCACCATCGCCGATGCCGAGGCGATGCTGGCTTCCGGTGATACGGATATGGTTGGCATGGCCCGCGCCCATATCGCCGACCCGGAACTGGTCAGCAAGGCGGCGGACGGCCGGGAAGATGAAACCATCCCCTGTATCGGCTGCAATCAGGGCTGTGCCGGGATGCTGGCCCATAATCTGGCAATTACCTGCCTGACCAATCCGCGCACCGGCAAGGAAGGTGACTGGCCGAAACCGGATCTGGCACCTGCCACTGACCGGAAACGTGTGCTGGTGGTCGGCGGCGGGCCGGCCGGTGCCGAGGCCGCCTGGACAGCCGCCGCACGGGGACATGATGTGACCCTGTGGGAACGCGGTGACCGTCTCGGCGGTCAGCTGAACTGGATCGAGCAGATGCCGTTGCGGGCGGAATTCCTGCAACTGCTGGCGCATCAGCAACGCCGGCTGGAACAGTACGGCGTGACCACCGAGCTTGGGCGCAGCGCCGATCTTGACACCATCCGGGCCTTCATGCCGGATACGGTCATCATGGCCACCGGTGCACGGGCTGCTGGTCAGTCCTTTCCCGGGGGCGGTACGGGTCTCACCTTCGCCGAGGCGCTGGCCGATGTCGGTGCGCTTGGCGACCGTATCGTGATGCTGGATGCGCTGGGAACCTGGGCTGTCTCCGGCACCGCGGAATATCTGGCCGACCTTGGCAAGCAGGTGACGCTGATCGTGCCGACCGGCGCACCGGCCTGGACCGTCAGTGTTTATTCTTCCTATGCACTGCGCCACCGCCTGCGGGAAAAGCGGGTCAGGATCATCGGCACGCATGCGATCCGGTCATGGGATGGCGCGAAGGTAAAGCTGACGGATCTGTCGCTGGGTGAGGACGGGGCCGAACTGGCGGCGGACAGCGTCATCGCCCCGCTGCATGGCCATGCCGACGACCGGCTGACATCGGAACTGATTGCCTGGCGCAATGAAGCCAACGCCCCCGTCGACATCCGCTCTGCCGGTGACTGCCAGTCCCCGCGCACGGCTCTGGAAGCTGTGTTTGAGGGACAGGAAGCAGGCCGGCTGGTCTGACGTCAGCCCATGCGCAGGCCGCCATTGACGGCGAGAACGGCGCCGGTGGTGAAGGCAGCTTCGGGAGACAGCAGGTAGGCCACGGCGGCGGCGATTTCGTCCGGCTGGCCCATGCGTTTCAGCGGGGTCGAGGCGGACATCGCCGCTTTCTTTTCAGCGGGATGGGCAGCCAGCATCGGCGTTTCGATCGCACCGGGCGCGACGCTGTTCACCGTGATCCTGCGCGGGGCGAGTTCCTGCGCCATTGATTTGGTCAGGGCTTCAACCCCGCCTTTCGATGCCGCATAGGCCGTGCCGGTGATGACACCGCCGGTCTGCCCGGCGAGCGAGCCCAGTGTCACGATCCGCCCGCCATCGACCAGCCAGTCACGGGCGGCCTGACTGCACAGGAAAAACCCGGTCAGGTTGATGGTGATGATTTCAGTCCAGCGGGCCAGTGTCAGATCCGCCAGCTTGCCGTTATCGACCACCCCGGCACAGAGCACGAGGGCATCAAGCGTTGGCACCGCCTTGCGGGCATTGTCGAAGGCTTTGTTAATACTGTCCGGGCTGGTCAGATCGATGGCAAAGGGAATGCCGCCGGTCTCCTCCGCCATCGCATCCAGTGCGGGGGAGGCGAGGTCCATGCAGACCAGCGGGCTGTAGCCGTCGCGGGCGGCGCGGCGGGTGATCGCAGCACCGATACCACCGGTGGCACCGACGATACAGGCGGAACGGGGGGACTGGCTCATATGCTCTGTTCCTTATGTCCCGGACGATCAGCGCAGATCGATCAGGCGTTTCGATTTCAGTGACTTCTCGGTGTCGAAAATCTCGCGGGCATCAACCAGATCGATTTCCGGACGTACACCAACCGCTGCCTTGACCAGTTCCGCCATCTCGCTGGCGAATCCGTCGCCGGTCGCCACGTTGGCGGCGACACGTACGGTCAGCCGGTCCATCGACAGCCGGTCAGTCGGGTCGACCCGGTCGATGACGATCTGGTATTCCGCCACCCGGTCATCCGCGATCAGGGCCTTGCCCAGCAGGGCCGGGTTGATCAGCATGCCCTTGACCTTCACCAGATCATCGGCACGGGACGGCATTTCGACAAAGCGGTCGGTTTTGGCATGACAATGCGGGCAGGCTTCCCGCGACAGCACGGTCAGGTCGCCGAGGGCATAGCGCAGCAGCACGGTACCGCGACGATTCAGATGGGTCATCACGGCCATGCCGCGCTGGCCATCCGGCAACGGTTTGTGGCTTTCCGGATCGACGACCTCGAAATAGAACTCGTCCGGGGCCGGATTGTGATAGCCGGCACCGGGCCGGCATTCGACGGTACCAACCTGCATCTCGGTCGCGGCATAGGACACGCTGACCAGCGGGTTCTTCGCCCCCATATTGACCAGACGGCGGGTCATGTCATCGCGCATTTCCTCGGTCACGGCCTCGCCGGTAACGAAGACCAGTCGTACGGCAGAGAAATCGGCACCGCTTTCCTCAGCCTGCAGGATAACCCGGCGGGTATAGCTGGCGACACCCCACAGAATTGTGGCACGGGTCCGGGCGACGGTCGCCACAACCTCGTCCATGCCGGCGCTCCAGTGGAAGTAAGGTGACGGCTTGCCGGGAAGCGGGCTGACCACCGGGATTTTCATCGCGTTCGCGGCGGCGATGGTCCGGTGATAGGCCCCGTAGGGATGGACGGTCAGCGGGCAGAGGTTGGCAACGATATCATTCGAGGTCACGCCCCGGATTTCGAGCGCCCGGCGGTTGGTGGTCAGGATGTTGTAGAAATCGTAAGTGGTGGAATAGAAGGGCGTGGGGATACCTGTCGAGGTGCCGGTAGTATGCATGACATCCCATGTGACCTGCATTTCAACGGGCAGGTCCCGGCAATCCATGCGGAACGCCTCGGGTTCCGCCATATAGTCTTTCTTGGCGATGACCGGAATCCGGCTGATGTCTTTCAGGCCGGTGATATCGCTGCGCTGCAGCCCCATATCGGCAAATCGCTGGCGATAATAGGGATGGCGCTCGAACACCAGATCAAGGGTCGCGGCAAAATTCCGCTCCTGAACGGCGTTGATTTCATCGCGGCTGCGATAGGGCAGGTCGGCAATCATCTCGTCCATCCGCTCAGCCCCTCTGGTCGAGCCTGAAGATCCGGATCGCATTGTCGCGCAGGAACATCTTCCGCGATTCCGGACGCAGCTTCAGCGCGTCAACTTCCCGGCGATAACGGTCAAAGGTCAGGACCGGAAAATCGGTGCCGTACATGACCTTGTGGCGACCATAGGAATCGATGTAGCGGACAAAGCTTTCGGGCCAGTATTTCGGCGCATGGGCGTCGGCAATGATGTAGACGTTGTCATGTTTCCAGGCCATGGCGATCATTTCGTCGGTCCAGGGAATGCCGATATGAATGCCGATCAGCTTCAGTTCCGGAAAGTCGCAGGCCACCCCGTCCAGCGTGATCGGGCGACCGACACTGCGCAATGGTCGTTCCTTTGCGTAGACCAGCGACTGGCCGACCTGCAGCATATAGGGAATATCGAGCTCCACGCATTTGGCATAGAACGGGTAATAGCGTGCATGATCGGGGGCCAGCTCGAACCAGTGCGGATAGCAATGTGCGCCGATAAATCCGTATTCCTTCACGGATCGTTCCAGTGCACGAACGCCATCCATACCTTCCGTCGGGTCAATGCCGGCCAGGCCATAAAAGCGGTCGGGATATTTCTGCACCGCTTCATGGACCATTTCGTAAGGCAGATGCCAACTGGCAGGTAAGCCGATCTGGCCGGTCTTGTTGGCAACCAGAAAGGCGCGTTCCGTTCCCGCGGCGTCCATCTGGCGCAGCATCTCCTCATAGGTCGTACCTTCCATGACGCTGTCGTCACGGCCGAACTTCTCGCGATGGAACTTGCCGCCCCAGTCCGGACGCATCCGGACAATTTCAGGTGTGTGGGGGTTTACCACCGTGTCGATGGCAAGAATGTCAAAATCACTCATGATCAGTCCTCTGTCAGTCCGAGGTCGCGGGCAATGATGCCGCGCTGAATTTCATTGGAGCCTTCACCGAAAGTATAGAGACGCGCATCACGCCAGTATCGCTGCATGTCACTTTCCGCCGCATATCCGGCGCTGGCCATGATCTGCATGCCCTCGTCGGTGACGCGGTGCAGAGCCTCGGTTGCCACCAGCTTGGCCTGTGCCGCCAGCCGGGTGCAGTCCGCGCCCTGATCAATTGACCAGGCCAGTTTGCCGACCAGCAGCCGGGACAGGTCGACCGCTGTCTGCATGTCAGCCAGCCGGTGGGAGATGGTCTGGAAGCTGCCGATGGAGCGACCGAACTGCCGGCGTTCTTTTGCATGGGTCAGGGCACAATCCACCGCCGCCTGTGCCACCCCGGTGACAGAAGCGGCCAGCCCGGCACGGGCATATTTCAGTGTGTCGCGCAGAATGCCGAAGCCCTTCCCGACTTCGCCAAGCACCGCATTGTCGGGGACAAAGACATCCTCGAACCCGATGTCCCAGGACAGCGAACAATTGTTCCCGACCTTGGCCAGCGGGGTCATGGATATGCCCGGCGCATCCGGCGGTATCAGGAACATGGTGACACCTCTTGTGCCGCGCTTTTCTGTCCCGGTACGGCAGGCGGTGACCATGAAGGTCGCTGATTCCGCGCCACTGATCCAGGTTTTGCGGCCATTGACCCGCCAGCCGCCATCAACCTTCGTTGCACGGGTGATGATACCCCCGGCATCACTGCCGGCACCCGGTTCGGTCAGGGCCAGCGCAAAGGCGGCGTCGCCGGCGATCAGTCTGGGTATCAGTTTCAGCTTTTGGTCTGCATTGCCACCGGCCCGGACTGATTCCAGGCCGAAGCAGGTCACGCGGTTGAGCAGGGCCACAGCCATGAAGGCGTGATAGCCCATGCGTTCCTGAACCAGAACCAGTGTCTGCCAGTTACCACCAAGGCCGCCATCAGCTTCCGGTGTGGTGATACCGAGCAGGCCCATCTCTCCCATCAGGGGCAGCAGATGGTAGGGCGGATCGGCCTGTTCATCCCGACGCCGGACCTCTGCCGGGGGCAGGTGCTGCGCCATGAAGCGGTCGATGCTGTCGAGCAGCATGCGCAGTTCGTCATTTACCGCGAAATCCATACCGTCCTCCCATTGGTTGTTGCCAAGCATCGGACGGTGCGCCGATTATCCTGACCATGAAGGAAACACGCGAGGCGATCATCATCGGGGCCGGTGCGGCGGGTGCAGCGGCGGCCTGGCGTCTGGCATCCGCCGGTATTGATGTGCTCTGCCTTGAACAGGGGGGCTGGGTCGAACCGGCATCCTCGCCCTCGTCCGCAGCTGACTGGGAGATCCGGCGACAGCAGGACTGGCATCCCAACCCGAATATCAGACAGGCCGCGTCCGACTATCCGATTGATGACAGCACCAGCCCGATCCGGCCGCTGATGTATAACGGCGTTGGCGGGTCGACGGTGATGTGGTCCTGCCATATTCCGCGGTTTCATCCCTCTGACTTCCGGACATACAGCCTCGACGGCGTCGGTGACGACTGGCCGATCACCTATGACGACCTGGTTCCTTACTATGATCTGAATGAAGCCATGATGGGTGTCGCCGGTCAGGTCGGGAACGGTGCCTACCCGGAAATGGGGGAGGGTCGTCTGCCTGCGGTTCCGCTGGGGAGGCCGGGTCGTCGTATGGCTGATTGTTTCGATGATCTCGGCTGGTCCTGGTGGCCGGCGGATCTGGCGGTCAACACCGGATCGCATATGGGGCGTGATGCCTGCAACAATTGCGGCCCCTGCGAGTTGTATTGCCCGACCGGATCGAAGGGGTCGGTTGACCGAACTTACTGGCCCGCCGCGCTCAGCGCCGGGGCGGAGCTGCGGACCGGTGCCCGCGTGCTGCGGATCGAGACAGATGCCGCGGGCCGCGCCTCGGCGGTGGTCTGGCGTGACCGCGCGGGCGTTGTGCGGGAGACCGGATCGCGGACTATCCTGCTGGCAGCGAACGGTATCGGCTCGGCCAGAATTCTGCTGATGTCGGAAAGCGGGCGACATCCGGATGGTCTCTCCAACCGGTCGGGACTGGTCGGACGCCGGCTGATGCTGCATCCGCTGGCCCGCGTCTCTGCCTGTTTTGATGAGATGATGGATGGACATCGCGGCATTACGGCGGGGGGCTTCGTGTCGCATCATTTCTATGAGACCGACAGGGCCCGCGGTTTTCCGCGCGGGGTGAAACTCCAGATGCTCGGCACACATGGCCCGGCCCTGACGGCGCTGGGCAGTCTTGGCAAGCGCATCGGCTGGGGGGCGGATCATCATCGCGCCTTCGCGCAGTATTTTGGCCGGTCGTTCAGCCTGTCGGTCTGTGCTGATGATATGCCGGATGCGCAAAACCGGGTTCTGCTGAACAGTGACCGGACGGACAGTGACGGCCTGCCATCGGCGCAGATGATCTACCGGGTGTCGGACGATGCCCGTGCCGCGCTGGATTTCGGCATGGACCGGGCGCGGGAAGCACTGGCCCATGCGGGCGGATCCGGTTTTGTCGAAATGGATCTGGTTGCCGACGCCGGTTTTCATCTCATGGGAACCGCCCGGATGGGTGAGGACCGCGAGACCTCGGTACTGGATGCCTGGTGCGAGGCGCATGATACGCCGGGTCTTTTCGTGATCGACGGCAGCGCGTTCGTCACCGGGGCGGCGGTTAATCCGACCAACACGCTGCAGGCGCTGGCGTTGCGCGCCGCAGACCGGATCAGTGGGACAAGGCGGCTGCGCGGTTCTCACTGAGCGATATAACCACCGTCAACAACGAGGTCCGACCCGGCCATGAAGGCGGCATCGTCGGACGCCAGAAACAGGGCCGCACCGGCAATTTCGTCAGGTTCGCCAATCCGCCCGATCGGATGTTTGGGGCCCAGCGCAGCCTGCGCCCCCTCCGGTGTGTCATAGAAATCCAGCAGTCGCTCGGTAACGACGGCACCGGGGGACAGGCTGACCACCCGGATACCTTCTGCAGCATGGTCGAGGGCCAGAACCCGGGTGAACTGGATCAGCGCCCCTTTCGATGCGCAGTAGGGTGCCCGGCCCTTCGAGCCGACAGAGCCGAGCTGCGAGGCGACATTGATAATCACCCCGTTGCCGCGATCCCGCATGGCGGGCAGCACAGCCCGGCACATCAGATAGGCACCGGTCAGATTGATATCGATGGCCCGCCGCCAGTCTGCCGGCGTCAGTTCCAGAATCGACTGTGTCGGGGTTATCGATGCGGCATTGTTGACCAGAATATCCAACCTGCCGAAAGCTGCGACAGCAGCATCCACAGCCATCAGACCGGAGGTTTCGTCAGAGACATCCAGTTCGACGGCGATTGCCTTGCCCCCCGCATCATTGATTTTCCGCGCGGCCTCACCGGCACCTTCAGGGTTGATATCGCCAATCGCGACGGCGGCCCCTTCGGCGGCATAACGCCGGGCGATGGCAAATCCGATTCCCCGGGCGGCGCCGGTGACAAAGGCCGTCCGGCCAGCGAGCGCGCCCATCAGTCTGCCGCCGCAACAGGTGTCGGCGCGGCGCGACCTGCGTTGCTCACAACAAAGGGTGCCTTGCCATCAGCGTTTGCCGGGGCGCGTTCCATATCCAGCCAGTACTGGAACCGGTCAGGACGGTAACGCGCCCTGACAAACTCGACCGGCTGATTGTTTTCATCATACATCACCCGGTTGGCGGTGATCAGTGCGCTGCCGACATCGACGCCAAGTGTCCGGGCGATGATCGGGTCGGCCAGGCCGGCGGAAATATTCTGACTGGCATGGGTCAGCTTGCGGCCGGTCGATTCCAGCAGGTCGACAAGCGAGTCGGTCTCCAGTCTTGCCCGGTCGAATTTGACGGCGATCTCGTATGGCACGTAGGCGACAATGAAGCTGAAGGGATTGCCGAGTGTGGAGCGTACCCGGACCGTTCGCTGTACCTTTTCGCCGTCACCCAGCCGAAGCGCCCGCTTGACGTCTGCAGGCGGCAGGTCGACACCGTATTCCAGCAACCTGACCGTGGTTTCCTTGCCGATCTCGAACAATCCGCTGAGGATATTCTTCACATCAACGCTGATGACATCGCGACCCGGCTCGTAAGTCACATTCGTTCCGGCCCCCCGGCGCCGGCGAACCAGCCCCTCGGAGGCGAGGTCTTCGACCGCCCGCCGCACCGTGATGCGCGAGACGCCGTACATGCGTGAAAGCTCTGCCTCACTGGGAATCAGGGCCCCGTCGGTGAACACCCCGGAGACAATCTTGTCGCGCAGTATCAGATAAACCTGATGATAGAGCGGCGTACGCAACTGATCGTTCGGACGTGTGTCCGCAGGCATCTCGTTCGTCCGGCTTTTGATCGCCATCTGCTGCTCCCATGCTGTTTTCAGGCGTTTCTGGCCTCTCTCTGAACCGCCGCCAACTCTTTTCGTCTGAATGCGAAATTTTCTTTGGCTAAAAAGTTATAAATCTATAACATTAGACACTCAAGTCGAAATGCGGGAGGGCATGACGGGAATGAGCGGGGCGGTTCTGCAAGCAAATCAGGATGATAACCTGCCTGTTGCAGCCAGGTGCTGGAACAGGGCGGCGATGGAGGCTGTCGGAGAGGCTTTTCGTTACAGCCTTTCGCCGGCAGCACTTTCCGAGATCGAGGCCGCAATCAACTTTTGCCGGCGCAACGGTCTGACCTCCGAGACTGTCGAGCAGGAAGACTTTCGCATTCCCTCCTTTGCTGCAGATGTTGCCGCACTGCACGAACAGCTGGATGCCGGTCGCGGGTTTGTCGTCATCGGCGGGCTGGATACCTCGCGCTACAGTGATGACGAGGCGGGTATCATCGCCTGGGGGCTGGGAAACTATCTCGGGCGACCGATACGCCAGGGCCTGCATACCGACCGTCGCATGTTCACGGTGACCGACACCGGCGGCAAGAATACGGACCCGACACGGATCGGAGCCAGTTCCAAACGGTCTGCCATGCATTCGGACAACGGTTGTCTGGAACGCCGGCCGCCCTGTTATATCGGTTTGCTTTGCGTCAAATCGGCTGTGAAGGGTGGCGAGAGCATGCTGATCTCGGCCGAGACAGTGCATGCGGTTGTTGAGCGCGAGCGCCCGGACCTGCTGCCGCTGTTTTATGAAACCTGGGATTTCCGGCCGCCCGTGCTGCATACCTGGCCGGCGGGTCCGAAAACCATCCGCAAGCCGATCTTCGAGCGCGATTCCGGCGAGCTGCGCATTCATTATGCCCGGGTGATGGTCGAGCCGGGGATGGAACTGGCGGGGACACCCCTGACCGACCGGCAACGTGAGGCGCTGGACTATTTCGACAGCGTTCTTGAACGCCGTGATCTTTATTTTTCCTTTGTGCTGAGACCGGGGGAGTTGCTGGTGACCAACAACCTGGTGACCCTGCACGGACGCGAGGCGTTCGCCACCGATTCAACAGGCGGCCGTGTTCTCAAACGCATCTGGATGTGGCGCCGGCATGTCGGCGCCGGTGATAACCCCGTCGCGCTCGACGCGGCAGAAATGAGGTAGGATATGCAGTTTTCGGCAACAGTGGCTTCCCGCAAGGGTGGCGATAAGAAGCAGGATTTCCCGATCCGGCGTATGTACAATTTCGGCTCGGCAACGCGCGATCCGCAGACCGCCGTCGCGCATCAGGAAGAAGTTGCAAAGTCGGGTATTTATATCGCTTTCAACGTCCCGGCACCGCGCATCTATCCCATCGGGCGGCATTCCTTCACCATGGAAGACGAGGTCTTTGTCCAGACCGAGAAAACCTCGGGAGAGGTCGAGATCGTGCTTCATATGGCGGACCAGCTGTATGTCGGTGTCGGCAGTGACCATACGGACCGGGCGCTGGAGACCGTCAGTATTCCGGGCAGCAAGCAGGCCTGTCCGAACCATCTCGCAGGCACCCTCTGGCCCTATGCCGAGATTGCCGGTCACTGGGATGAATGTGTTCTGAAAGCCTGGGTCGATGGCCGCCTGTATCAGGATGTCAGCGTCTCGGCTTTCATGAAACCGGAAGCCATTATCGACATCCTGCGCGAGCGGGTTGGCGGCGTTCCGGATCGTGATTTCACGGTGTTCTGCGGAACCATCGTCAGTGTCGACAAGGCGCTGGGATTTGGCGCGCACTGGAAATACAGCCTCGAAGACCCGGTGGCGTCACGGAGCATCACCGGGGATTACGATGTTGTGAACATACTTTCTGAAGTCAGGGACGGTTTTCAGGTACCCTTCTTCAACCCGCAAAAACAATAAGACACTATCGGGAGCCGACAGCCGGCCCGGGTCCGGCGTCAAACTTAACAAGGGAGCATAGAATGCTTGAATGGAATTACATGAAACGGGGTGCACTCGCCGCAGCGGCGCTTGGCTCCACACTGATGGCCGGACCGGCCCTGGCAGCGACCCTTGTGGTTGCTTCGCCGAATACGCCGGAAGGTTTTGATGGCGACGCCCTGCGTCCCCATACCCAGAACGCTGTCGTGCAGACCTATGAAGGTCTGACCAAATACGGCCGCATGATGAAAGACGGTCGCGAAGTGCTGGATCCCAGCAAGGCGCTGCCGCATCTGGCAGAAAGCTGGAAAGTGTCCGAAGACGGCAAGACCTATGTTCTGACCCTGCGTCAGGGCGTCAAGAGCCCCTATGGCAACGAACTGACCGCCGATGATGTGGAATGGAGCTGGAACAAGTCCTTTGACCAGAAACGCACCGGCAACTTCATTGCCACGGTGTCGAATGTCGAAGCTGTCAAGGCGGTCGGCAAATATGATGTCGAGTTCACGCTGAATGCGCCGAGTTCGATCTTCCTGAAGGCGCTGACCCTTTACGTTCCCGGCATCTATGATTCCACGGAAGTGAAGAAGCACGTCACAGCGGAAGACCCCTGGGGTCTGAAGTGGATGGAAAACAACACGGCCGGATTCGGTGCCTATCATCTGGAAACCCTGAAGCCGGGCGACCAGGCGGTATTTATTGCCAACCCGAACTACTTTGGTCCGAAGCCGTACTTTGATCGTGTCATCTACAAGCAGATTCCGTCCGGTGCCAGCCGGGTGACCCTGCTGAAAACCGGTCAGGTGCAGTGGATTGACCGTCCTGCCATCCAGCAGGTTCTCGACATGCAGAAGGATCCGTCTGTCAAGATTGAGAAGGCGACCGGTCGCAGCTCTGCTGCCGCCCGCATGAACCCGAAATGCAAGCCGTTTGACGATGTCCGGGTTCGCCAGGCCGTCAATTACGCAATTGATGCGGAGCTGATCAACAAGGCGGTGTTCGGTGGCACGGCAACTCTCGCCAAGTCGGTGGTGCCGCCGATTGTCGACGGTTATGACACCAGCGCCTTCACCTATGATTACAATCCGGAGAAGGCCAAGGCCCTGCTGGCCGAAGCCGGTTATCCGGACGGGTTCGAGATGGACATTCTCTATTCTGACCTCTGGTGGCATCAGGAGCCTGTTGCAATCCAGATTGCCGACCAGCTGAACAAGCTTGGCCTGAAGATCAAGCCGGTGAAACTGATCGGTTCGGAAATGCGGTCACGCGGGTCACCCAAGGTGATGGATATGTGCTTCTTCACCTTTGAAGACGGCCCGATCGTGCTTGATCCGGTCTATACCATGTATCTGATCGCGCATACCAAGGGCGTTTCAAACCGCGGTGCCTATTCCAATCTCAAGGTTGATGCGTTGATTGACGCCGGTCGTCAGGAACTTGATGCCGACAAGAAGAATGAGATGATGAAGGAAGCACAGAAGCTCTGGATTGAAGATGCGCCCTGGGCAATGACCGTTTACTCGGCCACCTTCGAGGCGATGAACCCGAAGATTTCCGGCTGGGTTCACTATCCCGACGAGCACGAACGCTGGGCTGATCTGACGATGAAGTAAGACTGTCGGACGGCGCGGGGGGCATGGCACTGACATGTCCCCCGCAGTTCCCGACCCTTTTTCACGGATGAAATCATGACTTTCGGACGTTTCTTTCTGCGACGCATGCTGATGGTGATCCCGCTGATGCTGGGGATCGTTTTTGCGACCTTTATGCTGGTCCGCATTGGCGGTCTGGACCCGGTCGGTCTGCTGGCCGGACCAACGGCAACCGCAGCTGAATTTGACCTGATTCGCGGTGAACTGGGTCTCGACAAGTCATTGTTTGAACAATTTTTCATTTATCTCGGTAATCTGCTGCAGGGTGATTTCGGTGAATCCTGGCTGAGCAACCGGCCTGTTCTGGACGATATGCTGGACCGGGTCATGATCTCGCTGGAGCTGCTGTTGTGGGGTGTCGGTATTGGCACGCTGATCGGTATTCCGATCGGGCTTCGTGCGGCATTCCGGCCGGATGGCAGCTTCGATCATATCAGCCGCTTTTTCTCGCTGCTGGGCTTTTCAATCCCGACCTACTGGCTCGGTCTGGTGATGCTGTTCGTGTTCTTTTATCTGCTGGGATGGGCCCCGCCCGGTGTCGGGCGGATCGGGCTGATCATGAGCCCGCCGCCGACCGTTACCGGCAGCTACTTCTTTGACGCGCTGATTGCAGGTGAGTGGGAGGTGGCCAGATCAGCTGCCTCGCATCTGGTGTTGCCGGTGATCTGTATGGCGATTGTCTCGTCAGCGCCGATCATCAAGCATACCCGGGCCATCACACTGGAAGTGCTGTCGAATGACACAGTGCGTTACGCGAAAGCTTCCGGTCTGCCGAAAGATGTTGTGAAGCGGATTGTCCTGCGGAATTCGACAGTTCCGATCCTGACCTTTGTGGGAACGGAAATCACCGGACTGGTCGGGACAATGTCGCTGATCGAATTTGTCTTTGCCTGGGGCGGTCTCGGGGAGTACGGCCTCGCGGCGATTGTCCGCGGCGATTTCGCCGCCGTGCAGGGATATGTGCTCTTCCTGGCGCTGTTCTCGGTAATTGTCTTCCTGATTATCGATTTCGTTGTCTATCTCATTGAACCCCGTGCGGAGTTGACCTGATGCCTGATGGTGCAAATTTCCGCGCTGAAGCGGCACCCCTGCCGGGTTTCTCTGTCACTCGCCGGATTGCCGGGATGTCGCGGTTCAGCCCGACGGCTGCCATCGGCCTGACGATTATTCTGATCTTCGGTATTCTGGCACTGGGGTCGAATATCTTCATGCCGTATGACCCGGTCTCATCCTTTCCGGAACGGGTCCTGCAGGCACCGAATGCCGACCACTGGTTCGGCACGGATGGCAACGGGATGGATGTGTTTTCCCGCGTGATCTACGGTGCCCGCTATGGTTTCGGCATTGCCATTCCGGCGGTCATCATCTCGCTGCTGATCGGTGTGCCGGTCGGCCTGTGGACCGGCTACCGGGGGGGTATCGGTGACGAAGTCGTCATGCGGTTTTTTGATGGCCTGCGGGTCTTCCCGTCGATCATTCTGGCGCTTGCCGTAGTTGCGGCGACCGGGCAGTCACTGATCAATGTGATCATCGTTCTGGGTGTTCTCGATTCACCGGTTTTTGCCCGTGTCGTGCGGTCCGAGGTGCTGGCCCTGCGGTCCAGTGTCTTCGTTGAATCCGCGGTCGCTGCGGGTAATCCGACCTGGCGTATCATGTTTGTCCATCTGCTGCCGAATGCCATTCAGGGGGCAATGGCCCAGACCGCAGTGCGTGCAGCCTGGGCGGTTCGTATCTCGGCAACCCTGGCCTTCCTTGGTGTCGGTATTCAGGCACCAACCCCGGAATGGGGGGCGATGATCCGTCAGGGTGCCGAATTCATGGTTTCGGGCCAATGGTGGGTCGCCCTGTTCCCCGGACTGGCACTGATCATGCTGGTTCTCGGCCTGAACATGCTCGGTGACGGGCTTCAGGATTTCCTCAACCCGCGTCGCAGGTCGGTCAAGTGAGTCTACTGGAAGTTAACGAGCTGGAGACGCATTTCGTCTCTCGCGATCTCGACAACAACATCCGTACCGCCCGTGCGCTGAATGGCGTCACTTTCGCGGTCGATAGCGGCGAATTCCTGGGCATCGTTGGTGAAACCGGCGCCGGTAAATCACTGACCGCCCAGTCTGCGGTCGGGTTGCTGCGTCCACCGGCGCGGGTGGTCGGCGGTTCGGTCCGCTTTGCCGGTACGGAATTGCTGAATTTGTCTGATGACGAGCTTAACGGTCTGCGCGGCCATGAAATTGCAATGGTGGTGCAGAATCCGCGAACATCGCTTGATCCGCTGACCAGGGTCGGCGACCAGCTGATCCGCATCCGGCAGGCACATGTGAAAAGCAGCAACAGCGAAGCCCGCAAGCGGGCGCTGGAAATGATGGATGCGGTCGGCATTCCCGATCCGGAACGCCGTGCGATGGCCTGGCCGCATGAACTCTCCGGCGGGATGGCCCAGCGCGTGCTGATTGCCATGGCGCTGATGAATGAACCCCGGCTGCTGATCGCCGATGAGCCGACGACCGGACTGGACGTTACGGTTCAGGCACAGATCCTCGATCTGCTGCGTGATCTGGTGAAACGGATGAATATGGCGGCGATCATCATCACGCACGATCTGGGTGTCGTCGCGCATTACTGTGACCGCATGGCGGTGATGTTTGCCGGGTCGATGGTTGAAGTCGGGCCGGTAAAGGCGGTCTTTGACCGGCCGGCCCACCCCTACACAAAAAACCTGATCGCCGCGACGCCGGAACGGCTGAAACTTGGCGAGACGAGCATTCTGGGTGCCCCGCCGCCGGATCTCTACAACCTTCCGGATGGCTGTCACCACCGTGACCGGTGCCAGTACGCCGAAGATATCTGTCTGACCGACCCGAAGATCGAGGATGTGGCCCCGGGCCATGCCGCACGCTGCCATCTGGCGGCCCGGCTGCTGGAGACGGCGAAATGAGCGAACAACCGGTCATCGAGGTTCAGGGCCTCAAGAAACATTTCCCGACCGGCCAGAAGGGCAAGGTCGTCCATGCGGTCAACGGGATCGATTTTGCCATCCGTCCGGGCGAGACCCTTGGCATGGTCGGGGAAAGCGGCTCCGGCAAATCGACGGTGGGCCGGACAATCCTGCGGCTGACCAATCCGACTGCCGGGAAGATCACATTTTGCGGCCAGGATATTTCCAGCCTGTCGATGGACCGGTGCCGGCCACTGCGGTCCGATATGCAGATGGTGTTTCAGGATCCGTGGAGCGCGCTGAACCCGCGCATGAAGATCGGCAGTCTGATTTCGGAACCGTTGTTGCTGCACGACAAGATGGTGCGCAGTGAACGTCAGGACCGGACCGAAGCGCTGGCCAAACGGGTGCAGCTGAGCACGGAGTTCCTGAACCGTTATCCCAGTGACCTGTCCGGCGGACAGTTACAGCGGGTCTGCATCGCCCGGGCGATTGCCACCAATCCGAAACTGATCGTCCTCGACGAGCCGACCAGCTCACTCGATCTGTCGGTGCGGGCCGGCATTCTGGAGCTGCTGGCTGAGCTGAAGGAAGAAACCCGTGTCGCGATGCTGTTCATTTCGCATGATCTGGGCACCGTGAAACTGATCAGCGACCAGATTGTGGTGCTCTATCTCGGGCAGATTGTCGAGCGGGCGCCCGCCGGTTCCGTCTTCGAGGCACCGGCGCATCCCTATACCCAGTCGCTGATGTCGGCACATCTGCCTGCCGACCCGCATTTTGTGGTCCGACGCCAGATACTTGAAGGCGAGGTTCCGAGCCCGATTGATCTGCCGACCGGCTGCTCTTTCCATACCCGCTGTCCGGTCGCCATCGAGGCCTGCAGCCGGCAGGAGCCGCCGCTCGACCAGCTTGGTGACAATGGCCATCTGGCAGCCTGCCTGCGCATCAAGGATGGCGGCAACAAGATCGCCTGACCGGCAGGCCCATACAGAAAGGAAGACGATGTCTGGAGATTCGGCATATCCGCGCTTGTTCAGTCCGATGAAGCTGGGGCCCAGGACGGCCCGCAACCGTATCTGGATGACGGCACATGCAACCCTGCTGGTGAAGGACCATCTCTTCACGGACGCGCATATCCATTACTACAAGGAACGCGCAAAGGGCGGGGTGGCCGTCATCACCATGGAGGCGATGGCCGCCCATCCGACGACCCAGCCCTACAAGGGCAAGGCTTTCGCCTTTGACCAGCGGATGGCGGCCCAGTACCGCAAGCTGGCCGATGCCGTACATGAATATGACACGCTGCTGCTGTCGCAGCCCTGGCATCGTGGCCGCCAGACGAACTCTGTCGCCAACGGTCTGCCGGTCTGGGCACCGTCTTCAATTCCCTGCAGCGTCTATCGTGAAATGCCGCATGTCATGACGACGGCGGATATCAACGAACTGATCGAGGGCTATCGCCTGTCGGCCAGATATTCGAAAGAAGGCGGTCTGGACGGGGTCGAGGTCCATGGCATGTCGCATGGCTATATGCTGAACCAGTTCCTGTCACCGGCGACCAACAACCGGCGGGATGCCTATGGCGGCAGCCTTGAAAACCGGATGCGGATCGTCATGGAAATCCTTGATGCGTCGCGTCAGGAAATCGGTCGCGACATGATCATGGGAATGCGGATCAACTCGAACGACGGTCATCCCGGTGGTCTCGGGCCCGATGAGTGGGCCGATATCGCGAAGGAATTCGAGGCCACGGGACTGATTGACTATATCTCCGTCAGCCACGGAACCTACCTCAACCGGATGCTGATCTATCCGACATCGCCGGAAGATCAGGGCTATCAGCTGGCGGCAACACAGAAAGTTGCCGACGCGGTCAGCGTTCCGGTCGTCGGTGTCGGACGGATCATCGATCCGGCAGCAGCGGAAGGCTATCTGGCGGATGGCAAATGCGAGTTCATCGGGATGGCCCGCCAGCTGATCGCCGATCCGGAATGGCCGAGAAAGGCTTACGAGAACAAGGCCGGTGATATTCGCCCCTGTGTCGGTGCGAACTGGTGCATGTCATCGATCTTTGCCCAGGCAGCAATCGCCTGCATCCATAACCCGGCGGCGGGTAACGAGATGGAACTGGGTGCGGGAACCCTGACCCCGGCCGCGACGGCCAAAAAGGTCGCCGTGGTTGGTGGTGGCCCGGGGGGCATGCGTGCGGCGCTGACCGCTGCTGGGCGGGGTCATGACGTGACACTGTTTGAAGCTCGCGACAGTCTCGGCGGCCAGACCGCCTGGTGGGCGAAGGCCGACAGCCGCAAGGAACTGGTGGGCATCGTCGACTGGCTGGAGACCCAGCTTCGTCAGACCGGGGTGACCATCCAGACCGGCACCCGCGTTGATGCGGGCATGCTGGCCGGTTTTGATGCGGTGGTTGTGGCAACCGGGTCGCGGGCGCTGAAACATGGCTGGAACATGCTGCATCCCGAACGGTGGGATGGCGACATTCTGCCGGGTGCCGACCAGCCCCATGTCTTCACCTATATGGAACTGCTGGCGGATGAACCGCCGGTCGGGAAGAAGGTTGTGGTGATCGACAGCATGGGCGGACGTCAGGGCGCGGTGACAACCGAATATCTGGCACAGCGCGGGGCTTCCGTCACCTTCATCACCCAGCTGGGCCAGCCATCGCCTGATCTGGCGGGCAGCCGTGACTGGGGCAAGGTGCATGGCATGCTGCGCCGGATGGGTGTGACCTTCATGTCGGACTCCGAGGTGACGGCAATCGATGGCCCGAAAGTTACGGTGCGCGATCTGTATACCGACGAAAACACCCTGCTGAACGATATCGATCAGGTCGTCATGATTATCGGTGCACATGCCGAAGACGAGCTGTTCCACGAACTCAGCCCGCGCAAAGCCGACGGGTTAGAGCTGCATCTGATCGGCGACGCCATGTCGCCGCGTCGGGTCAATGACGCAATTAGAGAGGGCGAACTGGTCGCCCGCAAAATCTGAGGAGAATCTGATGACACCTGAAGGAAAAGCAGAACTGGACAAGATCCGCGAAGTTCGCGGCTACACCCTGCCGGTTCACGAATATCTGGCCGAACTCGATCCGGAAATGCTGAAGCGGTACGGCAATCTGGCAAGCTATACCCTGTTTGGCGATGCCGAAGGCCGCCCGATGGACCTGAAGACCCGCTTTCTGGTGCTGGTCGGTGTGACCACCGCCGTCAAGGGCGACCGGGAAGGCGTCGAATGGGCGGCGATCCGGGCTGTCCAGAATGGCGCGACCTGGAAGGAAGTGTATGAAGCCGCTTTCATGGCTGCCCTGCCTGCCGGTATCCCGGCGTTTGAAGCTTCCTGCCGGGCTTTCAATGCGATGAAAGAGGGCGATCGCTGGGTCGATCTGGCGATGCCGGAAGAATGACCGGCGGGCCGGAAACAGCTGATGTGGTGATTGTCGGTGCCGGGGCTTCCGGTGCTGCGGCCGCATGGGCGCTTTCCGGCCACGGACTGAAGATCGTCTGTCTGGAGCAGGGTGACTGGGTCGACCAGTCATCCTCCCCCAGTCTCGACAGCAGTTGGGAAATTGCCCTGCAGACGGTGTTTCATCCCAATCCGAATATTCGCGCCGGGACGCGGGATTACCCGGTAACCGACGATGCAACCCCCATCAAGCCGGCCCTGTTCAATGCCGTCGGCGGCAGCACAATCCGCTGGGGAGCACATTTTCCGCGCCTCCATCCCAGTGATTTCCGGGTCCGCACGCTTGACGGGGTGGCCGGTGACTGGCCCGTAACCTATCCGGAACTCGAACCCTATTTTGATATCAATGACCGGATGATGGGCGTCGCCGGGCTGGCCGGTGATCCGGCCAATCCGCCGCGGGCTGACCGTCCGACCGGCCCGCTGCCGCTCTGCCCTGCAACCCGCCGGATCGCGGCTGCCTTCGACAGTCTGGGCTGGCACTGGTGGCCGTCCGATGCGGCGATTGTCTCCGTCAGTTATGGTGACGGGCGCAAGGCCTGCAATAATTGCGGGCCTTGTGGTCTCGGCTGCCCGCGCAGGTCACGCGCCAGCACGGATATCACTTACTGGCCGGTCGCCATTCGGGGCGGTGTTGATCTGCGCACGCGCTGTGTTGTCACGGCGCTGAAGACAACATCTTCGCATCAGGTCGGATCGGTGGCTTATGTCGATGGCGACGGTCATCGTTGTGAAATCTCAGCCGGAACGGTGATTGTCGGCTGTAACGGTCTCGGTACCTCGCGCCTGCTGCTGGCATCTGCCAGTCGCCGCCATCGCACCGGGCTGGCCAACAGCTCCGGCCAGCTTGGCCGTAATCTGATGCTGCATCCGACCGCCATTGTAACCGGCGTGTTTGCCGAGAGGCTGGACAGTCATCGCGGACCCTTCGCGACATCGCTCTACAGTCAGCAGTTCTATGAGACCGACGGGGCCAACGATTTTATCCGGGGCTATCAGCTACAGGCTCTGCGGGGTCAGGGGCCGGTCGGCACCGCACTTGGCGGCTACATGCACCGCCTGCCCTGGGGCGAGACACATCATCGGCAGTTCATGGCCGAATTCGGCCATTCGGTCAGCCTGACGGTCACCACCGAGGACCTGCCGGAACCGGTCAACCGGGTCGAGCTGGACCGCGACCGCAAGGATGCCTGGGGCCTGCCCGTCCCGAAAATGACCTACCGGCTGGGGGAGAACACCAGACGCATGCTGTCCCACGGCACAGCCAAGGCGCGCGAGGTGATGGCCACAGCCGGTGCGTCGGAGATCATCGTCAATCCGCTGGCCCGCCAGGCCGGGTTTCATTTTCTCGGTACGGCCCGGATGGGTGATGACCCGGAAACCTCGGTCGTGAACGGCGACTGTGTGAGCCACGATATCGACAATCTGATGATCGTCGACGGATCGGTCTTCCCGACCTCGGCGGCGGTCAACCCGACCCCGACAATTCAGGCGGTGGCGCTGCGCGCGGCGGATCGCCTGCTGCATCGACTTGGTATTTCAGAAGGACCGAGAGCATGACTGCTTCGCTGCTTTCCGCAATTCTTGACCGGCTGCTGCCGGGTAACAGCGAGGGCTGGCCGGCAGCCGGAAAACTTGGTCTTGCTCCCTCTGTCGGGGCGTTCATGTCACGTACCCCGGAAGGAGCGGCCTGGCTGGAAGTTGTTCTCAGCGGTACCGCACCGGATTTTCTGGAACTGACCCCGGCCCGGCAGACCCGTGACCTGAAGCGGCTGGAGGCGGCAGAGCCGGAAGCGTTCGAGCGCCTCGTGGTTGCGGCCTATAACATGTACTACACCCATCCGGAGGTGCGCGGCGTGATCGAGCGGCTGACCGGTTATGAAGCCCGCCCGCCGCAGCCGCTGGGTTATGAGATGGAACCGTTCGACGAGGCGCTGCTGGTGCGCCAGAAACAGCGCGCCCCGTTCTGGCGACGCACAGGCGGAGAAGCATGACGCAGGGCTCCGCCATTCTGCAGCCCCGCCCGCTCATCGGGATCGGTGCGATGATGCTGACCACGCTGGTCATTCCGATGATGGGCGTGTTCGTGAAAATTCTGCATGGCTTTGGCCTGAATTCGACTGAAATGCTGGCCATCCGCTCCGTCATTGTGACGCTGGTGCTGCTGCCGGGATTACTCTGGGCGGTGAACCGGGCGGCGCTGATCGCTGCCGACAAGAAGGCCCATCTGCTGCATGCAGCCTTCGGCCTGTCCTCGATGGCCTGCTTCTATTATGCCTTCCAGTTCATGCCGCTGGTGATCGTGACCGCGATCAACTTTACCACGCCGATCTTTCTGGTGCTGATGGCACGGTTCATGTTCGGCGAACAGCTGGGCTGGCGCAGCTGGGTGGCAATCTCCGTCGGCTTTCTCGGCGCACTGATCGTGCTGCAACCGGCGGCGCTGGAGGTCGGGCCGGTGGCGGCGGTGGTGGTGCTGGGCTCCTTCCTCGGCGCCTGCATGCTGATGGCGATCCGCCGGATGCCGGCGCGCAGCTCCAACTTCGCGGTGATCTTCTACTTCTCGATTTTCGGAACGATAGCGTTCGGCGGGCTGTATCTGCCCTGGATGGATGTGCCGCCGCGTGAATCGTGGTGGAGCCTGCTGGCACTTGCCGCGCTGGCGCTGGCGGTTCATTCGCTGCTGACCTTCGCCTATCGGTTTTCTTCCTCCATGCTGGTGGGGGCGCTGGATTACACCCGCCTGATCTGGGCCGGGCTGCTGGGCTGGTATCTGTTCGGAGAGACGCCGGAGGCCAGCGACGGTCTCGGCATGCTGCTGATTCTCGCCAGCGGGTTTTATATTCTCTATCGTGAGTCACGGGGGCGCGGTGGCGCGACCTCAAAGACCGCGGTCAAACGACTTGAATGAACGTGAACCCTAACTGACAGGAGACGGAACATGGATCTCAGACTGGCAAGACCGGATCAGGCCCGGCTGGATTTCGTTGAAGGACTGAAGGTTTTCGTGGCAGGTGAAGTCGCCCCCGCGCTGCGGGTCGAATATGAGGAATGGGTCAGCGCGACGAAGCCGGACGAGGCGAAACTGCGGGATCGCAATTTCATGAGCGAACGCTTTGAACATGACCCGCTCTATCAGACCTCCCGCGGTCTGCAGCGCCTCAGTCAGGAAGCCATGTGGCGCGAGACCATCTCTGGTCTGGCGGCCCGCCGGGGCGAGATCGAGGCGGAACTCGATGCGCCGTCGGATGCACCGGGATCCCTGACCCTGGATCCGTCGCTGGAGATGCCGCGTTATTACGATGCCAATGAATTCCATCTGCAGCCCGGCAACTATCACCGCGACACGCTGTCCGGCCCGGTCTACGAAGTCGGGGTCGCCACCTACACCATGCACCGCTATGGCAAGGCCGGTGACGAGATGGGGCGCGCACTGGTAGGGGCGCTGCCGAAACGTGATTTCAAACGCATCCTCTATATGGGCTGTGGCCCGGCCTATAAATGCTACCCTCTCGTTGATGCCTTTCCGGAGGCGGAGTTCCATGCCTGCGATCTCAGCGCCCCGATGCTGAAATTTGCCCGCAACCGCGCTGCCGAACATGGCAAGGCGATCCATTTCAGCCAGCAGAATGCGGAAGACATGTCCTACCCGGACGGCCATTTCGATCTGGTTTTCTGCAAGCTGCTGTTCCACGAAATGCCGACAAAGGCTGTCATCAACGCGGTCAATTCCGCCGCCCGTGTGCTGGCCCCCGGTGGCATTCTCGCCAATCTGGAACTGCCGAGCTACGAAAGCCTCGACCCGTTCAGCGCCTATCTGATGGACTGGGACACGCTGAACAATGGCGAGCCGTTCTGGCGGGCCTATCACGAAATGGATCTGGAAGCCGCCTATCGTGACGCCGGTCTGGATGCGAAGACCATCGAAGCCTACAGCGAATGGGGCGGTGCCAAGGGAAACTATATGGGCAAGTTCTCCTATCACGTCACCATGGGCGAGAAGACGGAGGGCTGAGCATGGCAACGAAGACCGACTATTTTGCCGATGTCGCCCGGACCGACCTGATGCGGGTCGTCGTGGCGCTGGCAACGGAGGTCTATGAACTCCGCGACCGCCAGCGCCTCACCGAAAGCCTGCTGGCGGCACAGGGCATCAAACTGGACGACCTCGACGCCAAGGCCGAACCGGCGGTCTATGACGAGGCCCGGCTAAAGGAACGCGATGCCTTTGTGGCCCGGGTCTTCGCTGCCATGAAGGATCCGGTGGGGGGATAAGGTTCAGGTCAGGAGGGTGAAAGCCGGGTTGTTACATCCATGCTGGCATGCAGCACACGAACAATCAGGAGGCTCTCCGGTCCTGAGATGTAGACAATGAGGTGCTTCTGGAAGGGGTGAATCCGAACCACAGGTTCAAATTCCGGATGCTCCGGTGCGAGGGACGGGTTTTCAGTTATCTGCCGGAAGCATTTTTCAAGCCCGTTGAGATAGTTTCGTCGTTGTTTCTTTCCCCAGGTTTTCTGGGTATAAAGACCGATCTCCCGGATGTCTTCCTGTGCTTTTCTGCTGATGCGATAACGGCTGTTAACGGGCATCAAGTTCGGTCTGGATCGCCTCCATACTGAAGTCATCCGCAGTCCCGCTCTCGACCCCTTCCGTGATGGCGGTCTGAATTCTGGCGAGTTCTGCAGCCCGCGCCTGATCTTTTCGTATCAGGTCGCGTACATAGTCGCTGGCATTGCTGTACCGCCCGGTTCGGGTCTGGGCCTCAACCCAGACCTTCATTGGATCAGGCAGAGAAACATTCATGGTTGCCATCAGCACCTCCTTTTCTTTGGTTTGACATATATTGACAAAGTTTGTCAATTCTTGCCTGAGAAAGTAACGCCTGAACCCGGCAACGCAGAGTTTCTGATGCCTCCGGACAGTGTATCCGGAGCACCGTCAGGCAGGCTTGCAGACCGCCTCCAGAATATCTCCGATCGACTGGTCGGCGAAGGCGTGCAGTTCCTCTGTGGTCTTGTTCTGCATCGGATGCGGCACATAGATTGAGGCCGCATCGAGGCCAATCGCTGCCTTCTGGGAATCGAAGGCGTCGCGGAACTCTTCCGTCAGGATGCTGACGCCGGGGATGCCGCGTTTGTCCAGATCATTCAGGTCATGCAAACTGCACGACGTGCAGGATCCTCAGTCGGACAGGGCGACGATAACCGCATCACAGCTGCCGGCGATCTCGTCAATCATCTCCGGCGGGGCGACGCGGGTGTTGGTTGGCTTTTTGAAACGGCGGGTTGCAACGCCGCGCTCCGTGCAGAGCTGTTCCAGCCGGTCGATGAACTCGTCACCCCGCATCTTGCCGATATCCATCAGGGCAAGGATCTTGCCGTCAAAGGCGGTGAGCGGTGCCGTGCGGTCGCGCAGCAGCGATGTTGCCTCACCGGTCGGGTCTCTCAGTGTTACAGCCATGGTTTGATCTCCCGTGTTACAGTTTTTGACTCGTGGCGAAACCGCCCGCCGGTCCAGCCGGCACAGATGGCGGAGAACAATCCCGCCTGTCCGCCGGCATGGACAATCAGCAGCCCCTCCGGCCAGAACTTGTTGACCATGTCGTTCTGTCTGTCGGGGCTGACCCCTTCGCCGATGCCATGCGCGCCCTGAACAACATCGCTGCCCGGTCGCCGCAGGGCGTCATGCAGGGCGGTGGTGATGCGGTCGCGGTCCCATCCGGCGTTGCGGTAGATCGCATAATGTTCGGGCACCAGCACCAGCATGGCGTTGGTGAATTCGCAGAGTTTCCAGTTACCGACGGCCATCAGCGACCGGGCGAGGGACTGGGTCAGCTGTTCCGGGGTACGGGATCGCTGGTCGACAAAGCCCTGAATGCCGTCGCCCTGAAACAGGGTCACCGTATCGGTGTCCGGCGCAAACCCGCGTGCGACATTCAGCGGGGTCCAGCTCGGATCCTGTTCGTTCTCGGCAAAGCAGAAGGTGAATTTCCCCGGCCCGCCGAGAACAGCCCGGTCAAGTTCGCCGGGCCGGCCGCCACCGACATTGCGAATGATCAGCTGCAGCGCCCGTCCGATCGTGGCATTGGCCCGGTTGCCCTGACCCAGACAGTTGATGCCCGAATTCATCCCGATCTTCCGGGCGACGGGGCCGTTGACGACAAGGATGGGGGAAGAAAAGCAGGTGGTGCAGAGCACGCCATGCATGGTGGCTTCCGGCTGCAGGGCGGCATCGAGCGCGGCCAGGATCACCGGCATGTATTCCGGGCGTGCGCCCGCCATGACGGCATTGATGGCGACCTTCTCAACCGTGATCGGGGTCAGGTTCGGCGGTACCTCGCCCAGAACTTCATCCGGCTTGCGGCTGGTGCCGCCCAGCATGCGGACAATCCGGGAATCGGTTGGCGGTACAACCGGCAGGCCGTCTGTCCAGCCCCGGTCATAACAGGCCTCCGCGTCATCATCCCAGTCGCCGAGCGGGACCGGGCGTGCCGCGATATTGCTGTCGCCATAGCGTTCCATCAGGATTTCCCAGGCGCCGGGGTCGCGCGACCGCGATCCGCATCCCGGGCGCTGGTCCGGCAGATCGGGGGCAAGGCCCTGCCGGCCGGACACTTCCTCCCAGTCCGCCCTGTGCCATCCGTAAGTCCTCGCGACCTCCTGTCCGTCTCGGAACCGGATGACTGTTGGCACTACCTCGATGTCGTGACGAAACGAGAGTTCCAGTGACCGGTCATCGACACTGTCGAGGGCGGCCGGAAAATCCGGATCATCCTGAGAAATGACCGTCATGTCCGGCATCTGCCGGGCCAGATCCCGCAGGACCGGCTGAACCATGACGCAGGTTTCGCAAGCCGCCTTGACGAAAACCAGCAGACCGTCCCCTGACAATCCCGCCTGTTTCATGTTCGCCTCCTGAAATTTATTAACTGATATATTAATTAAATCTGCCAGCTTGTCGAATCGATTGATAAGTCGCGAAAAATTTGCTGAATATGGTCATCATGCGTGAGTATTGATATATCAGTAAAGCATACGCATCATGGAACAGATGATGACAACGACCGTCACCGCCTTCAGACAGCCGGCATCGCCGAAGCCGGCCATCGCCGATCTGATACGTGACCAGATCATCGCCGGTCGTCTGGCGATGGGGGAGCGGATCGCCGACAGGCAACTGGCGGCTGATCTTGGTGTCAGCCGGACCCCTGTGCGTGAGGCGTTGCTGCTGCTTCAGTCCGAGGGTCTGGTTGAGATAAAGCCGCAAAGCGGAACATTTGTTTTCGACCTGACGGCGGCTGATATCGCCGGGATCTGTGCACTCCGTGTCATTCTTGAAACCGGTGCCGTCCGTTCATTGCGGGCGGACGAGATGAAAGCGGCGCTGGCCATGCTGGGGCTGATTGTCGGCCAGGCGGCGCTGGCGCTTGAGGACGGTGATCTTGCGCATTGCGACGCCCTGGACTGGCAGTTTCATGAAAGTCTGATTGCGGCGACTGGCAACCAGTATCTGATCCGGGCCTATCGCGGGATCTCCTCACAGCTGCGGGCCTTGCGCCAGCGAATGCCGCGCCATGCGGATCGTATCGCACAGGCCATTGCACAGCATCGCCGCATCGTTGATCTCTGTGCCGCTGGCCGTGTGGACGAGGCGGTGGCGCAGATATCAGGCCATGTCGGCAATGTTGAACGGCTGCTGACGGCCATCGGAGAGCCCGGCTGAACTCCGGTGCGATGGATGTGGCTGGCAAGGGTGTCCCCGCCCCATGTCATCCCGGCGCAAGCCGGGAACCAGCCGCAAAAGATTTACCAGTTCATGACTGGGTCCCGGCTTGCGCCGGGATGATATAAGGATATTTTGCCGGGGTTACGTCCCCAGGAACCGGTTAAACGCTGCCGTTGTTTCGGCCAGTGTCTCCGCCGTGCGTATTCCCGGCAGGGCCAGATAGTCGGCGTGGGGCAGGATGCCGCGGGCTTCCTCCAGAACCGGGAACACCATGTCGGTGGTGGCGAAGGTGATCAGAGTCGGCTGGCTGATCTTCGGCACATTGACGGCCATCGGATAACGGAACGCCGCGCGGTAGGATTTGTGGTAGGTGGTCAGGCCCTTCATGACTTCTACGAACTTGTCATGCAGGAACTCGGCTGACGGCAGGTCGAGGGGGACGCGGTGGTCCTTGTCCTTCTTGAACCAGGGGAAATAGATGTACTGGTCGCGGGAGAAATGCCAGCCCCACATGACCTGCAGGCCAAGCTGGTCCGGCTTCATCTCCGGTGCATAGACCTTGAGGATCTCGTCGAGTTCGTCGGGCGTGTAGAGGCCGAAGCCGTCGAGGATGACCTTGCGGACCCGGTCAGGCCAGCCGAGCGCCAGACAGGTCGCCATGCGGGCGCCGGTATGGGTGCCATAGAAATCGGCCTGCTGAATGCCGAGGCTGTCCATCATGCCGATGACGGCTGCCGCATAATCGGCGATTTCCGGCTGCACACCCTCCGGCGGCATGGAATCACCGTTGCCCATGGTGTCGGGGGCGATGACATGACGGCTGTCGCCGAGGCTGCCGATCACCGGCTCCAGCATCTTCGAGGAGCCGGGTGAGGCATGCATCATGATCAGGGGCGTGCCCTCCGGCTTGCCGGCGGTACGGTAGTGGATCTGGCCACGATCCAGGTCGGCAAAGCCGCGTCTTACAGTCGCCATTGTCTCAACTCTCCCTTTGAGGACTAATCAATCGGTCGCTTGTCGAATTCCGGTGTTGCCTGTTCATAGGCCGAGGCCCCGCGCAGCACAGTCGCGTCATCCAGCATGGCACCGCTGATCTGGAAAGCCATCGGCATCCCGGCTTTCGAGAAGCCGCAGCGGACCGAGGCCGACGGCACCCCGGCGATATTGGCCGGGGCGGTGATCAGCGGGGAGTTGAGGAAATAGAACGGCTTGATCTCTTTCGCGATCGGCGGATCGCCCAGCATGCCGGGGAAGACAAGCAGATCGACGCTGGTCATCAGCTTCGCCGTGGCCAGCGCCAGTTCGCGGCGGGTCTTCTGGGCGTTGATATAGTCGGCGGCCCGGATGAAGGCCCCCATGCTGATGCGCGAGCGGGTGAAACTGGTGTAATTTTCCGGCTGTTCCTGCAACCATTTCTCGTGAATGGCATAGGCCTCCGACATCATGATGACCGAGTTGGCGACCGTGAAGTCCCAGAGGTCGGGCAGGGTGACATCAATGATCTCGGCCCCCAGCGCACGATAAACCTCCAGCGCGTCGATGGTGGCCGCCCGGTGCTCGTCCGAGACGGCGGAGAGTTCGGTGAAATTCGTGACATGGCCGATCCGCAAGCCCTTCAGATCGCGGGTCAGCGCGGCGGCACAGCCCGGTGCCGGGGCGTTCAGGCTGGTTGGATGTTCGGGATCATGACCTGAAACAGCGTCCAGCATCAGCGCACAATCTTCCGAGGTGCGGGCCATCGGGCCGGTATGGTCGAGTGATCCGGAGAGCGGGAATACGCCCCGCAGACTGACCCGGCCATAGCTGGGCTTGATTCCGGCGGTGCCGCAGAAGGCGGCGGGAATGCGGATCGACCCGCCGGTATCGGTGCCCATCGCGGCGGGGATCAGACCGGTAGCCAGCGCCACCCCGGCCCCGCTGCTGGAGCCGCCGGCATAACGATCCGGATTCCAGGGGTTGCGGGCATGCGGCACCAGCCCGTCACCGGACGGCCCGCCAAGGCAGAATTCCGTATTCTCCAGCTTGCCCATCAGCACCGCACCCGCCGCCCGCAATTTTGTCCAGGCAACGGCGTCGGTCGCCGGCACACGATCAGAGGTCACTCGTGAACAGACGGTGGTGCGGATACCTGCCGTGTCATAGGCATCTTTCAGCCCGACCGGAATGCCATGCAGGGGGCCGCGATAATTTCCGGCGGCTATTTCTGCATCGGCTTCCGTTGCCTGCTGTTCGGCAATGTCGAATGTCGGGGTGATGAAGGATTTGCAGCGCTCATCCAGACTGGTGATCCGCGCGATCAGTGTCCGGGTCAGCTCCAGCGAGGACAGCTTGCGGCTCTTGATCAGCCCGGCCAGTTCAGCAACGGACTTGTAATGCAGGGGGGCGTCGCTCATCGGGCATTGCCCTTTGCCGTATCGGTTACCAGTTCCAGCGGGTCAAGTGTTGCCATTGTCTCTGCCCCGATGTCGCGGCCTTCAGGGCGGAGCCGTGCCGTCAGTTCCCGCAGACGGTCATAGGCGTCACGAAGGCCATCTGTATCCTGATGTGCAGGGTCGAGCCCGGCGCGCTGCATGATCCGGAGGAAGTCATCAGGCGGGGTGGGGATCATCGGGGATTCCTATTCAGCTGCGATGGCAGCGGCGTCATGCAGGAAGGGACGGGAGGCACTGGCGCGCCGGACCAGATAGTTCCAGCGCAGGTCATAGACCTTGTCGGATGTCAGGAATTTCTTGGCCTGTTCTGCCGCCTCCGCCGGAACCGGCCGGAGGTCGCCGGCGGCCATCGCGGCCAGCTGGATGGCGGCGGTTTCATCAAACAGGATGCCGCAGATGACGGCCTCGCGGATTGAACGTGCAGCGATCAGCAGGCCATGATTCTGCAACAACAGGGCACGACGCGGGCCGATGGCCTCTGCCAGTGCCCGTCCGGTCGCCTGATTCTCGACAATGCCATCATAATTATCGTAGAGGGTGCAGTCGTCATGGAAGACCAGCCCGCTCTGGAACACCGGCTGCAGGTTGGTGCCGGTTGCACTCAGCGCGACGGCGTTGCGGCTATGGGTATGCAGGATACAGCAGACATCCGGGCGCTGTTTGTAGATTTCCGTATGGATGACCAGCGACGGGCTGACCTTGCCGCCATCGGTGGTCTTCAGGCTGAAGTCGGCCTGGTGGATATTGTCGGCCCGTACATCGTCAAAGCCGTGACCGTAAGTATGGGCAAACAGGTTGTCTGCGCCGGGCAGGCGTGCGCTCAGGTGACCGGCAATGCCGCTGTTCTGTCCTTCATTGTCCAGAATGTGATATCCGAGGAGAAGTTCGCGGCGAAGTGTCGACTGATCCATGGTCCGATCCTTTGACCTGACAAATTTGTTCCATCAGTATAACATTATGACATTAGGAACGGAACAGATGATTGAGGGTCGGCATGACAGATAATCTCAGAGGCTTTGTGGCACCCCTCGACCCGACAGGCGGGGCCAGTCTGTACGGCCCGCCGCCCTGGCATTTTCATGGCCGTTCCCTGACCATTATCGGTCGCTGCGACCCGGAGGCGATTGCCGCACTTGTACCGGCCCCGCTGAAGCCGGTGGGAGAGCCGCTGGTCCGGTTCAGCCTGCATGAGCTGACCTGCGATATCGGGCTGGGGCAGGATTTTGCACAGCGCCACCCCGAGCGCAGCCGCTGTCATGAAGCCGTCATCGGCCTGATCGTCACGGACGGAAACCGCACCGGTTTTTATGACCCGTTCCTGTGGTGCAATTCGGATGCGGAAATTGCGGTCGGGCGGGAGATGTTCGGCTGGCCGCAGGTCGCCGGTGATCTCTGGCTGACCGGGCCAAACCCGCAGACCGGCCATCAGTCCGGTGACGTAATGGCGGGGCTGGTCTCGAAATCCGGCCGTCCGGTCATGGAACTGGCGATGACGCTGGATGCGCCGGGCGAGCTGCCGGCGCAATGCGGGGCCTTCACGACCTTCTTCACCATGCGGGTGTTGCCCGACCCGGCAGGCGGCCCGGCGGTGCGCGAGGTCTATGGATCCGACATGATCAGCCCGACTGCGGGGGATCGCTGGACCGGTGCCGGTGAGCTGACCCTCAGCGCAGCGGAACTGCTGCCCCTGCAACCCGTGTCGATTGTCGCCGCCTGCACCAACACCATCTCCTGGGCAAAGCCTTACGCGACACTGATCGACCGGCGGGAAGTGGCGGTCTGATCGCGCCGGGTTCAGCAGTTTTCTGCGTGAGTGAGCAGTTTGCCGAGCAGCCTGGACAGGGTCACCAGTTCTGTTTCTGACAGACACCCTGTCAGGCGTGCCTGATTGGCAAGATGTTCGGGAACCGCAAGATCAATCAGCGCCAGCCCCCTGTCGCTGAGACCGACCAGAACGCCCCGGCGGTCATCCGGGTTGGGGCGACGGTGGATCAGTCCCATGCGTTCCATCCGGTCGAGCCGGGCGGTCATACCGCCAGACGACATCATGGTGATTTCAAACAACCGGGTAGGGGTCATCTCGAAAGGCTCGCCGGAACGGCGGAGGGCCGCGAGCACGTCAAATTCGCCCGGTTGCAGGCCATGTCTTGCAAACAGGGGAGCCTGATGATCCCGGCTGATTACCGCCGCAGTTTCTCCCAGCCTGCCAAGCAGTTCCATCGGACGCAGATCCCAGTCCGGAAACAGGGCTGACCATTGCAGGACGGCACGGTCCGCACGGTCATTCGGCTTGATTGTCATTTTTACATTTACCTTTATACAAAGATACTTTACATAAAGATAAAATATTGATGCTGATATGGCAAGGAAACCTGACGATGACAGAAACAGAACCGGCTGAACGTCCCGGCAGGTCCGGGCTGCTTCCCCCGTTGTTACTTGTTATTGCCGGATCACTGCTCGCGATCACACTGATTTTCTCACGTCTGGCCTCGGATGAAGGTGCGGCCATGCTGTGGTTTTTGTCACTTGTCATGGGGGGTGCCGGGCTTTTGCTCTACGCCGTTTTACACCTGACCGGCAAGGCAACCGGCAACTTCCGCTCTCTGTTGCGCTACAGTCTGATTGCCGGGTGTTTTCAGGCTCTGCCGATGGCGATGGCTTATCTGTCGGTTGGTCATGTCGGGGCAGGCTACATTGCACTGGCCTATGCGTTCCCGCTGCTGATAACCTATCTGCTGGCGCTGCTGTTTCGGATGGAACGGTTTCGATTTCTGCGCACAGCCGGTGTTGCGGTGGCCGTCGTCGGTGGGCTGATGCTGGCTTACAGCAAGTATGCCGGGTTTGCCGCCGGGTCGGAGGCACTGGCCTGGGTCGTGGTTGCCTCTGTTATTCCGGTCATCGTTGCGGGCGGCAACCTGTTTCGCACCCGGTTCTGGCCAAAAGGTGCGGCGCCGCTGCATCTTGCTGCGATGATGCTGATGATGGCGTCGCTGGTCAGCTTGCCTTTTGCGCTGGTCTTTGAAGGTGCTGCCGGTCTGTCAGATCTGGTGTCCAGTCGGACTCTGGTGATCTTCACACTCACCAATATCGGGCTTTTTGCGTTGCAGTTCGTTGCCTACTTCCGGCTTCAGCTTATTGCCGGGCCGGTTTATATGAGCCAGATCGGATCGGTCTCGGCGGCGATTGGTACGCCGCTCGCTGTCATCCTGCTGGGTGAGGTCTTGCCGCCGGTCTTTCCGGTTGCGGTTCTGCTGATTGTTGCCGGTGCTATATTGTTTCAGATCCGCCTGTCCGGAAGAAGGACAGTCACAGTCTCTTCATGATGCTTCCTCAGGAACCGGGGCCGGGGCGCGGTGACGGCGACCACGGCCGCTGTTCGCGCAGGGATCGGGCAAGGGGACGCCGCTAAACCTCCGTCAGGGTCATGCGCAGGCGTTCGCGGTGGGCGCTGCGGACATGTTCTTCACCAAGCCGCCGGGCCGTGGTCTCGTCACGCGCTTCGATTGCGGCGAACAGGGCCATATGTTCCGCATAGGCGGTGGCCCGCCGATCGGTGACATTCAGGGTGGAGGCACCGAGCAATGTCGTCTGAATGGCGGTGCGTTTCAGTGCGTCGGCGAGATAACGGTTCTGGCTGCCACGGCTGATCTGCTGATGAAACAGCCGGTTGATCCGGACGATTTCGGCGGAATCATCAAGCGAGTCCCGCTCACGCTCCAGCAACTCACGCAGGGCTTCGGTCTCGCTGCCGGAGATATGCCGGGCACAAAGTGCGGCGGCCATTCCTTCCAGCGTTTCCCGGTAGAGATAGAGCTCGGTCTCGGCCCGGTGATCAAGCTGACGGATGCAAAGCCCCCGGCGGCCGCTCTGTTCCAGCAGACCGTCGCTTTCCAGCAGGCTGAGGGCCTCGCGCACAGGGGTGCGGGAAACACCGAACCGCTCCGCCAGATCCGCCTCGGTCAGGCGCTGGCCAGGTGCCAGCTCACCGGACAGAATGGCCTCATACAGCCGCTGACAGACCGTTGCCTTCGGGTTGTCCGCTCTGGCGGTTTCTCCGGATGCATCGGCCATGTCTGCTGACCTCAGGCTTTCGTCCGTCGGGTCGACAGGGCGGCCTTGTAGTTCTCGATCGTTTCAGCCGGGTTTTCCATGTAATGGGCCTTCAGATCGATATCCGCCGCCCATTGCTGACGCTCCGCGATGGCGGTGGCCATCAGCGGTTCAATCCCGAGGCTGCGGACGGTATCGGCTGACTCCCGCATTTCGGCGGCCCGACGCTTGCCGTGAATGGCCAGGCGGCTGATCTGGTATCCGGCGATCTCATGCCAGTCCAGACCGGGATAGGTTTTCGCCAGCGACCCGATGATCTGGTCCTGCACGCCGATCACCGTGGCCGCGGCGACCGATTCCGCGAACAGGGCTTCCATCCCCTTGATCAGCACCGACCGCAGCAGCTTGACCGACGACGCCTGTCCAAGTTCAGGACCGGCGACTTCAGCAACCATGCCGTGGGCTGTCAGCCGGTCCAGAATGCCGGCTGCATCCGGCCCGGCCAGCAGCAGCGGGACCTGAAACCCCATTTTCGGGACCGTGTCCATCGCAACACCTTCGACAAAGGAAGCGCCGGCTTTTGTGACGACGGCGGCAATCGCTTTCTTCCGCGCCGGGGCGCATGAATTAAGATCGAAATAGATCTGCCCGGGCCTGAGGCTGGGAGCTACCTGTTCGGCGGCAACTTCTGCCAGATCGGCGGTCACCGTGCAGATAATCAGTTCAGCCCCCCGGACGGCGTCGGCCCGGTCCCGCTTCAGTTCAGTACCGGAGGCTTTCGCCCGCGCCTCAAAGACGGCATCGGACGGGCTGCCCGTGCCATAGGCGATGTCGAAGGCACGGGCGATGCCGGTGCCTGAATTGCGAAACCCCCTGGCAAAGGCCGGTCCGGCTTCGCCGAAGCCAATGATCGCGATGGAGTTGAAGGTCATGCACCCTCTCCCGGGTTGGTCTGTGACAGCGTTCTGTTCTAGAACTGCGCCAGATACTGGGCAGGATCGATATGGGCGCCGATGACCAGCGGGGTCGTGCCGTTGTCCGTCCCCAGCGCATCCGCCAGTGCCTGTTCCGTCTCGACCTCGATACCATGGCAACCCATCGATTCGGCCAGCGGCACGGTGGCGACCGGTTCGATCACGGTCCCGATGGATTTGTACTGCCGGGCCATCTGTTTCAACTCGATGCGGTTCAGCGAGTTATCGAGGAAGACGACAACCTTGATGCCGAGTTTCATGGCCGAAGCCAGGCGCAGTTCGCCCTGAACCATTGCCAGCCCTCCATCGCCGGTGAAGCAGATTACCTCGCGGTCCGGATGCAGCATTTTTGCCGTGATGGCGGCGGGCAGTGAAAAGCCCATCGACGACAGGCCGTTCGTCATCAGCACCCGCCGCGGGGCGGTCGGTCGCCATCCCAGCCCGACCAGCAGCTTGTGACTGCCGACATCCGTGGTGACGATGGCATCTGCCGGGGCTACGGCCTTCGCCACCCGGATCACATCGGATGGGTTCATGCGGCCCGCGACCCGGCCGGCCTCGAATGCGGTGAACAGCGTTTCCATATGTGTACTGACATCACCGGCCGAATATCCGGGCTGTTCGGACAATGCACTTCGCAAGCCGTCAAGAGTTCCCGATATCGGCCCGACAATTTCAATATCCGCCGCGTAGATCTGGTCGGTGTTGGGAACAGAATCGATATGAATGACCGGCGTCTCCACCGTCCAGGGCTTGATCAGTTCCACCGCATCAAAGCCGGCGGCAAGGATCAGGTCAGCCTCCTTCAGGAACGACCAGACAATCTGGTTGCAGGCCATGTCGAGTGTGCCGGCAAACAGCGGGTGGTCTTCGCTGACCGTTCCCTTGGCCATCGGTGAGGAGACGATGGCTGCGCCGATATGCTCCGCAAGGGCAGTGATCGCCGGCCCGGCATCCGATTGCATGGCCGAAATGCCAAACAGGATGACGGGGCGTCGCGCCTTGCTGATTGCGGCAGTTATGGTCTTGCCGGTCGTGGAAAAACTGGTTGCGCCGAACTGGCTGGCTTCGGTCGGCGGCAGGCGGATTTCTGCATCTTTAGCCAGCGCCCCGACAACATCGGCCGGGGTGGAGATATGAACCGGGCCGGGCCGGGGGGCCATCGCCACCCGGTGCGCCTTGCGCAACACATGGCCGACCGTGTCGGGCGTGATCGTGGTCGCATATTTCGAGATCGGCCCGAACAGGGCGTTATGATCAATCACCTGATGGGTGAATGTCGGCAGACGCTTGGTGTCGATCTGTCCGGAGATGGCAATCATCGGCGTGCGGTCCAGCAGCGCATTGGCGACCGAATTGACCAGATTGGTCGAACCCGGGCCGAGCGTCGAGAGGGCAACACCCGGTTTGCCGGTCAGCATGCCATAGGCTTCTGCCATCAGGCCGGCGGTGCCTTCCCGGCGGGCCAGGACGAACTGCATGTCTTCACGCCGGCAGCCTTCGAGGAACTCCACGGACGGATCACCGGGATATCCGAACAGATGCCGGATACCGGCAGTTTTCAGATACCGCGCCATCACTTCAGAAACGTTCATTATGTCTTCTCCTGTTCTGGCAGGCGGGCTGCGGTTCCGGCCTGATTGTCATTTTATTGTGTACAAACGTACACAATATGACGAAAGTTACGCAAGGTCGATCTGGAGCGGATCGCCCGGACAGCGCAGATTTGCTCGATTGTTGCGTTTTACGCAGCAGAGCTGATCATAATTGCAATGGACAGCAGTGCGTTGCGTGATAGCCTTGTGATAACCCCTTCTTGAAGAAAGGGCATCGCATCCGGGACCGGCTCCGCCAAAGACCTTCTTTGCTGAGACCTGACGGGTACACAACGACAAAACGGGAGCAACAAGATGAAACTCAAGACATTCGCAAAGACCGCAGGCGCGGTTCTCATGGGTGGCGTGGTCGCAACTGCGATGACCAGCACCGCTCAGGCTGAATTTCCGGAAAAGCCGGTCAAGATCATGGTCGGTTTTTCCGCTGGTGGCGGCACTGACACAACCGCACGCGGTTTTGCCAGCTACGTTCATGAAGCCGAAGTGATGAACGGCATGCCGGCTGTCATCATCAACAAGCCGGGCGGCTCCGGCATGGTTGCGGCCAAGATCGTCAAGGACGGCGAGCCGGACGGATATACCCTTTACATGATCAACTCCGGCTCTTTCGCTGCCGCCGTGATGAGCGCCAAGGGCGACGCCCCGGTTGATCCGCGCAAGGACTTCACAAACCTCGGCTGCATCTCGCAGCTGGTCACCGCGCTGACGGTGCATTCAAGCAGCCAGTTCAAATCGGCCGCTGACTGGGTAAAGCATTACAAGGACAGTGGCGAGACCCTGCGCTGGTCAACGTCCGGACCGGCAACGATGCATGCGCTGCTCGGTCATCTGTTCCTTGATACCACCGGTATCAAACATCAGGTCATTCCGTTCCAGGGCGGGTCGAAGGCACGTGGTGCACTGGTCGCCCAGAAGGTTGATGCGTCCTTCAACGGTGTTCATCTGACGGCGGGTTTTGAAAATGAAATCCGTGTCTTGGGTGTGCCGACGGCAAAGCGTGATCCGGTAAACCCGGACGTACCGACCTTTGGCGAACAGGGACTGCCGGCACTGAACATTGCCGGTCCGATGTGCCTCTGGGGCCCGAACGGCATGCCGGCGGAAACCGTTGCCAAGCTGGAAGCTGCTGTGAAGCATGTCTCCGGCGTCAAGGGCTTCGGTACCTTCATGAGCAAGTCAAAGCTGGCAGCCTTCCACATGACCTCTGAAGAGGGCACGACGGCAACCAATGCGCTGTTCGACACCCTGCAGCCGGTCATCGACAAGATCATCAACTGATCACTGATGACAGATGCCCCGGAGGAGCCAGATGGCTCCTCCGGGGTTTGTCTGCTTTCCGATGATTTCCTGACCAAGCTGCGGCTGAAGCGAGTATGGTATGTCTCAACTTCGCTATAGAACCCGTATTGATCTCGGGGTTGCCGTTGTCACCCTGCTGACCGGCTCCTTCTTCCTGTATCAGGCGATGGGTATCGAGCCCGGATACGGCGGCTCCAACGGGCCGATCATGCTGCCGATGTTCATTGCGGTGACGATGATGGTGCTGGGGGTGCTGGTTGCTCTGTCGGCTCTCATGAATAATGCCGGATTGCCCTCGCTCAAGGATGAAGCGGTTGAACTTGCCGATGCATCCGGCGACCAGTTCGGATTCCGTGATTCCAATCTGCGTCGCATTGCCGCTGTTATCGGGACGGGTATTGCCTACCTCGTGCTGTTTCATGCACTCGGCTATTTCCTCGCCACGCTGATGTCATTTGTTCTGATCCTGCTGACATTCGGTTGTCGCAACCTAATCACCCTCGCGGTGACCTCGGTAATCGGGACGATCATTTATCAGTATGTGTTCATGCATCTGATGGGACTTTATGACCCGCCGGGTGCACTGCTGAATTTTGGCAAGCTGATCAGCAGTCTGTCAGGCGCATGATGCCGATGCTGTGTAAATGCGATAATCTGAAAGTGATTCCGAAAGATGCTTGATCTGATCGGCGGCTTCGCGAACCTGTTTTCCGACCTGGAAGCGGTTGGCTTCGTTTTTCTCGCAGCCTTTGTCGGCATTGTCGCCGGCGCACTTCCCGGTCTGACCGCATCAGCCGCTATCGCGATGTTGCTGCCACTGTCATTCCATCTGGGGGCGCTGCCGGCGCTGGCGTTCCTCTATGTCATTGGCAAGTCAGGCCGCTATGGCGGCTCGATCGCCGCGATCCTGTTCAACACGCCCGGCACGGCAGCATCGGCTGCCACCATGCAGGACGGCTATCCGATGACCCAGCGGGGCGAAGCCGGCAAAGCCCTGAAGACGGCGACCATTGCCTCGGTATTCGGTGATTTCTTCGGCGAGATCATCCTGATTTTCGGCGCGGTCTATATCGCCAGCTATACCAAGACATTTGGTCCGACAGAATATTTCGCGATCTACATCATGGCGTTTATCGTGATCGGTTCTGTCGTCGGCAAGTCCGTGATCAAGGGCATCCTGTCGACCCTGCTCGGGGCCTTCGTTGCTCTGGTCGGGCTTGATGCGATTTCCGGGGAACCGCGGATGACCATGGGTTTCGATGAATTGCAGGACGGGCTGGCGCTGGTACCGTTGCTGATCGGTGTTTTCGTTATCTCGGAAGTCATCATTCAGGCCGAGAAATCGGCTAAACAGGAACTGGTCAGTTCAGGCATGGCGGACGTCAGCAACAAAAGCGCCAATCATATGACCTGGGCCGAGTTCAAACGCTGTGTTCCGCTGATGATCCGCTCGTCGTTTGTCGGCTCGATCATCGGCATGATGCCGGGCCTTGGCTCTTCGGTTGCCTGTTTTGTTGCCTATGGCGAGGAAAAACGGCGGTCGAAGTTCAGTGAGAAATGGGGCACCGGGATTGTTGAAGGTGTTGCCGCGCCGGAATCAGCTAATAATGCGGTTTCCGGTCCCAGCATGATTCCGCTGCTGACCCTTGGTATTCCGGGCAGTACGGTGGCCGCCGTGCTGATCGGTGTCTTCCTGATTCACGGATTGCAGGTCGGCCCGGCGATCTTCGACACCCCCTACAGCCGGGAGCTGATCTTCTCGCTGTTTGCGGCGGGGCTGCTGGGAATTGTCGCCTATGGTGCCATGGGTTACTGGGGCGGACCGCTGATCGGGCGGATGATTGCAAAACTGCCGACGCATCTGCTCTATCCCTTCATCTTCGTGACCTCTATTGCTGCGGCTTATTCAACCAGAGCCTCCATTCTGGATGTGGGGATTGCCCTGCTGTTCGGCATTGTCGGCTATTGCATGCGCCGGACCGAATTTTCCACCGCTGCCTTTGTGATTGCCTTCGTTCTTGCCAGCAATACGGAGGTTGCTTTCCGTCAGGCATTGCTGCTGTCGGATGACGGTGTCCTGATCTTCATCAAGGAACCGGTAGCGGCTTCGTTCCTCGGTGTTGGCTTTGCGGTGATGATATTCCGTGCCGTCTCTCTGAATCTGGCAAAGCGCCGGGCACGGAAAGCCTCCGCCGGCTCCTGATAACGGGGATGTCGTCTGCAGATGAACCGGACTGATCATATCGCGCCGTTTCGCGGTCTGCGGGTTGTTGATTTCACCCATGTTCTGGCCGGACCGGCCTGTGCCTACTATCTCGGACTGATGGGCGCGGAGGTCATCAAGGTTGAGTCCGTCGGTCGCGGTGATGCCATGCGCCATCGGGGCGGTACCGATCACGATGCTGCCCGTGCCGCAATGAGCACGGCCTATCTGACCCAGGGGGCGGGCAAGAAGTCGCTGGCGCTGGATCTGGGTCAGGCGGCGGGGCAACAGGTCATGCACCGGCTGCTGGCAACGGCGGATGTGCTGGTCGAAAACCACCGTCCCTGTACGCTGGAGGCGCTGGGGCTCGGGCAGGATCTGCTGGCAGAGAAATATCCGCAGCTGATTCATTGTGCCCTGACCGGCTATGGCCGGGGCGGGGACCGGGAGAACGCACCAGCCTATGACGTGAACATTCAGGCGATATCCGGCATCATGACGATGACCGGACCGGCCGGTGGCGGCCCGGTCAGAACCGGCGCACCGATCATGGATTACAGCGTCGCGCTGGCGGCGGGTTTCGCCATCAGTGCCGCCCTGTTCCTGCGTCAGTCAACCGGGCAGGGCAGCTTCATTGACGTCTCGATGCTGGAGACCGCCTACACCCTGATGAGCTCCACAATCACCGACTATTATGCGACGGGCCACGAACCCCGCCAGCGCGGCAACGCGGCCAACAGCCGCAGCCCCAGCGCCGGCAGTTTTGATTGCCGGGAAGGGGTGCTCAGCCTTGGTGTGAACGAGGAAGGCCAGTTCGCAAATCTGGCCCGGGTACTCGGATGCGAGGACTGGCTGAGCGACCCGCGCTATGCGGATCCCGCCGACCGCAAGGATAACGCCGAGGCCCTCGCCGGGGAACTGTCGCTCCGCCTGCAGGAGCGGACTGCGACCGAGTGGGAAGACCTGATGATGGCGAATGGCGTGCCGGCAGCGCGGCTCCGAACCCTGCCGGAGAGCCTCGCAATGTCCCAGAACGAAGCCCGGCAGTTTATCCATACCGACCCGGTGACAGGCGTGAAGAACCCGACATTGCCGTTCCGGCTGAATGGCGCAAAAGTTCACAGCCCGTCATCTCCCGCACCCAGGCTGGGAGAAGACAGCACAGAGGTCCTGAGTTCATTGGGGTATGATCCGACAGAGATCAGCAATCTTCTGAACAGCCACATTGTCGGTGACAGCACTGAATAGTTTCAGGCTTTCCGGTCAGGATCAGCTGTTGCTGTCACTCCAGCTGGCGGCCAGAACCGTATCGAGCTGATCATGCAGACTGTCTGACAGGTCCGTATCATCCAGTGCAGGCGGCGTCAGGGAAGCCATCGCCGAGATCAGATTATCCACCTGTGCCGCGGCCAGTGTGGCCCCGTCAGAAGTTTCAAATGCTGCAACCCGGTCATTCACGTCAGCCCAGTTCTGGACCGTGACGCTGTCGCTGGTTCCGATGATCGAGACCTGAAGATCGTTGCCGGACTGACTGAACCACAGTTGTTCCCGGGATACGCCGTCGCCAAAGACAATACGATCATCACTGTCGCCTTCACCGGTATTGACGATCTGATCTGCGCCATCGCCGCGGGTGAAACCATAACGGTCATCACCGGCACCACCCTGCAACACATCATCACCGGCACCGCCGGCAAGGATATCATCGCCGTCCGTGCCGCCGAGAAGGTCGTTCCCGGCGGTTGCCGCCAGAACTTCCATGGCCGCCCCGCCGGCCGGCATGTCCACCAGGTCCTGCGGGATGCTGCCGCGCAGCGTCAGGCTGTTGCCGGACCCGGACGCATCCGCCCCCGGTGCACCACCGTCGGTGAAGTCGAGATGGAAGCCGCCCGTACC
>JAVJTE010000006.1:0-127164 GCA_040219025.1 Rhodospirillales bacterium | reverse complement strand
TGGTCATCTTCATCAACCAGATCCGCATGAAGATCGGCGTCATGTTCGGCAACCCGGAAACCACCTCGGGCGGCAACGCGCTCAAGTTCTATTCCTCGGTGCGCATGGAAATCCGCCGCATCGGCGCGATCAAAGACCGGGACGAGGTTGTCGGCAACCAGACCCGCGTCAAGGTCGTGAAGAACAAGATGGCACCGCCCTTCAAGATGATCGAATTCGACATCATGTACGGCGAAGGCATTTCCAAGATGGGCGAAATTCTTGATCTGGGCGTCAAGGCCAACATCGTCGAGAAATCGGGCTCCTGGTTCTCCTTCAATTCCGAGCGCATCGGCCAAGGCCGTGAGAACGCCAAACAGTTCCTGCGCGACAACCCGGAGATGACCAAGGTCATCGAGGAAAAAATCCGCCATAGTGCGGGCCTGATTTCCGAGGAAATGATGGTCGGCCCCGGCGGCATGGAAGAAGACGGCGACGCGGGCGAGGCATCGGACAGCCCGGCCGACGAGTTCTAATCGCAAATCCTGTGATCGAAACCTTGGGGGGCGGCACCGCTCCTGTGTTTTGCCCCCCTTGAAAATCCACCACTTTCCCAAGGCCTGTCACCCTCCAGGCCATACCCCCGGCCTTCCCCCAAGGCCGACAGGACGGTGCTCCCCCAAGCACCTTCCGCCCCCAGAAGCAGCCGGCGTCCTCCGCGCCGGCTGCATCTTTTTGCGGCACAGGGATAAACCGTCAGCGATTGGCCGCGATTTTCCCGAAAAATGGCCCCATGCCGAAGGCCCGAGGTTTCTGGACAGGCCCCCGCCTTGCCGGTAAAAACGTCGCTTCGTCCGCGTTTCAGTGGGGCGGTCGAGCCGATTGCAGTACTTTAAATCCCCACTTTAATCCCCCGGGGGCAGGGCCTAGGTTATCCGCATGCAGACCGTTAACGACATTCGCCAGGCATTCCTGGACTATTTCGCCGCCAACGGCCATCAGCCCGTTCAGTCGTCGCCCTTGGTGCCGCTGAACGATCCGACCCTGATGTTCACCAATGCGGGGATGGTTCAGTTCAAGAACGTGTTCACCGGCAACGAAACGCGTGATTATTCCCGCGCCGTGACGTCGCAGAAATGCGTGCGCGCCGGCGGCAAGCACAACGACCTTGAAAATGTCGGCCATACGGCCCGCCACCATACCTTCTTTGAAATGCTGGGGAACTTCTCGTTCGGCGACTATTTCAAGGAACTGGCCATCGAACTGGCCTGGAACCTCGTCACGAAAGAATTCGGTCTGCCGGCGGATAAGCTGTTGGTCACGGTCCATACCTCGGACGAAGACGCGGCCACACTATGGCGCAAGATCGCGGGCATTTCCGACGACAGAATCATCCGCATTCCGACTTCCGATAATTTCTGGGCCATGGGCGATACGGGCCCCTGCGGGCCGTGTTCGGAAATCTTCTATGACCATGGCGATCATATCCCGGGCGGGCCGCCGGGCAGCCCCGACGAGGACGGCGACCGCTTCATCGAAATCTGGAACTTGGTGTTCATGCAGTTCGAGCAGCTGACCGCCGACGAACGTGTCGAGCTGCCCAAACCGTCGATCGATACGGGTATGGGACTGGAACGCATCGCCGCCGTCATGCAGGGCACGCATGACAACTACGCCATCGACCTGATGCGCAACCTGATCATGGCCTCGTCCGAAGCTTCGGGCGTCGACCCCGACGGCGACCATGCCGTATCGCACCGGGTCATCGCCGACCATCTTCGGGCCTCCAGCTTCCTGATCGCCGACGGCGTGCTGCCGTCCAATGAAGGGCGCGGCTACGTGCTGCGCCGGATCATGCGCCGCGCCATGCGCCACGCCCATCTGATGGGCTCTCAGGAACCGCTGTTGTACAAACTGGTGCAGACCTTGGCCGACAACATGGGCCGGGCCTTTCCGGAACTGATCCGTGCCCAGGCGCTGATCACCGAAACCCTGAAACTGGAAGAATCCCGGTTCATCACGACCCTGGACCGGGGGCTTAAGATTCTCGACGAGGCGACCGCCGACATGGGGGCCGGCGGCACGCTTGACGGTGAGACGGCATTTAAGCTGTACGATACCTACGGCTTCCCCCTGGATTTGACGCAGGATGCCCTGAAGGCCAAGGAAATCGACGTCGATACCGATGCCTTCAACGCGGCCATGGAACGCCAGCGGGCCGAAGCCCGCAAGGCCTGGTCCGGGTCGGGCGACGCGGCCACGGAAAAGATCTGGTTCGAAGTGCGCGACGAAGTCGGCGCCACGGAATTTTTCGGCTACGACACGGAACAGGCCGAAGGCCAGGTCCGCGCCCTGGTGGTCGACGGCAAGCGCGCCGATAGGGCCGGCAAGGGCGATGCCGTGCATCTGGTTTCCAACCAGACGCCGTTTTACGGTGAATCCGGCGGCCAGATGGGCGACCGGGGCGTGATCACCACGGCCGAGGGCGCGCGCATCGCCGTCAACGATACCCAGAAGATGCTGGGAGTTCTGCATGTTCATGTCGGCACGGTCGAAGACGGCACCGTGACTGTCGGTGATGAAGCCCAGTTCACGGTCGACGGCACCCGTCGCCGCCGCCTGCGCGCCAATCATTCGGCCACCCACCTGCTGCACGAAGCCCTGCGCCGCCACTTGGGTGATCACGTGACGCAGAAGGGCTCGCTGGTTGCTCCCGACCGCCTGCGCTTCGATATTTCCCATCCCAAGGCCGTGGCGCCCGAGGAACTGGCCGCGGTCGAGGCCGACGTCAACAATCAGGTGCGCGCCAACAACGATGTCCTGACCCGCCTGATGGACCCGGAAAGTGCCGTGGAAGCGGGGGCCCTGGCCCTGTTCGGGGAAAAGTACGGCGATGAAGTCCGGGTCGTTTCCATGGGCGATCAAAGCGGCGAGCATTATTTCTCGACCGAACTGTGCGGCGGCACCCATGTGCGGCGCACGGGCGATATCGGCCTGTTCAAGATCGTCGGCGAAGGGGCGGTTGCCGCCGGTGTGCGCCGGATCGAGGCCGTGACCGCCGATGGCGCGCTTGCCTATTTCGATGCCCATGAAAAAGCCCTGGCCGAGGCAGCTTCGGCTCTGAAGGTCAAACCGGAAGACGTCGCCACGCGTGTCACGGCCCTGGTCGAAGACCGCAAGCGCCTGGAACGTGAACTGGCCGAAGCCCGCAAGAAGCTGGCGCTTGGCGGCGGTGCGGCCGCCGGTGGCAATGCCGGTAACGGCGGCGGCGACATCAAGGACCTGGGCGGCATCAAATTCGCGCCGCGCGTTCTGGACGGCGTGCCGGCCAAGGAATTGAAGGGCATGGCCGACGAATTGATGAAGACCCTGGGGTCGGGCGTGGTCGCGCTGGTCAGCGTGACCGAAGGCAAGGCCAACGTGGTCGTCGCCGTGACCGAAGACCTGACCGAACGGATGAGCGCCGTCGACCTGGTCCGCGCAGGTTCCGCCGCCGTCGGCGGCAAGGGCGGGGGCGGGCGGCCCGACATGGCGCAAGCCGGCGGCCCGGACGGCGCCGGTGCGGGCAAAGCCATCGACGCCATCGAAGCAGCAATCCAGGCCTGAGAGATTTCATGAACCAAAGATTTGAAGGCACCGACAGTTTTGTCGCGACCGAAGACCTGCAGGTCGCGGTCAACGCGGCGATCAATCTGGAACGCCCGTTGCTGATCAAGGGCGAACCCGGCACGGGCAAGACCGTGCTGGCGTCCGAAGTGGCGCAGGCGATCAACGCACCGCTGATCCAATGGCATGTCAAATCGACGACCCGTGCGCAGCAGGGATTATATGAATACGATGCCGTCGCGCGCCTTAGGGATTCGCAGCTGGGCGATCAGCGGGTGCACGACATTTCCAACTACATCATCCGCGGCAAGCTGTGGGAGGCCTTTGACGCACCCGAGCGCCCGGTGCTGCTGATCGACGAGATCGACAAGGCCGACATCGAATTCCCCAACGATCTGCTGCTCGAACTCGACCGCATGGAATTCCATGTCTACGAGACCAAGGAAACGGTTTCCGCGCGGGTTCGCCCTATCGTGATCATCACCTCGAACAACGAAAAGGAACTGCCGGACGCCTTCCTGCGCCGCTGTTTCTTCCACTATATCCGCTTCCCGGAACCGGAGGTGATGGAAAGCATCGTCAATGTCCACTACCCGGACATCCGCAACCGCCTCGTCGCCGAGGCCATGCGCGTTTTCTACGACATCCGCGAAGCCCCGGGCCTGAAGAAGAAGCCCTCGACCTCTGAGCTGCTGGACTGGCTTAAACTGCTGATGAACGAAGACATGCCGGAAGAGGTGCTGCGCTCAAAAGACGCCAAAGACCTGATCCCGCCGTTGCATGGCGCCTTGCTGAAAAACGAACAGGACGTCCATCTGCTCGAACGCCTCGCCTTCCTCAACCGGCGGGAGACGCGGTAGTCTGGCATCCATCCGTAGCCCCCCCCTCATCCTGAACCGGGTTCAGGATGAGGGGGGTCTGGCAGGCGCTCACACACTCTCTTTCTGGATAAGTGCGGATTGAATTGCTAGCCTCGTTTCATGTTTACCAGCTTCTTCTATGAGCTTCGCGACGCCCGCCTTCCGGTTTCCCTGAAGGAATATCTCACACTGCTTGGTGCGATGGAGAAGGGGGTGGCGGATTATTCGATTGATCACTTCTATTATCTCGCCCGTGCGACACTGGTGAAGGATGAGCGGCATCTGGACCGGTTTGATCTGGTTTTCGCCAAGGTATTCGAGGGCGTGCTGTCGACGCTGGAGGCGATTGATGCGGAAATACCGGAGGAATGGCTGAAGAAGCTGGCGGAGAAGTTCCTGACCGAGGAGGAAAAGGCGAAGGTCGAGAGCCTTGGCGGCTGGGACAAGCTGATGGAGACGCTGAAGGAACGGCTGGCGGAACAGCAGAAGCGGCATCAGGGCGGATCGAAATGGATCGGCACGGCGGGCACCTCGCCGTTCGGGGCTTACGGCTATAATCCGGAAGGCATTCGCATTGGCCAGGACGGCAACCGCAACTTCCGGGCGGTGAAGGTCTGGGACAAGCGGGAGTTCCGCAATCTCGATGACGGGGTCGAGATCGGCACCCGCAATATCAAGGTGGCCCTGCGGCGGTTGCGGCGTTTCGCCCGGCAGGGGGTGGAGACGGAACTGGATCTCGATGACACGATCCGGTCAACCGCAGCCAAGGGCGGGATGCTCGACATCAAGATGGCGGCGGAACGGCGCAATACGGTAAAGGTGCTGCTGCTGATGGATATCGGCGGGTCGATGGACGGGCATGTGAAACGCTGTGAGGAATTGTTCTCCGCCGCCCGATCGGAGTTCAAGCATCTCGCCTTCACCTATTTCCATAACTGCGTTTACGAGAGCGTCTGGACCGATAACAACCGGCGCCGGGTTGAATCCATTCCGACGGACGAGTTGATCCGCACCTATGGCCCGGACTGGAAGCTGGTCTTTGTCGGTGATGCCTCAATGAGCCCCTACGAGATCGAGTATCCCGGCGGCAGTGTCGAACACTGGAACGAGGAGCCGGGGCGCCAGTGGGTGCAGCGCCTGCTCAACCATTTCCCGCATCATGTCTGGCTGAACCCGGTGCCGGAGAAGGTCTGGCACTATACCCATTCGATCCGCATCCTGTCGGAGATGCTGGAAGGCCGGATGTATCCGCTGACCATCGAAGGGCTGGATGGTGCGATGCGGGAATTAAATCGCTGATTTCTGCATAATTTTTTTGCAGTCAGCGGCTTTCGTCTGATTTATCGGAGGATATTTTTGTCCTTCGAGACACGCCGACAGCGCTCCTCAGGATGAAGATAATTACTAGATAACAATATGTTACGGCATTCTGAGGATGTGTGAATCGCCGTCTGGAAGGATCGTGTTCTGCCATCCTCTCAATGATTTTGTGCAGTGCAACAAAACCCCTTGACGCCAGAGAATTTATCCGTATATTCCCAATCATGTTGCAGCGCACAAATCAGTGCCCAACGGAAATTCAAGGGCTGATCCCCAGCCCCCAGATTGAGCAAAAGGAACAGCTATCATGATCAAGAGCATGGACGAAATCGTCGCTTTCAATAAAGGTAACTTCGACGCAGCCGTTAAGACCGGTAACCTGGCAGTGAAGGGCTTTGAAGCTCTTTCGAAAGCCTACATGGCCGCTGCCAAAGTGCAGTTTGATGCCATGGAAGGCTACACGAAGGCCGTTGCCGGCGTGAAAGACGTCCAGGAAGTTGTCGAACTGCAGAGCAACCTGTTCAAGAAGAACATGGACACCGCAGTTGCCGAGAGCAAAAAGATTGCCGAACTTCATGTGAAGGTCGCCAATGACACTTTCGCACCGATGACCGAGCGCGTTGAAGCCGCTCAGAAGGTCGCCGAGAAGGTTGCCGATTTTAAGGCTGCCTGATCAGGCTACTGAACCGGAGGCCGGTCGCTTCTTTCGCGGCCCGTGCCCCTCAGCAAAACCCGGTGGATTTTTCCGCCGGGTTTTTGCTTGTCTGCCTGTATAGTCCGTCAGAATTTCGACATTAGGAAAGCCACAGACTTGATTGACCTCGGTGACCACTGCCAGCTCTATATCATAACCCCGCCGCAGATCGACCTGGATCCCTTCGCTGCCGGTTTTCAAGGCATCCTTGACCGGTTCAAACCGGCCTGCGTGCAGTTACGTCTGCCGGATGCCGGCGAGGGTGAATGGCGGCTGGCGATCGAGCGTCTGATGCCAATGGCGCAGGGCCGCGATATCGCTTTCCTGCTCAGCGAACAGGCCGGGCTGGCGGCGGAATATGATTGTGACGGCGTGCATGTCGGAGAGGGCAGGCTGACCGTGGCGGAAGCCCGCACTATCGTCGGCACGGACCGCTCGGTCGGTGTCTCCTGCGGCGGCTCCCGTCATGCGGCGATGCAGGCGGCGGAAGCCGGGGCTGATTATGTCAGCTTCGGACCCTTTTTCCCGAGCCCGACCAAACCGCATGTCACCGATCTGGCCGATATTGAAATATTATCGATCTGGTCGGAAGTAACGACGGTGCCGAGCGTCGCCATCGGCGGTGTCACCCGGGATAACGCCCGGTCACTGGCCGATGCTGGTGCTGATTTCGTGGCAATGGTCAGCGGTATCTGGAGCTAGCGGCGGGTAATGCCCCGGTCATTCACATGGCCGGGCGGTACGGACAGGCCGGGATGGCGGTGGTACTCACCGCTGCGCATTGCGTCACGGGGCTGTCGCCGGTATAACGCGCCACCTTTGCAACAGTGTATAACGTCGCACCCCAAGCAGGATATCGAGATATGAAGATCAACGGTAACGCCATCCGACCGGGCAATGTCATTGAACATCAGGGCCGCCTCTGGCGTGCGGTGAGGATTTCTCACACCCAGCCGGGCAAGGGCGGGGCCTATGCCCAGGTCGAACTGAAAGATATTCGCAACGGCACCAAGCTGAACGAACGCTTCCGGTCGGCTGAATCGGTCGAGCGTGTCCGGCTTGAACAGGACGACTATCAGTTCCTGTTCGCCGAGGGTGAAATGTTCAATTTCATGAATATCGAGACCTACGAACAGATTTCGCTGGCGGCAGAAATGGTCGGTGAAGAGCAGATCCCGTTTCTGCAGGATGGCATGCAGGTCAAGATCGAGAGCTATGAAGAGAGCCCGATTGGTGTGGAACTGCCGGAAACGGCAATTCTGGAAATCGTCGAGGCAGATGCCGTGGTCAAGGGACAGACAGCATCCTCGTCCTACAAGCCGGCGTTGCTGGAGAACGGGGTGCGCATTCTGGTCCCGCCGCATATCGGTTCGGGCACACGTGTGGTGGTGAATATCGCTGAACGTACCTACGTCGAACGTGCAAAGGACTGATCATCCATGGCTCGTCGCAGTGCGCTGATTAATGTGATGGCCAATGCCGCCGACAAGGCGGGCAGACGGCTGGTTCGTGATTTTGGTGAAGTGGAACTGCTTCAGGTCTCGATGAAGGGGCCGGGTGATTTTGTTTCCTCTGCCGATCTGCGGGCCGAACGGACCATCAAGGCGGAATTGCGCAAGGCCAGACCGGACTTTGGCTTTCTGATGGAAGAATCCGGCTCTGAAGACGGGGCCGATTCGGAGAATAAATGGATCGTTGACCCGCTGGACGGGACCACGAACTTCCTGCACGGCATTCCGAACTGGTGTATTTCGATTGCCCTTGAAAAGCAGGGTGAGATCGTTGCCGGGGTAATCTACCAGCCGGTCGGTGACCAGATGTTCTGGGCTGAAAAAGGCGAAGGTGCTTTCCTGAACAACCAGCGGCTGCGGGTGTCGGCGCGCAAGGAAATCGGTCATTCGCTGTTTGCGACGGGGATCCCCTGGCAGGACAAGGGCGATCATGAAACCTACCTGAAGCAGCTGGGTGCTGTGATGAAGGAATCCGCAGGAATCCGCCGTATCGGCTCCGCTGCACTGGATCTGGCCTATGTTGCTGCCGGCAAGGTCGAAGGCTATTGGGAAGAGGGGATCAATGCCTGGGATGTCGCGGCCGGGATTGTGATGGTTCGTGAAGCCGGTGGTTATGTGACCGAGCTTGATGGCAAGGAAAACGTCGTCTATGGCCGGTCCATACTGGCCGCGAACGACCGGATGCACGGCAAACTCAAGCGACTGCTGCGTAATGCCGTCCGGGAACCAAAACCGGCCTGATCTGCAAAGCGGTTGTGGCGTTGTAGCGCCTTGGTTATCTTCGGTTTACATTTCACGCTTGTCTGGACGCGCTGGCGCGACTGAGGCTTTTTGCGGCAGCCCCGGATCAGGAGGATTTCGACCCGATGCGACGTACAGTTCTGACCCTTTCACTGCTGACCATGGCCATTCTGCCGGTGGCTGCCCAGTCGCAGGTTGTCGTCGGTAGTGGCGGAAGCCCCTCGGTGACTGTCGATTACAGTGTTCTTGGCATGCCGGGTGCGGGAAGTGGTAACGGTTATTCGTCCGGCGGGTATGCTGCCGGTTCAGGCGGCCTGCTGATGCCGAATGGCGAGGCCCCGCAGTCGCGGATACTGGTACCGGAATTCAGCTCGGGCACAACGATCATCGGTGGTAGTGGTCCGTCTGCTGTCACTGCGCCGTCCGTTGCCGGCGGCAGCGGCCTGACACCGGAAGCCATGGCCTTGCTTGGCGGGCAGGGCGCCGCACCGGCGCTTGCCCCGCCACCGGTTGCCGCGACCCCGAAACCCAGGGTTCGTGAGACGCCACCGGAACCAAAGCCTGCCCCGGCCGAGGTTGCGAAGGTTGAGCCGAAGATAGAGGTGACGCGCCCGACACCGCCGAAGCCGGCTGCGCCGGAAGCCCCGTCGACCGGGGAAACCGCGACGGAACCTCCTGCGGCCCCGGCACCGGAAGCATCCGCTGCACCAGCGGCACCTGAACCCGCTCCGGCTCCGGCTCAGCCACCGGCAACGGCCGCCGCTCCGGCACCGGCAGCACCTGCGCCACCGGCCCCGCCGGCTCCCGTCCCGACCCAGGTGGCGACCGCTGAGCCCGGACCTGCGGCACCGGCCACCGGAGCGCCCGATTCTGCCCAGCTTGCCTTTACCCCCGGCGAAACCCGTCTTCCGAGTGAAGGGATTGCCTCACTCGAACAGATCGCGCGGGCGGCGGCTGCGGATGAAAGCCTGCGTATTCAGTTGCTGGCCTATGCCAGTGCAGACGGCGGACCGTCGAGCACCGCCCGCCGGATTTCGCTGAAACGAGCGCTGAATGTCCGCAAGTTCCTGATCGACAAGGATGTCCGGGCATCGCGGATTGACGTGCGCGCACTGGGCAACCGGGTGCCTTCCGGTGACCCTGACCGGGTGGATGTGACCATCGCCCGACGCTGACACCGGGGCCGTCGACTGATCGTCGCGGCTTTCGGTTCTGTTAGAACAATTTAAGAGTATGACCATGACCCGCCCGACCCGGTATCTGTTGAATATGACCTTGTTCATCGCACTGGTCATCGGGGTGGTCATTCTGTTGCTGCCCCAGCTCCAGCTAGCCTTTGAGGCTAACCGGGTGCTGAATGGTGTCATCCTGGCGGTCCTGGTTATCGGCATTCTCAACAATCTGCGGCAGGTACTGCGCCTCAATCCGGAAGTGACCTGGATCGAGGAATATCGAGCCGGAGAGGATATCCCGGCGGGCCGACAGCCCAAGCTGCTCAGCCCGATGGCGGCGATGCTGGGCGAACGCCGGGGTGGCCGGATCAGCCTTTCGGCACCTATCATGCGATCCATTCTGGATTCCATCGGCTCCCGGCTGGACGAATCGCGTGAAATTTCCCGTTACGCCATCGGTCTGCTGGTTTTTCTCGGCCTGCTGGGCACTTTCTGGGGGTTGCTCGGCACGGTCGGCTCGGTCAGTGACGTGATCAGCAATCTCAGTGTCGGCGGCGGCGATATCACTGTTTTCTTCGATGACCTCAAGCGGGGGCTGAGTGCGCCGCTCAGCGGTATGGGGACGGCTTTCTCCTCATCCCTGTTCGGACTGGCCGGATCGCTGGTGCTGGGTTTTCTGGATTTGCAGGCCGGACAGGCACAGAACAGATTCTACAATGATCTGGAAGAGTGGCTGTCGTCGGTAACCCGTCTTGGTGGCTCCAGCTTCTCCGGCGGGGAGGGGGAAGTCTCCAACATCCCGGCTTACATGCAGGCCCTGATGGAGCAGATGGCTGATAATATGGAACATCTGCGCCGGTCTATCGAGCTGTCCGAAGAAAGCCGGATGACCAGTAACGTCAATATCATGGCGCTGGCAGAATCGGTCAATTCGATGACGGACCAGATGCGAACGGAACAAAGCGTGCTGATGCGTCTGGCCGAGAGCCAGAAGGATATCCGCTCGATCCTGAGCGGTATTGCCGAGGCCGGCAGTACGGGTGGCGGCATGGATGACCGTACCAAGTCGCATATCCGGAATCTGGACACGCATATGGCACGGCTGGTCGAAGAAAGCTCTGTCGGACGGGAGCGGACGATTAACGAGCTGCGCAGCGAGATCAAGCTGCTGGCCCGTACCATGGCGGCGATCGCCGGGGAACAGCGCCGGCCCGGCGAGTGACGGGCAGGGGATAAGTCATGGCTGGCTCCTCTTTCCGACGCAACGCACGCAACCGGGACCTTACATGGCCCGGTTTTGTCGATGCGCTTGCCACCCTGCTGATGGTCATCATCTTCCTGCTGATGATCTTTGTGATTGCGCAGGTGTTCCTGGGCTTTCAGTTGTCGGGGCGTGATGAGGCTCTCAAGAAACTCAATGTTGAAGTGGCTGAACTGGCGGATCTCCTGTCACTGGAGCGGGCAACCAGCAATGATCTGCGCGATAATGTCGCCGCGCTGTCACAGAGCCTGCAATCGGTCACCAGTGAACGCGATGATCTGCGGGTCCAGATCACGTCGCTGGCCGGACTGATTGACAGCGTCACCGCCGAACGGGACAGCCTGTCGGCAAATCTCGCGTCGATAAGCCAGGAGGCCGAATCCGCCCGCGCCGAGGCAACCAGACTGGCCACCGCCCTGCAGGCTGCGCAGGAAGAGGCGGCTTCTGCGACCGAGACATTGACGGCAACGCAGGAGGAACTGCGGCAGCAGCGGCTGGCACTGGCGGCGCTGACTGAGAAGGCCGAACTGACAGAAGCCGAACGTCTGCGCCTTGAGACGGCGCTTGCAGAAGAACAGTCGAAGCAGGAGGAAATCCGCGACGAGATGACGGCGGCGGCCCTTGCAGCACGTCAGGAACGGGAACGGCTGGAAAAGCTGCTGGAGGAGGCCGAGAAAACAATCCTGGCTGACCGGGAAACGATTGAGCTGAAGCTGAAGGATGTCGCCAGGCTGCAGTCCGATGTCACGTTGCTGAATGCGCTGAAGGAAGATCTGCAGACCCAGATCCGGGATATGGCTGACCTGATCGAGAAGGAACGCCGCGACAAGATCGATGCCGAGGGCCGGTTCCTCAAGGAACAGGAACTGTCGGAAAGTGCCCGCGCCCAGGTTGCGCTGCTGAACCAGCAGCTTGCAGCCATGCGCAGCCAGCTGGCACAGCTGAATGCGACGCTGGAAGCGTCCGAGCGGCTGTCGGAAGAACAGAAGGTCGAGATTGCATCACTCGGGCAGCGGCTGAACCGGGCCCTGGCGAGCAAGGTCGAGGAACTGAGCCGCTACCGAAGCGAATTTTTCGGACGCCTGCGTGAGGTTCTGGGCGGACAGCGGGGTATCCGCATCGCCGGTGACCGCTTTGTTTTCCAGTCAGAAGTGCTGTTTGAACAGGGCTCTGCAGAGCTGGGTGTCGAGGGACAGGTTCAGCTTGCGGCCTTTGCCGACACGCTGGTCGAAATTTCTCAGCGTATTCCGGATGATCTAGACTGGATTCTCCGTGTTGACGGCCATACGGACCGGGTTCCTATTGCCACCAGCCGCTATCCTTCGAACTGGGAACTCTCGACTGCCCGCGCTGTCTCCGTTGTGAAGTATCTCAAGGAACGGGGCGTTGCGGCTGAGCATCTGGCCGCCACCGGCTTTGGCGAATTCCAGCCGATCGATCCCGCCGATGACGAAATCGCCTACCGCCGCAACCGTCGCATCGAGTTGAAACTGACCCAGCGGTAGAAAATCAGCCACCGCAGGCCCCGGGGTGAGGGGCGGTCTTTAGCGGGTGAACTTCCGGACGACGTTTTCCAGCAGCCTTGAGACATTGTTGTTGAAGTTGTTATGGGGCAGTGAGCCGCAGAAGGTGATGGAGCCGGTCGAAAAGACCGCGCCACCGCCCGGATGATCAAAATAGACCATGTCGGCGCGGATCAGCTTTTCCGGCGGCTCGCCGGTCACGGTCTTCACATGGGTCAGCCATTCCTCCGGTGGCAGGACAAAGCTTTCGGGGTGATTCTCTGATGTGGCGAGAATGCGGGTGTTTGGCGCTGTGCCGAGGCGATAGTCGATGCGGTCCAGCTCATATCCGGCCGCCCCGCCGCCAGATAAGCCGAAATCGCCGATGACCTCATCGTCTATGCCGTCAAATATCCAGGCCATATCGTCGGCGTAGGAATCCGGCTTGCGGCGGTAGTGAGTGCCTTCAAAATCCCCCTGAACCGTGTAGCCGACGCCAACAAGCTGCTGGGGCGGGCGGGCATTGCGCCGCCAGGTGCCACCGTAATCACCATCGAAGGCATGGTAATACTCCCCGACCTCTGCCGGCCAGGCGCGCAACCCGCCCTCTGACCGGCGGATTTCGATCAGGCCGTCCAGTTCGGTATGCAGGGCGACCCGCCAGTAAAATCCGTTACCACCGAGATAGATCAGCTTGCCGCCGCCGTCGCGGTAGTCCCTGAAGGCATCAAGCGAACCGGTTGTATGATATTCCGGGTGACTGCCGGTCATCACCGCCTTGTAGGAGGCCAGCAGTTCCACGCCTTCCTGGTGCAGTTCCCAGTCGGTCACGATATCGAACGGGATATCCTTGTCCTCAAGCCAGGCCAGCAGATGCGTATCTGCGGGAAAGTGTCGCAGGCCGGAGACGGAAGCATCATCACCAAAGACATGATAGCCCGGCCGCAGGTTCAGGATCGGGCGGTGCCAGGTGGTATGACAGATGCCGGAGCCATCGGTATGTTCGTTATAGGTCGACAGGCCAAAACCGGGATGGTCAGCGGGGTTATAGGGAAAGGCATTCCAGTCTGCCGCACGCTGTCGCCAGTGCCCGCCAAAATCTGCCCGGGACTGATTGGCATAGATCACGTAGGTGAAGGTCGAGATGACGAGGCAGAGATCAGCTGTCCGTCTACCGCGTGGCGGGCAGATGAACAGCGGCATCAGATCGCGATGTTTGCCGGAGGTGATCTGCACGGCGTAGGCACCGCTTTTAAGGTCGTCAGGGACGGTAATCGTGAAGTCGGTCTGCCATCCGGCATCGGCGATATCATCATCGTGGAAATGGATGGCACCATACTGTTCCGGCGCACGCGACCAGTTCATTTCGCCGGCATCCCAGTTCGATCCGGTCATCGCCCGGGCCGGAGCCTGAGCGAGATGGCCATCCCCGGCCAGCGGGCCCTCGCCGGGGACGCTAAAGCCGGTGATGTTCCGGCTGAAATTCCAGGCGGCAACCGGGCTGGTTTTCCCTGTGTCAAACAGGGCCGGAAACTCGATCTTACCGTTGTAATGTGACGCCGGGTCACCTGCCTCGACAGCGGCCACCAGAATCGACGTAATGTCGCCCGTTCTGATGGAAGGCAGGGCTGTTTCGGTTCTTGTCGGTGTCTCTCCCTGTACCGGGTCACCAAGCATGTTGCGGGTCAGGACCAGCATGCCTGTGGCGGGGTCGAGGTTAGCCTCCAGCCGATACCATCGTCGTTCCAGAAGCGGGCGGTTGTCGGTTGCGATAACTTCCCGGTCTGCCGTGATCTCGACACCGTTCGGGCCGATCTGCAGCCCCAGAACAACCGCACCATTGCGGTCGAGCAGGGTCATCACACCCTGGGACGGCTTCTCGGGGAGGGTCGGCCAGATGGTTGCCGTCAGGCGCAGATTGTCGGGGAGAGCGCCTTTCAGTTCTGCTGTCATATGAGATCCCAGCGTGACCGGCTGGCTGCGCGACGTGTAGTCACCCTCAAAGGCGGCTGTGACAGGTTCCAGAACGACACCCGGTCCCTCCGGGTTGGGATCACCGGAAATGATGCGGACGAGCGAGGCGTGGTAGGGCGCATCCGTTGATGAGGAGACCTTTACCTCGACCTCGTCACCGGGGCGGGCCGAGAGCTTGTTGGTGTAGCCAATCAGCGGGATCATATCTGGCCTGTTCTGGCAGTGTCGTTGCCGGTCAGCATATAGCGATCATCGCGCCGGACAATGCTGCCGGAAGATGCGGGCCGGGGGTGGGGAGGGAATCAGGGTTGATTGCCGGGTGCGCCCTTTCTGGACAGTGACGCGCACACCATTTAAAAAGCCGGTCCTTTCGGCATTGCCGAATTCAGCTATTCAGACAGAAGGTTTCCGGCGATGCAGAGCGCCAACGATATTCGCAACACATTCCTCGACTACTTCGCGAAGAACGGTCACGAGATTGTCGCCTCCAGTCCGCTGGTGCCGCGCAATGATCCGACGCTGATGTTTACAAATGCCGGGATGGTTCAGTTCAAGAACGTCTTCACCGGCGCAGAACATCGTGATTATGACCGGGCGGTTACATCGCAGAAATGTGTGCGCGCCGGCGGAAAGCATAACGATCTGGAGAATGTCGGCTATACCGCACGGCATCACACCTTCTTCGAGATGCTCGGCAATTTCTCGTTCGGCGATTACTTCAAGGACCGGGCGATTGAACTGGCCTGGAACCTTGTGACGAAGGAATACGGCCTGGCGAAAGACCGGCTGCTGGTCACGGTGTATCATGAGGATGATCAGGCGTTTGACCTCTGGAAAAAGATCGCGGGCCTGCCGGATGACCGGATCATCCGCATACCGACATCTGATAACTTCTGGGCAATGGGCGATACCGGCCCCTGCGGCCCCTGTTCAGAGATTTTCTTCGACCATGGTGACCATATTCCCGGCGGCCCCCCGGGCAGCCCGGATGAAGACGGCGACCGGTTCATCGAAATCTGGAATCTGGTGTTCATGCAGTATGAGCAGCTGACAGCCGATGAACGGGTCAGCCTGCCGAAGCCGTCGATTGACACCGGCATGGGACTGGAGCGGATCGCGGCCACCCTGCAGGGCAGTCATGACAACTATTCCATCGACCTGCTGCGCAGCATCATCGAAGCATCAGCCGATGCGACATCGACGGACCCGGATGGCGATTTTTCCGTGTCTCACCGGGTCATTGCCGATCATCTGCGGGCGTCCTCCTTCCTGATTGCCGATGGCGTTCTGCCGTCGAATGAAGGCCGTGGCTATGTGCTGCGCCGGATCATGCGCCGCGGCATGCGTCATGCGCATCTGGCCGGCTCGAAAGACCCGCTGATGTATCGTCTTGTCCCGACGCTGGTCGGCAAGATGGGCGAGGCTTTCCCGGAACTGCGCCGGGCGAATGCCCTGATTACGGAGACGCTGAAGCTTGAGGAAACCCGCTTCAAGCAAACCCTGGAACGTGGCCTGAAACTGCTGGACGAAGAAACCGCCAGCATGGAGCAGGGCGGCACGCTGGATGGTGGTGTGGCGTTCAGGCTCTACGACACCTTTGGCTTCCCCCTTGACCTGACGCAGGATGCCCTGCGCTCGAAGGGAATGTCGGTTGAAACCGGTGGCTTCAACGCGGCGATGAAAAAGCAGAAGGAGCTGGCGCGCGCTGCCTGGGCCGGGTCGGGTGATTCTGCCGAGGAAAGTGTCTGGTTTGACCTGCGCGACGAAGTCGGGGCGTCGGAGTTTCTGGGGTATGATACCGAGCAGGCCGAAGGGCAGATTGTGGCGATTGTCCGCGACGGCAAGCCGGTCCGGGATGCCGGGGACGGTGATGAGGTCGCCGTGATCCTGAACCAGACTCCGTTCTATGCGGAAAGCGGCGGCCAGATGGGCGATGCCGGTATCATCTACACAGCCGATGGTGGCAAGGTGGCGGTCAGCGATACGAAGAAGCGTGTCGGTGACCTGCATGTCCATATGGGCAAGGTCAGCCATGGCTCTGTCAGGGTTGGTCAGGCGGCGCAGTTGTCAGTTGACGGCACCCGCCGCAGCCAGTTGAGGGCCAACCATTCGGCAACGCATCTGCTGCATGAGGCGCTGCGCCGCCGTCTGGGCGACCATATTACCCAGAAAGGGTCGCTGGTTGCACCGGATCGCCTGCGCTTTGACATCAGCCAGCCGGTTGGCCTGAAACCGGATGAAGTTCAGACGGTTGAGCGCGATGTGAACAATCAGGTCCGCGCCAATGCCGATGTCGTGACCCGGCTGATGACCCCGGATGAAGCCATCGAGCAGGGTGCCATGGCGCTGTTTGGTGAAAAATACGGTGATGAAGTCCGCGTCGTCTCCATGGGCGATGACCAGGGGCGTAATTTCTCGACCGAGCTGTGCGGCGGCACGCATGTCCGGCGTACCGGTGATATCGGAGCCTTCAAGATCATCTCGGAAGGTGCTGTTGCTGCCGGCGTGCGGCGTATTGAAGCGGTTACCGGCCAGGCGGCGCTGGATTACCTCACGGAACAGGAAGGCCGTCTGAGTGCAGTTGCGGCGACCCTGAAGGTCGCGCCGTCGGATGTGCCGGCCCGCGTTGTCAGTCTGATCGAGGAACGCCGCAAGCTGGAGCGCGAACTGGCGGATGCCCGCAAGGCGCTGGCGACCGGTGGTGGCGGTGGTGCGGCGAAGCCGGAAGCGGAAGAGATCAACGGTGTGAAATTCACCAGCCGCGTGCTTGAAGGTATGCCACCGAAAGAACTGAAGGGCATGGCGGACGAGTTGATGAAACAGCTTGGCTCCGGCGTGGTCGTCGTGATTTCGGGTAATGAAGGCAAGGCCTCGATTGTGGTCGCCGTGACACCGGACATGACAGACAAGATCAGCGCCGTCGATCTGGTCCGTGTGGGTTCGGAAGCACTGGGCGGCAAGGGTGGCGGTGGCCGCCCGGATATGGCACAGGCCGGTGGTCCGGATGCGTCGAAGGCTGGTGCTGCGGTGGATGCTGTCAGGGCACATATCGCCGGCTGATTGTCAGGTCTTGCCCGCTAACTTGGGAATGACCTGATATTCAGGATCTGGTGATGGTCTTCCCGGCAGCAGCTGCCAGCCGCGACAGGCGTTCGCAGGCCGAGGCGTTGCCATTGAAGATAACGCCGTCGATATCATTGGTTCCCAGCGCTTCGGCAGCGGCCCCGGCGTTATCTGCGCAATCCAGAATGAAGACGACATCTCGTCCACTCTGTCTGCGTGCCTGACGGGCAATTTCCGCGAACAAAGGTATACCGAGCCAGTTTGCGGCACCGGGTGGACTGCTCAGAATAACGGGAGTTTCGGAAGGGGACGCCGCCTCAAGAGCGGCGAGCGCCGCCGCCAGATCGCAGATTTCCACGACTGGCGGCGGGATCGTCATATCAGGGCAGGCTTAGCCAAGCTTGCCGAGGGCGATTGCGGTATCGCTCATGCGGTTGGCGAAACCCCATTCATTGTCGTACCAGCTGAGCACACGAACGAGGGTGCCGCCGACAACCTGGGTCTGCGTCAGATCAAAGGTTGAGCTGGCCGGGCAATGGTTGAAGTCGATGGAGACCAGTGGCTCGTCATTGGTATCCAGAATGCCCTTCAGCTTGCCATTGGCGGCAGCGATGATGGCGTTGTTGACTTCTTCGACGGTGGTTTTCTTCTTCGATGTGAACTTGAAGTCGACGACCGAGACGTTCTGGGTCGGAACCCGGATCGAGGTGCCGTCGAGCTTGCCGTCAAGTTCCGGCAGAACCAGACCAACGGCCTTTGCAGCGCCGGTCGAGGTCGGGATCATCGAGCCGGAAATGCCACGGGCCCGGCGCGGGTCTGAATGCAGGGCATCCAGCAGGCGCTGGTCACCGGTATAGGCATGGATCGTGGTCATGTAGCCGTTCTCGATCCCCAGCGCCTCGTTCAGCACGGCAGCGACAGGGGCAAGGCAGTTGGTGGTGCAGGACGCGTTCGAGACGACGGTATGCGACTTCTCCAGCTTGGAGTCATTGACACCATAGACGACGGTCAGGTCTGCGCCGGATGCCGGGGCAGAAACCAGAACGCGCTTTGCGCCTGCTTCCAGATGCATCGATGCCTTTTCCTTCGAGGTAAAGATGCCGGTGCATTCCATGACGACGTCGATCTTGAGCTCACCCCAGGGCAGGGCTTTCGGATCGCGCTCGGCAAAAACCTTGATGTTGTGACGGCCGATCTTGAAGCCATCATCCGTTGTGCTGATTTCTTCCGGGAAACGGCCATGGACCGAATCATACTTCAGGAGGTGGGCGTTCATTTCAACCGAGCCGAGGTCGTTGATTGCGACGAACTCGATATCCTTTCGTCCAGATTCGATTGCCGCGCGCAGCGCCAACCGGCCGATTCGTCCAAATCCGTTGATCGCGACGCGAACAGCCATCCTGATATCCTCCTGTAGATTTTCGTATGGGGCGTATGTGAATGTAACCTGATATGCCGCGAACCGTTGATTTGTGCGGCTGGCGCAGATTAGGCGAACAGACTTGGCAGTCAACCAAAACTGCGGAATATAAAGCCACCCCCTTTGGTTGACGGGCAGTTAGGTGCTTCCTATTCTCACGCCACTTCAGATTCGGCGGGTAACGTGAAAGAACTACCGACAAAATCGGCAGGCGGGGTGACCGAGGCGCTGGCGCGTATTGACGATGCGCTGGACCGCCTTGAGAACGCTGTCGAGTCCCGTCCGGCCCCGGATGGCGTTTCGGGTGAAGCCGAAAGCATGATCCGGAGCCTGCGCGAAGAACGTGACAGCCTTGCCCGGCGCAATCAGGAAGCGGATGATCGCCTGTCTGCGGCCATCGGCCGGCTTGAAAAAATGGCAGGCGGTTGAGATGGCCAGTGTGAATGTCACGATCAACGGACGCTCCTACCAGATCGCCTGTGACGACGGCCAGGAAGCCCACCTGAAACGGCTGGGCAATTACATCGACAAGCGGATTGCAGAACTGGTTGCCTCTGTCGGCCAGATCGGTGACGCGCGATTGCTGGTCATGGTGTCACTGCTGATCGCCGACGAAATGTCGGACGCCTATTCAAAGCTGGAGACTGTTGCCGGCAACAAGAATGACAGCCCGGCCCGCAAGGCCCGTGAGCAGGAAGCGCTGGTCGGTTCCCTGAATCGTATTGCGGATCGTATCGACAGCATTGCGGATTCCCTCGCGCAGACCTAGATTGAAGATGCGAGGCTGCCCTGTGCGTTAGGCACCGATATTCCTGGGGCCGATAATTCTCTATAGGGAGCTGTCCCTTGGCGGACCCTGGTCCATCAATATGGCGCCCACCTGGTAATCAGGGCCACAGAGAATACAAACGCCGACGGCAGTGGTGGCTTCGCGTTACCTTCCTTCTTCCCGAATCCGGAGCGACATGGACATTCCTGCAACCAAGACCCGGTTGAGGAAAAATCAGGTCGCCTTGCGCGACAGCCTGGATCCATTGCACCGCAGGATATTGTCAGACCGGATTGTGGACCGGATGCATGACTTCCTCGCCCACCGGACGATGAAAACTGTCGCATTTTACTGGCCGATGCGCAGCGAGGCAGATCTCCGTCCGCTGATGACACGTTTGGCCGGGGAAGGCCGGGTTGTTGCCCTGCCGCGAATGACCGGTCAGGGAAAGCCGTTGCAGTTTCATCTGTTTACAGATGAGGAAAGTCTGGTTGCCGGAGATTTCGGCGTGCTGGAGCCTGCGGCTGCGGCAGACAGGGTGGTGCCGGATGTTGTTATCGCGCCGATGCTGGCGTTCGATTCTGCCGGATTCCGGCTGGGATATGGTGGCGGCTTTTATGACCGGACGCTGGCGCAGCTGCGATCTGCCGGAAATATTCTGGCACTGGGTGTCGCCTATGACGGGTTGCGGGTGTCGGAAGTGCCGAGAGACGAGTTTGATCAGAGACTGGATGCCGTAATTACGGATGCGGCTGTTTACGAGAAAGGACTGATGCGATGCGGGTGATGATGCTGGGTGATGTGGTCGGCAAGGCCGGCCGGGAGGCGGTCTGTGACCTGACACCGGAACTCCGCAAGCGTCACAAGCTGGATTTTGTCGTCGTGAATGGCGAGAACGCGGCCCACGGATTCGGGATCAACGAGAAAATATGTAACCAGTTTTACGATGCCGGTGTCGATTGTCTGACCACGGGAAACCATGTCTGGGACCAGCGCGAGCTGCTGACCTATATCGATAGTGACCCCCGGTTGCTGCGCCCGGGCAATTTCCCCGCCGGCACGCCGGGCCGGGGCGGTTCGGTTTATGAAACACCGTCCGGTCAGCGGGTTGCTGTATTCAATGTCATGTGTCGTCTGTTCATGGATCCGCTTGATGATCCGTTCGCCTGGCTGGCCGAACAGATGGAAGTTCTCACGCTGGGGGATCATGTTGATGCTATTCTGGTCGATGTCCATGGCGAGGCGACCAGCGAGAAACAGTCGATGGGCAATTTCATGGACGGACATGTCAGCGTGCTTGTCGGCACGCATAGTCATGTTCCGACGGCCGATGCGCGTATCCTGCCGAAGGGAACCGGCTATCTGACTGATCTGGGGATGTGCGGTGATTACGATTCGGTGATCGGGATGCGAAAGCAGCCGGCGATTGACCGGTTTGTCCGGAAAGTGCCGGGCGACCGTCTGTCCCCGGCGGAGGGCCCGGCAACCCTGTGCGGCATCATTGCGGAACTTGATGACAAGACCGGACTTGCCCGGTCCATCGAGCCGATCCGTCTTGGCGCACATTTGCATGAAACCGAACCGGCGCACTGACCGGTCGCTGAATCATTCGGCCAGAACCGAAACAACTGCCACTTCCTGTCAGCAGGATGTCCCAGACTGTCATTTTTCACGGGGGACATCCGATATGGAACAGTTTACGCATTATCTGCCGGGAATTCTGCTGGCCTATGCGGCCTTCTTCCTTGGCATCTTCAGCCCGGGCCCGAATATTCTGGCGGTGATTGGTACCTCCATGTCATTGGGGCGTCGCAAGGGATGTCTGCTGGCGCTGGGGGTGGCAAGTGGCTCGTTCTGCTGGGCCATGCTGACGGTCATTGGCCTTTCCGGTCTGCTGACGGCCTATGCCGGTGCGCTGACCATCATCAAGATTGTCGGCGGCGCCTATCTGATCTGGCTCGGGGTGAAGGCACTGCGATCTGCGGCGACAGGCAACGATATGCTGCTGGCGACAGTGGGTGCAGCGTCCGACAGTCCGTCCCGTTATTATTTCCGGGGGTTGTTCGTGCAGATGACCAACCCGAAGGCGGCCCTGTCCTGGGTTGCAATCATATCCCTTGGATTGCAGGCCGGGGCACCCTGGTGGGTGGCGGCGATAATCGTAACCGGCACGACAGTCATGTCGGTTGTCATGCATCTGGGATATGCACTGACATTCTCAACCGCGCCGATGGTCCGGTTCTATCGCCGTGCACGGCGATGGATTCAGGCAACGCTGGGTGTGTTTTTCTGCTTTGCCGGGATGCGGCTGCTATTCGGTCGGAACTGACCGGGCTGATGCGGCTTGTGGCTCTGTCAGGATGCAGTCCGGCGGCAAATGGATGGTGGCTGTGGTTTGCCTGTCTGGTATGGAGGACAGGGTCAGTCTGCCGCCATGCAGTTCGGTCAGGGCCAGTGAGAGTGGCAGGCCGAGGCCAACGCCGTCAAACCGCCGGTCCAGGCCACTATCGACCTGACCGAAACTGGTCATGGCTATCCTGATCTGTTCCTCGGTCATACCGATCCCGTGATCGGTTATGGCGATTGTGAGACCTTCCGGGGGGATTTCCGCTACCGTGACCCGGATTTCACCGGGGGTGGGCGAGAACTTCGCTGCATTGCCCAGAAGATTGAGCAGCACCTGCCGCATTTTCTGGCGATCAATCAGAACGGTTACCGGCTTGCCGGGCAGGTCCAGCAGGACCGAATGACCATGCTGTTCGATAACCGGGGCGATCATGCGCCGGGTGTCACGCAGCAGCTCTTCCAGATCAACCGCTTCGGGCGTCAGTTCCAGTTCACCGGCCTCGACCTTTCGCAGGTCCAGCAGGGCATTAATGACCTGAAGCAGGTGCTCTCCGCTGTGGTGGATGTCCTGCACATATTCGCGGTATTGCGGGTTATCGATCTTCCCGAATATCTCATCACGCATGATGTTGGAAAAACCGATGATCGCGTTCAGGGGGGTGCGGAGTTCATGGCTTACATTGGCCAGGAATTCCGACTTGTTCCGGTCGGCCGCTTCCAGCTGCATATTCTTGTATTCCAGCTGCTTGCTGGCCTGCCGGATTTCCGTGATGTCCCGGAAGATAGCGAATTTCTGCAGGACCGTGCCGGCGTCGTCCGTCAATACACGTGAACTCACCAGACAGGGTGTGGTGGTGCCGTTCAGGCCGGACAGCATCGCCTGACCGGACAGTTCATCCCGGATGCCGATCTGGCCGATATGAACCGCACCGGCACCGGGGAGCCTGAACAACGGTTTCCCTTCTGATGCCAGCTGAGACAGGCTCGACGCATTGCACAGCCGCAGGCAGGCTGCGTTGGCGAAGGTCAGGACACCATCGGGCCCGTAGGAGACAATGCCGTCGCTGGTTTCCCGCGCAATTGCCCCGAGGGTTGCCAGTTGCTCCTTGTAGGTCCGCGAGACCTCGAACAACAAGGTATCAATGGCGGTATAGGTTTCGCCGACCTCGTCATTTCCGGTCGTACCGAGCCGGTAGTTCATGGCATTGGCAGGATCCTGGCTGGCGGCGGTCAGGGCGTTTCGGATACGAAACAGCGGGCGGATGATCCAGCCCCCGACCAGCGCCAGAGTGGTCAGACTGACACAGGCGGAGATCAGCAGAACCAGACCGGCAATCCGCCAGATATATTCGGTGATCCGGGTGTCGATCCAGGCGGTATCGAATCTCAGGGAAATTGCAAAATCACCGGCGGGGGTTGAGACGCGACGGGCAATTTCATACCGGCTGGTATCGTCGGGCCGGTGGTCAACGAAACCGGTATAGGGCAGGCCAAGCAGGCTCATTTCCACCACCTCGCCAGCGACCGCTTCCAGCCCCATCGGCAGTTCAGTCATCGACAGGCCAACAACACCATCAATCTGCCGTAGCCGTGACAGGGCTGCCGCGGCGTCAAATCTGTCGAGGGCTGACGGGGTGGCCGGTGCCACCAGACCAATTGCAATGGTGGCGGTATCCACCAGCCGGTTCATCATGTCTTCCCGGTAGCGCAGCGAGGACGGCACGATGATCGCGGTCTCCACCAGAATCACGACGACAAACAGCGCGGCAGTTATCCGCCAGGCCAGTACGCTGCGGATAACCTGCTGGCTCCGGCGCATCTGTGCTCCCCAGTTGAATGGCCAGCGCAATATGGCAGCATGTGCTTTCGTGGTGTTGGTCATGATTGTGCGGGGCAAACCTCGTTGTAACTCTGCTGCAGGCGGACCCTTATAAGCCGTCAGGTGACCCGGCATGTGAAATCAACTTTCCGAAACCGTCATGTGAAAATCGCCCGCTTTGTTTGTGTTCAGCAGCGCAGAAAATCGTTGCGTTCTGCCGCCGATCTTGCGAGTCAACCGCGACGCCTGCACTATCCGGATATGCTGCCCCAGCGCATGACGTGACGGCAGGCTCTGTGTTCACAATCAGCTTTCAGTTACCGGAGACGACATGGCTGGCCATTCACAATTCAAGAACATCATGTTCCGCAAGGGTGCGCAGGATAAAAAGCGCGCCCGTCTGTTTGCCAAGCTGGCACGGGAAATTACCGTTTCAGCGAAACTGGGCGGTGAAGACCCCGGCTCCAATCCCCGTCTGCGCTCTGCGATGGCAACGGCGCGCTCCAACAATATGCCGAAAGACAATATCGAACGTGCGGTCAAGAAGGGGCTTGGTGGTGACGATGACACAAACTTTGATGAAGTCCGCTATGAAGGTTACGGGCCCGGTGGCATCGCGGTCATCGTTGATGCGCTGACCGACAACCGCAACCGGACGGCGTCGGAAGTCCGTGCTGCATTCAACAAGTATGGCGGTAGCCTGGGCGAGACCAATTCCGTCAGTTTCATGTTCGACCGGATTGGCGAAGTCCGCTATCCCGCCGATGCGGGGACGTCCGAGGCAATTTTTGAAGGTGCGCTTGAAGCCGGTGCCAGTGATGTCGAATCGGGCGAGGAAGGGCATACCATCATCTGTGAGATGAATGATCTGAACATTGTCCGGGACGGTCTGGAACAGCGGTTTGGTGAAGCTGAAAGCGCCCGTCTGGCCTGGAAACCGCAGACACTGATTGCAGTTGATGCCGAAAAGGCTGAAACCCTGATGAAGCTGCTGGATGCGCTGGACGAGAATGACGATGTTCAGTTTGTCGCCGCCAATTACGATATCGATGATGATGTTCTGGCGCAGCTGAGCGCCTGATATCATGCAACCCCGCCGACGACTTCTGGGGCTGGACCCGGGTCTGCAGAACACAGGCTGGGGTGTGATTGACGTTACCGGCAACCGGCTGACCCATATCGCCAATGGCGTGATTAAAACGAACGGCAAATATGCCATGGCGGACCGCCTGCGCCAGCTGCATGAGGGCTTGCAGGATGTGCTGAACCTCTATCAGCCGGATGAGGCCGCAGTTGAGGAAACCTTTGTAAACAAGAATCCGTCGTCGACCCTGAAGCTGGGGCAGGCGCGGGGTGTCGTGCTGCTGGCACCGGCTCTTGCCGGATTGCCGATTGCTGAATATGCGGCGAATCTGGTGAAAAAATCGGTAGTCGGTATTGGTCATGCAGACAAGGCGCAGATTCAGATGATGGTCTCGACCCTGTTGCCCGGCGTTACTTTTGAGAACGCTGATGCGGCTGACGCGCTTGCAGTTGCCATCTGTCATTCGCATCATCGCGACCGTATCAAACTGGTGGAGGCAGCCCGGTGATTGCACAGTTACGCGGAGTCCTGGCGATGATTGCGGAAGATCATGCGGTCATCGACGTTGGCGGCGTCGGCTATCAGGTGTTCTGTTCGACCGCCACATTGAGCAAGATGCCGCCGGTTGGCGACCCCGTGACCGTCGCCGTGGAAACCGTGGTCCGGGAAGACCGTATTCACCTGTTCGGATTTCTGTCGCCTCTGGAACGGGACTGGTTCCGTCGTCTCTGCAGTATCCAGGGCGTAGGCCAGAAGGTGGCGCTCGCCATTCAGTCCTCGATGAATGCGGATGCGCTGGTTCACGCGATTGCGGCGGGTGATGCGGCGGCCTTCAAACCCGTCTCCGGCGTCGGGCCGAAGCTGGCGGGTCGCATCATCGGTGAGTTGAAAGACAAGATCGGCGGCATGGATTTCGCTCTGGCCCCGCAAAGCAGCGGTAGCGGAGAGGCGACGGTGGTGGTTGCCGGATCTGCTGCACAGGACGCCATGTCGGCTCTGGTCAATCTCGGCTACCGGCGTGCTGATGCCCTGCGGGCGGTCTCAACCGTCGTCACCCGGTTGGGGGATGCGGAGGCGGCGGGTGTTCAGGCGATTATCCGTGGCGCGCTCAAGGAACTGAGCGCATGAGCGAGGAACGTCTGGTCGCCGGTGATCCGCAGACAGAAGATATCGATTCGTCGTTTCGGCCGCTCCAGCTGACAGAATTCATCGGCCAGCAGCAGTTACGCGAAAATCTGAAGATCTTCATTGATGCAGCGCGGGGACGTGGCGAGGCAATGGACCATGTACTGTTTCATGGCCCGCCGGGTCTGGGCAAGACGACGCTGGCGCAGATTGTTGCCCGTGAACTGGGCGTGAATTTTCGCGCCACATCGGGTCCGGTTATCGCCAAGACCGGGGATATGGCGGCGCTGTTGACCAATCTTGAAGCCCGGGACGTTTTGTTCGTGGACGAGATACACCGGCTCAACCCGGCAATCGAAGAAGTGCTGTATTCCGCAATGGAGGACTTCCAGCTCGACCTGATTATCGGGGAAGGTCCGGCGGCAAGGTCTGTCCGTATTGACCTGCAGCCGTTTACGCTGGTCGGTGCAACGACCCGGTCGGGTTTGCTGACCACACCATTGCGGGAACGGTTCGGGATTCCCCTGCGGCTGGATTTCTACAAACCTGAAGAACTGCAACAAATCGTCGCCCGGGGTGCACGGGTTCTGGGGTTTGACCTGCTGGAAGACGGTGCGATGGAGATCGCCCGCCGGTCACGCGGCACACCGCGCGTTGCGGGCCGGCTGCTGCGCCGGGTCCGGGATTTTGCCGCCGTTGGCAAGGCAGGCAGCGTTGATGCGGAGCGGGCGGATGCGGCCCTGAACCGGCTGGAAGTCGACGCCCGTGGTCTCGACAACATGGATCGTCGTTATCTCGGCTGCATTATTGAAAATTATGGCGGCGGGCCGGTTGGCGTTGACACGATGGCCGCCGCCTTGTCAGAGCAGCGTGACACCATCGAAGATGTCATCGAGCCGTTTCTGATCCAGCAGGGATTTCTGATGCGCACCCCCCGTGGCCGTATGGTGGCGGATGCCGGATACCGCCATCTCGGCATGCTGGCCCCGGCACGCGACACCCCTCAGTACGACCTGCTTTCCGGTTCTGACGACGTCTGATACGCCTGTGAATTACGCGGTTTATCAGGCTGATCTCGTTGTCGGGAATTAAACCACCAACCTGCTTTAATTTAACCTATATGTCCGGATCAATCTGGACACGATACAAGATTTAGTCCTACAACTATTCTGTGCTAGAGGGGCGTGGTGATGATGAAGGCAGCCGGTTACGCTGTTTTTCTTTTGTTGTCTGTGGTGACAACTCTGGGTGGTTTCATGACGACATCTCCGGCAAAGGCCGAGGATGTGATCAAGGTTGGCATTCTCCATTCCCTTACCGGCCCCCTTTCGATCAGCGAAAGCACGCTCCGTGATGTGATGCTGATGCTGATCGATCGTCAGAACGCAAATGGCGGCCTGCTTGGCAGGCAGATCGAGCCTGTGGTGCTGGACCCGGCTTCTGACCCGAAGACCTTCGCCGTAAAGCTGCAGCAGATGCTGGAAAAACGCGATGTAGCGGCTGTGTTCGGCGGCTGGACCTCGGCCTCCCGCAAGGCGATGTTGCCGGTTCTGCGCAAGAATAACGGTCTGCTTTTCTATCCCGTTCAGTATGAAGGGCAGGAGAGTGAGCGTAATGTCTTCTATACAGGTGCTACGCCAAACCAGCAGGCCATTCCCGCGGTCGAGTATCTCATGAATTATGATCAGGTGACGCGCTGGTATCTGGTCGGTAACGATTATGTCTATCCGCGGGTCACCAACAGAATACTGAAAGCCTATCTCGACCTTCACGAGGTTCCGGAGGAAGACATCAGCATCCGCTATATCCCCTGGAATTTCAGGGACTGGCGCGGGCTGGTAAACGAGATCAAGCTGTTCGGGCGACAGGGCGCGCGTACAGCGGTCATTTCGACGATAAATGGTGAGGGCAATCTGGCCTTCTATCGTGAGCTTGCACAGCAGGGAATTGATGGTGCCGATATTCCGGTTGTCTCGTTCAGTGTCGGCGAGGAAGAACTGGCGGGCGTTGATTCAAGCGGTGTGGAAGGACATCTGGCGTCCTGGGGGTATTTTCAGTCGGTCGACGACCCGGCCAATCAGGCGTTTATCCGGGACTGGCACAAATTTCTGGGCGACGACTTCCGGGCCACCAATGATCCGATGGAGGCGCATTACATCGGTTTCAGCATGTGGGTCGAGGCGGTGCGGAAGGCCGGAACGGTCGATATTGACCGGGTGATCGACAGCTTGATCGGCATCCGGGTACCCAACCTCAGTGGCGGGATGGCCGAGATGCTGCCCAACCATCACATTACCCGCCCGGCAATGGTGGGCGAAATTGGTAGCAACGGGCAATTCAGGATTATCTGGCGCAGCCCCGGTCTGATACCGGCTGATGCATGGTCCGACTATCTCGAAGATTCCAGCGAACTTATCGCCGACTGGCGCCAGCCGGTTTCCTGCGGCTCATTCAACAAGGTATCAGGGAAATGTGTCAGCGTTCCGCCAGCGGCGAATTGAGTTGCAATCGTCAGCCGCGACCTGACGATTGCCGGGGATATTAAAGAGATGGCCGTAGGCAAGGTGATGATCAGGCGCAGCAAACGTATTGCCGTGCATCTTTCTGTTATCTTTGTCTCTCTCGTCGTCGCGGTCGGCGTCATGCTGGGCGTGGTGCAGTATTTCGAGAACCGGTCACAGCAGGCCATGCTTGCCGAGAAGGCGTTTGCGGCCGCGAACAAGGCCATCACGGTCAAGGTGAGTGATATCTTCCGCCCGGCTGAACTGGCTGTCGAGCTTGTCAGCCGCAATCCTGTGATGACTGCGACAACCCTGCAGGACCGTCTGGGCTATCGTCGCAGACTGGCACGCTATCTTGATCTTAATCCGACACTGGCATCGGTTTACGTCGGCTATCCGGACGGTGATTTCATTCTTGTCCGCCGGCTGGCGACAGAGGCTGATCTCAGCCGTTTTGAGGCTCCGGCGGATACCCAGTACGTCATCCAGGCGATCGAGCGCGAGGAGGGCGGGTTCGCTGAAGGTCTGTTTATCTTCTACGATGCCCGCTATCGCGAAATCAGCCGGCGCGTGGTCGAAAACTATACGACCTATGATCCACGCAAGCGTCCCTGGTTCCAGCAGGCCTACCGCAGCGGCAAGCAGGTCAAGACAGCCCCCTATATCTTTTTTACAACAAAGGATGTCGGCACAACCCTGGCTCTTGGCAATCGCGGCGAGGCGGTTACCGGGGTTGATATCACGCTCGAGTCACTGAGCGACTGGCTGGCCAGTCTGCTGCCGGTCCCCGGTACTGATATCGCCCTGATAGATGACCGCAACCGGCTCATTGCCCATGCAGATCCCTCCCGTCTGGCAGCGGTTGACAGCCAGGACGCGTCGAAACTGATCCTGGCTGACATCAATTCGCCGGATAACAGGGTTTTGAAAATTGTCCTGAATGCTGAAGAGGCGAAAGGCGGTGAGATCTTCGCCTTTGACGTTGATGGCGAGGCCTATCGCGGGCTTGTGGTGCCGGTGACCGTAGAAGGATCCGGAGACTACCGGCTGCTGATGGCTGTGTCCGACAAGGACTTGTATGCGGAGGTCAATCAGGCCGCTTTCAGGGCAGCAGGGTATATAGCTGGCATCCTGCTGCTGAGTATTCTGATCACCATCATGGTTGCCGGGTATATTGCGAAACCTTTGGCGGCGCTGGCTGAGGACGTTCAGTCGATCCGGCGATTCGATTTTTCTGCCTCTGAACCGGAGCGGACCTACATCATCGAGATTGACGAGCTGGCGCTGGCGATCGACAGCATGAAAGAGACCATCAGGAAATTTCTTGATATCAGCACGGCCATCGCCGCAGAGGAGGATTTCGACAAGCTTCTGGAAAGGTTGCTGGACGAAATTATCTCGACCACCAAGACCGAGGCCGGGATTCTGTATCTGACCAGCGATGACGGCATGTATCTGGTCCCGCAGGCAATCCGGCAGGAAAACCGGCGACCGCTCAGCGCGGATATCCCGACAGTTGCGCTGGCCGGCCCGGACAACCTGCTGATACGTGCCATCGTGGATGAATTTGCGCTCGGCGCAGCGGCAACTCCCGAAGAGATTTCGGGTCTCGGGATATCTGCTGCGGTTCAGGAAATGGATGAACCACCGAAGAATTTGCTCGGGGCACCGCTGTATAACCGGTCGCACGAACTCGTCGGTGTTATCCTGCTTCTGGAAACGGATGAAGTGATGGATATGGCGCTGGTCAAGTTTACCGAGGCTCTGTCGGGGTCTGCGGCAATCTCGGTCGAGGCACGTCAGCTGATTGCCGCCCAGAAACAGCTGTTCGAGAGTTTTCTGAAGCTGATTGCCGGTGCCATTGATGCAAAGTCGCCCTATACCGGCGGTCATTGCGAACGTGTGCCGGAACTGACCAAGATGCTGGCCTCGGCGGCTGATCAGTCGGCAACGGGGCCGTTTGCTGATTTCCGTCTCTCTGCCGATGACTGGGAAGCCATTCACGTGGCGTCATGGCTGCATGATTGCGGCAAGGTCACCACACCGGAATTCGTGGTTGATAAGGCGACAAAGCTGGAAACGATCTTCGACCGTATCCATGAGGTCAGGATGCGGATCGAGGTCATGAAGCGCGAGGCCGAAATCCGTTATCTTCGTGACTTGCTCGAAAACGGTGCCAGCGAGACGCGACAGACGGCCTTTGAGGCGGAACTGGCGCAGCTTGATGACGATTTCGCCTTCATTGCCGACTGCAATATCGGCGGCGAGTTCATGTCGGACGAGAAGATAGCCCGGATCAGGGATCTCGCGCGGAAAACCTGGACCCGCACGCTTGATGACCGTCTTGGTGTGGCCCAGGAAGAACTGATGCGCCGGGAACTTGAAGATGCAAAACCGCTACCTGTTGCCGAACCGCTTCTGGCTGACAGGATACACCATCGTTTTGAGCGTCCGGAGTCCCAGAAGCTGGCGACGGATAACCCCTGGGGGTTCAGGGTCGATGTTCCGGAACTGCTCTACAACCGCGGAGAGATTCACAACCTCGTTGTCCGTCGTGGAACGCTGACAGAGGAAGATCGCTACAAGATCAACGAACATATCGTTCAGACCATCAAGATGCTGGAGGAACTGCCGTTCCCGAGACATCTCCGCAACGTATCGGAGATCGCGGGCGGGCATCACGAGAAAATGGACGGAACAGGATATCCGAAACGGCTGTCCGCAGATGATATGTCACCGGTTGCCCGGATGATGGCTATTGCCGATATCTTCGAGGCACTGACCGCGACCGACCGGCCCTATAAAAAGGGCAAGACGCTGTCGGAGGCCATCCGCATCATGGGCTTTATGGTGAAGGACAAACATATCGACCCGGAACTGTTCAGACTGTTCATCGAGTCGGGCGTTTATCGCGATTATGCGCATAAATTCATGAGCCCGGAGATGATCGACAGCATCGATCACGAGAAAGTTCTGGCTTTCTGACCGGCTTCTGAGGCCGATTTCCCGATATTTTCTGCGGTTGCCCTAGAAAAGACACAGCTGCACCTGAAAAACGCGCCTTCGTCGTTGCCAGATCGGGAGCGGGGCTGGTCAACAGAGTGGCATTGTGGATATTTATGGAACGATCCGGACTGGAGGAGCGGACCTGATGGGCCAGGGACAATTCGTTGGCCGGTGCCATGTGTTGCCGCTTCGTGTGTATTATGAAGACACCGATGCTGCGGGTATCGTCTATTATGCCAATTACCTGAAGTATGCCGAACGTGGACGAACCGAGATGCTACGGTCAGTGGGTACCGACCACCGGCAGCTGGCCGCCACCGACGGTGTTTTTTTTGCTGTCCGGCGATGTGCGGCAGATTACCTGAAACCGGCCCTGCTGGATGACGAACTGGCGGTCTGGACAGAAGTAAGCGGGGTGAGCGGGGCCCGGATGACGGCGGAACAGATCATCCGCCGCGACGTTGATGACCTCGTTCGTCTCTCGGTAACGCTCGCCTGCATTGACCGTGACGGAAGACCCAGGCGGATTCCCGAACGGCTCCGGAAAACCTGGACACAACTGACGACAAGTGGCTGAAGGAAGAGAATATGGATCAAACGACTGTTGAAACCACCACGCTGGACGGCTCTTTCGATGCGTCGGATCTGTCGATTTTGTCGCTGATTCTGCGGGCAGATATCGTTGTTCAGGCGGTCATGCTGGTGCTGGCATTTGCCTCGGTCTGGTGCTGGGCGATTATCTTCGACAAGATCTTCCGTATCCGGCGGGTCAATCGCCGCAGTGACAAATTTGAAGACAGCTTCTGGTCGGGTGGTTCGCTGGAAGATCTGTTCGACCGGATCGGCAACAATCCGGCTGATCCAATGTCAGCGATTTTTGCCTCGGCGATGCGGGAATGGCGGCGTGGTGCCTCACGCGGTGCACCATCCGACCTCATGCGCGGCGGGTTGCAGCAGCGTATCGACCGCGTCATGCAGGTCACTCTGGGCCGTGAGATGGAGCGGCTGGAGAAATACATGACCTTTCTGGCGTCTGTCGGGTCTGTGGCACCGTTCATCGGACTGTTCGGAACCGTCTGGGGCATCATGAACAGTTTTCAGGCGATCGCCCTGTCAAAGAATACGTCGCTGGCGGTGGTTGCCCCGGGTATTGCCGAAGCGCTGTTTGCGACAGCCCTCGGGCTGGTTGCCGCCATTCCGGCGGTGCTGGCCTATAACAAGCTGTCGGCAGACCTCGGACGTTACGCGAACCGTCTGGAGAATTTTTCGACTGAATTCTCCTCGATCCTGTCGCGTCAACTCGACGAGGGGAACTGAACCATGGCGGGATCCCTGCAGTCACGCAACACCGCCTCTCGTGGGCGGGCCCGCGCTTACAAGCCGATGAGCGAGATCAACGTCACGCCGTTTGTCGATGTCATGCTGGTATTGCTGATTGTCTTCATGGTTGCGGCACCGCTGCTGACAGTCGGCGTACAGGTTGACCTTCCGAAAACCGAAGCCCGCCCGATTGTCGAGAATGTCGAGCCGCTGGTGGTCAGTGTACAGGAGGGTGGTCAGCTGTTTATCCAGGAAACCGAAGTTCCGGCGGATGTTATTGTCGCCCGGCTGCGGGCGATCACCGATAACAAGGCCGATACCAGAATTTTTGTCAGGGGTGATTCGCGGGTCAGTTATGGCAAGGTGATGGAAGTCATGGGCATGATCAATGCCGCCGGTTTTTCCAAGGTTGCTCTGGTGACCCTGCCGCGCGAAGGCGCTAACTGAGTTACCGCGATGCCTGCCGGTCTCCTCCTTTCGCTGATCTTTCATGCCGGACTGGCAGTACTCCTGCTGTTCATCGTCCCGCTTATTGCTCAGCCGCGCATTCTTGAAGATCAACCGATTGTTGTTGAAATCGTTGAGCTGAGCGATCTGGCTTCTGCCCCGACACCGCCGGCCCCACCGGCTGAAGAGCCAAAGCCGGAACCCGAGCCAGCACCGACACCACCGCCACCGCCACCAACCCCGGCGCCAACCCCGGTACCTGCGCCAGCCCCTGTTCCAGAACCCGTGCCGGAGCCGCCAGCTCCTGTGCTCGCGCCAGAGCCGAAGCCAGAGCCGGTTCCGGAACCGAAACCTGAGCCCAAGCCGGAACCGAAGCCTGAGTCCAAGCCGGAACCGAAGCCTGAGCCCAAGCCGGAACCGAAACCAGAACCCAAGCCAGAACCGAAACCAGAACCCAAGCCGGAACCTGAGCCCAAGCCGGTTCCGCGGGCGAAGCCGGAAGCGCCGAAGCCCGAGCCGAAGACGCAGACTGCGACGGTTCGCGACGAGAAGCCGAAGAAGAAACCGGAAGATGATTTTCTGTCTGTTCTCAAGACGGTCGAGGATCTGGAAAAGAAGGTGGAGCAGCGCCGGGAAGAACCGAAGACGGCCAGTCAGAGCACGTCGTCATCCCGGAATACTGCTCCGAACATTGACGAACGGCTGTCGGCTACCGAAATTGATCTGGTACGGCAACATGTGGCGAAATGCTGGAATATCCAGCCTGGTGCCAAGGAAGCCGAGAATTTGAGTGTCGAGGTTCGTGTATTCATGAATCCTGACGCAACGGTCGCCCGGGCAGAGTTTACGGCGGCAACACTGCGCCAGATGAATGACGGGTTTTACCGGTCTGCTGCGGAAGCAGCCTTCCGGGCGGTGCGTCATCCGCAATGCAAGGATTTTCCGCTGAAAGCGGAAAAATACGCGACATGGAAGGTCATGGTTCTGACCTTTGATCCGCGTCTCATGTTCTGAGACCAACAGGAGTTATCGTAATGAGGCTATTCGTTCTGTCACTCGTCTCGCTGTCGCTGATGGCCGGGCAGGCCATTGCTGAATTGCGTATCGACATCACCCGCGGTCAGGTTGAGCCGATGCCGGTCGCCGTGACCGATTTCAGTGGTTCTTCCGAGCGTGACAGTTTTACCGGTGCCAATATGTCGGCCGTGATTACTGCCGATCTCGCCCGGTCAGGACTGTTCAAGCCGATTGACCGCAAAGCCTTTATCCAGACGGCTGAGTCACTGAATGTGCAGCCGCGCTTTGCCGACTGGCGGGCGCTGAATGCGCAGGCACTTGTTCAGGGCCGGGTGGAACTGCAGCAGGACGGCTCGCTGAAGGTCGAATTCCGCCTGTGGGACGTATTCGCCAGCCAGCAGATGATTGGTCAGGCCTACACGACGGAGCCGGGCAACTGGCGCCGGGTGGCGCATATCATTGCCGATGCCATCTATGAGCGGATCACCGGGGAAAGCGGCTATTTCGATACCCGGATTGTCTATGTCAGTGAAACCGGACCGTTGAATGCGCGCATCAAACGGCTCGCGATCATGGATCAGGACGGTGAAAATCACCAGTTTCTCAGTGACGGGCAGGCGCTTGTTCTGACGCCGCGATTCTCGCCGACGGCGCAGGAGATTACCTATCTCTCCTATTTCCGGAATGTGCCGCGGGTCTATATCTTCAATATCGATACCGGCCGCCGGGAAATCCTGGGTGATTTCCCGGGCATGACCTTCGCCCCCCGGTTTTCGCCGGACGGCAATCAGGTCATCATGTCGCTGGCTCAGGACGGGAATACCGAAATCTACACGATGGATCTGCGGTCACGGCTGGTCCGGCGGCTGACGGATCATCCGGCAATCGATACGTCGCCTTCCTATTCTCCGGACGGGGCCTTCGTGACGTTCAACTCTGACCGGGGCGGTGCACAACAGCTTTACGTGATGAATGCAGATGGCAGCAACGTGAAGCGAATCAGCTTTGGCGAGGGACGCTATGCAACGCCGGTCTGGTCACCCCGCGGAGACCTGATCGCTTTCACCAAGTTCTCCAAAGGTGTCTTTTATATCGGCGTGATGCGTCCGGATGGCAGCGGGGAGCGGTTGCTGACGCAGTCCTATCTGGTCGAGGGGCCGACATGGGCGCCGAATGGACGGGTTCTGATGTTCTATCGCCAGAAACGCAGCAAGTCGGACGGGTCCGGAGGACAGGTGGAACTCGTTTCGATTGATTTGACCGGGTATAATGAACGTATTGTCACAACTCCGTTACAGGGCAGCGACCCCGCATGGTCGCCCTTGATTCCGTGACAACTCGATATATATTCCGCCGTCACAAAGGGAACCCCAAGTTTTCTGCGCTTTATCATTGCCATGTTGCGGTGCGGAAGCTATTAAGAACTCGCCTTTGCCGCGCAATTAACAACCATCCGGCGCCTCGCCGGTACGGGAGACTACTATCATGTTACGTATTATCAGTGCTATTGCCGCCCTTACGCTAGTCGCCGCTTGCAGCAGCGACCCGGAAACAGGCGCAACCAACACCGGTGCCGGTGGCTCGACCACGACCGCTCCGGCCGCTCCGGTCCAGACCAGTTCAATCACACCGGGTTCGCTGGAAGATTTCGTCGTTAACGTGGGTGACCGCGTTTACTTCGATACGGACAGCTCATCCCTGTCGACGACTGCACAGGACACGCTGGCCAAGCAGGCTGCATGGCTTCGCGCCTATCCGTCCGTCAACATCACCGTCGAAGGTCATGCTGACGAGCGCGGTACCCGCGAGTACAACCTTGCACTGGGCGACCGTCGTGCGAACGCTGCGAAAAACTACCTGGTTTCACAGGGCGTTTCCGCAGGTCGTGTAAACACCATTTCTTATGGTAAGGAACGCCCGGTTGCTCTGGGTTCGAACGAAGAAGCATGGGCACAGAATCGTCGTGCTGTTGCGGTTCCGTCGAACGTTCCCGCCAGCTGATCGCGTCCTGACGCGAGGCGCTTGAACATCAGGCGCCTGTCCGGGCCATCAGGTTCGGACAGGCGCCTTTTTTTTGCCTATATGCAGTTTTAGACTTGTACCTTCATTTAAGATGAAGAGATCGGAGCGATGACAATGCGTGGCTTGCTGGCGGTTGTGATGACAGGCGGATTTCTGCTGACCGGTATGGTGGCTCCTGCCTGGTCGCAAAGCGACCTGTCGACCCTGCTGGACCGTCTTACCCGTATCGAGCAGGACCTGAATGCCCTGCAACGTCAGGTCTACCGGAACGGCGTGCCGGCATCTTCTGATAATGGTTCTGCATCCTCCTCTGCCGTTTCAGGGGCACTCCCCGCGACGGTTGCGGGCCGGCTTGAGGTTCGCCTGACCAATCTGGAGGCGGAGATGCGCAGCCTGACCGGACGGGTGGAGGAAGTGAATCACGCGATTTCAACTGTCAGTGACCGTCTGGATAAGCTGGTCGGGGATGTGGATTACCGTCTTTCACTGCTGGAGAACGGTGGTCGTCCTGTTCAGCAGGGGCTGGCTGACGGGTCGACAACGCCGGCTGACAGCGGACAGCCCGGAGCTGCCCCCGGTCCGGGGACACTCGGTACCCTGACACAGGAACAGCTGGATACATCAAAAAGCGCCGCATCCCTGCAGCCGTTTGCCGAGGCAGTAACCCTGCCTGACGGTCCGCCGGAAGCGCAGTATGAATTCGCCTTTGAGCTGCTGAAGGGCAAGGAGTTCGACAAGGCTGCAAGCGCGTTCACAAAATTTGTCGAGACCCATCCAAAACACAAGCTGGCCGGTAACGCCCAGTACTGGCTGGGTGAAACCTTCTACGCCCGGGCGGACTTCGAGCGTGCTGCGATTGCATTTGCAGAAGGTTTTAAAAGCTACAATTCCGGCCCGAAGGCACCGGATAATATGCTGAAACTGGGCATGTCGCTGGCTGAAATCGGGCGCACGGATCAGGCCTGCACGGCCTTCAAGAAACTGGCTGATGCCTATCCATCGGCCTCGGCAACGATAAAGCAGCGCGCCGCGACGGAGCGTCGTCGTATCAACTGCACCTGAACCGGGCATGAGCCGGCGGCAGGAACTGTCCGCCGCGTTCGGGATGGCGATGGCTTCCTGCGGTCCGTTTGAACCGCAGCCGGTGATTGCCGTTGGCGTGTCCGGCGGTGGCGACAGTCTGGCCCTGCTGATGCTGGCACAGAATTGGGCGACGGAGAGAGGCGGAGGTGTCGTCGCATTGTCCGTCGACCACCGGCTTCGGATGGCCGCCGCTGACGAATTACGCCATGTCCGCGTTGTTTGCGCGGGACTGGGCATCCGGCACAGAATTCTGACCTGGCATCATGAAGGCGTAACCGCTGCCCTGCAGGCCAGTGCGCGTCGCGCCCGCTATGATCTGATGGCTGGCTGGTGCCGGGCGGAGGGTGTGCTGCATCTCGCTGTCGCTCATACGGCTGACGATCAGGCTGAAACACAGGCCATGCGTGCCGAACGTGCGCCGGCGGGTCGCGGCGTCGCCGGCATGGCGATGGTGCGGCTGGAACAGGGTGTCCGTCTGATCCGCCCGCTTCTCGGACAGTCCGGCAAAGGTTTACGACATTATCTGCAGGAACTGGGGACCGGCTGGGTTGAGGATCCGAGCAATCAGGATCGCCGGTTTGAGCGTGTCAGGCAGCGGCAACAGGGGAGCCTCGCTGGTCCGGATACTGGCGGCATTGCTGAACGCATCAGACAGGACCGGGAGATCGCCGCGCTGGCGGCCCGGGCAGTCAGCCTCTCGCCCGCAGGATATGCGCTTGTGAGCCGTGCAGAGTTGCTTTCAGAGACGGGAACCGGAGTGGCGTTAATCGGGCATCTGCTGCGTACCCTGTCCGGCAGTAGCTATGGGCCAGCGACAGAAAAGACAGAAAACTTGCTGGCACGGCTGGCTGACCGGCAATCCGGCGCGATGACGCTGGGGGGATGTCTGCTGCAACTGGATGACGACAGAATTCTGGTCGTCCGGGAGCATCAGCGTTGCCGGTCTGTTTCTGTGGAGGAGGCGCTGGCAGATGGCTGGGATAACAGGTTCTGTGTTCAGGCCGGCAAAAAAAACCGCCATCATGGGGCCGTAATCGGGCCTGCGGGAAAATCGACTGACACCCTTCGTCCGCTTGTCCGTAGCACGGGCCTTCCGCTGGCAGTGATCCGGGGATTGCCCGCCATGTTTGTCGCGGGAGAGTTTGCCGGTCTGCTGTCCTGGCACCCGTCATTTCAGGGGATCGCTGATATCACGGCACGGTTCGCATCAATAAATCCTCTGGTTCCGTCTGCGAGATGGCTTGTTCCGCGCGGAATGACCCCTATCTTAGAACTGGCCAATAGGTCGTAATCTGTTACCGTTCCTGCCGTTTTGCTGGTGAACAGACTGTACTGACAGTCACCACGCGGTCGACTTAGAAAGGATATACCTTGTTCGGAAGAAATCTGGCCCTCTGGGTGATCATCTGTCTGCTGCTGGTCGGGCTGTTCAATGTATTCCAGGGCTCGGGCACAAGGCCGGCCCAGAACGAGATTGCGTTCTCGCAGTTTCTTGACGCTGTCGACCAGGGCACTGTTCGGAAAGTGACCATTCAGGGTCATGATATTTCCGGCAGCTTTACCTCCGGGCAGACCTTCCGGACCTACGCGCCCTATGATCCGACCATGATTACCCGCCTGACTGACAAGGGTGTGGAAATCAAGGCGGCACCGCCGGAAGAATCTTCTGCGCTGTTCCAGATTTTGATTTCCTGGTTCCCGATGCTGCTGCTGATCGGCGTCTGGATTTTCTTCATGCGCCAGATGCAGGGCGGTGGCGGCAAGGCGATGGGCTTCGGCAAATCAAAGGCCAAGCTGCTGACGGAGAAATCCGGTCGTGTCACATTTGAAGATGTCGCCGGGATCGAAGAAGCCAAGCAGGAACTGGAAGAAATTGTCGAGTTCCTCCGCGATCCGCAGAAATATCAGCGGCTGGGCGGCAAAATCCCGAAAGGCTGTCTGCTGATCGGCCCTCCGGGTACCGGCAAGACCCTGCTGGCGCGCGCCATTGCAGGCGAGGCGAATGTGCCGTTCTTCACGATTTCCGGTTCCGACTTTGTAGAAATGTTTGTCGGTGTCGGTGCCAGCCGTGTCCGTGACATGTTTGACCAGGGCAAGAAAAACGCACCCTGCATCATCTTCATCGACGAAATCGACGCCGTCGGGCGCCATCGCGGTGCCGGTCTCGGGGGCGGAAATGATGATCGCGAACAGACGCTGAACCAGCTGCTGGTTGAAATGGACGGTTTTGAAAGCACCGAAGGTGTCATTCTGATCGCGGCTACGAACCGGCCGGACGTTCTTGACCCGGCGCTGCTTCGTCCGGGCCGGTTTGACCGTCAGGTGACGGTCCCGAATCCGGACATTCTCGGACGCGAGCAGATCATTAAAGTGCACATGCGCAAGGTTCCGCTGGCACCTGACGTGGATGCCAAGATCATTGCACGCGGCACACCCGGGTTTTCCGGTGCCGATCTCGCCAATCTGGTGAATGAGGCGGCGCTGCTGGCGGCACGGAAATCCAAGCGTGTTGTCACCATGCAGGAATTTGAAGAAGCCAAAGACAAGGTGATGATGGGTGCCGAACGCCGCTCCATGGTGATGTCGGAAGAAGAGAAAACCCTGACCGCCTATCACGAGGCAGGACATGCGATTGTCATGCTGAACGTGAAGGGCCATGAGCCGCTGCACAAGGTGACGATCATCCCGCGCGGACGTGCCCTCGGCGTAACCATGTTCCTGCCGGAACGAGACCGGCTGAGCCAGTCCCGGGTTCAGCTGGATGCGCTGGTCACCAGCCTGTTCGGTGGCCGGGTTGCCGAGGAACTGATCTTCGGTGAGGAAAACATCACGACAGGTGCATCGGACGACATTCGCCGGGCAACCGACATCTGCCGCCGGATGGTGACCGAGTTCGGATATTCCGAGAAGCTCGGGCCCCTGCGTTATGCCGTGAATCAGGAAGAGGTCTTCCTGGGCCATTCGGTGACCCAGCAGCAGAATATGTCGGATGCAACAGCCCGTCTGATTGACGAGGAAATCCGTCGTCTGGTTGAAGAGGGCGAGACCCGCTGCCGGGGCATTCTGGAAGAGCATCTTGATGCCCTCCATGCGCTGGCCAAGGGCCTGCTGGAATATGAAACCCTGTCGCGTGACGAGATTGACCGTCTGCTGCGGGGCGAAGATATCCATCGCCCGGATACAACGGATGATGGTCCGGATGCCGACCGTGGCAAGCGGGCCTCGGTTCCGACCAGCAAGAAACGCCCGTCCGGCGGTACCGGTGATCTGTCACCGCAGCCGGGGAACTGATCGCTGCGGCTCCTGGCATGACCCCGCGGCGATACCTTGATCCTGTTCTGAACGCCGGTCCCCCTGGGGCCGGCGTTCTGGCGTTAGGCGGTGGCGGGTTGTGGTTCAGCCACTGTCGCTGCCTTGAATTCGACGGAGAGCATCCGGTCGAGAGCCTGCTGACCGTCGATCAGCTGACGGCAGATGAAGCTGACAGCCTGACTGCACCGAAATCGTTTGCCGGACTGACCTGCCAGCCGGGCATGCCCCTGCTTATGGGGGTGGTTAATGTGACGCCGGACAGCTTTTCCGATGGCGGTGACTACCTCGATCATGATGCGGCGATTGCACGTGGTCTGGCGCTGGCCCGAGAAGGTGCGTCGGTTATCGATGTCGGGGGCGAATCAACCCGGCCGGGTGCAGCCCCCGTTACCACAGACGAAGAAATTCTGCGGGTCGAGCCGGTTGTCCGGGCGCTGACCGGTCACGGGGTCCGGGTTTCTGTTGATACCCGTAATGCCCGCGTGATGACGGCGGCGCTGGCTGCCGGTGCGTCGGTTGTCAATGATGTGACGGCCCTGACCCATGATCCGCAGGCGTTGTCTGTGGTGGCAGAAGCGGGCTGCAATGTGATGCTGATGCATATGCAGGGGCAACCGCAGACCATGCAGCAGGAACCGTATTACCGGCATGCAACGGCGGATGTTCATGACTATCTGCGGGAACGTCGGGATGTCTGCCTGAAAGCCGGTCTGAAGCCGGAGATGATATCGATTGATCCGGGGATCGGGTTCGGCAAGACCGATACCCATAATCTGCTGATTTTGCGGCAACTGGGGATGTTGCAGGGACTGGGCTGTGCGGTGACGCTGGGTGTCTCCCGCAAGAGCTTCATTGGCCGGGTGGCCGATGTACCGGCGGCAAAGGACAGATTGCCCGGGTCGCTTGCTGCGGCGCTGGCAGGCGCTCAGCGTGGGGCGCAGATACTGCGCGTCCATGATGTTCGCGAAACCCGGCAGGCGCTGGCTGTATGGCAGGCAATCACCGTTCCGGAAGCGTGACATTTTCGTCCTTCGCTGTTATCCGGATAGGCTAATCAAGACGGGATAACCGCATATGACACGCAAGTTTTTCGGCACCGATGGTATTCGCGGTCGTGCCAACACGCATCCCATGACCGCCGATATCGCCTTGCGGGTCGGTCAGGCAGCGGCAAAGCAGTTTCGCCGGGGAGATCATCGCCATCAGGTTGTGATCGCGAAGGACACCCGGTTGTCGGGTTATATGCTGGAGCCGGCGCTGGTTGCCGGTTTCGTCTCAATGGGTATGGATGTGATGCTGGTCGGGCCGATGCCGACCCCGGCGGTCGCCATGCTGGTCCGCTCGTTGCGGGCGGATCTCGGTGTGATGATTTCTGCCTCGCACAATCCCTATCAGGATAATGGCATCAAGCTGTTCGGCCCGGATGGCTACAAGCTGTCGGATGATGTCGAACTGGCGATCGAGGCCGAGCTGACAGACGGTGTCGGCGGGCTGTGTGATGCGGAAAAGCTGGGCCGGGCGCGGCGGCTTGATGATGCGCCGGGCCGGTATATCGAATATGCCAAGAACACCTTTCCGCGTGGCAGACGGCTGGACGGTATGAAGATCGTCGTCGATTGCGCCAATGGTGCCGCCTACAAGACGGCCCCGGCGGTGTTGTGGGAACTGGGCGCAGATGTGGTTCCCATTGGTGTTTCACCGGACGGTACCAACATCAACCGCGGCTGTGGCTCGACCTTTCCGTCGACCATGTGCGAGGCGGTCGTCACCCACCATGCCGACCTTGGCATTGCGCTGGATGGTGATGCCGACCGCCTGATCCTGGCGGATGAGCAGGGGCAGGTTGTGGACGGCGATCAGCTGATGGGACTGATTGCCCGCGGCTGGCACCGAGAGGGCATGTTGAAGGGGGGCGGGGTTGTCACGACGGTAATGTCCAATCTGGGGCTGGAACGGATGCTTGAGGGGCTGGGGCTGGGCATGGTCCGCACCCAGGTCGGTGACCGATATGTCGTCAACGAGATGCGGGAGAGCGGATACAATGTCGGTGGCGAACAGTCCGGTCATATCGTGCTGAATGATCACTCGACCACGGGGGACGGGCTGATTGCTGCCCTGCAGGTGCTGGTTGAACTGCAGACCGCAGACCGCCCGGCCAGTGAAGTCTGCAATGTATTCAGGACAGTGCCGCAATTACTCCGGAATGTCCGCATTTCCGGTGGTAATCCGCTGCTGAATACAGTGGTCCGGAAGGCGATTGATGACGGCAAGAGCCGGCTGGGGGCCGGCGGCCGTCTGGTGATCCGGCCTTCCGGCACGGAGCCGCTGATCCGGGTGATGGCGGAAGGTGATGATGCGGCGCTGGTCGCCGATGTTGTCGGCGGTATTGCGGACATCATCGGGCAGGCCGGAGACTGACCCCGGTCAGCTAAAATTGTCACCATCGCATTGTTTGAATTGCCGCAGATCATCACCCTGACATAGGGTCAATCGGACCAATGGAGGTGACAATGCGTATTCCTGTCTATCAAGTCGATGCCTTTACATCTGAAATGTTCGGCGGCAATCCCGCGGCGGTCTGCCCGCTTGATGCCTGGTTGCCGGACGACCTGCTGCAGGCCATTGCGCTGGAAAACAACCTGTCGGAAACCGCGTTCTATGTTCCGGAAGGTGACGGCTACCGTCTGCGCTGGTTCACCCCGGCGGTCGAGGTGGACCTCTGTGGTCACGCGACGCTTGCCACGTCGCATGTTCTGTTCAGCAGGGGCTTTCACAAATCCGACGAGATCCGGTTTGAGACGCGCAGTGGCACACTTGTCGTGACAACCAGTGACGGTCTGATCTGCATGGACTTCCCCGAGACTGAACTGGGCGACGGGCAGGCTGATACGGCGGATGTCGAGGCGGTGATCGGGCGGCGCCCTGAACAGGTTCTGACCGCCGGCTTCCGGCGGATGGCGGTGCTCTCGTCAGAGGCGGAGGTTCGTGCGCTGGAGCCGGATATGAGGCTGCTGAAGAAGCTGGGTTTCGGGCTGGCGGTGACAGCCCCCGGTGATGACTGTGACTGTGCCTCGCGCTATTTCACCCCGGCCCGGGGCATTGATGAGGACCCGGTGACCGGATCCGCCCATTGCGCCATTGTGCCTTACTGGTGTGATCGTCTCGGCAAGGAAGACATCCATGCGCGGCAGGTCTCTGCCCGCGGGGGTGAGCTGTTCTGCCGGCTGGAGAAGGGCCGTGTGGTCCTCGCCGGAAAGGCCGTCGACTTCATGGAAGGTGTGATCACGATATAGCGCGGGGCGGTTCTGTCCCGGGTAACATCAGCACGGTCGGACAGATCAGCGAGGCTGGTCTAGATCACCGACCGGCCGCCGGACATTCTGTCGTTCAGCATTTCGTGCAGCACTGTCAGGCCGCGCATCAGCCGGTTCGGTTTGTGCTCCCAGGCATAGCAGACCCGGACAGCATGCGGGGTCTGGCCGCGTCCGACGACGAAGTGGTCTGATCCGGTCACCAGCACGCCACGGTTTTCGGCTTCCGCGACGAACTCCTCCATACGCCAGGGCTCCGGCAGGGTCAGCCAGACATGATAGGCATAGTCATGGCCGCGGGGCGACCAGGGTTTCAGGACTTCGCGTACCAGACGGCTGCGCTCCCTTGCCTGCTCCTGATGCCACGCGGTCAGCTCCTGATGACGCTCGCCTGCGAGCCAGCGACAGACGATTTCGGCGTTCAGCGGTGATGTCATCCAGCAGGTCATGCGGATCGTCGCGGCCAGCCGGTTGATCATCTGCTGCGGTGCCTTGATGAAGCCGACGCGCAGGCCCGGCGCCATGCATTTCGAGACACTGGAAAGATGATAGGCGTGGTCCGGAGCGAAGCAGGTGATTGCCGGCGGTCGCTCCACCGGCATCATGCCATAGACCTCGTCTTCAATGATGGCGACGTTATGGGCCACTGCGACCGCTGCTATATCGCGTCGCCGCTGTTCGCTCATGATGGCATTGGTCGGATTTTGCAGGGTCGGCTGTACGTAGACGGCGCGCACTTCCTCGGCATGACACAGCGCATCGAGCGCATCCGGGCGCATGCCCTCTTCATCCATTGCGACCGGCTTCAGCCGCAGGCTCATGCTGTTGGCGAGGTATTTGATGCCGGGATAGGTCAGGCTTTCAGTGGCCAGCAAATCCCCCGGTCGCATGATGGTGCCGAGGACCACGGTCATGCCGTGATGGGTGCCGTTGGTGACAAGAATTTCTTCCGGCTGCGGGGTCAAACAGGCAAAACGCAGCCAGTTTGCCCCGGCCCGCCGGTGATGCAGCTGACCATGTTCCGGCTGATAGGACATCATCACGGAAAGGTCATCTTCCGATGCCAGCTCGGTCAGCATATCCCGCAGGGCCTCGCCCTTGCCCGGCGGGGCGGGGCGGTTGATCTTGAAATCAATCAGGTCCGGATTGTCATTCTTGTTATAGGCAAACAGGACATTGCGCCGGGCAAAGTCGTCATTCTGTTCCTGACCGGAGCGGATGAAGGTCCCGCGGCCAACTTCGCCGACCACCAGTCCGCGCTGCTCTGCCTCGCGATAGGCGCGGGAGATGGTGCCAACGGTAACACCAAGCTGCCAGGCAAGTTCCCGGTGTGGCGGCAGCTTGTCACCGGGGGTTAAGGTTTGTCTGCCAATGTCCTCGGCAATAGCGTTGGCAATGGCGATATAGCGGGGGCCGCTGCGCTCTGCGAGATCTGGTGTCCACATTGTAACGATATCAATGTATCAATTGACTGGATATTGTAACGGTTATATCACCTGAATTGTTCAGTCAACAATAAGGCAATGTGAGGTTCGAAATGTCTGCGCAACTCAGTTACCCGTCGTTAAAGCCCGTCAAGGGCAGCGTCGCGGCGACAGCCGGCCGCCGTCTGTGGACCGGCATCGGGAGCATGCTGCGGGCCGCTTGTGAACGCAATCGCAGCCGCCGGATGCTGGCCGAACTGGATGACCGGTTGCTCCGTGATGTCGGCCTGACCCGCGATGAGGCGGTTGCCGAATTCCGAAAATCCTTCTGGGCTTGACGCCGCAGCGATGGCGGCCGGTACTCCCCCCACGACTGTAGATACGGTCGCTGTTCCGGCCGCCGCGCTGTTTGCGGTGATGCTCTGGGGTGCAACGGCTGTGGCAACGAAGATTACCGCCGGGGTCATGGACCCGGTCATGGTCGGGTTGTTGCGGACTATCGTTGCGGGTCTGTTCACCGCGCCACTGGTTCTGCTGATGCGTATCGCTCCGCCGGTTGGTGCCGGTGGCAAGTTGCTGGTCTTCCTCAGCGGGTTTGGCGGATTCGTCGGGTTTCCGGTCTTGTTCACGGTTGGCCAGTCACAGACTACGGCCATTCATGGCGGGCTGATTCTGGCCTGCCTGCCGATCTATGTCGGCCTTTACATGTCGGTTCTGGATCGCCGGCTACCCGGCCTGCGCTGGGGTATTGGTGCAGCGATTGCAATCGCGGGAGAGATCCTGCTGGTGACCAACCGGGCGGGCGCGGCATCTGCCGGTGCGTCGTTACAGGGCGACCTGATGATCTTTGCTGCTGCGGCCTTCAGTGCGCTTGGCTATGTCGCGGGGGCCCTTTTGTCGCAGCGTGGTTACTCATCCTGGTCGACGACGGCCTGGGGTGTCACGATTTCCAGTCTTATGCTGCTGCCGGTCCTGCCTTTTGTGTCGCCGGGGGTGGTCAGCGATCCTGTGGTTGCTGTCTCCGGCGTACTGTTTCTGACGCTGGGGTCGACGATCATTGCTTACATCGCCTGGTACTGGGCACTGGGGCGGGGCGGCATTGCCCGGACAGCACTGTTCCAGTTCTTCCAGCCGGTTTTTGCGACGGGCTTTGCGATCTGGCTGCTGGCCGAGCAGGTCGGGCCGGTGACACTGATTTCTGCCGGTCTGATTCTGGCCGGCGTGCTGGTGGCGCGCCGAAGATGACGGCCAACACGAGATAAAGGAGAGAGACGATGTGGACCCTGGAACAGATTGAAGAGACAATGCCGCTGGTTCATGCGGTGGTTCCGCCAACTGCGCAGCTTTCCTGGCCGCTGTTATCGCGGCGTGCCGGCTGTGAAGTCTGGGTAAAGCATGAAAATCACACGCCGATCGGTGCCTTCAAGGTGCGCGGCGGCGTGACCTATATCGATTCCCTGAAACGCCGGGAGCCAAAGGTTGCGGGCGTCATCACGGCAACCCGTGGCAATCACGGGCAGAGTGTCGCCAAGGCGGCGATTGCCGCCGGGCTGCGGGCTGTCATTCTGGTGCCGCATGGCAACAATCCGGAAAAGAACGAGGCGATGAAGGCGTTCGGTGCCGAACTGGTCGAACATGGGGTCGATTTTGACGAGGCACGGGAAAAAGCCGCCGAAATGTCGGACCAGATGAAGCTGCATATGATTCCCTCCTTTCATGAGGACCTGCTGCGGGGGGTCTCCACCTATGCCTATGAACTGTTTTCGAAGGTCGGCAACCTCGACGTTGTTTATGTGCCGATTGGTCTGGGCTCCGGAATTTGCAGCACGATCATGGTGCGCGACCTGATGGGCCTGAAAACAAAGATCGTCGGTGTGGTTGCCGAAAACGCCCCGGCCTATGCCCTGTCCTTTGACAGGGGTGAGGCGGTCTCGACCAATGATGCGAATACCATGGCAGACGGCATGGCCTGCCGCATTCCGGTCCCGGCTGCGGTCGAGATCATCAACCGTGGTGCAGACCGTATCGTCAGGGTCTCAGAGGACGAGATTGCCAATGCCATGCGCTGTTATTTCACGGACACCCATAACCTGTCGGAAGGTGCGGGTGCGGCACCGCTGGCGGCCCTGCTGCAGGAACGCCAGCAGCTGGCGGGCCGACGGGCCGGTGTCATCTTGTCCGGTGGCAATGTCGATGCGGCATTGTTTCAGTCGGTGATGGCCGGTTGACCGATGACAGCAATCAGACGGGCGCGGTTCAGCGATCTTGAATTCATCACCGGGCTTGAGGCACGTGAGGATATGTCTGCCTTCATCCTGCGCTGGAAGCGTTCGCGCCATCACGTGAATCTGGCCGATGATGACAAACGCTATCTCATCCTAGAGGATCAGCAGTCGAGAAGTCGCGGGTTTGCTGTGCTCTCAGGCATCTCCGGTGAACACGGGGTGATTGAGTTGACCCGCATCATGGTTGATCAGCCGGGGCAGGGGCTGGGGCGACGGTTCCTGCGTGCGGTAAAGGAATTTGCCTTCACCGAGCTTGGGGCCCACCGGCTATGGCTTGATGTTTTCACCGATAATCAGCGGGCACAACATGTCTACCGGTCAGAGGGATTTGTCGAGGAGGGCCGGTTGCGCGAGGCAATCCGGGATGGTGACAGGCGGCGATCGCTTATTGTCATGTCGATGCTGGCCGATGAATATGGTTGTCGGAAAGCAAGCGGATTTTGAGGAGTGGAGTGCAGAATGACTGAAGAACTGTTCCGTGAGGACGCCTATCTGAAGACCTGCGAGGCCACCGTGACACATGTGACGGCTGGTGAAGTCACCCTGGACCGGACAATTTTCTATCCGGAAGGGGGCGGCCAGCCCGGTGACTCCGGTATATTGCGCGGCGCGGATGGCACGGAATATACAGTTGTGGATACGGTCAAGGGCGGGGCCAATATCCATCATCTGCTGGAGGAAGATGCGCCGTTTCCGAAGGTTGGCGACAAGGTCACGGCAATACTGGACTGGGACCGGCGTTATGCACATATGCGCATGCACACTGCGCTGCATCTGCTGTGTTCTCAGGTTCCGTTCCCGGTGACAGGTGGACAGGTGTCGACGACCAAAAGCCGCCTCGACTTCGATATGGAGCAGGGCATCGACAAGGAGGCGGTGACGGCTGAACTGAACCGCCTGATTGCCGAAGATCATGGCGTTCTTGCGCGCTGGATTACGGATGAGGAACTGCTGTCTGACAGTAATCTGGTCCGGACCATGTCGGTGAAACCGCCAATGGGCAGTGGCAGGGTGCGTCTGATGGAGATTGACGGTGTCGATCTGCAGGCCTGTGGCGGCACCCACGTGGCTCGAACGGCCGAGATCGGGCCAATCCGGGTCGGCAAGGTTGAGAACAAGGGCCGGCATAACCGGCGCGTCAATATTCTGTTCGCCGACTAATTTAACACCATGCCTGATACCACTGTGGTTGTCCGGCCTGTCAGTGGCTCCGCTGAGCTGGAACTGTTCCGGGTCATGGCGCGGGAATATGTGACCTGGCTGGATGTTGATCTGGATTTTCAGGGTCTTGAAGGCGAATTGGCGGGTCTGCCGGGCAAGTATGCCGAACCCGCCGGCTGCATCCTGCTGGCCTTCGTGAAGGATCAGCCGGCAGGCTGTGTGGCACTTGCCCCGCTGGCGGGCGCAGAAATCTGCGAGATGAAGCGGCTTTGGGTGCGCCCCGGTCATCGTGGCATGAAGCTTGGCCAGCGCCTGGCAGAAGCGATCATGCAGGCCGGTTCCGACCGCGGATACAGCCTGATGCGGCTGGATACACTGACCCGGCTGGAGGCGGCGATTGCGGTCTACAGGACGCTCGGGTTCTACGAGACGGAGCCGTACTATCACAACCCGCTGGATGGGGTATTATTCATGGAATGCCAATTACCGTGAGGCGGCTCTGTGCTGCTCGATCCTGTTCTTCAGATGTGGTTTGTCTTCGGACTGATCGGTGTAACCCTGACGCTTTATGCGCTGGAGCGCCTGCCGCTTGAGATAACCAGCCTTGGCGCGATTTCTGCGCTGATGATCTTTTTTCATTTCTTTCCTGTGACGGGCGGTGGCGGTGTAAACCTGCTGTCGCCGGAACGGTTTCTCTCCGGCTTTGCCAATCCTGCCCTGATTGCCGTGCTGGCATTGCTGGTCATTGGCGAAGGGATGGTACGCACCGGCGCGCTCGACCGCCTGGCACAGCTGGTGCTCAATATCGGTCGCCCGCTGGTTGCCATCGCGCTGTCATTCGTGCTGGTGATCCTGATCAGCGCTTTCCTGAACAATACCCCGGTCGTGGTGATCTTCATCCCGATCATGCAGGCGCTGGCAACGAAAATTGGCCGGTCGTCCTCTGCACTGATGATGCCGCTGAGCTTCGCTGCCATCATCGGTGGCATGATTACCCTGATCGGGTCGAGCACCAACCTGCTGGTCAACAGTGCCCTGATCGAACTGGGGCAACCGGCGTTTGGCTTCTTTGACTTCACCCTGCCCGGTCTTGCCGTGGCGGCTGTCGGGTTCTTGTTTCTGTTGTTTGTGATCCCCCGTCTGCTGCCGGACCGTGCCGGGCTTGCCGGGTTGCTGCTGCCCGGCGGGGGAAAGCAGTTTGTCGCCCAGATCACGATCGGACCTGATGCCTCGCTGATCGGTGAGACCGCCAAGGGCGGGCTGTTTCCCGCATTGCCGGACATCACCGTGCAGCTGATCATGCGGGGAGAGCATGGTGAGTTGCCGCCCTTTGATAACTATACCATCAGCGAGGGGGATGTTCTGGTGGTTGTCGCTACCCGGGCTGCGCTGACCAGGGTGCTGGAAACGGATCCCAGCCTGTTGCATCCGGAGCTGCGTGAACGCGAGGAGGACGAAGCAGACAGCGAAGGGCGCTGGCGGCAGGGCGAACAGACACTGGCGGAAGTCATGGTGTCGCCGTCGTCGCGCATGGTCGGGCGCAATCTGGAACAGATCGGCTTTCGCTATTCCTATCACTGCGTTGTGCTGGGGATCCGGCGGCGGGCCCGGATGATTCGGTCCCGCATGACAAATATTCGCCTGGAACCGGGGGATGTGCTGCTGGTGCAGGGCCAGCCGGAAGATGTCAGCGGCCTGAAAGCCAGCCGGGATGTGGTGCTCATGGAGTGGTCACAGGCAGAGCTGCCGGCAACCCACCGGGTCAAGCGGGCACTGATCATTTTCGCCGCTGTTGTTGGTCTGGCGGCAACCGGGGTTGTGCCGATCGTCATCAGTTCGCTGGCCGGTGCGGCGGCGATGGTGGCGCTGGACGTATTGAACCTGCGTCAGGCGGCCCGTTCGGTTGACGGCAAGATCGTCACCATGATTGCCGCGGCGCTGGCGTTGGGTGTGGCGATGCAAGAGACGGGTGGCGCGGCCTTTATCTCGGCTCTCCTGGCGGTTGGCGCGACGGATGCCAGTCCGGCAATCGTGCTCTCTTTCTTCTTCCTGCTGGTGGCACTGATGTCGAACATGCTGTCGGCCAAGGCAACGGCGGTGCTGTTCACGCCGATTGCGATCAGTCTCGCCAATCAGGTCGGTGCTCCGGTCGAAGCCTTTGCCGTTGCGGTAATTTTTGCCTCGAACTGCGGTTTCGCATCTCCCATCGGGTATCAGACGAATCTGATGGTGATGGGACCGGGCCACTATCTGTTCCGTGATTTCATCCGGGCCGGGTTGCCGCTGCTGATTGTCATCTGGCTGGCCTTCAGCCTGACCGCGCCCTTCTTCTTTGATTTGTAGGGGCCTCTGATCCCCTCAGGCCGGGTGGCGGAGCCTGGCTATAGAGAGCGGTGAGAAAGTTGTTGAATTATTTTCATAATTCGATAATTATAAAAATATGGAAACCAACGATGTCATAACAGCGCTTGCCGCGCTGGCGCAGGAGACCCGGCTGGCGGTATTCCGGCGGCTGGTCGTGGCGGGCCAGGGCGGTATGCCGGCTGGTCTGCTGGCAGACGAATTGTCGGTTGCTCCGGCTACCCTGTCCTTTCATCTGAAAGAACTGGCCCATGCCGGGCTGGTCACATCAGAAAGGCAGGGCCGGTCGATTGTCTATCAGGCGGCGTTTGGCTGTATGGATGGCGTCATTGGTTATTTGACACTTAATTGCTGCCGGGATGACCGGCGGCTGATGGAGGATCGTGATGAAACGTCTGCATGTTGCCCTGTCGGTCAGTGATCTTGATGAATCGATCCGGTTCTATTCCGACCTGTTCGGCGAGGAGCCGGTGGTCCGGAAAACCGATTATGCGAAATGGATGCCCGATAATCCCCGGGTGAACTTCGTCATCGAGGCGCGTGGCGAGAAGACCGGTTTCACCCATCTTGGCATTCAGGCCGAGGATGAGGGGGAGTTGGCCGAGTTGAACAGCCGGGTTCAGAAAGCCGGTGGGCCGCGCACGCAGATCGGAGAGGAGACCTGTTGTTATTTCAAGATGCAGAAGTCCTGGACGCTGGATCCCCAGGGTGTGCCCATCGAGATATTCCATACCTTTGATATCGCCGAAGAATATGGCGAGGGGACGTTGTCACTGCTGGCCGCTGCGACAGACCGGCCAGCCTCTGACAAGCCGGAAACCGGTGCCTGCTGCGGGTAAGTCTTCTGCCGGGAGATCAGTCGCCTGAGGGGGCGAGAGGCGAGATGCGGGTGATATGCCCCATCTTGCGACCGGGACGGGGCTCTGCCTTGCCGTAGAGATGCAGCTTGGCAGAGCTGTTTTCCAGTACAGACGACCACGACCGAACATCGTCTCCGATCAGATTCTGCATGACGGCATTGGAATGCCGGTCGGTATTGCCGAGCGGCAGACCGCAGACTGCCCGGATGAACTGCTCGAACTGGCTGGTCAGGCAGGCATCAATGGTCCAGTGCCCGGAATTATGCGGGCGCGGGGCCATTTCGTTGACCAGCAGTTTGCCGTTCCGCAGGACAAACATCTCAACCGCCAGCAACCCGACCAGGTCGAGTTTTTCAGCCAGCGTCCGGGCGATTTCGATGGCGGCTTCAGCCACTTTCGGATCAATGTCGGCCGGTGCGATGGTGACATCCAGAATGCCGTTCTTGTGGCGGTTCTCAACCGGCTCGTAACAGCGCATTTCGCCACGGGCGGTACGGGCAACGATAACGGAAATTTCCTTCTCGAAATCGACCATGCCTTCAAGGACACCCTGGCTCACATCTTCAAATGTCTTCCAGGCATCGGCAGCTGTAACCTCGCCGTCGATACGGACCTGACCCTTGCCGTCATAACCCAGTTCTGCCGTCTTCAGGATTGAAGGCCGGCCGATATCGACCAGTGCCGCCGCGATATCGGCTTCACTGGTCACTTCGCGCCAGGGCGCGGTGCCGATACCACAGTCGTTGATGAACTGCTTCTCCCTGATGCGGTTACGTGCCACGTAAAGGCATTCCCACCGGGGGTGAACAGGGGCCAGGTTGGTCAGAATCTGGACACTTTCATAAGGCACGTTCTCGAACTCGAAGGTGATGACATCTACGGCGTCGGCAAAGCTTTTCAGGGCTTCTTCATCATCATAGGGGGCGACGGTCGCCGCAGCGCAGACCTGTTCGGTCGGGCTGTCATTTTCCGGGCTGTAGACATGGACGCGATAGCCGAGTCTTGCAGCGGCGAGAGCCGTCATCCGGCCAAGCTGGCCACTGCCGATGATACCGATTGTGGCACCTGGCCCGATTACCTTTCTGTTCATGATTCGTTATCGCTCACTGGTATCTCGGCGACGCTTTCGGTTTGCCTGCCGCGCCATGCTTCCAGTCTTGCGGTCAAATCCGGGTCGGTCAGGGACAGGATCGAGGCCGCCATCAGGCCGGCATTCTTGGCGCCGGACTTGCCGATGGCAAGGGTGCCGACAGGTACGCCTCCGGGCATCTGGACAATCGACAGCAGGCTGTCCATACCCGACAGCGCCTTGCTTTCCACAGGCACGCCCAGAACCGGCAGAGAAGTCATGGCAGCAGCCATGCCCGGCAGATGGGCGGCCCCGCCAGCTCCTGCGATGATGCTTTTAAACCCGCGGCCACGTGCCTCGCGCGCATAGGCCATCAGCCGTTCCGGTGTTCTGTGCGCCGATACGATGCGTTTTTCATAAGCGACATCCAGTTCATCCAGGATGTCACAGGCATGCTGCATCGTCGGCCAGTCGGACTGACTTCCCATGATGACGCCAACCAGAGGCTGTTGCTCTGCCATACAACTGTGTCCTTCTGCGAAAGCGGCGGAGAATACAGGTGGCTTGCGGGATATGACAAGACGCGCAACAGTCAGGGATCAACTTTGCCAGGCTGGGGAACAGGGCAATGGCGGATATGACATCATCAGACGGCCCCTTGCCGGTGCCGGGTATCGGCCAGGCCGCAGGCCATGGCAGCGGTCGGCAAGGCGCCTCGGAAGGGACCGACAGTTACGGGCGTAATGTCGTTGCGGAAGAGCGCCGGCAGCGATCAATGGCGGACTTCCGGGACTTTATCTCAATGCTGGATGTCCCGGCAGAGGAGCTTACCCCGGCCGTGCGGGATGCTTTCCAGAAGGTTTTCGCGGAGTTGTTGCAGCGCGAAGAGAAGGTTGATGAACTGACCGGACGGGTCAACTGGCTGAATACCCTGACAGATGCCCATCCGTTTCTGCCGGTCATGAATCGCCGGGCGTTTATTGGCAAGCTGGCGCGGGTACTTGATGTCGTTCGCCATTCCGGCGGTTCGAACAGCCTGGTTTATGTTGAGGCTACCGGCGTCGGGCATGTCCGACGTCAGTTCGGCCATAAGGTGGAGGAAGCGGCCCTGAACCATATTTCCGATCAGTTGACGGAACCACTGACACCGGCAGACATCATCGGTAATCTCGGTGGATATGCCTTTGGTGTTGTGATTTTTGGCTCAGGTCTGTCCGGTGCCGCTGACTATCTGTCACATGTGAAAGCGGCGATTGCTGGCCGTCCATTCACGCATGAAGGTCAGACCCTGTCACTTGGCGTTGATGCGGGAGTGACCATGATCGGGGCATCGGACAGCGCCCAGTCACTTCTGGATGCGGCTGACAAAAACCGCAATTCAGGCGATAATATCCGGGAGTAGCTGTTTCTCGATCCAGGAAATCTGATCCTTCAGATTGAGTTTTCGCTTTTTCAGGCGCTGCATCTGCAGCCGGTCAGCAGGGCCGTCCCGTTCGATTCTCCGGATGATATCATCAAGGTCACGGTGCTCTGTCTGTAATGCCGCAAGCCTGACGGCGAGGGTTTCCACATCATTGGCTGGTTTTTCTGACACCCTTACCGCACCCTTTGTTTTCTTGAACTCAATGATACCATATCTGCGTTTGAAAACAGCAGTTTCAGCCGCGTGATTTCAGGTGAATGCCATGGTGAGGCAAGGTGATGGATAACCCATTCTGGAATTTTTCGCTAAAGGTTTATCGGCAGGCCGGGGTTCCGGCCGCCTGCCTGAAAATTCAGGCCGGTTTCGGGGCCGATGTGAATATCCTGCTGTATCTCTGCTGGCTGCATAGTCGCTCTGTTGCGGTTTCCGAGAGCGATATAGAGGAGATCGTCAGTGCCGCCGATCGCTGGCACAGGCAGATTGTTGTGCCGTTGCGTCAGGTTCGCAGCAAACTGAAATCCGACAGCCACGGCGTTGTCCAGGCGGAGGCGGAGTTGTTCCGGTCATCGGTGAAGCGACTGGAACTGGAGGCGGAGCAGCTTGAACAGGGGTTGCTGTACGGTCTTGGGTTCAGCGACCGCCCCGGATCCCTGACAGAGGCGGAAACCGGTTTTGCCATGCGTCGGGCGATTGAAGCCTATCTGGCGACACTGTCAGATATGGTGCCGGACGAGGACGCGCTTCAGACCCTGGTTGGCGCGGCCCTGGACTGAGTTTTCTTTGTTACTCTGGGTTGTTTGCCGGAGCCCCCGGCTTCACCCCAGCGTTTCAGGTTGCCGGCATCCAGATCAAACAGATCAAGCACGCGACCAACGGAATGATTGACCAGATCATCAATCGAAGCGGGCCGTGCATAGAACGCCGGAACCGGCGGGGCGATGATGGCACCCATGTCCGACAGTGACAGCATATTGCGCAGATGGCCGCTATGCAGCGGTGTCTCACGCAGCATGAGAACCAGCCGGCGGCGCTCCTTCAGGGTGACATCCGCTGCCCGTGTCAGCAGGTTTGCGGTCACCCCGGTTGCAATCTCCGACATCGAACGAATCGAACAGGGAGCGACGATCATCCCGAGTGTACGGAACGAGCCGGAGGAGGGGGCAGCGCCGATATCCTCCATCGGATAGTCATAGTCAGCGAGTGCACGAACAGCCGCGACTTTCATATCCATTTCATAAGCCAGCGTAATCTCGGCTGACTTGCTCATCACCAGATGGCTTTCGATCCCCAGTTTACGGAGCATTTCCAGTACCCGTACCCCGTAGATGACGCCGGATGCGCCGCTGATTCCGACAATCATTCTGTTTTTCGCTGACACTTTTTTGAACCTTTTCTGACAGGAAGGGGTAGCGGTGCCATGCTAACCTTCCTAGTATATTGGTGTTAGGTTTTTGATTCACAATCACAGAAGGAGGTGCCTATGGCTGAAGCCGGACGTATTCAATCACTGGAGCGAAAACATGTCGAACTTGAGCATGCAATCGAGATTGAAGAACATCGCCCTCTTCCTGATCAGACTGCCATCGCAGCCCTGAAAAAACAGAAGCTTCATCTCAAGGATGAACTGAAACAACTGAAACACTGATACAACCGGCAAGCTGCCGGTTTTTTTGTCGATTAACGGCCGGCGCTAGACAGCGTCGGCCGTTTTCCTGAGCAGGTATTTCTGTACCTTGCCGGTCGATGTCTTCGGCAGCGGACCGAAGATCACCGTTTTCGGTGCCTTGTAATGGGCCATGTTCTCACGGCAGTAAGCAATGATCTCGGCAGGGGTCACATCACCGGCAGATTTCTTCAGTTCAATGAAGGCGCAGGGCGTCTCGCCCCATTTGTCGTCCTGCTTCGCGACAACTGCTGCTTCCAGAACCGCCGGGTGGCGATAGAGTACACTCTCAACCTCGATCGAGGAGATGTTCTCGCCGCCGGAAATAATGATATCCTTCGAGCGATCTTTCAGTTCGATATAACCATCCGGATGCATGACACCCAGATCTCCGGAATGAAACCAGCCACCGGACAGGGATGCTTCGGTCGTTGACGGGTTTTTCAGATATCCCTTCATCACCACATTACCGCGGAACATCACTTCACCCATGGTCTCTCCGTCTTTCGCAACCTCGGTCATGCTCTCCGGATCCATCACGGTCAGGCCCTGCAGCATGTGATAGCGCACGCCCTGACGGGCCTTCTTTGCGGCTTTCTCGCGCGTTGGCAGGTTGTCCCAGTCGTCATGCCAGGCACAGATTACAGCCGGACCATATGTCTCCGTCAGGCCATAGACATGGGTCATTCTGAAGCCGCGATCCTCCATCGCTTCGAGCACGGAAGCCGGCGGAGGAGCGGCCGCCGTCATGACCTTTACCGGATGGTCAAAGTCGCGCACTTCATCTTCACCTGCATTGACGATGAAGTTGAGGACAATCGGGGCACCGCAGAAATGTGTCACACCCTGGTCTGCAATGGCGTTGTAGATATTGGCTGCGGTCACGCGGCGGAGACAGACAGATGTCCCGGCAACGGCTGCCAGGCTCCAGGGAAAGCACCAGCCGTTGCAGTGAAACATCGGCAGCGTCCAGAGATAGACCGGATGGTGCGCCAGATTCCAGCCGATGATGTTGCTGGTGGCATTCAGATAGGCGCCGCGATGATGATAGACGACGCCTTTCGGGTCACCGGTGGTGCCGGATGTATAGTTCAGCGAGATCGCATCCCACTCATCCCCCGGCAGTGACCAGTCGAATAAGGGATCGCCATTGGCAATGAACGCCTCATAATCCATTTCACCGATCAACTCGCCACCGTCATATAACGGGTCATCAATATCGATGACAACGGGAGCGGATTTGCACAGGCTGAGTGCTTCGCGAATCGTGCTGGAAAACTCCCGGTCGGTCAGCAGGAGACGGGCCTCCGCATGATCCAGGATAAAGGCGATGGTCGGGGCGTCCAGACGGACATTCAGCGCATTCAGGACGGCCCCGGTCATCGGGACGCCATAATGAGCCTCGAAAAGCTCCGGGGTATTTGCGGCCATCACGGCGACCGTATCACCCCGGCCGATACCCCGGTTTGTCAGCGCGCTGGCAAGCTGGCGACACCGCCTGTAGGTCTCTGACCAGCTGCGTTTGATATCGCCATGAATGATGGCGGGATGGTCGGGATAGACGGCGGCAGTACGTTCGATAAAACTCAACGGGCTCAACGGTGTGTAGTTCGCCTCGGTCTTTTCGAGGCCCGTCGCATAGGGCGATGTTGCGGTCATGTTGGTGCTCCCGTTTGAATTTTCAGGCGGCGGATTGCAAGCTGTAGAGACAGGGCTGTCAAGCCACGTACACTTACATAGAAGGATCGGGAACATGCGTCACGAAGGAACAAGCGTACTCGTCACCGGTGCCGGACAGGGAATCGGGCAGGCTGTCGCGGCCCGGTTCGCGTCTGAAGGTGCCAGGGTCGTGGTTTTTGATATTGACGGTGACAAGGCCGAGGCAACCGCAAAGGCAATCAGCGGCAGCGAAGGCAGCGCAGTTGCGGTTGCCGGGGATGTCGGAGACGCAAAGGATGTGGCAAAGGCCGTCAAGGCGGCGGTTGACCAATTCGGACGACTGGACGCCTGTGTCTGTAACGCAGGCATCGTTCACACCGCAGACTTTCTCGATATCGAAGAAGCAGATTTCGACCGGGTGATTCGCGTCAATCTGAAAGGCGCCTTCCTGGCGGGACAGGCGGCTGCGCGGCAGATGGTCAAACAGGGTGATGGCGGTTCCATCATTCTGATGTCGTCGATCAACGCGGTTGTCGCCATCCCGAACCAGGTACCCTACTGCGTCAGCAAGGGCGGGCTGAACCAGCTGACCAAGGTGATGTCGCTGTCGCTGGTCGGTCATGGTATCCGGGTGAATGCAATTGGCCCCGGCAGTATCGGCACCGACATGCTGAAATCGGTTCTGGAGAAGGATCCGAATGCGAACCGGACGGTGATGTCCCGCACGCCGGCGGGTCGGCTGGGTGAGCCGTCAGAGATTGCGTCCGTTGCCTCGTTTCTTGCGAGCGGAGAAGCCTCCTACATTACCGGCCAGACAATTTATGCCGATGGCGGACGCCTGCCACTGAACTATCTGGCACCGGTGGCCGAAGACTGAAGCTGCCGGGGGCGGGCTTCAGTCCGGAACCGGAGCGTTCTGGTCGGCTGACGGCTGTTCGCCGAATTTCTGGACATGGCCGGGTTTGCGAATTTCGCTGCCGCGCTTGTCGAGATCTTCCTTGCTGTAGCTGTTTTGCAGCACGAACCGCCGGGAGACGAGGTGCGATGCCTTCGAGCGGGTGATGAACTTGTGGTTGGCCATCTGCAGTGCCTTCATGAGGGCGATGCCAAGACCGCCGCCATCACCGCGCACTTTCTCGCGCAGGACCGCCTTCAGGGCATCCAGATGTTCCTTCACCAGCTTGAGGCTGTCGTCACTTCGGTCCAGCATCTGGTGGGTCAGGTCAAACAGCGATTCCGCAATGGAGGAAATCAGCGGATACCCGAAAACACCACCCTGACCGCGCAGCTCATGGGCGATCATGCTGATTTTCGTGAAGGAGCTCTTGCGCTTGTCTTCCGGCAGGTTGATTGCTGTCTTGTAATGGACTTCGAGTTGTTTGAGATATTCTGCGGTCCAGTCCATGAAGTCTTCGGAAAACCGGTCAAGATCCTGCTCCATGCTCTCCAGCTGATTCCAGTCAAACAGTACATCCGGTGAAATATCCTGACCGGAGACCAGTTTGGAGATCAGGGTGCGGGGCTGCGGATAAAACCGGATACCGAAGTCTTTCGATGACTTGATGACATCGTTACTTTTCTTGTGGAGACGGCGCTCGCCCATGTCCGGTGCTTCGCGCTTGCGGCGCCGGTTGGGGCCGAAATAAACGGATGTCCGGCAGAATTCCCGGCCGTCACGGACAACGGCTTCCAGATGGCGGGCAATCTCGCGCACGGTAAACGGCTTCGACAGGAATTCATTTACACCAAGATCGCGGGCCATTTCGACGCGCCCGTCATCAGAGTAGGCACTGATCATGACGAAGGGCATGAAACGGTCGGGGCTCTCCTTGTGGCGGCGAATCCAGCGCAGCAGCATGGGGCCGTCGACCGGGTCCATAACCCAGTCGCTGAGAACAAGGTCAATATTCGAAAAACCGGCTCTCTGCGGATTATCCCGCATCAGCTTTATCAGCTGGATTGCCTCCGCGCCGTTACTGGCGCGAATTACTTTACCAAAGCCAAGCTGTGTAAGGATCGATGTCAGCAGATTGCGTATCTGCCAAGTATCTTCGACCAGAAGGACGGTGAGATTCTGAAGTGGGTGCATGGTACATCACTGTTATCCAAACCAATTCCCCGCCTTTCAGAAACTATTCGCTTTCGGATGCGCCGTCCAGTTCCGTTTTAGCTGAATCTGCCGAATTCTGCGCAACTGCTTTCCCGGCCCGTGCGGCGCGGCCTCGCGCAACCACAACGGCCTTCTCAAGATCGGCAGACATGCAAAGCCCAAGCCCGACCGGATCACGCGCAGTCAGCTGCTGGGAGTTCCAGTGCGACTTGTCGCGAATTGCGTTAATGGTGTTCTTGGTTGTGCCGATCAGCCGTGAAATCTGGGCATCGGTCAGCTCCGGGTGGTATTTAAGCAACCAGAGGATGGCATCCGGGCGATCCTGGCGTTTCGAAACCGGCGTGTAGCGGGCACCTTTCGGGCGTGACCGCGGGCGCGGGTTCTCGCTCTTGGCCATTTTCAGCATGGCATTCTCATCCGCTTCACAGCGCTTGATCTCTTCAGCGGTCAACTGGCCGTTGGTCACCGGATCCATACCGTTCATGCCGATGGCGACTTCGTTATCGGCAATGGCCTGAATTTCAAGCTCATGCATGCCGCAGAACGAAGCGATCTGTTCAAAGGTCAGGGTTGTGTTCTCAACCAGCCAGACGGCGGTTGCCTTGGGCATAAGCGGTTGGGCCATTGTCGACTCCATCGTTCGTCCGCCGCGCTGGCGGCTCGTCAGTGTCTCTCTACGATATCCGGATCTGCCGGGGTCGCGCAAACCTCCGGCCCGCCGCTTATAGCGGTCGGGCTTTGCATGGTCAAACCGGCTTTCTGCTATCTGATTGTCAGCATGATCTTGCCAATATGACTGGAGCTTTCCATCAGGCTGTGCGCACCGGCTGCGTCCTGCAGGGGAAACGTCGCATAAATCAGGGGCCGGATATCGCCCCGGTCCAGCAATGGCCATACCGTGTTCCTGAGTCCTTCGGCAATCCGCGCCTTGACGTCGTTTGATTGCGGGCGAAGCGTCGATCCGGTAACGGTCTGGCGCTTGACCATCATTTGAGCCAGATGGATGGAGGCTTTCGGACCACCCAGGGTCGCGATCTGGACCAGACGCCCCTCGACAGCCAGCAGCTTCATGTTTGGCAGGAAGTAATCACCGCCGACCATGTCGAGAATGACATCGACACCGGCCTTTTCGGCATGCTCCCGGATCTTGTCTTCAAAGCTTTCTGTCCGGTAATTGACCGCCAGATCCGCGCCGATTTCCATACAGGCAGCGCATTTTTCATCGCTGCCGGCGGTAGTGTAGACCGTCGCGCCCAGTGCCTTGGCAAGCTGGATGGCGGTGGTGCCGATCCCGCTTGAGCCGCCATGGACGAGAAATTTTTCGCCGGGCTTCAGGCTGCCGCGTTCAAACACGTTGTGCCAGACCGTGAAATAATTTTCCGGCAGGGCAGCGGCCTGAACAGCGTCATAGCCTTCTGGCCAGGGCAGGCATTGCGCAGCAGAAGTGACACAATACTCTGCATAACCTCCGCCGGGTGTCAGGGCGCAGACCTGATCACCGACAGACAGGCCGGTGACGCCCGAACCAAGCGCGACGACAGTTCCAGAGACTTCCAGACCGGGCAGGTCCGATGCGCCGGGCGGCGGCGGATAGGCACCGGCGCGCTGGGCCACGTCGGGACGATTGACGCCGGCCACATCAACCCGGATCAGCACGTCACCGGCACCGGGCCCGGGTACGTCGCGTGTCGCAGGTCTCAGAACATCCGGGCTTCCCGGTTCGGTGATTTCGATACAGGTCATCGTCTGCGGAATGGTCATTCTTGCCTCCATGGTGATCTCTGGAGTTAATATGGCAGCATGGTCATTGCAAATGATGGGAGTGAACAAGATGGACTGGGATGAACCAATCAGGAAGAAACCTGTCCTTCAGAAACCGGATCTCGACGTGCTCTCGATCGAGGCGCTGAATGATTATATCGAAGAACTGCAGTCCGAGATCAAACGGGCTGAAGAAAAGATCGGTGCAAAACAGTCGGCCCGTTCCGGTGCCGAGGCGTTTTTCAAATCGTGATCTGTAGTTGCCTGTGGAATTGCTTGACCGGCATCCTCCCGGACAGCCGGAAGTTTTGTCGATTCGCACGGTTTGGCAGGGTAAATCAGGCGATGGTTGCTTCGGTCAGGCAGATTCTGAATTTTTATTTCTTTTTATTTCAGCGCCTTAAGTAAAGTCACCACAGAAAGAATTGTTTCCGGTGATGAAATCGTCGATAGTTTGTCTGTCGGAATTACTACGAATTGTTCCGGCATGAAGTCCGGACCCTCCCATATACTTTCGTTCCGGACAGTTTTGAGTGTGAAAGAGACGCCTCCCTGTTGAAACTGAGCCGCCGGGTCCGGCGGCTCTTTTTTGGCCGACGGACAGTCCGGATTGATATCGTTAAATATTTCCTTCTTGACCCGCAAGGCAGGTTCGAACACAGTATTGTCGCATAAGCGAGTTTGACCGGTTGAGGCGTCAAAAACGTTTGGGTTGGAAGGGGCCGTCGGGGGGACGGCCCTTTCTTTTTGCCAGACCGTCGGCTTTTTGCCAGACCGCCGGCTTTTTGCCAGACCGCCGGGACGGTCAGAACCAGGAGGGCGCACTGAATGGCGGATTCCAGATTCCTTCAGTTCGATTCACTAAGTCTGCATGCCGGTCAACAGCCGGACCCGGTAACAGGTGCCCGCGCCACACCGATTTATCAGACAACATCCTATGTCTTCAAAGATACGGACCATGCGGCTGCCCTGTTCAATATGGAACGCGCCGGTCACATCTACAGTCGTATTTCAAACCCGACGACGGCGGTGCTGGAAGAACGTATAGCGGCGCTGGAAGGCGGCGTTGGTGCGGTTTGCACAGCCAGCGGTCAGGCGGCCCTGCATCTGGCGATTGTCACGCTGATGGGGGCCGGGGGGCATATCGTTGCGTCATCGAAGATCTATGGTGGCAGTAACAACATGTTCGTCCATACCCTGCCGCGATTCGGGATTGAGACGACGCTGGTGGACCCCCGCGATGTTGATGGCTTCCGCGCGGCGATCCGGCCCGAGACCCGTCTGGTTTTCACGGAGGTCATCGGCAATCCGGGCATGGAAGTCGCCAACCTGCCGCTGATTACCGAGGTGGCGCATGAGGCCGGTCTGCCGCTGATGGTCGATTCGACCTTCACCACTCCCTATCTGGTTCAGCCGGCTGCTCTGGGCGTCGATATCATCATGCATTCCATGACCAAGTTTCTCGGCGGTCACGGAACCTCTATCGGCGGGGTTATTGTCGATTGCGGTCAGTTCGACTGGGAGAAATCGGGGAAGTTCCCGACGCTGACAGAACCTTATGACGGCTATCACGGCCTTGATTTTGCCGAAGAATTTGGCCCGGCGGCGATGATCATGCGGGCCCGCGCCGAGGGACTGCGCGATTTCGGTGCCTGCATCAGCCCGACCAACGCGTTCTATATTCTTCAGGGCGTCGAGACGCTGCCGTTGCGCATGGCGCGGCATACGGCGAATGCGCAGGCCATTGCCGAACACCTGGAAGCGCATGATGCGGTGGACTGGGTCAGCTATCCCGGGCTGACCAGCCATCCCGATTATGATCTGGCACAAAGGCTGCTGCCAAAGGGTGCAGGGGCGATTTTCAGTTTCGGGATCAAAGGCGGGCGTGAAGCCGGTCGCAAGTTCATCGAGCGGCTGGAGCTGTTCTCGCATCTTGCCAATATCGGTGATGCCAAATCGCTGGTCATCCATCCCGCCAGTACCACCCACCAGCAGATGAGTGCCGATGCCCTGAAATCAGCCGGTATTGGTGAGGAACTGATTCGCCTGTCGGTCGGACTGGAAGATATTGGCGACCTGAAGGGGGATCTCGATCAGGCGCTCAAAGCGTCACAGCGGGGCTGATCATGCTGATTTCTGTCAAAGGCCGGGAAATCTTTGCGGCAACCGGCGGGACCGCCTTCAATCCGGACCTGCCGACGATTGTCTTCATTCACGGTGCCTCGCTCGATCACAGTTGCTGGCCGCTGCAAAGCCGCTGGTTCGCCTGGCATGGCTATGGCGTGCTGGCGATTGATCTTCCCGGACATGGGCGATCGCCGGGCCCGGCCCTGTCGTCGATCGACGAGATGGCGGATTGTGTTGTGGATTTGCTACGTGAAGCAGGCTGCAAGCGTCCCGCTATGGTCGGTCATTCAATGGGGGCTGCGGTTGCTCTGGAAGTGGCTGCACGGCTGGGAGATGACGCTGGAAAACTGGCATTGCTGGGCGTCTCCGAAGCCATTTCGGTTCATCCTGCGCTGCTGGCCGATGCGCTGGAGCGCCCGGAACAGGCCTGCCTGTCGATGACGGCCTGGGGGCACGGGCCTGCCGGTCATGTCGGTGGTAACCGGGCACCGGGCATGTGGATGATGGGCGGGGCTGTAAGGTTGTTTGGTGCGGCTGCAGACGGCGTGCTGCATACCGACCTGAAAGCCTGTGACGGTTGGAAAACAGGGCCGCAGGCGGCAGCCAACGTTAGCTGCCCGACGCTGTTTCTGCTGGGTGGCCGTGACAGGATGACACCGGCCCGTTCGGCCCGGAAGCTGGCATCACTGGTTACGGACGCCCGGGTGCAGGTGATTGAAAAATCGGGACATATGCTGATGAGTGAAGCACCGGACGAGACGCTGGACGCGCTTGTCGCCTTTGTGACGGGAGACTGAATTTGGCGGAGAAGATCATTGAGTCCCGCAGTGCCTACCGGCATTTTCGTCCGATCACCACGCGCTGGGCGGATAATGACATCTACGGTCACGTCAATAATGTAATTTACTATGCCTGGTTCGATAGTGCGGTGAATGGCTACATGATTGAACAGGGCGGGCTGGATATCCACGGTGGCTCAATCGTGGGTTTCGTGGTCGAGAGTTCCTGTACCTATAACGCGCCGGTTACCTATCCCGATGTGATTGAGGCAGGGCTGCGGGTCGGCCGGATCGGCAAGTCATCGGTTCGCCATGAGATCGGGATATTCCGGGAAGGCGAGGCCGAAGCGGCAGCCTCGGGCTATTTCATCCATGTGTTTGTCGACCGGGTAACCAGCCGCCCGGTTGAAATCCCAGCCGGTATCCGGTCCGCGCTGGAAGCAATACAGGCCTGAACGGCTGGCGATACCGGGCTGTGCTGCGTCAGTCCATTCCAAGGGCGGCTTTGTAGAGTTCGAGCAGATGTTCCTGCTCCTGACGGTCTTCCTTGTCGAGTTTGCGCAGGCGCAGGACCTGACGCATGATCTTCACGTCAAAACCGGTCCCCTTGGCTTCGGCGAAGACATCCTTGATGTCATCCATCAGGGCCTTTTTTTCCTCTTCCAGCCGCTCCACCCGTTCCATAAAGGACTGAAGCCGTTCAGATGCGATGCCGCCAACGTCTGTCATTTCTGTATCTCCGTTAAAGTGGCGGGACGATAGCCGCGCCGGCGCGTGGTCTCAAGCCGCGGATTGCAGGAAAAAGCTTTTTAGGGACGTGATTTCAGTGATCTCTGCCTGTATAGAGACCTCGTGTTGAAGATGAGGCCGACAAAATGATTCTGGTAACCGGCGCAGCCGGCTTCATAGGCTACCATGTTTCCAATGCCTTGCTGGCGCAGGGCAGGGCGGTGGTTGGAATCGATAATCTGAATGACTACTACGATCCTGCCCTGAAACAGGCGCGCCTCGACCGGCTTGAGGCACAACCGGGATTTCAGTTTCTGAAAGCCGACATTGCCGACCGTGACGTAATCTTGTCACTGGCAAAAACTTTCCCAAGGATAACAGGCATCATTCATCTGGCGGCGCAGGCCGGTGTCCGCCACTCACTGATCGACCCCTATTCCTATGTTCGCAGCAATGTGGAAGGGCAGTTGATCATGCTGGAACTGGCCCGCCGCATCGACGGTCTGAAGCATATGGTCTATGCCAGCTCCTCCTCGGTCTACGGGGCGAACGACAAGCAGCCGTTTTCGATCGAGGACCCGGTGGATACGCCGTTGTCGCTTTATGCTGCAACCAAACGGTCGGGCGAGCTGATGGCCTACACCTACGCCCACCTCTATGGCATTCCGCTCACAGGGCTGCGGTTCTTTACGGTTTACGGCCCCTGGGGCCGTCCGGACATGGCCGCCTATATCTTCGCCTCGAAGATCATGGCGGGAGAGCCGATCACGGTATTCAACAATGGCAATATGCGACGCGATTTCACCTTCATCGATGACATCGTTGACGGTGTGATCCGCTGTCTTGAAACACCGCCATCCGGCACGCCGCCACAGCGGGTCTATAATATCGGGAATAACCGTAGCGAAGATCTGATGCGGTTCATCAGCCTGATCGAAGAGTCACTGGGTATGAAGGCCGAAATGCGGTTCGACGTGATGCAGCCCGGTGATGTGCAGGAAACTTTCGCCGATATTGATGCCATCCGCGACGATCTGGGCTTCAACCCGGCGACGCCGATTGATGCCGGTATCCCGGCCTTTATCGAATGGTTCCGCAGTTACAATCAGCGGTAATATCAGGTTTCGTTTTCGTCGCGCCGTTCAATGCCCATGTCGATTTCACGCCGGCGCCGGTCCGGACCGAAATAGGCGTCGTTTTCGACAAATTCCTGAGGCTTGCGTGCCAGCCGGTCCAGACGCTTATGCAGGGCATCCGCCGAAACCGGCTTGGCGATAAAGTCGTTCACACCGGCATCCCGTGCGGCCAGTACGCTTCGCTTGTCGGACAGGCCGGTGATGACCGTGATTGCGACTTTCGGGGTCTTGCAGCGTTTCGGGTCGCGGATCGCCTTCACCATGCTGATGCCGGTTTTCGGGTCTGATCCGAGCTCCATCAGAATCAGGTCGGTTGGCTTGTGCGCCAGCATCGACAGCGTTTCGTCACCGGACTTTGCCTCGCGGATATCCATGACGCCGGTTGTAATCAGCATGTCACGCAGCAGGGTGCGTGACTCGCGATGTTCATCCACAAGAAGAATCGAAAGGCTGCCGAGGGTACGTATCATGGTGCCATGATAAGACGGAGAGATTTACACTTTGTTACTGGCTGTACCTAGACAGGCACCACCCGGGGCTGGTTTGCGGTGAAGTCAATGCGACGCACCTTGCACTTGTCCGGGCCTTCCACGACGACCATGCCGGCCGGGGCAATCGGCACCCATCTATCAGCAAAGCCGTCCAGCGGTTCGGACGCGACAAGAGCGGAGCCGTCAGAGCAGTTCAGATAAAGGCTGGGGGCGGTTTCGTCGCTGGAATAGCGGACCGCGAAAATTCGCTCACCATCACTGAAGGCGGCAGTCATCTTGGTTGGTTCAGCAATCCCGCGCCGGGCGGTGATTTCGTCGATCTGGCAGATGGTTTCGGCAATCGCCTGTTCCGGCCGGGTCTCAAGACCGTTGGCAAGGGCCAGGAGGAAGATGAGCTCGCTGTCGGTTGCCCCCTCACGATAAACATAGAGATGATCGGGTATGAGTGCTTCGAGTTCTCGCCGGACCGTCATATAGCCACCGATCTGGCCATTATGCATGAACATCCAGCGGCCCACGGTGAAGGGATGGCAGTTGCTGCGGGTTGTCGCCGTGCCGGTTGACGCCCGGATATGAGCAAACAGCAGCCGGCTGTCGATCTGGCGCGAGAGACTGCGCAGGTTGCGGTCGTTCCAGACCGGGAGAACTTCGCGATAAATGCCGGGTTCCGGCCGACGGCTGTACCAGCCGATACCAAACCCATCACCATTGACCGGCATCTTGCCTTCGCGTGCGGATCTTCCCTGATCAATCAGGGAATGCTCCGGCGCGTAGAGCAGGTCTTCAAGACAGATGGGGCTGCCGAAATAGGCCAGCCAGCGGCACATTCAGTTTCCTGTCAGGATGCGTGAGCTTCGTCACCGATCCTAGCGGGCTTCGGGGTGCGGGTCGAGAGTTCGCGTGCCAGTGTTCTGACTTCATCGCTGGCATCGGTCATGTAGGCAAAGGGCAGGATGCCATGCACAAAGGCTTTCGCCGACGCCTTCAGCAGCCGGAAAGCAAAACGCCATGCGAACATCGTGTGTTCACAATAGGTTTCGTCAACTGAATGCGGATGGTCGGTGAAGATGGACATGAGAACTGTTCCCCTGGCGTTTCGATGGTTGAGACTATACCGGTCGTTGCCGGTAAAGGGGTCCCATATTTCTTGTGAAATCGATAAATTCGGGTGATTTTATCCCAAACAAAGGAAGGTATTTGGGATGCTGGACGAGTTTGATGTGCGGATACTGGAAATTCTTCAGCTTGATGCGGGGATCACCGTAGCCGAAATCGCCGACCGGGTGGGTCTGTCGAAAAACCCCTGCTGGCGGCGAATCCGGGCGCTGGAAGACAGTGGTCATATCCGTGGCCGGGTTGCGGTCCTCGACCGGGCAAGAATGAATGTCGGCCAGACGGTCTTCGTTGATATCCGCGCCGGCCGGCACAGCGTTGAATGGCTGGCCCGGTTCGAGCGCGCGGTCGAGGGCATCCCCGAGATCATCGGGGCCTACCGGTTATCCGGCGATACGGATTATCTGCTGCATATCGTCGTCCCGGACATCGAAGCCTATGACGGGGTCTATAAACGCCTGATCGCCCGCTGCGAATTCGAGACGGTTTCCTCCAGCTTCGTGATGGAGGAACTAAAGGAAACCAGCGTGCTGCCGCTGGATTATGCGGCGGTGAAAAAGCGGCCAGCCTGAAGCTCAGCCATACAGCGCCTCCAGCCGCTTGCCGTAGACTTGTTTCAGGATATGGCGGCGAACTTTCATGGTTGGCGTCATCTGCTCGTTATCGACGGTGAAGGGCGCGTCGGCGATGACGATTTTTCTGACCCGCTCGATTGTACTCAGACGTTCGTTCACGCGGGACAGGACCGGCGCGAACGCTTTCTGAAAAGCCTCGTCACCGGCGAGTGATGCAAGATCGGCAATCCTGTTATTTTCAGACGCCCAGCTCGCGATGAAGTCTTCGTCCGGCACGATAAGGGCTACCAGATAGGGGCGCTTGTCACCGTGAACCATGCACTGCACGATTTCCGGCTCCAGCGACAGAATGCCTTCGACACGCTGTGGCGAGATGTTGTCACCGCCGGAATTGACGATGATGTCCTTCTTGCGGTCGGTAATGACGATATGGCCATTATGGTCGATATGTCCGACATCGCCGGTATGCAGCCAGCCATTCTCGTCAATGACATCCTTTGTTGCGTCCGGGTCGTTCCAGTAGCCTTTCATGACCAGTTCACCCTGCACCAGAATCTCGCCATCGCGGGCGATCTGGACATTCACGTCCTTGACCGGCGGGCCGACGGTCTCGATACGCAGACTGCCGGGCCGGTTGCAGGAGATCACCGGCGCGGACTCGGTCTGGCCGTAGCCTTGCAGAATGGTGAGACCCAGCGAGGTAAAGAACAGGCCGACATCGTAGTTCAGCGGCCCGCCGCCGGAGACGAGGGTTTTCAGGCGGCCACCAAACCGGCCACGGACCTTGTCGCGGACAAGTTTGTCGACCAGCCGGTCCGTCAGCTTGTCGATCGCGTTGAATTTCTCGGGGGTCTCATATTTCTTCCGGCCCAGAGCCAGCGTCTTGCTGAACAGAGCCTTTTTCGCACCACCACCCTGTTCCAGCCCGCGCATGATCCGCGCCCGCATGGTCTCATACAGACGGGGGACGGCGGTCATGATGGTCGGGCGGACTTCCAGCATGTTGCTGGCCAGCTTGTCGATCCCCTCGGCATAGTAGATCTCGGCACCGATCGAGACCGGGAACGCCAGACCGGCGGTATGTTCATAGGAATGGCTCAGCGGCAGGAAGGACAGGAAGACCTCATGGTCGAGCCCGAATTCCAGCAACAGGTCATAGGCGCCGAGACAGTTGAACAGGATCGAGCCATGGCTGAGTGTCACCCCCTTCGGCACGCCGCCGGTACCCGATGTATGAATGATACAGGCGGTGTCCGCCCGTTTGATGCGTCGTACCCGGTCGGCTACAAGGTCGGGCCGTTTGGCACCACGTTTGATGACGTCATCAAACGTCAGGATGGTGATGCCGTCAGGCGCTTCGGTACCGGTTGCTTCCATCGTGATGATGGTGGTGACGCAACCGCTTCTCTTTGCGGCTTCCAGCAGGGGGGGCAGCAGGCGGGCGGTGGAGACAATCGCCGCCCGGGCCGTCACGTTGGTCAGGATATGGAAATGGTCATCAGCCGTGTTGGTCGTGTAGGCGGGAACCGAGATTGCACCGCTGGCCATGATGGCAAAGTCGGCGATGACCCATTCCGGCCGGTTTTCACTGACCAGGGCCACACGGTCACCGAAGCCGATGCCGCAATCTTCCAGCCCGCGGGCCAGCAGGCTGACCTGTTCGGCGCTCTTGCCGTAACTGCGGCCTTTGTAACTTCCGGACTTTTTGGCCCAGAGGAAAGGCCGGTCCTTATGCTGTGCCGCTGAGTCAAAAAACATCGCGGGCAGGCTGGTCCATTCCATATATTTCATTGGCGTTCTCCCTGACCTCTATTTTGCGGCAGAATCGGTTCGTGACAATCGCTTATGCTGCGAATTCACTCATTCCCGCGATCTTGCACCGGCAGCGCTTCATTTGTCGGCTGCCCGTGCCTATATCAAGCCCTGTAAGATTATTGCTTCCATCGGAGACGTCATGAATTCCGCTACTGCCACGACTGCAAAGACCACCGCGACCGCCAAACTGCCGGAATGGAATCTGGCCGATCTCTATCCGGGACCGGACAGTTCCGAGCTGAAGGCCGATATCGACCGCCTCGCCGCGGACTCAACCCTGTTCCGGGAAGCATGGCAGGGCCGTCTGGCGGAGATCGACGGGGCCGCATTCGGACAGGCGGTGCGCGAGTTCGAGGCGCTGACCGAAATTACCGGGCGGGTCATGAGCTATGCGCAGCTGCTGCATGCCGGCAATGTCTCGGACACGGAAATCGGTCGCTTTTACCAGACCCTGCAGGAACGGATTACCGACATTTCCACGGCCACCCTGTTCTTCACGCTGGAAGTAAACCGGCTGAGCGAAGACCGGATGGCAGAGCTGCTGAAAGACCCGGCCACCGCGCATTACGAACCGTGGCTGCGCGACCTCCGGGCCTTCCGGGAGCACCAGCTCGACGACGAGATGGAGCGCCTGCTGCATGAACTGGATGTGACCGGCCGTTCTGCCTGGGTGCGGCTGTTCGACGAGACGATGGCGGATATGCGATTTCCGCTCGGTGACGAGCAACTGACGGCGACAGAAATATTCGACCTGATGTCGAACCCGGACCGTGAGAAACGGGCAGCGGCGGCAACCAGTATCAGTAAGGTTCTGAACGGTAACAAGCGGCTGTTCTCGCTGATTACCAACACGCTGGCCAAGGACAAGGCGACGGATGACAACTGGCGGAATTACGCCCGCCCGGTTTCCGCCCGCAATCTTGCCAATGCGGTTGAGGACGAGGTCGTCGATGCGCTGGCCACCGCCGTGCAGGATGCCTATCCGCGCCTTTCGCACCGCTATTACAGGATCAAGGCGGACTGGCTGGGCCTCGACAAGCTGAAGCACTGGGACCGCAATGCGCCCCTGCCGGCAGATGATGACCGCAAGATCGGCTGGTCAGAGGCCGCCGATACGGTGTTGTCGGCCTATGACTCCTTTTCACCTGAGCTGTCGAAGATCGGGAAACAGTTTTTCGATGGCGGCTGGATCGACGCCCCGGCACGACCGGGCAAGTCCGGTGGTGCCTTTGCGCATCCCACCGTGCCGTCTGCCCACCCCTATATCCTGCTGAATTATCAGGGCAAGGTACGCGACGTGATGACCCTGGCGCACGAGCTTGGTCATGGCGTGCATCAGGTGCTGGCCGGGCCGCGCGGCAACCTGATGGCCAACACACCGCTGACACTCGCCGAAACCGCCTCGGTCTTCGGCGAGATGCTGACCTTCCAGTCGATGCTGAAAAAGACCACGGATCCGGCAAAGCGGAAGATCATGCTGGCCGGAAAGATCGAGGACATGATCAACACCGTGGTGCGCCAGACTGCGTTCTACGAATTTGAACGCCGGGTACATGATGAACGCCGGTCCGGCGAGATTGCGTCAGGGCGAATCTGCGAGATCTGGATGGACGTACAGCGCGAAAGCCTCGGCCCGGCCTTCGATCTCAGCGATGATTACGGCATCTACTGGTCCTACATCCCGCATTTCATCCATTCACCGTTCTATGTCTATGCCTATGCCTTCGGCGATTGTCTGGTGAATGCGCTGTATGACCTGTTCGAGCAGGGCCACCCGAAGTTCCAGGAAAAGTATCTGGAGATGCTCTCGGCGGGCGGCACCCTGCGCCACAAGGAACTGCTCGCTCCCTTCGGGCTGGATGCGTCGGACCCGGCATTCTGGAAACGCGGCCTGTCGGTGGTCGAGCGGATGATCGATCAGCTGGAAGAACTCTGATCCATGTCTGAAGACAATTCACTTGGCCGCCGGGTGCAGCGCTATGCCCGTGTTTCCGGGGCCATGGCGGGTGTCGGTGCACGGCTGGCGGGGCAGCGTTTTCTCGGCATTCCGATGGACCGCGACCGCCATGCCAATGACCTGAAAGCAGCCCTTGGTGGCCTGAAAGGGCCGCTGATGAAGGTTGCCCAGATCATGTCGACCATTCCGGACGCGCTGCCCCGGGAATATGCCAAGGAACTGGCCCAGCTGCAGGCCAACGCGCCGTCGATGGGCTGGCCCTTCATCAAGCGGCGGATGGCCAGTGAGCTGGGGCCGGACTGGCAGAACAGGTTCGGCTCATTCGAACGGGAGGCCGCAGCCGCAGCCTCGCTGGGGCAGGTACACCGGGCGACCGGTAAAGACGGGCAGGCACTGGCCTGCAAGCTGCAATATCCGGACATGTCTTCGACGGTGGAGGCTGACCTCCGGCAACTGAAACTGATCTTCTCGATCTACCGGCGCTACGACCCGTCGATTGATACCTCGAACATTCACGCCGAAATCTCCGCCCGCCTGCGTGAGGAACTCGACTATGAGCGCGAGGCCGCACAGATGCGCCTCTATGGCCTGATGCATGCGGATGAAGCCGGTGTGCATGTGCCGGTGCCGCTGCCGGAACTTTCCTCAAAGCGCCTGCTGTCGATGACCTGGCTTCAGGGCACACCGATCCTTGATTTCATCAAGGAACATCCGGATCTGCGCAACCGGATCGCCATGAACATGTTTCGCGCCTGGTATGTGCCGTTCTATTACTACGGCGTAATCCACGGCGACCCGCATCTCGGCAATTACACGGTACGCGACGACGGCTCGGTCAATCTGCTGGATTTCGGCTGCATCCGGGTCTTTCCGCCCAGTTTCGTGCGCGGTGTGATCGACCTCTACAACGCCCTGCAAAACGATGACGAGGCGCTTGCGGTCCATGCCTACGAGACCTGGGGCTTCACCAATCTTAACCGGGATCTGCTGGAGGTCCTCAACCAGTGGGCGCGCTTCGTCTATGCCCCGCTGATGGAAGACCGCGACCGCCGGATCGAGGAGACCAACTCAACCGTCTACGGCGCACAGGTTGCCGAAAAGGTTCACAAGGACCTGAGGGCGCTGGGCGGCGTCACCCCACCCCGCGAATTCGTCCTGATGGACCGCGCCGCCATCGGCCTGGGTTCGGTGTTCCTGCACCTGAAAGCCGAAATCAACTGGTACCGCCTGTTCCACGACCTGATCCGCGACTTTGACGAAACGGCACTGGCGGAACGGCAGAAGGCGGCGCTGGAAGGTGCAGGGGTGCCGGAGGCGCTGTAAAGCTTCTGCTTTCTTAATGACATGTCATCCTCAACTGGATTGAGGGTCTACCCAGAGCGGTTGCAGATATGGATCCTGAATCAGGTTCAGGATGACATGACAGGGGCAGTGCCGGCGCTGACCATCTGATCTGGAGTTAACAAGTCAGTAACCATCCGGCGGTTAATCTGCAGCCGGAGGGTCTGGCGTGTTCAAGAAACGGGAATATCAGTTCGAGGTTCAGGCGGAGCGGGACGGAAAGTGGGTGACCGTTCATGCCGAGGAAGATGAACACAGGGCGAAGAAGTTTGCCGAGGGCCATTTGCCGTCGGCGGACGGAACTGTGCTGCGTGTCACCCGGACCCGGGTTTTCGAGAACGGCGAGCTGGGATCCGACTATACGATCTGGGAACAGCCGATCCCGGTGAAGGCGGAACGTCCGGTTACCATCGTGCCGATTGACGATGCGCCGATGTGCGAGACATTTGCCGACCTTGAACGCTTTGAAGCGCGGCGCTGTGCCACCCGCCTGTTGCGCCGCTATCTGGACCGGCATTTCCTGACCGCGACCGAGCTGATGCATTCGATGCGGGAATTCAGACGCCTGCGCGACGCAAACATGCTGATGCCGTCGGCGGTGTCCCGCGTATCGGGTATTCAGGCCCGCAATGCAGGCCAGGATTCGCGCAAGCGTAATGATGAACTGTTTCGCCTCATTGACCGCCAGTTTGACCGCCTGCGCGAAATCTCCTCACAAAAGATGCCGGCCATTGATGCCGCCGGCGTCGCCAAAGCCTGGTCGCGGGCGGCAGAATATGGCGGTGCGGAGCAGCAGTTTTTCCATTTCGGGGTGATGCTGGCGACACATCTGGCCGGTGCGCAGAGCTGGGACGCGAAGCTGGAGCAGATCATTGAACTGAAAATTCCGGGCATTCCGGAAGAGCCGGACATCATTCTGGGTGAGATGATCGCGGAGGTGATGGACGGGGCCTCGGTTATTCAGGACCTTCTGGGCCGCCAGCCCGATCTGGTGTCGGCGCTGAACATGTTGAGTGACCTTGCCGTAGGCGGGCTGGAGGTCGAGAAGACCCGGCAGCCGGTTCTGGCTGCCCTGAACGATGCCTTCAAGGGGCCGCACATGAATGTTGCCCGTGACATCCTCACCGCGCGGATTGCGCGTGAGGTCGGCGGGCGCAACGATCTGACCCGGTATGGTGGCGAACAGGAGGCCGAGGCACTCGGCCAGATTGTAAACCGGCTGGTCGACCAGAACGGGCGGTTTGCCGGAGGACCGCAGATGGCGGAAGCCATCGCGTCACGGTTCAGCCGCCAGTTTGACGATCTGGGTGCCAAGGGGGCAACAGAGCGCCTGACCCGGGGCATGACGGAACTGTTCAGGTTGCCATCTGCCCGGATCACGTTTCTCTGCGAACTTCTGTCGATGCCCTTCGGTCATCGGCTTGCGGCGGATATCATGGATGTTCTGACCGTGATGATCACCAAACCGCAGCATATCAACAATTTTACCTATTACCGGCATCCCGTGCCACGGAAATTGCGGGCGATTGTGATGATTCGCGATGCGATTCAGGCCGCCAGCATGCGCGACAAGGAGAAGCGTATTTTCCGCGACCGCCTTGACCAGCTGACCTGTGAGTATCTGGAGAGCGAGGATGTGCTGGGGCGCATCGACAGCGATACGCTGTCTCTGGTAAAGCGCCTTCGGGGCCTGTTGTCGCTCCAGCTTTCCGGGCTGTTGTGGGACGGTCCGGTGCTGAGTGTCGTCCGCAATCGTGTGATCGGGCATCTGACAAAGTCCACCGGTCTGGAGGGTGCCCTGTCGGAATTGCCGGAAGCGGAGCGCCCGGCCATCCGGGCCGAACTTAAGGCGCTGCTGTCTCGCGCCGGGTTCGGTGCCTGATAAACCTGACGTTGCCTGACGCCTATAGCTTGGCAAATCGATGGGGAAATTGCATGCTGCACCTGCTTTAAAGCCGGGGTGCGGTGCGGGACTGTCAGCATCCCAACACAGGATGGGGATGGCGACCGCCAATGAAAATATCAGTACCAAAAGAACGCAGACAAAACGAAGCCCGTGTGGCCGCATCGCCGGAGACGGTGAAAAAGCTGGTGGCGCTTGGTTTCGATGTTGCCGTTGAAAAGGGCGCTGGCGACGGTGCCTCCTTCGCCGACGCGGATTACCGCGAAGCCGGAGCAACCGTGTCAAAGGATGGAAAGACCTGCGTTAACGGCGCGGATTTCATCTTCAAGGTCCAGTCACCGACCGATGCGGAGATCGCAACCTATGCCAAGGGGGTGAATCTGGTCGCGGTGCTGGGTGCGCTGAGCGACAAGCCGGCAGTGAAGAAATATGCCGCAGCCGGGATTACCGCCTTTGCCATGGAACTTGTCCCGCGGATTACCCGGGCACAGTCGATGGATGTCCTGTCATCGCAGGCAAACCTCGCGGGCTACAAGGCCGTGCTGGATGCAACGCAGGAATTTGGCCGCGCCATCCCGATGATGATGACGGCGGCCGGGACAATTCCGCCGGCCAAAATCTGCATCCTGGGCGCCGGTGTTGCAGGATTGCAGGCGATTGCAACCGCCCGCAGGCTGGGCGGTGCGGTCTCGGCCTATGATGTACGTCCCGCGGTGAAGGAACAGGTACAGAGCCTCGGCGCAAAGTTCGTCGAGGTCGATCCGGAATCGGCAAAGGATGCCGAAACCTCCGGCGGGTACGCGAAGGAAATGTCCGACGACTACAAGAAAAAGCAGGAAGAGGCGCTGCATAACCACCTCAAGAAAATGGACATGGTTATTACGACGGCGCAGATTCCCGGTCGTCCGGCCCCGCTGCTGATTACCGAGGCGATGCTGAAGGATATGCCTGCCGGTTCTGTGGTTGTTGATCTGGCAGTTGAAAGCGGCGGCAACTGTTTCGGCAGTGAAGTCGGCAAGGTGGTGGTGAAGCATGGCGTGAAAATTGTCGGCCATGCGAACGTGCCGAGCCGTCTCGCCGAAGACAGCTCGAAGCTCTATGCCCGCAACCTGCTGAACTTTGTGACGCCGCTGGTCGACAAGGACAGCAAGTCGGTCAGGATCGACTGGGATGATGACATCATCAAGGGCTGTTGCGTGGTACGTGACGGCAAGATCGTGCATCCGGCCCTGACCGGCGAAGGAGACAAATAATGGACAAGCAGGAAATCCTCGCCCGTATCGAACAGATGCAGGCGCAGTTGTCTGACCTTGCCGCGGCAACGGCAAAACTCGGGACGGACGCGATGGCGAAAATGCCACCCGCGGTGGCGGATATCGCCGGGCCGGATCCGTTCATCTTTCTGTTCACCGTCTTCGTTCTGGCAGTCTTCGTCGGCTTCTTCGTGGTCTGGAGCGTCACACCGGCGCTGCATTCGCCGCTGATGGGTGTCACCAACGCGATTTCTTCGGTGATCATTGTCGGTGCGCTGATTGCGGTAGGACCGGCCGAGATGAGTATTTCCAAGGTCATGGGCTTTGTCGCTGTGATGCTGGCCAGTGTGAACATCTTCGGCGGGTTCATCGTGACCCAGCGAATGCTCGCGATGTTCAAGAAAAAGCAGAAGAAATAGGGAACAGCAGACATGTCCGAGAATCTCGTCGCCTTACTCTATCTCTTCGCTTCAGTCTGTTTCATCCTGGCGCTGAAGGGACTTTCGTCGCCGGAAACGGCCCGCCGTGGTAACATGCTGGGTATCATCGGCATGGTGGTCGCCATTCTGACCACCATCGCGGACCCGGATGTTGTTTCCTACGGCTATATCATTCTGGCCATTCTGATCGGCGGGTCTGCGGGAACGCTGATCGCCAGGAAGATCGAGATGACGGCCCTGCCGCAACTGGTTGCCGCCTTCCATTCGCTGGTTGGTCTGGCCGCCGTGTTCGTGGCGACGGCAGCCCTGTTCAGCCCGTCCGCCTATGGCATTGGTGAGGTCGGCTCGATCTCTGCCGGCAGTCTGGTGGAAATGTCGCTGGGCACTGCCATCGGTGCGATCACCTTCTCCGGCTCTGTCATTGCCTTCGGCAAGCTGCAGGGGGTGCTGTCCGGTAACCCGCTGGTCTTCAAGGGCCAGCATATGATCAATGCGGCGCTGGGCATCCTGCTCGCCGTGTTCCTGATCTGGTTTGCGGCCACGGAAAGTCATACCGCTTTCTGGGCGCTGACCATTCTGGCCTTTGTTCTGGGCTTCCTGCTGATCCTGCCGATCGGCGGGGCGGATATGCCGGTCGTTGTCTCCATGCTGAACAGCTATTCCGGCTGGGCAGCCTGCGGTATCGGCTTCACGCTGGCCAACCCGCTGCTGATCATCACCGGGGCGCTGGTTGGCTCGTCCGGGGCGATCCTCAGCTACATCATGTGCAAGGGCATGAACCGCTCGATCATCAATGTGATCCTCGGTGGCTTCGGCGGTGAAACCGCTGCGGCGGCCGCTGGTGCAACCGGTGACCGCTCGGTCAAATCCGGTTCTGCGGATGATGCGGCTTTCATCATGGCAAACGCATCGAAGGTCATCATTGTGCCGGGTTACGGCATGGCGGTTGCCCAGGCCCAGCACGCCCTGCGTGAAATGGCGGATGTGCTGAAAGCGGAAGGTGTCGAGGTTTCCTACGCCATTCATCCGGTCGCCGGTCGTATGCCCGGCCATATGAACGTGCTGCTGGCCGAGGCCAATGTGCCTTATGATGAAGTCTTCGAGCTGGACGAGATCAACCGGGAATTTGCCACGGCTGATGTCGCGTTCGTCATTGGTGCGAACGACGTCACCAACCCCGCGGCAAAGACCGACAAGGCCAGTCCGATCTATGGCATGCCGATCCTCGATGTGGAGAAGGCGAAAACGGTTCTGTTTATCAAACGCTCCATGGCTTCAGGCTATGCCGGCGTCGATAATGAACTGTTCTTCCGCGATAACACGATGATGCTGTTCGGCGATGCCAAGAAGATGACCGAAGAAATCGTCAAGGCGATGGACTGAGGTTCAGGTTCCGGCCCTCTTGCATATCCTCCCGGACAGTTTCAGGAGGGTATGGCGAGGCCAGGCTACAGCGGCTTCGGCCATGTGTCGGTCAGCCGGTAGCCGCCGGGCCAGGGATCGGTCGGGTCGAGTTGCAGTGCCGTGCGTCCGGTGCGCCAGGCGCGGCCCGTGATCGACGGAATGATGGCCATACGGTCTGCGACGGTTGTCAGCGCCTCAAGGCGGCAGTCAAAGCGGGAGCCGATGATAGACCGCCCGGTAAATCCTTCTCCTTCCTGCAACTGACCTTTCGCCTGCATGACGGCCATCCTTGCGGAACAGCCGGTGCCGCAGGGTGAGCGGTCGAGCTTTCCCGGGTCAATGGCGACGGCATTGCGGGCTTCCCGAATGCCATTCCTTTCCTCAACCGGCATGGCCATCTGGCAGAAGGATATCTGCGACCAGTCGGCATTCTCGGGATGGCTGAAACCAAGCTGTTCGTTGGCGGCGGCGGTAATGCGTGCGCCGGTTTCGGCAATATCCCGCGCTTCATCCGGTCTGATCTGAAAGCCCAGGGCAGGGGCGTCGACAATCACGAAGCTGTCGCCGCCATAGGCGGTGTCGACCGTCAGCGTTCCCAGCCCGGCAACTTCCAGTCGGGCATCCAGCCGGTCAGCGAAGGAGGGCACGTTACGAACGGTGATCGCCAGCGCCTTGCCGTCACGGCAGCGTGCACGGACATCCACCAGCCCGCCGGGCGCTTCCAGTGCGAAGCGGGTTTCCGGTTCCTGCATGGGCACCATCCCGGTTTCCAGCAGAACAGTCGCCACACAGATCGAGTTGGAGCCGGACATCGGCGGGGTATGTTCCGGTTCCATGATGATGAATCCGAAGGCAGCACGCGGATCAATGGCAGGGACGACCAGATTGACATGCCGGAAGACGCCGCCCCGTGGTTCGTTCAGAACAAAATCGCGGAGCTGGCGATCATGGGAGATCCAGGCCCGCTGTTCCCAGAGGGTTGCACCGGGTGGAGCCCCGACGCCGCCGATGATAACGTCACCGACTTCGCCTTCAGCGTGACAGGTGATGATCGTGACGGGGCCTGTGATGCTCATCTGGTGCTTCCGGTTGTTTCCGCCCTGCTGGAAAATGACAGCAGGGCGGAAAGCTTAACGGAACAGCCAGACCATGGACATGGAGATTGACGGGATATAGGTCACCAGCATCAGGGTAATCAGGCTGACAAGGTAGAGCGGTGCCATCGCACGGGCGATTGTCAGAACCCCGACACCGGAAATATTTGAGGCGACATAAAGTGTCGCGCCCACCGGCGGGGTGAACAGGCCCAGCGCCAGATTGCAGGTCATCACAACGCCCAGATGCACCGGATCAACACCGAAGGCGGTTGCCGTCGGGATGAACAGCGGTGCAGTGAGCAGGATGGCCGGAACCGGGTCCAGAACTAGACCCAGAATCAGCAGCACGATATTGACCAGCAGCAGGAACATGAACGGGCTGTCCGACATGTTCTGGACAAAACTGACTAGCAGGGTCGGCATCTGTTCCAGCGTGATCAGCCAGGCCAGAACGGTGGTCGCACCGATGACCACCATGACAACGGCGCTGGTGATGAAGGAATCCACCAGCAGCTTCGGCAGGTCGCGGATATGGAAGTCACGATAGACGATGATGGTGACGATCAGCCCGTAAACCACGGCTAGCGCAGCGGCTTCGGTCGGTGTGACATAGCCGGAGAAGATGCCGCCGAGTATGATGACCGGCAGGAACAGCGCCGGTGCACAGCCGATGAAACTCCGCCATATTTCTCCGCCTGATGCAGCCTTGCCCCCCGGATCACAGCCGGTGCTGCGCCCGACCCAGTAACAGACCAGCATCAGGGCCAGGCCGAAGACGGCGCCGGGGATGAAGCCGGCTAGAAACAGCTCGGCTACCGATACATTGCCAACGAAACCGTATACCAGCATGGGGATGGACGGCGGAATGATGATGCCGATGGTTCCGGCGGAGGCGACCAGCCCGGCGGCGAAGGCCCGGGTATAACCCTGCTTTGCCATGTTCGGGATCATGACCGAGCCGATTGCGGCGCTGTCCGCGATGGCAGATCCGGAAATGCCGCCGAAAATCATGCTGGCGCCGACGACGCAGACACCAAGTCCGCCGGGCAGGAAGCCCAGCAGGGCACGGGCAAAGGCGATGATACGTTCGCCGACACCGCCCCGGCTCATCAGCTCGCCGGTTACGATGAACAGAGGTATGGCGATGTAATGGTTTTGCTCGATACCGCCGATGAAATTAAGCAGGACAGCTTGCAGCGGATAGCCGAGATCAAAGACGAAGATCGGCAGAATGGCAGAGAGCAGGATGGCCCAGACCAGCGGAATGCCGATGAAAATCGCGCCGAGGAAAACAGCGCAGAGAAACAGGAGAATCATGCGAGTCCCTCATGACTTTCGGCCGTGCCGGAACCGTTGCCGTCATCCATCGGCCGTTTCAGATTCTGCATCTGAACCACGATATTCCAGATCAGGAACAGCAATGTCAGGGTGATGCCGGCAGGCATCGAGGCATAGAGCAGCCCGACAGGCCAGTAGAGCACGGTCGTCTGCTGGGCCCAGGTGTGGACCGAGATATTGATGCCATGCCAGATCAGCGTGATCAGTAACCCGATGACGCCGATATCGATCAGCAGGGCAATCATCCGCTGCGCCGCTTTCGGGGCGGCAAAGGCGATGATTTCCGTCACCCGCATGTGAATACCCCGCGCTGCCGCAGCAGCGCATCCGAGGAAGGTGACCCAGAGCATCAGAAAAGCCGAAAGCTCCAGCGACCAGGCAAGGTCGAAGCCTCCGAAGCCGCGCAGGGCGGCGTTGACGAAGACGATGGTCACAATGGCCGCACCGAAGCCGACCAGCAGAAAATCCACCAGCCGGCTGAGCAGGCGGAGCGGATAAGGATAATGTGGTCGATAGTCCATGAACGCCTCCCGTCAGGCAGCCCTGAATTGCCCCGGCAACGACGGGTTGTCCCGGCACAACACCGCAGGGACAACCCGTCGCGCTGACTTACTGTGCCGGATGAGCCTTCCGGATCGCCTCGGCGTCCTTCAGGATCTTGTCGACATCTGCGCCATAGACATCACGGGCAGCAGCATAGACCTTCGCCACGGCATCACGGAACGGACCGATGACCGGGACCGCCACGACAGCACCGGCTGCTTCCATTTCCTTGAGCTGGCTGGCTTCCGAATCACGGACCAGCTTGCGGCTGAAAGCGGCAGCTTCCTGTGCAGCCTTTGTCACGGCTGCTTTATCGGCATCCGAGAATTCCTTCCAGGTGTTCTCGGCCACGGCCAGCGGCAGCGGGCTGTAGACATGGCGGGTGAGGGTGATGTGCTTGGCGACTTCATAGAACCGCAGTGACTTGATGGTATCGACAGGATTCTCCTGACCGATCACGGTTCCCTGCTGAATGGCGAGATAGACCTCGGTTACCGGCAGTACAACCGGGTTGAAGCCGATGGCTTCCATCGTCCAGCGGATCATGTCGTTCGGATAGACGCGCATCTTCTTGCCAACCGCGTCTGCCGGAGAGTTCAGCGGCTCTTTCGTGGTGAAGCTGCGGAAACCGGCCTCCCACGTTGAGAGGATACGAAAGCCCTTTTCAGGCAGCTTGGCGAATTCGCCCTGCAGCCAGTCGGAACTGTCATACAGCGCCCAGCCCTGTTCATAGCTGTCGACCAGAAACGGCATGGCGGTCAGGTTGAGGGACTTCAGATGCGTGGCGTAGGTGCCGGTTGCCGTGACCGTGAAATCGATGCCGCCGAGTTGCAGCTGTTCCACGGCTTTCGGATCGTTTGCCAGCTGTCCGGACGGGTAGATGCGGACGGTGTGACGGCCTTCGGTATATTCAGCCACCTTCTCGGCAAACAGTTCGGCAGCCGCCTGGCGGGATCCGCCCGGATTGTCGGTATGGCTGAAACGCAACGTCTTGGCAGACGCAATGCCCGAAGACAGGCCGATGGCAGCGGCAATACCAGCCGCCAGTGAGAGTTTGGTCAAAGTTTCAAATCGCATGGTTTCCTCCCGGAATGATGCTGAATTCAGTTGGTGAAGGCAGGCGAAGAATTGCTTTTGCTGTTTGGCACCTGCCGGATGGCGGATGCAAAATTAACCCGCCACAAAAAATACAATAACGCATACGTTACAGAATGCACAACGGGTTTGTTGGAAAAAATGACAAGGGCTGCGGATGTCCCGGCGAAGGCAACAGCAGCAGATATCAGTCAGCCCCGGGGTCAGGGACGGTCTGAACAGAGTCCGGATGTTGTCAGATGAGGTTCGTCATTGGCCGGCAAGAACCGGCCTCAGCCTTCAGTCGTCGGGATGATCAGCCGAGACGACTTTATTCCTGCCGCTCTCTTTGGCCGCATACAATGCCTTGTCGGCCAGTTTGAAAAGCTCCTCCGGCGACCGTTCCGGCGTCGCCACAACGGAGGAGACACCGATGCTGATGGTGACATGTTCTGCGGTGAGCGAACTTTTGTGCGGCAGTCTGAGCTGCTCGACAGCAGCGCGCAGTTTCTCGGCCAGATGCATGGCCCCTGAAGTATCTGTTTCAGGCAGCAGGCACGCAAACTCCTCGCCACCATACCGGGCAGCAAGATCGGCAGGCCGGTGCACCGATTTTGCCAGCGTGGACGCGACCTCCTGAAGGCATCGGTCACCTTCCAGATGCCCGTAGGTATCATTGAACTGCTTGAAGTGGTCGATATCCATCAGCACCATCGACAGTCGGCTTTCCCGCCGGATTGCACGCCGCCATTCGGTATCGAGAAATTCGTCATATCGACGCCGGTTCGGAATCCGGGTCAGCCCGTCGACAAAGGCGATTTCAGTCAGGAAATCACGGTATCGTTTCAGCTCGATATGGTTCTTTACACGGGCGCGCACGACGGGCGGGCTGACCGGTTTTGTAATGAAATCGGTTGCCCCGAGTTCCAGCCCCTTCGTTTCATCTGACACCTGTGACAGCGCGGTTACGAAAATCACGGGGATATGCCGGGTGGCCGGATTTTCCTTGAGACGCCGGCAGACTTCATAGCCATCCATATCCGGCATCATCACATCGAGCAGGATGATGTCAGGCATTTCCTGTTCAGCGAGCTGCAGCGCGGTCTCTCCGTTCAGGGCGAACAGCATCTCGCCATCTTCCTCAAGCACATCGCAGAGGACTTCGATATTCAGCTGTTCATCGTCAACGATCAGAATTTTCGGATCGGTTTCCGCTATGTTCATGCTTCGGGACCTGTGTCATGGCTGCGGGCTATTCCGGAAAGGATGTCGCGTGCTTCAGAAAATTTCAGATTACTGACGAGATGTGACAGGCGCTCAAACGATTCGGCTGAATTCCCTGCCAGTGCTGTCTGCAGTTCCGGCAGCAACTTGCGGCAGGCCATCTTGTTCTTTGCCAGGCCGTCATCCAGCCGGCGGACGATGTCTGCAAGAACAGCCTTGTCGATTACGCCACCGGTATCACCGGCCTCGTCTGGCTCCGGGGCCTGGTCGTGACCACCCAGTGCAGTGACCAGATTGTCAAAGTCACGCCGGAAGGCCCTGATCAACGGATCAGCATCAGGATAGGCGTCGCCAGGCTGGTTGTCGCAGGCGATCTGGTAGGCCTTGGCTTCTTTCTGAAGCTCGCTGCAGCCGAATGTTCCGGCCAGGCCGGACAGTGTGTGGGCCATCCGTGAGACGGTCTTGCGATCTTCTTCACGCATTGCCGTGGTCAGTTTTTCAGGGAAGTCCTGATAAGACGCAATGAAGTCACTTGCCAGTTTGTTGAAGGAATCAGGCTTCAGTCCGCTTCGGCTGCGTATTTCATCCAGCTTCCCGGCAACCTCGCCAGATAAGGTTGTCATAACCCGGGCCGGTTGGGGCGATGATTGCAGACTCAGGGCCAAGCCGGCAGCAGGATCACCGGATTTGACCAGTCGCGGGCGATTGCGAAGGCTGGCAGGGGCGTGTCTGGTCAGTGTCTGAAAAAAGATGTAGGTGTCGATCGGTTTGGCGATATGGTCGACCATCCCGGCGGCCTTGCACTTCTCCTGTTCTTCGACAAGCGCATGCGCTGTCATGGCAATGACGGGCAGATCCTTCGCGCCGGGCATGTCCAGTATTCTGGCTGTCGCCTCATAGCCGTCCATCTCCGGCATCTGGAGATCCATCAGGACCAGATCGTACAGGTCCGGTCCTGCCAGCACCTTCTCAACCGCAATCCGGCCATTATCAGCGATTGTTACCTGTATCCCGACATCTTCCATGATCTCCCGGGCGACCTGCTGGTTGATCTCGTTATCTTCTGCCAGCAGGACCCGAAGTCCGCCGAGCTGTTCGGTGATTTCTGATTCTGATATCTCCGCGCCCTGCCGGATGAGACGGCTCTGATCATGACCACCGAAGTGATTGACGATGGCGTCCATCAGAATGGATGTATTCAGTGGCTTGGTGAGGAAGGCCGAAATTTTCAGTTTCTCTGCCTGTCGCATGATCACTTCCCGTGCATGCGCGGTGACCAGAAAAGTTGCCGGCATGGTCTCGGTACCGCAAACCGACTGAACCCGGCGGAAGGTTTCCAGCCCGTCCATTCCCGGCATGTGCCAGTCCAGAAGCATCAGATCGTAGGTTTTCCCGGCGCGGACATCCTCAGTTATCTTTTCGATAGCGCCCGGACCGTCACCAATCAGATCGACATGGGAAAAGCCCAGACTTTCAAGTGTATCGCCGAGGATTGTGCGGGCGGTGAGATTGTCGTCAACCACCAGAACCCTGAGGCTTTTGGGGTCAATCACCTCGTGCAGGCTGCGGTGGCTGTGCCCGTCCCGGACGCCAAGCTTTACGGTAAATGTGAATGTGCTGCCGGCACCGTCCTTGCTGTCGACGCTGATGTCACCGTCCATCAGCTCAACAAGACGCTTGCAGATCGAGAGGCCGAGGCCGGTTCCGCCAAACTTGCGGGTGGTCGACCCGTCGGCCTGCGAGAAGGACGTAAACAGACGACCGATCTGGTCTTCCGACAGACCGATCCCGGTATCGCTGACCGAAACTGTCAGGCGGGCTGACGTCTCATGATGTTCCGTGCAGCGTATCCGGACGATAATTTCGCCCTTTTCCGTGAACTTGACCGCGTTACTGAGCAGATTTGTAATGATCTGACCAAGCCGGAGAGGATCTCCGACCAGTGATCTCGGGACATCTGGTTCGGTCCAGAAAACCAGTTCCAGACCCTTCTCGGTTGCGGTATCGCCAACAAGAGTGGTCACGCCCTGCAGGACATCATCAAGCAGGAACGGAACATCTTCGACAGTCAGCTTGCCGGCTTCGATCTTTGAGAAATCAAGAATATCATTGATCACGCCGAGCAACGATCTGGCCGCACTGTGGACCTTCGACAGATAGTCTTTTGTCCGGGCGTCGATATCACCTTTCAGGGCCATATGACTGAGGCCGATGATCGCATTCATCGGGGTGCGGATTTCATGGCTCATATTTGCCAGAAACTGGCTTTTTGCAGCATTTGCCGCTTCCGCCTCGGATTTGGCAGCAGCAAGCGCTTCTTCGGAGCGAACCCGATGGGTTACATCGGTAAAGGTCGTAACATATCCACCGCCTTCGATGGGTTTTCGGCGGACATCAAGAACGGTTCCGTCCGGTCGGACACGGGTATATTCGCGGGCCTCATGCTCACGGATCTGGGCCATTCGCTCTGCGATGTTGGCCTCGGCATCTCCGTCGCCCAGTTCTCCCCGTTCAGCGTCATACCGGAAGGCGGCCTCAATCGAAGTGCCGACATAAACAACGTCCCGGGGATAGCCGGTAATCTCGTTGAACTGCTCATTCATCACAACATGCCGGAGGTCGGGATCCAGCAGAGTGATTCCCTGGTCGATATTATCCACCATCAGCTTGAGACGTGTCCGCTCCTTGTCGAAAGCGATCTGCGTCGCGACAAGCCGTCGGATCAGGACGACGGAACCCCATGCGGCGATCAGAATGGCAGGAAGCAGGAAGAGGCCCAGCAACAGTACTGACAATGTACGGTCGATCGCGGCGCTTGTAATCGTCTGGGAATTCCTGCTTTCCGTCACGATGTCATTGACCAGCATACGCATGGCGGAGATCGCCGCACTATCATTGACCTTTGCGATCTGGTCGAGCTGAGAGGTTGTTGCCCCGGAGGAGATCTGCTCGCTGACCTCGATCAGGTTCTGCTGATATTCCTCCAGCGTGTTGCTGAGTATCCCGAGCGCTGCCTGGTCTTCCGGCTTCAGCAGGGTTTGCCGGAGATCATCGATTGCCTTGCTGGCCAGTGACAGGTCGGACTGTGCGGCCTCCATATATCCGGGGTCTTCCCGGAGGACGTAATTCTTGAAATTATGGATAAAACCGCCGTAACCAAGATGGCGATACACCTGCGTAAGTGCGTCTATCTTTTGCAGGCTCTTTTCGTTCTGATTGATCCAGATATGATTGATATCGGTAACGCTGTTATACAGGAAATAGACAAACGACGAGCATATTCCCGTAAATATTACGGCAATTACAATGACATATGCTATTCGCCGATCAGGCTTTTTTGTCTGTTCCGCGCTCAAGGTACGATCTGACTTGTTCAGGTCAGACAACGTTACGAATAAGCCCGCAGGTGGCCAGAAGTATTTTTCAGCTGGCCTTGCTCATGTCGTGAACATTTTGCCAGTCGACTTCCTGTTCCCGGTTTTCCTGCAGGCTGCGGTAGGGCAGGCCATAGGAGGATGCGTCCGACCCGGTCAGTCTTTTGAACTGGATGGTACGAATGAATTCACGGATGCGCGGCTGAATTTCTGTCCGCCAGCGGGTGCCGTTGAACACGCCGTAATGACCAACGCCGGCCTGGACATAGTGATAGCGTTCATCAGCCGGGACATTGACGCAGAGATCCTGTGCTGCTTCGGTCTGTCCCAGACCGCAGATATCGTCTTTTTCACCCTCGACGGTCATGATGGCGGTCTTTCGGATGGCGGCACAGTCGACCGGCACCCCGCGATGCATCAGCTTGCCGTCCGGAAGGTGGTGCTGCTGAAAGACCCGCTCGATGGTCTCAAGATAGAATTCGGCCGGCAGGTCCATCACCGAAAGATATTCATCATAGAATTTGTGGTGCTGATCAACCGAATCGCAATCACCCTTCACAAGGTGATCGAACAGGTTCTGATGGGCGGTGATATGGCGGTCGAGATTCATCGTCATGAAGCCGGACAGCTGGATATAACCGGGATAGACGGCGCGTGAGAAACCGGGATGGGGAAACGGCACATGCATGATGACATTGCCCTCAAACCAGGACATCGGCTTTTCCTGCGCCAGCAGGTTGACCGCTGTCGGGTTGCGTCTGGTGTCAATCGGCCCGCCCATCATGGTCAGGCTTGCCGGCTGACAGGGATCATTCTGTGCAGCCATTACCGCAACGGCGGCAAGCGCCGGGACCGATGGCTGACAGACCGCCATTACATGGGTGTTCGGTCCGAGAAAGCGGATGAAGTCGATCAGGTAATCGACATAATCCTCGAATCCGAAATCACCATCATGAACCGGTACTTCGCGGGCATCCGTCCAGTCCGTTACATACAGATTATGCTCTGAAACCATCGCTTTTGCCGTGCCGCGCAACAGAGTCGCATAGTGACCGGAGAGCGGGGCCACCAGCAGCACCTTGGGGTCGTATCGCTTGCCGATGACCGATTCGTCGCGGTTGAAATGCAGCAGCCGGCAGAACGGTTTTTCCATCACGACTTCTTCGGTGATCGGCACCGGCAGGCCGTGGATACGGGTTTCATTAATGCCGAAATCGGGTTTGCCGTAGCGTTTGGTCAGGTTTTCAAAGACTTCGATACCGGCTGTCATGCGCCTGGCGACCTCGTTCTCGCCAAACAGGATCATCGGCAGTTCCATCTGGAACTTGAGCCGTCTTGCACCCCACCGCAACGGGGCCAGCATGGCGTGTGCCATTTCGAAAGTCTGGTAGTTCAGCATCTGGATGGTCCTGAAGCCTGAGAAATAATCTAGATAAATCATAGCAGCACGTGAATTGGTGCGGTGCAACATATTGTTTTGGCAGGTCCGGTACCTGCTGTTGCAGGGTGCTACTGGCGCTGAAATACCATGATCCGGCCAAGACCGACCAGCCCGCCCTTGGGCTGATCGACAACCGCGCGGACACTGTAGACCGGAAGAAACCACGATTCGGAAGCGATCTGGGTGATGTCTTCGATCCGGCGTGCGACGAAGTGATCGCTTTTCGGGCGGGCAAATGATTTTGGCGGCTGGGACCAGATCACGCAGGCGAAATAGCCGCCCCGGATCAGCACGTCACGGGCAGCTGAAAACAGCGCCGGGATGTCAATCGCCCGGGACAGGGCGTCACCGGCAACAATCAGGTCGCAGGATTTCGCTGGCACGGACGGAGCCGGGTAGTCCACCGGGCGGTAGCGCAGCATGTCGTAACAGTCGGTTTTCCGTGCCGCGCGGAGACTTTCCAGATCATCATCCACCCCCATCAGGTGGGCGGCATAAGGGGTCAGGATATCGGCGAATTCCCCATGGCCGCAGCCGACCTCGATCACCCGCCACCGGGCACCGCGTCGACCGGTGGCGCGCAGCAAAGCCTCGGCCAGTTCGTCACGTACGGGGGAGGGCAGCGGACGGGCGGCAGCCCCTTCCTTCAGACGACGTTCCTGAAAGTGACTGGGCTGGGTCGCGGTGGGTTTGGCGGGGACCGCATGCGCATCGATCCGGCGGGTCGCCTTCTGGATGTGGCGGTTGAGCCGGGCCAGCTGTTGTCGGGCTTTCAGATAATTCGGATCACCCTTCGGAATCGGTCGTAATGCAGTTGCCGCTGCTGCTGTCCGCCCGGTCGATTCGTAAAGATCGGCAATCTTCAGGCGCAGGCCACTGTCGTTGTCATTATAGATCAGGGCGTCCTGCGCCAGCTTGACGGCCTGTTCGTGGCGACCGCTGGCAACCATGCTTTCGATATAGCCGTGCCACAGGCCAGGTTCGTCCGGATTGGTCTCGATTGCGGTCCGATAGGCTTCGCAGGCGGCTTCCATCTTGCCATTGGCTTTCAGGGCATGTGCCAGACAGGCGCGGGCCAGCGGGTGACCGGGTGTGTAGGCGAGGGCGATTCTGGCGGATGCCAGCGCCTGTTTCGCATTACCGGCAAGGCGCAGAATTTCTGACAATACAGCCCAGGCATCGGGATTGTTCGGGTCAAGCTGGGTGGCGGTGCGGGCATGACGTTCGGCGCGGACATAATCACCACTGTCACAGAGTGCCGATGCGTGCTGAAGGCGCAACCGGGAGTCTTTCGGACGCAGCTTGACGATCCGTGCGGTATGCAATGTTCGCCGCGACGGGTTGCCGAGTGCGGCATAGGCTTCGGCCAGAATCATGGAGGGCCGGGCATCGAGGGGATTACGCGCCGACAGCTTTTCCGCAGCCTCGATGGCTGCGGCCAGTTCCGCCTGACGGGCAATTGGCTGCTGACGCGCGGCTTTCTCCATGCCTTCTGATTCCGGTCCCTGTAATTCCTGTTATCACCGAGTCGACCACAAGAGATGAAAAATCTGGTTAACAGGAAAATCTTTGTCCGCGGTAGAGGGGGCCGATTTCCGGCATTTGCAGGACGGGCACCGGATTGACTTGCGACGAAGCCCGGCTCTCCATATAAAATCGTCTTTTAATGACCCTGCCATCTGACCAGTTCCCGTTCCCGCACCGCCACCTTCTGGGAATCGAGGGTCTGTCCCCTGTCGAGATTACCACGCTGCTGGACAAGGCGGAATCATACGTTGAACAGAATCGCCAGACCGACAAAAAAAAGTCGGTGCTGCGCGGGCGCACCCTGATCAATCTGTTTTTCGAGAACTCGACCCGCACCCGGACATCCTTTGAACTTGCCGGCAAGCGCCTTGGCGGCGATGTCATCAATATGAATGTTTCGGCCAGTGCGGTCAGCAAGGGGGAGACCCTGCTGGATACGGCGGTGACACTGAACGCCATGCATCCGGATGTGCTGGCTGTTCGCCACCCGGACTCCGGTGCGGTCAATCTGCTGGCGGAAAAGGTCAATTGCGCGGTCATCAATGCCGGCGACGGCTGGCATGAACATCCCACCCAGGCATTGCTTGATGCCCTGACCATCCGCCGGCGTATTGGCCGGCTGGAGGGGCTGACGGTTGCGATTTGCGGTGACATCATGCACTCGCGGGTTGCCCGCTCGAACATTCATCTGCTGACCACCATGGGTGCGCGGGTACGGCTGGTCGCGCCGAAAACGCTGCTGCCGACCGGCATCGAACGGATGGGGGTTGAAACATACAATGATATGGCAAAAGGGCTGGCTGACGTTGATATCGTGATGATGCTGCGCGTCCAGCTGGAGCGGATGCAGGGCAGCTATATTCCGACCGTGCGCGAATATTTCCGGTTCTTTGGCCTCGACTATGAAAAACTCCGTCTGGCAAAACCGGATGCGCTGATCATGCATCCCGGTCCGATGAACCGCGGTGTCGAGATTGATTCGGAAGTCGCCGACGATTTTGAGCGCAGCGTGATCCGCGAACAGGTGGAAATGGGTGTTGCTGTACGGATGGCCTGTCTGGAAATTCTTGCCGGCAATGTCATTGAACCCGGCCAGAGGAACCGATGATGGGAACCTCCAGGACAGCTCTGGTAAACGCACATCTGCTGGACCCGGCGAGCGGTCTGGACGCACCGGGCGGCGTGCTGATTTCAGAGGAGATCATCGCAGAGGTCGGTCCGTCCGTGACGGCGAAATCAGTGCCGGCCGGGACCACGATCATCGATTGTGCCGGCAAGTATCTGGCGCCGGGTCTGGTGGATATGCGGGTTCAGCTTCGCGACCCCGGCGAGGAGCACAAGGAGACCCTGGCGACCGGCGGACAGGCGGCAGTGGCCGGTGGTGTGACCTCGATGGTCTGCCTGCCGAACACCGATCCGGTGCTGGATGAAGAGGCGGTACTGGAATTTGTGGCCCGTCGTGCCCGGCTGGTCGGGCTGGCAAAGGTTTATGCCTACGGGGCGGCGACCAAGGGGCTGCAGGGCGACGGGCTGGCCGAAATGGCCATGCTCGCCGATGCCGGTGCGCTCGGCTTCACTGATGGTGTGCGGGCCATCGCCAACGCCCAGGTCATGCGCCGGGTACTCGGTTATGCCGCGACATTCGATTTTCTGGTCATTCAGCACCCGGAAGAGCCGACGCTGGCAACCGGCGATATAAATGAAGGTGAAATGGCCACCCGTCTCGGGCTGGCGGGCATTCCGGTGGCGGCAGAGGCAATCCTGCTGGAACGTGATATGCGGCTGGTGGAACTGACCGGCGCCAGATATCACGCGGCGCATCTGTCGACCGCCGACGCGGTTGATATCATTCGCCGGGCAAAGGCGCGCGGTCTGCCGGTGACGGCAGAGACCGCGCCGCCCTATTTCGCACTGAACGAGCTGGCGGTCGGCGATTACCGGACCTTCGCCAAACTGTCGCCGCCGTTGCGGTCAGAGGCGGATCGTCAGGCCATTATCGAAGGGTTGCGCGATGGCACGATCGATGCCATTGCCTCCGACCATGCGCCGCAGCCGGTGGATGGCAAGCGCCAGCCGATGAGTCAGGCAGAACCCGGCGGTATCGGGCTGGAGACGCTGCTGCCGATCACGCTGGAGCTTTATCACAATGGCCACCTCAGCCTGATTGAGGCGATTGGCAAGGTGACATGCGAGCCGGCCCGGGTTCTGGGGCTGGAAGCTGGTCAGCTGAAAATCGGCCATCAGGCGGATATCACCGTGTTTGATCCGAATATCGGCTGGAAAATCGATCCCGCCAAATTCCACAGCAAGTCGAAGAACTCACCCTTCGACGGACGTCCGGTACAGGGTCGTGTCCTCAGGACGATGGTCGACGGACGGCTGGTCTTTGAGCGTTAAGCTGACTTATGATGCCGGACATGGGCGCTGAACTCCTCATCTGGCTTGTTGCGGGATACCTTCTCGGCTCCATCCCGTTCGGTCTGCTGCTGACCCGCGCTGCGGGTCTCGGTGATGTCCGGTCAATCGGTTCCGGCAATATCGGTGCGACCAATGTGTTGCGGACCGGACGGAAGGGGCTGGCGGCGGCAACGCTGCTGCTCGACGGAGGCAAGGGTGCGGTGGCCGTTCTGGCCGGGCTCTGGTTTGCCGGGCTTGAGGCAGGGCTGGTTGCCGGTGTTGCCGCGGTCCTCGGGCACTGTTTTCCGGTCTGGCTCGGGTTCAGGGGTGGCAAGGGTGTGGCGACCGTTCTTGGCGTCATGCTGGCTGCGGACTGGATGCTGGGTGCGGGGGCCTGCCTGACCTGGCTTGTTGTCTTTCTTCTGTTCCGGTTCTCGTCACTGGCGGCACTGGTCGCGGTCGCTGTGGCACCAGTCTTCGGCTTTGCCCTGGATAAGCCGGAAACGGTCATCTACGCCTTTGCCGCTTTGGCTCTGCTGGTCTGGATTCGCCACCATGCGAATATCCGCCGCCTGCTGAAAGGTGAAGAACCCCGGGTCGAGAAGAAGAAAAAAGCCGTCTGACCTCTCCATATCGCCTCTGATCCTGTGACGGCCTCTGCCAGATGCAGGCAAACCGGCTTAACCCGGCCAGAGGAGGCAGCCATTTCAGCACAGCAACAATCACCGTCCGCGGATGGAAACAGCCTTGTCGATATTCTTCGGCTGATCCGCTCGGAAAATGTCGGCCCGCTGACCTATCACCGTCTGGTCCGGCGTTTCGGCTCTGCCCGGGCCTCGCTCGATGCACTGCCGGACCTGGCCCGTGCCGGTGGTCGAAGGCGTCCTGTGAAAATACCACCGGCGGAAGAGGTCGAACGCGAGATTGCGGCAGCAAGGAGTCTTGGTGCGATCCTGCTTACCTATCTCGATTCCTATTACCCCCGCTGGCTGGCGGAAACCGAGGATGCACCCCCGGTTATCGGGGTGCTGGGGTCGGCGGAACTCCTGACCAGGCCGATGGTTGGGATTGTCGGTGCCCGCAATGCCTCGGCGAACGGGCGCAACTATGCCCGCAAACTTGCCCGGGAACTGGGCGAGGGCGGGTTTGTCATTGCCTCCGGTCTGGCCCGCGGGATTGATGCGGCAGCGCATGAAGGGGCATTGCCAACCGGAACGGTCGGCGTGCTCGGCTGCGGGCTGGATGTCATTTATCCGCCGCAGAACCGTGATCTGTTCCTGCGGATGTCGGAAGATGCGGCCATCATCAGTGAATTCCCGGCAGGCACGGCGGCGCAGGCGGCGAATTTCCCCCGGCGCAACCGGTTGATCTCCGGCATGTCGCGGGCGGTCGCAGTGATTGAGGCAAACCGCCGGTCCGGCTCACTGATCACCGCCCGGCTGGCCCTGGAACAGGGACGGGAGGTGTTCGCCGTGCCCGGCTTTCCGCTTGATCCACGGTCGGAAGGTCCGAACTGGCTGCTTCGTCAGGGGGCGCAACTGCTGGAACGGGCCGATGATATTATCGAAGAACTGGCCACCCGGACGCGGCTGCCGGAAACCCCGCAATGGCCTGCAGAAACAGAATTTTCCTGCCCTGACGAACGTGCTTTTTCCTCCCGCGAGGCGAAATCCAGCCTGATCTCATTGCTGTCATCTACACCGGTCACGGTTGACGAACTGCTGGATGAATGCCAACTCTCGCATCAGGAAGCTGCATCTGCGCTGCTGGAAATGGAACTGGCCGGAAGGCTGGAACGCTTGCCAGGCAACAGGATTGCAGCATTGATTTAATCAGGCTGAATGCTGCTTATGAACGTTGTTGTCGTCGAATCACCTGCCAAGGCAAAGACCATTAACAAGTATCTGGGCAAGGATTATATCGTCCTTGCATCTTTCGGGCATGTCCGGGATCTGCCGCCAAAAGACGGTTCTGTCGATCCGGACCAGGATTTCAGCATGCTGTGGCAGGTTCAGCCGGATTCCGAACGCCACCTGAAGGAAATTACCAAAGCGGTCAAGGGTGCCGACAAACTGTTTCTCGCAACTGACCCGGATCGTGAGGGCGAAGCGATTTCCTGGCATGTGCTGGAGGAATTGCAGCGCCGCAAGGCCCTGAAGAATGTTGATGTGAAACGGGTGGTGTTCAACGAGATCACCAAAAGTGCCGTCACCACGGCAATGCAGAACCCGCGCGAGATTGACCGCCCTCTGGTCGACGCCTATCTGGCGCGCCGGGCGCTGGATTATCTCGTCGGCTTTACCCTGTCGCCTATTCTCTGGCGCAAACTGCCGAAATCCCGCAGTGCCGGTCGTGTTCAGTCTGTCGCCCTCCGGCTGGTCTGTGAACGTGAAGCCGAGATTGAAGTCTTCAAGCCGCAGGAATACTGGTCGGTTACCGCACGTCTCGCCAATGGTGAGAAGACCGAATTTGATGCCCGCCTGGCACGGATTGACGGCAAGAAGATCGACAAGTTTGAACTTGGCAATGCCGGGTCTGCTGAAACTGCAGCAAATCTGATCAAAAGCTCGCCGCTGAGTGTTACGTCTGTTGAAAAGAAACGTACCCAGCGTCGCCCGCAGCCGCCGTTCACGACCTCGACCCTGCAGCAGGAAGCGGCCCGGAAACTGTATTTCGGTGCCAAGCGCACGATGCAGCTGGCGCAGAAACTGTATGAAGGCATGACGCTGGACGGCGAGACCGTTGGTCTGATTACCTATATGCGGACCGACGGGGTGCAGATGGCGAACGAGGCGATTGACGCCTGTCGCCAGCATATCGGCGGCAATTACGGGGCGAACTATGTCCCGAAGGAACCGCGGATCTACAAGACCAAGGCCAAGAACGCCCAGGAAGCGCATGAGGCGATCCGCCCGACAGATGTCTCCCGCACGCCGGAGATGATGCGCAAATATCTCGATAAGGATCAGCAGCGCCTTTATGAACTGATCTGGCTGCGTACCATCGCCAGCCAGATGGAAGCCGCGCAGATCGATCAGGTCGGTGTTGATATCGACACGAAAGACGGCAAGGCCGGATTGCGGGCAACCGGTTCGACCATCGCCTTTGACGGTTTCCTCAAGGTCTATCGAGAAGGTATGGATGACAGCGACGGAGATGATGACGACCGCCGCCTGCCGCCCCTTAAGGAAGGTGAGGCCGTCGATCTGCGCAATGTCTTGCCCGAGCAGCATTTCACCCAGCCGCCGCCCCGTTATTCAGAGGCCAGTCTGGTCAAGAAAATGGAAGAGCTGGGTATCGGCCGGCCATCGACCTATGCATCCGTGCTTTCCGTGTTGCAGGACCGGGGCTATGTCCGCCTTGATAACCGCCGGTTCATTCCGGAGGACATGGGGCGTCTGGTCACAACCTTTCTGACGAATTTCTTCGAGCGCTATATCCAGTACAATTTCACCGCCGATCTGGAAAACAAGCTGGATGAAATCTCCGCCGATCAGGTGAACTACAAGGTCGTGCTGCACGAATTCTGGGACGCCTTCCACACGGCTGTTGAAGGTGCAAAAGACCTGACAATCACAAACGTCATTGATGCGCTGGACGAGGCGCTGGGTCCGCATTTCTTCCCCGAGACCGAGGAAAACCAGACCCCGCGCAACTGTCCTTCCTGTGCCGACGGCCGGCTTGGCCTGAAGCTTGGCAAGTTCGGGGCCTTTATCGGCTGCTCGAACTATCCGGAATGCAAACATACCCGCAAGCTTGAGATTCTCGGCGATGGCGAGGATGACGGCGCGATCGCGGCGGATGGTCCGGTTGAGCTGGGAGAAGACCCGGAAACCGGCAAGATGATCACCCTGCGCAAGGGGCCGTATGGTCATTATGTCCAGCTCGGCGAGCCGGAGGAAAAGAAGAAGCCGAAACGCGCGTCGCTGCCGAAGGGGCTGGCACCGGCGGATGTTGATCTGGAAAAGGCAATCGGTCTTCTGCGCCTGCCGCGCGATGTCGGACCGCATCCGGAGACCGGCGAGATGATTCAGGCCGGGCTGGGGCGGTTCGGGCCGTATCTGAAATATGACGGCGGCTTTACCTCGCTGCCGGCGGATGATGACCTTCTCAGCATCGGTCTGAACCGGGCGGTGACCATCATCGCCGAGGCGCAGGCGAAGAAGGGTGGCGGCAAGGCGATTGATCTCGGCGTCCACCCCGATGACAAGAAGCCGGTGAAGATCAAGTCCGGTCGCTTCGGACCCTATGCAGAGCATGGCAAGATCCGGGCAACCCTGCCCAAGGGCACGGAAATGGACAGTGTGACGCTGGAGCAGGCGGTTGAGCTTATTGCTGCAAAGGCGGCCAAGGGTGGCAAAACCGCCAAGGCCAAAACAACCAAAGCCAAGACGACGAAGGCGAAGGGCAGCAAGTCCAAGACGCGCGAGAGCGCGGCCTGACGCAGGCGCCCGTGGCCGATAATCAGAAATCCGTTCCTTTCCCGAGCCGGGAACAGGTCGCCGAGTTCATCCGGCTTGCGCCGGGCAAGGTCGGCAAGCGGGAGATTGCGCGTGCCTTTCATATCCGCGGCCAGGACCGCCCGTTGCTGAAGAAGCTGCTGCGGCAGATGGAAAAGGACGGCATGCTGGAAAAAGGTGATCGCAAGAGTTTCCGCCAGCCCGGTGATCTGCCGTCCGTCACAGTTCTGAAAATCTCCCGGATCGACAAGGACGGGGAGTTGTTCGCCCTTCCGGTAAGCTGGGAAGGCGAGGGCGACGGGCCGGAGGTCAATATTGTCAGCATTGGCCGTGGCAGTGCTCCGGGGCTGACCGACAAGGTCCTTGCCCGTTGTGACAAGGATGGTGAAGGCGGCTACCGCGGCAAGGTGATTCGGCGGCTGGAGCGCGAGACACCCGGTATTCTGGCGGTCGCCCGTCAGGATGCTGCCGGCAACTGGCGGCTTAAATCCATCGACCGGCGGGACCGCGATGAATTCGCCGCTGTCGGGCGCCTGCCCGCAGACCTCGTCGCCGGGACAATGGTTCGTGCCGAGGTGCTGAACGGTCGTGAACTGGGGCTGAAACCGGCAAAGATTACGGAAGTGCTCGGCGATATGTCGGGACCGGGAGCGATTACCGATATCGTCATCAAACGGCATGGCATTCTGGATATGTTCCCGGATGCGGCAACGAGGGAGGCCGAGAAGGCAAAAGCCGCTCCGCTCGAAGGCAGGGCAGACTTGCGGAAAGTGCCGCTGGTCACGATCGATGGCGAGGATGCACGCGATTTTGACGATGCGGTATTTGCCGAACCCGACGACAACCCGGATAACCCCGGCGGTTTTCATCTGATCATCGCGATTGCCGATGTCGCCTGGTATGTCCGGCCCGGCAGCCCGCTGGACAAGGCGGCATTCGAGCGCGGCAACTCAACCTATTTCCCGGACCGCGCCGTCCCGATGTTGCCGGAAGTACTGTCCAACGGCTGGTGCTCCCTGATGCCGCGGGAAGATCGTCCCTGCATGGTGGCGCATATCTGGATCAGCGCAAAGGGGGCTATTCTCCGCAGCCGGATAGAACGGGGGCTGATGAACTCGGTCGCAAGGCTGACCTACAAGCAGGTTCAGCGCGCGCAGGACGGCTTTCCCGACCCCGAGGTGGAGGTGTTGCTCAAACCGGTGATTGCGCCGCTCTACGATGCCTTCAGGGCGCTGGAGACGGCACGCCGGTCCCGCGGGGTGATGGAGCTCGACCTTCCCGAGCGTCAGATCATTCTGAACGAGGAAGGTGCAGTTGACCGGATTCAGGCGCGCGAACGCCTCGACAGCCACAAGCTGATCGAGGAATTCATGATCTGCGCCAATGTGGCGGTCGCCGATGCGCTGGTGAAGAAACGCCGGGCGACTGTATTCCGCATTCATGACCAGCCGGGAATGGAGAAGCTTGAATCCCTGCGCCAGTTCCTTGAAGGCTTTGGTCTCAGCCTGACCAAGGGTGTGATACGAACCGGGGATTTCAACAATATCCTTCAGAAGGTTGTCGGCGCTCCGCATCAGGGGCTGGTCAATCAGGTTGTTCTCCGCTCGCAAAGCCAGGCGGCTTACAGCCCTGACAATATCGGCCATTTCGGACTGGCGCTCATTCGGTACTGTCATTTCACGTCACCGATCCGCAGATATGCCGACCTGATGGTTCATCGCGCCCTGATTGATGCTTTCGACCTCGGGCCAGGCGGCGTGAATTACGAGAGCAGCGAGGACCTGGTCGAGCCTGCAGAACATATATCGGTCACGGAACGGCGCTCATCCGACGCCGAGCGGGATGCCACAGACCGCTATATCGCGTCGTTTCTGGCGGACCGTGTCGGCGCAGACTTCGAGGCTACAGTTTCCGGCGTCACCCGGTTCGGATTGTTCATGGCACTGAAGGAGACGGGGGCGGACGGCCTGGTGCCGATATCTTCGCTGCCGGACGACTATTACGACCATGATGCGGTTACGCACCGTCTGACCGGCAACTCGGCGGGGCGGGTTTATGCGCTGGGTGATGACTTCACCGTCCGTCTCATTGAAGCCTCGCCGGTGACCGGCGGCATGCTGTTTGAAATCCTCAATCATCCGAAGCCGGGACCGGGTGCCAGACGGGCACGGGGGCGGGGCAAGGGAGCTCCCCCGCGCCATAAACGCAGGCGCTAACGCTACTTTAAGATAAAAAGCGCTGTTCTAGGGCAACAAGGAGCGCGATAATTGCCCTAATGGAACGGTTGCTGATGTCAATGTACAGCAATATCAAAAGCTTAAGGTTTGTTTCTGCTGTCGCCCTGTTCTGGGTGGCCGCCTGCACGACTGTGCCCCGGGAGACAGCCGTTGAGACACCCCGTGATGTTTATGCTGAAAAGCTGACGGAAGTGTTCAATGTGGGCTATTCCAGAATTCTGTCGCGCTACATCGATCCGGTAAATGCAGGTGACCTCGCGGTCAGCGGTCTGAATGGTCTGCTGGCCATCGATTCCACGGTGGTGGTCAATCTGTCTACGCCAAAGAAAATCATCATTCAGCGTCGTGATACGGAACTGGCTTCCTTTGACCGCCCGCTCGATGAAGATCTGGCGGGCTGGGTAACGGTTACCGTCGATGCGGTAACACAGCTGCGCCGGGTTGATGGTGCTTTCGCAGCAGCCAGTACCGAACAGGTTTTTCAGGCAGCTTTCGACGGTGCCATGTCCAGGCTCGATACCTATTCCCGGTATTTCGGAGCTGACGATGCAAACCGTCGCCGTTCTGAACGCAGCGGGTTTGGCGGTATCGGTATCGGCTTCAAGTTGGACGGGGATGTCATCAGGGTGCTGAGTGTGCATCCTGAATCTCCGGCAGACAGGGCTGGGCTGCAGCCGGGTGACAGCATCTTTCAGGTTGACGGTGTCCCTGTAGTTGGCTGGGGGCAGGAACAGGTGATTGAAACCGTACGCGGCAAGATCGGCACGGAAATCAGGATGCTTTTGCGTAACGGCTTTGGCCTTGAACGGGCGGTTTCTGTTCGCCGTGAGAAGATCGTGTCGCCGACGGTGATCTACAAGCGCATGGATTCCGTGGCCTATATCCAGCTCACCGGTTTCCGGGTTGATACGGCAAACCGCCTGGAAGATGCGATCAGCCGGGCCAAACGTGATATCGGCAGCGGACTGCGCGGTATTATTCTCGACCTGCGCAACAATCCCGGCGGTTTCCTTGATCAGTCAGTCCGGGTTTCCGACCTGTTTCTCAGTCACGGGCGGATCGTCTCTGCGAAGGGGCGTCACCCGAGCAGCCTGCAAAGCTTCGAGGCGCATGACGGTGATCTGGCAGACGGGCTGCCGATGGTGGTGATTGTCGACGGGCGTTCGGCCTCTGCGGCGGAGATTGTCGCCTCTGCCCTTCAGGATGCCGGCCGGGCGGTGGTGATCGGTGCCACGTCCTACGGCAAGGGCACCGTGCAGAACGTTATTGATCTGCCGAACGAGGCAGAGATTGCCCTGACCTGGGCACGGTTCCATGCCCCTTCCGGTTATGCCCTGCAGCATCTGGGGGTGATGCCGACGGTCTGTACCAGTGCTGTGGATCATGATGCCCGGCAGGTGCTGAAAGAAAGCAATGCACGGCGCAAGGAAATCGCCCGGCAGATGATCGACTGGCGGCTGATTGATGTCTCTGACGAGGCCGGACGCCAGGGATTGCGCAATCTGTGCCCGAGCCGGAGACTGAACCGTTCCTTTGAACTTGATGTCGCGATGAGCCTGCTGGATGACCGGGTTGCCTATCTTCGGGCGCTGGATGCATCGGTTACGGCTGTCGCAGGTTATTAAGGGCTATTGAGCACTTGACAGTTGCTGTGCCGACGGTATTTTCCGCGCTCTATTTCAGACCGCAGAGGTTCCGGGTATGGCTAAGCCAAATACACTCAAGATCAAGCTCGTCAGTACAGCCGACACGGGCTACTACTATGTGACGAAGAAGAACCCGCGGACGCAGACCGAGAAGCTGGAATTCCGGAAATATGACCCGGTTGTTCGCAAGCATGTCACGTTCCGGGAATCCAAGATAAAATAACCTGACGCTTTCAGGTTATGCAGAATAACAAAAGGCCGCTGTTTTCAGCGGCCTTTTTCGTGAGCGATGTAAGGTGTCCGGTTTGCGATGTCAGTTCAGGAAGCTGGCGACGGTTTCCAGAAAGCTGGCGACGGAAATCGGCTTGGCGATATATCCTTCGCAGCCCCCTTCGCGAATTTTTTCCTCGTCACCCTTCATGGCGAACGCCGTCACGGCAATGACCGGGATATGTTTCAGGCCCTGGTCTTCCTTCAGCATCCGGGTGATTTCCAGGCCGGAAATTTCAGGTAACTGAATATCCATCAGAATAAGATCCGGCATATTGTCACGAGCCAGCTTCAGAGCTTCCTTGCCGTCCTTGGACTGCAGTGTCTCGTATCCATGCGCCTGAAGCAGATCATTGAACAGTTTCATGTTCAATTCATTGTCTTCGACGATAAGAATTTTCTTTGCCATAATATCCCTGATTCCACTGACCTAATTTAACTTACCCAATACACCCCTACTTTGACAATCAGGCAAGTTATTTAGCTGCCGGACGCAGGCTGTCCCCCCGCAAGCCGGCAAAAAAAGGGCGGTCATGATGACCGCCCGAGTATGTTCGGAACTATCGAAATGAAAAAAGCGTCCTCAGAGTCCGAGACCGCCTGTAATACCAAGCCCTGTCGACATGATGATGGCGAAGAAAGTCAATGGGCCGGCAACTGCGAAAGCTTTCCAACGTGTCATTGTCTCTGTCCTTTCGTCACAAAACCGGTTTCAGACCGGTAACCTCACGATAACGCGCAGATTGCAGATAGCAGTGCGCGCGATCACATTGGTTAACGAAAGATGTAAATAAAAAGTTCCGGATTATTCGCCGCGAACTTCCTCGACCATATCTTCGAGGCGGGCAACATCGAGAATCACCAGTGCATTTTTCTGGCGTTCAACGAGTTTCTTGCGGGCAAGGTCATTCAGCACACGGGCCACAGTCTCCCGCGTCGTGCTGACGCGGCTGGCGATGTCGCTATGCACGGGGATCGGGGTGATCCGGGCAACATTGTCTTCGGCACCGACAACCCGCGCCTGGCGAAGCAGTTCGGCATGTACCCGGTTGTTCGCACCAAGTGTCGAAAGATCCATGATCCGGTCTGTCGAGGCACGAATGATCCGGGTGAATTCCAGCATCACCTTCATTGCGATGGATGGATGTTCTGCCAGCATGTTCATGAAATGTGTCGGGCGCATGCTGGCGACCAGTGTGCTTTCCAGCGCCATCACACTGGCTGAGCGGGGATGTCCGTCGAGTGCTGCCAACTGGCCGAAATAACTGCCGGCCTCCAGGTCATCAAGCGTCACTTCGCGCCCGGAAAGGGAATAGAGCACAACCCTGACACGCCCCTCCAGAACAAAGAAAACGTCCTGACTTTCACTGTCACGATCAATGATCTGTTCCTGGCTGGAATAGCGATTGAAGGAACACAGCTTGTCTATCGCATCCAGTTCGGGTTGCGCCAGGTCTGCGAACAAAGCTACGTTTGAAAGCGAACTTCCCCCGTCAGCGGTCACTTGGTCTCCGATGTCATGTTGTCTTCGATTTCCGTTCAGGCCGGACAGTCATGACATGACCGCTTCCCCCGACATGCCTATCCTTGTTTATTTCCGATAGGCCGTCAACTTGCCTGCGTTCAGGGTTGCAGACCCCGGGCAGAGCCAGCCATGCAGGACGATCCGGCATTGCTCCAAAGGCAAGCTTGAGGCAGGATGAATACGTTGTTTTTCCGGAGACAGTGAAGTTGAAGCAAGGCAGAAGCGATTTCCTCAATATCGTCAATGATGCAGTGATCCGGTTTCCGGATAACCGCATGTGCCGGCGTGTGATTGCCGGTGAAATGTCACTGCCGGATTACCACAACCTGCTGCTGACCCTGTTCCATCAGGTCTATGAGGCGCCGACATCCATGGCACTGGCCGCCGCAACCTGTGATCCCGAGCAGGAGGTGGCAAAGGATTACCTGCTGATGCAGGCCGATCAGGCCAAGGGTCAGTGGAAGCTGATTCGCAACGATCTTGCCGCAACCGGGTACAGCGACCGCGACCCGCATGACGATTTTCCGTCACCCCCCTGTCAGGCATATGTCGCCTTTAATTTCTATATCGCCCTGAAAGCTCCGATGGCGCGGATTGCAACGGGGCTGGTGCTGAAGACAATCGGTGCGAGTTTCGGCGGCAATTACGCCAGCAAGCTGGTGCAGGATCTGAGCCTTTCTCCGGAACAGGCGTCGTTTCTGTTCGCGATGTCAGGTGATGATGTCGATCATGTCGACGAGGTTGAACAGGTCATCGAGCAGGCCTATCTGACAGACCGTGACTGGCGCTGGATGTGCCATGCGGCGAAGACCGCAAGCCATCTCTATGCCAATATGTACAACGCTGTTATCAGCGGAACCGGACGACGGAATGCAGATTAAGCTCACAGAGCTTTCACACGGGCAATATTCACTGACCTTCGGACATGCCACGATTCAGATGAGTGCGGCGGACTTTGCTGCGCTGAAGGCTGAACTGAAGGTTTATATTGACCGGGATGAAGCCGAAAACCGCCTGACATCTGCGAAGCAGTTGTTTGAAAAGCTGCTGGTGGCGAATGATGTCGGGGTCCAGAACCTCATCAAGGAAGCGCATTTCACGGATATGGTGGTGGTGATGCAGGCGTTCGCCACAAACCATCAGCTGATGGCAAAGTTTTCCCGGAATATGAGCAAACGCTCGATGATGATGTATCAGGATGCGCTGAGCACCCGCCAGGACCAGCCCGTCGATGCCGAAGAGGCAAGCGGGGCCGTGAGCCGGTTACTGCGGCTGGCCCAGAAGCTTGTGAACGAGAAGAAGCTGACGTTCGAGGGATAGTAGCCGGTTGCCGTGAAGGGGGCGCGTTAACGGCCCGCAGTCGCAAATTCGCCGAGAACCCGGATCAGTTCAGTGATCTTTTCCTTCAGTGCAACGAAATCGGCACTCCGCTCGACCCGTTCCTCATTCATGTAAAGACCCCGGTTGATCTCGATCTGGACGCTGTGGCGATGATCTGCCGGGTTGCTGTAGCGCCGGACAAGTTCGACGCCCTTGTAGGGATCGTTGACGCGGACGTCATATCCGTATCCCCGCAATGTGCTGGCAATCAGATCAGTGAACGCGGGATCACAGGTCGAGCCGTCCCGGTCACCGATGACCATGTCCGGTCGCAGCTTGCCGGGCCCCTCAGGTGAAATGTTCGAGGACCGTGCCGGCATGGAATGACAGTTCACATGCCATACCCTGCCAAAGGCCTTGCGGCGCTCGTCAAGGGTGCGGGACACCGCCTCATGATAGGGGCGCCAGTAGCTGTCGATACGGTTCCGTACTTCCGCCACAGACAGCTTCCGGTCATAGACCTCGCCTCCGGGCTCGCGGCAGGGAATAAGGCCGATACCAAGAGCAACTTTCGGTCCCGGATTGAGTTCGCCCGGCCATGCACCGTCCAGCATTGACGGGTCGAGATCATCCTCTGCCCGGTTGGGGTCGATATAGGATCGCGGGAACAGGGCACGGATCATGGTCGCACCAAATGCCGGGGCCTCACCGAACAGGTCATCGATGAAGGCGTCCTCGGTATGGCGGAGCGCAATATGCGGCAACCGGGAACCGAAATCAGCCGGGTAGGTGCTGCCGCTGTGCGGCGAGTCCAGCACCAGCGGGACAACCGCTATCTCCGGGTCAATCCGTTCGACGACATTTTCGATATGCAACGAAACTGCCACGGCTTAGCCGTCATTCAGATGACAGGCGGACAACCGGCCCGGGGCGATTTCCCGCAGGGCAGGGCGTTCGGCCTTGCAGCGTGCCATGGCATGCGGACAGCGCGGGTGGAAATGGCATCCCGGTGGCGGGTCCAGCGGTGACGGAATTTCGCCGCTGACCGGCTCATAGACCCGGTGACGGATATCCAGCCGGGGGACTTCGCCGAGCAATGCCTGGGTATAGGGATGGTTCGGGCTGTCGAAGATATCGTCGGTCTTTGCGACTTCCACGACGCGGCCGAGATACATGATCACTACCCGGTCGGAAATATGTTCAACAACGCTGAGATCGTGGCTGATGAACAGATAGGTCAGATCGAGATCGGTTCGCAGATCCATGAACAGGTTGATGACCTGTGCCTGAATGGAAACATCCAGTGCGGCAATGGCCTCGTCACAGACAATGAATTCCGGATTGACGGCGAGCGCCCGGGCAATACCGATACGCTGGCGCTGTCCGCCGGAGAACTGATGCGGGTAGCGTTTGCGATATTCCGGATCAAGACCAACCCGCAGCATCACCTCCGCCGCATAATCCGCCTTGTCCTTCTGGTTGATGATCCGGTGAACAACAGGCGCTTCCGAGATGATATCCTCAACCCGCATGCGCGGGTTGAGCGAGGCAAACGGGTCCTGAAAGATCATCTGGATCTTCAGCGCGGCATTACGTGTATCCGCATCGTTCATGTCGGCGATACTCTGGCCGTTGAACAGGATATCACCCTGGGTGCGGGGCAGGATACCGGCGATCATTCGGCCAAGCGTGGATTTGCCGCAGCCTGATTCGCCGACCAGACCGACGACCTCTCCCTGCGAGACGTCGATCGAGACGCCGTCAACAGCATGGACGACTTCCTCACGGACCTTCGAGCCGAATTTCTGGGCAATCTTTCCGGCAATATCGAGGCGCTTCACAAAGCGCTTGGAGACATCGACCGTCTGGATCATGGGGGTGGCGGCTGCGGTCATGCGGCAGTCTCCAGATGAGGGTTATGGCAGCGCAGCTGGCGGCCGGAGTCCAGTGTCTGGATTTCCGGCTCGACATTGCAGGCATCCGTTGCCCGCGGGCAACGATTTTTGAACGTGCAGCCGACAGGCAGTTTCAGCAGTGACGGCGTCATGCCCGGAATCTGGAACAGCCGCTGCCCGCGCTTGTTATGGCTGGGGACAGACCCGATCAGCCCGTGGGTGTAGGGGTGCGCCGGGCTGTCGAGAATGTCCTCGACCATACCCTGTTCGACAATGCGTCCCGCATACATGACACAAACCCGGTCAGCCAGCCCGGCAATGACGGCAAGATCGTGGGTGATCCACATCAGTGCGGTGCCGGTTTCACGACAGAGCTTCTGGGTCTCATACAGGATCTGGCCCTGAATGGTGACATCCAGGGCGGTTGTCGGCTCGTCAGCGATGATCAGTTCCGGCTTGTTCAGCAGGGCAATGGCAATGGCAACACGCTGGCGCATGCCGCCGGAGAACTGATGCGGATAGGACCGCAGGCGCTCATCCGGTGCCGGAATGCCAACCTGGCCCAGCGCATCACGGGCCCGCTGCCGGGCTTCGTCCTTGCTGACCTTTTCATGGGCCAGCACGGTCTCGATCATCTGTGTATCAATGCGGAGGACCGGGTTAAGGGTCATCATCGGATCCTGGAAGATCATGGCGATGCGGTTGCCGCGAAGCTTCTGCATCTGCTCTTCCGGCATGCCGACGAGATTCTGGCCCTTGTAGAGAACTTCACCGCCGGCGATCTCGCCGGGCTGGTCGACCAGCCCGATGATCGAGAACCCGGTCACCGACTTCCCGGAACCGGATTCACCGACCAGTCCCATGATCTCGCCCCGTTTGACATCAAAGCTGACGCCGTCAACGGCCTTGGCGATCCCGGCCTTGGTGTAGAAATAGGTTTGTAGATTGCGGACGCTGAGCGTCGGCTGATCGCTGCTCATGAGAGGTCGTCCTTATTTCTGCAGACGGGGATTGAGAATGTCGCGCAACTGATCGCCGACAAGGTTGATGCCGACAATGGTGACCAGCAGGGCAACACCGGGAAAGAATGTGATCCAGTATTTGTGGCTGTGCATGTAATCGAAGCCGTTGCGGATCAGCATTCCCAGTGACGGTTCGGTCTGCGGCACGCCAAGGCCGAGGAAGCTCAGCGTTGCCTCCAGACTGATGGCATGCGCGGTCTGCACGGTTGCCACCACGATCAGCGGCGGCAGACAGTTCGGCAGCAGATGCCGGAACACGATCCGGCGATGGCTGAGCGCCAGACAGGTTGCCGCCTCGACATATTCCTTGCGGCGCTCGACCAGCGCACTGCCGCGCACGGTTCGGGCGTAATAGGCCCATTGCGCCACAATCAGCGCCATGATCGTCTTGTCGATACCCGGGCCAAGCACGGCCATGAAGACGAGGGCAATGAGAATGGCCGGAAAGCTCAGCTGAATATCAACAATCCGCATGATCAGCGTATCGACGAAACCGCCGAAATAGGCCGCGGCCAGTCCGACACTCATGCCAAGTGCAAGGGCGATCAGGCCCGAGGAAACGCCGACTGTGATGCTGGTTCTGAGCCCGTAGAAGATAGCGCTCAGCATGTCACGACCGGACCCGTCCGTGCCCAGGACGTAGGTGAAATCCCCGGCAAAGTTCTTGTCGCCGGGTGCAATCAGATTGTCCATCACGTCAACCTTCGCCAGATCGAACGGATCTGTCGGGGCAATCAGCGGTGCGAAAATGGCAATGAAGACAACGATCGTTGTGATGACCAGCCCGACAACAGCAATCCTGCTCTCAAGAAAATCAGCGGCAAAACGCTGAAACGGGGTCTGTACCTTCGCGGCTGCCGGCGCTGGTGCAATACCACCGCCAGCCGATGCTTCTGCTGTCGCTTCCGGTTTCATGATTTGACGTCCTGGAGGCGGACCCGGGGGTCCAGGATTGAATAGAGGATATCGACGAGCAGGTTGATGACGATGAACATCATTACCGTGATCATCAGATAGGCGACAACCATCGGCCGGTCGAGCAACAGGATTGATTCAATGATCAGCTTGCCCATCCCCGGCCAGGCGAAAATGGTCTCCGTGATGACCGAGAAGGCAATCAGACCGCCGAATTCGAGGCCAATGACCGTGACGATCGGAATCATGATGTTCTTCATCAGATGCAGCAGGATAACCCGCCGGTAGGCGAGGCCCTTTGCCCGTGCGAACTTGATGTAATCCATATGGATCGTTTCACGCACACCGGCCCGCGCCAGCCGGATAACCAGCGATATCTTCAGCAGGGCCAGGTTCAGGGCCGGCATGAACAGATGTGTCAGCCCGTCCCAGGTCAGGAAGCTGACTTCAATGCCCAGCACTTCAACTGTCTCGCCACGCCCGGTAGACGGCAGCCAGCCGAGATAGACGGCAAAGATCATGATCATCATCAGACCAACCCAGAAGGTGGGGAGGCTGAATCCCAGAATCGAGCCCGACATGATCAGTTTGGAGGAGAAGGTTCCGTGACGCAGCCCGGCATAGACGCCGAGCGGGATCCCCAGAACAATCGACAGGAACAGGGCGCTGAAGGCCAGTTCAAGGGTTGCCGGCATCTTCTGGAGGATAAGCTGGAGCGCCGGATCGTTCATCACAAACGAGTTGCCCAGATCTCCCTGAAGCGCCTTCCCGACGAACTTGAAATATTGTTCGTGAAACGGAAGGTCGACGCCAAAGTCTCGCTTCACCCGTTCGATCTCCTCCTGCGGAGCGTCGGGGGAAACCAGCAGATCGGTCGGATCACCGATCTGGTAAATCGCCATAAATACAAGAAATGACATAATCACGACGACCAGCAAACTCTGCATTAATCGTCTGATAATAAAAACCGACATCTATGCCTCCCCGATGTCAGGCCCTGAAAAAAATGCCGGGTGTCGCCTGAGACGGCACCCGGCATCACTTGGTCTTACTTCGCGGTACGCACCGTATAGAACACTGTGTGCTCGTCGGAACGTCCGGCATAGGTCAGGCCCTTGCGGGTCGCCCAGACACTCTCCTGATAATGCAGGGGAATGATGCCCAGGCTTTCGTCGATGGCGAGTTCGGTTGCCTTGGCAAGAAGCTTCTCACGCTCACCGTCGTCAACCGTTGCCAGTGCCTGCTTCAGCACTTCATCCATATTCGGGTTTGAATGACGGCCACGGTTTGCAGCCCCCATACCGGCGTCCTTGTCATAGGTTGCCAGCAGCGACTTCAGCGGCGAAGAGGCTTCACCGGTGCCGGAGCCCCAGCCAACCAGGATCAGGCTGAATTCCGGGGTCTTGTCCGGGCCACCACTGGAGGCACGGCCAAAGAACACGGAACGCGGCATGGTGATCACTTCTGCCTTGATACCGATGCGGGTGATCATCTGACCAACTGCTTCCAGGATCTTTGCATCGTTGATGTAACGATCATTCGGACCATGGATCTTCAGCTTGAAACCGTCCGGATAACCGGCTTCGGCCAGAAGCTTTTTGGCACCTTCCGGATCATAGGGCTCCGGGGACAGGTTCTCACTGCGGCCGAAGAAGCCGTCCGGCAGCAGCTGGCCGGCCGGAATGGCAACACCTTCCATGACGCGGGCAACGATGGCGTCACGGTTGATTGCCTTGGAGATCGCCTTGCGGACGCGAACGTCGAGCAGCGGGTTCTTGATCTTCTCGCCGTTATTGCCAGTTGCATCCGGTGTCTCTTCACGGAACTGGTCCATGTGCAGATAAATCACGCGGTTCGACACTTTCTTGCTGACCGCGACATTCGGATCAGCAATCAGGTTGGCCACATCTGTGGTCGGGACATCATCAATGAAATCGACATCGCCGGCCAGCAGGGCCGCAACACGGGACGGATCGGACTTGATCGGCTTCACCGTGACGGTTTTCCATTCCGGCTTTTCGCCCCAGTAACCTTCAAAACGCTCAAGGATCAGTTTCTCGCCCTTGACGAATTCAACCATCTTGAACGGACCGGTGCCAATGGCGGCCTTGCCCGAATCAAAATCTGCGGTTGAGGCACCTTCAGCGGCTTTCTTTGACAGAATCGCAACTGTCGAAATATCAGCCGGCATCAGTGGATAGGGCTCTTCTGTCGATGCATGAACCGTGAAATCATCGATCTTCTTGAAGGTCTTGCCCTTGATGTAGGTCGAATAGCTTGACGGGCTGTTCGGCACGTTGGGCGCGCGTTCCATCGTGAAGATGACATCATCAGCCGTGAACGGCGAGCCGTCATGGAAGGTGACGCCCTGACGCAGCTTGAACTCCCATGTCAGATCGTCGATCGGCTTCCAGGAGACCGCCAGATCCGGCTTCAGCCGCTGGGATTCATCCTGGGTCATCAGCCGGCCGAAGATATTCTTCGCCATGGCATTGTTCGGGCCGAGGTTATGGTAATGCGGGTCAACTGACGACGGCTCAGCACTGAGTCCGACACGCAGTTCCTGCGCATTTGCCTGGGCTGCAACGCCAAACGACATTGCAACCGCCAAGCCGATAATCGGCTTCATGAGCTTCATATTAAGGTCTCCCTGTTGAATTCCCTGTGAACGAGGTACAGCGCCCGACACGGACCCTGTTCTAACGATCTTGCCGAAAACATCTTGCGACGACAAGCAGCGGTATCCTCCGCAGTCTCGTTATCTGCCTCCGACGATACTTTGTCGTGAATCCCTTTCATCAGGCAAATGAATAATTAAGATAGGCAACATGCTTACGGATAATGTTCTCAATCTCGATCTCAATCTGCTGAAAGTGTTCAGTGCAATTCACCGCGAACGCCAGCTTACCCGCGCAGGCGACGGGATTGGCCTGACCCAGCCGGCAATGAGCCAGGCGCTCCGACGGCTCAGATCACATTTTGGCGATATCCTGTTTGAACGGGTAAAGGGATCAATGCGGCCAACGGTTAGGGCTGACGAGCTGATCGTCCCGATCAACCGGGCGCTGGACCTGATCGGAGAGGCGATTTCCGGCGTTCACAATTTCAATCCGTCGACCGCGGACCGGATCCTGCGGATTGGTACCAACGAATTCGTCTCGGTTTATCTGATGCCGACAATCATGCAGATCCTGCGGAAATCGGCACCCGGTATCACGCTGCAGGCCATCAATCTGCCGAGCTGGCAGGCACCGAACCGGGAACATTTCACGCTGACGCCGCAGACATTCGTTGATAACCGGATTGATCTGGTCGTTCTTCCCTGGCTCCGGCATAGCGATCATATCCGGAATTCAGAACTCTACAGTGAGCCGAGCATTGTTCTGGCATCCCGGAATCATCCGCTGCTGGGTGACCCGATTACCCTGCAACAATATGTTGCTGTCGATCACGTGGCGACCTCGACCTTCGGTGCAACCAGTACCTATATCGATGAAATTCTTCTGTCGCTGGGGCTGTCCCGGCGTGTGGTTCTGTGGACGCCGCATATCTATGCGACGATCGAGGCGGTGGTTGCCTGTGACCTGATCTGCTCCATCCCGACCAGCATTGCACGGGCCGCTGCACGGCAGCGCCCGGAACTCAGGACATCACCCCTGCCGTTCAGGGGGCCGGAACGGCCGATATTCAGCTACTGGATGAACGACCGGTCATCCGATCCGGCACTGGCCTGGATCAGGATGGTGTTCGAGACGGCGGCGCGGCGGCTGTCGGCAGGTGGCCCGGCTACCAGTCAGGCGGCGTCCATTCTGCCGACGGGTCGAGAGGAAAGCTTGGACGCGGCAGGCCTTTGAAATCGAACCGCTCCAGCACCGGCGAGGTCAGTCCGGCGGTGTCTACCTCGACAACCTGCTCCGGTTTGAACCAGGGCATGAAGCCTGCCCGGAAATGGCCTCGCGATTTCACGCAGACGGTCCGGGCATCGGCAACATTCAGGCCGAACTGTTCAAAGAACATGGCGTCGGCAGTCTGTTGACGCCATGTCATGATGACGACCGTCACCCCGCCTATCCGGAGTGCCGCAGACGGCCCGCAGTTGAGCAGCCGCCCGGAGAAAATACCGAGCTTGCCGACGAAGCGGCCGTCGGTAATGCCGATGATTTCCGCTTCTGCGGAAAACGGCTTCGAGAACTCGCTTTCGGTTTCGGAATTGAAATGAGCCGTGAAGATTGCTCCTGTGCCCCGCCGGTGGCATTCCGCAGCCAGCGCCGGATCGACCACGGATCCGTAAAGCACATCCCCGGCACCGGCATCAATCAGCGCCTTCAGCAGCCATGTCGTGTTGCCGCGTCCACCACCACCGGGATTGTCGCCGGCATCGGAATAGATCTGTGGCGGCAGGGACGGGTCGGCATTGCGGGCGGTGGCGCCGGCAACCGCATCCTCGATTGAAGTCAGTTCCCGACGGAACCGTTCGCGGTCGGACCATCCCCGTTCCGCGATTTCCAGCGCAAGCTTTTGTGCCGGCTCCAGACTGTTTCTGCCGGTGACAACGATGGCGACGCCGTTTTTCGGCGTGTCCGAATAGACGAATCCGCCAAGCAGGGTGACGTTCAGAATCTCGCCGCCCATCTCCTGCTGCCGTCGCTGGCCGTAAGTAATCATGTCGGCATAGGGCCCGGCAGCGGTCAGCAGTGTGACGCTGGGCGGCGTCAGCGGCAGGCGGATAAAGGCAGTTTTCGGTTTTGCCCCGGCCAGAATGGTCCGCAGGGAAAAGGCCGCTTCCTCTGCACGCTGGGGCATGTCGACATGCGGATTCGTCAGATAGCCGATCAGCAGCGTCGCATTCTCGACCAGACGTTCGGAGACATTTGCATGCAGGTCATGGGTGACAACAACCGGTGTGTCCGGGCCGACCATCGCGCGAATGCGGGCGATCATCTCGCCGTCCGGGTCCGGTGTGCCGGTTGTGGTCATCGCACCGTGATTGGCAACGAATACAGCGTCGACATTCCCGGCTTCCCGCAAGCGGTTCTCGATACCGGTCATGCAATCCTCGAAGAAGGCGTGATCGCAGGGACCGGCAGGCTGCGAGGCTGTAAAGAGCAGCGGTACCGGTTGCCAGGGGCCGGTGGCATCCATCGCGGCGACAAAGGCTGGCACCTCGCGCGCGATTACCGATGTCTCGGCCCGGGCTTCGGTCATGATGTCCTCGCCGAGGAAGTAACCGCGTTCCCGGAAGTCGGCTTCCGTGGTGACCGGGGCGAATGAATTGCTTTCCAGCATCATGCCGCAGATGGCGACACGGGGGTTTTTCGATTTGGACATGTTGACTGTTCTCCGAAGGGTCGCAATCTTAGTCAGGCATCGCGCCGTAGTGCAAAACCATTTCTGCGATGCCCCGCTCGTTCGTAAACAGCATCAACTGGAGCCCTCCGTGTCGGCCAACCCGCGTTCAATCGAGATGATCAAGAAGCTGTGCAGCTTTGATACGACCAGCAGAAATTCCAATCTCGACCTTATCGGCTACGTTCAGCAGTACCTCGAAGATCATGGGGTCCAGTCGACGCTGGTGCATGATGAAACGGGTGCCAAGGCAAACCTCTTTGCAACGATCGGTCCGGCTGACAAGCCGGGTATCTGCCTGTCGGGTCATACGGATGTTGTTCCGGTTGACGGCCAGGCCTGGGATACCGACCCGTTCAGTATCGTCGAGAAAGACGGTTGTCTGTGGGGCCGTGGCACCAGTGACATGAAGAGCTTCGTCTCCGTCGCCCTGACAATGACGAAGGATTTTGTCGAAGCTGACCTTAAGACACCGATCCATTTTGCCTTTTCCTATGACGAAGAGGTCGGCTGCATCGGTGTGCGGCGGCTGATTGCGCAGTTTGACAAGATGCCGGTGCGCCCGCGCGGCTGCATTGTCGGTGAGCCGACAGAGATGAAAGTGATCACCGCGCACAAGGGGAAGCTCAGCCATCGCTGTCATGTGCATGGCTTTGAATGCCATTCGTCGCTGGCACCACTTGGTGTGAATGCGGTGGAATATGCGGCCGAGATCGTCTCTTTCCTGCGCCGGATGGGGCGGGAAATTGCGGTAAGCGGACCGTTTGACGAAAAGTATGACGTGGCTCATACGACAGTTCACACGGGCCTGATGCATGGTGGCACAGCCCTGAACATCGTTCCGAAAGACTGCTATTTCGATTTCGAGTTCCGTCACCTGCCGGAGGATGAGCCGTATGAACTGTTCGCCCGGGTAACGAACTTCGTCGATACGGAACTGCTGCCGGAAATGCGCAAGGTCAATCCGGATGCTGATATCCGGTTTGATATCATCAGCCAGATGCCGGGTCTCAACATGAGCGACGATCACGAACTGACGACCTTCGTGAAACAGCTGACGGGGGCGAACAGCACCTCGAAAGTGGCGTTCGGTACCGAGGCGGGACTGTTCCAGCAGGCCGATGTGCCGACGATCATCTGCGGACCGGGCAGCATTGATCAGGCGCACAAGCCGAACGAATTCATCAGACTTGACCAGATCGAGAAATGCGAAAAATTCCTCAATCTCCTGAAAGAAAGGCTGGCTGCTTGATCCAGCGCAGCACCAGCCAGCCCGACGGCTGCAATGCCGTCGGCTGACGAGAACCGGACCGCTGCTCTGGAACGATGTTTCCGGGAGGCGGTCCGTCTTTATGAAGCCGGCCGCTTTGATGCAGCTGAAACAGCTGTTCTTGAAGTTCTGCGGCAGGCGTCCGGTCATGCCTCCTCGCACAGCCTTCGCGGCGGGATCTGGCTGGCGCGCGGTGACGCTGAACGGGCGGCCCTGAGTTTTGTACGGGCTGTCCGTCTCGACGACCGGAACCCCGGATATCGTTCCAATCTGGCACAGGCCCTGTTTCGCGCCGGTCGTGCGACAGATGCCTTCGACAGTTTTGAGACCGCCGTTTCCCTGGCACCGGACGATATCTCGATCCGTGGCAACTATGCCTCGTCACTGCGCCAGATGAACCGGGCAGAAGATGCGGTACAACAGCTTCGTCAGGCGCTGCGGCAGGCTCCGGCAGATGCGGAGTTACTGGGGTCACTGGGTAATTGCCTGACCGATCTCGGGCAGTTTTCGGAGGCAGAGGAGGCCTATCGCTCGGCAGTTGCGATGAATCCGGACCATGCCGGTGCAGCCTATAACCTGGCGCTGTTTCTGCTGCGGGCCGGCCTTCTTGATGAAGGTCTGAAATATTATGAAAGCCGATGGCTGCTTCCCGGATGGCGTCTGCGGCCTTTCAGGGCTGATCCCTGGTCTGGTGATCTTCCGGGCGTCCGGGGGAAGCGAATTCTTGTCTGGGGCGAACAGGGGCTGGGCGATGAAATCCTGTTTTCCGGCGGCCTTCAGGCTCTGATTAATGCGGGCGCCGGGGTGACGCTGGAATGTGAAGCCCGGCTGGCCCCGCTGATGCGGCGCAGCTGGCCGGAAATCAGCATATATTCGGCACTCGATCCGCCCGATGCCGGGCTGCAGGGGCAAGTGTTTGATTTTCAGACTCCGATAGGCTCGCTGCCATATCTGCTCGGGGTCAGGTCGGCCCGTGAATTTGGCCAGCTCCCGCCGGGACTGGTGCCGGATACAGGGCTGGTGGAACGGTTGCGCCGGAAATACCGGAAGGATGACACCGCGTTGATAGTGGGGATCTCATGGCGCAGCGGGGCCTCGACCATCGCCGGCCGGAAATCGGCGGCGCTGGATCTGTGGGAGGACGTGCTGACAACGCCCGGTGTCCGGTTTGTCGATCTGCAATACGGGGATACCGCGACAGAACGTTCAGCTGTCGAGCAGAAAACCGGGATCCGCCTGTTGCATGATCCTGATATCGACAGCAATCATGATCTTGATGCCTTTGCGGCACAGGTCGCGGCAATGGATCACGTCGTGACAATTTCCAATGCCACAGCGCATTTTGCCGGCGCTCTTGGTGTTCCGACAGATCTTTTGTTGTGTAATGGTGCGCTCTGGCACTGGTTTGCCGGTATGTCGGGCAGTCCGCATTATCCGTCACTCAAACTGCACCGGCAGCAGACGCCGGGAGACTGGCGCGCTATGTTGTCGGATGTCGCAGATAACCTGCGGGCGGCAACGGGTGCGACAGGGGCGGAACACCGGCGTCAGAAACATGCTGATTTCCGCCTGCGAACTTGACTTGAATGCGGGCTGACAGCATGGTCACACCAGTTATTCGGAGAGCCTGAATGTTGACGATACCGCGCTTTACGCCCCTGTTGGCCGCGATTTCTGCGCTGGCCTTTGCCAGTGCGGCTTTCGCTGATGCCCGTTTGAATGCCACGCTTTATGGCGAAGCGGGGGCAACACGGGTGGTTTCAGTTGAGCCACTCGATGATTCAGCAGAAAATCTGCAATATGAACGCGAATTTGTCGCGCAGCTGGAGCGCAGCGGTTTTCAGGTGACGGAAAACGCGGCTTCTGTGCTGTATTTCTGGACGGAAGACTATCTGGGTGGGCCTGCTGGCGGGCCAAGCCGGAAGATTCTCCAGTTTGGCGGCACAAAGGGTACGGCCGGGCAGGACGACGCCCGGGTACAGCTCAATCTGTACTCGTCACAGGGCGGGGGGTTGCTGAATGGTGATCCCGGCTCGGCAGGTGAAGAACGCCAGAACCCCAATCAGGTTCGTGTCGGTGCCCGCATCCGGGCCCGCAGCTCAGGCGAGCGTATCTGGGAAGCTGAGGCGCTCGGTGATATTGAGGGAATTGACCGGGACGGGCTGATCCGTCGCCTGATTCCGCCGATCGTCCGCAGTGTCGGAACGTCGGTCAAGAATCAGAATATCGACATCAACTGATCACGACCTGAAGCAATTGATTGAGTTTTCCACAGGCTCGGGTTATTAATTCTTAACCCTTTGGTCAGAAAGACTGGAGGTGATGTCATGTATTTTCATGACGCAGAGATGTGCAGAAGGCGCTGATGGTTGAGTTTGTAGGCAACCCGCTGAACAGACAGCTGCTGAACTCGGCGATGCTGGGTGCCAATACGGCTGGCGCAAATCAGCGTATTTCGGCTCTGGCGCAGGACCGGATCGTACAGCAGCTTCAGAAAGATCTCGATAATTATTCGAGCCCCTTCACAACCAAAATCAACCTGCTTAACGAACGCTCAGCCAAGCTGAACGACCTGAAGTTCGGCATTGCGACCGGGCAGAAGGCGATCGAGGCCTCGACCGAGAAGTTCCAGGAAATCGATGGCATTCTGTTCGACATGAAGACCTATCTGGAGAAGGCCGAGGCCAATCCGGACGACAGCGACTATTATTCCTATCTGCATAACGAGGCGATCAAGAAGCTGAACAAACTGACCGACAAGGCCGGTTTTGGTGAAACCAACCTCATTGGTAACAACGGACGGGCGAATTTCCGCGAAAACTTTGCGACCAATAGCACGTCGCTCAAGGTCAGCGAATCCGGTCGTTCCCTGACCCTGCAGGGGGTCTATCTCGGCACTGATGATTTCATTACTGATGAAAACGGCCACAAATGGCTGGTCAATCGCACGGCGAATTCGATCCAGCCTTTTACCAGCTATCCGAAAGAGTCCGCAGGTGATGAAGTCGGGCTGAGCGGCTTTACGCTCGACAGCTTTGATGATGCCACCGATACGGCAACCTTCACCGTTGACGGGGTGCAGCATACCGGGACGGTGACCCGGGGTGGCCTCGGCGTCATGAACCAGCATCTCTATGAGAATTTTGCCACGGCGGACGGGCGCAGTCGGGCAACCGCCGATATTAATGCTGCACGCCAGAAGCTTCGGACGAATATGGCGCTGCTTGAATCCCAGAAAGCGCTGGTCGATCAGCAGTTTGACCGGATTGGCACCCAGGCGGATGATCTGAAGGCCGAAGAATTCACCCTGATCGAGCGGGATCTGACAGAAAAAGCCGCCTTTCAGAGGTCTCTCAGCGTCAAAGCCACTATTGCTTTGCAGAACCTGTCGCTGCTTGGCAACGATTCAAACAACTTCTTGGCTGATTTTACCTGACCTGACAGCGCAGGGGTGATTGCGAGTCACCGGCGCAGACGTTACACAGCGATAGTCTCGAACATTCCCGCGGGTACCATGTCATTCGATGTCTGGGTCGCTTTTGCCGGTGTCTGGCTGTTCATCCTGCTGTCACCCGGCCCGAATGCTGCGTTTTGTATCGCTACCGGCGCCCGGCTGGGGGCAGGGGCCGGCATGGTGGCGGCGCTTGGTGTTGTGTCGGCTGTTACCATTCTGCTGACGGCAACGGCCAGTGGCCTCGGTGCCCTGATGCTGGCATCAGCGAGCTTGTTTGAGGCCATCAAATGGATTGGTGTCGCCTATCTGGTCTGGCTCGGTATTTCCCAGTGGCGGGCGCCTGTCACCGACCGTGTGGACGGACTCTCAGTGCCCCGGCGGATGCGGCGGATCTATCTTCAGGCCTTCATGATTGCGCTGACAAACCCGAAGGCCTTCATTCTGTACGCTTTACTGCTTCCCCCCTTTATTGATTCTGACGCCTCGGCAGCCGGGCAGTTCCTCTGGCTCGGGCTTACTGCCATTGTGATGACGCTGGTGGTTTACGGGGTCTATTCCGTGATTGGGGGGCGGCTTTCCGGACTGTTCGGCAGTCCGGCCTCGCGCCGGTGGCGCAATCGCGGCTTCGGAGCTTTTTTCATTATGGCGGGGGCTGCTATGGCCTTTGCCGAGCGGAGATAACAGTCGATGTCTACCCTCAGCGGGAACTGGAATTATCCGACCACCGTGCGCTTTGGTGCCGGGCGGATTGCCGAACTTGCAAAGGTTTGCGGATCACTTGGTATCCGGCGGCCACTTATTGTCACGGACCCCGGAATTGCCGCGCTGCCGATGATCACCAATGCGATCGCGGCGAATGCCCAGGCCGGGGTGCCGACAGGCTTGTTCTCGGCAATCAAGCCAAACCCGACGGGACAGAATGTCGAGGACGGGCTGGCAGCTTATCGCGATGGCGGGCATGACGGGGTCATCGCCTGGGGCGGCGGCAGTGGTCTGGATGCAGGCAAGGCGGTCGCGCTGATGTCGGGCCAGACCGCGACGATGTGGGAATTTGAAGATATAGGTGACAACTGGAAACGGGTTGATCCGGATGGCGTCGCGCCGATCATTGCCGTGCCGACCACGGCCGGAACAGGCTCGGAGACAGGGCGTGCGTCGGTAATTCTGGATGAGGAAGCGCATCTGAAGCGGATCATCTTTCATCCAAAAATGCTGCCGTCCGTGGTGATTTCCGACCCGGAACTGACGGTCGGATTGCCGCCGCATATTACGGCAGCGACAGGCATGGATGCGTTGGCCCATTGTTTTGAAGCCTATTGCGCCCCCGGATTCCACCCGATGGCAGACGGCATTGCGCTGGAGGGGATGCGACTGGTCCGGGACTGGCTGCCGAAGGCAGTAGCCGACGGGACAGATATTGAAGCGCGGGCCAGCATGCTGGCCGCGGCCAGTATGGGGTCGACGGCCTTCCAGAAAGGGCTTGGCGGTATTCACGCGCTCAGCCATCCGGTCGGTGCGCTGTACGATACGCATCATGGTCTTACGAACGCCGTATTCCATCCCTATGTGATGGCCTGGAACCTGCCGGTGATTGATGACCGCATGTGCCGGCTGGCCAGCTATCTCGGGCTCGGCAATAACGCGGCGTCTGTGATGGACTGGGTTCTGGACCTGCGGCAGACCTTTGGGATGCCGCATGACATCAAGGCGCTCGGCGTTGAGCCGGAGCGTATCAACGATATCGCCAAGATGGCGCTGGCTGACCCGTCGAACGGTGGAAATCCGGTTGAAATGACGGTTGCCGGTTATGCGACCATCCTCGAAAACGCCTATGAAGGAAAACTGAGCTGATCATGACTATTACCCGCCGCTTTCTCCTCGCCCTTGCTGCTGTCTGTCTTTTTGCCGGTTCGGCGCAGGCCCAGTCTCCGGATTCGGAAAACACGCTTTATATGGATCTTCCCACCGGTCGGGTGGTGATCCAGATGCGGCCGGATCTGGCACCGCAGCATGTAGCCCGTATCAAGGAACTGACCCGCAAGGGATTTTACGACGGCCTGGTTTTCCATCGCGTAATTGAGGGCTTCATGGCGCAGACCGGCGATCCGAAAGGAGATGGAACCGGTGGTTCCGGACAGAAACTGCCGGCTGAATTCTCCTTCGAGCCGCATGTGCGTGGCACGGTCTCTATGGCGCGTTCATCCAGCATCAACAGCGCCGACAGCCAGTTCTTTATCGTCTTCAAACGTGCCAATCACCTGAACAACAAATACACGGTCTGGGGCAAGGTGATCGACGGCATGGAGCATGTCGACCGGATCCAGAAGGGCGACGGCAATGCCAACGGTTTTGTCTACAGCCCGACAGCTATTGTGAAAATGCAGGTCGCTGCAGACGCGAAGTAAGTCAGTACAACAGGCCATGGCGCAGCAGGTTCTGAAATTTGCTGCGCCATTTTTTTTACGGAAGCCGACCCGGCAGGAATTTTAGCCGGTAACGCTTTTCGGGCGGCCCAGCACAACCGTGGTGGTTGCCAGCAGGAACATGCCGGCGGTCGCCCAGAAGACCATTCTCGGCTCGCCGCCATCCATGATCCATCCGAACAGGATCGGTGTCATGACGCTGCCCACATCCAGACCGACCGAGACAAAACCGAACACCTTGCCGGTTGATCCGGCGGGGGTTGCGGCACGGACAATCATGTCGCGGGATGGCGGAACCAGCCCGTTGCTGAACCCGGCGAGGATCATCATGGCAAACAGCAGCATGCCGTCAGGCCGGATTTCAGCAATCCCGACCAGCAGCAGCGCCGTCGTCATGAACCCGGCGCAGGCGACAAGACCATGCCGGCTGGTGCGATCTGCAATCTGTCCGCCTGCCAGGATGCCGATGGCGCTGGCGGTGAAATAGGCAGTCAGGGCCAGTGACGCGGTCTCCAGATTGATCGACAGATGCTGTTCGGCAGCGGCGATGAAGAAGGAGAAGAAGCCGACGCCGGCCATGGCAATGACGACGAAAAACAGGAAGCAGAAGAGGATTGGCCGCGACAGCATCAGTTTCAGGGTGTCACCGGTTGACTGTGCCGGTGCATCTTTACCGGTTGTGTCACCAGAGCCCAGCAGATCACGATTGATCAGCATGGTTCCGGCGACCACCAGACCGCAGACACCGAACATCACCAGCGTCATGCGCCAGCCAACAGCGGCGGACAGCAGGGCGGCCGCGGTCGGGGCAACGGCCCAGCCGATATGGCCGGAGAAGGTATGAATACTGAATGCCCGCCCCATCCGTTCCGGATTCAGACGGCTCGACATGATGGCATAATCGGCAGGATGATAGACGCTGTTTCCCAGCCCGGCCGTCGCCGCGAGGATCAGCAGCATGACATAGGAGGGAGCAAATCCCATCAGCAGCATGCTGCCGGACTGGACCGTGACGCCAATGACCAGCGGCCAGAACGCACCATAGCGGTCAACAATCGCCCCGACCGGTGCCTGTATCGCAGCTGACGTGAATGCCATGGCGCTGATCAGCGTCGCAGCCTGGGTGTAGGTGAGGTCAAAGGCCGGAACCAGAAACACGAACAGCGGCGGCAGAACCAGCAGGTAAAAATGGCTGAAAAAATGCCCGGAACCGATCAGCCCGATGATCCGGCGGTCACGGCTGAGCGAGGGAATTTCTGATGATGTAAGTGATTCTGACATGATGTTCTGCCGATCCGGTTGGCCCGGGACTGTATTTCAGCAGATACATTTGCGCAATATCCGGAAGGTCCGGATTCGGGAAGCTTCTGCCGCCACCCGGAAACCGGTCCGGGATGGCGGCAGAATTCAGGCCTGACAGATCGAGCGGTCAGCGCTTCTGGTACTGCCCCGAGCCGAACAGGTTTTTCTTTGCTTCGTCATCGAATGCTTCAGCGCGTTCCGCCACCAGTACACCACAGCCTTTGACGACCGCAGGGCGGGCAAGGATCGCGTCGCGCCACGCTTTGGTTGCCGGATAGTCGTCGATATTGACGTTCTGGCGTTCCGGGCGGCGAATCCAGGGAACAACGGCCATGTCGGCGATACTGTACTCGTCACCGGCCAGATAGGCGCTCTCGTTCAGACGGCGCTCGACCACGCCATAGATCCGGTTGGCTTCATTGGCATAGCGGTTCATCGCATATTCGATCTTTTCCGGGGCGTATTGCAGAAAATGATGCGCCTGACCCAGCATCGGGCCAAGGCCGCCCATCTGGAACATCAGCCACTGGATCACGCGATATTTTGCCCCTGTTTCAGTCGGCAGAAACTTGCCGTGTTTTTCGGCGAGATACATCAGGATTGCGCCGCTCTCGAACACGGAATAGGGCTTGCCGCCCGGCCCGTCCGGATCGACCAGTGTCGGCATCTTGTTGTTCGGGTTGATCTTCAGATAGTCCGGCTTGAACTGGTCACCCTTGCCGATATCGACGGGAATGACGTTGTAGGCCTGCCCCAGTTCTTCCAGCAGGATAGACACTTTGAAGCCGTTGGGCGTTGCCCATGTGTAGAGATCGTACATCGATGTTTCTCCATTGTTTGTTGCCAAGCATGTGGGGGATGTGGTCGCCTAGTCAAACCATCGAATGCAGATTTATCGACAAGCTTCAGGAAACGCCCATGTATGACGCTGCTGATCTGGAACGCATAGCCCGTGAAGAGGTGCCCTATGTCGGGCAGCTTGGCCTGAAGGTCGAATCAGTAGGGTCAGGCGAGGTAACGGTACGGCTGCCGTTCCGGGCCGACATGATCCGCCATGGCGGCACCATTTCCGGCCCTGTCCTGATGGGGGTCGCGGACTATACGCTTTATGCGCTGGTCCTGACCCGGCGGCCTGATGCGATGCAGTCGGTGACCACCAACCTGACGGCAAACTTCCTGCGGCGGCCAAAGCCCGACGATCTGATGTTCCACGGCAAGCTGCTGAAGATCGGACGACGGCTGGCGGTAGGCGAGGTGACAACCTATTCCATCGGTGATGACGAGCCGGTCTGTCATATCACCGGAACCTACGCGATCTCGGCGGGGTGAGACGGGTGTTTTGTGACACAGATGAACACAGATAGACACAGATGGGACAGAGCAGGGTATGGAGACTGTGCGGATATCAGAGGGTGAACCAGTTCGGTGAATTTAGAATCGCGCCCGCAGGGCGCAGAAGAACCAGAGAGCAGCCGGCTGTCCCGGGTAACCTGAGCACATCCGTGTCTATCTGTGTTCATCTGTGTCAAAAAAAACCAGCTTCTCGACGCCCCACACTCCGCCCCGTTCAATAGGGCGTCCAGGCGCCGCCGTTGACGGGGATGGTGGTGCCGTTGATCCATCCGGAGCGTGCGGTGTCAGCCAGAAACAGGATGGCCTCGGTGATTTCCTCAACCCGGCCAAAGCGCCGGAAGGCCGTGGCGGCTTCGAGCTTGCGCTGCTGGTCGGCGGAAAACTGATTTCCCATGCTGCTTTCCAGCACGCCGGGGGCAACGGCAACGCAGGTAATACCGCGTTTCGCCCCCTCCTTGCCATAGACGGCGGTCAGTGACTGAACCCCGGCCTTTGACGCACCATAGGCGGGATGAATGCCGGTGACGCCGGACTGTCCGGCGATGGAGCTGACATTGATGATGCGCCCGCCCACTTCCAGCCGGGGCAGGGCGGCGCGGCAACCGTTGAAGGTACCCGTCAGGTTGACGGCGATGATCCTGTGCCAGTCATCGACGGTCGCCTCCGCCACCGGCCCGACATGGAAGATACCCGCCGCATTGACCCAGAGACGAAAGTTGCCGGCTGCGGCAGCCGTTTCCGCCAGATGCTCCACCGCATCTGCATCGGCCACATCCAGGCCGGTGATGTCGGGATTGCTGTCTGTCCGGACGCTGGCAATATCTGCTGCGATAACCCGCCAGCCACTATCGCGCAGACGGCTGGTCAGGTTGCTGCCGAGGGCACCTGAAGCACCGGTTATGACGGCGGTCGGACGAGGATCGTTCATGGTCATCTTCTCCGGAGGTGCAAACCCCGATAATCGTCAGGGTTTCTGCAGGGTCTGAATAGGTGGTATTATAATACCATATATACAGTGGTTTGGTTTTTATGCCGTTTTTTCGTTGACTTCACATCGAACGGGACTTAGAACCCGCGCTCCAAATCACCCAGGAAGAGAGAACGGGCGCGGACATGAAGACTTACACCGCCAAGCCGTCTGACATCCAGAAGAAGTGGGTTCTGATCGACGCCGAAGGCCTCGTTCTTGGCCGGCTTGCCAGCATTGTCGCAACGATCTTGCGTGGCAAAAACAAGCCGACCTATACCCCGCATATGGATGACGGCGACAACGTCATTATCATCAATGCCGGCAAGATTGCCCTCACAGGCAACAAGCGGGCTGACAAGACCTATTACTGGCATACCGGCTATCCGGGCGGCATCAAGCAGCGCACGGCGGAACAGATCCTCGACGGAAAGTTCCCGGAGCGTGTCGTGCAGAAGGCGGTAGAGCGGATGATTACCCGCAATCCGCTGGGTCGCCAGCAGATGAAAAATCTGCGCGTCTATGCCGGTGCCGAACATCCGCACGACGGACAGAGCCCCGAGGTTCTGGATGTTGCCTCAATGAATCGCAAGAATGTAAGGGTCGGTTGATATGGCTGAAGAAAACCAGACACTCAACGATCTGTCCGATCTCGGTGCCGCAACCGGTATCGAAGCAGCAGAAGTTGCAGCGCCGCGTGAACCGGTCATTGATGCGCAGGGTCGTTCCTACGCAACCGGCAAGCGGAAAAACGCTATTGCCCGTGTATGGGTCAAGCCGGGTACCGGCAAGATCACCGTCAACGGTCGCGATATCGAAGTTTACTTCGCACGCCCGGTGCTGCGGATGATCATCAACCAGCCGTTCACGGTCGCGGACCGTGCCGGTCAGTTCGATGTGGTCTGCACCTGCACCGGTGGTGGTCTGTCCGGCCAGGCCGGTGCTGTCCGCCACGGTATTTCCAAGGCGCTGACGTACTACGAGCCAGGTCTGCGCGGCGCACTGAAGTCAGCCGGGTTCCTGACCCGTGACTCCCGCGTTGTTGAACGCAAGAAGTACGGCCGTGCGAAAGCCCGCCGGAGCTTCCAGTTCTCGAAGCGCTGATTCTTCAGCTTTCAGACTGCCGATTACGGAAAAGGGCTGCCTTCGGGTGGCCCTTTTTCTTTTCGGGAATCTGTTCACTTTGCCAAACATAGTTAGCCACTCAAAGCTCATGCAGCAGGAATCGCAAAGCAGTCCGACAAGCCTATGGCAAGGTCTGTCTGTAACCAACCCTGGGCCACTGATCATGAAAATGGCTTCCAGAGAACCCTGATGCTAAAATCTGTGATAAGACTGTTCTCCCCCTGTCATTGAGGATCGAGAGATTGCCGGTCAACGTTCATTTTGACGAGAATGATGCTCTGATAGTTCTTGTCTATAGAGGTGTCGTCACTCCGGAGAACATTCTGGCTGTGATTTCAGATATGCGGATCCGAAGCGCCTCAGTCGATAAGATGGACCGTTTCCACTATCTTGATGTTGATGCAGATTTGTCGCAGATCGATTTTAAAAATCTGATGGTTGTTAAGGACAGTGTCTCTGAAAACGTGATTAACGGTGAGAAAAGATCGCAGCTTTCCTTTCGTTCAGCCTTTGTGGTGGAATCAGTAATCAATCATGGAATTATTAAGCTTTACACAGCGCTTTGGGAGTCTGATCTGGATAATGATCCAACCTTTAAACTGTTTGAAGCCAAGGCAGAAGCGCTGAAATGGCTTAATAAAGACGATGTTGTAACAGCCCGGATAGAAAAATGGATCAGGCCGCCTGATTAGGAACCTAAGAAGTGCGGTCCTTGGCTGTTTTCTAAGGCGCCTCTGCACCCGGCGCTTTACCATTATGGTCATGGTTTGGCGCTGAATCGGCAGACAAGGCAGCAACGAGATCTCTTTCTCAAGATATCTGGTAGAATGAGTGTCGAAGGCGAAGACCAGAAAGCCATTGGTAATCTGTTGTCTGTTTTTACTCGCCGATACGAAAGTCCTGTTGCGCGCCGATTTGCCCTTGTTGTCAGCCAGTCCTCTGGAAACACCGGATGCTTATGACAGCATCAACAGCGTTATTCTGAACGTGAAAGTGCACCGGCGGGATTTGCTTTCAGCCAAGTCAGCCGGTTTTCCAGTGCCTGAGAAGCCTGGTGACTGATGCTGGTGCATGGACCAGAACAGCTAAATCTCCTCGTGCAGTCCCACCGGCAGGCGCGGACAGCAGCTTGAAAAGTACCCGATATTGTCGAAAATCGGGGACGCAGGTCATGCGTGAAATTATCAGGAGTCATTGTTCCGGGAGTTGAGTCATGGATATTTTTGCGCGTGGCTACAGCAATCCTGATCTGCTGTGGTCACCTGAGTCCCTGAATGCACGGTCAGGACAACCGGGTCTTGCATCATCGACACCCGCCCTGCCGAGCAGTTCGCGAAAGGGCGGATTCCGGGTGCGCGGCATTTCGATCTGTATTTCGTCAATACCGATGACACCGATCCCGCTCCTCTGGCATCCTTCACCCGGATGTGGGCAAATCTGCTGGGCTGGCGCGGGGTGCGGGACACCGACACCATCGTCTTTTATGGCGCGTTTACCGATATGTGCGCGGCCCGC
>JAVJTE010000005.1:0-21250 GCA_040219025.1 Rhodospirillales bacterium | reverse complement strand
ATCAAGTTCTTCCGACGCATCGCCACCCGATATGACAAGCTCGGATCAACTTATCTCGCGATGGTGAAGCTCGCCGCGATCAGAATATGGCTGCGATTTAATGAGTCTACGGCCTAGTCACCGGCACAGGCTATCTGATCGCCATCGCCTGACAATGGCCGGGCAAACACATCAATCGCCTTCCCCGTTTCAAGCAGTGATTTCAGGCTCGACAGTACCCGTGGCCAGCCCTGGCTGATCCCGGCGGCCATCTCGCTGCCCGTCTGCAACTCGTCATGAATGACGGTCAGCCGGACCATGTCTTCAAACGGCTCAACTTCGAAGGTCACCCGGCTGTGGCAGGAACGATCCTCGTAATCAGACGCACCCGCCCAGGTGATGACCAGACGTGTCGGCGGATCACATTCAACCACATCACCGATCAGCCGGACCGCACGTTCCTCATTACTGCGCACATGTTCCCATCTTGAGCCGGGTTTCCAGTCCGAGACATTCTCATGCTGCCAGTATTGCCGGGCAATTTCCGGCTTCGTGATCGCCTCGAACACCTTTTCAGCGGTCGACCGGATATAGGTCACATAAACGAATTCGGTTGTCGATTTACTCATTGTCCGTCTCCCTCAAGTTCTGTTTTCAGATCGTGCAACAGGCTGAGCCGTTGCCGCTCAAACTTCCTCACCCACCGCTCATAGACTTCGTGCAGCGGCACCGGGTTAATGAAATGCAGTTTCTCCCGGCCACGCCGGACCGTACTCACCAGACTGGCGGCCTCCAGAATGCCGAGATGCTGGGTTGCGGACTGCCGGGTCATATCGAGGTGGTTACACAACTCCCCCAGCGTCTGGCCATTTCGTTCACAGAGCAGGTCCAGCAACTTCCGCCGGCTGGGATCCCCTAGCGCCCTGAACACCTTGTCCGCATCCATTCCGTCTCTCGCTATGTTGGGATGATAATATGCAGGCATTTAACTGCATGTAAAGTCACAAAGCAGAGTAACGCAACCGCCAGACCTCCTTCACGGGTTGCTGTCAGTTCGGGTTCTGCATCAGAATGCGCTGCATACAGGCTTCCTTCGGATGCATGCCGTCATAGAAATCGTCTGCCGGACAGCTGGCCCTGCCTGCATCGTAGGAGCCGAGAACAGGAACAGACAACTGATCCGCCAGCTTTCTGAACCGGTCTTCAATTTCCAGGAACACGGGTTTTTGGGATCGCATCACCGCGATCATCTCCGGATGATAGGGAGGCAGAACCACAAACACCTCGATGTTCTGCAGTTTCAGGAACCGGATCAGATCGCTGTAGTCCCGGATCGCCGTCTCCGAGGGCGTATAGGTCGCCATGGCGTAGTTCAGCAGGGCAGGAAAGCCGCCTTTGATCTCCTGCTCTGTCCGGGCAATGTCCAGTTCGCTGTTTATATGGAATCCGTCAAAGGCTCTCTTCGGCTGTGCCTCGACCTTGCCCGTCTCGGCCCGGAAGGCAGAACGATTGACCGACCTGAACAGCCGTTCGGAAAGTCCGGCATCTGGCGCATCATGCTGATCTGATAATGGTGGATATTTTGCAGGCTGGCCGGTCCGCAGGGCCGTGCGTATCTGATCAGTCCAGTGGGAATAGAGTCCGGCGACGGACTTCCAGCGTAACTGCCCGGAGGTTTCATTGAACAGCCAGGGGTCAGCGCCGAGATAGACGGCTCTAATATCGAACTTTGCCGTCGCCTCGCCAACCAGCGCCACATAATCCTCAACCGAGGCACCGCTGACGCTCAGATTGATGACCTTGCCATCCAGTGTCCGGCTGCCAACCTGCATCATGCGGGAGGAACCCATGACGATAATTTCCGGCTGCCGCGTCTCATATCGGAACCGGCTTTCCATGAAGCGCCGTTCATCGAGATTGCCGAAATAGACGTAGTCGTATTTCGCCAGGTCTTTCGCCAGCCAGTCCTCGTATCCACTGGTCGTCAGGCGTGTGAGCGCACCGCAGATACCGACGGCCAGCAGCGCCACAAAGCTGGCGGACAGCAGCCGCTTTGCAGACAGGAAATCTCGCCTTCTGAAGGGGGTCTCAACCAGCTTCCAGGTGATGAAGGACAGGACGCCGGAAGCGAGGATCAGCAAAACCGCCGCCGTCACATCAATGGCGGTCGTCCCCTGAATATGCCGGTAGAAGGCAAACAGCGGCTGGTGCCAGAGATAGAGGCTGTAGGATATCAGCCCCAACCCGACCAGCAGCCGGCTGGACAGCAGACGACCGGCAAACGTGTTGCCGGTGCCGTAGACGATCACCAGAAAGGTTCCGACTGTGGGAAGCAGGGCGGCAAGACCGGGAAACGCCGTCTGCGCGTCATAGATCATGACCGACAGCAGGATTGCGCCAATACCAACCGCCGCGAGCATCTGATGAAGACCGCTTCCCGTACCACCCCGCTGTTTCATCAGCATCAGGGCGGCAACCCCTCCCAGCAGCAATTCCCATCCCCGCGTCGGCAACAGGAAGAACGCACCACTGACAATTCTGGGATGCGTCTGAAAACTCACCGCCCAGACCGAGACAGCCAGACTGATGACCGCAAGAACGATGAAAACCGGCGCAAACCGGGTCAGCCCCGCCCGGACGAGCAGCATCAGGGCGACCGGGAAGATCACATAATACTGTTCTTCAACCGCCAGGCTCCAGGTATGGATCAGAGGCATCAGTTCCGACGCCTCCTCGAAATATCCCTTTCCCAGCCAGAACAGAATATTCGACGTAAAGGTCGCCACACCGATGACACTGGTTGCCAGGCTCTTCACAGCAATCGGATTGAGGAATACCCAGCCGAAAGCCAGAGAAACAAGAGTCACCAGAATCAGTGCCGGCAGAATACGCCGCGCCCGCCGCTCGTAGAAGCGGACAAGGCTGAACCGCCCCTCCCCCATCTCCGTCAGGATGATCGTTGTTATCAGATACCCGCTGATAACGAAGAACACATCAACGCCAACATATCCGCCACTGAACGCCCCGAACCCGGCGTGGAACAGGATGACCGGAACAACCGCAAGGGCCCGCAACCCGTCTATCTCGGGACGATATTTCAAAACAAAAGAGTCCTTATCGCGAAACCCGGCCGTCAGATGCTCAGACCACCGTCACTCCCACTCGATCGTGCCCGGCGGTTTCGAGGTTACGTCGTAGACCACGCGGTTGATGCCGCGTACTTCGTTGATGATACGGTTGGCTGTACGTCCCAGGAATTCGTGGTCGAAGTGGTAGTAATCCGCTGTCATGCCATCGGTTGAGGTCACCGCACGCAGGGCACAGACGAAGTCGTAGGTGCGGGCATCGCCCATCACGCCGACGGTCTGTACCGGCAGCAACACGGCAAAGGCCTGCCAGATCGCATCATACAGACCGGCATTGCGGATCTCCTCGATATAGATCGCATCAGCCTTGCGGAGGATGTCACAGCGTTCTGCCGAAACCGGGCCGGGAATGCGGATGGCAAGGCCCGGACCGGGGAACGGATGTCGGCCAACAATGGTCTCGGGGATGCCGAGTTCACGACCGAGATCACGGACCTCGTCCTTGAACAGTTCCCGCAGCGGCTCGACCAGCTGCATGTTCATGCGTTCCGGCAGACCACCGACGTTATGGTGGCTCTTGATGGTGACGCTGGGGCCGCCGGTGAAACTGACGCTCTCGATAACATCCGGATAGAGCGTGCCCTGGGCCAGGAAGTCGGCCCCGCCGATCTTCTCCGCCTCCATCTCGAACACTTCGATGAAGTCACGGCCGATGATCTTGCGTTTCTGTTCCGGGTCGGACACCCCCGCCAGATCGCCGAGGAACCGTTCCGACGCATCGGAATGCACCAGCGGAATGTTGTACTTGTCGCGGAACACCCGGACCACCTCTTCCGCCTCGTTCAGGCGCAGCAGACCGTGATCGACAAAGATACAGGTCAGCTGGTCGCCGATGGCTTCATGAATCAGCACCGCCGCGACAGAGGAATCCACACCGCCGGACAGGCCGCAGATCACCTTGCCGTCACCGACCTGCGCCCGGATCTTGGCAATTTCCTGTTCGCGGAACGCCGCCATCGTCCAGTCACCGCCGCAACCCGCAACCTTGTGAATGAAGTTATGGATCAGATCCTTGCCATGCGGGGTATGCACCACCTCCGGATGGAACTGCACCGCATAAATACGCTTCTCGTCATTGGCAATCGCCGCATAGGGTGCGCTGTCCGTCCGCGCGACAACCTTGAAGCCCTCGGGGATCGCATCGATACGGTCGCCGTGGCTCATCCAGACCTGCTCGCGGCCACCAACACTCCAGACCCCCTGGAACAGGGCACAATCATCAACGATGTCAACGAAGGCACGACCGAATTCCTGATGATCTGACGGGGTTACCGCGCCGCCAAGCTGGGCGCAGATCGTTTGCTCGCCATAACAGATGCCGAGTAGCGGCAATCCCGTATCGAACACCGCCTGCGGCGCACGGGGCGTATCGATCTGGGTGACCGACGCCGGGCCACCCGACAGAATGATCGCCTTCGGACCGAAGTCCGCAATGCTCTCAGCCGTCACCTTGTTGAAAGGGTGAATTTCACAATAGACCCCGCCCTCGCGGACACGGCGCGCGATGAGCTGGGTAACCTGGCTCCCGAAGTCCAGGATGAGAACCTTGTCCGTCATGAGCGGGTTAGACGCGAAGCGGAGGAATTGGTCAAGTGGCAGAGCATGGGCAGGCTACTCCCTGGTCGTGGAAATGTGAGAATGCGGAGATATGCCTTATCCTGCGAGACAGCACTGTGCGCTTCCTCAGGATAAGGTTATGTCGATCAAGAGCCTTATCCTGAGGAGCGGCAAAGCCGCGTCTCGACGGATGACGCTGCTGATCAGGAGTCGTGATTATTGCGACTGGGCTGTCTTTTGTGGCTCGGACGAAAGCCGCTTCAGCCATCAGCCCGCCTCATCACGGAGATAAAGAACCCGTCTGTCCCGGTTGTCGCCGGGCTGAGGGTTACTTCTCCCTTTCGGGACGGCAGAGCCGACAGACCAAGTTCGCCGAGTTCCGGGCCAAGGTCATGACTGACAAAACCGGGCTGACGCTCGCGGAAGGCCGCGGACTGGGCCGCGTTCTCATCACCGAGCAGCGAACAGGTCACATAAACCAGTTTCCCGCCAGGCTTCACCAGTGTCGCAGCCCGGTCGAGAATCTCTGTCTGCAGATCGAGATAGCCCTGCAGGCGTTCTTCGGTCAGCAACCAGCGGGCATCCGGGCTGCGGCGCCAGGCACCGACCCCGGAACAGGGGGCATCGACCAGCACAACATCCGCCTTGCCCGCATGCTCGGCCAGCCAGGGGTCATCCTCACCGGACAAGGCGCGATAACCCAGCATATCGGTGATGCCGGCAGCCTCGGCCCGGACCTGCAGTTCCGCCAGCCGGCGACCGTCCGTATCACAGGCAATAAGATCGCCCCGGCCTTTCATCGCAGCCGCCAGCGCCAGCGTCTTGCCACCGGCGCCGGCACAGAAATCGACAACCGTCATTTTCGGCTTCACACCGCAAAGCAACGCCGCCAGTTGCGAGCCTTCATCCTGAACCTCGACCCGCCCTTCCTTGTAGGAGGGGTAATTACCCAGCGTCAGGCGGCGGGACAGACGGATACCAACCGGTGAGTGCGGTGCGGCCTCTGCCTCGATATCGGCTGCCTGCAAGGCCGCCAGCTCCATATCCCGGTCGGATTTCAGGCTGTTCACCCGCAAATCAACCGGTGCCTCTGCATTGAGGCCCTGCATTTCAGCGATCAGGTTGTCGCCGAAAGACTTCTGCATCCGCGGATAGAGCCAGTCCGGTATTTCCAGTCGAACGGGAACCGGCAAATCCCCGTCGCCATGAAAATGGGCAAGCTCGGCCACCATATCCGCTTCCCTGCCATCAAGCGGCACAGGCGAATGGGCCGAGCCGTCGAACAGATCGGAAATCGACGCCGTTCCGGTTGTCACCAGATAAGCCAGAACCAGGGCACGCGGGTCTTCCGCCGCCCCGTACTGGCCCAGCCGGGCGCTGAGCCGGGACCGCTGGCGGATCACCCCGTAGACCAGATCACGCACCGCCCGCCGGTCCTTCGAGCCGATGAACCGCGAGCGCCGGAAAATCGTTGCCAGAACCTGATCTGCCGGGCGCAGGCCCTCGAACATGCCGTCCAGCAGGTCGATGGCCATCTGAACGCGGGCTGACGGGCGCATGCCCCTGCTCCTCCGGCCGCCCTACTTCCGCCCTCCGTAATTCGGCGCTTCACGGGTGATGGTCACGTCATGGACATGACTTTCGACCAGCCCCGCATTGGTGATCTGAACAAATTCCGCCCGCTTGTGGAACGATCCGATATCGGCGCTGCCGGTATAGCCCATAGCCGCTTTCAGACCGCCGACCAGCTGATGGATAACGCCGCCGATCGGTCCCTTGTAGGGTACCTGACCTTCAACACCTTCCGGTACCAGTTTCAGGTTGTCGTTGACCTCTTCCTGAAAATAGCGGTCAGCCGAGCCCCGGGCCATCGCCCCGAGCGAGCCCATACCGCGATAGGATTTGTAGGACCGCCCCTGATAGAGAAACACCTCGCCCGGCGATTCGTCCGTGCCCGCAAACAGCGAGCCGATCATCACGCAGCTTGCGCCAGCCGCAATCGCCTTGGCCACATCGCCGGAGAATTTGATACCGCCATCCGCAATCACCGGAATGCCGGATTTGCTGGCGACCTCGACCACATCCATCAGTGCGGTCAGCTGTGGCATGCCGACACCGGCAACCATCCGGGTGGTACAGATCGAGCCCGGGCCGATACCGACCTTGATGCAATCCGCACCGGCATCAATCAGCGCCCGCGCCGCAGCCGCCGTTGCCACATTACCGGCCACCACCTGGGTGAAGTTGGTCCGGCGCTTGACCGCATCAACGGCACTGATAACGCCGCTTGAATGGCCATGCGCGGTATCGATCACCACCACATCAACGCCTGAGTCCAGCAGCAGCTCGGTGCGCCGCCCGCCTTCCTCGCCGACACCGGTTGCCGCTGCCACGCGAAGCCGACCCTGATCATCCTTGCAGGCGTTGGGAAACTGGTGCGCCTTTTCGATATCCTTGACCGTCACAATACCGATACAGCGATAGGCATCATCGACGACCAGCAGCTTTTCGATACGGAACTTGTGCAGCAGCCGCTTTGCCTCATCCCGGCTGACGCCCTCGCGGACCGTGACAAGGTTTTCTTGCGTCATCAGCTGGCTGACCGGCTCATCCGGATTGGATGCGAACCGCACATCCCGGTTGGTCAGAACACCGACCAGCTTGCCGGAACCATTTTCCACAACCGGCAGACCGGAAATACGATTGGCCGACATCAGGTCAAGGGCCTGCTGCAGGCTTGCATCAGGTGCGATGGTCAGCGGATTGACGACCATCCCGGCCTCGAACCGCTTGACCCGCCGGACCTCGGTCGCCTGCTCTTCCGGTGTCATGTTCTTGTGAATGACACCGATGCCACCATGCTGTGCCATGGCGATGGCCAGCCGTGATTCGGTCACCGTATCCATCGCCGCCGAGATCAGCGGAATGTTCAGGGCGATGTCTTTGGTCAGCCTTGTGGCGGTCTTTGCCTGATTGGGAAGGACGCTCGATTCCTGGGGAACCAGAAGAACGTCGTCGAACGTGAGAGCCTGTTTGATTTGCATGCCGCCTCCAGAACGGAATTGGCGGCTGAATATATGCCGTCGCGCGTCAAAGCCAAGCGCTAGTCCTTGTGCGGGGGTTTTTTGCCGTAAAAACCCAGTGCAACCACATACATTTCGGTCGAATCCTGCCGACTCGCCCCCGGCTTGGAATGTTTTACCGTTTTGAACTGTCGCTTCAGACGGTCGAGCAGGTCCTTTTCAGAACCACCCTGAAGTACCTTCGCCACATAGGCTCCGCCCGGCGTCAGCACTTCCTCGGCAAAATCCAGTGCCGCCTCGGCCAGTGCCATGATCCGCAAATGGTCAGTCATCTGATGGCCCGAGGAGGAGGCCGCCATATCGCTCATCACCAGATCGGCTTCACCGCCCAGCGCCTGCTTCAGCCGGTCCGGTGTATCCGCGGCTTCCATATCGCCGACCATCAGGGTTACCCCGGGCAGCGGTTCGACTTCTTTCAGGTCGATACCGACCACGGCACCTTCCGGCCCGACCTTTTCTGCCGCGACCTGCGCCCAGCCACCGGGGGCGCAGCCCAGATCAACCACCCGCAACCCCTTGCGCAGCAGCCTGAAGGTTTCATCGAGCCCGGTCAGCTTGAAAGCTGCACGTGACCGGTAGCCCTGGCGTTTCGCTTCCGCAACGAACGGATCATTCAACTGGCGCTGCAACCACCGGGTAGAGGACGGTTTGCGGCCCCGGGCGGTTTTCACCCTTGTCGATTTACCCCGGCCGCCGCGAGAGGCAAGACGGGCACCGCCGCCGGGTTTACCGGGCATTTCCGTGCCCCCCGTGTCCCCCGTGCCCCCCGTGTCCCCGCATCATTTCCAGCAGAATACCCTCGCGCAGACCACGGTCAGCAACCCGCAGGGTCCCGATCGGCCAGGCCTTGCAGATGGCTTCCAGAATCGCACAGCCCGGCATTACCAGATCCGCCCGGCTTTCACCGATACAGGGATGTTCGGCCCGCCTGCGCCAGCCCATCTGACCGAGTTCCTTGCTCACATTCATCACCGCATCAAATCCGATCAGCATGCCATCCACCCGACGGCGGTCATAGCGCGGCAGGTCGAGAAACACACCGCCGATGGTTGTCATGGTGCCGGAGACACCAATCATCTGGGCGTCACCCCGAGCCACGACGGCGCTGATATCATGCAGCAGGTCGAAAGGCTCGAGTTTCTCGCGGATCATCTGCCGGATCTCGCAATAGAGGTTTTCAGGCAGATCACCGGCACCATATTTCTCCGACAGGGTGACAACGCCGTGCGGTATCGAGATGCTGTCGATCAGGCTCATCCCCTCAACCGGATCCAGCCGCGCCCAGATCACCTCGCTGGAGCCGCCGCCAATATCGAAAATCAGCGCATAGGGTGTGGAATCATCCAGCAGCGGTGCGCAGCCCAGCATGGCAAGGCGGCCCTCTTCCTCCGGCGAGATGATTTCCAGAAAGATGCCGGTTTCCGACTTCACATCAAAGACGAAGTCACAGCAGTTCCGGGCCTTGCGGCAGGCATGTGTCGCCACCGCCCGCAATTCAACATCTTCACGGCGCTTGCGCAGCTTGGCCGCACAGATTTTCAGAGCCCCGACGGTACGTTCCATCGCCTCGTCGCTCAGCTTTCCGGTCGCCTGCAGGCCTTCACCAAGCCGTACCACCCGCGAAAAACTGTCGACGATATCAAGGCCGTCTTCACCGGGGCCGGCAATCAACATGCGGCAGTTGTTGGTGCCCAGATCAATCGCTGCAAACGCCCGGTCAAACTCGCGCAACTGTGAGGCGCAGGGATGACGCTTCGCGGCATGGTCTTTACCATCCCGCACCCCGTCTTTCGCGTCGGAATCAACCGCCACGACCGGATTTTTCCGTGTCTGCGAATGCTTCTGCACCTGTTAGTCCCTTTTTCCCTGAGCGTGAGTCTGCCTGACAGACTGACCCGCTGCAAGAAGTCGCCTTGCAGATAGGGACAACAAGGGCAATTTGGAACGCCCTAAACGGAAATTTGCGGTCTTTCCTCCCTGACAGGCTGATTTTTCACTTGATCCATCGGCCAGATAGCCTAGATACGGGGGCTTCCCTGCTGGGGGATAGTTTAGTGGTAAAACTCTCGGCTCTGACCCGGGCATCCCTGGTTCGAATCCAGGTCCCCCAGCCATTCTTCCTTGATATCTGTGTCGATAACCGGGCGGTCCGGAGACTCCGGTCGCTCCGGCAGGTCAGTCACGCCACCGAGCAACTGAAATATCCGGCTTTTCTGTAACTTCCAGATCTCCAAGATCAATCCGCCGCACAACACCTTTTTCAGAGAAGCCCAGTGTGAGGCTGTATATACCTTCCGGCATAGCTATTACTGGCAGGCGCCAGGGTCCCATAGTTCCGATATCGTCGTAGCGTCCACCCGCAAACGGAATTGCGCTACCTGAAAGACCGGCGACCCTGCCGGTACTGTCCCTGAACTCAACGTAGGGTCGTTCCAGCCTGCGAATATTGAAACCTGTGTGTCCCCGAAGCTCGCGTCCGTCGAGCACCGGTTGCAGTCCCCCGGTATCTGCAGTCATTCCCAGCCAGAGAGGAAGCGGTCTGTGCGGATCATCAACACGCCGCCAGGCCGTTCCATCGCTGTCCGGATCCGCACCTGCCAACGGTTCCCGATAAAGATAAGCGTTGGTTGCAGCTTTCAGGCAATTTCCATCGAGACCGCGGTAACGGACAAAATAAAACGCGTCGATTTCATCTGTTCCCTCAAGTACCGGCGCAAGCCGGGTAACCTGGGGATGGTTCAGAAACAAATCCGGCACACCACGACCTGTCAGCATGCCTGACCGGTCTTTTGAGATGACGGCCAGACAGCCATCATAACTCTCACCACCCGCCGGTTGCGATGTCGGGAACATAAAAAACGAACCGAAAGGCAGACGCTCGATAATCAGAGATCCTGAACTGCCATTGAAGACAGCCAGCCGGGCCGCCGTCATTTCGTATGACCAGCCGAACCGGCTGACGATATATTCATGTATTGTCCTGGCTCCGGCGTAACGGGAGGGGTCGAAGCCCGAGCCTGTAAAACCGATCAGTGCAAAAAACAGGATTTTCAGAGATATCATAAAATATAGCAGAGCAATCAGAGGCTCTCGCAACCGGTCGCGGGAAATCATCCCGACAAGTCCGGTGACAACCCACCCTGTCAGAATGGCAAAGCCTGGCGCAGCAAAGACAATATGCCGGTCCGTCACCACAGTCCCGGCAGCCAGAACCATTATTGCGACACATATTATTGACGTAGTCAGGACAATCAGAACCTTATCGCCGGATTGTCCTGCAGCCTGCCCGGAGAATGGCCGGCGGCGGCGCAGAACGAGCCCGCCACCAGCGACAAGAAGGGCAACCAGCAGAATATCCTGCACTCTGAAGGCGTGATACAGCAACGCCCCAAACCGACCTCCGAACAGCCCGTCAACCGAGGCAGCATTGCCACCCCCGAGAGCAAGCAACACCCCCAGACGATCTGCCAGCCACTCCGGTGAAATCACCGGAGAAGACACATAAGGCGTATCCCAGACACTGCGGTCAGCCCCGAACACCATCACTGCAGGAGAATTGATCTCCTGTACGATATAAGGGGCAATTGGCAGGATGAAGGCCGTGACAGCCAGCATCACAGACCATCTGCTCCAGACCGGACGCCAGATCACACAGATCAGTAAGCAGACAGGTAGAAAGAGCAGAACCTGCTGATGAATCTGCATCGAGAACGACAGCACCAGCAGGAACCAGCAAACATAGCCGGCACGTCTGGTGACGGCCGCATGATACAGCAATGCTGTCAGAAGAACGGCAAAAAGCGGAATGAAACCCGGGTTCCAGAATGTCTGAAATTCACGAAAAGCACCGGATGTGGCATAGATAGTTACCGTTACTGCCGACTGAAACCAGCTTTCGGAGATGTGGTACACAAATCCGGCAAGCAACAGACAGGAAATACCAAGCATTGCGGCCTGCAGCCGGGCCGCGCTGATGATATCCGGGGCAACAGCAAAAGCCGCAGCCAGCATTGCATAGAACCCGCCTCCGGGGCTGCGCAGCCCGGCTCCCGACTCAGGCCCCTGTACCGTTGTCAGAAACTGGTAATCTGCCGCCCGGGATAAATCCCGGTCCATCCAGACATTCAGAACAACACCATTCGCCGAGGTCAGCAGGCTGACAGCAAGCAGTAGCAACAAGCCGGCGATTACGACTGGCAAATAGCGATTTACGACCAAGCCTGTCCTGACCAAACCTGATTACTCCCTGATACAAAGCAGGTTTGTACCTTCCAACAGAAGGAAGTCTAGACAGACTTTGGCGGTTTGGATAAACCTCCGGATTGTTTGTGCGCACAGGCAATATGAGGCCTGTATACTGTATTTTCCCCACAACCCTGACTGAAGTGAAGTTATTTTGCGACAAGGGAAGCCGGTATCCGCCGATTATACACGCCGTTGGATTGCAAGCAGCCGGTCTGGAAAGGCGAAGCCTTGATAACAAACACAACCGAAAAGACGTTCCTGTATATTTACACGATCTTGTCAGCGGTCATGCTATTCTTGGCTTGGAAGACGCTCACCGACCCCGGGTTGTTCAAGTACATCATGTGGTCAGACCGGGCTATTTTCCGGGCGCGGCTGGAACCGCTTGAGCTGTTTGGCGCCGAGATCGGTCGACAGTTTTTTCCGCAACGCATACCGGGCCCGATATATCCATGGCTGACAGCAATTCTTTTTCCCGAAGGCCAGGATATTAGCCGGGGCTGGCAGATCCTCAATATTCTGAGCATTGGCAGTATCGCCGGGCTGGCAATCGCTGCAGCGCTGCGGTTCAGCCTGATTACCGGTCTTGTAACGCTGACCGTTCTGCTTGGAAATCTGATGATGACCAGCAGCCTGACGCGGACTTACTGGAACCCTTCCTGGCTGATAATCTCGACCTGCGGCCTGCTCACCGCTGCCCTGATGATGTGGCGTCAGAAATCAAGAATGGCTTTGTACACCGGATCGGCACTGGCTGTACTGATGATTGTGATCGGGACTTCCGTACACCTGACCTTCTTTATTCCAGCGATCCTGATCGCCCTCGTATTGATCGCCGATGCCGCACTTTACCGTTACCAGGAAATACGGAGATCATGGCTCGACTGGCTGCTTATCCTTGCCCCCATGATCGTCATCCTTTGTATTGGCGGTTTCTGGTCTGTCGCACTCGACTTCTCAAATATCCAGCCGTCGGCAGAGGAAAATGCAGTCACATTTTCCGAGAACCTGATCGCAATCGCAAAATTGCTGGCTGATCATGCAAATATCAATTTCACCGACAACCTGGATGCTGGGAACCATCTCTCAGCAGCTAGATACTTTCTCCTGTTCCTCCTCCTGAACGCCCCGAATTACATCATTCTTGCGCTGACCATTTGCCTGTCGGTTGTTGGAAGCTGGCAGTTTGTCCTGAGCCTGAAGACGACATCCAGGAACAGTCATCCGATATATCTTACAGCCACAGTCGCACTAATTGTCGTGCTACTGATAAGCAGCAGCACCTTCACGGCAAAACCCCGCTATATTTATTATCTATGGGTAATCCTGTCTGTCGCCTTCGCCGCCGGGCTGGCCGCCAGGTTACAGCGAACAGATACGCCCATTGGTTTCGTTCTTGCCGGATACGGGCTGCTGGTATGGGCGGCTTTCGCGAACATCTACAATCACCGGCTGATCAACGAGCACTATACCTGGACACAGCAACAACATACCGCGGCTCTTCAGACATACAGGAATGCCAGCCGTCTGGTCGAAGAGATCAGGGAGCAAGGACTGACCGACCCTTCCGATATCAGGATGGGTGCCGGACTGTTTCTTGATATCGGAGGAGCATTTGAATTCATCGACAGCAACCAAGCCTCTGCCATCGACATGCTGATCGGATATACCCGGCCGGTCTTGTCGGAACCGTTAACCTGCCTCGCCATTTTTATTTCCGACAAAGCAGTCAGTCCGGAAGCGGCCGCAGCAACACTGCGGCGACAGCTGGCAAAACACGGAGCCGAGAGCATGCCGACTGAAATCCACTCATCGGGAAACCGGCTCTTTATCACCTATCCGCCTTATCAGGGGGCCTGCCTGCGAACCCTTACCAACTATTACACTGACAGATATCTTTTCCGGAAAGTGATGACCCGGGACAAGGTTGCCGGACCATTCCGGATTGATGATATCCTGCCCGTTGAACTCGGGATAAGTTTCAGGGAAGATATCGGGCGCAACAGCATGACGGTCGCAATCTTTGGTGACCTGAACGGCTATCGCGGCTTCATGACACCCTATGCAAAGCGTCTGGTCCTGGAGCTGAGACAGGAAGGTAATGTCACGACAACACAACCGGAGTTTCCCGAAATTATCGGTCTGGACGGTTTTCTGTTGCCGCTCACATCGCAACCCTTCCCGCGGCAATGCGGCGACTGGACCGTGACGCTGAAGGTATTCGGTTTTGGTTATATCGAGACGCCCCGGAAATCAGACCATACCTTCACTGACTCCGTTCGCTTCTGTGACTGATGTTGCCAGAACAGGCGCGGCTGGTTGTCGGGCAAAATCGCTTGCCTGTTTTAACGGAAGTACCCCATGATCAAACCGGAAGAAGGCCAACCTGACAAACCGAAGCAGGCAGTGGTCGAAAAGCATTTCTCTGCCTCAACCGGACGCTACAGGTTTGGCGAAATCAATCCGGCTTGGCAGATCTTGCGACGACGTGAAACCCGGGCCGTTCAGCGCAGTCTCGGTGATCTGACAGGCCAGTCCGCTCTCGACCTTGGTGCCGGAGCCGGATTCTATTCCCGCATTCTGCTGAAATCAGGTGCGGCTCATGTCACCGCTGTCGATCTTTCTCGTCCGATGCTTGATCTGATTGATGACCAGCGGATCACAAAGATCTGCGCTGATGCCGAGACTGTCGCAACCGGCTCGGTCTATCCGGCGATCGTCATGGCCGGTGTTCTTGAATTCGTCCCTGATCCGGACGCAGTATTATTCAATGCAGCAAAGCATGCGACCACCGGTGGTCATTTGACCTGCCTTGTTCCCATGGACAATTTGTCCGGCAGGTTGTATCGGTTGTTTCACCGCCGACACGGGTTCTCAGTCTCCCTGTTTTCTCCGGAAAAAATGCGTCAGTTGGCTTATGACTGCGGCTGGGAAACCGTCAATCAGGAGATTGTCTTGCCTTTCAGCATCGTTTCTTCTTTTCGCCGGAAAGGTTGAACAGTGAAAGTCCTGCTTCTGGTAAACGGCCTCGGGCTGGGTAATTCGACCCGGTGCCACGGGGTCATTCAGCGCCTGAGGGACAGAAATGCACGCATTCGTATTGTCACTTCCGGCAACGGACTCTGGTATTTCAAGAACAGTCCGGATATCGAGCAGGTCTATCAGACCGGGTCGTTGCACTATGGTGCCGATAACGGCTCGATCAGCATTTCCCGCACGCTGGCGTCGGTCGGTACAGCGCTTGCAACTTTACGATCCAACGCAAAGATGCTCGACGACATTCTGGAAGACTACCGGCCCGATGTCGTTGTAACCGATTCCGATTACGTCTTCGCGCCCATACGCCAGCGAAGCATCCCGCTTGTTGCCCTGAATAATGCCGATGTCGTCCGCGCCAATTACCGGCGGTTCGGCGATGCGCCATCTTCAGTCCGGGCACAGTATTACTGCGTCGAAACTCCGGATGCGATCTACCACCGTCTGGTTCCCGATCTCGTCATCAGTCCGACAATGATGCCTGACCGTCATTCTGATGTGGCGAATATTGTTCATGTCGGTCCGATTGTCCGGAAAGGCTTCATAGCAGAACGGGCCACCGGAGTCGGCGGCGACCGGGCTGTCATCATGCTCAGCGGCTCGCATTTCGGCACTCCTGTCGAGATGGAACGCAATATCCTCGGCCTGCCGGTTGATATTGTCGGACGCGATATGCCCGAAGGACTGGCCCCCGACAGCTCAATTCGCTATCTCGGAAAGGTCACGGAAACACTGCCCCTGCTTGAGTCCGCCCGTGCCGTGGTTGTGAACGGGGGGTTCAGTGCGGTCAGCGAAGTCTTTTGTCTGCGCAAACCCATGGTTGTCCTGCCGGTCCCACGACATGCCGAACAATGGTCAAATGCCCGGGAGATTGAAGAACTAGGGGTTGGTATTATGGGGGCCGAAGAGACCTATATCGACGACCTGACCCGCCTGCTGGCCGACTATGACAGATTTGACGGCGCCTGCTGCCAGATGGCACCACCGGCAGATGGTGCATCTGCCGCAGCTGATATCATCCTGTCGCTAGCCCGACAGAATGCCAGTTAACGATGAAGCTGTTTCAGTCTTTCAGTCAGTATTCCGGTGCCGCCATCGGATCTGCAGCAACTGACTATCTGACGTTCTGGCTGGTGCTCAGCCTGACGGGGGTGCCTGTCCTGGCACAGGCACTGGCCCGGATATCCGGTGGTATCCTGTCATTCCTGATAAACCGGAAATGGAGTTTCCGGCGTGACAAGCCAGATCTTGTTCTCTGGGACGGAGGCCGGTTTCTGGCGCTGTACGGGGTCAGCTATGCACTGTCGATCGGGTTGTTTCTTCTGCTAACGAAACAGTCCGGATATGCCCCCCTGACGGCGAAAATCATTTCCGACAGCACATGCTTCATCTTCAATTTTTTTGCCATGAAACATTTTGTCTTCCGGACAGCAAAAGCCGCGGGAAAGGACATAACCGTCAGCTCCGACAAAAACGCGCCAGTCTGACACCCGCTTTTTCCAGCATGTCATGAAAGCCATCTCCGGCCATGAACTCCAGCTCGCGATCCCTCTGTGTTGTCAGGCTGTCACGGGCCACTAGTTCGTCGTCGCTGTGGCCCGGATGGCAGAAAATCAGCGTATTCGGGACTGCCGCAACAAGAAAATCCGGAAAGGCCGAAGCAAAATCGACAGTCCCCGAATAGTCGTAAAATCCCGCAAAACCGCTGTTGGTCAACAGCCCCCGACGACGTACCCGGCGCTGCAATCCGTATCCGAAAGCACCAATCGCCAAAGCCCGGAAAGCCGAACGCCGTCGCTTCAGGATCGAGGTGATGCGATCGTTGCAGACCCGAATATAGGGTGGCCGGGCAAGGTTCAGCCCAGCCACAGTCTCGACAAAGATCCGATTAACCCCCGGCAACTGCTGCACATGCTGATGGCCGTCGATGAAGTCCGGGAAGCGGCCCGTCAGTTCGACGAAGCGGTTGATCTGCGCCTCTGTCTCACGTTGTATTTCCGCTATCGGCAAGCCACCGGTCAGGCCAAGTTTCAGCAGTCGGCCAAGTGACGGCAACTTCCCGGCCGGGGCAAGCCCGGGCATGGTTGTCAGCGGTTCCTGATCGGTCAGGGTGAGATGTACACCAAGGTCAATGGTGGCGGCGCAATCACTCAGTCTTGTGGCATCCACTGCAAATGCCGGCAGTGCCGTCATGCAGCCGACCGCCGAAATACGCCCCGTCCCGGCCAGTTCGAGAATGCCGGCATTGACGCCCCGCGACAGGCCAAAGTCATCCGCGCAGATAACGACCGGCACGAATTCTTTTTGTGTCATGCCGGTCTGGTGATCTCTGGAAGATTGTGAGCAATGGCGCCAAAGCTCAGCCTTGGATCCCGATAGAATTTCAGCTGTCCCCCGGCGGCATTCAGACCACTGAGAGCCTCCATTTCCGCAACGGAATAATACCGCGGTACATATCCTTGCGACCGATAGCCATAAGAAAGATGGACATAGGCCCGGTGAAGATACTGGGACAGTGAAAGACGTTTTTCGGCAATCGCATGGAAGAACATTGCAGATCTTGAGAGATCGAACAGATTGCGCAGTTCTTCGTCCGTCAGCCAGTCGAGCAACCCGAGCGACAGCACGATATCCGAGTCCTGACCTGCCGCCGCATCAATACCGCCAGTGGTCAGGGTCACAGCATCACCATACCCGCCTGCTTCAGCCCGTTCCTGCGCCTGCTTGATCGCCGTCGTTGAAATATCTACCCCATGATAGCTGGCAGCTCCCGCCGCCATGAAATCAGGCATCAGCCGCGCCGAGCCGCATCCCAGTTCAAGGATCCGCTTGCCCCGGCAGATCGGTGCAATCACCTCCCGCGCCAGGTAGATTCTGAAACGCAGGGATCTGCTGAGCCGGTTTGCCGAAGTTTCCAGCAGTTTGCCATCGCTGTCCTTCAGATCATAACGGCCAACTTCCCAGCCGATAATCTTGTCATCCCAGAACTTCTTCTTATCAATGCTCATCGGCAAACCATCCGAACCTGAAAAAATTTCCGCAAACCATCTGATGAATGCACCATGGGAAATGCGACAACAAGTCCGATCTGCAGATTATCCAAAGACAGCAGCAGGATCACTTGAACATGACTGATCTGGTTTTCCGGCCGCTGAGCGGCAAGGCGCTGGATGCTGTCATTCCGGACATTGCCCGGCTGCGGATCACGGTCTTCCGGGACTGGCCCTATCTCTATGACGGAACAGCGGAATATGAGGCATGGTACCTGCGGACGCTGATGCAGGCGGAGGGCAATATTCTTGTCGTCTGCCTGGACGGTAACCAGATCGTCGGTGCTGCAACCGGCGCGCCGCTGGCCAGCCAGCATGAGGAATTCCGCGAACCGTTCGAGCGGGCCGGCGAGAATACCGCGGACTGGTTTTACTGTGCTGAGTCGGTGCTGCTGCCGGGCTGGCGCGGGCGTGGTGCCGGTCACCGGTTCTTTGACGAACGCGAGCACCATGCCCGGTCGCTGGGCTTCACCCGGTCGACATTCTGCGCCGTCCGGCGCCCCGATGACCATCCGATGCGCCCGGCGAACTACCGGCCCCTGGATGACTTCTGGAAAAGACGCGGCTACCGGCCCCGGCCCGACCGCCTCACCTCCTTCCGCTGGAAAGACATCGGCCAGCCATCAGAGACCGCCAAACCAATGCAGTTCTGGACCCGCGAGGACCTTTAGGGGCGAGAGCAAGGAACGCTCTCCGCCCACCCGCTTTTACGTCTGTTTCTGACCCATTGCGCTGGTTTCCGCCGGTGCGGACTGCGGGATCGGGAAGATGATGTCGTAGGCCCAGTTGTAGAGGAAGGCGTAGACCAGAAAGAACGCGGCGAACGAGATGTCGACAAGGAAGGCATAGAGCAGTGTGACATCCAGATACCAGGCGATGAAGGGCATCAGGACGATCAGCAGCCCGCCCTCGAACAGCACCGCATGCAGAACCCGCACAGGCACCGTCTTGGCAACGGCACCGATCAGGCGGAGCATCGCATGGTCGAACAGCAGGTTGTAGATATAGTTCCAGACAGCGGCGATTCCGGCGCTGACGAAGGCGACAAGGCCAATGTCGAACAACGGCTTGTCAAACGCCCAGGCCGCAAGCGGCGTGACAGTGATCAGTCCGAAAATCTCGAAACAGGCGGCGTGGCGAATGCGGTCCCCGGTATTACGCATTTCGACTCCTCATTTTGTCTCCGGGTCGTCCCGAAATATTGGCCGTAATGGGGAGGTCGTCCTCGCTTGCCCGGAGGTATATAACCTGCACTCCGTATGGCAAGGGGCCGGTTGGGATGGCATTCGAGCCAGCCCCCAAGGCCGCGACTGCGGCCCGGCGACCGTTCGCCGCCCCGTCGGAGCGGGCGAGCAAAGTGAGTTGAGCGTGAGACAAACGAAGCTGGCGACGGAGGGAGAGAGTTCAAACCTCCACCGCTTTCGCCGTTTCTGCGAAACGGCTGCCGCTTTGGAAATGGAGGAGGATATGTCCATCTTTTCGCGTTGCAAAAAGATGTGGGTGGCGGGCAGGGAGGGATTCGAACCCTCGATGGAGCTACAAACCCCATACTCCCTTAGCAGGGGAGCGCTTTCGGCCACTCAGCCACCTGCCCGCAATCGCAGCGGCGACCTTGGTCGCTGCCGGGAAGGAAGTCTTTTATGGGCCTGCCCGGACGCTGTCAACGACAGAGCCTGCAATGAACGACATTCGGCAACCCTGATGTCGCTGTTCGGGGCCGTGAGACAGAAACGGCCCGGGATGAGAACGCCCGGGCCGCCTGTCATGTCATCCGTTTCAGGACTGCCGGTCAGCAGCCGCCGGTACAGCCCCCCGCACCATCAAACGACAGCGTATGGCCGGAGATCGGCAGGTAAGCTTTGGCTGTAACAGCATTCATGAAGGTTTCGGTCTTGCTTCCGGCAACAACCTTGCCCCCCTTTGTAGCAACTTCATTTGCATGGGAGGGGATGACAGAGACCGGCTTGATCAGATCATTGATCACATAGGCCGCCTCTTTCGGGCCGGTCGTGAAGACATCCCCGATATTCATCACAACCAGCTTGGCACCATACTGGTCCGCAACGACCGTCTTCTGCTCTGAGACGACACCCGTATCACCGGAAAGATAGACAACCAGTCCATTCGAGAAAGTCAGAACATAGCCGGTCGGCGGGCCGACATAGGCGTTGAGGCCGGCACCCTTCAGCATCTCGCCGAGTTCGCCGTCAACAAAAGCCGGATGCACACCGTTGGAATGGTTCGCAGGCACGGTTGTGACTGTCACACCACCGACCTTGCGGGATGCGCCAAAGCGGACAAGCTGTGATTTCTTGGGGTCACCGCCCAGCAGCTCCAGCTTATTGGCAAAGAAGGCCGGCATCTCGCTACCGGTAACAATGGCCGCATTCGTCGCCAGCGCGATATTCACCACATTCGTGTTCGGTGCATCAATAACCGACAGGTCAGGCTTGCCGCATTCGCCGGAGTTCACTCCGGCAATATGCCGGTCACCGACATGGTCGCCATGCATATGCGACACAAGAACCGCATCGACCTTACCCAGACGGGGGTCTTCGGCACCGGCAACCGTTCGTCCGGCATCATAAAGAATCCGCGTGCCATCCGGATCTTCGAACAGCATCGCCCTGTCGAAAATGCAGAATTCACCGTCATGGCTACCCAGTGGGGTAACTTTTACAGACTGAGCTACTGCCACCGACGATATGGTCATCAACGCGGCGGTGGCACCCAGTGCCAGTACCAGTTTTTTCATCGTAATCTCCCTGATTTACCAAGTTCAAGTCCTCGGGCCTCTTCTGTGAGGTTGGTCTTCTTCAGCGTCAGGTCAAGAATAATCGATAAAATACAAATATCACACCCTATGTAGATATTTTCCACATGGCGGGGATGCACCGACAGACAGTCACCGGCTGATTGCCGGAGCCGGGATAACACCGGCGTCAGCTCCCGCTTGTTCATTGGCCTCTTGGCGCGGCCACCAGGTTGTCACATCTGTCCCGCTGCCGATTACGCTGCTGACCGTGATCTTGCCGCCATTCATCTCCATCAGGCGGTAGACAATCGACAGGCCCAGACCGGTTCCGGATACGGCTGCCTGATCATTGGAGCGCACATAGGCGGAGCGGATCAGCGGAAAGGGCTGACCCAGTTC
>JAVJTE010000004.1:0-5871 GCA_040219025.1 Rhodospirillales bacterium | reverse complement strand
CCGGCCGTTGGCTCAACAATCGGGATGAGAATTCACACCAACCCTTCGCAAAGCGAAGGGATCACCAGCATTCAGAGCCTGACATAGCGTCAGCCGTTTCGCAGAAACGGCGAGAGCGGTAATGGTCTGAAACCTTCCGGCGCATGCGAAGTTTACAGAAATTCGTCTCCGTTCAAGTTTCAGTTCACAACCCTTTCAATCAGGAATGCCATCTCCATAGCCGATCGGATTTCAGGTTGAACCGCACTGCCGCACTGCCGCGCTGGCCGGGTAATGTCAGCTTCGTTCAGCATAGGTTCCGGTGCCTGGCGGCTAACTGATACTGGTTCGGATTCGTCTGACAGCACCTCTGACAGCAATGTCAGCTGCCATCATGATCGTGACGGGGAAGGGTTAATGCTGCTGCTGTGATGATTATCACATGCACTACAGGGAAGGGCAGTCTAGGTTGGCTTAACGACGGGGGCAACGCGAGGCTCTCCACCCGGTCCGGGGAACGTTTGTTCCGGGGGCACGGCAAAAACAAAAACAAGTCCAAAAAACAAGAAAAACAAACGATCAATTGTCATGAAACAGGAGACATAACATGACCGAACTCAATTTCGCTGAACTCAGCATTTCCGTAGCAGACCTCCCCGTCCGTGCCTCGTCGCTGAGCGATGAAGCGCAGGGCGATGTTCTTGGCGGATTCAGCTGGTCAAGACGCAAATCCGCATTCGCACGGGCTTCGCTGCGCCGTAAACTGGCTGCCAAAAAAGCGAGGCGCTACTCGTCGAAGAAGAAATCCTTTATGATAAAAGCCATTGCTTCAAAGAAGGCAAAAGCCAAGCGCAGCAAGCGCAGCTCTTATCTTGCCAAGGCATCCTTCCATGGTCGTCTGGCATCGAAGTACAAAGCCATGGCCCGCGGCTGATCATCAGCCGGTCTGACTTGCTTGAAGGGGGATGTCTTCGGCATTCCCCTTTTGCTTGTCCGGAGTTTATTCGACGCTGAGCTGGCGCGCCGTCAGCTGATAATAAAGTGCCCGCTGTTCAATCAGCTCATCATGTGTGCCAGTTTCGGCAACGATGCCGTTATTCAGCACGACAATCTTGTCTGCATTGCGAATCGTCGATAACCGGTGGGCGATCATCAGGATCGTCTTGTCCTTATATTTTGCCATGATCGCGTTCATGATGGTGCGTTCAGTTTCGTTATCCAGTGCTGAAGTCGCTTCATCCATGACCAGCATGCCGGCGGGTTGCAGCAGGGCGCGGGCAATGGCGAGGCGCTGGCGCTGGCCGCCAGACAGGTTTGAGCCTTCTTCCGCCAGTTTTGCATCATATCCACCGGGCATTTTCATGATGAAGTCATGGGCTTCTGCCATCCGGCTGGCTTCGCGTATCTCGTCCATCGTGGCGGTGGGGCGGGCCAGCGCGATATTGTCGCGTATGGAGCCGTTGAAGATGAGGGAGTTCTGCGGAATCATGGCGATCTGCCGGCGCAGGGACGGGACCGAAACCTCGGAAATTTTAAAGCCGTCGACGAGAATTTCTCCGCTGCTCAGCGGATAGAAGCCATAGAGCAATTTGATGAGGGTGGATTTCCCGCAGCCACTGGCCCCAACGAAGGCGACTTTCTCGCCCGGTTCGATTTTCAGGGTCACGTTCTGCACGACATTGTCCGGGTCATCCGGCTCGTACCGGAAGGCAACGCCCCGGAACTCGATATCCCCGCGAATGGTCGGCAGGCTGACCTTGTCCTTCTCGTCTTCCTCGCTGGCGATTTCCGGTTCCTTGTCGAGGATGTCGTTCAGCCGTTCTATCGCGACATAGGTTTCCTGCAACTCGTCCCACTTCCCGAGAACCGAGCCTATCGGTCCCTGAACGCCATTGGCAAAAACCGTGAAGGCAATCAGTTCACCAATCGTCATGTCACCCCAGATTACATAGGCTCCGCCGAGAAACAGCACGGCAATGTCGCCGAGCGAGTCCAGTGTGCCTGAGAGCAATCCGGCAAACTGACTGAGTTTGGCCTGCCTGAATTCCATGTTGGCGACAGCGGCGAAATTGTTCTCGTATTTCCAGCGCGCCATGAAATCAGAGCCGGTGGTCTTCAGGGTCTGCGAGCCACGGATGGATTCGATCAGATGACTTTCCTGTTCGGCTTCCTTGACGAAGGATTCACGGCCAAGCTGTCGCAGTCTGGGTGAGATATATTTGATGATAAAGACATCGAAGAACATGAAGCCGATGGCGGCAAAGGTCAGCCATGCATTGAAATAAAGCATGAAGCAGAGATAGGTGACCGCCGTCATCAGGCTGAGGAAGGTTTCCAGTCCGTCTTCGGTGATGAAGTTCGTAACCTCTTCATGCTGCTCCAGCCGGTTGGTGATATCGCCAGTCTTGCGGGATTCGAAGAAGCCGATGGGCAGCCGGAGCATCCGGTCATAGATATGACCGATCATTTCCAGATTGCAGCGCATGGTCAGGCGCAGCGTCATCTCGTCGCGTATGTAACTGAGCAGCATGTTGATGAGGGAGACGGACGACATCACGACAATGGCGGCCATCAGCCATTGCTCATCACCCTTCATGATCACGTCATCGACAACAAATTTCGAGAACAGGGGAACCAGAACGGCAAGCACCTGTAGGAACAGGGCAGCGACAAAAATTTCCCCGATCAGTCGTTTGTGTGGTTTGTAGAAATGCCAGAAGGCCCCCAGCGTCGGCTTTGATTCGACGACATCATTGAACCGTTCCGTCGGTTCCATATAGATCGTATAGCGGGACCAGCTTTCTGCGAATTCGGCATGGCTGTAGCTTACGATTCCCTGAGCCGGATCGGCGACGATGACGGCATCATCGGTGATTTCATGGACCACCACCCAATGATAGCCACGCCAGTTCGCGATAGCCGGCAGGGTTTCCTCGCGCAGCTGATCGAAGGTGCTGGTATAGGCGCGGGTTACGAAGCCGAACTCCTCTGCTGCACGGATGACATTGGCCATCGACGCGCCGTCCTGACGGACCCGGGCAACTTCGCGGGCGGTATTGATGCTGATGGTTTTGCCGTAATGCTTGATGACCGTGCAAAGGCAGGCGGCAGAGCAATCCATCTCGCTGTGCTGCAGAACAGATGCGGGCTTGCGAAAGCGCCGGGTAATCCAGTCCCGCCAGCCACCCGGTTTGGTATCAATGGTGCGGTTTTGCTCCTCAGCTTTCGCTGCGGCCTCGGCAATGCGTTGCTTGCGGAGTTCATCCTGCCGTCTGGCTTCGTCAAGCCGGCGACGGCGTTTCTCCTCGCGTTCTTCGGTGTCGGTGATACGGACCTTCATCAGGTCACCAAGGCGGCTGGCAACCTCGTTCTCGTCGGCCAGTACCTGGCGCATGTCAGCGCCTTCGATTTCGTAGACAATCGCCTCGCTCTCGGCGACAACATTCGCGGTGCGGGGCTCACCACTGATGACGGCCATTTCACCGACAATATCGCTGGGACCAAGCGTGGCCAGCCGATGCGAGGGGGCTTCGGTCCGGTTCACCACAAACCGGCCGGATTTGATCATGTACAGATGATCCTCGACCTTGTCCTGCTCAATCAGGGTGGCGCCGGGCGTCAGGTTATGGGCGCTTGCCTTTGCCGACAGGGACATAATGGTCTCTCGCGGGATGCCGGCCAGTGCGGGACATTCAGTGAGAAAACTCGCGACTTCCTTCAGACGCAGGGAGGTCGCGATATTCTCTGAGACTTCCGGATTCTGTGCGAGATAGGTGTTCAGCTGGTCCCGGGGGATGACAAACAGGACGGCCTCTTCTTCGCCGGACCAGACGGCATGGAGAAGGGGGATTGCTTCCTGAAAGGATTCATCGCCGAAATAGGTGCCTTCATGCAGGGTATCGAGAACGGTCGGACTACCTGACGAGGTTTTCAACTGCAGTCTGACCTGTCCGGACAGCACAAAACTGATCCCGCGTGCGGGAGATCCCTTCTCGCAGATCAGGTGCGAGGGTCTGACGGTTTCCACATCACCGAGTGCTGCAATCTGCTGCCGTTCTGCCGCTGGCAGGGCAGCGAACATTGGCGCAGACGCAAGACGATCTGATGCGGTTACCGACATGGCATGCGACCGTTCATCTGACAGGAGTGGATTGGCAACATCAGTTCATCTTTTTCAGGATCAGTTCAATGATCCGGCGCTTGTCGGTCAGCAAATCCACTTCAACGGTCAGTCCCGGCTGCAGGGCGACCGGCTGTCCCCGGACCTTCAGGGTGGCTTTCTCCAGTTCCAGCCGGACAGCAAATTCCGGGCGGTCAGGTTTCGGATAAATCTTGAGAACCTTTGCCGGAATGCTGCCGAATTGTCGGAATGGATAGGCATCAACCTTCACACGGGCTTCAATGTCTTTGCGGACGAAGGCGACATCTTTGTTGGCCACAATGGCAACGACAATCGGGCGGGCATTATCGGGAACGATCGTGGCAATCATGTTACCGGTTGAGACAATGCGCCCCGTGGTCTGAAAGCCGAGAGCGGTCACTGTGCCGTTTACCGGGCTGGTTATCTTGAGGTGATCAATCTGCATCTGCTGCAGGTCCAGCTTGTTCTGGAAATTGGCAATTTCCGCATTTACGCCGTTTGCGTTGTTGGCAAAGGTGGTGACGGAGCTGGCAAGATCGGCAAGCGCTTGATTGACGGCAGCCCTTTCCCGGTCCAGTGAATCCCGGAGTTCTTTTTCCTGTTTCGCCAGATTGCTGCGAAGGTTCGCCACAGACAGGCGGGCACGTGAAATCTCAAGCTCTGCCTCGTTGATTGCCTGACGCTGGGAGATCACGTTGCCCTGAGCCGTAATCATGCTGTCGCGAGCGCTATTGACCTGAGTGATCGGCACGATCCGTTGCCGGGCAAGGTCTTCCGTCTGTTCCAGGTCCTTGCGGCGACGTTCGAGAACCCGAAGGCGGGTATCCAGCATCTGCCGGGATGTTGCGAGTGACTTCTGCTGGCTGGCGATACTGTCCAGATTTACCTGAATCTGGGACTTTGCCAGTGCGGCACCGCTGCGCTCAAACTCCGCCATATTGAATTCTGCGGTTTCCAGCTGCTTCTGGCTTGTCCGCAATGTGTGAATGTAAACCAGTGCAGCACCGGCATCGACGAAACTTGAGGCTGGTCGCTGATTGACGATGGCCGGGTTTTCGACAATTTCCCGGGCAATCCTGCTAGACAGTTCAAGCTGTCTTTTCTTTTCGATTTGCAGGGCCAGCGCGTTCTCGATGCCCTTCAGGTCGACATCGGACTGTGAACGCTGCAGCAGCATGATGAGGTCGCCCTCACGGACTGAATCACCCTCGGCGACATTCATCGACAGCACGACGCCGCCTTCGCGGGCTTCGACAGTGATGTTTTGTCCCTGCGGAACGATCTCGCCCTTGGCCTGAACCTTGACATTAATCTTGGTGAAATAGGACACCATGCCAGCGATCAGTATGGTCGCCATAAAAGCATAAAGTGCGCCTCGCATCAGGACCGGCGGTACCGCCTGGATGATCTCCGATCGTTCGTCCTGCTGGCGATTTTGTTCAGCAAACCGGTTGAGGGCGGCCTGCTGATCGCCGTCCATTGATTCGGGTGCTGACTCTTTCTCAGAATCTGCCATTGGTGGCCCCTGTTGCTGCCGGATCAGATGCGTTTTGCATGACTGTTTTCCGTTGCCTGTCAGTGTGTCGCGCGGCTGACGAGATAATGATACATGCCGCCCTGCTGCATCAGTTCGTCATGATTGCCGGTCTCGACGATTTTACCTTCGTCGAGTACGACAATCATGTCGGCGTTCCGGATGGTCGACAGCCGGTGCGCAATAACAAGACTGGTGCGACCTTCGACAATCCGGT
>JAVJTE010000003.1:0-163928 GCA_040219025.1 Rhodospirillales bacterium | reverse complement strand
GACGATTGATGTGGAGAACAGCCTGGCGACGGGTTTCGGTACGCACACGATCACCGGCTTCGAGGAGATTGTGGGCTCGGCGCAGGGTGACACGATCACCGGCGGTATGGGTGGCAGTGCGCTGACGCTGGACGGTGGCGCGGGCGACGACACAATCAACGCGAATGCATCGGACGAAAGCATCATCGGCGGTTCGGGCACGGACACGCTGTCCTACACGGCGAAAGCGACGGGCGGCCTGACGGTCACCTTCTCTGGCGATGACACGGGTACAGTAACCGGTCTTGGAACGGACAGCTTCGGCGGTGTTGAAGTCTTCGTCTCCGGCAACCATGACGACACGATCACCGGGTCCTCGGCGGATGACAGCATTCTGGGCAGTGCCGGGAATGACACAATCAATGCCGGCGCCGGCAACGATGATCTGGATGGCGGGGCTGACAATGACCTGATAATCGGTGGCGCGGGCAATGACACCATCAATGGCGGCACGGGCCAGGATACGCTGACCTATGCGTCGCTCGCTGACGGGGTCACGTTTGACCTTGAGGCCGGTACTGTAAAAGCCACAGCCGGTGCCTTTACGGACAGCCTGTCCAATCTGGAGGTTTTCGTCGGGTCGACCGGGAACGATCTGTTCCGTGTCGGTGCCGGAACGGATACCTATGATGGTGGTACAGGCAGCCTGGATCACGTCGACTTCGGGTATAATGCTTCTTCCAATGCTGTGACGGTTGACCTGCAGGCAGGGACCGCCAGCGGAATGCTGAATTCTGGCAATGCCTTCAGCCACAGCCTGACAAATATCGAATATGTCTCCGGTTCGGATCAGGGCGATACCCTCACCGGCTCTGACAATGCAGACAGCATTCGTGGTGGTGACGGTGGTGACACGATCAATGGCGGTGCCGGTGGTGACGTCCTGTTTGGCGAGAATGGCGATGACAGTATCTTCGGTGGTGCGGGCGACGATCTGATCCGCGGTGGTACTGGTGCCGATACGATTGACGGCGGTATTGGCGATGACACCCTTTACGGTGAAGGCGGCATCAACGACTGGGTGGTCTACGATCAGGCGACCGGCAGCGTAACTGTGAGCCTCGCTGATACGCTGGCGACCGGCGCATACGGTACCGATACGATTATCCAGTTCGAACATGTTCTGGGCTCGGCCAGTGACGACAGCATTGTTGGCAGTGACGCGGACAACAGTCTGGTTGGCGGTGACGGTAACGACACCCTCTCCGGCGGTGAAGGCAACGACGTCATCAATGGCATGACGGGACGTGATATTGTCACCTACGCCGATGCGACGGGTGCCGTCACCGTGGATCTCTCGAATGATACGGCAACCGGTGCTGCGGGTGCCGACAGCCTGCTGAGTGTCGAGCATGTTATCGGCACGACCTCCGGCGACGTGCTGACGGCAAAAGACGGTGAGTCCATCACACTGGATGGTGGTGCCGGTGCAGATACGATCTTTGGTCAGAATGGTGACGACAGTCTGATTGGCGGCAGTGGCGACGACACCATTGACGGTGGTCAGGGTAATGATGTCATCGACGGCGGCGCCGGTGCCGATACCTTCATTTCCAGCCTTGGTGATGACTCGGTCATCGGCGGCACAGGCTCTGACCTGATTACCTATGCCTTCTTCAGCGGACCTGTGACGGTCAATCTGGATGGTGGTGCCGGTTCGGTTACGGGTCAGGGCACGGATACCGTCAGCGGTATCGAACAGGTCATCGGCTCGGCCGGTGACGATGTCTTCATGGGCGGAACGGGTTCGGATACGCTTTCCGGCGGGATCGGTTCGGATACGCTGACCTTCTCCGATGCGGGATCGGCCGTAACCATTGACCTGACGACGGGAACAGTGACCGGTTTCGGGACACATGAAATTTCGGATTTTGAAGTTCTTGTCGGATCTGCCGGTAATGATCTTTTCACGGCGGAAGATGACGCCGGCGCGAATGTGACGCTGGATGGCGGTGACGGCGACGATCTGTTCTACGCCAATATCGGTAACGACACCGTCTTCGGCAGCGCCGGAAACGATACCCTGTCCTATAACCTGTCGGTTTCGACCGCGATTACCGTTGTCTTTGCGTCGATGGGTGTCGGCTCGGTCACCGGCTATGGGTCTGACTCCTTTACCGGCATCGAAGTGTTTGAAGCCGGTGGCGGAAACGACACGCTTACCGGCTCTGCCGGGGTTGATCATCTGATCGGTGGTGCCGGTAATGACACCATTGAAGGCGGCGAAGGCGACGATATTCTCGCTGGCGGTGCCGGTACGATGGACTTCCTGGTTTATGACGGTGCGACGGCCTCGGTGACGGTGAATCTGGCGACAGGTTCGGCCAGCGGTGCCGACGGCAGTGATACCCTGTCGGGCTTTGAAGGGGTTATCGGCTCTGACCATGATGATGTCATCACCGGCGGGACGGCTGATGAAAGCCTCGCTGGTGGTGCCGGTGCAGATAACATCACCGGCGGCGATGGCAATGATACCCTGATCGGTGGCCTCGGCGATGATACCCTGCGGGGTGGCCTTGGTACCGACAGTATTCTGGGCGGTGCCGGGAATGACTTCATCGAAGGCGGCGCCGGCGACGACTCGATTGACGGTGGTGCTGACAACGATCTGATCGATGGCGGTCTTGGCAATGACTCCATGGATGGTGGTCTGGGCAACGATACCCTGTCGTTTGAAGATGGTGATGCCACATCCGGTGTTGTTGTCGACCTGGCTGCGGGCACGGCAACCGGCGGTCTGGGGACCGACAGTTTCACAGGGTTCGAGAACGTTCTCGGCGGCAGCTTTGCCGATACGCTGAGCGGTGATGCCTCCGGCAACCTGTTGCAGGGTGGCGGCGGCAATGACGTGATCACGTCTGACGCCGGTAATGACACGATTGATGGCGGATCTGGCACTGACCGGGCCGACTTCTCGGCGGAAACATCGTCCGTGACGGTCGATCTCGGGGCCGGAAGTGCCACGGGCGCAGATATCGGCACAGACAGCATTGTCGGGATCGAGATTGTTGACGGATCCGGCGCAGGCGATGTCCTGACCGGCCTCAGTGGCGCGGCGGACACGCTGATCGGTAATGCCGGTGATGATACCTTCCTGTATTCCGGCGGCGGTGACAGCATTCTCGGCGGTGCCGGGGCGGACCGCGTGGACTACACAACGGCAGCTGCGGTAACCGTTGATCTTGATAACAATACCGGTACCGTCGCCTCTGCGGGTGGCACGGACAACCTGTCCGGTATCGAGAAGGTTATCGGCTCTGCCGGTAATGATACCTTCCTGGCCGGTGCCGGCACGGATACCCTGCATGCGGGCAGTGGTGTCGATGTGCTCTCCTTCGCCGGGCAGACGAATGCGGTGACGGTTGATCTGTCCGCAGGTTCGGCAACCGGCGTCGGCAATCATGCGATTGCCGGGTTTGAACATGTCATTGGTTCCGAACAGGGTGATACCCTGACCAGTGCAGGCAATGGCCAGGTCACGCTTGAAGGTGGTGCCGGCGCGGATACCTTCTTTGCGGGTGATGCTGATGACAGCATCATCGGCGGGGGGGACAGTGATCTGCTCTCCTATGATGACGATACGGACGGTATCGTGGTCACCTATTCCGGTGCGAATGCGGGCTCGGTCTCCGGTAACGGAACCGACAGTTTCAACGGCGTGGAAGTGCTTCAGGCCAGCCAGGGTGATGATACGGTGCTGGGGAATACCGGTGCAGATTCAATCTTTGGCGGCCTCGGCAATGACTCGCTCGCCGGTAACGGAGGCGACGACAATATTGACGGCGGTGCAGGCAATGATCGCATCTCCGGCGACGGCGGCGATGATGTGCTGCTGGGTGGAGCAGGCGCGGATACCCTGTATGGTGGTGGCGGTAATGACACCCTCGATGGTGGTGCAGACAGCGATATCGCGTCCTACAGTAACCTGACCTCAGGGGTGACGGTTGATCTGGGCGGCGGTACCGATACGGTTGTCGGTGATGGTACCGATACGCTGGTGGCCATCGAAATTGTTGATGGTACATCTGGCGACGATACGTTCTTTGTGAACAGCGGGTCCTACACGCTTGACGGCGGTTCAGGTTCTGCGGATATCCTTTCTGTCGAGTATGCAGGTGGCGGGGTTGTCATCGATCTTGGCAACGATACGGTCACAGGTGCTGCAACCCTTGATGTGTCCGGCTTCGATAGGGTCATTGGTACCAGCTTTGCCGATACACTGACCGGTTCCGCCGGGTCGGAAACCCTGCAGGGCGGTTCAGGCAGTGACGTCTTCCTGTCCAGCGAGGGCAATGACACCATCGAAGGTGGTGCCGGTGCAGATCATCTCATCCTTACCGGACATGGTTCTGGTGTTACGGTTGATCTGGACGGTTATGCGGGAACGGTTGACCATGGTGGCGAAACTCATGTCCTCAGCGGCATTGAAGAAGTTACCGGCTCCGATCTCGGTGACCTGTTCATTGGGGGGACCGGCAATGCAACGCTGCAGGGCGGCCTCGGCGTTGATACCATCACCTATGCCGATCAGACGGATGCCCTGACCATCGACCTCGGCACCGGCTCGGTATCCGGCCATGGCTCACAGGTACTCAGCGGCTTTGAAGCTCTGATCAGTGGCAGCGGCGACGACCAGCTGGCGGGCAGCTCTGCTGATGAAACGATTGATGGCGGTGCGGGCAATGACACGATTGCGGCGACCATCGGTAACGATACGCTGATCGGCGGGGCTGACAATGACACCCTGACCCTGTTCGCGGCGACCGCCGGTGTGACGGTCGACCTGTCGAACAGCGGTGCGCAGGCAATCGGCGGTGGCCTTGATAATCTGGTGCTCTCCGGCTTCGAGAATGTCGTTGGCACCAACTTTGACGACAAGCTGACCGGCGGGGCCGGTGCGACCACACTCTCCGGCGGGTCGGGCAATGATACGCTCTATGCCTCAACCGGTGATGACCTGCTGCTGGGTGGCTCCGGCGAAGATGTGTTCTTCAGCGGCACGGGTAATGACAGCATCGTCGGCGGTGGCGGTGATGATAAATTTGACCTGTCCAATGTCGGCGCCTCTGTCACGGTTGATATGTCGGCCGGAACGGCAACAAGTGCTTTCGGTACAGACAGCTTCACCGGAATTGAGATCGTCTCGGGCGGTGCCTTCGATGACACCCTGACCGGCTCGTCGAATGCGGATGAACTGATCGGCAATGCCGGGAATGACACCCTCTCAGGTGGCTCTGGTGCAGATACCCTCGATGGTGGTACCGGTGACGATCTGCTCAGTGGCGGTGCCGGTGCGGATACCCTTCTCGGGCAGGCAGGCAATGACAGCATCCTGGGCGACGCCGGTGCAGACAGCATCGACGCCGGGGCAGGTGATGACAGTGTTGATGGCGGTGCGGCTGCCGACAATATCTTCGGCGGTGCAGGTAACGACAGTCTGGCTGGCGGCACCGGCGCTGATACCATCAGTGGCGGTGATGACAACGACCACATTCTGGGTGGTGCTGGTGGTGACACGCTGCTTGGTGACGGTGGTGACGATACGCTTCTGGGTGAAGCCGGTGCGGATATCATTAACGGTGGCGCAGGCACTGATACGCTCTATGGCGGCACGGGGGACGACTCTCTCTCGGGCGATGCAGGGAATGACATTCTGTATGGCGAGACCGGGAACGATATCCTTGATGGCGGAACCGGTGCGGACTCACTCTATGGCGGGACCGGTGCAGATACGCTGACAGGCGGTGCCGGTGACGACCTTATGGACGGTGAGGCCGGCAACGACATCCTGATTGATGGTGCCGGCAATGACTCGATCATCGGCGGCAGCGGGACAGACAGCGTTGTCTTCAGCGGTAATTTTGCCGATTACGTTGTCTCAACCGGCGGCGGGCTGACGACGCTGGTGTCAGGCGGCGAAACCGATGTCCTGTCGACAGTTGAATGGCTGGTTTTCGATGATGATACGGTTGCCGTCAATGCGATCGATACGCTGTTTGCCGGTTCCACCAATGATGTCTTCTCCGGCAGTATTGTGGACGACACGATCGACGGTGGCGGAGCAAATGATGATCTCTATGGCCGTTCGGGCAATGACACGCTGTCTGGCTCGGCTGGTAACGATACGCTGCATGGTGATGCGGGTGTGGACACCCTCAACGGCGGCTCCGGTGCAGATACCCTGTTCGGTGGTGCCGGTGATGACCTGCTGAATGGTAACAGCGGTAACGATATCCTGAATGGCGGTGACGGTAATGACAGCATCGAAGGTGGTGCCGGTATCGACAGTGTCGTGCTGTCGGGCAATTACGCAGACTATGTGATTACAGGCGGAAACGGCCTCTATTCACTGGCCTCCGGCGGTGCCGTCGATGTCATCAACGATGTCGAAATCCTGGTCTTCGATGACCTGACGATCAGCACTGAAAGCGTTGATACGATCCTTGCCGGTAACGGTGATGACCTGATCCTCGGCAGTATTCTGGATGACTCGATCAATGCCGGTGGCGGTAATGACACGGTCTATGGTCTGCTGGGTGATGACATTCTCGAAGGCGGGGCCGGCAATGATACGCTGGATGGCAGTCTTGGTGGCGACACTCTGACCGGCGGCGCGGGTAATGACACGCTGTATGGCGGGCTGGGTGACGATACGGCTGTATTCAGCTCAACAGCAGAAAGCTACAGCCTCACCCAGAGCGGTGGCACTTACACGATCGCGGGTGCAGACGGCACGGATACCTTCAGCGGCATCGAAAGCCTGGCTTTCTCTGACCGTACATTTGACGTCGGGTCGGTAACCGACCTCACAGCGGCCGGAACCGATGATATCCTGCAGGGCAGCGCATCGGCCGACACCATTGATGGTGGTTCGGGAAATGACACCATCTTTGCTGAATTCGGCGCAGATTCGATCAATGGCGGAGCCGGTAACGACACCATCCATGGCGGAGCCGGTAACGATACTCTGGCAGGTGGCGACGGTGATGACAGCCTGCTCGGCGGCGAGGGGGATGACACCCTGTCGGGTGATGCAGGTAACGATACCCTGAATGGCGACGCCGGTAATGACACCCTGTTCGGTGGTGCCGGCGAAGATGTCATGATCGGTGGCGCCGGCGACAACACGCTTGATGGTGGTGCCGATAATGACACCGTCCTTGGCGGCACGGGGAACGATGTTCTGAGCGGTGGTACAGGGGATGATCTTGTAAACGGCGACGACGGGAATGACTCACTCTATGGCGGTGACGGTATTGATACGCTGAGCGCCGGAAATGGTGATGATTATGCTGCAGGCGGTGATGGTGACGATACCATCTTTGGCGGCAATGGTAATGACAGCCTGCTTGGGGAAGCGGGTGAAGACCGTATCTTCGCCGGTGCCGGCAATGATACGCTGACCGGTGGTGCCGGAAATGACACGCTGAATGGTGACGCCGGAACTGACACGGCTGTCTTCTCGGATGTTGTGGATAATTACGTCATGACCGAAAGCGGCGGCAACTACACGATTGTCGGTGCTGATGGTACGGATATCTTCTCAAATATCGAATCACTGGTGTTCTCTGATCGTACGATGGACGTCGCATCTGTGACTGATGTTACCGCAGCAGCGTCGAATGATGTCCTGCAGGGTGGTGCTTCCGGTGATACGCTTTCGGGCGGCAGCGGTGATGACATCCTGTTCGGCGAATTTGATGACGATACGCTGACGGGTGGTGCCGGTAACGATACACTGTATGGCGGTACCGGTAGTGACACGGCGGTCTTCAGCGGTAACGCCATGGACTATGTCCTGACGGAAAGTGCCGGCACCTACACAATTGTCGGTGCAGACGGCACGGATATCTTCAGTGGTATCGAGACGCTGTCCTTCGCGGATCGCACAGTCGGTATCGCAGCCGTTACCGACGAGACGGCAGCCGCCTCCGATGATGTCATTCAGGGCGGGGCATCCGGTGATACGCTTGCGGGCGGTGATGGTAACGATACCCTGTTCGGTGAATTCGGTGACGATACAATCAGTGGCGGTAATGGTGTCGACACGCTTTACGGCGGCAGCGGCAATGACACGCTGAACGGCGGGGCCGGTGACGACTCCATCCAGGGTGGTGCGGGTACAGCAGATACACTGGTCTTCGCCAACACGGCCCTGAGCTTCATCGTTTCTGAAAGTGGTGGCGTCTATACATTCGATGGCGACGGCCAGACCGACACGGTTCAGGATGTCGAATTCTTCGCCTTTACCGATGTGACTGTCGGTCTCGACGCTGTCACAACCGCAGGCACCGGTGCAGATGATACGCTGTTTGGTGGTCTGGGCGCAGATACGCTGGATGGCAGCGGCGGTAATGATACGCTCTATGGCCTCTTCGGTAATGACACCCTGACGGGTGGTGCCGGAGCCGACGAACTGCATGGCGGGACCGGCAATGACATTCTCACCGGTGGTGCCCAGGATGATAATATCATCGGCGGAAGCGGTTCCGACTCCGCAATCTTCGGCGGTAACAGCGGTGATTACACGATCACCGAGGCGGCCGGTACCTACACGCTGATCGGGGCCGACGGCACTGACACGATGACCACCGTAGAATTTGTTGTCTTTGACGATGACACGATCACGACGACGGCTCAGGACCTGACCGGCACAGCCGGTACGGATGTCCAGAACGGCAGTGTCGTGGCGGATACGATCGATGGTGCCGGGGGCGACGATACGCTCTTCGGGTATCATGGAGACGACACATTGCTGGGTGGTGCGGGCAACGACACGCTGTTCGGTGGCAATGACGATGACACGCTTGACGGTGGCTCCGGCAATGATGTCCTGAAGGGCGGATCCGGTGTCGATACCCTGCTTGGCGGGGCTGGCGACGATCAGCTCTGGCTGGATGCGTCCGGACTTGCCTCGGCCGAAATGTATGATGGCGGTGACGATGACGATATCCTGATGCTGGATATGACCGGTGGCGGCACCGTGGACCTGACATCAATTACCGCGTCGATCAGCAATGTTGAGCAGATCCAGCTGGGTGCCGATGCACATGCGCTGGAACTCTCGGTCTCAACGGTCAAGGGCATGACTGACAGTAATAACCAGCTGATTATCTCGGGTGATGCCAACGACTCGGTCGTCGACAGTGCCGGCGGCTGGTCATTGCAGGGATCGTCGGGTGGTTACTCAACCTATACGAAAGTGGATGGTGGCGATACGGTCACCCTCAAGGTTGATGATGATATTACCAGCATCAGCCTGACATAGGTCTGTATTTCAACTGGTTAGCCGTTTCCGTGTCGGTATTTCGACACGGAAACGGCGTATCCTGACAGAACAGTGCGGTTTATCCCCAGAGGCGATTTGACGCTGCCAGACAGCAGGGTTAACTAATTGTAATCAGGGATGGATGGCAATGAGGTGCGGGATGCGAAATATTACACTTATGAGAAATCTTACAGCTGGCATAGTCGCCCTCGTGGCGATGCTGGCTTTCAGTCCGGCACCGGCGATGGCGTCTCCGGACGAGGCAAAGGCCAAACTTGAAAACCTCGCGACCGAGGCGCTCGGGCATCTGTCCAACAAGGACAAGACCCGGGAAGAACAGGTTGCGCTGTTTCGCGAACTGATGGTCAAAACCTTTGATCTGGATCTCATCGCCCAGTTTGCTGTTGGCCGCTACTGGCGCCGGGCGGAGGACGCCGAGAAGAAAGAATACCTTTCGCTGTTCCGGGATTACATGGTTGCCACCTATTCTGTTCGGCTGAATGAGTATAATGGCGAGTCACTGAAACTTGTCGGTGCGCGGGGGACCGATCAGGAAGGTGATGTGCTGGTCGATACCCTGATCACACGGGATGTCGATAACCTGGAACTGCCGGTCGCCTGGCGGATGAGAAGAACCGGGGACAAAGGATATCTGGTAACTGATATTCTGGTCGATAATGTCAGCCTTGCCGTGGCCCAGCGCTCGGAATTCGTCTCGGTCATCAGGGGAAGTGGCGGCACTCTCAGCGGGCTTAACGAGAAGCTGAAAGCCCGTATGGCGGAGAACCCGTCCTGACCAGGACCCGGCACCGTCTTCGTTGCGCATAATAACAATATATCTGAGGGAATGTTCAGGCCATGGTTAAAGCAGTCCGAATTCATGAATATGGCGGTCCCGAGAAGATGGTGCTCGACGATGTCACCGTCGGCGATCCGGGACCGGGAGAAGCACGGATTGTCCATCAGGCCTGCGGACTGAATTACATCGACACCTATCAGCGTTCGGGATTGTACAAGTTGCCGGCCCTTCCGGCGGTTCTGGGTATGGAAGCGGCAGGTGTTGTCGAGGCTGTCGGTGAGGGTGTGACGGTTGTCGCACCGGGCGACAGAGTGGCTTATGCAGGTGTGCCGGTTGGCGCTTACTGCGCCTCCCGCGTTATGCCTGCCGAAAAGCTGGTCAAGCTGCCGGACAGCGTCAGCTTTGAAGTCGGCGCTGCCTGCATGTTGCAGGGGATGACCGTGCAGTATCTGCTGCGCCAGACTCACGTCGTGAAATCCGGTGATACGATTCTGATCCATGCGGCGGCCGGCGGTGTTGGCCTGCTTGCCTGTCAGTGGGCGAAACATCTCGGTGCGACGGTGATCGGGACTGTCGGGTCCGATGCCAAGGCCGAACTGGCGAAGGCTGCGGGATGTGATCATCCGATCATCTATACCCGCGAAGATTTTGTTGCCCGTGTGCAGGAGATTACCGGCGGCAAGGGAGTACCCGTTGTCTATGACTCAATCGGCAAGGATACATTGCTGAAATCACTGGAATGCCTCTCGCTGCGCGGGCATCTGGTCAATTTCGGTCAGGCATCAGGTCCGGTAGAGAATTTTGCCCCCGGTATTCTCGGGACAAAATCGGCGTCGCTGACCCGGCCAACCCTGATGCATTATACGGCGACCCGGCCAGATCTTGAATCCTGTGCCGGCGAACTTCTGGGGCTGATCGACAGGGGCGTGCTGAAGATCAGCGTGAACCAGAAATATGCACTGGCTGATACGGTACAGGCACACAAGGACCTGGAGGCCCGCAAGACCACGGGCTCAACTGTTCTGATTCCGTGACAATGTCGCCCCGGCCCAGGCTTTCTGCTGTTCTGAATGTGCATAATGAGGAAGCGCTGTTGCGGGGGTGTCTGGAACAGCTCCGGTTTTGTGACGAAATTCTGGTGGTGCTGGATAAATGTACCGACGGCTCAGAGGCAATCGCCCGGGAACTGGCGGATGTCGTGCTGACCGGATCTTTTGACCTGGAAGGGCAGCGACGCAATCTTGCCATTGAATCGGCTTCCGGTGACTGGCTTCTGGAAATTGATGCAGACGAGGTTGTAACGCCCGAACTGCGTGATGAACTGCTTCAGCTGGTTGCTGAAAGTGAGTTCGATATCCACAACGTGCCGGTTCATAACTATGTCGGCGGCACGCTGGTACTGCACGGCTGGGGTGGCAATTTCGCACCGAACGGCAAACCGATGCTGTTTCGCCGGGGCGTGAAGACCTGGAAGATGGAGCGGGTGCATCCCGGTCTGGAGATTACCGGGAGAGCGGGGCCGGACCTGGTTCATCCGCTGGTTCATCACGTCGACCGCAATTTGTCGGACATGATCCGGCGTTTCGACAGTTACACCACGAAACGGGCATTTGACCTGATTGACAGCAATCAGGTTGGCCGGTTTCCGAACATGGTGCGCAAGATATTCTCCCGCTTCTGGAAAAGCTATATTGCCCGGCAAGGCTTTCGGGAAAGCGGCTACGGACTGGTGATCGCCCTCTTTGCGGCCCTTTACCCGGTGGTGTCACATCTCAAGGCGGTTGAGGAGATCGAGCGGCAAAAGACAGGGCCTTAGGCCGGTCTGGCGGTGACTGTCACCCCGACTTCCGGAATATGCTTGCCGCCACCCAGAATAACGCCCTTCAACGGGCTGACATCCTGAAAATCCCGGCCCCAGGCGACGGTCAGGTGATCGCGGGACGGTATGCAGTTGTTGGTCGGGTCAATATCAATCCATCCGGCATCACCGCAATAAACGGACACCCAGGCATGAGAGGCATCGGCCCCGATAAGCCCGTCCTCGGATTCGTTCCCTGTGCGGATATATCCGCTGACGTAGCAGGCGGGCAGCCCGATTGACCTCAGGGCTGCGATCATCAGATGAGCAAAATCCTGGCAGACGCCATGCCGGCGGCGGAGCACGGTCTCAACCGGTGTGGCGATGTTGGTTGCCTCCGCATCGAACTCGAATTCGTTATGGATACGGGAATTCAGGTCGAGCAGGGCATCCAGTACAGGACGGTCCGAATAGAAGCTCTTGCGGGCGAAGGCCGCCAGTTCCGGTGTTGCGGGGGCATGAGGTGAGCCGAACAGAAAGCTGTTGGCATCAATCTGTATTTCGGAAACCGGTGACACGATAGTGCGTGAAATCTCGCTCCAGGAGGATGTCGACAGGGGATCCGGGGTTTCAGTAATACCGACCTGAACGGCCATTGTCGCGGTAACGGTCAGGCTTTCGTGATGATCCTCCAGTGAGAACCGGACAACATTGTTGCCGAAATAGTCGACCGTTCGGGATATCCATGTCGGGGTTGGATCAATCAGGATCTGACTTTCGAGTACAGTTTGCCGGCCGGTATTCCGGGGCGCCAGATGCCCGACATGCGAGGCCCAGGACACCGGCCATTCATACTGGTAGGTGGTGATGTGATCCGCTGTCAGAATGATCTGTTCGGTCATTCATACGCCTGTTGCATGGAGGTCTGCGAGACGGCGTGCGCAAAATAGCGCAGGGTCAGACGGTCAGAAATAGCGGGCAACCGGCTTTCTGTAGCTTCCAGCGCCTGTTGCATGATCTGCATTGCCTGCTCGCCGTTGTCCTGCAGCCCGTAAATGTCGATCTGTTCCAGACCATCGGCGACATCAGAAACCCAGTCGAACATCTCGCTTGAGAAATTCGGATCACCGGGCAGCCGGCCACAATGGGCGGCAAGATATTGCAGCTGGAAAGCCACGGATCGCGGATTGGTCTGGTCCTTGACCAGCAGATCCATCACCAGATGAAATTCGGGCAGCGTCATATAGCGTGTCCGGTAGGTCATGAAGCTGTCACAGAGCTCGAGCAGCAGGTCGAGAGCGACAGTCAGCCGGAACCGGGCACGCTCGCCATCCTGCAGGGCGGTCTTTGAGACGGACCGGATAAGAGCCGAATTCCACATCGCCCGCTCCAGACGACGGCCAATATCCAGGAACCGCCATCCCTGACTGCGCGTCATGGTTTCAGACTCAAAGCCGGTCACGGCTGCGACGCTGGTGATCGTGCTGGTCAGCAGGGTGCCGAGCTGTTCCGGTCCGTTCTTGGGGTCAGAAATCATATCCATGACCGTACGGTTAAGGCGGCTGACCGTCCGCCACATGTCATCCGACAGTCTTGGTCGCAGAAGGTCTGCGGTAATACTGATGGAGTCAACAAGTGATGGCACGGTGTCTGCGGATCCGGCATCACAACAGTGCTTCCAGAGAATCTCGCCGATATTTGAGGTCAGCGCAGGTGTTTCGGCGTCCGGTGTCAGGTTGATGTCCAGACGGCTGGCCAGAAACGGGGCCAGCAGCAGAATTTCTTCCGGCGTGTCGAAGGCGCGCTCGTCAATCATCCGGTTGGCTGCCTGGCGCAACAGCCGGCAAACCGCATCGAGGCGCTCAAGGTATCTGCCGAACCAGAAAAAATTGTCGGCGACCCGGCTCAGCAGCGCAACTTCACGCACCTCTTCCCGCCGGGCCGTCTGATTTTGCGGCAGCAGGGTATAGTAGGGCATCTGGCCGAGCGAGGATACCCAGGTGTCCTTGGCGATACCGCCGCGCTGCATGGTGACAACCGGTGAGTCCGCATCATTGGTGATCCGGGTAAGCCCGCCGGGCATGGCGTGATAGGTTCCGTTGTTCCAGACAAGAAAAACCCGGAGTGTAAGGGGGCGTGGCTGCAATGAGGCACCATCCCAGACCGGTGCATTTGACAGGGCTACCCGCTCCTGGGCGATATAATCGAATGGTCGTTCCTGTAGCGCCATCTCCAGGTCAATGCGGGCTTCCTGATCCAGCAGGCCGGGTGCGACAGGCTGGAAGCCAAGACTGGCGGTGGCCGGTAACAGGGTTAGCCGGTCGAAGCGTTCAATGACCTCGTTGCGGGGGGTGGTCTGGCCGCACCACCAGGTCGCAACAGACGGGATCATCAGATCTTCGCCAAGCACCTTGCGACACAGACCCGGCAGCATTGACATGATCGCCGGCATTTCGCCGAGGCCGCTGCCGATCGGGTTCATGATGGCGACATTCTGTGACCGTGCAGCGTCCATCAGCCCAGGAATGCCAATCGCCGAATTTGATCTCAGCCAGAGCGGATCGCAGTAGGAATCGTCCATCCGGCGCAGGATCACATGGACGCGCTCCAGCCCGCCAAGGGTCTTCATGTATACCTTGTTTTCGCGAACAGTCAGATCAGCTCCCTCGACCAGCGAAAAGTTGAGATAGCGGGCAAGGAAGGCATGTTCAAAATAGGTCTCGTTCAGCGGGCCGGGCGAGAGCAGGGCAATGTTCGGCGCAGCTGTTGGCGGATCAGCCAACAGCCCGGCCATCTCGCGCGCGGCATCAATGATGCGGGAGAAGAACGGTGCCAGCCGGGTGACGCGGCATTTCCGGAATGGCGTGTTCAGCACCTGAGCGGAGATGATCCGGTTTTCCAGCGCATAACCTGCACCGGAAGGTGCCTGTGTACGGTCGGAGATGACCCACCAGCGGCCATCCGGACTGCGTGACAGATCGACAGCATACAGATTCAGCCAGACATCACCGGGCGGGCGCATGCCATGGGCCGGACGCAGGAAACCCTCGTGACTGAAAACCATGGATGCCGGGATTTCACCCTCCCGGATCAGCCGCTGGTCACCATAAATATCCGACAGGATGGCGTTGAGCAGGGTGGCGCGCTGTGCCAGTCCGGCCTCCAGCCTTTTCCATTCATGGAAATCCAGCATGAAGGGAACCGGCTCCAGTCCGGCCGGGCGGTAGGCCCCCATCGGATCGTCATAGACATGGTAGGTAATGCCATGCTCGCGGACCAGGCGTGCGGCTTCCTCGGCGCGGAACTGCAATTCGGCAGGGCCCAGCGAATCAAGCGCTTCAGCCAGCTTCTGCCAATGCGGTCGGGGTTGATTGTCGGACCCGATAAACTCGTCGAAGACCTGTCCTGTGCGCCGATAATTGCCCAGTATATTTTGGCTTGGCGTTGTCATAACCTGCGGACAATGATTAGGTGGTCGACACTATGGTGATGAAACCCGGACGAGGCAACCCGGACGATCATATTGATGATGTGGTCGGGGGAGGCGTGCCGGCCAAAATGCAGGGGAAACAGGATTAGCACGCAGGAAATGAACCAGAGCATGATGTCGGGCACCACCGACCCCTGGCAGAATTACAAACATCCGGGGTTCTGGTGTGAATTTCAGGGGAACGCGACGGCTCCGCTGTCTGACCTTGCCGCCCTGGCCCGGCGAATCGGTGATATAAGCACGCCCGAACTGCGCCGGCGCTCAGGCGACGCCGAACGAGAGCTGTTCAATCTCGGGATCACCTTCACGGTCTATTCGGACAATCAGGCGATCGACCGGATTCTGCCCTTTGATGTTATCCCCCGCGTCATCCGTGCCCCGGAATGGAAAATACTGGAAGAGGGCGTGAAGCAGCGGGTTGCCGCGCTCAACCTCTTTCTGCATGACCTGTATCACGACCAGAAAATTCTTAAGGATGGTGTGATACCTTCTGATCTTGTTCTCGGGAATGAATATTTCCAGCCGGCGATGATGAATGTCGACGTCAGGCACAATGCCTATGTCACAATTTGCGGCACGGATCTTGTCCGGGGCGGGGATGGCGAATTTTATGTGCTGGAAGATAACGCACGCACGCCATCCGGTGTTTCCTACGTTGTTGAAAACCGCGTGATGATGGCACGCGCCTTTCCCGAGCTGATGGAATCGCTGCCCTTGCGTTCTGTCGGCGATTACGGTTTTCGCCTGCGCAATGTGATGAACGAGATCGCACCGGCTGACATTGATGATCCGCAGGTCGTACTGCTGTCACCGGGGACCTACAACTCAGCCTATTTCGAGCATATTTTCCTGGCCCGTGAAATGGGCGTGCCGCTGGTTGAAGGGCGCGACCTGCTGGTTGAAAACGACCGGGTCTATATGAAGACGACCGGTGGTCTGCAGCGTGTCGATTCAATCTACCGCCGGATTGATGACGAATTCCTCGACCCTCAGGCATTCAGCCCGGACAGCATGCTTGGCGTTCCCGGATTGTTTGAATGTTTCAGGAAGGGCAATGTGGCGATTGCCAATGCGGTCGGGACCGGTGTCGCTGATGACAAGGCGGTCTATTGCTACATGCCGCGGATCGTGAAGTATTATCTCGATCAGGAACCCATCCTGAAGAATGTTGAAACCAACATCTGCCGGGAACCTGAAGCACTGAAATATACCCTGGATAACCTCGAAAACCTGGTGGTCAAACCAGTAGGAGAATCCGGCGGGTATGGCATTGTTATCGGACCGAAAGCCAGCCGCCAGGAACTGGATGACGTGCGCCGGAAGATCATTGCAGACCCCGCAAATTTCATCAGTCAGCCGGTCGTTGCCCTGTCGGTCTGTCCGACCCTGACCGAAGGCGGACTGCAGCCGCGTCATGTGGATCTTCGCCCGTTTGCCGTGACGGGTGAATCGACATGGGTACTGCCCGGCGGGCTGACGCGCGTGGCACTGAAAGAAGGCTCGATGATCGTCAACTCCTCGCAGGGCGGTGGCTCCAAGGATACATGGGTGCTTTCAGATAATGGCTAGCACAATCCTCGCACGGTATGCTGAATCAATCTTCTGGCTCGCACGCTATGTCGAGCGGGCAGAAAATCTTGCACGTATTCTCGATGTCAACGAGACCTTCTCGCGGGACAGCCGGGGCGTGCAGAACTGGACGTCAATCCTGTTGCTGAATGGTGACAAGGAAGCCTTTGAGGAACGGTATCCGGACGCCGACCCGCGCTCGATTATCGGCTTCTATTCAATCGACCGCGAGAATTCGAATTCCATTATCTCGGCCATTACCGCTGCCCGTGAAAACGCCCGTGCGCTTCGTCCGCTGATCAGTACGGAGATGTGGTCGCAACTCAATGTGCTCTATAACTGGTTGCGGTCGTTACAGCCGCACGATGTCTCCGGCCCCTATCTGTCCTCGTTCTGTCAGAAGGTGAAGGAAGCCTGTCAGGCACATACCGGAATTACCGAAGGGACGTTTCATCGCGATCAGGGTTATGTGTTCTATGAGCTCGGTAAATTTATCGAGCGGGCTGACCAGACCACCCGTGTGCTGGATATCAAGTATCACCTGTTGCTGCCGAATTTGTCAGATGTCGGTTCGCCTTTCGACGTGAGCCAGTGGAACGCCCTGTTGCGTTCGGTTGCAGGATATCATGCATTCCGGCGGTCTTACCCCCGGGGGATGACGGCGACGAACGTCGCCGAATTCCTGCTGTTCAATAACGGGTTTCCGCGCTCTGTGTCACTTTGCGTCCGCCACAGCAATGACATGCTGAACCAGTTGCGGAGCCGCTACGGGCTGAGCCGGGGGCAGGATACGCTGGAGTTGATGGATAACCTGCACAGCCGGATGCAGGCGACCGATATCGAGACGGTGATGGGTCGGGGACTGCACGAGTTTCTCGACCGTGTACAGCTCGACCTCATTGATGTGACAGTCTCCATCGGCCACAGCTATTTCTATGCCGACTATACCCAGGATGCCTGAGACGGGTTTCGTCAGTCCGGCCAGCTGGCGATGAACTGTGAGGCGGCTTCCGCTTCCAGCGGTTTCGAGAACAGATAACCCTGACCGAACTCGCAGCCGATGATACTGACCTCCGCCAGTTGTGATTCGGTTTCAATACCTTCGGCGACGACCGACAAGCCGAGGTTATGAGCCAGACCGGCAATCGTGCGGATCATTTCACGGTCATTTCCGCTGGGACTGGAAGACTGGACGAAGGACTTGTCGATCTTCAGCACGTCAATGGGGAAGCGGTGAAGCGCGCCAAGCGATGAATAGCCTGTTCCGAAATCATCGATACAAAGCGGGACATTCATTTCTTTCAGACGCTGAAACAGCGATTCGGCAATCGCCGGGTTTTCCATCACCAGACTCTCCGTGATCTCGACCTTGATCTGACTTCCGTCAAGTCCGTTCACTGCGAGGGCGTTTTGCAGAACCGGGACGATGTCATGGCCGACAAGCTGGCGGGCAGAGACATTGATGCTGATCCATTCCGGTTTGTCGGCGCCAAAAAGGTCGAGCCATTTCCGTTTCTGGCGACAGGCCTCCTCAATCACGAAATCGCCCATCTGCACGATAAGGCCGGTTTCTTCGGCCAGCGGAATAAAGTCGACAGGCGGTATCAGACCGCGTTCCGGAGAGCGCCAGCGGATCAGCGCTTCAAAACCGCTGAGAGCCCGGGTCTTCAATGTGGTGATCGGCTGGTAGAAAAGTTCGAACTCATGACGCTCCATCGCCCGGCGAAGGGCTGTGTCGAGCTCCATGATCGTGATGGCACGTTCGCGCATGCCGGTGGCAAATGTTTCAAACCTGGCCCGGCCTTCGGATTTTGCGCGATACATGGCAAGGTCAGCATCCCGCAGCATGTCTTCCGCCCGGTTATGATCTTCGTTACTGATCAGGACGCCGATGCTGACGGATGAGAAGACCTCCCGGCCACTGATCTGGAACGGTGCCTCGAACCGTCTCAGAATCCGGTTCGCAAGATCTTCGGCGGCATCCGGTGTCGACAGGTCTTCCGCCAGAATGGTGAATTCGTCGCCACCAAGCCGGGCAATCGTATCACCAAGTCGAATGCATTCATTCAGCCGCGCGGCGATGGCAATCAGCAGTTCGTCGCCGAAGGCATGGCCAAGACTGTCATTGATGACCTTGAAGCGGTCTACATCAATAAACAGGACGGCAACATTTTCGGCACGGCGCCGCCGTACACGCTGGATCGCATGGTTCAGGCGGTCCATGAACAGGGCCCGGTTTGGAAGACCCGTCAACGGGTCGTGGAACGCATCATAAACCAGCTGTTCCTGGACTTTTCTCTGCTCCGTTATATCGGATTGCGAGCCAGCCATCCGGACCGGTTTCCCGTCATCGTCGAAAACCGCCATTCCGCGGGCCAGCATCCAGCGGACCGAATCGTCAGGCTGCCGGATCCGGTAAGTGACTTCCAGATGCTCAGTCTTCCGTTCAAGATGATTCCTGATCTCAGCCTGCAGGAGATCAATGTCATCAGGATGGACGAGGTCAAACCATTCTGACGGCTGATTGCCGATACCGGCTTCCCGATAACCTGTCATCGCCTTCCAGCGATTGGAGAAATAGATCTCATTACGCTGGAAATTCCAGTCCCACAGCCCGTCATTTGCACCGGAAGCCGCCAGGGCATAACGCTGTTCGCTTTCCAGCAGCCGGGTTTCATTGGCGACCCGCAGCGTGATGTCCCGGATAAGGACGGTCAGCAAGGGGCGGTCTGACGTTCGCAGCAGGGTGACGCCGATTTCAACCGGTAATTCTGTGCCGTCATGCCGTCTGGCAGTCCACCGGTGAACTCTTGACTGGGGCTGTCCGTCGAATACCGTTTGGAACGCCTCGACAAAATCAAGGTTGTCGCCCTTCTTGGGACGTATCAGGAAGGATGAAATTTTCTGACCGACGGCGGCATTCTCTGCAATACTGAAAATTGATTGCGCGGCCCGGTTGAAGGTTTCAATTGAACCGTTTTCATTGACGGTGACGATGCCGTCCATGACCGCGTCCAGAATGCCGTATAATCTGTCTTCCCGGTCACGGACCTTGCGCTCGGCCCGGGTGACGTCGCTGACATCCCTGGCAATCAGCAGAAAGGCAGGGCCGTCTTCAAGATGGACGGGCTGGGTTGCCACTTCTGCGTTGATCCGGCGACCATCAGATGCACAGAGGGTGAGCGGTATCCGGCGCAGTTCCTCGGCCAGTGTTTCGATATTCTCGGTGAAGGCATCGCGACATGTTTCATCAAACAGGTCACCGATCTGTTTCCGTTCGGCAGAACCTTTCCGGCCGTCACCGATCATCGCCTGGCCGGCAGCATTCATCATGATGATTGCCTGGTCACGAAAGACACAGATCAGATCCGGAGAGAGGTCGATCAGCTGTTTATCAAGTGAGCCTCCGCGTTGCAGTGCACTTTCCAGCATCGGCAGACTGAGGCCATCTTCCACGATGGCACGGAGTTCCATCGTGGACCGCCTGATATCGCGGATATATTCCTGATATTTCGGATTTTCGAGCGGACCGAGCATCTGCTCTGCCATGATCTCCGCAAATCCGCCGATTGTGTTCAGGGGCGTGCGAAGCTCATGACTCAGGGCTGACAGAAAAGCCAGTCTGTCGGCTATTCCGCTATGGTCTTCCTTGAACGGTATCAGGCCTGCCTGATGATGTTGCCCGGACTGGGTCGCCTTCTTCAAAAAACCCCCGATATTTCAGCCATCTACCAATAACCATACAGGTGACCGGCTGGAAAATCAGGTTGGTAGTTTCCCTTATTGATCGACTTTTATCTGACGGGTCAATTTCTGTTCCTGAGGATAAGTCCCGGATTTTCGTTTCAGGGATACAAAGCCGGTATAGGCGTCAGAACGCCATCCCGCGTCAGGCCGGTCGACGCTGATACTCCGCCAGTGGCGCTGAATATCAGCATCAAAAACAATATCTTCCTTAACCAGCGTTTTGCCGGTGGCGTCTTTGATCTCAACTCTCATCTCGTCGCCGGGATCGACAAAATATGCCAGCACGCCCAGGGTAAGACTGTGCGCCGTTGCGGGTATTTTCTCCTGCGAGTACCAGCCCTGAAGAAGTCCGTGCTTTGTGAAACTGCCCCCGGTGAAACCGGCGTCCTGCAACACGAAGGGCTGGTAGATTGCAGCATTCCGGACATCTTCGGTCCACATGGGCTGTGGTGTTGCTCCGCTGTCCGGTTTCCAGCCGGGTCCGACAAACGGATCGATCTTGTCTTCACCCAGGGATACGGCGAGATGGATATGCGGAAAATTGGTGAAGCCGCTGAGACCGACCAGCCCGATGCGGTGGCCGCGCGATACCTTGTCACCAACCTGAACGCTGATTGAACCGCGCCGCATATGGCAATACTGGGTTCGCAGCTCGTTGCCGTGGTCCAGCAGGACGGCGTTTCCGCATTTTGGAAAATCAATCCGTCGACCATCCCGGTCAACGCTGCCGACATCAGGGATGTGATCGCGGATCGCCAGCACCACCCCGTCCGCTACCGCCAGTACGTCAACGCCCTGAATCATGGCCCTGATGCTTGGAATAGCGATATCAATGCCCTGATGTTCGTCGTAAAGGTTTGTTCCCCCGGTATAATCCAGAATTCTGTTCTCCGGGGCATGATCGAAGTAATTGATAATCCAGCAATCCTCGCCGAGCTTGCAGTCAATCGGCAACGACAGTTCAGGGAAATCTGCGGCCCCGGACAGCGTGGCCGGGCTGATCGACAGCAAAGCTGTTGCCAGGAATTTTCTGATGAATGACAGGTCTCGGGACATGCTGCCTACCTGACCTCTATATCGAAATGCCTGTTGATATGGACCATCTGCCCGTTGACCTCCCGCGAGATCACGACGGATGCCGAATAGGTGCCGGGCATCCAGTTTTTCTCGGGTCGTGCCGCACCTGTATGCAGCAACATGACAGGGCTTGCATCGCGTTCCAGATGTTTCTGTTCGGCAATAACCCGGTCATCCGGTCCGACAATCTGCAATGTCCTCTGCTCTCCGGGTCTTACATTCCCGATCAGAACCCAGAAAACCAGTGACGGTGCCGTGACCGGCAGGCTGGATTGCCGGTGATATCCGCGGATGATATCAGGCAGCAAAGGTTGTGGCGTCGAGGAAAAACCGGCGTCGATGACAATGATATCCCGGTAATCGGACAGGCTGGGCGGGAGACCGGACCAGAGCGATTCACCTGTTGTGGTACAGCTTTCACCGGCAGGTTTGCCATTGAACGGATCCAGCACTGTCTGTTCCTGTTTCAGGCGGAAACCAAGTCCCGGCATCGGGGCGTTTCCGCTCCAGCCGGCATATCCGATCACATTGCCCGGCTTCAGGTCATCCCCGGCTTTGACCAGAATGCTGCCTTCTCTCATATGGCAATACCGGCTGATCCATCCCCCCTGATGAAGGATCTCGACGGCGTTACCGCAGAAGGGGGGAGATTTGCCGTCAGCATCCCGATATTCAGGGCCTTCATCACGTATACCGTCGCGGGTTCCCCGGACCTTGCCGGGTGCGGCGGCCAGAACCGGAATGCTGCGGTCGACATCTGCCAGCGACTGCAGGGCGATATGGGTGAGGCCAGACTGTTCACGCGCATTCAGACCACATTTGTAATCCCGGACACCGGGGCCGGGCAGATGATCGACATAGGTCAGGGGCACACAGTTTGTGGCAACGCTGCAGTCCAGCGGAAACACCAGGTCAGGTGCCGGTGGTGTTTCTGCATGGGCAGAAACAGCCGATAGCGTTCCGATCAGGCCGGCAAGACCGAGGTTAGCGAGTTGTCGCCGGATCCTTCGTTCACTTGAAAAAAACAATCTCACTACTCTCATAAATACCCCGATTTCAGTGTCTCACGAATTGATCCTTTCGTCAGCCCTGCTGTGTCGTCCCTCTGCCGTGCAGCAACAATGCCGCCCGACGATTGTGGTTGCCGATCTGCCTCACTATAGTCCGGGGCTGAAAACCGGAGGAAACGGGTCATGAGTCTGTCTGAGCAACTCAGTGGTTATTATTTTGATGAATTGTCGGTCGGAATGTCGGCTGTCTTTGGCAAGACCGTCACAGAAGCGGATATTGTCGGGTTTGCAGGTATCTCCGGCGATACCAATCCTGTGCATCTGAATGCTGAGTATGCAGCAGAAACAATTTTCAAGAGCCGTATTGCCCATGGTGTACTGACAGCCAGCTTTATTTCCACAGTTATCGGGACGAAACTGCCCGGACCGGGTTGCATCTACGTCTCGCAGAATCTCCGGTTCAAGGCACCGGTCATGATCGGGGATACGGTGATGGCAACGGTGACCATCACATCACTGGTGCCCGAGAAACGGTTTGTCGAAATGTCGACGATCTGCACTGTCGGTGAGAAAGTCGTTCTTGAGGGCGAAGCGACGGTGATGGCGCCGAAGCGGCGTTCCGGGAAATAGCGGCGCGGGATGCACCGTCAAACAACTGGAAGCCTGGCGGTTCACTCCGTATAACGGCGCGTCCATCTAGCGATAAACGGCCTGAATCAATTATGCAGCTTGTCGAAACATACGACAGCCTTCCCCGGTCTTTAGCCGGGGCCGTAGTGGTGCTGGGGAATTTTGACGGCGTGCATCTGGGCCATGCCGGCGTCATTCAGGCCGCCGGTCACATTGCTGACGAGAAGGCGACGAAGGTTATCGTTCTGACGTTCGAGCCGCATCCGAGATCGGTGTTTGCACCTCATCTGCCACCTTTCCGGCTGACCCCGAAGGCGGCAAAGGTCCGGTGTCTCGCCGCAATTGGCGTTGCCGGATGCGTGGCCCAGAAATTTGACACCGGGTTTTCCCGATATTCGGCGGAAGATTTCGTCAGAACCGTTCTGATTGATGGCCTGCAATTACGGCATCTCGTGGTCGGGGAGGATTTCCGGTTCGGCAATGGCCGTGAAGGTGATGTTGCCTATCTGCAGTCGAACGCGGACCGGTTTGGTTTCATGACCTCCTGTGTGCCGCCGGTACTTGATCCGCAGGGTGTGGCCTATTCGTCGACCCGGGCGCGGGAAGCCCTGTCGGCGGGAGATGTCGAAACCGCCGCCTCGATTCTGGGTCGTCCCTTCCAGATTGAGGGGACGGTGATTCAGGGTGACCAGCGTGGACGAACGATCGGCTTCCCGACCGCCAATATCCCGCTGGGTGAATATATCCGGCCAATGCTCGGCGTCTACGCTGTCCGCGCGGAACTGCCGGGGGGCGATATGGTCTCCGGTGTCGCAAATATCGGCAAGCGCCCGACAGTGGACGGGCTGGACGAGCGTCTTGAGGTGCATTTGTTTGATTTTGCCGGTGATCTTTATGGCAGGAATTTGAATATTCACCTGCAACGCTTTATCCGTCCGGAACAGAAGTTTGCGAATTTTGAGGAACTCAAAACCCAGATCGTGCGGGATGCCGAAACGGCACGTCACGTTCTGCAAGAACAGGCGAGTACAAGATTATGACGGCTGATTACAAATCCACGGTTTCGCTCCCGAAAACCGACTTCCCGATGAAGGGGCAGCTGCCGCAGCTTGAACCCCGGCTGTTGCAGCGCTGGAACGACATGTCGCTGTTTGACAGATTGCGGGAACAGTCGGCCGGGCGCGAGAAGTTCATCCTGCATGATGGCCCTCCCTATGCGAACGGTCATCTGCACATCGGTCATGCGCTCAACAAGATCCTGAAGGATGTCATCAATCGCTCCCAGCAGATGCAGGGCCGGGATGCCAATTATGTCCCGGGATGGGATTGCCATGGCCTGCCGATCGAATGGAAGATCGAGGAGAAATACCGCAGCGCCGGCAAGGACAAGGACGAGGTGCCGATCAGCGAGTTCCGGCAGGAATGCCGGCAGTTCGCGGATCACTGGATTGATATCCAGCGCGAGGAATTCATCCGTCTGGGTGTGCTGGGAAACTGGGCGGATCCCTACACGACCATGGCGTTCCCGGCGGAAGCGCAGATTGTCCGGGAACTCGGCAAGTTCCTGATGAACGGCAGCCTGTACAAGGGCTCGAAGGCAGTGATGTGGTCGCCGGTGGAGAAGACCGCGCTGGCCGAGGCCGAGGTGGAATATCATGACCATACCTCGACGACGGTCCATGTCCGCTTTCCGGTGGAGACGGCATCCATCCCCGAGATCGACGGCGCATCCGTCCTGATCTGGACGACAACGCCCTGGACCATGCCCGGCAACCGGGCTGTCGCCTATGGTGCGGAACTGGATTACGTGGTCATCAGAATTGATGCGGTTGACGAGGGCGGTCTGGCGCAGGTCGGCGAGAAGCTGATCTGTGCAAAGAATCTGATCGCCAATGTCTGTGCTGCCGGCAAGGTCAGTGCCCATAGCGTGGTGGCTGAATTCAGGGGAGACGCCCTTGCGGGAACGATCTGCCGCCATCCGCTGCGCGGGCAGGGGTTTGATTTTGATGTGCCGGCTCTGGCAGCTGATTTTGCAACTGACGAGGAAGGCACCGGGATTGTCCATATCGCGCCCGGACATGGCGCCGATGACTGGGAGCTTGGCCGCCGTAATGGTATCGAGCCGCCGCAGACGGTGGCTGAAGACGGTACTTTCTATGAACATGTCCCGCTGTTTGCGGGCAAGCATGTCTACAAGGTCAATGACGAGGTTGCGGCCGTGCTGCAGGAAGCCGGTGGCTTGCTGGCCAAAGGCAGGCTGGTCCATCGCTATCCCCACAGCTGGCGGTCAAAAGCCCCCCTGATCTTCCGCAATGCCTCGCAATGGTTCATCTCGATGGAAACCAATGGCCTGCGTGATACGGCTCTCGCCGCAATCGACCAGACCCGGTTTGTGCCGCAGGCCGGTCAGAAGCGGCTGCGCAGCATGATCGAGCAGCGCCCGGACTGGTGTGTCTCGCGTCAGCGCGCCTGGGGGGTGCCGATCACCGTTTATGTCAGCAAGGAAACCGGCGAGCCGTTGCGGGATCAGGCTGTGCAGGACCGGATTGTCGAAGCTGTCGAGGCCGAAGGTGCGGACGCCTGGTTCGACAGTGATGATACCCGGTTCCTTGGCAATGATTACAGCATCGATGACTATGAGAAGGTCACGGATATTCTGGACGTCTGGTTCGATTCCGGCTCGACGCACAGTTTCGTTCTGGAACAGCGTCCGGATCTGCAGTCACCGGCTTCGCTGTATCTGGAAGGTTCCGACCAGCATCGCGGCTGGTTCCATTCCTCGCTCCTTGAATCCTGTGGTACACGCGGGCGGGCACCTTATGAAGCGGTGCTGACCCATGGCTTTGTAATGGCCGCTGATGGCCAGAAAATGTCGAAATCACTGGGGAACGTTGTCTCCCCGCAGGAAGTGGTCGACCAGTATGGTGCCGATATCCTGCGTCTCTGGGTCGTTGGCTCCGACTATTCCGAGGATCTGCGTATCGGCCCGGAGATCATCAAGGCACAGGTTGATATCTATCGCCGCCTGCGTAATACGCTGCGCTTTCTGCTCGGCAATCTCGATGGCTTTGACGAGAGCCAGCGTGTTGCAGTTGCGGATATGCCGGAGCTGGAGCGCTGGGCGCTGAACCGCATCGGCGAAATCGACAGTCTGGTCCGGAAATCGTGCAATGAGTACGAATTTCACAATCTGTTCGTCGAGCTGCATAATTTCTGTGCCATCGATCTGTCGGCCTTCTATTTCGATATCCGCAAGGATGTTCTGTACTGCGATGCCAGAGACGGTCTGAAACGCCGCGCGGTGGTGACCGTGCTGCATGAGCTGTTTGAATGTCTGACCGCCTGGCTGGCACCCTTCATGTGCTTCACCGCAGAAGAAGCCTGGATGACACGCTATCCCGATGCGGATGACAGCATCCATATGCGCCAGTTCCCGGAAATTCCGGACAGCTGGCGCGATCCGGCGCTGGCAGAGAAATGGCGGAAGATCAGGGCTGTCCGGCGGGTCGTTACTGGCGCGCTGGAACTGGAACGGGCAGAGAAACGTATCGGCTCCAGCCTGCAGGCCAGCCCGACAGTCTATGTTCCGGGCGATGTCACCGGCCTGTTTGACGGGCTTGATGCACCGGAGATTTTCATCACGTCCGGCGTGACCTTCTCTGCCGATCCCGTACCGGAAGGGGCCTACAGCCTGGGCGATCAGCCGGATGTCGGAGTTGTGGCGGGATTGTCAGAAGGCGAGAAATGTGCCCGCTGCTACCGGGTTCTACCCGATGTCGGCAGCCATGCACATGAAGCCGTCTGCGGGCGCTGTGACGAGGCTGTCGCGTCGCTTGAAGCCGGGGCCTGAGTAATGAAGAAGGCGCTGGCTATCATCGGTGTCGTTCTGGTCGCCGATCAGCTGTCGAAACTCTACATTCCGACGCTGCTGGGTGCCGGGCGCCGGTTCATTGAGGTCACGCCGTTCTTCAATATCGTCGAGGTCTGGAATCCGGGCGTCAGTTTCGGCATGGGGGCGGCTCTTGGCCCCTGGGTACTGACCGGACTGGCGATCCTGATTTCCATCGGTCTGTTTATCTGGCTGATGCGCGGGGCGACCGGTCGGCTGGCGATTGCCCTCTCGCTGCTGATCGGCGGGGCGCTGGGAAATGTGATTGATCGCATCCGGTTCGGCGCGGTCTATGACTTCCTTGATTTCCACGCATTCGGTTATCACTGGCCTGCTTTCAATGTCGCGGACAGCGCGATCACCATCGGTGCCGTGTTAATGTTGTTCGACTCCTTGTTCCAGAAGCCGGAATCGCCTAAATTAGGCTCCTGAACAATTCAGACCTGAGATGATGGAACACCCATGAGACGTTGGTTAGCCCTGATATCTGTTTTCATCGGCGCCGGTTTTATCTCTGCCTGCAGCAGTGATCTGAAATCGACGTTTGGTCTGAACAAGCGTGCGCCGGACGAATTTGCCGTGCCGACCCGTGCACCGCTCAGCCTGCCCCCTGATTACAGCCTGCGTCCGCCGGAGCCAGGTGCTCCACGACCTAACCAGACAACGGCCCGGCAGGAAGCCGAACGGGTGGTGTTCCGGCGTGAACCTGAGCGTGTTGCCCTTGACCAGGAAGCCGCAAAGCGTGGGCTGAGCCAGGGTGAGGCAGCCCTTCTGTCGGAAGCAAATGCGCTGGAGACCGACCCGACAATCCGGGCGACGATCAACCGCGAATCTGCGGCGCTGATTGTCACGGATGACAAGTTCTCCGACAAGCTGATGTTCTGGCGCGAGCCGGAAGCGCCGGGCACGCTGGTTGACGCCAAGGCGGAATCAGAGCGCCTGCGTGAAAATGATGCACTCGGGAAAAGTTCGGTCGATGGCGAAACCCCGACCATTCAACGGCGCAAGAAGGCGCTGCTTGAAGGGATTTTCAATTAATCACGTTTCGTGCGGTGGCGGCTTGCCCGGGCGCGGTGGCATCCCATATCAGGATGGCTGTCTGCGCTCCTGCAGCGTGATCGAAACCGATTTTCCGGGAACGAAACAATGCGCCTGTTTGCCGCCTGCCTGACATTTCTCTGGTTTGCCCTGTCCGCAAGCAATGCTTCCGGCGGGATATTCAATCCGAAGACGGCAACGCTGGAGAACGGATTGCAGGTTGTCGTGATTGAAAATCACCGGGCACCGATTGTCACCCATATGGTCTGGTACAGGGTCGGTGCGACCGATGACCCGCCGGGTAAATCCGGCCTGGCGCATTTTCTCGAACATCTGATGTTCAAGGGAACGGAGAAAGCCGCGCCCGGCGAGTTCTCCCGGATCATCGCCCGTAACGGCGGGCGCGAGAATGCCTTCACCAGCCAGGATTATACCGGCTATTACCAGACAATCGCCCCGGACCGGCTCGGCCTGATGATGGAATATGAGGCGGACCGCATGACCGGGCTGGTGCTGACCGATGAACTGGTTGCCCCGGAACGGCAGGTCGTTCTGGAAGAGCGACGTTCCCGTGTCGATAATTCACCGGGCGCAAAATTGCGGGAACAGGCGGATGCCGCCTTCTGGCTCAATCATCCCTACGGCGTGCCGATCATCGGCTGGGAGCATGAAATTGCTGCCCTGACAACGGAAGATGCGATTGCCTTCTATCGCAAATGGTATGGCCCGGAGAATGCCATTCTGGTGGTTGCCGGCGATGTCCGGACCGAAGAGGTGATGGAACTGGCGCGGAAATATTATGGCGGCATACCGGGAAAGGAGCCGGTGGTGCGCGAGCGCCCGGCTGAACCTCCCCATATTGCTGAAATCACGGTGTCGCTTGCTGATCCGCGGGTTACCCGCACGTCGATCAGCCGTCGCTATCTGGCACCGGGAACCTTTGCTGGGGAGACCCGGCATGCGCAGCCACTTGAGCTGCTGGCCGAAATCCTGAGTGGCGGTGCGACCAGCCGGTTGCATAAGGCGCTGGTCGTCGATCAGGGCATCGCGACAGGTGCGGGGGCCTGGTATGACGGTGACGGCCTGGATCTGGGCAGCTTCTCGCTCTACATCTCGCCAAAGGATGATGTTGATGCCGGGCAGGCAGAAGACGCCCTGAAGGCACAGATTGACCTGTTGTTGCGTGACGGCGTTTCCGATGCGGAACTGGCACGGGCAAAACAGCGTCTGATTGACGGCGCTGTCTTTGCCCGCGATTCCGTGACCGGCCCGGCGCGGATATTCGGGCAGCTGCTGAGTGTCGGCGGCACCGTCGATATGGTCGAGACCTGGCCTGAGAAGGTGGACGCGGTGACTGCGGCGCAGGTGAATGAGGCCGCCCGGTTCGTGCTGTCAGGTCCCGGCTTCCTGCGGTCAGTCCTGAAGCCCGGCAAGGAGGCAAGCTGATGCGCATGCTGCTGTCCCTTCGCTCTGCCCTGATCATAGCGGCTGTTTGCATCACATCGTCCCTGTCTTATGCGGTTGAGGTTCAGCCGGTCGTCAGCCCCGGCGGAATCAAGGCCTGGCTGGTGCGGGACGCGTCGGTTCCCCTGATTTCCATGAGCTTTGAATTCAAAGGCGGCACCGCGCTCGATCCGGATGGCAAGGAGGGGCTGGCGACTATGGTCTCGGCCCTGCTGGATGAAGGGGCCGGGGATATGGACAGCCAGACCTTTCAGGGCAAGCTTGAAGACCTGTCGGTCTCCATCGGGTTCAGCGCGTCACGCACCAGCTTCTCCGGACGTCTGCAGACCCTGTCGCGCCATCAGGACGAAGCCTTTCGTCTGCTGACCGCAGCTCTCAGCAGTCCGCGCTTTGACGACAGGCCGGTCGAGCGTATTCGCACCCGGATCATCAGCAGCCTGAAAGCACAGGAGAAGAACCCGGATACGATTGCCGGGCGGGTTTTTGCGAAACATATCTATGGTGCACACCCCTTCGCGAAACCTTCGCAAGGATTTGAGGATACGGTAAAGACGATCACGCGGGCTGATCTTGTCAGTTTTACCGGGCAGCGTTTTGCCAGGGACAATCTGATTGTCGGGGTGGTTGGCGATGTTACGCCGGAAAAGCTGGCCGGTATTCTGGACAGTGTGTTCGGCGGATTGCCTGAGACGGCGGCGCCATGGGATATCCCGGAACTCGACCCTGCCTTCGACGGAGGGGTTCTGGTTGAGAAGCTGGATATCCCGCAAAGCCGGATTCTGTTTGCCCAGCCGGGGATCGCCCGGGACGATCCGGATTACTATGCGGCCTATGTCGCAAATCATATTCTCGGTGGTGGCGGGTTTTCGTCGCGGCTTTATTCCGAGGTCCGCGAACAGCGGGGGCTGGCCTATTCGGCTTCCAGCTACCTGAGCACCGGCGAGGTGGTGAATATTCTGGCAGGCAGCGCCGGAACCCAGAACAGCCGTGTGGCAGAGACTGTCGGTGTGATACGCGATGTCTGGCGCAAGATGCAGCAAGACGGCCCCACCAACGACGAGATTACGGCGGCTGTTCAGTATCTTACCGGTTCCTGGCCGCTGAATTTTGACCGCAGCGCCTCAATAGCCGGGATGCTGGTGACGGTTCAGTCACTCGATCTCGGAATCGACTACCTTGACCGGCGCAATGACTATCTGACCGCCCTTCAGCCGGATCAAATCAGGTCGGTAATCAAGAAATTGCTGAACCCGGACCGCCTTACCTTCGTTATTGTCGGCGAGCCTGATCCACGGGTCCCCGGCCAGTAAACCGGCGCAATTTTTTTTAACGGGGGCGCGAGGATGATGCCCGTTACCGGTCGGCAGTGTTATAGTCGACTCGTTCTGCGCCTTACCGGACTGGAAACCTGACGGCATGACCATTCGCCTCCTTCCTCCTGATCTCGTCAACCGTATTGCGGCGGGTGAAGTGATTGAACGGCCGGCTTCGGCAGTGAAGGAACTGGTCGAGAACGCGGTTGATGCGGGTGCACATCAGATTGATGTCGTTATGACCGATGGCGGCCGCGGCATGATCAGCGTCACGGACGACGGCTGTGGCATGACCCGTGACGAGTTGCTGCTGGCAATCGAACGGCATGCAACCTCGAAGATGCCGGAGGAGGATCTCTGGCATATCTCCACACTCGGCTTTCGCGGTGAGGCCCTGCCCTCAATCGCTTCGGTCAGCCGGATGACCATAACCAGCCGCGCAAGCGGTCATGATGAGGCCTGGATGCTGGCGATTGCCGCGGGAGAGATCACCCCGCCGGCCCCGGCCAGTATTGCAGCCGGCACGCGGATCGAGGTGCGGGACCTGTTTTTCCGGACCCCGGCCCGGCTGAAATTCCTCAAGCAGGCGAGAACTGAACAGAATTACGCGGTCGATGCCCTGCAACGCCTGGCGATGGCCCATCCGGAAGTCGGCTTCACGCTGTCTGACGGGCAGCGGCAGGTATTGAAACTGCCGCGTATCGACAACCTGCTGACCGGCGCAGGTGAAGATGCCCGTCTCGACCGGCTGGCAGCGGTCATGGGGCGCGAGTTTGCGGATAACGCCCTGCCGATACAGGCAGAACGGGAAGGTATTCGCCTGTCCGGGTATGCGGGCTTGCCGACCCTGAACCGGGGGAATGCCCGGCAGCAATTCCTGTTCGTCAACGGGCGGCCGGTTAATGACCGGCTGCTGCACGGGGCGGTGCGGGGGGCTTACCGGGATTTTCTGGCCCATGACCGTCATCCGCAGGTCGCCCTGTTCGTCGATCTGCCGCATGAACAGGTGGATGTGAATGTGCATCCGACGAAAGCCGAGGTCCGGTTCCGTGATCCGGGGCTGGTCCGGGGGCTGATCGTCAGCGGGCTGAAACATGCGCTGGCCGATGCCGGGCATCGTTCTTCCACCACCACCGGTCTGGCGGCACTGGGCAAGGCGGTGCCGGAAGGCGGACATCAGCTGCCCTTCCAGGGCGGTGGCGGCGGCTATGGTCACGGGGCCAGCTGGCCGGGCCGGGCGGTGGCCGACCGTGCTTTTGCCATGCAGGCTCCGGCCGGTGGCGGCATGGCCGAATCCCCGACAGGTTTTGCACCGGCAGCCCGCGCATACGAACCGGTGCCGGAGGTTAATGGCGAGGACGCGGCAGCCCGCGTTTCCTTCCCGCTGGGCGCGGCCCGCGGGCAGCTGCATGAGACCTATATCATCTCGCAGACCGCGGATGGCATCGTCATCGTTGACCAGCATGCCGCCCATGAACGTCTGGTCTATGAGCGGATGAAGCAGGCGCTGGCACAAGAGGGCATCAAACGGCAGGCATTGCTGATACCGGAAGTTGTCGAGCTTGATGAAGCCGCCGCTGACCGTCTGCTGGAACGCACGGCGGAGCTGGCGGAGCTCGGTCTGATCATCGAGGCTTTCGGGCCGGGGGCTGTTGTTGTGCGGGAAACGCCGTCGCTGCTGGGCAATACCGATGTTGCGGGTCTGGTGCGTGATCTGGCAGATGATCTTGAGGAATATGGCCAGACATTGTCCCTGCAGGACAAGCTGGCGGATGTCTGCGGAACCATGGCCTGCCACGGGTCGGTGCGGGCCGGGCGCAGACTCAATCCGTCCGAAATGGATGCCCTGTTGCGCCAGATGGAGGCGACGCCGCATTCCGGACAATGCAATCATGGCCGACCGACCTATGTCGAGCTCAAGCTGAATGACATAGAACGACTGTTCGGACGAAGGTAATGGCGGACGAACGACGGCAGGCGGACCGCCCGCGCAGAAAATTCGCAGAAGTTCTAGCCGACTTTCACGCTGGAAAATTTGCTGCGGTGAATGCCGAACTGAAGGAAATTCTTGAGAAAGCACCGGACCATCATCCGGCGCTGCATCTGTATGGTGTCATGCAACTGCGGCAGGGCAATACCGATACGGCTATCAAGGCGATCGAACGGGCCGTCGTTCTGGAGCCGTCGGCCGCAGATTACTACATGAATCTGGCGGCGGCATGGAAAGCAAAACAGGATCCCCAGAAGTCTCTCTGGTGCTATCGCCGGGCGATCCGGGTGCGCCCGGAACTGGCCGAAGCGCATCACGGAGCCGGCATGATTCTGGCCGGTCTGGGCGATATGGACCGCGCCCGGATAAACCTCACTACCGCGGTTCGCCTGAAAGGCAACTGGCCGCGCGGGCACAATGACCTGGCCAATCTGCTGGCCCGGCAAGGGCGAATTGATCAGGCGGCGAAACATTACGCCAAGGCGGCGGAACTGGCGCCGGACAATCCTTATCCACTGATCAATCTGGGCAATGCCTTGCTGGTCGATGGCCGGGCAGAGGAAGCCGAGGCGCCCCTCCTGAAAGCGATCGAGTTGCTGCCCACGTCACCGGAAGCACATTTCAACCTTGGGAATGTGCTGCTGAAGACCAAGCGGTTCGACAAGGCGCTGGCCCGTTATACGAAGGCGCTGGAACTGCGACCGAATTTTCCGGAAGCCTATGAAAACATTGGCCGTCTGCTTGAGGCGATCGGAAAGAAGGAAGAATCAACGGAGTGCTTCAGCCGCGCCAAACGCCTGCGGGAAGGCAAAGCCGCCTAACCCTGCTGCAGGAACAGAAACCGGGCGATCCCGTAGGATCGTTCCTTGATGAGGGCGAACCCGTCGACCTCCGGGTCCGGGTCGTCTTTGGCGGTCTCGATGACGATCAGCGTTTGTGAATGCAGCCATCCGGCCTGTGCGAGGGCCTGGATGGCCGGTGCCGTCAGTTCGCTGTGATAGGGCGGGTCCATCATCACCAGATCCATCTGTCGCTGCGCCAGCGGCAGGGTGAGCGCACTGGCTGACAGAACCCGGCAGTTGCCCTGATCCTCGGTTCTCAGGCTGGCCAGATTGGTTCTGATACAGCGTCTGGCCGCCGGGTCGTTCTCAATCAGCACCAGATCTGCCGCGCCACGGGACAGCGCCTCGATCCCTAATGCGCCCGAGCCGGCGAAGACATCGGCGACATGAGCACCGGGCAGTCTGAAATCCGGAATTCCGTGTTCCAGAATATTGAACAGCCCTTCACGTGCCCGGTCCGATGTCGGTCGCGTTGCCTTACCGTCAGGTGATTCCAGAACTTTCCCCCGGTATTTCCCGCCGACTATTCTCACTTATGACCATGCCGTTTCGGTGGCGGGGCCGTCTCGGCACCAAGCTGGTCGCGCATCACACGGGGCGGTACTTCCTCGACACCGCTGCGGACAAGCGTGCCGAGCTGGAACGGGCCATAGGACACCCGGATCAGCCGGTTCACGGTCATGCCGATATGATCCATCAGTTTTCTGACTTCACGATTCTTGCCCTCGCGAATGGCAACGGTCATCCAGGTGTTGGCACCCTTTTCCATATCCAGCGAGGCGATTACCGGGCCATAGCGAACGCCCTCGACCGTCACGCCATTGACCAGACCGGCCAGCATTTCAGGCGTCGTGCGGCCATTCGCACGCACCCGGTAGCGACGCAGCCAGTTGTTCGACGGCAGCTCCAGCCGGCGGGCCAGATCACCGTCATTGGTCAGCAACAGCAATCCTTCCGAATTGATGTCGAGCCGCCCGACCGTAATCACACGCGGCAGTTCACGCGGCAGCTTCTCGAAGATCGTTGAGCGGCCTTCCGGATCCTTGTTGGTGGTCACCAGCCCGGCAGGCTTGTGATACCGCCACAGGCGCACCCGTTCAGGCGCACCGAGAGGCTTGCCGTCAACAACGACAATATCGGTTTCGGTTACATTCAGCGCGGGGCTGTCGATCTTGTGGCCATTGACCACAACCCGACCGTCACTGATCCATTTTTCGGCTTCGCGGCGCGAGGCTAATCCCGCCCGGGCAATCCGCTTGGCGATACGTTCGCCGTTTTTCTCTGACATCGGCGGACAATATGACTTGCGCCCTCCATCGACAATCGCAGACTGACATTCACGATGAAAACCATGCCCGACCCAGACTCTCCGATGGCTGCTGCACTGGCGGCGGCGAAATCCGCGGCGGAATTGGATGAAGTTCCGGTGGGAGCGGTCATTGTTGACCCCGGGACGGGCAGGATACTGGCAGCGGGCGGTAATCTGGTGGAAGCCAGCAATGACCCGACCGCGCATGCCGAGATTGTGGCGATCAGAAATGCCTGTGCGACACTCGGCCAGCCCCGGCTTGATGGCTATGATCTTTATGTGACGCTGGAGCCCTGCGCCATGTGTGCGCAGGCGATTGCCCATGCCCGGCTGCGCCGGTTGTACTTCGGTGCCTATGACCCGAAGGGCGGCGGGGTTGAACATGGGGCCAGGGTGTTTGATCGCGAGACCTGCCACCACCGCCCGGAAATCTATGGCGGTATTCGGGAGGCTGAGGCGTCAGAGCTGCTGCGGGATTTCTTCAGATCACGCCGGGACTGACGCAAGAACTGTCAGGATTTAAGCGCCCGCCAGCCGATATCCCGCCGACAGAATCCTTCCGGCCAGTCAATCCGGTCGACGGTCGCATAGGCTTTCGCCCGGGCATCCTCGATCGCCGGCCCCATGCCGGCGACGCCGAGCACCCGTCCGCCAGCAGCAACCACCTGTCCATCTTCAAGTGCCGTCCCCGCGTGGAAGATCATCCGGTCCTGATCGCCCTCGGTGGCGTCTTTCAGCCCCCTGATCACCGTGCCTTTGCTGTAGCTGCCGGGATAGCCGTCAGCGGCCATGACAACCACCATGGCGGTGTCGTCGTACCATTGCAGGGCAAAGTCATCGAGAACCCCGTCAGCGGTGGCCAGCAGGGCCGGAAGGATGTCAGACATCAGCCGCATCATCAGCACCTGACATTCCGGATCACCGAAACGGACATTGTATTCGATGACGCGGGGGCCTGCCTCGTTGATCATCAGGCCGACAAACAGAACACCGCTGTACGGGCATCCCTCGGCCTTCATGGCTTCGACGGTGGGCAGCACGATTTCTGCCATGATCCGGTCGCTCATGGCGGCATCAACGACAGGGGCGGGGCTGTAGGCACCCATGCCGCCGGTGTTGGGGCCGACATCGCCGTCGCCCACGCGCTTGTGGTCCTGTGCCGCTACCAGCGGCAGCGCATGGTCACCGTCGACCAGAGCAAAGAAGCTGGCTTCCTCGCCCTCCATGAATTCCTCGATGACGACCTCGGCACCGGCCTTGCCGAACGACTGGTCGACCATGATGCTGTCGATGGCGCTGAGGGCTTCATCAAGGGTCATGGCGACGGTGACACCCTTGCCCGCGGCCAGGCCATCAGCCTTGACCACAATCGGTGCACCCTGTTTACGGACGTAATTGCGGGCCGACTCTGCATCGGTAAACCGGCCATAGGCCGCGGTCGGGATGCCGTATTTCTGGCAGAGATCCTTTGAAAACCCCTTGGAGCCTTCAAGTTCGGCGGCAGCAGCAGAGGGGCCAAAGACCTTGATGCGGGCTTCCCGCAGGCGGTCAGCCAGCCCGGCGACCAGCGGGCCTTCCGGTCCGACAACAACAAAGTCGATGGCGTTGTCCCGGGCAAAGCTTACCAGCCCGGTAATGTCATCAACGCTGATGTCGACGCAGGTGGCCACTCCGGCGATGCCCGCATTGCCCGGCGCACAATACAGTTCGTCGCACAGGGGAGATGCCGAAATCGACCAGCAGAGCGCATGCTCGCGGCCGCCAGAGCCAACAACCAGAACCTTCATGTCATTCCCTTGTCAGTTTCCCGGACTTTTAACATTTCACGCCCGCGATGGAAGCGCCGATCAGCATCCGAGCCCCCTTGACCTGACGGGATCGCCGGGACACCTTGGCCTTATGGAAAACCCGGACTCGCCCGTGCCTGAATCGACAGACATTCAGCATAACCAGCAACCCTTTTCGGTCAGCGAGCTGTCTTCGGCGCTGAAACGGACGGTGGAGGGGGCGTTCAGCCACGTCCGGGTGCGGGGTGAAATTTCCGGCTTCATGCGGGCGCGTTCCGGTCATCTCTATTTTGGCCTGAAAGATGCCGATGCCGTTCTTGATTCCGTCTGTTTCAAGGGTCGTGCACAAAGCCTGAGCCTTGACCCGGAAGACGGGATGGAGGTGATCTGTACGGGGCGGCTGAGCACCTTTGCCGGACGGTCAAAGTATCAGATCATCATCGAAAGCATCGAGCTTGCGGGCGAGGGCGCCCTGCTGAAGATGCTGGAGGAGCGCCGCAAGCGCCTGACCGCCGAAGGTCTGTTCGCGCCGGAACGAAAGAAGCCGATTCCCTATCTGCCGGATGTGATCGGCGTTGTGACCTCGCCCACCGGCGCGGTGATCCGCGATATCCTGCACCGCCTGCGTGACCGTTTTCCGCGCCATGTGCTGGTCTGGCCGGTGCTGGTGCAGGGTGAGGCTGCGGCGGCACAGATTGCGGCAGCGATTGAAGGGTTCAACGCGATTGCTGCGGGTGGCCCGGTTCCGCGCCCTGACCTGCTGATTGTCGCACGTGGTGGCGGCAGTCTGGAAGATTTGTGGGCCTTCAACGAGGAGATCGTGGTTCGCGCCGCCGCCGCCAGCGAAATACCGCTGATTTCAGCGGTCGGTCATGAAACAGATACAACCCTGATCGACTATGCCTCCGACCTGCGGGCGCCGACACCGACAGGTGCTGCCGAAAAGGCGGTGCCGGTGCGGGTCGATTTGCTGGCTCATGTCGGCGAGGGCGGATTGCGGATGCAGCAGTCGGTGTTCCGCGGGCTGACAGACCGGCGGGAACGGATTACCGGGCTGGCCCGCGGGCTGCCGCGTGCCGATCAGTTGCTTGATGTGGCACGCCAGCGGCTTGATGACCGCTCCGAGCGCTATGGACAGGCGATCCGGGGATATCTGGCGGACCGGAAAGCAAAGGTCGCCGGGGTGCATGTGCCGACACCGGGTGAGCAGATTGCCCGGCGCAGGGACGGTCTTGCCGGTTTGGGCAAGGCGCTTGATCAGTCGGCGCAGGTGATTTTGCGCACGGAAAGCCGCCGCCGGGCCGAGGCGGTACAACGCTTTGTGCCGGAACTGGTCAGCCGCCGGGCCCGCCAGCATCAGGACCGGGTGAAGGAACTGGGTGAACGGTTGACGGCGACTGCCGGTGGTCTGATGTTGCGTCCGGCAGAACGGTTGCAGGCGCTGGAATCGCGGCTGGAAGCGGCCTCCATGGAAAGCGTTCTGCGACGGGGCTATGCCATCGTGCGTGATGACAGGTCGGTTCCGGTCACCTCTCCGAAGGGGATCAGGACCGGGCAGGGCCTGACCGTCCAGTTCGCGGGAGATGAGACGTTAACTGTTGTCGCCAGTCAGTCGATGGTGAAAGCGCCGGCCAGACCAAAGAAACCGGCCGGAAATGATGACCAGGAGGATCTGTTCAGTTGAGGAAATTCCTTGCGATAATGCTGCTTGTACTGGTGCCTGCTGTGGCCTCTGCCGCAGAACGTCTGGTGCTGAATGGCCCGATGATTCAGGGTGCCCTGCTGATGGGGCGGACGATTCCGGGGACAGAATTACAGCTCAGCGGAAAGGCAGTCAGTGTCAGCCCCGATGGTGTGTTCACCATCGGATTTGACCGGGATGCACCGAAACGGTGGGAGCTGAGCGCGGTATATCCCGACGGTCTCCGGGAGACGCGACAGATCGATATTGCCCCGCGGGCCTATGATATCCAGAAAATCGACGGACTGCCGGACAATATGGTGACCCCGCCCAAGGAGGTGATTGACCGGATCAAGGCGGAAAATGCCGAGGTCGCGGCGGCCCGGTCCGGCAACCGACCGGAGACATGGTTTGCCAACGGCTTTGCCTGGCCGGCACTGGGACCGATTTCCGGTGTCTATGGCAGCCAGCGTATCCTCAACGGCAAGCCCCGGCGTCCGCATTACGGCGTTGATGTCGCAGCACCTGAAGGCACACTGATTACCGCCCCGGCGGAGGGGGTCGTCACCCTGGCGCATCCTGATATGTACTATACCGGCGGCACGGTGATCCTTGACCACGGACATGGTGTGTCCTCGGCCTTCCTGCATATGAAGAATCTGAAAGTGAAGGTGGGGGATCACCTGAAACAGGGTGATCCGATTGCGGAGCTCAGTTCAACCGGGCGTGCAACCGGTCCGCATCTGGACTGGCGTATCAACTGGTTCAATGTGAGGATTGATCCGGTGCTGGTTGCCGGTGAAATGCCGAAACCGCCGTCGCAGTAACGGGCGGGGTGTCAGTTCGGCCAGCGCTTGTGAACCCATAGCCACTGTTCCGGCGCTTCACGAATCCAGGATTCAAGCTGGTCATTGACCTGCTGGGTGAAGGCCAGAATGTCCGCCTGCCGGTCACCGCTTGGTTCGGGCGGTGTCATGGGCGGCAGGATATCAATTTCAAAGCGGGCCCCCTGAAGCCGCTTCACCCGGGCCGGGACCACCGGACATTTGAATTTCAGCGCAAACAGCGCCAGCGCCGGGGCCGTCATTGCGGGCTGGCCGAAAAACCGGGCCTCGATACCGTCATTCATTTTCTGGTCAACCAGCATGCCGAGATGGCGCCCGTCGCGCAGGGCCTTCATCGCCGCTTTCGCGCCGTCGGAGCCTTTCGGAACGAGGTCGCCGGTGACGGCCTGTCTTCCTGAATGGAAAAGCCAGCGCATCGCCTTGTTGTTCGGCTCGCGGTAAATGCGGGTCAGCGGCAGGTCATTCTGGGTCGCAGGCAGGGAGACAATCTCCCAGTTGCCGATATGACCGGAGAAGAAAATCCCGCTCACTCCGTCATCACGCAGAAGCTGGACATTTTCGCTGCCTCTGACGGTGAACCTGTCTTTGTCGGCATAAAGATCGAAGCGGTGCAGATGGGGATATTCACCGGCTGTGCGACCAAGATTATCCCACATTCCGTCAGCGATTCTTGCGATCTCGTCTTCCGGCTTGTCGGGAAAGGCGCGGCGCAGATTATCCAGGGCAATCCCGTGCACTTTCAGCATCGGCCCGATCCGCCGGGCGAACCAGCCGCCAATCGCCGATGCCGTGTCAATTGGCAGCAGACGGAAGGCCCACAACACAAACATGACAAAGCCGGCCTGGGCCGGATGCAGGATGCGGGTCTTGAGAAACGTACCGATACCGGCTTGGTTAGACATTGGCCTGTGCAATCATGTCGAGGGGATTGCCGTTATTCTCCCACAGAAGGCGGACAGTCAACACCTGCACGTCAGGGCGCAAGTCAGGGGGAATCCGGACAAAGTCCTTTTCGGTGGTTACCAGAACGGCCTTTTCCGTGCGGGCAGTGGTTATCAGGTGTTCGATCTCCGCCCGCGTGAAGGGATGATGGTCGGCAAAGGCCCGTCTGGCTCGAATGCCTGCTCCGGCTTCTGTCAGGGTGCGGAAAAACTTTTCCGGACGACCAATGCCGGAAAACGCCACAACACTGATGCCACGGAAGGCCATTGCATTGTCCGGTGTCAAACGGGCACGGAAGACCGGTTTTTCATAGCCGGTCAGGTGCATCGTGGTGCTGCCGGTCAGGATGACCGCATCTGACTGGTCAAGCGATGGCTGTATCCCGCCGCGCAGGGGGCCTGCCGGGAAAGCCATGCCGTTGCCAAAGCCATAATCGGAATCGATTACCAGAAGGCGGAGTGTCTTGTGCAGCGACGGGTTCTGGAATCCGTCATCCATCAGGATCAGACCGGCCCCGGCGGCCTCGGCGGCCTTGCAGCCCGCGACCCGGTCCCGGGCGACCCAGGTCGGTGCGGTGCGGGCATGCAGCAGGGCTTCATCGCCAACGTCACGGGCGGAATGTCTTTGCGGGTCAACCAGCAGCGGCCCCGCTTCCCGACCGCCATAGCCACGGGTCAGAATATGCGGTCTGCGGGGTCCGAGACTGCTGGCAAGCGACTGGACAACCGGGGTTTTTCCGGCCCCGCCCATGACGATATTGCCAACGCAGATGACGGGAACAGTGCTTTTGTAGTCCGGCTGTCGGGCGGACCGGGAGTCGGTAATCCGGCCATAGACAAGACCAAGGGGTGAGAGCAGGCGGGCCCAAAGCCCCGGCGGTTTGCGCCAGAAATCAGGCGCTTGCACGGTCGTCGCTATGATCAGCCGGATGATCCAGAAAGCGGGCAACCTCGTTCGTCACATTATCCAGCACGTCGGCCTGCGCCAGCGACCGCTGTCTGGCGCTCTCGCCAATCCGGGTGCGGCTGTCGGGCTGGCTGAGCAGTTGATCAACAGCCAGAGTGAGGCTTTCGGCGTCGCTCACTTCAATGCTGGCATCGTAGCTGGTGAAGTCGCCCATGATTTCAGAGAAATTGAACATGTTCGGCCCATGCAGGATGGCACAGCCGAAACGTGCCGGCTCCAGCGGGTTCTGTCCCCCGTGGCGGATCAGCGAACCACCGACAAAGACGATGGGCGCGATACGATAGAACAGGCCAAGCTCGCCCATTGTATCAGCAAGATAGATATCGGTGGCCGGATGCAGGGTCTCATTGACCGACCGGCGGCAGACGGAAAGCCCGAGTTTTACAAGCTCGTCAGTGATTTCCGGTCCACGTGTGTTGTGACGGGGCACGATGATTGTCAGCAGGCCCGGATGCTTGTCTTTCAGGCTCTGATGCGCGGCGGCAATCGTCGCCTCTTCTGTCGGGTGGGTGCTGGCGGCAATCCAGACCGGGCGTTCACCGATGGATTTCCGGAGCAGGGCCAGGTCGAATTCGCGCACCGGTAACGGTGGCGCGGCAAATTTCAGATTACCGAGTGCCTTGGCGTTGCGTGCCCCCAGTGCTGCGAACCGTTGCCGTTCCTCAAGGCTTTGTGCCAGGCAGATATCAAATCCGCCGAGCAGGGCCTTCGACAAGGAGGGAGCCAGACGCCAGCGTTTTGCCGAGCGTTCGGACAGCCGACCATTGACCAGAATACTGGGGATACTGCGTTTGCGCATTTCCATCAGCATGTTGGGCCAGAGTTCGGACTCCGCCCAGATGGCCAGGTCAGGTTTCCAGTGATCGAGGAAGCGTGCAACCCAGGCCGGACGGTCGAGCGGGATGAACTGATGAAACGCGGAGGCGGGAAGCCGCTCGGTCATCAGTGCGGCAGAAGTGACGGTTCCGGTGGTCACCAGAAACCTCAGATCCGGCCAGCGTTCCGTCATCCGCTCAATCAGCGGCAGCAGGGACAGCGATTCGCCGACACTGGCGGCGTGCGCCCAGATCAGCCGGCCATCAGGGCGTGGGCGTGTGGTGCGGCCCCGTCGTTCATTGATCCGCAGCCGGTCTTCCTTGCCACCACGCAGACGCTTTGCCAGCAGACCGTTTATCAGCGGCAGTCCGGAAATCGTCGCAGCTCTGTAGAGGCGATAGATCATATCGAGATTGAATCCCGTACTTCAGGAAACGGCTTGTGGCTCAATTATAGCAAGATTGAAAGATTGATCAGCCTCTGTCGTCATTTTGTTGAGGGTATCCTCGATTGTTTGCCGGAACCGATCGGTGGCTTCGGCGTCCATATGCTGGTCCGGCCAGATCGGTACCCCCCAGATTATCCGGCCGCGACAGAACGGCCAGGGTACCATGAAGCGGTCCCATGACCGGAATATCTTGCGCCGGTTTGCCGTGCAGGTGATCGGAATGACAGGTGCCTTTGCCAGCCTGGCCAGTGCCGCAACACCGATGCTGGCGCGCATCCGGGGGCCGCGCGGCCCGTCGGGGGTGATACCGACCATCTGGCCTTTCCGCAGGGCGCGGATCATGGCCCGGAGCGCCTTGTCGCCGCCCCGGTTGGTCGAGCCCGATATGGTTGCCAGCCCCAGATGGCCGACGGTGCGGGAGATCAGCTGGCCGTCGCGATGTTCGGAAATCAGCAGGTTCAGGGTCGGCGCATAGGTCCAGGCACAGGTCAGCATCAGCAACCGGCCATGCCAGTAGGCAATGATGAAGGGCTGATTATCGGCCAGCAGCTTTTCCGGATGTTCGCGGCCTTCGACTGACCAGCGCCCGGTCCGGTAGATAAAGCGGACATAGCGGGCGACAAGCCAGGTCGCAAAGCGCTGGAAGCCTGTTGAGGATGTCAGCTTTTTGAGCACTGACATGATCAGCCGCTGCCCGTCACCGGTCGCCGGCCGGCAGGGCGATGCCTTCCGCCTGCTCGGAGAACTGCATGGCATAGAGCCGGGCATAGATACCGTCCTGTGCGATCAGCTCGTCATGGCTGCCGCTCTCGGCAACGCGTCCCTGATCGATGACGAAGATGATGTCGGCATCGATGACCGTCGACAGGCGATGGGCGATCACCAGTGTTGTCCGGTCCTGCATCAGCGTCTCAAGCGCCTGCTGAACATGCCGTTCGGATTCGGTGTCCAGCGCGCTGGTTGCCTCATCCAGCAGCAGGATGGGCGCGTTTTTCAGCATGGCCCGGGCAATCGCGATGCGCTGGCGCTGGCCGCCGGACAGCTTGATCCCGTTTTCGCCAACCTGTGTGTCGAAGCCCTGTTCCTGTTCAAGAATGAAATCCAGCGCGGCAGCCTTGCGGGCGGCTTCGCGGATTTCCTCGTCGGTGGCGTCCAGCTTGCCATAGGCGATGTTGGCCCGGATGGTATCATCAAACAGGGTGATCTCCTGACTGACCAGACCAATAGCCTGGCGCAGGGATTGCAGGGTTACATGGCGGACATCCTGCCGGTCGATGGTGATTTCGCCGCTCTGAATATCGTAAAAACGGGGGATCAGGTTGAGGATTGTCGACTTGCCCGCGCCGGACATACCGACCAGCGCCGCAGTCTTGCCGGCAGGAACCGTCAGCGAGAGGCCCTTCAGCGCGGTGATATCTTCGCCATAGGCAAAGGTGACGTTGGTAAACCTTACGGTCCCGCCGGAGATTTTCAGATCAACTGCGGGGTCAATGTCCTTGATTGTCGGCTGGTAATCCAGAACCCTGAAAACCCGTTCTGCAGCGGCGAGGCCTTCTTCAAAATTCATCTTGATGTTGGCAAGGCGCTTCAGCGGCTCATAGGCCAGCAGCAGGGCGGTCACGAAGGAAAAGAACTTGCCCGGCGTGGTCTCGCCGGTGATGACCATGTTGCCGCCATAGACAACAATGATCGCGACGGCAATCCCGCCCAGCGTTTCCATCAAGGGTGATACAGCGGCCCGGATACGTGTCGATTTGAAGGTCATCAGGAAGATGCGGTTGACGACGCTGTCGACCCGCTCGGCCTCGTACTGTTCCATGGCATAGGCCTTCACATGCCTGGCACCCTGAAATGTCTGGTTGAGGATATTCGAGAACTCGCCGAACTCGGTCTGGGTATTGGCGGTCACCCGGCGCATCCGTTTGCCGAGTTTTGCCAGTGGCTGGATGGCGACCGGCAGGACAACTGTCGCGATGATTGCCAGCTTCCAGTCCTGATAGAACATCACACCAATCAGGAAGATCGCGGACATGAGGTCCTTGCCAAGCGCGGTCAGCCCGTTGGAGACAACTGTCCGGATGAGCGTCACATCATTAGTGAAGCGGGTAATCAGGCGACCTGCGCCACTACCGTGAAAGAACGCCAGGTCGAGGCCGATAACATGGCGATAAAGCTGGTTCTGGATATTCGCGATAATCTTCAGGCCGACAAAGGCCATGATCCGCGCCTGCATGTAGTTTGCGCCACCCTTCACGACAAAGACGGACACGACACCACCGGCGACCCACCAGAGGGCATCAGCCCGTCCGGCGGCAAATACCTCGTCGACAACATTCTCCATCAACAGCGCCACGCCACCGGTCGCCGCAGCGAAGACCAGCATGAAAAAGATTGCCAGTGCGATCTTGTTGCTGAACGGCCGGACATAATTTCTGACCAGCCTGCCCAGCAGCTTGCCGGTATCTGCGTGTTTGGTATCGATGATCAGATCGGGCAAAGCCATTCCGGTCAAACCATCACGTCAGCAACGGACGATGTGAGCTGCTGTGTCATCAGTGCCTCAACCGCCAGCCACGGTCATGCCGTCGACCCGCAGGGTCGGTGCATTGGTTGAATAGCGAAATTCCAGATCACTTGCCGGGGTCAGGTTCAGGAACATCTCTTTCAGGTTTCCGGCGATGGTGAGTTCGGATACCGGGTAGGCAATTTCGCCATTCTCGATCCAGAACCCGGAGGCACCTCGGCTGTAGTCGCCGGTGACCCCGTTGACGCCGAAGCCGATGAGCTCTGTCACGTAGAAGCCGGTGCCGACCTCCCGGATCAGGTCTTCTGCGGACAGACTGCCTGGCTCTATATGCAGGTTGGTTGCTGACGGCGACGGGGGGGAGGAGGTGCCGCGCGAGGCATGGCCCGTGGTCTCCAGCCCCAGCTGGCGGGCGGTGCCGAGATCCAGCAGCCATGTGGTCAGGACACCATTGTCGATCAGATTGCGGCGCTTGTTGGCAATGCCTTCTGCATCGAACGGTTTGGAGCGCAGGCCGCGTGGCCGGTGCGGGTCCTCGACGATGGTGACGCCATCGGCGAAAACCTTCTGACCCATCCGGTCTTTCAGGAAGCTGGTGCCCCGGGCAATCGAACTGCCATTGATGGCACCGGTCATATGCCCGATCAGGCTGCCGCCAACTCGCGGATCAAAGACGACGGGTACCTTTTGTGTCGGCACACGTCGCGGATTGAGCCGGCGCAATGTTTTTTCAGCCGCTTTCAGGCCAATCGATTCAGGCGACGGAATGTCGGAGCCGTAAACCGCAGTGCGATAATCGTAATCGCGCTCCATCTTCGTGCCTTCACCGGCGAGAACAGAGACCGAGAGGCTGTGATAGGTGCCCTGATAGGTGCGGGCGAAGCCGTTGGTCGCTGCGACGGCAACCCGGCTGCGTCCCCAGCCGGAGTCAGCACCTTCCGAATTGGAAATTCCCTCGACAGAACGGGCGGCTGCCTCGCAGGCGATGGCATTGGCCTTCATCTGCTCCAGATCAGGTTCGACAGGGTCATAGCTGTCGATGTCGGGAACGTCAGTAGCGAGCTGTTCCGGGGTGGCGAGGCCGGCATACTTGTCTTCCGGCGCTTCACCGGCCATCGAGACCGCGCGTTCGGCGAGTTCCTGCAGGGCGTCTTCGGTAACATCCGATGACGAAACGCAGGCCTGGCGCTGGCCGATCAGGACCCGCAGACCCACATCCGCACCTTCCGAGCGCTCCAGCGATTCAAGTTCGCTCATCCGGTAGCTGACAGATACCGAGGTACCTTCGACATAAACCGCGTCGGCGGCATCGGCCCCGGCCTTGCGGGCCCGGTCCATCAGTTGCTGAAGCAAATCCGTCGGATTGCGCTTGGCATCACCCATAATTCGGCCTCTTCCGATTAAGTTGGTCTGGTTTGTATCGGACTGGCCCGATCTGTCCAGTACAGGCTCTATTTCCAGATCGGCCTGCCGCTGCCGGGCAGACCGTAACTGTCCCATTTTTCAGTAACGAGTTCGACTATATCGTCACGCATCCGGATTTTTTCACCCCACTCGCGATGGGTTTCTCCCGGCAGCTTGTTGGTGGCGTCCAGGCCAAGCTTGCCGCCGGTGCCGCTTTCCGGCGAGGCGAAGTCGAGATAATCAATCGGCGTCTGTTCCACCGTCACGATATCGCGCACCGGGTCCATGCGGGTCGAGATCGCCCACATCACATCTTTCCAGTTCCGGGCATCGATATCGTCATCGACGACGATGATGAATTTTGTGTACATGAACTGGCGCAGGAAGGACCAGGCCCCCATCATCACCCGTTTGGCGTGTCCGGCGTAGGCCTTGCGCATGGAGATGACGGCAATCCGGTAGGAGCATCCTTCCGGCGGCAGCCAGAAATCGGTGATCTCCGGATATTGCTGCTGCAGCAGCGGGATGAAGACCTCGTTCAGTGCTTCACCCAGAACGCTTGGTTCATCCGGCGGACGGCCGGTAAAGGTGGAAAGATAGATCGGGTTCTTCCGCATGGTGATGGCGGAGACATGAAAGACCGGAAACGGCTCTACCGAATTGTAGTAGCCGGTATGGTCGCCATAGGGGCCTTCGTCACCATACTCCTCCAGCGAGACATGGCCCTCGATCACGATCTCGGCCTCCGCCGGAACCTTGAGCGGGACGGTCTTGCAGTCCACCAGTTCAACTTTCTTACCCCGCAGCAGGCCGGCGAACTGATATTCGGAGAGAGTGTCGGGGACAGGTGTAACGGCGGCCAGAATGGTGCCGGGATCGGCGCCAATGACGGCAGCAGCCGGCAAGGGCTCGCGATTCCGGTTTTTCCAGCGGCCATAATGCTGGGCACCACCGCGATGTTTCAGCCAGCGCATCAGGGTGGTGTTCCGTCCGGTGACCTGCATCCGGTAGATACCCAGATTGTAGGTATCCCGCTTGTCGCCACCCGGCCCTTTTGTCACGACGAGTGGCCAGGTGATCAGCGGCGCAGGTTCACCCGGCCAGCATCCCTGCACGGGAAGCCGGGCAAGGTCGATATCGTCCCCGGTCAGGACAACTTCCTGACAGGGGGCCCGGCTGACCGTCTTCGGCTTCATCGCGAGGACGGATTTCAGCAGCGGCAGCTTGTCGAGCAGGTCGCCAAACCCGCCCGGCGGTTCCGGTTGCTTCAGAAAAGCGAGTGTTTCACCGACTGACCGTAATTCGCCGGGCGTGCGGTCCATCCCCAGGGCGACCCGCTCTACTGTACCGAACAGATTGACCAGAACCGGCATGTCGCTGCCCGTCACGTTTTCGAACAGCACGGCGGGTCCCTGTTCTGCCAGCAGGCGGGTCTGGATCTCGGTCATTTCCAGATCACGGTTTACTTCTGTCGTTACACGAACCAGCTGTCCCCGTTCTTCGAGTATCTGGATGAAATCACGCAACGACTTGAACGGCATTGGTTCTGCTTTCGGGCAATCCGGTGGTCATGGCCCCATCACTTGAACAGGGGAACTGTCCTGCGGAAGCTAATCTGTCCGCAATGCGAAAACAATCTGCACGCCACTCTTGCAAATGGTGATAGCGGCGGTCAGAGTCTCCGCAACAGGTGAGAATGATAACCGAACGGGCGGTAAGCCTTAACGGTAACGGAGCAATCAGTTTGGCAGGTGTTACGGTTCCGGAGGGGCATTGCAAGTGGCTGATCGAGCAGGGGATAGCCCTCTCTGCGGAGCGCCACCTTGATCGGCTGATCTCCCGGATTGTCGATCAGTCCAGGGCGTTTGCCAAAGCGGACGGGACGTTTGTCTGCCTCCGTTCGGACGACAAGAAATCCCTGGTTCCGACGGCAGGCCGGCTGACCAGCCGCAAGATTATCTATGGCGGCGCTAATCATCCTCCGGTTGACCCCGGAATTCCCGAACTGGAGCTTTTTGACCCTGAAACGGGCGATCCTGTATTTTCCAATATTGTCGCGCTTGCTGCGATGAAGGAAGAACAGGTCCTGGTGGCTGACCGGACTGATCTTGACGGGCTGGATGTAAGCTCTGTCGATTGTCTGGCCGGTGTTCCCGGCTGGCAGCCAAAGGCCATTTTTGCGCTGCCGCTTCACAACAATAATGAAGTTGTTGTCGGTGTTCTGATTCTGACTGATCCCAAGCAGGATGACGGGTTCTCCGAGGATGTCTGTCAGGCACTGGATATTTTTTCAAACCAGGCCGGTATTGCGCTGGATAACCAGATTCTCAACCGGAAGCTCAACGATATCGGTATGGCCCTGTCTGCCGAACGTAATCGCGACCGGCTGATGGAACGTATTCTGCTGGAAGCAAAATCGATCACCAATGCCGATGGTGGCACGCTCTATCTCCGCGGCAAGACCGAACGCAAGCGCGACGGGTCGGGGCTGCATTTCAACATCAACAGTGACGGCGACCAGCTGAAATTCGCCATCATGCGGACGGATTCCCTGAACATTGCCATGGGTGGCACGACGGGCAAGGATATCCCGTTCCCGCCGCTGCGCCTCTATGATGAAATCAATGGCGAGCCGAACTATTTCAACGTCGCGACCCATGTCGCGCTGACCGGCGAGACAAGCAATATCCCGGATGCCTACGAGGCGGAAAATTTTGACTTCTCCGGTACCAAGAAATTCGACAAGGGTACCGGATACCGGTCGAAATCCTTTCTGACAGTCCCGCTGAAGAACAATGCGGCAGAAGTCATCGGCGTCATCCAGCTGCTGAATGCGCAGGACCCTGAAAGCCAGGAAATTCTGCCGTTCAGTGAAGACGTACAGCCGATCATAGAGGCGCTGGCCTCGCAGGCGGCAATCGCGCTGGACAACCAGATGCTGTTGCAGGCCCAGCGGGATCTGCTGGATGCGTTCATTGAGCTGATCGCAAGTGCGATTGACGCGAAGTCCCCCTATACCGGCGGTCACTGCCAGCGTGTTCCGGAACTGACCATGATGCTGGCTGAAGCGGCGGCTGCGTCAGACGATGCCCGTTTTGCCGATTTCGCCATGGACGAAGACCAGCGCTACGAGCTTCATATCGGTGCCTGGCTGCATGATTGCGGCAAGGTTACGACACCTGAATATGTCGTCGATAAATCTACCAAGCTGGAGACCATCTATAATCGTATCCACGAAGTTCGGATGCGGTTTGAGGTGCTCAAGCGTGATGCGGTCATCGAGTATTACAAACAGGTTGTCGAAGGCACCCGTCCGGAGGCCGAACTGCAGGCCGAGCTTGAGGCGCGCTGGGCCCAGCTGGATGATGACTTTGCCTTCATCGCCGAGGCCAATGTCGGTGGCGAGTTCATGGCGCCTGAGAAGGTTGACCGGGTGAAGGAAATCGCGTCGATGAAGTGGACGCGGACACTGGATGACCGTCTCGGATTGAGCCATGAGGAAGAGAAACGCAAGGCACGGATACCATCCCCGGATCTGCCGGTTGAGGAAAACCTGCTCGTCGACAAGGAAGAGCATATTGTCTATCGCGAAGGCGATAACTCGACGGAATATATGAAGTTCGGGTTCCGGCTGGATGTGCCGGAGCATATGTACAATTTCGGCGAGGTCTACAACCTGTCGATCGGACGGGGCACCCTGACGCCGGAAGAACGGTTCAAGATCAACGATCATATTGTTCAGACCATCATCATGCTGGAACAGCTGCCGTTCCCGAAAACACTGGCAAAGGTTCCGGAATATGCCGGTGGTCACCATGAGACGATGATCGGTTCCGGCTATCCGCGAAAGCTGAAGCGGGGCCAGATGTCGCTGCCGGCACGGATGATGGCGATTGCCGATATCTTCGAGGCCCTGACCGCCGCCGACAGACCCTACAAGAAAGCCAAGACCCTGTCTGAAGCGATCAGGATCATGGGTTTCATGAACAAGGACCAGCATATCGACCCGGACCTGTTCGAGCTTTTCCTGAAGTCCGGTGCCTACAAGAAATATGCCGAACAATATCTGCTGCCCGAGCAGATTGACGAAGTCGATATCGAACAATATCTGCCAAAGGCGGCGGAGTGATCTCCGACCGTCTGAGACGCGCACTCGATTATCCTTATCCCGCCCCGGAACCGCCCTGGATATTCAGGGATCACCGGGTCGTCACACCGGGTGACCCCCTGTTTGAGGCGGCTTTTCGTGATCTGGGCTCACAGGCCCGCCATGCGGTCGTTGCCGCCGGATCCAACCGCGCACCCGACCAGCTTCGCCGGAAGTTCGGCCCGCAGGATATCGTGCCGGTCTCGATGGTCACGCTGCGCGATGTCGACACTGTGTATTCCGCCCATTTCTCGGCTTACGGATCTGTCCCCGCAACCCTGATCGGTGCCGCCGGGCTGGCGCTGCGCAGTGCTGTTTTGTGGCTGACGGATGAACAGCTGGACCACATGAACGAAACCGAGGCGCTCGGTACCAATTACAGGCTGGGCTGGCTTGACCGCCCGGCGCTGTCGCGGCGGTTTGGACTGAAAAGCCCGCGGACCGGTGCCTATATCTCGCTTCACGGCGCGTTGACGGATGATGAGGGTCTGGCCGTTCCCCTGGCCGGATTCCGGGTACAGGGGCGGCGGCGTCCGGGACTGACCCAGCAGCAGGTCCAGAGCCTGGTCACTGCCCGCCTGCATCCCGGGGCGACGCTGGAAGATTTCATCGGCATGACCATTGATGACAGGGACATTCGCGATCACCGCCGTGACCGCCTGAAGGAAACAGCCATCCGCCCGGACGAGCGTTTCTGGCCCTAGCTTCCGACCCGCCAGACACCAACGGACCGGGTGGTCCGGTCTTCCAGTTCCAGTGATGTCGGGATGTCATAGCGGATCAGGCAGGTCATGTTGACTTCGTTAAAATAAGTACGACCGGGATCCGCCATCAGGACTGTGATACCGGCTGTGGCCGCTTTCTGCATCCAGTCCGTAACGCGTTTTGCGAGGGGCTTTTCGTAGCAGATGTCACCGGCGAGAAGCACATCAAAGCCGCTGAGGTCCCGGTCGAGGAAATCCGCCCGGGTGGCTTCCAGATCGACCCTGTTCACCGCCGCATTTTCCCGGATGGCGGCAAGCGCGAACTGGTCAATATCGGCCGCAACAACCCGTTTCGCGCCGGACAGACAGGCGGCAATGCCAATCAGGCCGCTGCCGGAGGCAAAATCCAGCACGGTCTTGTTCCGGACAACCTCCGGATGGTCCAGCAGATAGCGGGCAAGACCAAGCCCGCCGGGCCAGGCAAAGGCCCAGAAAGGTGGCTGGAGAGCCTGTTGTACCAGTTCATCCTCGGTTGCCTGCCAGATCGGTGTGATTTCCGTGGCCAGATGCAGGCGGACCTCCGGCGTGAACGGCACAGGGATCAGCTCGGTATTGGCAAGAAGGAAGCTGCGGGCGTCCATTCAGCCCGGCGATGGGATCAGGAATCCCGCCAGCACCAGCCAGCCGAAAACCCGGTTCGATTTGAATTTCCGCAGGCAGTCAGCCGCATCACCGGCATCAAGGGTTTTCACCTGCCAGGCCAGTTGCACCGCACCAGCCAGTATAAGCGCCAGTGTCACCCAGCCGTAACCCGCACCACAGGCCGTGATCAGCAGCAGGACGGTGGTCGCGGCGTAGAATCCGCCGATCCAGACCGGGCTGGTATCGCCAAACCGCAGCGCTGTCGACTTTATGCCGATCAGTGCGTCGTCTTCCTTGTCCTGATGGGCGTAGATGGTGTCATAGCCGAGCGTCCAGAATATCCCGGCGATATAAAGCACAACCGGCCATATCTGCAGATCACCCCGAACCGCGGCCCAGCCCATGATCGCGCCCCAGTTGAAGGCGAGTCCAAGAAAGAACTGTGGCCAGTAAGTGACCCGTTTCATCAGCGGATAGATGAAGACCAGCAGCAGGGAGGCGACACCGAGCATGATCGCCAGATTGTTGAAGGTCAGAAGAATGACCAGGCTGATCAGCAACTGGGTGACCAGCCAGGCAAGAGCCCCTTTTACCGAGACGGCACCGGAGGGGATCGGACGATCCGCCGTGCGGGCGACACGACCATCGAAATCCCGGTCGACAATATCGTTGTAGGTACAGCCGGCCCCCCGCATCAGCACGGCACCGGTGGCGAACAGCGCAAACAGAATCAGTGTGCTGCCGGCGGGCCAGTCCGGGGTCGCCATGGCGATGCTCCACAGACAGGGAAACAGCAGCAGCCAGGTGCCGATCGGGCGGTCCAGCCGGGACAGGCGGCCATAGGGTTGCAGTGGTCCCGGCACGACTTTTTCAAAAAGGCCGTTGCGGGGAATGTCACTGGCTGTGGAAGTCCGGGCGTTCATGCTATATCGCAACTGACCTGTATCTGTGAATGGGCTGATGATGTCTGCGCCACGACTGTTTGTCGATGATGACCTCCGGGAAGGCAACGAGATAAGGCTCGATAAGCAGCGCAGCCATTATCTCAGGTCTGTGATGCGGCTGGATGCCGGGGCATCTGTGCGGCTGTTCAACGGTCGCGAGGGCGAGTGGCGCAGTAAAATCGTCGAGGCGGGTAAATCCGTTACACTGGAAGTACAGGAATTTCGCCGGGCACAGTCGCCTGTTGCGGAACTCTGGCTGGTCTTTGCCCCGGTCAAGAAAGACCGGATGGATTTTCTGGTGGAGAAAGCGACCGAACTGGGAGTCTCTGACCTGATGCCGGTGATTACCCGCCGGACCATGGTGAGCCGGGTCAACACGGACCGCCTGAAAGCACAGGTGATTGAAGCGTCAGAGCAGTGTGAAAGGCTGGATCTTCCAACCGTTCACGAAGCAGTGAAGCTGGCTGATCTGAAATCGCTCTGGCCTGCTGACCGGGTTGCTTTTGTACTGGATGAAGCGGGTTCCGGCGATTCTGCGGCCACTGTCATGTCGGCAAACAGGGGCCGTCCGGCGGCATGCATTACCGGACCGGAAGGTGGCTATGAGAAATCCGAACTTGACCTGCTGCGAACTCTGCCGAACTTTGTCCCCGTAAGTCTTGGCCCGCGTATCCTCCGGGCCGAAACAGCCGCGCTGACGAGCCTTGCGATCTGGCAGTCGGTCTGTGGCGATGGTGAGGTCCCCCCGGTGCCGCAGATGTTGCGGGATTGATTGAACAAACAGCTTTGGAACTGAAATGTCTGCACCTTCCGCCGGTAACGCGAATCCGATCACGTCGAAGACCCAGCTGGTTGACTATGTCGCAAGCGGATCAAAGCCGCCCTCAGCCTGGCGAATTGGCACGGAGCATGAAAAATTCGCCTTCCATAAGGACACGCTGAAACCTCTGGCGTATGACGGGCCGGACGGCATTCGCGCGCTGCTGGAAGGACTGACGCAGTATAGTTGGGTGCCGGTTATCGAGAAGGGCAATCCGATTGCCCTGCAACGCGGTGACGGGTCGTCGATCTCGCTTGAGCCAGGTGGCCAGTTTGAGCTGTCCGGAGCACCGCTTGAGACCGTGCATCAGACCTGTTCGGAAGTGAACGGCCATCTGGCGCAGGTCAAGACGGTGGCAGAGCCGCTGGGGATCGGTTTTGCCGGTTTCGGGGCGAACCCGATCTGGACGCCGGAAGAAGTGCCCTGGATGCCGAAAGGTCGCTACAAGGTCATGGGCGACTATATGCCTCGTGTCGGCACAATGGGGCTGGAGATGATGAAGACCACCTGTACGGTGCAGGTGAACCTCGATTACGCGTCCGAGGCGGACATGGTGAAGAAATTCCGGGTCTCGCTGGCCCTGCAGCCGATTGCGACGGCCCTGTTTGCCAATTCACCGTTCAGCGAGCGCAAACCCAACGGGCGGCTGAGCCATCGCAGCCATATCTGGACTGATACCGACAACGACCGCTGTGGCATGCTGCCATTTGTCTTTGAGGACGGCTTCGGGTTTGAGCGTTATGTCGACCATGTCCTCGATACGCCGATGTATTTTGTCTACCGCGACGGTGTCTATAACGATGTGGCGGGAAAATCCTTCCGGGCGTTCATGAACGGCTCGCTTGACGGCTTTCAGGGACAGGTTCCGGGTATGGGTGACTGGGAAGACCATATGTCGACCCTGTTCCCGGAAGTCCGGCTGAAGAAGTTTCTTGAAATGCGCGGTGCTGATGGCGGCCCCTGGCGGCGGATCTGTGCCTTGCCGGCGCTGTGGGTGGGGCTGCTCTATTGTGATGAAGCGCTGGACGCTGCCTGGGACCTGGTCAGGGACTGGACCATCGAGGAGCAGCAGGAACTGCGCGATAACGTACCGACCCTTGCGCTGAAAACGCCGTTCAGAAATACCACGGTCCGGGAGATCGCCCGCGAGGTTCTGGCAATCTCGAAGACCGGCCTGAAACGCCGCGCCCGCCTCAGTTCAATGGCGCTGGATGAGACCCATTTTCTGAATGCCCTGCACGAGACAGTGGCCAGCGGTGTGACACCCGCGGAGGAAATGATGGAGAAGTATGAAAATGAATGGAACGGCTCGGTAGAGCCGGCGTTCCGCGAATATGCCTACTGATCGGGATGGTGTCTGATGCATGACGCCGACGCCATACTCGACGCCAGCGGCCTGAACTGTCCGCTGCCGGTGCTGAAGACCCGCAAGTCACTTTCCGGTTTGCAGGTCGGCCAGACATTACAGGTGATCTCGACAGATCCCGGATCGAAAGCCGACATGCAGGCCTTTGCCGAGGCGACCGGGCACCGGCTGCTGAAAGGCAGCGAGGAGGACGGAAAATTCGTCTTCCTGATTGAGAAGACTTCCTGAAGACGCAACAAAGCATCTTCATTTATTCTGAAGACCACCCCCAAAAGAACTGAGTAGCCAGAACGTGCTGGTCCGGTGAAAATCGGTATGCTGGCTAATTGTATAGTCCGGACAAGTGGTTATGGTATCCCGTAACCAAGGGGGAATGATGTCGCGTAACGATCGAACCGACCCGTCAAACGCTGTTGATCTGTCGCCGAAGGTGGCTGACGAGATCAAATATACGACCTGCTACATGTGCGCCTGTCGTTGCGGCATCAAGGTCTACATGCTGGATGGCAGTATCCGCTATATTCAGGGTAACCGGGATCATCCGGTGAACCGGGGCGTGCTCTGCGCCAAGGGTTCTGCCGGAATCATGACCCAGAACTCCCCGGCGAAGCTGACCAAACCACTGAAACGGGTTGGCCCCCGTGGCGCAGGCGAGTTCGAGGAAATCGAGTGGGAAGAGGCACTGCAGACGGCGACCGGCTGGCTCGGTAATATCCGCAAGACAGACCCGAAGAAACTGGCTTTCTTTACCGGCCGTGACCAGAGCCAGGCACTGACCGGCTGGTGGGCGTCACAGTTCGGGACCTATAATTATGCGGCGCATGGCGGGTTCTGTTCCGTCAATATGGCGGCGGGCGGACTCTACAGCATCGGCGGTTCCTTCTGGGAATTCGGCGAGCCGGACTGGGAACGCACACGCTATTTCATGATGTTCGGTGTTGCGGAAGACCATGATTCAAACCCTATCAAGATGGGGCTCGGCAAGCTTAAGGGGCTCGGCGGCAAGTTTGTCTCGGTCAATCCGGTGAAAACCGGCTACAGCGCGATTGCCGATGAATGGGTCGGTATCCGGCCCGGTACGGACGGACTTTTTGTCCTCTCCCTGGTGCATGAGCTGCTGAAGGCCGACAAGATCGATGTCGAGTATCTGGTGCGCTACACCAATTCCCCCTGGCTGGTGATTCGCAATCCCGGGGGCGCGGATGATGGCCTTTTCGCACGCGATGCGAATGGCGACCCGCTGATGGTCGACAGCGATACCGGCGAGTTGGTCAGTGCAAATCTCGCTGAAATCAAGCCGCGCCTGATCGGTGAGGCTGATCTGCCGGGTGGTGGCAAGGCAGTGACCGTGTTCCAGTTGCTGGCAGAGCGTTATCTGGATCCGCAATATGCGCCGGAAGCGGTCGCTGAACGGACCGGGGTCAGTGCTGACAACATCCGCCGCATTGCTGCGGAACTTGCGCATGTTGCCTTTGAGGAACAGATCGAAATTGATGTTGAATGGACGGACTGGGCCGGCCGCAAGCATGACAAGATGATCGGCCGTCCGGTCTCCATGCACGCGATGCGCGGCATTTCGGCCCATTCCAACGGGTTCCACACCTGCCGTTCGCTGCATCTGTTGCAGATGCTGATCGGCTCGATCGATTGCCCCGGCGGGTTCCGGTACAAACCGCCTTTCCCGAAACCGATCCCGCCGGGCATCAAGCCGGGTAACAGCTGTGCCCCGGATACGCCGCTGAACGGTCCGCCGCTCGGCTTCCCGACCGGCCCGGAAGATCTGCTGGTTGATGAAGACGGCGAGCCCATGCGCATCGACAAGGCGTTCAGCTGGGAGTTCCCGGTCGCTGCCCATGGCATGATGCATATGGTCATCACCAACGCCTGGAAGGGTGATCCCTATCCGGTCGACACCCTGATGATGTTCATGGCAAACATGTCGTGGAACTCCTCGATGAACACCAGGGGTGTCATGGAGATGCTGACCGACAAGAATGAGGAGACGGGCGAGTACAGGATTCCCCGGATCATCTATTCCGATGCCTATTATTCCGAAATGGTTGCTTATGCGGATCTGGTGCTGCCGGATACCACCTATCTGGAACGGCATGACTGTATCAGCCTGCTGGACCGTCCGATCTGCGAGGCTGATGGTGCGGCTGATTCGATCCGCCAGCCGGTGGTTGAGCTGGACCGGGATGTGCGGCCATTTCAGTCAATGCTGATCGATCTCGGTGCCAGACTTGGCCTGCCGGGGCTGGTAAAGGAAGACGGCTCGCCGAAATATCCCGGCGGCTATCCTGATTATATCGTCAATCACGAGCGGGCACCGGGTATCGGTATGCTGGCCGGCTGGCGGGGTGAAGATGGCAAGTCCTGGGGCAAGGGTGCGCCGAATCCGCAGCAGCTGGAAAAGTATATCGAGAACGGCTGCTTCTCTCACTATGAGTTCCCGGAAGAACATCGCTTCTACAAGATGGCGAACAAGGGCTATCTGGAGTGGGCGGCGTCCGTTGGTTTTGTGCCGAAGGCAGAACAGATTGTCCTGCAGATCTACAGCGAGCCCCTGCAGAAGTTCAGGCTCGCGGCCCGTGGTCACGGGGATCGTCAGCCGCCGGAACGCCACCGCGCCCGGGTCGATGCCTATTTCGACCCGCTGCCGATCTGGTATGCGCCGTTCGAGGGCACGATGATCGACGAGGAAGAATACCCGCTGCATGCGCTGACCCAGCGTCCGATGCAGATGTATCATTCCTGGGGGTCACAGAACGCCTGGCTCCGCCAGATTACCGGCTCCAACAAGATGTATATCGGTCGCAAGCTGGCCGAGCGTCTGTCGATTGCCGATGATGACTGGATCCGGGTGACCAGCCATCATGGAAACATCAAGGCACAGGTTGCGGTGATGGACGGGGTCAACGACGACACCATCTGGACCTGGAATGCGATCGGCAAACGCTCCGGTGCCTGGAACCTCGACCCCAAGGCCGGGGAATCACAGAAGGGCTTCCTGCTCAACCATGTGATTTCCGAACTGCTGCCGGCGCGCAGTGATGGTCATCGCTATTCAAATTCCGATCCGGTGACGGGTCAGGCGGCCTGGTATGATCTGCGGGTGAAGGTGGAGAAAGTGACGGGTGACCATGATGCGGTCTCCGAACCGCAGTTCCCGACATTGCCGACGCCGACAGGTCTTCCGCAACGACCGGCAATCCTCAAATACGGGCAGGGATTCCGCAAGGAAGGGGGCAAGCCATGACCACATTACCCCGGACGACGGAGAAGAAACTCGGTCTCGTCATCGACCTTGATATCTGTGTCGGCTGTCATGCCTGTGCAGTGAACTGCAAGGAATGGAATGCCGGCGGTCATGCGGCTCCGCTGACCGATCTCGATCCCTATGGCCCGGACCAGACCGGTGTCTGGTTCAACCGCATTCATACCTTTGAAGCCGATGGCAGCGGCGATTGTGGTACCGGAAGCAGCCAGACTGTGCATTTCCCGAAATCCTGCCTGCATTGCGAAGATGCGGCCTGCGTCACCGTCTGCCCCACTGGTGCCTCCTTCAAACGGGTGGAAGACGGCATCGTGCTGGTCAATGAGGATAAATGCATCGGCTGCAAGCTCTGCAGCTGGGCCTGCCCCTATGGCGCCCGCGAATATGATGCCAGCGAAGGTGTGATGAAAAAATGCACGCTCTGCATCGACCGCATCTACAATGAGAACCTTGACGAGATTGACCGGGTTCCGGCCTGTGTCTCCACCTGTCCTGTCAGTGCGCGGCATTTCGGTGATCTCGGCGATCCGGACTCGGATGTCTCGAAGCTGGTGGAAAACCGCGGCGGTTATGACCTGATGGAAGAGATGGGCTACAAGCCGACCAACAAGTATCTGCCGCCACGCAAGCGGCGCATTGAAGCCGCGGATATCGGTGCGGCGGCCTCACTCGATACCGTCATCGATACCGATAATCCGTTGCTGCGCTGGGTCGACCGGCTGTTGTCGAGGTAGAATCATGCATCCTGCTCTTTCGGTTATCCTGTTCACGACAACATCCGGCGTCGGATATGGTCTGATTTTCTTTTACGGGCTTGGTGCGTTTCTGGGGCTTTTGCCTGCGGACCGCTGGTTCGGCACGGTCGGCCTCGGCTTTGCCCTGGCGCTGGTGACATTCGGTCTGCTCAGTTCCACCTTTCACCTCGGTCATCCGGAACGCGCCTGGCGGGCGATGAGCCAGTGGCGGACATCCTGGCTGTCTCGTGAAGGGGTTGTCGCTCTGCTGACCTATGTTCCGGCGGGTCTGTTTGCGGCGGGCTGGGTGTTTCTTGAAACCAACGATGGCATCTTTGCCCTGCTGGGCGGACTCGCGGCGATTGGCGCTGTTGTGACCGTCGGTTGCACGGCGATGATCTATGCCAGCCTGACGACAATTCACCAGTGGCACAGCCGCTGGACACTGGGCAGCTATCTGACGCTGGCGCTTGCCACCGGCGCCGTCTGGTTCTGTCTGTTCTCTGCCGTGCTGGGTGAAGGGGCGGGGGTTGGCCTGTCGATCCTGACCATGTCGTCTGTGCTTGTCGCCTGGGCGACGAAGGCGGGTGCCTGGAAGCGCAATGATACGACCAGCCATCCCTCCACCCCGGAAAGTGCGACCGGGCTGGGCAGTATCGGCAAGGTTTCGATGCTGGAAGGACCGCATACCGAGGCCAATTACCTGATGCGGGAAATGGGCTTCAAGGTGGCCCGCAAGCATGCGGAAAAACTACGCCGGATTGCTGTCCTCTGCGGCTTTGTTGCCCCGGCGCTGCTGTCCCTTGCCGGGGCCTTTCTGGCCGGTGGCTGGGATGTCGTTGTCTATCTGGCAGCGGCGGTACTGGTCAGTGCCGGTGTGTTTGTCGAACGCTGGCTGTTCTTTGCCGAAGCAAAGCATGTCGTGACCCTGTTCTATGGTGCGAAGGCGGCCTGACGGGGATCGTCGTCGACACCGGCCAAATTCGCTCTCGGCCCTTCATATCCTTCCTGTATGATCGCTGCCGGAAGGATTCGAAATGCGTCTGTTACCTGCATGTTTTCTGACTGCATCACTGCTGGTGCTCTCTGCCTTTGCCGCTGGTCCGGCTGATGCGGCGGGCGGCCCTGTCGTCATGGTTGCGGGAATTGACCATGATCCGAACTCTGTCGCCCGGACGAATCGCATAAACCAGCGGGTTGAGGATGGTCTGGTCCGTCAGCTGCGGGACCGGGGCTATCGGGTTGTTGATGAAACAGCGGCATCGCCTGGCACGCTGGAGACCGGGCGCAGCCGCCGGGATGAGGGCGAGGTGATCGGGGTTGCCCGCGCCGTCACCACGCCATCTGTCGACCTGCTGGTGCTCTACACGATCTATGCGAATGCCGAGAGTGGCAGTTATGCGAAGGTGATCCGGACGCGGGTAAGTGGTCGTGTTGTCAGTGTCAGTTCCGGGGAACGCCTCGGCGCGTTCGAGACCGCCTTTCCCAAGCCCCGCCATGCGCCGCTTGGCTGTGGCCGTGATTGTATTCTCGAAGTCGCCGGCCATCAGGCAGAGATTCTCTCCCGTGACCTCGGCAATATCCTGTCCGCCTATATCGACAGTGCCATCGCGGGTCCGGCAGAAAACCTGACGGAGACGCAGTCGAATACCGGACTGGTCCGGAGTTACAGTCTGGCCTTTGAGCTGTTCTCGACTGACGAGGTTACCCGGATTGAGGAATATCTTGTGGCCTTCAGTGGCTACCGGAGCTATCGCCCGGTCCGGGTCATGCAGCTTCATGCGGAATACTGGTACGAGACGACAGATAAAGCGGCACAGATGAACCGTAATTTGCGCAAGATGCTGGATTATCTCGGTGTGAAGGGTCGCGTCGCTTTTACCGGCGACAGTTTCGTGATTCAGAAACTGCCGAAGTCTGCCGGATGACGGTATATCGCCAAAGTCGCGGTCTGGATGGAAGTGGATGACTTTTCAGCAGGCCGGGCTGGCGAGGATGGTTGACGTATCGGATTGATTGCCGACAAATCAGTACAGTCAGGATTTTTGCGTGTAAGGACTGATCAGGGTGGTCGGACGGTATCAATCGTTCTGTGTGATTGTGTTTTCTCTTGGTTTGCTGCTGGCCGGCTTCACTGTCTGTCGCGCGGATACGGTGTCGCGTGGCATCAGCATTGAAATCGTCCCCGATGACGGCAAGGGGCAGAACGATGTCGTCAGCCTCTATCAGACATCCTATGCGCTGGTTATCGGAATTGACGCCTATTCAAATGGCTGGCCGCGGCTCCACAACGCCGTCGCCGACGCGCGCGCCGTCGCAGACAGTCTGCGACAGCGCGGTTTCAGCGTGGATTATTATGAAAATACAAGTTCCGACGATCTGAGACGGATTTTCCGGCGCTTCTTCATCGAGCGCGGTGCCAGTCCGGAGTCCCGGCTGTTTGTCTGGTTTGCCGGCCATGGCCATACGCTTGACGGCGAGGGGTTCATCATTCCGTCTGACGGGGCAACACCGGATGACGATACAGGGTTTCGCAGCACCGCCCTGCATTTGCGGGATATCGGTAATTTTGCCCGGCTGGCCCGGTCACGGCACAGCTTTGCCGTCTTTGACAGTTGCTTTGCCGGGACGGTATTCGGTGCGTCCCGTGCCATGCCACCACCGGCGATCCGCCGTGCCGTCCTGAATCCTGTGCGGCAGTTTCTGACCTCCGGCTCCGCCAATCAGAAGGTGTCCGATGACGGTCTGTTCCGAGTCCTGTTTCTTGAAGCCCTTGATGGCAACCGGGCGGCTGATGCAAATGGCGACGGATATCTGACGGCGTCCGAACTTGGCCTGTTCATGGGGGACACGGTCAGCAATTACACAGGCAATGGCCAGACCCCGCAGTTCGGGCCGCTGCGTGACCCGCTCTATGACAAGGGCGATTTTGTCTTCCTGCTTGACCGCCAGACGCGGACATCAAGGGCAGGCAGTCAGACCGATGCGGTGATCTGGAACAGTCTTCGTGACAGCCGCCGGGCCGAGGATTTTCAGCTTTTCATCGATACCTATCCGGACAGCCCCTTTGTTCCCTTTGCCGCCAGCCGTCTGTCTGCCCTGACAGCAGAGCCGGCCTATGAAGTCGATGTCATGGACGCGGTATTCTACGTCGTCGTCAACCTCGCCAATCACCGTAGTCTTCCCGCCACGGCAGGTGAACGGCTGGGCCAGTCTGCGAGAGGGGCCAGCGTGCAGGTTACGGGCAAGGTCAGGGATATGCCGTGGTTTCGGATAAGCCGGGAGGACAATCAGACAGCCTTCATTCATGCCAGTCTTCTGTCGCCGGAGAGGCCATCAGACCAACCAGTGGTTCGGTCCCGCGTCCGGCAGCCCGGTGATGTGTTCTCGGATTGTGAGACCTGTCCGGAGATGCTGGTTACCCGGCCCGGCAGTTTCATGGTGAGCAGCAGTGGTGCTTCCCGGTTGTTCGATGTTCCGGAACCCTACGCCATCGGCAGGTACGAAATCACCCGGGCGGAATGGCAGGCTTGCCTTAATGCAGGTGGTTGCGGCGGCTATCAGCCGAAGGGCCATGAGGCCGCGTCTGGCCGGACGCCGGTGACCAGTGTGTCATGGGATGACGCCCTGGCCTATGTCCGGTGGCTGTCCGAAGACACGGGCGTGCCCTACCGGCTGCCCAGTGATGCGGAATGGGAATATGTTGCGACAGAGTTCGGTCTGGTGAACGCGGATGTCGCAGAACAGACCGTGCGCGAGGTGGCCCGTGATGAACATCGTATCGGCCTGCCGTCGCAGCCGGTGGATGCCGGTGCGGCAAGTTCGGCCGGTGCCTACCGCATGACAGACGGGGTTCGGGAATGGGTCGCGGACTGCCGGATCGGGCAGGAGACACGCCGTTGCGCCACCCATGCGGTCAGAGGGGCTGCGACCCTTGAAAATGAGTCCGGCAGCGAGACCCTGCCGCGGGTATGGATTGAACCGGATGGCCGCAGCCCGGTGATCGGGTTCCGGGTTGCCCGTGATCTGTCGGCAGCGGAACAGGGGCGCTGATGGCCGGGGACGAAATCCATTATCTGTACCGGGCCGGGGCAGAAGGTGACCCGGTTGAAGTGTTTTCGGGAATTGTTGATTCCGGTCGCTATCCGGACAGCCGGGTTCTGCAGAAGATCGCCCGGATTGTGGCCGGTGCCGGGACCGGCCCGAACCGGGATACCGCCTGGTACGAACTTGCCCATCTGGCCGCCGCTCTGGCGCAGGGCGGTGTGATTGGTGGCGCACGGTTTGGCCTGCTGCTGGGGCAGGAAACCATTACCGTCGGCGGCATCCGGCAGGCGCTGATGTCCGTCATGACCCCGGCAGAAATGGTCACGGTCGATGCAGCCGGAATTATGATCGATTACGGCACATCGCAGTTCGTTATCCGCTTCTCCCGGATGCCGGTGCTGTTCGGGCTCTATGAATTTCTGTCGGCCATTGATGACTTCAGCTTTTTCAGGCCGTTGCAGGATATTTTCGATATGCTTGCTTCCGGCAAGCTGACGGAGGCCGCGGTGCGGCAGGCGGCCAGCCAGATTTCGTCCCATATGCGGAACTACCGGCGGACCCATATGGCCTATGCCCGGCGTGAGGAAAAATTTGATCGACTCTGCGCCTATCTGAATGCCCGGGCAGAGACTTCCGGTATCTGGCAAATTGATGACGATGCCGTCTTCGATTTCTGGAAGTCGCATGCCAGCGGCAATGATTTCCGGACATTCCGGACCTGTTTTGACGGGTTCATTGCGCTGATAAAGGTTATGGAATCGACCCGCACCGCCGTCTCGATGTCGCAGGCGGCCCCGATCGGTTCTGACCGTGAAGCGGCGGAGCTCGATGTAGCCGAGACCGAGACCGTTGTGATTGATGACTGGGTCAACCCGTTTACGGTCTTCGATGAAGAAGCGATGCAGGAGGTCAAGTTCTTCAAGGCATCTTCCGAGCGCCGGCCGCTCGAATCCCTGATGTTCTATGGTCCGGCTGTACTGTCGTTGCCGCAGGGGTATTTCCGTCATGAATGTCTGGGGGCCGTTCAGACGGCCATTACCGTTGATCTTCAGCTCAGGCGTGGCGAGGAGTCCGTTCGGCAACGCCTCTCCTGTGATGATGCGGAACCCTATATCGAACGTCTTGCGACCCTTGAAAGGCTGAAGTCTCATCTGCACAGGCTGCAACTGGCGGCACTGCATCATATTGCCGGTGAGGCAACGAATGATGATCTGCGGTCTGCGGCCCGTCAGGCGGTTGCCCGGCTCAAGCGCAAGGGGTTTGACTTGGAAGATAATGACGCTGAGCGGCAGGAATTGTTTTCCGAGGCAGCGGTGACGCTGGTCCGGATGTCGGACCATCTGAACCGGTGCCTGCTTCAGTTCGACAAGATGGAAAGCGGGTTGCCGGAGCTATTTGATCGCGACCGCCGCGAATTTTCAGCTATATTCAGGCAGCTTTACGGATCTGAATGATGGTTACTTTTCGACGGCCAAAACGCAATGAAGAGGCGGATTTGCGAGCGGCCTTTGTTGCGGAAGATGCCTGCGGTGAGTTGTTGCAGCAGGGGCAACCTTCCGGAATACCGGCGGCCAGCACAGCACGGCTTTATCAGCAGCTGCTTTCCGGTCAGCTGGACTGGGCGCGGTTGTCTCCCGGTGCCAGGCGGACCGCGACGGAACTTGAACGCGGCTTGTCGGTCGTTGATTTTGGTACTGCCATTGCCGCCGCGGATTCAGGGCCTCTGAGCCGCCATCAACCCGGCTGTTCCGTGACATTCCAGCCATCACAATCGGACCCCGGACTGACCTATATGCTGGTCAGCGGTGCTGCGCTGACTGAAAGCAATCCCCGCAACCTGATCCTGTTTGGCGAAGGTGGGCAGCGCCTGTCTGTTGCCCTGCCGCCACAGCGGCGAGGTGTCATTCAGTTGCTGATCGAAAACAATGGTGAACTCTGCGGTCTGCTGTCGGACCCGGCCTCCGTTCTGATTCTGCGGTAATGCTGTACGCCGTTTATATTGCCACAACTGACGGACCGGTAAGGATTGAGCGCCTGAAACCGGAGGCGGCACCGTTGAGCGAGGTTTTTGTCGGTCGGGGCGTGACCCCGCTTGGTTCGCTCAGTGCCGGGTTCGATAATTTCATGCAACCCGGGCGACCTCCGGAAACGGCCTTCGGCCCGTTCGGCGGGCAAGGCTTTCGCATGGATCTGTCGTCGCCGGTTGAAAGCGGTGAAAGCTGGCAGCTGGCGGTTTTTATTGCCTGCGGGCTGGCGCAGTCCGGTCTGCTGGCCGGGCCAAACGATGCGGCGGATGCCAGTCTCTGCCTGACCGGGCGGGTTGATGCAGATCTCGGGGTTTGCAGCGTTGGTCATCTGGAACGCAAGACCGGCAAGCTTGAGACACTGGCGGCTGCCGCCGGTCATCCGGTCCGGATGTTTGTTCCGGCAGAACAGCAACCCGGGGCCGGCGTCCCGGGGATCAGCGTCACAGCGGTGGGAAACGCCCTGGAGGTTTTCGACCTGCTTGGTCTGCCAAGGCCCATATCTGCCCGACAGGTTCCGGGCGGCAAGACTGGCTCGCGGGTATGGAAGCTTGCTGCGCTCTGCGGGGCGGGTCTGCTGGCAGGCCTGGTCTATCAGTTCATGCCGGTTACGGGCTGGCTGTCATCCGGGGACAGCATGCTGGCGGTTGAACAGTTTGCGGACCCGGAACCCGTGTTTGATGTCGCTCTCCTCACACCACCAGCCGGGGAGACCTGTGCCGCCGTTCACTTCGGTCGTGTGCCAGGAGTAGCGGAAACTGTTCCTGTTTCAGACAGCACGATCCGGCTGAATGTCTCGAAGCAGACATGTGGTCTTTCCGTTGTTGTCAGGACGGCAGCCCGCGGCGGCAGTTTGTCGACCTATGCTGTATTCCGGGGGGTGCCGGCTGCCGAGGTGATCGGACAGCCCGGGGAGGCTTCGCTGCCGGTTCGGTTTGCGGACCGGCATGAATGGTCGGTCATGCTTCCGGCGCAGCTAGCGGGTGATTTCGGTGTCACTGTCTTTGCGTCGGGGACGACCGGCGACCCGTCCGGCATGCGCCAGTTGTCGCTGTCGGTGATGCCATGAAGCGTCTGCTTTGTCTGCTGATCCTGCTGCCGATGGTTGTCACCGCTGCCGGAGCACAGGGCTTTGATGACATCGCCGAGGGCTTTGTGCCGGCGCTGGCCCGGTTAGCCGGACCAGCCGGCACGCCGCCCAGGCTCGCCGTCTGGTCGGGTCCGGAGAAAAGGCTGCCTGTCGCTCCATCCGTTGTGCAGCGACTGGAGACGGGGCTGCAGGCGTCGCTGCTCGGGCTGAAAGCACCGCCGGAAATTATGATCCGGTCTGAACTGACGGTTCTGATCGATGACCTCGCCGCAACAGGTGCGCTCGACAGCCCCCTGGGCGACCCGATTGGTGATCTGTTGTCGAACGCCCGTTCCATCGATGCGCTGATCATCGGTACGTACAGGCTCGACGATCGGATGCTGATCGCGCATTACCGGCTTGTCTCGCTGTCCGGTCAGGTGCTCGCCGTCTCCGGGGAGCTGCGGCATGTTCTGAGCCCGGCTGATCTTCAGGCCGAGCCGGGCGCGGTTAATCTGAATGTCGCCCTCGATGAACTGGCGGCATCAATCACGGATGTGCTGGCCGATGGTCGAAGACTGCGTATGGGAACAGTCCGACAGGCCGGCAGTGGCGGGATGTCGCGGTTTGGCGACTATGTCCGCAAGGCCCTCACCAGCCGGTTACTGGCAGGAAATAATGATTTGATCGGGGCAGCTCCCCTGAAAGTCATCAGCCAGCCGGGGGCGGGGGTCGTGGCTGATATTCCTGTTGTCAGCGGTGAATACTGGGTACGCGGAACGGCTGTCAGCCTCGCCATGACGGTTGCTGCCGGGGAGGCGATTACCGGTACGTTTCTGCGCCATATCCGGACCGACAGTCTTGGTGGCCTCAGACTTTCCCCTGATCCGGGCTTTGACCGGCTGACCGTGACCGATGACCTCGGGCCGCCGACAATCAGTATTTCCCTGCCGGACGAGATGCCGGTGCTGCAGGTGGGGGAGCCGCTGGCCTTTGATGTCCGGCTCCGGCGGGCGGGGTATCTCTGGTGCTTCTATGTTCAGGCTGATGGCGTTGTCCGGCAGATTATTCCCAATCCCGGCCTGCTTGACCGGCGCGGTGACAGCTGGATTGAGGACGGGGCGGCCCGGCGTCTGCCGGTTCCGCAACGCGACGGGTTCCGGCTTGTCGCATCCCCTCCGGGTGGGCCGGAACTGCTGAAATGTCTGGTGACGGACCGGGATGTTCGCCGTGAACTGCCGCAAGAGATGCAGGGGCTGACACTCGATCCGCTGCCGCAGGGTCTGAGCAGCCGGATCGTCGAGATATTCCGCAGCCTGCCGAACCTCCGCATCGCCGAGGACAGTCTGTTTGTAACTGTTGTTGATCCTTCCGGTGAGGGTGCTACATCGGGCAGGTAATCTCCGTCTGCAGAGGACCTGCCGCATGGCCTTCAGCCTCAACCCTCTTGTCTCCGGTATCGAAGAGCCACCGATTTCAGAAGCGCATAGCTGGCTGGACGGGGTCTCCTTTCCGGCTGAGAAGCCGCTGATCGATCTGGCGCAGGCAGCACCCGGCTATCCGCCGGAGGAGGGGCTGCGACGGTTTCTGGCAACGGCAGTCATGGAGGCGGCGACCAGTCGCTATACCGATATCGAGGGATTGCCTCTCCTCCGCCAGTTGCTGGCGGCGGATATGTCGGAAACCTATCAGGGCAAGGTATCGCCTGAACAGGTTCTGATTGCCGCGGGCTGCAACCAGTCCTTCTACCTGACCGCGATGACGCTTTGCCAGCCGGGGGATGCCATGCTGGTCGCCAGCCCGTGGTATTTCAATCATCGCATGACGCTGGATATGCTGGGGGTCGAGCCGGTTGCCCTGCCGGCCCGGGCCGAGAACGGCTTTGTCCCCGACCCGCAGGATGCACGCCGGCTGATGACCAGGCGGATAAAGGCGATCCTGTTGATATCGCCGAATAATCCGACCGGGGCTGTCTATCCTGAACAGGTACTGAAAGAATTCGCAGACCTGGCGGCGGAACAGGGTATTGCCCTGATTGTCGATGAGACTTACCGCGATTTTCTGGCTCCGGATATCCGTCGTCCGCATGGTCTGATTGCCCGGTCCGGATGGGACGATCACCTGATTCACCTCTACAGCTTCTCAAAGGTCTTTTCGATGACCGGCTATCGGGTCGGCGCGGTGGCTGGCGATCCGCTGCTGATCACCCAGATCGCCAAGGTGATGGATTCGCTGGCCATCTGCGCCCCCCGGATCGGACAGCTGGCAGCGATCTACGGGTTGCAGAATCTGGGGAGCTGGCGGGCGGGGAACCGGCAGATCATGGCTGACCGGGTGGCGGCTTTCACGGCAGCGCTGGGTGCGCTGGAGTCCGGTTATGAAATTCAGTCGATCGGGGCCTATTTTGCCTTCCTGCGCCATCCGTTTGACGCCCCGTCATCGGTCATCGCGCCGGCGCTGGCGCGCGAGGCCGGATTGCTGACGCTGCCTGACACCATGTTCGGAGGGGCGGGAACGCATCTGCGCGTCGCTTTTGCCAATGTTGATGGCGCGAAAATGCCAGAAGTTGCCCGCCGGTTGCGGCAGTTTGAGCAGACTCGCGCGCCCGCATGATAACCCGGATAACCGAATGACCGACCTGCTTTCGACCCTGCTCGCCGAACGTGACTGGCTGCTTGCTGACGGAGGGACCGGTACCGGCCTGTTCGCACGCGGTCTTGAGACCGGGGATGCCCCGGAATTGTGGAATATTGACCAGCCGGACCGCATCCGGGATCTGCATCAGGAATTTGTTGATGCAGGATCAGACATTATCCTGACGAACTCGTTCGGCGGCAATGCCCTGCGCCTGAAACTGCATAATGCCGAGAGCCGGGTTTATGAGCTGGCCGTGGCGGCGGCGAGAATAGCCCGTGATGTGGCGGATGCAGCGGACCGTCCGGTGGTTGTCGCCGGCTCAATGGGCCCGACGGGCGAGTTGCTGTTTCCGGTCGGCAGTCTTTCGCACGAAGCAGCCCGTGATGCCTTTGCGGAACAGGCCCGCGGGCTGGTGGATGGCGGCGCTGACCTGCTCTGGATTGAAACCATGTCATCGCGTGAGGAATTGCAGGCTGCAGTCGAAGGGGCTGCTTCTGCCGGCAAGCCGGTGGTCGCAACGATGACTTTTGATACAGCGGGAAAAACCATGATGGGCGTTGCCCCGTCGGATGCCGCAACCTTCGCCGGGGCGATGGCGGTGGCGCCGGTTGGTTTCGGGGCCAATTGCGGGCTGGGTGCGGGGGAGAACATTTCCTCGGTGGTCGGCGTGGCAAAGGCGATCTGGCCGGGAGCGGTGGTGGTCGCCAAGGCGAATTGCGGCATTCCGGAATGGAAGGGCGATGGCTTTATCTATACCGGTACTCCGGAAATCATGGCGGCCTATGCCCGCATGGCGCGGGATGCCGGTGCCCGGATTATCGGTGGTTGCTGCGGCACCCGCGGCGAGCATCTGGCCGCGATGAAGGCGGCAATGGAAGATTATGCACCGGGTGAGGTGCCAACCGACGAGCGTATCCGGGACGTGCTTGGCGAGACACCGCCAAAGCCGAAAGTATCTCCGCATGGTGAGGCACCGCGCCGTCGCCGTCGCCGGGCATGAGTCCGGTTAAAGATCAAAGGCCCAGTGTGGCGGGGCCGCACCGGCAACCGGACTTCTGAAAGTATAAATCCGGTCATCCAGCAGATTACCGAAATAGACGGTTTTCAGATCAGGCCCGCCAAAGGCAATGGAGGAGATATTCCTGAGATGGGCCGACTTGATGGTGTCGAGGTGGGGACGGTCCATATGGCCGGAGTCATAGGCGGCTTCGACCATCGCCAGATGATCCGGGTCAGCATCCTGCAGGATAACCTGCTGCTGGCCGTCCGGCATGACCCGGATGACCGTGTTGGAAATGATGCTGACAATCCAGACGCCGCCTTCCGCATCGAAGCCGAGCCCGTCGGGAAATATTCCCGGCCCGAATTCAGCAACTGTTTCCCGGTCAACCAGACGGTTGTCATCGGTGATCCGCAGACGGGTCAGCCTTCTGGCAAAGGTCTCATTGACATACAGGTGTCGTCCGTCCGGGTGAACCAGTGATTCATTTGTGTAGCCAAAACCTTCTGCGGCAATACGGGTTCCCCGTTTATCCTTCAGGATGATGTAGCCATCGGCAACATCCTTGCGATAGCCAAGTGCACGGGGGACGCGTTTTGTCGAGACAGTTGCCCAGACCCGTCCCGCAGCGTCGTAGTTGACGAAGTTGCAGGGCGGCAGGGTCTCGCCATCCAGTTCGACCAGAAACGGCTCCTGCCGGCCATCCGGTGTGACACGCCAGACACCGCCCGGCGGCAACAGGCTGGCACAGAGCGCGCTGCCATCCGGCATCAGGGAAAAGCCGTTGGTCGCAACCACCGGGTCGCCGGACCCCAGAATATCGGTGCGGGTTCCATCCGGGGCCACGCGTGATATACCCCCGCCGAAATGCGAGCAATAGACTGCGCCGGAACGGGTTGCGGCAACACATTCAGGGCGGGTCAGCCCGGAGCCGAAAGTGCCGAAGGCGGCGGCGTCAAACTGGAAGCTGCTGGCGGTACCCATGTTCTGATTTCCCTCCCGGAATGGAGCGGGATGATGACGTAATGTATACGTTGCTGTCAAATCACCTGATGACTTTACAGCAGATAACGGATCACAGCGGTGGTGCCGACACCGGCGGCGATGGTCAGGGCCAGGTTCCCTGACAGTTTCATGGCTGCTGCCGCTGCGACGGCACCCGTCCATTCTGCCGGTCCGCCATTCCAGATCGGTGGCGCGATCATTGCGACAAAAACTGTCTGCGGTGCTGTGTCGAGGAAGCGGCGAAGCCGGGGGCCGGGCTCTACCAGGCTGATGATCCAGTAGCCGCTGAGGCGGGTAAAGGCGGTGGCGGCGGCCATTGCCAGAATTGTCAGAACGATATGGGGATCGAAGGTCATGGCCGCACCGCCGCAATCAGCGCGCCTGCCGAAGCGGCAGCAATGATGCTCCAGCTTCCGGGCAGGACAGTTGCCAGCAGTGGCGACAGAACTGCCGTTGCGATGAAGGGGGGCAGATCGCGTCGTTTCGGCTGCAGCAGCGCCAGCATGCCGATGAACACGGCGACGCCAAGAAAGTCGAGACCGAAAAGGCGCGGGTCGGGCACCAGATCGCCGAACCAGACCCCGGCCATGGTGGCACTGAGCCAGATCGGGAAGAACAGGCATCCCGCACCAATGATGAAGGCGGGCCCGGTTGGCACCCGTCGGCTGCGCGCCATGGTCAGCGCCCATGATTCATCAACCATCATCAGCAGGGCCAGCCAGCGCAAAGGGCGTGGATGGGATCTGATCAGCGGTGTCAGGGTTGCGCCCATCAGCATATGGCGGGCGTTGACGGCAAACACGGCAGTTGCGATAGCAATCAGGGTCGCCCCCTGATCGAACATCTGGACGGCCACCAGCTGACTGGCCCCGGCAAAGACGGTGGCACTCATCAAGCCCATTTCCACTGCGCTCAGGCCTGCCTGTGATGCGGTGACACCCAGTGTCAGCCCGAACACCAGTGCCCCGACCGAGACAGGAAGGGCGGTTCTCATACCCGCAAGGAACTCGGGATTCATTCTGTTACCTTCTGCGTCGTTACGATCCCTGATCCCGGGTCATGTCCGGGGCGGGCGAGGATGTATAGGGGGGATACGCGGCTTCGTCTTGAATGAAACGGCGGGGTCAGCCGGCCCGGAACTGAGCCGGTGTGGTCAACCGGCCCGGAATTGAGCCGGTGTGGTCAACCGGCCCGGAACTGAGCCGGGGTGATGCCTGTTGCCTGACGGAAGACGCGGGTCAGGTGGGCCTGGTCCGAGAACCCGCAATCGGTTGCGACATCGACCGGGGCGTTACCTTTCCGCAGCATCCCTTCAGCGGCCCGGATCCGCCGGTGCATCTGATAGGCATGCGGTGGCAGACCGACGCTTTTGCGAAAGGCCCGGCTCAGCCGATAGGTGCTGATGCCTGTGATCGCCGCGAGGTCATCAAGGCTGACGGGCTCCGCATAATGTGTGTCGATATAGCTGCGGGCCAGTGTGACAGCACGGGGTTCGTTGCGGCCAGCCTGGTCAAGGCCGGGTGCAACGCCCGAGCGCTCAACCACATCCGCGAACAGGCCGAGCAGCAGTTCGCCACGCGCCAGCGGCATATCCGTATATGCCAGTGCGCCATGAACATCCTGAAAGCAGCGCCACAGATCCGGATCGGGCAGCGACAGATTGGTAAACTTGTCATTGCGGCTGCGTCCGGTCATCTCGCGGACGGTTTCGGCGAAACTTGCCTCATCGATCAGCAGGATATGCTGTTCCCAGGCATGATCCCCGACCCCGCAACCCCAGTGAACCGTATCCGGATTCACCGTCATCAGGACGCCGGGTTCTGCAATGAAGGATTTGCGGGGCGTGTTTACCTGCATCGCACCGTTGGTGACGATGCCGATACCCACCCGGTCATGGGCGTGTTTGCGGAAGGAGAAGTCGGAAAAGCGGGCATGCGACAACTCGGCCCCGCCATATTCCGGAATACGGCGGAAGGTAAGATCGATCGATTTTCCATCACCCGAGAAGCACATAGCGGGATTATGCCGTAAAGCGAGGCCGGGGTCTTGAACGTTCTGGCGGGTGTCTGAACGGCCCCCTCTGCCCGATGAGCCGGGAGGAGGGGGCGTTGGTCAGCTGGCCAGATTCTCCACGATCACGGCAATGCCCTGACCGCCGCCGATGCACATGGTGGCAAGGCCATAGCGCCCGCCTGTGCGCTGCAATTCATAGAGCAGCTTGGTGAAGATGATGGAGCCGGATGCGCCAATGGGATGGCCGAGGGCAATGGCACCACCGTTCGGATTGGTTTTCGCCGGATCGAAGCCAAGGTCTTTGGAGACGGCACAGGCCTGTGCGGCGAAGGCTTCGTTGGATTCGATTACGTCGATATCACCGATACTGAGCCCGGCACGCGCCAGCGCATTACGGGACGCATTGACCGGCCCGATACCCATGATTTCCGGTGCAACACCGGCATGGCCGTAGGCGACGATACGCGCCATCGGTTTTGCGCCACGCTTTTCGGCTTCATCTGCGGCCATCAGAACCACGGCCGATGCCGCATCATTGATGCCCGATGCGTTGCCGGCCGTGACCGTGCCGTCTTTCCTGAAGACAGCACGCAACTTCGACATGTCCTCCGGTTTGGCATCCATACGGATATGTTCATCGGTCTCGAACATCACGGTTTCGCGCCGCTGTTTCACCTCGACCGGAACAATCTGTTCCCTGAATCGGCCTTCGCTGGTGGCAAGTGATGCGCGGCGATGGCTTTCCAGGGCAAAGGCGTCCTGATCGTCCCGGCTGATCTGGTATTTCTCGGCCAGGTTTTCAGCGGTGATGCCCATATGGCCGTTACCAAACGGATCGGACAGTGCGCCGACCATGATATCGACGATTTTTGCATCGCCCATTTTCTGGCCCCAGCGGGCAACGGGCATGGTCATCGGGCTGCGGCTCATGCTTTCCGCGCCGCCGCCGATCGCGGCCGTACAATCACCGAGCATGATATGCTGGGACGCCGTGACAATGGCCTGCAGGCCGGAGCCGCAGAGGCGATTCAGGGTCAGGGCCGGGGTCTCGATGGGAATGCCGGCATTCACCGCGGCAACCCGCGACAGATACATGTCCTTCGGCTCCGTATGGATGACATTGCCCATGACCACATGGCCAATGTCGCTGCTGCCGATACCAGCCCGGGTTACGGCCTCACGGATGACGGTTGCGCCGAGATCTGTCGGGGCGACATCTTTCAGGCTGCCGCCGAACCCGCCGATGGCGGTTCTGACGGCGCTCAGCACCACGACTTCATTTTGTGCATTCATAATTTCTCTCCCCTGCCTATTCGGCGGCGTTGCTGTTGATGATCCGGTCTTCCTTCAGTTCTTTCTCCATTGAGAAGACCGAGGTGACGGAGGTGTAATCCATATAGCCAAGGCGGGCGACCGGCTGAATTTTCAGAACATCGACCAGGCCATCAGCAGTGATGTAGTCATCATCGATGTGAATACCGACGACTTCACCGAATGTGACCATTGTCGGCTCATTCGCCTTGTGGCCGGGAAGTTCGACCAGCTTGAGGGTGCGGCATTCCATTTTCACCGGCGAGGCTTTCACCATCGGTGCGTTGACGATCTTTGCCGGTTCGATCTCAAGCCCGGCCAGCTCAAACTCGTCAACCTCCGGCGGCAGCGTCTCGGAGGTGGTGTTCATCTGGTCTTTCAGGTCGTAGCTGACCATGTTGGCGACGAATTCTCCGCTGTCGCGGGCGTTGGTCACACTGTCTTTCATACGGCCACCCTCGAAGTAACCGCTGGAGGCGAACATCAGGATTGGCGGGTGGAAGCCGACACCGTTAAAGAAGCTGTAGGGGGCGACGTTCGGAACACCTTTTGAATCGTAGGATGAAATCCAGCCGATGGGCCGGGGAATGACGATGCTCTTGAACGGGTTGTAGGGTAGCCCGTGGTCGTTATTCTTGGGTTCGTAAAACATTGGAAATCTCCATAATTTTGGCGATCCTACACGCCGTCATCGGGCAGGCCAACGCTTGCTGCTGTCCGACCCGTTGCATTGCACAGGAACTGACCATTGCCCGCACAAGATCGCCTGTTCCAGATCGTCCAGATATTGCAGCGCCGCCGTAACCGGCTGACAACCGCACAGCTGATTGCAGAAGAACTGGAGGTGTCACTGCGCACAGTATACCGCGATATGGCCCGTCTGCAGGCAGCACGGGTGCCTGTCGAAGGAGAGGCCGGACTGGGCTACCTGTTGCGTGACGGATTCGACATGCCGCCACTGATGTTTACGGAGGAAGAAGTCGAGGCCATCGTTCTGGGGGCACGAACGGTGCAGACCTGGGGCGACCGGGAACTGGGGCGTGCCGCAGAAAACCTGCTGGGCAAGGTTGAGGCGGTTCTCCCGGACCGGCTGAAGGCAAAGCTGATGGATGCGGTACTTTACGCCCCCGATCTGGGGCAGCGACCGCAGATTCGCGTTGATATGACGGATGTGCGCCGTGCGGCGAATGAACGGCGGAAGATCCGGCTGGTCTACAGCGATGCGGCAGGAGCGGAAACCGAAAGGGTTATCTGGCCGCTGGCACTGGCGTTTCTGGGCAGTGTCTGGCTGGTCATCGCCTGGTGTGAACTGCGGCAGGATTTCAGGACTTTTCGCGCTGACCGGATGGTTGATGCGGAATTTCCGGAAGATATCTATCCCCGGGAAAGTGGTAAAACCCTGAAGGATTTTATGAAATGGATGGAGTGCGAGGCGGAAAAAAAGTTGGCGGAACAGAACGATAAATCATAATGTTATAAAAATATAACTATTAAGACTTTGATCTGGGGGATATCGGAAATGCCAATGACACTGGCGGAAAAAATTGTCGCAAGGGCAAGTGGCAGGCAACAGGTCCGTCCGGGAGAAATCGTCACCTGTTCCGTTGATCTGGCGATGTGTCATGATTCCAGTGGCCCGCGCCGGTATGGCCCGCGTCTGAAGGAACTCGGTGCCTCCGTCTGGGACCCCACGAGGGTCGTGGTGGTCAGTGACCATTTTGTTCCGGCGGTCGACGCGGAAAGCGCCCGTATCCTGAAGCTGACCCGGGACTGGGTGGCGGAAAACAAGATCTCTCATTTCTATGACATGGAAGGCATCTGCCATATCAAGTTGGCTGAAGGCGGTCATCTGAAACCCGGCATGTTCGTCTGTGGTGGTGATTCCCACAGTACAAATGGCGGCGCGTTCGGCTGTTACATGGCGGGCTATGGTGCGACGGAAATGACCGGGGTCATGGTCACCGGCGAAATCTGGGTCAAGGTGCCGGAGACCATCCGGGTGAACATCACCGGCGATTTCGGACCGGCTGTCTCTGCCAAGGATATCATGCTGCATCTCTGTGCCACGCTGGGCATGGATAACCATTTCCGGGTGGTTGAATATGGCGGTCCGACGGTTCGGTCGATGTCCATGCGCGAGCGCATGGTGCTGACCAACATGGCCGCCGAACTGGGCGCGGAGACCGGTATCATCGAGGGCGACGAGATCACCGCCGGCTGGCTGCGGGAAATGGGGGCGGAAGTGCCCGCCGATGTGCTGGACTGGAAGGGCGATGATGACGCGGGCTATCTGGCGCAACATCAGCTCGATATCCAGTCGCTGCCGCCACAGGTTGCGGCACCGCATTCGCCGGAGAATTCCAGCGCTGTTGAAAATCACACAGGCACGCTGGTCGACCAGTGCTATATCGGGGCCTGTACGGGGGCGAAGCTGAGCGATCTGCATATGGTCGCAAAGGTCCTCAAGGGCCATAAGGTGGCAAAGGGCACGCGACTACTTGTCGCGCCCTCTTCAACCGCTGCCATGCGTGACGCCGCGGCAGACGGGACGTTGCAGATCATCACGGAAGCAGGCGCGATCATGCTGCCCAGCGGCTGCGGTGCCTGTGCCGGTCTTGGCGCAGGCATTCTGGCGGCGGGCGAGACATGCATCTCCAGCACCAACCGGAATTTCCAGGGCCGGATGGGCTCTGGCGACAGCTCGGTTTATCTGGCCTCGCCCTACACGGTTGCGGCGTCGGCGATAACCGGACGTATTGCCGACCCGCGGGAGTATGTCTGATGATCGCCTCAGCCCGTGTCTGGAAATTTGGCAACGGCCTCAACACCGATGTTCTGGCACCCGGCCTGTATTTCAAGCTTCCGGCAGAAGAGGCGGTTGTTCATTGTCTTGAGAGTGTGCGGCCCGAATTCGTGAAGGAAGTCCGGCAGGGGGATGTTTTCGTTGCCGGTGACGACCTCGGCATCGGCTCGTCACGGGAACAGGCACCGCAGAACCTCAAGATGCTGGGAATTTCGGCAATCATCGCCAGATCCTTCGCCCGCATCTTTTATCGCAACGCCCTGAATATCGGCCTTCCGGCGCTGGTCTGTGCCGAGGCTGACCAGATTGAGGATGGTGACAAGCTGTCCATCGACCCGGTTGCAGGCAGTATCACCAATGAGACCAAAGGGCAGACCTATCAGTGTGATCCGATCCCGGAACATCTGATGGAAATGATTGCCGACGGTGGCCTGATGCCACATCTGAAAAAGAAAATTGCAGCGGGACAGAAATAATGACCAGCCTGAAACAGCAGTTTGCCGCGCCGGACCTTGTGATCGCGCCCGGTATCTATGACGCAATGACAGCCCTGCTGGCTGAGAATGCCGGGTTCTCCGCGGCATATCTTTCCGGTGCCGCTATCGCCTATACGCGCTTCGGTCGCCCGGATATCGGTCTGGTCAGCATGTCGGAGGTGGCGGAGACGATGGGCTGTATCCGTGAGCGGGTCGATATCCCGGTCATCATTGATGCGGATACAGGTTTCGGGAATGCGCTGAATACAATGCGTACGGTGCGGCTGTTTGAACGCTGCGGCGCCTCCGCCATTCAGCTTGAAGATCAGACCATGCCGAAACGATGCGGCCACCTGAAGGGTAAGACGCTGGTCTCCACAGGCGAGATGTCCGGCAAGATCAAGGCCGCACTGGACAGCCGCCGCAGCGAGGAGACCCTGATCATCGCGCGCACGGATGCGGTGGCCGTGGAAGGGTTCGAGCCGGCCATCGAACGCGCCGTTGCCTATGCCGAGGCCGGTGCGGATATGCTGTTTGTCGAGGCGCTGCGTTCGGAAGAGGAAATGCGGTCGGCCTGCAGTCAGCTGGGCGGTCTGGCACCGATGATGGCGAATATGGTTGAAGGCGGAGCGACACCGATCCGCTCCCGCGATGAATTGCAGTCTTTCGGATACTCCCTCGCAATCTTCCCCGGGGGCACTGTCCGGGCGGTCGCGAAAATGTTGTCGGCTTATTATGAAAGCCTGCACAAACACGGGACGACTGATCCCTATCGCGCTAACATGTTCGAATTCGAGGAACTGGCGGCGCTGGTCGGCACGCCGGATATGCTTGAGCTTGGGAAACGTTACGACGGGTAGAAAATGACATACGATCCGGCTGCCTCCACACTTCGGTCCTTTCATGCGGCAATGCCGGATTTCGAGAAAGGTACCTCATCCCCCCGGGACTTCCTTGAAGGCTGCATCGAGCAGGTTGAATCGCGGGAAGATTCGCTGAAAGCCTTTGTCGTTGCAGACTGGGAAAAAGCCCGTCAGGCGGCGGATGCTGCCAACAAGCGGTATCGCGATGGTACTGTTTTGTCCGCGATTGACGGCTTTCCGGTCGGTGTGAAGGACATCATCGAAACCCGCGATTTTCCGACCCAGATGAACAGTCCGATTTATACCGGCTGGCAGTCGCTGCGCGATGCGGCCTGTGTTCGCGGTCTGCGGCTGGCGGGGGCTGTGTTGCCCGGCAAGACGGTGACTACCGAATTTGCCTGCGGGGAAAGCGGCCCGACGCTTAATCCGCATGATGCGGGCCGGACACCCGGCGGATCATCTTCCGGAACGGCGGCCTCGGTCGGCGGCGGCCTGATGCCGGCCGGGCTGGCAACCCAGACCCGGGCATCAACAATCCGCCCGGCCTCCTATTGCGGTGCCTACGGGTTCAAGCCGACGCATGGCAGCCTGACGCTGGCCGGGGTGCATCCTGTATCCGCCAGTCTTGACCATCTCGGCGTTATCGCCGCATCGGTCGAGGATGGCTGGCTGATTGCCCGGCATATCGCCGAATTTGCCGGTGGTGAGGCAGGGCGTCCGCCACTGGACGGCCCGCTGGCACCGCCGGAGGCCATTCAGCCCGGCAGAATCGGGGTGATCTATTCCAGCGGCTGGTCCGAGGTGGACGAAGAATCTGCTGAAGCTTTCATGCAGGTTGAGGAGAGACTGGCCGATGCCGGTGTGACGGTCGTCAGTGTAAATGCCGATGGTCATATTGCCCGGTTCGAGGAAGCTATTCGCGAGGCAGACCCGCTGTCTGTCGATCTGATGGCGATCGAGCTGGAATGGCCGATGGCGGCTTATCAGGAAGCCGGCGGCAAGCTGGGTCCGACGATTGCAAAATATGTCGAGAACGCAAAGGCGATTACCAGTCAGGGCTATCGCGACCGGCTGGAACGCCGGGATGTCATGGTTGCCGAGATGGAACGGCTGCGCCCGGAAGTTGATGTGCTGATTTCCCTTTCGGCTTCCGGTCCGGCACCGAAGGGTCTGGGCTATACAGGAAGCCGCAGCATGATCGCGCCCTGGACATTGCTCGGCACACCCGCCTGGAGCCTGCCGGTGATGGTTTCCGACGGTATGCCGCTTGGCTTGCAGGTCATCGGCTTCCGGGGTGATGACGCAAGACTGACCGGAATTTGCCGCTGGATCACACAAAAGCTGCTGGGCTGACGATCAGCGCAGCAGGGCGATGACCCCGGGCTGTTCTTCGGTCCAGCGTGACCAGGCCCGGGCATCCATGCCCCACTGGTTCTTGTGATGCGGGTCTGCGCCGGCATCAAGCAGCAGCTGACAGATATCAACATTCCCGTTTGCGGCAGCATACATCAGGGCGCTGTTGCCCCATTTGTCGGTTGTCGTGGCTTCACAACCGGATGCGAGTCCGTCACGGACCTTCTCTGCGTCACCTGACCGTACCCGTTCGATCAGGTCTTTCGCTGTCTCACTCATTGCTGTCTCCATCGACATCCAGACCCCGGGCTTTGGCGTCGGCCTTTGCCTGTGCTCTCAGTTCCTCACGTTCCCGCAGATAATCGTCGGTGGTGCGGGTTGTGCGGGGCGTCCCCGCAGCAAAGGGATTGTCTGTATGTTCAAACTGCACGACAACACGGCAATCCTCGCACATGCGGATGCGGTCAACGGCACTGCCGGCGAACATGGAATGGTTTTCCAGTTTTGCGGCAATCTTGTCGATGGCGGCCATTGTGCCGAACGGTTTGCCACAGCGAATGCAATGCGCGGGCTCGTCCCGTTTGACCAGAAGCGATGATCTCGCTTCCTCATCAAAGTTTATTCTAGGTTCCAGCGTGATGACCTGTTCCGGGCAGGTGGATTTGCAGAGGCCGCACTGCACACAGGCGCTTTCATTGAAGCTGAGCTGCGGGAAGTCCGGGTTATCGGACAATGCCCCCGTGGGGCAGGCCCCGACGCAGGACAGGCAGACCGTACAGCCGTCGGTATCGACTTTCACATTGCCGAAGGGTGCACCTTTCGGCAGCGGAAGCTGGCCGACCGGCGTCGGCGCTTTCCCGTGCAGATGGGTCAGGGCCAGCATGGTCAGTGATCGCTTGCCGCCGACCGGCATGAAGGATGACGGCTCTGCCCCGGATTGTCCGGCGATTGCATAGAGCTGTTCGCTCAACTGGTCAGGATCATTCGTATTGATCAGGCCAAAGCGGCCGGATCCATAGCCGAGACCGGACATCACGGTTTCCGCCAGCCCGATCTGAGAGGCCAACCCCTCGATTTCGCCGGCATGCCGGGGACCCACGAGAATGCGGATATCACCGGCACCGTAGGCGGCAGCAGCGGTCAGGAAATCCAGGCCGATCTGCGTCGCCTCATTGACGGCGAAGGGCAGAACATGCGCGGGCAGGCCCTTGCCGAAGCGGGCCGCCAGATCGATCAGATCCTGTCCGCTTCTGGCATCATGCACCAAGATCACGGAATTCTTGCCGCCTGCATCGTGAAAGGCGCGGGTCAGGGTGCGCAGGCGGTTCAGCAGATCCCCTGCATTGGGATAGTTGTATGCGGCGGCCCCGGTCGGGCAGACGCTGGAGCAGGAACCGCAGCCGGCACAGATATAGGGATCAATCGAGACATAATCGCCAGCCCCGGTGATTGCAGAGGTCGGGCAGACATCAATACACCGGTTGCAGCCAAGTCGTGTCGAGCGGGAATGGGCGCAGATATCCGCATTGTAGCGGACATATCGCGGCTTCTCGAATTCGCCGACCAGATCGGCGATTTCAAAGGTGGCAGCGGCAACAGCGGCGTCGCTTCCCGGATCGGCGCGCAGATAGCCGTCGCGTTTTTCCGGGGCCGGAAACAGGGGCGTGCCACCGGTCAGGTCCAGAATCAGGTCGCAGGTTGAGGAAATTCCGTCTGCGCCGGCTCCGAAGGTCAGCGACCCGCGGGAGGAAGGGATCGCCGGGGCGTAGTTATTGACATAAATCTCGAATTTTCCGAGATGGCCTGCGGCCCGTGCGATTTCACCCTGAAAGATCGGGACATCGACGATGGAGGGGGCAATGGCGTCGCTGCCCGGTTTCAGAAGGACGGTCACATCCAGCCGGTTGCCGAGCTTCCGGGCGACCTCGATCGCCGTACTGTCACTGCCATAAATCAGCGTCGTGCCGCCGGATTTCAGGGTGACATTGGTGGCTGATGCCGGCTCGAACCCGCTTTCGGAAATCAGCGCGGCGATTTTCGGCAGGCTGTCCGTAGCTTCTGCTGACCAGCCTGCCCGTTCCCGGATATTCACAAACCGGATATCCGCGCCTTCCCGTCGCTCATTGGCCAGTTCGGCGAAAAGCGGTGCTTCCTGGGTGCAGGCAACGGTGAGGGGGGAGCCGGTTTCAATGGCTTTCAGGAAGCGGTCGACCTGCGTGCGGCAGAGATGGCTTGCCACATCCAGATCACCCTTCATTCCCGCCTTGCTGCAAACCTTGCCGAGGGTGTTGCCGTCCAGCGGCATCGTTCCCTCGCAGTCGCAAACCAGAAGCTCGCGTCCATCAACTTTCATGGATATGCCGTTCCCTGCTTATTTGTTGGTCCGACTATATCCCCGGGCCTCCATGCTATCGAGTGGTTTCGGCGTGAAGTACCGATTAGCGCAACCGTCTGCCGCATCGTGGAACTTATCCGCCCTCGTGACCCTTGCCGAACGCCTGCGGGGTGATCACTATCCGGACATGAGCGAATTTCTGATACAGCCCGACCCGGATGATCCGCGGCTGACCAACCGGGTCAGTGGTGTCGATCAGGATGGCCGGGCGATCGAGACATCGGTGACCGTCGAGCGTCCGCTGACCCTGTTCCTGAACGGACAGGAAATCGTCACCATGATGACGATCTGCGACTATCCGGAATATCTGGCGGTCGGCTATCTGCTGAACCAGAACATGCTGCGGCCGGACGATGTGATAACGGGCATTGATTACGATGATGATATCGAGACGATCATCGTGCGGACCGGGCGGACGACCGATTACGAAGAGAAGCTGAAAAAGAAAACCCAGACATCAGGCTGTGCGCAGGGCACCGTTTTCGGTGACCTGATGGAACGGTTTGATGACATCGAGCTGCAGAAGGATGCGGTGCTTCGCACGTCCGAACTCTATCGGCTGGTGAAAAAGATCAATACCGCCCCGAGTTTGTACCTCAATGCCGGGGCGATTCATGGTTGCGTCCTCTGTGAAGGGGACCGGCCGCTGGTCTATATGGAAGATGTCGGACGGCATAATGCGGTCGACAAGATCGCGGGCTACATGCTGCTGAAGGGCATCGGTCCGGAGAACAAGCTGTTCTATACCACCGGACGCCTGACCAGCGAGATGGTTATCAAATGTGTCCAGATGCAGATCCCGATGCTGGTCTCGCGCTCCGGCTTTACGGCCTGGGGGGTCGATCTGGCACGGCAGGCAAATCTGACGCTGGTCGGGCGGGCGCGGGGACAGCGGTTCATTGCGCTGGCCGGGCTGGAGCGGATTGTCTACGACGCCGACGGCAGCGAAGCCGGTGAGGCCGAAGGTGCCGACCAAAACCGCAAGGGTGCCCGGCGCGATGACTGATACCCCGTTCCGTGTCGCGGCTGTGCTGCTGGCAGGTGGTCAGGCGCGGCGTATGGGGGGTGGTGACAAGTCGCTCCGGCTGCTGGGCGGCAAGACCATTCTGTCGCATATTCTGGACCGGATCCTGCCGCAGGCCGAAATGGTGTTGCTGAATGCCAACGGTGATACCGGCCGGTTTGCGGATCTTGGTCTGCCGGTTGCCCGTGATGTGGTTGAAGGCTTTGCCGGGCCACTTGCCGGGATCCTGACCGGACTGGAATGGATGCGGGCAAACCGGCCTGAAATATCCCACATCGTCAGCTGCCCCACCGATGCCCCCTTCATTCCCGGGGATCTGGTGGCGCGTCTTGTCGCGGCGGTGACGGCTGCAGGTGCTGATATCGGTTGTGCGCAATCCGGCGACCGCACCCATCCGGTGATCGGGCTCTGGCCTGTTGCGCTGGCCGGGGCACTGCGGGAGGCGCTGACGGTACGTGACATCCGCAAGATTGACCGCTGGACGGCCGAATATTCAGTTGTCTATGCCGACTGGCCAGCCGGGCCGGTTGATCCCTTCTTTAACGTCAATCGCCCGGACGATCTGGCGCTGGCTGAAGAACTGCTTTCCGGCACCCGGTAACGGGATCAGGAGGTGGGTTCGGCCAGCATGTCTTTCATCTGTTTGGTCAGGTCATCATATCGCCATTTCGGGACCTGATAGAGCCAGCGGCTGCGATTGATTCCGGTTTTTTCATCTGCGGTGCGCCCGGCGGGATGCAGACCTTCAACAGCCAGAACAGACTGGTCACCATCATTCTGTAACTTCAGAATGACAATGCCGCCATCAAAGGTTTCTGCGACCAGCATGACGGTCTTCGCAGGGTCGAAGGTGACTGCCGAGGCAGGAAGGACTGTCTCCAGTGTCATGCTTTGCAGGGCATTGGCGAAGCTGCCGGTAATGACCGGGCTGCGCAGTTCCCGGTCTGCCGGCTTGTCGACCAGCGTAAAGCTGTCTTCCGGCTTTTCCCGTTCAACCACCAGTTCATGACCATCCGGGTGAGAGACCGTGACGCGCCGGACATCGTCCTGGGTAATGGCCGGGATGATTTTCGTATCGACCACATCGCGTACGCGTGCACCGACCGCCAGATCGCCAACCGTCAGCCAGGCGCGGTCATCGTCGAGCGCACGGACGTAGCGCCCGGTCTTGTCGAGGCCGACCTGGCCAAACCAGGCTTTCCCGACAATCAGGTCGGCAAGCACATCGCCGCCCTGGTTCCGGATGGTGACCCGTTTGCCTTCTGCCCCCGGATCGGTGACATCATTGACCTGCAGTTTCGCAAACCGGTCCTCAAGGGCGGTCTTTGCCTCCAGCTTGCGACTGTCAGCCAGTCCGACCAGAAGATCGCGGACCTCGATATTACTGGCAGGGTAGCCGGCCAGATCACCGCCCAGAACCCACTGGTCACCCTTGCGGACCAGTTCCGTTTTGTCGCTGTTGCTTTGCAGGGAGATCGAGGCAACCGCATTCATGTTTTCGCCGAGATTGCCGACAAACGGCTCGCCGGCACCGGCTTGCTGACTGGATCCGGACCGCAGCCCGGCAGCGGTCATGGCTGCCGCGACGGAGAGGCCGGTTGCAACCAGCAGGATGATGAAGGTGGATTGTTTCATGGTCGACGCTCCATCTTTCTCGGTCTTCAGGAAGTCGTCATCGCGTGCGAACGACGGCGATAGCGAAGGAATGTCACCAGCAGCAGGGCAATGATGACCAGCAGCGGCATCAGCCAGATATTGAGAAACTTCAGGTTACTGTCGAGCTGCTCGATATCCTGCCGGAGTGCGCCCTGAACATCGCGCAATTCGCGGCGAAGCTGGATCATTTCAACCCGGGTTTTCTCGATCTGCTGACGCTGGTCATCAGACAGCACGGCATCAATCTGGGCAGGGTCCGTGCCGCCGCGTTTCAGCAGGTCGTTCAGCTCCTGCTCGGCTGTTTTCAGCTTTGCGAGGAGTTCCTGCTCCTTGGCGCGAAACCGGATTTCAGCCTGCCGTTCGAGGTTTTCGACGACCAGGAAGGGGCGGGAGGATTCGCCGCGGGCCCGAAGCCCGATCAGCGATTCACTGCCACTGAGTGAATCCAGCGCATTGACGACAAAGTTGGCATTGTCGGCAAAGGGAACGCTGACCTGCTGGCCCATGAAATTCTGGCTGTCAGCCCAGTACTGGTCATAGAGCATGTCAACGTCGGAGACGACGATAACCCGGAGGGAATCGGTCTTGGCGACATGCGTGGCAGGCGGTGTGCCGTTGTCTGCGGGGGCACCGTTCGGGAAGGCGCTTTCTGCCGTTCCGGAAATACGGGCCGCCAGCAGCAGCTTTTCACCACCCGCCTTGAAGTCGTTCAGCATTTCCAGAACCTGCGGGGTCGGACGGGCGTAACCCGCATCGATCAGCATGGAATCCGTGCCGGTTTCAATCAGCGGCTGAACCGTCGTCGTGGCACCGTCCAGCACTCGCAACGCGCCAGGGGTGGCAAAATTGATTTCTTCCAGCTGGCCGGTGACGACATCGTTGGTGTCAAAATTTGCCGGTTTGGCTGAAATCCAGGCAACATAGTCGGTGACAACCGGGCGCTGCATGGCAGCACCGCCGATGGTCACCCGGCGGGCAGCAGAGCGATCCGCCGCCAGTTTCTGGTCGATCAGCTCGACACCCCAGGATTTCATCAGCCGGTCCAGATCCGACTGGTCCGGTTGCGGTGCCTGTCCCATGCCCATCGGCGACGCGGCCAGCGGTGCGGTCTCGGCATTTGCATCGACAAACACCAGCGCGCGTCCGCCCTTCATGACAAACTGGTCAATCGCGTACTGAATGCCATCCGACAGTCTGCGGGGATGGGCGAGCAGCAGGATATCAACATCGTCGGGGATCGCGGCGATATCCGTCGGCACCGGAACGACCGAGAAGAAATCCTTGATCCTTGCAACAAAGCCCCATTCCGGGCGTGCGAATTGCGGGCTCGGATTTCCCATGACGGGCAATTCGGTCATGATGCCGATGGTCGGTTTTTTCGGGGTCGACAGGCTGTAGACCATCTTCGTCAGGTCATATTCGATAAAGCTTTCCCGGTCGCGGACAAAGAACGAGATGATTTCCTGATCGTCCGTGCTGTTGGTTGCAGCCAGACCGAAATAGCCGAGATCATTGGCGCTGTTGATCGGTACGCCGCGCAGGCCGAAGGCAACGGCGCGGTCTTCCTCGTCGGTAAACGGCTCCGGGTTGAACAGCTGCAGCTGCAGCTTGCCGCCGGAAATGTCGGAATATTGTTCCAGAAGTTCCCGTACCCGGTTGAAATAGGTCGCATATCCGGGGCTGCGTTCACCCAGTGATTTCGAGAAGTACAGACGTGCCGTGATCGGCTCCTCGATATTCTCCAGCACCTGCCGGGTACCGTCGGAGACGGTGAACAGCTTGTTCTCGGTCAGATCAAGCCGGGTCGCATTGAAGGTCGAGTTGGAGAAGATGTTGATGGCGAAAAACAGCACGATCAGCAGCGGAATGGCCATCAGGCTGAGGCGTCCACGGTCGATATTCTGAAGCAGTTTCATGTCAGATCTCCTCACGACGCTTTCTTGAGATCAAGGATCAGCAGGTTGATCCACAACCAGACGAAGATCAGTGATCCAAAGAAGATGAGATGACGGATGTCGATCACCCCCTTCGATATCTGCTGGAAATTGGTCAGGAAGCTCATTGAGGCGACGGTTTCGATCAGCAGATCCGGTGCCCAGCCACGGAAGAATTCGAGCACCAGTTCGACACCACTCATGGTGAACAGAAAACAGACGCTGGCCCCCAGAATGAACGCGATGACCTGATTTTTGGTCAGGGCGGAAATGCTGGCACCGATTGCCAGATAGGCACCAGCCATAATGAAGCTGCCGAGATAACTGGCCAGAATGACCCCGTTATCCGGCTCACCAAGGAAGTTCACCGTGATCCAGAGCGGGAAGGTCAGGGCCAGTGCAGCACCGGCAAATATCCAGGCGGACAGGAATTTGCCGATGACGGCTTCCTGCGGCGTGACCGGCAGGGTCATCAGCAGCTCGATGGTGCCGCTTTTGCGTTCCTCGGCCCAGAGCCGCATGGAGATTGCCGGAATCAGCAGCAGATAGAGCCAGGCATGAAAGTTGAAAAACGGCTGGAGGTCTGCCTGACCACGGTCGAAGAAGCCACCGATGTAGAAGGTGAATGATCCGGATACCGCCAGAAAGATGACAATGAAGACATAGGCGACCGGGGTGGTGAAATAACCTGCAAGTTCACGGCGGGCGATGAGGGATATGTTACGCATTGCCAGCTTCTCCGGTGGTCTGTGCTTTGGTGATGCGCCGGAAGATATCGTCGAGCCGGCCCTTTTCGACAGACAGCTCGGATACCGGAATATTCTTGGCTTTGACCAGGTCGGCAACTTCGCTGATGACCGGTCTGGCGTCCCGGGCGTTGACCCGAAGCCGCGTCACACCCTCGCTTGCCGATAACTGTTCAACATTGTCGACACCGGAAAGCAGCTTCAGTGCCTCGGTCATGCCGGCGGCATCTTTCGTGTCCAGTGTCATGACAACCGCATTGTGATAGGGCAGGCGGGCCTGCAGCGATTCAGCGGTTCCGTCGGCCAACAGCCTGCCGCGTGCGATGATAACAGCCCGGCTGCAGATCGCTTCGACTTCTTCCAGAATATGGGTGGAAATGACAATCGCCCGGTCCGGCGACATCTCGGCGATCAACTCGCGTACCTGCTGTTTCTGGTTCGGATCAAGTCCGTCCGTCGGCTCATCAAGGATCAGGACATCAGGGTCATGAAGGATCGCCTGGGCCAGCCCGACGCGGCGCTTGAAGCCTTTCGACAGGGTGTCAATCGGCTGGTACATCACTTCCTGCAGCTGGATCTTCTCGGCAACCCGTTCAATCCGGCGTTTGCGTTCCGCGCCATCAAAACCGCGGATGCCGCCAACGAAATCGAGAAAACCGGCAGGCGTCATGTCACCATACAGCGGCGCGCCTTCCGGCAGATAGCCGATGCGTTTCTTGGCAGCGACCGGTTCGCGGGCAACGTCATGGCCGCAAACTGAGATACTGCCGGCCGTCGGTTCCAGAAAGCCGGTCACCATTTTCATGGTTGTCGATTTTCCGGCCCCGTTCGGGCCGAGAAAGCCAAGCACTTCCCCGGACTGAACCGAAAGATCGATGCCGTCCACCGCAGTGAAGGCGCCGAATTTTTTGGTCAGACCGCGGATCGAAATCATCTCTGACATAGTTTGCCTCTTGATCCTGTAGCCGGTATCGGATGGTGCCGGGCCGGAAATATACGGATCAGACAGCGCTCTGCACGCCTTTCAGAGACGGCAACGGTTTTGAGGGTCATGAGAGAGCCGCAGATGAGGGGCCCGGAGGCCCCTCTGGCAGGATGCGTTGTCACCGATATTCAACCGACCGAAAAAATCACCGGGTTCCTGTTTGTCAGGCCGCCGCACGCGATACAGTTTCCTGCATCTTGTGCTGCAGCTTTTCAAAAGCCCGGACTTCAATCTGCCGGATGCGCTCGCGGCTGACACCATAACGCTCGCCGAGTTCTTCCAGTGTCAGCGGCTCTTCGACCAGCCGGCGGTTGACCAGGATATCCTGCTCACGTTCGTTCAGGACATCCATTGCCGATTTCAGCATCTGGCTGCGATAGCCCAGTTCTTCGGATGCGGCATAGGCTTCTTCCGGATTGGGTGTGTCGTCTTCCAGCAGCTCGATATGCTGCATCTCGCTATCCTGGGTCAACGGTGCGTTGAGCGAGGAGTCGCTGCCGATCATCCGGCGACTGAGGTCGGTAACCTCATGCTCGGGAACCTGGAGTTCACTGGCGATCTGCCGGGTTTCCAGCGGTGACAGTTCGCGGTCCTCCAGCATGCCGAGGCGTGCCTTGAGCCCTTTCAGCTTGAAGAACAGCCGTTTGCGCGCTGCGTTGGAGCCGGTTTTGACGATTGACCAGGAATTCAGGACGAATTCACCAATCGCGGCACGAATCCACCACATGGCATAGGTCGACAGGCGATAGCCGAGGTCCGGATCGAATTTCTTAACCGCCGTCATCAGTCCGATATTGCCTTCGGCGATCAGGTCAGAGACGGGCAGCCCGTAATTCTTGAACTTGAACGCAATCTTGGCAACCAGCCGCAAATGACTGGTGACCAGCTTGTGCGCAGCTTCGACATCGCCTTCATCGCGCAGACGTTCAGCCAGAATGATCTCCTCTTCCTTGGAGAGCATCGGGAACGCGCGGATTTTCTGAAGGTAACTGTTCAGGCCATTGTCCGGGACAAGTGGCAAATTCATAGACGACATCCTGTATCCTCCTTTAACGGACACCATGACTCAGCGTCGGCGTTACCAGAGACGGATACTGTGGCAGTAAAATGGCATTTTCCGGACTGTCCTGAACATTCAGCGACACCCCTTGAACTCGCTTCCGAGTTGCCAGATTCTTGAGCCAAGCAATCTGTCTTTCCGGCATTGGCAGACCCTGTAAAGGCATCAGCCACCGACATATGTAATATACAGTTTCTTCCTCTCCGGTTCAATAGCAGCCTTAACTGAGGGTATCGGACCCGGGGCGAATTTTCGCTTCATTGCTTTTCCGGAGAGAGGGGCGTTCAGTAGATCAAAAGGGAGGCGCTGAATTGGACAGGATCGAACGGCTGAAGACCGGCATCGTGATTGAACGCCGGCGGATCGACAACCCCTGGGTGGATTACTCATGGCGGGCGGTGTCGGTGTTCTCCGGTGCGCCGGAAATTGACGAATGGCAGGCAATCCGGTCCGGTCCGGACTGGGTGCAGTTTCATGCGGCGACGCTGGATCTGGAACTGTTCCGTCGCGAAACCGAAGGGTATCTCTATAATCTGTCGATGGACAAGCCGTCGCTCTACGTGCTGATGCGACGCGGGGAGGAAGTCGGAGACCATGATGTCGAACCGCATCATGTAACGGCCTGTCCTTATGAAGCGCTGGCCTATGCCAACAACGGCGATGACATCGTCGACGCTGTCCCGATGCCGCCGGAAGTGCTGGCGCTGGTGAGGGACTTCATACAGGCGTTTCATGTTGACGAGCCGCATTACAAACGCAAGCGTGACAAGGTGGATACGGACAGGCTGGGCTTCAGCCGGAGAAAGCGGGAACGCCATGACGGATGACAAGACCTTTCTGGGTCGCTGGTCGCAGCGCAAAACGGTCGAGAGGGACAGACAGCCGGAAGACAGGCAGGTCGAGCGTGAACGACCTGTCCGGATGATGACAGAGCCCGATGCCGGCCCGTCCGGGGATCTTGTTGAGGAGCCGGCGGCTGAGCCATTACCGGATATCGAGAGCCTGGGAAAGGACTCTGACTACACCGGTTTCATGAAGCAGGGTGTCCCGGACCATCTTCAGAAGCTGGCATTACGCAAGCTCTGGCAGACCGATCCGGCCTTTGCATTCCGGGATGGCCTGGATGATTACGATGAGGACTTTAATCTCATCAAGGATGTCGTCGGAGAGATCCGGACAGCTTATCGTGCGGGTGCAGGATATGCCGCAGAAGAGCCGGAAACGGCGGAACCGGAAGCTGACGATGACGAAATTGCCGGTGCAACAGAAGATGTCAGCGCTGAGCCCGAAGGCGGCGAGTCTGATCCGTCCGGGTCTGAAGTGGCTGAAGACCTCGCCGATACTGGCGGGAAGGATGTTCCGGATCGCGGAATAACCTGAGTTTCCGGCCAAAAAACGGCGGAAATGCGTAACTTGCCGGTCTGATGCCTGTTTATATTCATTGACCGTTTAACGCAGATGTCATTCAATTACCTCTTAAGCCAGATTAACTGGCAGTATTGTCGCTCCGGAGAGGGTGGCGATCGGGGAAATCGTTCAGGAGACGTTATGTGGCAGCGGCTATCCGTCACTTGACAGAGATATCTGAAGAAGATGAGCTGAGAGCCCGTTTCTACGGGTTGCTCGCCGCCTTGCTCGCCAAGCCGGCTGATGCAGAAATGCTGGGCCGCCTCTCCAAGATCGAAGGTGACGAAACTGATATCGGTGTCGGGCTCTGCGCCCTGTCGAATGTGGCGCGGGCAACCTCACCGGAAGCAGTTGAAAGGGAATTCAATAATCTTTTCATTGGCATCGGCAAGGGTGAGCTTGTGCCATTCGGCTCGTATTATCTGACCGGCTTTCTCAACGAGAAGCCGCTGGCGAAGCTGCGTGATGCGATGGAGCAGCACGGGATATCGCGGGCAGACGAGTTGCATGAACCCGAAGACAATATTGCTTCGGTCTGCGAGATGATGGCAGGGCTGATTACCGGTGCTTTCGGGCAGCCGGTGTCGCTGGCTGAGCAACGGGCATTCTTCAAGGCGCATGTCGGAAACTGGGCGGGGCAGTTTTTTGCTGACCTCGAAGCGGCATCGGGTGCCGTATTCTACATGCCTGTCGGCACCATCGGGCGTGCCTTCATCGCGATCGAGGAAGAAGCTTTTGAGATGACGGCCTAGCGTCGGGACTGTGCAGCGGGTCCCCTGGGCAATCAATCACCGCTGCGAGACGTGCACGTAACCGGGAAAGGGAGAGTGCAATGAGTAAGGAAAGGGAAGTGTCAACAGCATCGCGCCGGGCGTTTCTGAAGTCGGCTGGACTTGCCGCAGGCGCCGCTGGCGTCGCTGCAACGGCCATCACTTCAGGGTCGGACGAAGCGTCGGCGACAACAGTTAAAAGCCCGGCTTCAGCGGGCTATCGGGAAACCGATCATGTCCGGAAAGTCTACGAACTCTCGAAGTTCTGATTTTCCTTAAAAGATAACCATAGGAGAGGCAAAATGCTAACCAAAAAAACTGGTGGGGTTGCGACGAGCCCCCGCCTGACGAAAGCGTTAGCTGGCATTGCAGGGAAGACGGTTGATCGCCGGACCTTCCTCAAAGGTTCAGGCCTTGCTGCCGGTGGCATAGCGCTCGCCTCCGTCATGCCGGGAACAGTGAAGAAAGCAGATGCGCAGGTTGCGGCCGGCGCCGGTGACGTCAAGGTCGTCAAATCTGTCTGCACGCATTGTTCTGTCGGCTGTACGGTGCTTGCGGAAGTGAAGAATGGCGTCTGGGTCGGCCAGGAGCCGGGCTTCGACAGCCCGTTCAACCTCGGTGCACATTGCGCCAAGGGTGCATCGGTCCGCGAACATGCGCATGGCGAGCGCCGGCTGAAATACCCGATGAAGCAGGAAGGCGGCGAGTGGAAGCGAATCTCCTGGGAACAGGCGATTAACGAAATCGGCGACAAGATGCTGGAAATCCGCCAGCAGTCCGGTCCGGATTCCGTGTACTGGCTGGGCTCCGCCAAGCATAACAACGAACAGGCCTACCTGTTCCGCAAGTTTGCCGGCTTCTGGGGGACAAACAACGTCGACCATCAGGCGCGTATCTGCCATTCAACCACGGTGGCCGGTGTGGCGAACACCTGGGGCTATGGTGCGATGACCAACAGCTACAATGACATGCATAATTCGCGTGCCATGTTCCTGATCGGCTCGAACCCGGCAGAAGCACATCCGGTCTCGCTGCTTCACATCATGAAGGCGAAAGAGCAGAACAATGCGCCGCTGATCGTTGCTGACCCGCGGTTTACCCGTACTGCAGCCCATTCGGATGAGTTTATCCGGTTCCGCCCGGGCACCGACGTTCCGGTGATCTGGGGAATTCTGTGGCACATTTTCGAGAACAGCTGGGAAGACAGGGAATATATCCGCAGCCGTGTCTGGGGAATGGACCAGATCAAGGCCGAAGTCGCGAAATGGACACCGGAAGAGGTCGAGCGCGTCTCGGGCGTTCCGGGATCCCAGCTGCGCCGGGTTGCCCGGACGCTGGCCAACAACCGGCCGGGCACCATCGTATGGTGCATGGGCGGTACCCAGCATACGATCGGGAATAACAACACCCGTGCTTATTGTGTGTTGCAACTGGCGCTGGGCAACATTGGCACCCAGGGCGGCGGAGCGAATATCTTCCGCGGTCATGACAATGTTCAGGGTGCGACCGATCTTGGCGTTCTCTGCGATACGCTGCCGGGCTATTACGGTCTGGCAACCGGGTCCTGGAAGCACTGGGCCCGTGTATGGGATGTCGATTACGACTATCTCCTCGGTCGTTTTGCCGACAAGAAACAGATGGAATCGAAGGGCATTCCGGTGTCCCGCTGGTTCGACGGGGTTCTTGAGGCAAAAGAAAACATGGACCAGTCGGACAATGTCCGGGCGATGGTCTTCTGGGGCCATGCACCGAACTCGCAGACCCGTCTGCCGGATATGAAGAAGGCTATGGAGAAGCTCGATCTTCTCGTTGTGGTCGATCCCTATCCGACGATGTCTGCGGTGATGCATGACCGCAAGGACGGAACCTATCTGTTACCTGCGGCGACGCAGTTTGAAACCTACGGTTCGGTCACCGCATCGAACCGGTCGCTGCAGTGGCGTGACAAGGTTGTCGAGCCGCTCTTTGAATCCAAGCCCGATCACACGATCATTGCGATGTTTGCGAAAAAATTCGGCGTCGATGCTGAAATGTTCAAGAACATCAAGATGAACGGTGACGAGCCGGATATCGAGGACATCACCCGTGAATTCAACAAGGGGATGTGGACGATTGGTTATACCGGCCAGTCGCCGGAACGTATGAAGCTCCATATGGCCAATCAGGCCACCTTCGACCGCACGACGCTTCTGGCGAATGGCGGCCCGGCGGACGGAGACTATTACGGTATGCCCTGGCCGTGCTGGGGAACCGCGGAAATGAAGCATCCGGGAACACCGGTGCTTTACGATACGTCCAAGCCGGTGGCCGAAGGCGGTCTCTGCTTCCGTGCCCGTTTCGGTGTGGAACGTGAGGGCCAGAACCTGCTGGCCGAAGGTTCCTATCCGGTCGGATCGGAAATCAAGGACGGTTATCCCGAATTCACCATGGGCATGCTCACGAAACTGGGCTGGGATGGTGACCTGACGGATGACGAACGCAAGGTCATCGACGGTATTGCCGGCGAAAAGACCAACTGGAAGGTTGACCTTTCAGGCGGCATCCAGCGCGTCGCCATCAAGCATGGCTGCGCACCGTTCGGAAATGCCAAGGCCCGTGCTGTGGTCTGGACATTCCCCGATCCGGTACCGGTTCACCGTGAGCCGCTGTACACGCCCCGGCGTGACCTGGTGGCTGATTATCCGACCTACAAGGACCGGAAAGACTTCCGTCTTCCGACCCTCTACAAGTCAATTCAGGACAAGGATTTCTCGAAAGACTATCCCGTTGTTCTGACATCCGGACGGCTTGTCGAATATGAGGGTGGCGGTGACGAAAGCCGCTCGAACCCCTGGCTTGCTGAACTCCAGCAGGACATGTTCGCCGAGATCAATCCGTTTGATGCCAACAACCTTGGCATCAAGGACGGGGAGATGGTCTGGGTCCATGGTCCGGAAGGTGCGAAGGTGAAGGTCAAGGCCATGCTGACGGAGCGCGTCGGCAAGGGTGTTGCCTTCATGCCCTTCCACTTTGGTGGTCACTGGATGGGCGAGGATCAGCGGAGCAAGTATCCGAAAGGTGCTGATCCCTATGTGCTCGGGGAGGCCAGCAATACGGCCCAGACCTACGGGTATGATTCAGTCACTCAGATGCAGGAGACGAAATGTACTCTCTGCCGCATCGAAAAAGCATAGGGAGCGAAAGTCATGGCTAGAATGAAGTTCCTTTGCGACGCGGAACGCTGCATCGAGTGCAACGCCTGTGTCACAGCCTGTAAAAACGAGCATGAAGTGCCGTGGGGCGTAAACCGCCGGCGTGTCGTCACGATCAATGACGGCAAGCCGGGTGAGCGTTCCATCTCGGTTGCCTGCATGCACTGTTCGGATGCGCCCTGCATGGCCGTCTGTCCTGTTGATTGCTTCTACCAGTCCGATGACGGCGTGGTGTTGCATTCAAAGGATCTGTGCATCGGTTGCGGTTATTGCTTCTATGCGTGCCCGTTTGGTGCGCCGCAGTTCCCGCAGGCCGGCAATTTCGGTAGCCGGGGCAAGATGGACAAATGCACCTTCTGCGCGGGCGGTCCTGAAGAGGACCTGTCCCAGGCGGAATTCTCCAAGTACGGACGCAACCGTCTTGCCGAAGGCAAGCTGCCGCTCTGTGCCGAGATGTGTGCGACCAAGGCACTGCTTGCCGGTGACGGTGATGTTGTTGCCTCTGTCTATCGCGAACGTGTTGTTGCCCGTGGTTTCGGGTCCGGAGCCTGGGGCTGGGGCACTGCCTATCAGCTCAAGTCCGGGTCCTGATTGCCGGGTTTGCTGAACAGATGAAGGCGGAAGGGGTGGCGCTTGCGTCACCCCTTTTGCTTAACGGAAACGACGATGAAAAGGGATGAGGGAAGATGACATCAGGACATCGGTTGAGACTGCTGATCGCAGGGCTTGGACTGACCATGCTGCTGGGTGGCTGCTTCGAAGACCAGAAACGTCCGGTGCTGGAATACAAGCCAGGTGTCTATCAGGGAAAAGAAGACAGTCAGCTCAGCCCTTCAGAACGTGATCAGCTTCGTCAGCGCGCGGCGCAGCAGGCGCAGCCTTTCTAGGTTTAATCGGGGAAGCCCGGGGAGAAATGAAATGAAAAACACTCATACACGGCTTGGCTGGGTTACAGGTTTTCTTGCTCTGGCCCTGATTGCCATTGCCCCGTCGGTAAAGACACCGACGTCGCCGGGCGGACCGGATGCCTATGCCCAGCAACAGGGGGCAGTGCCCGGCCAGTCGCAGGGGAATACCAGTGATGCTGATTTCTGGCGGATGATCCGCAGCGGTGGCGCCGGTACAAAAGGCGGAATTCAGGGCAGCGTCTCAATCCCCGACAAGAAAGCCGGGATGCTGGTGCAATCGGAGGGAGAGCAGTGGCGCAGCATTCGCAACGGCCCGCTGAAAACCTACAGTGCCTATGGTCTCGGTGGAATGGTTCTTCTGCTGGTGCTGTTTTTTCTGATACGGGGCCGGGTGAAGATTGATGCCGGATTATCCGGTCGTCTGATCGAACGGTTTACCACTGTCGAGCGGGCAGCTCACTGGCTGACGGCAACCAGTTTTATCCTGCTTGGCCTGACCGGGCTCAATCTGATGTTCGGCAAGTATATCCTGCTGCCGGTTGTCGGGCCGTCCCTGTTTGGCTCGATCACCTATTATGGCAAGATCAGCCACAACTTCATCGGATTTGCCTTCATGGTTGGTATCGTCCTGATGTTTGTGATGTGGGTCGTTCACAACATCCCGAACAGGCATGATCTGGTCTGGCTGGCAAAGGGTGGTGGCCTGATTGGCAAGGGACATCCGCCGGCAAAGAAGTTCAATGCCGGTCAGAAGGTTATCTTCTGGACGACAGTCGGTGGTGGTGTGGTCCTTTCCTGGACCGGGTTGCAGCTGATGTTCCCGTTCGGGGGGATCCTCTCCTTCGCACTGGCGACGAGCATCTTCGACATGCAGCTGATCGTCCTGATCCATTCAATCCTTTCGGTTGTGATGGTCTGCGTTATCATCGCCCATATCTATATCGGTACCATCGGAATGGAGGGGGCCTTTGACGCCATGGGCTCCGGCTATGTTGATGAAAACTGGGCACATGAACATCACAGCATATGGCTGGATGAGGTGAAGAGTGAGGCTGGCGAGATTGAGACAGCCCGGCAGCCGGCGGAATAGTTCTGCCTGATGACCAGGGATTACGGCCTCGAAAGATGATCTGATGCGGCAATATTCCGCTGTGATTTCCCGTCGTGGCGTTATTGGCGCTGCAGCGGGTTATCTCGCCTGTTCTGGGATACCGGCCGGTGCGGCAGAAACAGCGCACCGGTCAATCGTGAATTGCGTTGCCGTGTCACCGGACGGCAGGACAATAGCCACCGGTGGCTGGGATACCCGGATTGTTCTCTGGGATGTCACGTCGAGAAGCCCCGGACAGGTGCTGACCGGGCACCGCGGCAGTGTCTCCTATCTGATGTTCTCAGACCGGAGTCATCTGCTGTCGGCCTCATGGGATACCCAGCTGCGGCTGTGGGATCTGAGCGACGGCTCGGTCCCGGTCTCCTATATCGGACACCATGAGAATGCCTCGGCGCTCGCTATTGACGGAGAGCTGATTATTTCCGGTGGCTGGGACCGGCAGATCATCATGTGGGAGGCCGCGAGCGGCAAGATCATCCGTCGCCTGACGGGACATCGTGAGCAGGTACTGGCGGTCGCTGTCCTGCCCGGCCACGGACTGTTTGCCAGTGCTTCCTACGATCTGACAATCAGGTTCTGGCGCCAGACGGACGGTCAGGAGGTGGCTGTTCTGGAAGGTCATGGCCGCAGTGTGAACTGTCTTGCGGTGGCCGGATCTTCGGACAGCCTGATTTCCGGCGCGACGGATGGCGAGGTGATCATCTGGGATATCGCCGCCCGGAAGGAGAAATTGCGGATACCGGCCCATGACGGCTTTGTCACCTCGGTTGCCGTTCTGCCGGGTGACCGGGAGTTTGTCTCCACAGGCGGTGACGGGGTGCTGCGCCGCTGGGACATCAGCAGCGGGCGCCGTATACAGGAAACCCGTCCGGTCAGCAGACCGCTATGGTCGGTCGCTGCTTCGCCGGATGGCGGGCAATTCTACCTTGCTGGTCATGATGGTTTCGTCGGCTCGGTCACGGCGGACCAGACCGCCATTCAGGCCTGGGGCTGACCGGCTATTTCAGATCACCAAGCCGGACGCTGTCGGTGGTATATTTCTCTCCCGACGTTGTGGCGATGCTTTCCAGCGTAAAGCCTGCGCCTGTGGCGATAACAATCATCGCGGCAACCCCGATTATGAAAGCTTTCATCTGTCATATCTCCCTGATCCAGGAACGAGAGTACAGTGCAGGCTTGCCTGCACGCAAGATGCGTTGTTGTTCCCTAATCGTCGGTGGCGATCAGAATCAGGTCAATCTGGTCTGCCAGGATGAGCACCTTTCCGGCATGTTCAAAGTTTACCGTGATACGTCCGTCGATGGCGGACTGAACCTGACCCAGACCCCAGTCATCCCTGTCCGGGTGTTTGACCAGTGCGCCGGGTGTGATATCCGAAGGAATCATTTTGCAACGCTGACTTTCTCTTTGCCGGGCATCGGTGCCGTTTCCATGATACCGCTTCAACAACAGAGCTTGCCATGACCATCGACCTCCGACTAGCCGATCTTGTGGCATCCCGCCTGTGTCATGACCTGGTCGGACCGGCAGGCGCCGTTGCCGCAGGCCTGGAACTGCTTGAGCAGCCGTCTGATATGGATCCGGAAGCAATGGATCTGGTTCGCATGAGCGCCAGTCAGCTGAATGCCCGTCTGAGTTTCTTCCGGCTGGCATTCGGCAAGGCAGAGGCCGGTTCGGTTGATCTTCAGTCGATTGAACGGGTCATGGCAGCTTATCTTGGCGACGGCCTGACCTTTCACTGGCATCCGCCCCAGGAGATGCCGGATAACAGAATGACCCGCCGGTCATCGCGCCTGTTGTTTCTGGCGTCAATGGTCGCGCAGTCTGCCATTCTTCGGGTGCATGACCTGTCGACACAGATTGCGGCGACCCCGTCCGGCACGGCACTTGGTGTGCTGGCTGAAGGGGAGGGCGGGGAAATGGATGCGGCAATGCGCCGGGTGCTGGATGGATCCGCCGAAGATGATGATTTTGTCCCCGCATTGCTGCCGGGGCTGCTGCTTTATCATTGCTGTCAGGACGGCGGATGCGAGCTGCAGTATGATGCCGACAAGGGTGCGACGGAAATTGCCATCCTTTGCCCGTGACAGATAGAGGCAGTCACCGTTCTATTGCGGTTAATACGGAGAGACGAAATTTTCTGTATCGCTATACTGCTGGTTGATCAGGCGAAATAAAGCGTTTCGCAGCGTATTACCGGGGCACAGAGTATGGATGATCTTCTGAGCGAGTTTCTGACTGAGACTTCTGAAAGTCTGGCGGTTCTCGATGTAGAGCTGGTCAAGCTGGAGCAGGATCCGAACGATCAGGGAATTCTGTCGAATATTTTTCGACTGGTTCACACGATTAAGGGAACCTGCGGATTTCTCGGCCTGCCGCGACTGGAAGCGGTTGCACATGCCGGTGAGAATGTCCTGGGCAAGTTTCGGGATGGTGAACTGGAAGTCACGCCGCAGGCGGTCACCCTGATCCTGCAATGCCTTGATCGAATCAAGGATATCCTGTCCGTGCTGGAGGCAACCGAGGCCGAGCCGGAAGGCGATGATGCCGAATTGATCGCCCAGCTGAACATGATGGCAGATGGCCAGATGCCAGAGGCCGGGTCGACAGCGCCTGCCGGCCCGTCAGCGGATGAGGCATCGGATCCCGCCCCGGAAGCTGATGACGGGCCGGTTATGAACGATTTCGGGTTTCCTGTCGCGGCCGAGCTTCTGGAAGAGGTCGAAGCGGCGGAAGCCGCCGGGGTGAAGGCGGCGTCTGCGGAACAGATCGCAGCCGAGATGGCAGCGGAACTTGCCGCAGAGACAGCAGCACCCGAGCCGCCGAAGACTGAGCCGCGCCCTGCACCGGCTGCGGTTCCCGCCAGGGTCGCAACTCCGCCGGCGGTCTCGAAGCCCTCACAACCGGTTACGGCGGACGAGGGGGTACCGAAGGAATCCAGCGTCGCGGCCCAGAGTATCCGGGTCAATGTCGACCTGCTGGAGAACCTGATGACGCTGGTCAGCGAACTGGTCCTGACCCGAAACCAGCTGTTACAGATGGTCCGTAACCGTGATGACAGCGAATTCACCGTACCGCTTCAGCGGTTGAGCCACATCACCACCGATCTGCAGGAAGGGGTGATGAAAACGCGGATGCAGCCGATTGGAAATGCCTGGGCAAAACTGCCCCGTATCGTCCGCGACCTGGCTGTTGAAATGAACAAGAAGATCGACCTGCAGATGATCGGGGCGGAAACCGAACTTGACCGTCAGGTGCTTGAACTGATCAAGGATCCGCTGACGCATATGGTCAGAAACTCTGCCGACCACGGCCTTGAAGACACACCCGGACGTATCGATGCCGGCAAACCGGAAGTCGGTCGCATCCTGCTCAAGGCGTTTCATGAAGGTGGCTACATCATCATCGAGATTGCTGATGACGGGCGCGGCATCAATATTGACCGGGTCCGGGCAAAGGCGGTTTCAAACGGGCTTGCCACGGAGAGTGAAATCGACTCTCTCAGTGACCAGCAGATTCAGCAATTTATTTTCAAGGCCGGTTTCTCGACGGCGGAAAAGGTAACTTCGGTCTCCGGTCGTGGCGTGGGTATGGACGTGGTCCGGACCAATATCGAGAAGATTGGCGGGACAATTGAACTCCGTTCCACAGAAGGATCGGGATCGACCTTTATCATCAAGATTCCGCTGACGCTGGCAATCGTCTCGGCACTGATTGTCGAGAGCGGTGGTGAGCGGTTCGCCATTCCGCAGCTGAGTGTTCTGGAACTGGTCCGGGCATCGAACGATTCGTCACATCGTATCGAGCGCATCCATAACTCGCCGGTCCTGCGGCTTCGTGATCGCCTGCTGCCACTTGTCACCCTGTCGAAAATACTTGGTCTTGAAGATGCCGGCCCGGATGATCCCGGCGTTGATGGTGCCTCCGGTGATGACCGTTTCATTGTTGTCTCCCAGGTTGGGGCCACCACGTTCGGAATCATCGTTGACCGGGTCTTTGACACCGAGGAAATCGTTGTAAAGCCGGTGGCCCCCATTCTTCGCCATATCACCCTGTTCAGCGGCAATACGATCCTGGGTGACGGCAGTGTCATCATGATCCTTGATCCGAACGGTATCGCCTCAGAACTTGGCGAGGCGTCATCCGACCGTGCTGATGATGACGTGAAGCAGAAGACAATCGAGGTCGCCGATCAGAAGACGTCACTGCTGGTCTTCCGGGCTGACAACAAGAAGCTGAAAGCGGTTCCGCTGGCGCTGGTCGCCCGTCTTGAGGAGATCGACCTTTCCACCGTTGAATATGGCGATGACCGTCCGGTTGTACAGTATCGCGGCCAACTGATGCCGCTGGTCAACTTCGATGGTTCGGGTGACCTGGCGGCTGAGGGCAAGGTGCCGGTTCTGGTGTTCACAGACCGGAACAAGAGCATGGGCCTGGTCGTCGAGGAAATTGTCGATATCGTTGAGGATCATCTGAAGATCGAACTTGAAGGTGATGATACCGCCCTGCTGGGCAGCGCAATCATCTCCGGGAAATCGACTGATGTGATTGATGCCAGCTTTTATCTGACCAAGGCATTCGGCGACTGGTTTGCCCACCGCGATGATGCCGAACAACAGGCCGTCAATGGCAGGGTACTGCTGGTCGATGACAGTCCCTTCTTCCGGAACCTGCTGTCGCCCCTGTTGTCGGTTTCCGGCTTCCGGGCGGTTGTGGCTGAAAGCGCTGAAGCGGCCATCAGCATTCTTGAAAATGACGCGGAGTTCGACGCTGTTGTCAGTGATATCGAAATGCCGGGCATGAATGGTTTTGAGTTTGCGGAAACGATGAAATCGGATCAGCGCTGGAGCCGGCTTCCGATCATTGCTCTTTCAAGCCGTACATCAGAGGCGGATTTTGAACGCGGGCGACGGGTCGGTTTCAGCGACTATGTCGCGAAGGATGACCGTGAAAGCCTGATCGATGTCCTGCGGGCAACCATTTCCAGCGCCGGAGTAGCAAGATGAGCCAGACCCTTCCCGCACACCGGTCAGGTACCGAAATCGAATCTGTCGGCACCACCAGGCAGTATGTCACGATGACGATTGCCGACCAGCTGTTCGGTATTCCCGTGCTGACGGTTCAGGATGTGCTCGGCCCGCAGAAGATCACCCGGGTTCCCCTCAGCCCGCCCGAGGTGGCCGGATCGCTGAATTTGCGCGGCAGGGTCGTCACGGCAGTGAATATGCGCAGGCGTCTCTCTTTGCCGCCGCAGACGACTGATTCCGATAGTATGAGCATCGTGGTCGAGCTTGGCGGCGAGTTATATAGCCTGATTATTGATGAGGTCGGGGAAGTTCTGTCACTCAATGACAGTATTTTTGAACGTAATCCCGGCACACTGGACCAGAGGTGGCGAGAAGTCGCTGCAGGTGTATACCGGCTGGACAAAGAACTCATGGTCGTTCTTGATGTTACCCGTGTACTGGATATTTCGAATATCGCCGCATGACATTTGCTGGCATGAGGCGACTGATTGCGACAGGACGTTAGACGTATGAAAACCTGCCTCATTGTCGATGATTCCCGGGTTATCCGGATGGTTGCCCGGAAAATCATTGAAGAACTGGGGTTTGCCACAAAGGAAGCCGCTGATGGTCAGCAGGCGCTTGATGCATGTGTCGAAGCCATGCCGCAGGCCGTATTGCTGGACTGGAACATGCCGGTCATGAACGGGATTGAATTCCTTCGCAAGCTCCGGCTGACAGCCGGCGGGGATGGCCCGGTTGTGATCTTCTGCACGACGGAGAATGACATCGAGCATATTCAGGAAGCCATTGCTGCCGGCGCCAATGAATACATCATGAAGCCATTCGACAGCGAGATCATTCAGGCAAAGTTCTCCCAAGCCGGCCTTCTCTGACGGGTTGCCGGTTTCAGACATGGATAAGGAATGATCGGAAAGTGAGCGCCCTGGAGAGCAACCATGCCAGAGTGATGGTGGTCGACGATTCTGCCGTCGTCCGGGGGCTGATCGTGCGTATGCTTGAAAAGGCGGGGATCGAGGTGATCGCTTCCGTCGGTGACGGCCAGCAAGCACTCCGTGCACTTGAACGGCATCGCCCTGATGTCATCATTCTTGATATTGAAATGCCGGTCATGGATGGCCTGACGGCCCTCCCGCAGCTGGTTGCAAAGCAGCCGGGCGTCCGGATCATCATGGCTTCGACACTGACGGAAAAGAATGCGTCGATCAGTCTCCGGGCACTTCAGCTCGGAGCGGCAGACTATATCCCGAAGCCGACGGCAGCCCGGGAAATCTCCGGCGGTCAGGATTTCCAGCGGGAGCTGATTGACAAGGTCACGGCACTTTCCGGGAAACGAGGCAAGACACAAACCGCAGCACCGGGTGCGGCCCGGGTGACCATGGTGCCGGCAAAGCCGGTTGCGCCGATCACAACCCGTCCGGAGACATCGCTGCCGGTCAGGGTGATTGCCATTGGCAGCTCTACAGGTGGTCCCCAGGCTTTATTCGAGGTGCTCAAACATCTGACGGGGTTATCGCAACCGATTCTGATCACCCAGCATATGCCGCCTACCTTCACCAGAATTCTCGCGACAAACATTGAAAGACAGACCAGGTTGCCGACCGTCGAAGCGACAGACAATCTTCGGGTTGAGCCGGGGAAGGCTTATGTTGCGGCGGGCGATTATCACATGGTGGCAGAAAAAAATACGTCGGGTGTCTGTGTCCGTCTTGTCCAGTCGCCGCCGGAGAATTTTTGCCGGCCGGCTGTCGACCCGATGTTTCGCAGTGTTGCCTCGGTTTATGGCGGGGGCGTTCTGGGGGTCATCCTCACCGGGATGGGGCATGACGGGCGCGAAGGCGCGAAGGTTGTGACCGAGAACAAAGGCATGATCGTCGCCCAGGACGAGCAGAGCAGTGTTGTCTGGGGAATGCCCGGCGCGGTTGTGACGGCCGGACTGGCCAGCAGGGTGCTGCCGCTTTCCGACATCGGTGCCTATGTGCGCCGCAGGGCCGGGGGCCGCTAATGAATATAAGCACGCTCGATTTCGCCTTTATCAGCGGCATGCTCAAACAGCGTTCCGGGCTGATCGTTACGCAGGACAAGATGTATCTGCTTGAATCCAGGCTGATGCCGATCGTCCGTAAACGCGGGATGAAAGACCTGTCTGAGCTGATCAGCCAGCTGAAATCCAGTCGTGATGAAGGTCTGACCCAGGAAGTTATCGAAGCGATGACGACCAATGAGTCGTTCTTCTTTCGCGATACCCGTCCCTTTGACATTTTCCGTGACCAGATCATGCCCGGCCTGCTGGAACGCAATGCAGCGCGGCGGCAGATCCGTATCTGGTGTGCGGCGGCCTCCAGCGGTCAGGAGCCTTATAGTCTTGCGATGATTCTGAAGGAGATGTCGGCGAAGATATCAGGCTGGCGGATTGAAATTGTCGGCACGGATATTTCCCGCGAAATCCTGCAGAAGGCCAAGGCCGGTCTGTATTCCCAGTTTGAGGTTCAGCGCGGGCTGCCAATCCAGTTGCTGGTGAAGTACTTCCAGAAAAGCGGCGATCTCTGGCAGATCGACAGTTCACTCCGGGGGATGGTGCAGTACCGGGAACAGAACCTGCTGGAGAACATTACCGGACTTGGAAAGTTCGACGTGATTTTCTGCCGGAATGTACTGATCTATTTCGACCAGCCGACAAAAAAGGAAGTGCTGGACCGGATTGCGTCAATCACGAACCCTGACGGGTGCCTGTTCCTGGGCGGAGCGGAGACGGTGCTGGGAGTTTCCGACAAATTCAAGCCCATGGCCGGTGCCAGAGGCGTCTACATCCCGACCTGATCACCGTGCCGGATGGCAGTGATCAGGTGTGTTCGCGGGTTGCTGGCCCGGTGATCAGGCAACCGCGCTTTTCGGACTTATCGCTTCATCAGGGTCGCGCAGCACATAGCCGCGTCCCCAGACAGTCTCGATGTAATTCTCGCCGGCGGTCGCGTTTGAAAGCTTCTTGCGGAGCTTGCAGACGAAAACATCGATGATCTTCAGTTCAGGCTCATCAATGCCGCCATAAAGATGGTTCAGGAACATTTCCTTGGTCAGGGTCGTACCCTTGCGCAGGGAGAGCAGTTCAAGAATGCCATATTCCTTGCCGGTCAGATGGATCGGATGGCTGTCGACCTCAACTGTTCTGGCATCCAGATTGACCGACAGACGTCCTGTATAAATGATCGACTGCGCATGCCCTTTGGAACGGCGGACGATTGCCTGAATACGGGCGATCAGCTCGCGTTTGTCGAAGGGTTTGGTGAGGTAGTCATCTGCCCCGGTGCCAAGTCCCTTGATCTTGTTGTCGGGTTCGGACAGTCCGGACAGAATCAGGACGGGGGTCTGCACCTTGGCATCCCGGAGACGCCGGAGAACCTCATACCCGTCGATATCGGGCAACATGAGATCAAGAATGATGATGTCGTAATCATACAGTTTCCCGATTTCGAGGCCGTCTTCCCCATATTCGGTCGTGTCGACCACCATATTTTCAGACCGGAGCATCAATTCGATGCTTTTTGCCGTTGCCTGCTCGTCTTCGACCAGAAGTACGCGCATATCTGGAACTCCACCTGAACGCTGTTAACCTTGGTTAACCATAATCAACTTTAAAACGTCTTACAAGAGTATTGTTAACCATATCCGCAAGTTTGCTGTTTTACTGCGTAGTCTCGAAGAAAAACCAGCATTATTTCGCTAGTCTTGAGAGCCGCCGCTCGGCACGGATATTTACCAGTGATTAACCCTGAGGTCCGTAAAGTGTGACGGGATCGGAAGATGAGGGATAGCGGATTTGCGCAGTGCGCTGATCAAAAGCTTTATCAGTGATGTTGACCAGCTGACGGACCGGCACCTGTTCGGCCGGGTGACGGCTGTTCTGGGCATGCTGGTTGAAGTCGGTGGTGTCCAGCGGGCGCTGTCCGTTGGTGATCGTTGCACCATCCATGCCCGTGGTGGCCGTCATCTGCCCTGTGAAGTGGTCGGCTTCCGGAATGACCGTGCCCTGATGATGCCTTTCGGTGCCGTTGAGGGGATAGGCATCGGCTGTCGCGCGGAAATTGGCGAGGCAGAACCGATGATCTACCCGACCAGGGAATGGCTCGGACGGGTAATCAACGCCATGGGGGAGCCGATTGACGGCAAGGGCCCATTGCCGCGGGGGGATGTCGGCATGCCGATCCACAATACACCGCCGCCGGCGCACCAGCGACAACGTGTTGCCGGAAAGCTGGATGTCGGTGTCCGCGTGATGAACAGTTTTCTGACCCTCTGTAATGGTCAGCGCATGGGGATCTTTGCCGGATCCGGTGTCGGCAAGTCTTCGGTACTCTCGATGATCGCCCGCGGCACCTCGGCTGAGGTCAATGTGATCGGCCTGATCGGTGAACGCGGCCGCGAGGCGCGGGAGTTCATTGAAGACGATCTGGGTGATGACGGGATGGACCGCAGCGTCATTGTCGCGGCAACATCGGATGAACCGCCCCTGATGCGGCGTCAGGCAGCTTATGTGACAATGGCGGTGGCCGAATTTTTCCGGGACCAGGACTGCCAGGTCCTCTGCATGATGGACTCCGTCACGCGGTTCGCCATGGCCCAGCGCGAGATCAGCCTGTCAGCGGGCGAGCCCCCGGCCTCAAAAGGCTATACACCCACGGTATTCGCAGAACTGCCAAAACTTCTGGAGCGCGCGGGACCGGGGATCGATCGTGGCAGCATCACCGGCCTGTTCACCGTGCTGGTGGAAGGCGATGATCATAATGAGCCGATTTCCGATGCTGTTCGTGGTATTCTGGATGGCCATATTGTTCTGGACCGGGAAATTGCCGAGCGGGGGCGCTATCCGGCGGTGAATGTGCTCCGTTCTGTCTCCAGAACCATGCCGGCCTGTAATTCGGAGGAAGAAACCGCGCTTGTCAGCCGGGCACGGCGCCTGATGGCGACCTATGATGATATGGCCGAACTGATCCGTCTTGGTGCCTATCGGAAGGGCTCGGATCCGGGTATTGACGAAGCAATTCACTACCACGAACCGCTGGAGGAATTCATGACCCAGCAGAAGGGTGAGGCGACCGATCTCGCCACCGGCTATCAACGACTTGCAGAAATATTGGGGGCTTGAGGGTATGGCGCGACGGGGACTGGAGAGCGTAATCCGGCTGCAGAAGTGGCGGCTTGACGAAAAACGCCGGCAGCTTGGTGATCTGCTCAGCCTGTCTGAACAGCTGCAGACGGAACTCGCCAGTCTGGAGGCTGAACTGAAGGCGGAACAGGCGCTGGCGGCCCGTAATTTCGAGGCTGGCCGGACCTATGCGACCTATGCTCTCGGCTATATCGACCGGCGGGAGCGGTTGCGTCAGTCGCTGGCCAATGTGGAGAAGCAGATTGAGACCGCGCAGGAAGAAGTGCGGGGCGCCTTCCGTGAACTGAAAACCATCGAGATCACCAAGGACAACCGGGACAAGGTTGAAACCCTGCAGGTCAACCGCCGGCAGCAGAACGAGCTTGATGAACTGGGCCTCAACCCGCAGCGCCGCGCGCTGATTGCAGGCGGCCTGTGACAAACGCTTTGACAGGAAAAACGGCTTCGGTCAGTTCTGTCTGGCTACAACAAACCTGTCGGCTTCAGGGCTGTTTTGTCGACTGGGCGAGAAATTCTTCAGCTGTCAGGTCGGTATAAAGGCCGCAATCCTTCGGTTCGACACCAAGACGGCTGCAGAGCGTCACAACGGCGATCTGTTCCGGCAGATTGACCTCGCCATCCGCCGCACAGATGGCAAGGCAGATCCGCAGCATCAGGGCACCGGTCTCCGGATCACTGACCGCATCATGAATATCTTTCCAGCAGCGTTCGTGGCCTTCCGCCGAGTTCTGCTTGATCCCCTCGATATAATCATTGAACAGATCAACCCCTTCATGCGGGTCGAAAACGACGAGTTTGTCGAGCGTTTCGAGGATCTGGTCAATACGGACACGCTCGTTGAAGGTCACTTCCCCGTCGGCGATGGCCATGATTGCGCTGGATGCCATAACGGCCTTGAGAAACGGCAGGTTACGGTGCCGTTCCAGCATTTCCTGGTAGGCATTGGTCAGGCTTGAAAGCAATCCGCTCATGGTATCCCCAAATCAGTCTTCCCCGTTACCACGACGATAGCGGAAATTGGCGGCAACTGCCAAATAGTCAAATAATCAAATGGTCGCGACGGGGGTGACCGGTGAACCGACGGCCCCGGGCAGGCGCAGTGGCGGTGCGGTAATCAGGAAGCTGGTGCGTTTGCGGTCGGTCAGGGCCTTCGCCAGATCCTCAAGATACCAGAGTTCCCCGAGATGGACGCCGAGCTTGAACAGGCAATGATGGTGCAGCGGCAGCCGCGAGCCGCCATCCTCTGCACCGCCGCTGCCATGTGAATCCTCAACCGCCATATTGTCGGAGGCGATGGCGACAATGCCGGTGTCGCTGATCCAGCGCAGCAGGCGGTCGTCACGACCGTTCAGGACCGCGCAGGAACTGTGCAGCTTTGCAGCATCCGGGTCGCCGGCCATTTCCATGATCATGGTTGCAAAGCCGGTATGCAGGCAGAGCATGTCCCCTTCGCGGACATCCACACCGTCTGCATCCATGATCGCTTGCAGGCCGTCCATATCGATGGCTGTGCGGGCATCACCCAGATGACGGCGGGCGTCGATCATGACCCCGCGGGTCTGGACGCAGGCTGTCGCCATATTGTCGATGCTGAGCGCGCGGGCACCGCCTTCATAGGGGCTGTGGATATCTTCACCCGCCCGGAAACCGTTGTAATAGAGGGCTTCCGCCACACCATCCCCGTCGGCGTCGAACTCTGCACCGATATGGGCCAGGCTGTCCCACTGGGTTGAATACTGGCTGTGTAGCAGAACCGCTTCATCACTGCTGATATCGTGATTGCCGGGAATCCGTTCGCTCCAGCGATAGTTTGAATAGACATCATCGCCGACAAAGACCGGGCGCAGTTCAGGCGGCTTGCGCTTGCTGTTGACACTGTCTCCGCCGGGCATGTCCAGTGGCAGGCTGAGACAGAAGGTGACGCCTTCTTTGACTTCATCAATCGCTGCGCGGACAACCTGCGGTGTCAGCAGGTTCATCCGGCCCTGCTGGTCATCGGCACCAAAGTCGCCCCAGGTTGATCCTTCCGGTCGTCGTTTCCATCGTCTGGTTGTCATTGTTCTCCCCTCTGCTGAGTTTCTCGCTATCGCAGCCGTTCCAGCAGCCGCGTGTTGTTCCAGTTTGGTTGCCGGTCTTCGGCCATGAATTCTATTGTCGTATCACCATCGGTCTGTTGCAGTGTGACCAGTGTCCAGCGGGCGATCGACACATCAAAGAAATCCTCCATGATCGTGACGCCGATATGTTCAATTCCCGAGCAGTCAAGTTCGCGAAGGGCCTCAAGATACCGGGTCAGTGACTCTCTTGTGATGATTTCCCGGTCCGGGACATAGTGGATTTTTACGGTGATCGTCGGTAAATGCCCGGTCAGGCTGACGATATAGTCTCGGTGGACAGCCGGATTAGGCCCGCAGGCCAGCAGGGCGCGACGTTCAAAGGTCTCCATCAGACAAAGAATCCCGGTCGGGGTTCTGCCGGTTCCGTGATCTCGATCAGCGGTTCGTCATGCCGGAAGGTCAGTCGTCCGGTCTGCCCGATCGCCTCCAGTGCCGTGATATAGACGAGGTTCAGATCTTCCCTGAAATTGTCGGGCATCGGTATGGTGGTCCGCAGGATGAGATCCAGGCTCTGGTCGCCGATAAGTCCGTCGATCTGCAGCGGGCCGATATGGCTGAGATCAAGATCAATGAGAAACCGTTTTATCGCCTGATCCGGATCGGGGTTGCCATCGTCATCTTCCGGATGATGGAGATAGAGCCTGATGGGCTCTATCTGCTGTCCGTTCAGGAACGGCAGCTGATAACTCCGCCAGTCGCTGTTCTCGCCGCTGGTCTGTCGGGCTGTCTGTGCATCCTCGCGGGCGCGGGCGATCAGTCCGCCCCGTCCGGTTCGTTCAAGCAGTTGCATCACCGTATCGCCGATGACCGGGCCAACCTGCCCCATGCGCAGATTACTGACCATCCGGATAAGGTTTGCCGCCAGTTGCGGACTGGCCTGTGGCAGGCGGGCGGCAAGCTCGCGGGCGGTATCCGGATTGTTGCGCGACAGCACCTGCATGATCTGGAGCAGGCTATCCCCAAGCCCCCTCAGGCCTGTGGTCGCAACCGTCGGGCTTCCCGTCAGGGGGGCGGGCAGGATCTCCAGAATTTCGAGCCGGATCTGCCCTCCGGGCGGCGGCGCATCCGGCAGATTCAGCGACAGCGAGCCGGCGGGCGAGGTGAGGATTGTGGTGCCGCCGGTACTGCTGCCGGCAACTGTTGCCGTCAGGACGGTCGTTGCCGGAGAGGTGGCAGGTGTACCCGCAGGCAGCGGGCGTACCGTGAGTGTGCTGCCCGGAACAAGTGCCCGGGGCGCGGACGTCGCAGTACCGGTTGCCGGTGGCGGGTTGCCGCTGGCTGACGGTGTGGTGCCCGCTGCCGGGGTCACAGGAGTAGCAGGTGCTCCGGTCGTTGCAGCAGGAGAGGAGCCGGTGGCGGCAGTCGCCGGGGCAGAAGAGGTTGTTGCTGACAGGGTGCCGGCGGCCGGGCGGATGACCGTTGCCTGCAGGGTACCCTTGATGGTGATGATCGCCGGGTTGCCATCCGGCCTGACGGCGGGAGCATTCCCCCCCGCGTTTCCCCCGGCACTTCCCGCTGTCTTGCCAGCATTTGGCAGAACCAGCTGGGCTCTGGCACCACCGGCTGCGGGCAACAGTTTCAGTTCTGCCTGCGTGCCGGGCGCAAGTGACACCGGGCTGCGGACTTCCAGTGTCTGACCGGCAACCTGTAATAACAGAACGGCACCTGTGGATGTGGGCTGGCTGGCCGACACCGCAACCTGAACTGCGGTATTGCCGCCGAGGGCGGCGAGCGCTGCTGTCGGGTTGCTGAAGGTGACAACAGGGTTTGGCGACGTCGTTCCCGGAACGGGCTGGGGCAGGGCCTGCGGGGTTATTGTCACCATGATCGATGGATTTTCAGCCACTGCCCTTGATCAGGCGGGTGGCAATTGCCTCAATGTCCGAAGCAGCATCGGTGTTGGGATAGCGCATCAGCAACGGAGTCTGGCTGCGGATCGCCGAACGCACCTTGTCATCACGACGTACTGTTCCGGCGAGGGCCGGACTGAATTTCAGGAAGCCCTCACAGGCCTTCAGCAGGGTGTTGTAGGTGCGCTCGCCTTCCTTCGGCGTGTTCGACATATTGACGACGACCCGGATATCCGCATCCGGCTGATCCATATGGGTGACCTTGATAAAGGCATAGGCATCGGTCAGGGAGGTTGGCTCGTCGGTGGTGACAACAAGGATCACGCCGACATTGTTGGTCAGGGCGCGGACGGTCTTCTCGACACCGGCACCAAGGTCAATGATGACATGGTCGTAGTTGGCTGCCATCAGGGTCAGGTCATCACCAAGTCCCTGCAGCCGGCCGACCGGCAGGTCAACCAGACTACCAGATCCGGAACGCCCGGAGATGATATCAAACCCACCATCATCAAACGGCAGAACCGCCTGATTGAGCGACATCCGGCCGGCGATAACGCCGCCGAGATCATGCTTTGGCATCAGGCCCAGCTGGATATCCACGTTGGCCAGGCCGAGATCGCCATCGAACAGCAGCACCTTGCGGCCGGCACGGGCGAGGGCGTGGCTCAGGCTGATGGCAAAGAGTGTCTTGCCGACGCCCCCCTTGCCGGATGCGATGGCGACCAGATTTCGGCCTCTGGGCCGGGCGTTGGTTCGGGGCGCGAGTGGTGTGACAGTACTCATGATAGGGCCTCACCGAGGGAATAACTCGAAGTTGACTGTTGATAATCGGGCATTAGCAACTGGGCCAGAACGACCGGATTGATCGGGCTGACACCGTTGGCTACCTGTGGCGTGGCACAGACATCACAGAACATCATGCGACCTGCATCCGCCGCACTGAGCAGACTGCCCAGACGCCGGGTCATGTCGAGGCGGGTCGCCAGTAGTCTTGTCGCGCCCAGTCCTGCATAGGCTTCACCGATTTCTGCTGATTCCAGCGGGTCACCCCCGGCAGCCAGGACCAGAACGGGTTCCAGTTCCGCTGCGGCGAAGTAATCCGCCAGATCGGCCATATCCATCCGGTTAAACGGATTTCCGGCAGTGCTGTCGATGAAGGTCAGCTCGTTACCGGTACGGCTTTGCAGTAATTTTGCCAGGGCGGCAGCGCTTTCGGCAGTTTCCAGCCGGATGCTCATGATCTTGGTGAAGGCATCCAGCCGGGCAATGGCACCGGCACTGGTGGTATCGGTCGTGATGACCCGTACCGGGTTGCCGGCCAGCATTGCCCGGGCGGCCAGTTTGGCGACGGTTACGGTTTTGCCGACCCCGTGCGGGCCGATCAGCATGAAGGGCTTTGGTGCAGCATCCTGCGGAATGGGGGCGAAGGTAAAACCGGCCTCCAGTGCGCCGGCCAGCGCCATGACCGGGTCTTCAACCTCGATCTGCCGGGCTGCATTCAGCAGGCGATCGACCAGCCGGGGCGGGGCGTTATGGGCATCCAGTGTGCGCCGGATCGAATCAATTGCGGCGGGCTGCTGTACCCGCGGCTTGTCCTCGGTTTCTTTCTCGGGCGTGGTCGCCGGTTCCAGCGCAGCCGTGACCCGCACGCCAGAGCCATCAATACCCTTCTGGGTGGATACGATGATGGCGTCGTCTCCCATTTCCAGCCGGACGAGCCGCATGGCATCCGCCATGTCGATGGCTGTAAAGGTTTTCAAGCGCATGGCCGGTTCATCCTAGACCTGACCCAGCGTGCGTATGCGCGCTTTCGGATGAATTTCATTCTGGGACATGACGGTTGTGACGGGTCTGAATCGTTCGATGATCGAGCGGACATAGGGCCGGATGGCCGGGCTGGTGAGCAGTGCCGGAGTCTCGCCCATCATCGCGAAATGTTCAAATGTCTGCCGCACCTTGGCGATGAACTCCTGCAACTGGCTGGGCGGCATCGCCAGCTGGCGGTCATCACCCTGGCCGATCAGTGATTCGGCAAAGGCCTGTTCCCACTGGGGGGACAGTGTGACAAGCGGCACCACGCCGTCGGCATTCAGATTCATGTCACTGATCTGTCGCGCCAGCCGGGTCCTGACATGCTCGGTAATCTGCATGATATTGCGTGTATGGCCTGAGGTTTCCGATATCCCTTCCAGTATGGTCGGCAGATCGCGAACTGACACGCGTTCCTTCAACAAATTCTGAAGAACGCGCTGAATTCCGCCAACGGTAATCTGGCCGGGTACAAGATCGGCAACCAGCTTCTGCTGTTCCTTGTCGAGTTCGTCCAGCAGCTTCTGGGTTTCGCTGTGTGACAGCAGTTCTGACATATTGTCCTTGATGACCTCGGTAATATGGGTCGTGATCACCGTTGACGGATCAACGACTGTGTAACCGCGGAACATCGCTTCTTCCCGGTTGGCCATATCAATCCAGGTGGCGGGCAGACCAAAAGTCGGTTCAGTGGTTTTCTCGCCGGGAATGGTGATGTCGTCACCACGCGGATCCATCACCAGCAACATATTCGGTCTAAGATCGCCGCGCCCGGCCTCGATTTCCTTGACCCGGATGACATAGTTGTTCGCCCCGAGCTGCATATTGTCCTGAATGCGGACACTGGGCATGACAAAGCCCATTTCAGAGGCAAGCTGTCGCCGCAATGCCTTGACCTGATCGGTCAGTTTCTGGCCGCGCGGGCTGTTGATCATGCTCAGCAGGCCATAACCCAGTTCGAGACGGACCAGATCAATGCGCAGGGCAGAGGAAATCGGCTCATCCTCCACCGGGGCCTGCTGTTCTGCCTCCTGACGACGTTCGGCTTCCTGCTCCAGCTGGTGGGCTGCATCGCGTTTCTGGCGGGCCAGCATGAAAGCACCGATCCCCGTGACTGTAGCCAGTATCGAAAACGGTATAAACGGCATGCCGGGCAGGAAGGCAAAAAACGCCAGCAGACCTGAACTGATGCCAAGCACCTTCGGGTAACTTGTGAGCTGGCCGATGACAGCCTTTTCGGCACCGCCTTCAACCCCGGCCTTGGTGATCAGCATACCTGCGCCGACAGAAACCAGCAGCGCCGGAATTTGTGTCACAAGACCGTCGCCGACGGTCAGGCGGGTATAGGCATCAGCGGCATCAGCGAACGCCATGTCCTGCTGGGCGACACCGATGATGATGCCGCCGATCACATTGATGAAGGTAATCAGCAGTCCGGCGATGGCATCGCCACGGACAAACTTCGAGGCACCATCCATGGCACCGAAAAAGCTGCTTTCCTCTTCCAGCTGCTTGCGGCGGGCGCGGGCACCTTCCTCATCCAGCAGACCGGAGGAGAGATCGGCATCGATCGCCATCTGCTTGCCGGGCATGGCATCGAGGGTGAAGCGTGCGGTAACTTCCGCAATTCGGCCGGAACCCTTGGTGATGACGATGAAATTGACGATCACCAGAATTGCAAAAACGATGATGCCGATCACAAAGTTGCCGGACATGACGAAGTCGCCGAAGGCTTCGATCACCTTCCCGGCGGCGGCGGTTCCTTCATGGCCGTTGGCCAGAATGAGCCGGGTTGATGCCATGTTCAGGGCCAGCCGCAGCATCGTTGCGATCAGCAGGATCATCGGAAATGCGCTGAATTCGAGCGGCTTTTCGATGAAAATCGCCGTCATCAGAATCATCACGGAGAAGGTGATGGACAGCGCCAGGCTGAAATCCAGCAACCAGACCGGCAAGGGCAGGATGAGTACACCGACGATCAGAATAACGCCGAGTGCCAGCAGAATATCACCACGGCGCAATGCTGCCTGGGCGCGGGCAAACAGGCTGTCGAAATTCACCCCGCCGCCGGCGCCGCCATCTTCAGGTGTCTGGTTCTCTGTCTGGGGAAGGGCGTCAGCCATTCACGACCTCACCCTTCGCCGGGAGCAGGAACGGCCACACCCTGATCGTTATAGAGATTCAGCTTGTTCCGCAGCGTCCGGATTGAGATGCCGAGTATAGTCGCGGCATGTGTCCGGTTGCCGACACAATGCTGCAGGGTGTCGATGATCAGGTCGCGTTCGACATCTGCGACAGTCCGGCCAACCAGCCCCGATGTACCGTCAGCCGCATCCTTCTGCGAAGAGGATGAGGACGGGGTAATCATGATCGCGTCCGGTCCGATCCGGTCACCGGTTGTGATGATCACGGCACGGTGAATCGTATTCTCCAGCTCCCGCACATTGCCGGGCCAGCTGTGGCTTTTCAGCATGGTCAGCGCGCCCGGATCGACGGCCCGCTCCGGCATATGGTTCAGTTCGGCGTATTTGCGGGCGAAATGCGTCGAGAGCACTTCAATATCTGCCGGCCTGTCGCGCAGTGAGGGCATCGCCAGATTGACCACGTTCAGCCGGAAATAGAGATCTTCCCGGAACCGGCCTTCCCGCACTTCCGATTGCAGGTCACGGTTTGTCGTCGCCAGAATCCGGACATCCACCCGAACCGGTTTTGTGCCGCCGAGCCGGTCGATTTCACGTTCCTGAATCACCCGCAGCAGCTTGGCCTGCAGCCGGATATCCATTTCGCTGATTTCGTCAAGCAGCAGGGTGCCGCCATTCGCTTCCTCGAACTTGCCGAGCCGTCTGGCAACAGCACCGGTGAAGGCACCTTTTTCATGGCCGAAGAGTTCGCTTTCCAGCAGGTTCTCCGGAATGGCGGCGCAGTTGACGGCGACGAAACGGTTTTTTGACCGCCGGCTTTTGCGGTGGATGTGATGGGCGATGACTTCCTTGCCGGTACCGCTTTCGCCGGAAATCAGGATCGTGGCCTCGGTCGGGGCGACCTGCTCGGCGAGCCGGATGGTCTCCAGCATGCGGCTGTCGGCAGCGATCAGCGCATGGCTTTCCTCGGCGACGGCCTCAAACACGGCGGCCATCAGTTCGGGGTCGGGCGGCAGCGGAACAAACTCCTGCGCGCCGGCCTTGATGGCGCCGACAGCGGCCTTGCTGTCATTCTCGGTACCACAGGCAACGACAGTGGCAGAGATGCGTTCGGACTTCAGGCTTTCAACCAGCTGCGCGATATTCTGCTTCACGTCGATCATGATCAGGTCAGCACCCTGACCGGACCGCAGCACATTCAGCGCCTCTGCCACGTTATCGGCATGGACAACCTTAGCCCCGCGCGACACCGCGATCTTGCTCGCTGCGCCAATCTGTCCGCCAAGTGATCCGATAATGAGTAGACGCATTGCCTTCAGATGTCCCTAGTCAAAATACGTGATACGCTGCGAAGGTGGCAGCAGACTGTTGATCAGAAGCTCCAGCCGCCGGGGGTTCTCCTGGCGGCCGATGGATCCGGCACCCAGCAGGTAAACCTGATTGACGACCATTTCCTCGTCCGAATTCTTTTCCAGCTTCGATGCCAGCGGTGAAAACACCATATTGGCAAGGATGGCACCGTAAAACGTGGTCAGCAGGGCAACTGCCATGCTGGGACCGATGGTCGACGGGTCGTCCAGATTGCCCAGCATCTGAACCAGGCCGATCAGGGTCCCGATCAGCCCCATCGCCGGGGACACTTCGGCTGCCCGTTTCAGCACGGCCGCGCTTTTCTGATGCCGCGAAATGGTCGAATTGAGATCACGCCGCATCACAAGTTCAACCTCGTCACCGGGCGTGCCATCGACAACCATGGATATGGCCTTGTGCAGAAACGGCGTCTCGTTCAGGCCTTCGACAACACCCTGCAGCGCCAGAACGCCCTTCTTTCGGGCCAGTTCGGACAGCTGCATGACCTGATTCGCCGCACCGCTGGGGTCATACCGGGTGGCGACAAAGGTTTTCCCGATGACCACCCCGGCGCGCAGCATCTCGGAGACCGAGAAACTGACCATGGTGACCGCAAAGGTACCGCCGATGACGATCAGAATGGAGGGCACATCGACAAACGAACCGGGTGACCCGCCCAGCACCATGGCCGATATGATCAGTCCAAAGGCACCGATAAGTCCCAGTATGGTTGCGAGGTCGATTGACGTTCCGCCCCCGGAGTTATTGTCTGCCATTCGCTGAACCTAATCCGCCCCGTGTTGATCCGGAATGACCGACATCGTCTGTCAGGCCCGGTCGGTCTTGATGATTTCGGTCATGGTCACGCCAAGCCGGTCTTCGACGACGACGACTTCGCCACGGGCGACAAGTCTGTTATTCACATATATATCAATGGCTTCCCCAACCTTGCGGTCGAGCTCCACCACTGCACCACGGCCCAGTCGCAACAGCTGGCTGACCTGCATCGTTGATTTGCCGAGAACCGCAGATACCTGAACCGGGATGTCATAGACAGCCTCCAGGTCGCGGGCTGTACGCGACGCCGCGCTCATATCCGGCTCGGGCGGCTCCGTCATCTCTTCGTCCATGCCCGCCGATCCGCCGCTTGGGGCGACATCGTCAAGGTCAGGCAGATTAAGATCGTTATCATCCGCCATCATTCAATCCTTATGCTGCGAATCATCTATCATACCGGCTTGTTGTCTGCATCCAAAGCAGTCTGTTGGCCACTTTCTTCGTTTTCATCCGGGGGCTGGTCATCGGTTTCGGAGGTAACTGCCTCGTTGTCATCGTCTGCCAACATTTCCGCTTCCGCCCGGGCCGCGGCTTCGGCTTCTTCTTCCGCTGCGATGCGGGCGGCTTCCTGTGCTTCGCGGTAGCGGTCGATCAGGTTGTCCAGGTCACCCAGCATGCGTTCCACATCCCGTTCCGCACCGCCATCAGACCATTCCATCTGGCAATTGCCGACGGCTTGTTTCTCGTCATCGATAACCGTCAGTTTTCCGTCAAATCCGGTCTCTGTGGCGACTTCGGCCAGTCTCTCACGGAGGTTTTCAGCAATTTCAGGATTTGTGCGAATGATCACTTTAGGCTCGCTGATGAGTCCTGAAACCGTTGAACGGACCAGATCCTCAATCTCGTCAATGGCACTTTCTGCCATCTTCCCGGGCAGCAGCTTGCGGGCAACGGATGCGGCGACAAGAACGGCGTCACCGCTGCGCATCTCCGCTTCCGGACCAAGCTTTGCAGCGATGTCAGGCAGCTGGATGCTGATTGACCTCAAGGCAGCGGCGATATCGTCTTCAACCGACCGGGTCTGCGCCTCTTCAACTTCTGTTCTGCCGCGGCTATAGGCTTCGTCCCCGACTTCCTTCAGCTTTGCCGCAAATTCCTCCTCGGTCATGGTCACGGTCGGCACAACCGGTTCTGCCGGTGCTTCGTCGACCGGCGCTTCCGCCTGGGCCTTCTTCTTTTTGATTGCTGACATGTCCGGTTCGTCGAACGACTTGTCGAACAGGAATTTTTGAATGGCGGCCATGATTTCTGTGCAGCCCTAGTAAATCAGTTCGTCTTCTGCGCCACCGTCGGAGATCACGATTTCGCCCCGGTCGGCGAGCTCCTTTGCGGCGACCACGATGATCGCCTGGGCGTCGTCGACATCTTTCAGCCTGACAGGGCCGAGGGCATCCATATCTTCGCGCAACATCTTGCCGGCACGTTCCGACATGTTGTTGAAAAACATCTCGGCGATGGCCTCAGAAGCGCCTTTCAGGGCCATTGCCAGCTTGTCCTTTTCGACAGACCGCAGGACGGTCTGGACGCCGGCAGTATCGAGACGGATCAGGTCTTCGAAGGTGAACATCAGCGCCTTGATCTTTTCGGCGCTTTCACGGTTACGTTCTTCCAGTGCGGTGACGAAACGGTTTTCCGTGTTGCGGTCCAGATGGTTGAAAATTTCAGCCATCATTTCATGGGCATCCCGCCGCTGGGTGCGGGCAAGGTTGGACATGAATTCCGTCCGCAATGTCTTCTCGACGCCGTCGAGAACCTCTTTCTGGACGGCTTCCATGCGGAGCATCCGCATGATGACTTCCATGGAGAAGGTTTCCGGCAGCAGCGACAATACAGCAGCGGCGTGGTCACCCCGGATCTTCGAGAGGACAACGGCGACGGTCTGCGGATATTCGTTTTTCAGATAGTTGGCGAGAACGGCCTCGTTCACATTCGCCAGCTTTTCCCACATGGTGCGGCCGGCCGGACCCCGGATTTCTTCCATCATGGCCGCGGCGCGTTCCGCACCCATGCTTTTCATCAGCAGCCGTTCGGTGGAATCGTAGGTTCCGACAAGTGATCCGGTTGAAGATAACTGGTCGGCAAATTCGACAAACAGGCGTTCGACAACGGTGGATGACACGGAACCCAGGTTCGCCATCGCCTGCGACAGCTCCTTGATCTCCTCGTCGTCCATCATCTCGAATATCTTCGTTGCCTGATTGTCGTTGAGTGACAGCATGAAGATGGCTGCCTTATCAACGCCTGCCAGGCTCCTGTAGTCGTCCTTCGTCCGACCCATTCTCCGACCCCCTTAGGTCTCTGCGTACAACCAGGTCCGGATGATTGACAGCGCTTCTTCCGGATGCTTGTCAACGATCTCGCCAACCTTCTTGACCGAAGAAGCTTTAACACGACCTTCGACACGGTCAATATCGATCAGTTCTTCAATCTGATCCATATCTTCCGGCGGACGCATGCCCGGAACACGTGCCGCCGTCGGTCCGGTCAGGGCCGGCGAGGCGGATGTATGATCCGCGATCAGGCGGCGGCCTTCCTGGGCTGTAGCCGAAGCCTGCTCCCGGATGTACTCCATCAGCGGCTTGACGATGATCAGCAGAACGATGATCCCGACAATGGCCAGCAGGACCAGTTCAAAGATGTCGTAGACCCGCTCGGTAATATTCACACCGAAGATGGTCAGACCGGCATCTGCGTCGATTCCGGCGGTCGGATCGATGAACTTGAGGTTGATAACCTCCACCGTATCGCCCCGATTCGCATCGAAACCGATGGTTGACTGTACCAGCCGGGTGAGGTTCTGAAGCTCTTCTTCGGTGCGTGGCTGATAGACTGGCGGCTGACCCTCGGCACCGTCGGCTGCCGGGTTATACAGGCCGTCGACCAGGACGGCGACACTGACCCGGTTCACGACACCGGTTTCACGCACCTGATTGGTGATGGTTTTTGAAATTTCAAAATTGGTGGTTTCTTCGGTGCGGGCACGCGAATTGGTGTCCGAGCTGCCGCCGCCACTGAAATTGAGGTCGGCATCCGGCAGGTTGTTGCCGACGGAGACGGTATCGCTGTCGGCTTCCTTTGAACTCTCGGTCTCTTCAACCGTGCGGGTTGAACGAACGACCTGTTCTTCCGGGTCGTAGCGTTCCTTGACGCTGGTGACCCGGTCAAAATCCATATCGACAAATACCTCGGCCCGGACCTTGCCGAAACCGACGGTGGGCTCAAGGATCTGTTCAATCTTGGTGCGCAGGCGGTCCTGTGCGCTGATCCGCATTTCCTCGGCGTTCGAGGCCATCAGGCCTGCGGCATCGTTTTCATCGAATCCGCGGGCGAGAAGCTGGCCACGGTCATCAATGACGGAAATCCGGGAAGGTTTGAGATTTGGCACAGCCGATGCCACGAGATGCTGAATGGCGACCACCTGCTGGCGCTCGATCTTGCCGGTTGTCTTGAGGGCGATGGAGGCACTGGGATTAAGCTGTTCGCGGCTGAAAAGTTCACGGCGCGGCATGACCAGGTGGACACGGGCATTGCGGACACGGGGCAGGGTTGCAATTGACCGTTCAAGCTCGCCTTCCAGTGCACGGACCAGATTGACGTTCTGCAGAAAGTTCGTGGATCCGAGCGACTCTCCCTTGTCGAACAGTTCGTAACCCACGGTCCCGCCGGCCGGCAGGCCCTGTTCCGCCATGGTCAGGCGCAGCCGGGCGATCTGGTCTTCCGGCGCCAGGATCTGGCTGCCATTCCGTCCGATTTCATAGGGCACATTCAGCTGTTCGAGCCGGCTGATGATCGCCGCAGAATCCTGCTGTTCCAGTTCACCGTAGAGCGGGGCAAGGTTCGGGGTCGAGAACCGCGCGGCAATGAAGATTGAGGCCGTCAGCAGAATGGCGATAGGCACGCCGATGATTACCAGCTGGCGCGGTCCAAGCCCTTTGAAAATCTGAGAGAGTGATGCCACGATCGGTCCTTCCCGTATTGTCCCTGATGACTGAAACCGGGCAAGAATGCTCGGGCGTCAGCTTTCCACTGCGCCACTATGCTTTCGGGAAGGTAAATTTCTGGTTAACCCGCCTGTTAATCAGCGGGCGAAAGGCAGGTTATTCCTGACCGGGACGATAATCCTGCAGCCGGGTGGTGCGCAGGCCAAGCATGCCGTGACGTTCAATCATCCGTTGCCAGGACAGAAATTCCTCAACAGACAGGTCGTAGCGGTCACAGGCTTCCTGCAGGCTGAGCAGACCGGCACGGACGCCGGCGACGACCTCTGCCTTGCGGCGGATCACCCATCGCTTGGTATTCGAGGGTGGCAGGTCAGCCCTTGTAATAGGGCGTCCGGCGGGACCTATGATATTTGCCGACCTTGATACGCTTGAATGCTCCACAATGCATTCCTTCCGACGACTGCTTCTGTTTGGTGCCGCTTATTGCGACTTTTCGTAGTGTCCACCATTCGCTTTAAAAAATAGCTAAAGATCGGGGTGAACATTGGGTTAAGAAACACTTTGACAGACTGCGTTGTTCCGCAGTTTTCCTTGAGTTTTGCTTTTCAGCTACTTGCTGCCCCTGTTTGACGTTTTGCAGCAGGTTAAGGTTCCCGGTCATTTCAGGTGCCAGTTCAGGTCAGTCTCCGAGAACATTCGGGCTGCGGGGCTCCAGTACCGGTTGTAGATCGTCGGTACGTTGCGGGTCCGTTTGCAGTATTCGACCCAGAAAAAATCCTGGCTGTTATCGACCCATTGCAACCGGCCGGTGCGATGCATCAGGTCGACGATGTCATGATCGATGGTCTCGAAGGGTAATGTGTAGGGATTTCCGGTCATGACGCAGAGCATGTCGCGGGCCGGATAGTAGGCGACCGGTGGCGGCTCCTTGAATCTTGTCCGGTAGCAATCGCCCTCCCGCCGGCTGTTCCACCAGAACTCGGCCGGATTGTTCAGGCCGGTCTGAATAACCAGATGCGGGTGGCGGTGCATCGCAAGATCAACCAGATATTCATTGGTAAAGAACCGGTCAGCATCCGGCCGGGCAAGATCAGCGCGAAGATCGCTGTAGGCGGTCTCCATCATGACACGGGGGTGGCCGACGACCAGATAGTCATAGGGTTTCATGGCGCGCAGGGTCTTTGACAATCCCCGGCCAAACACATGATCGGGCGGAGCCATCAGAACCAGTGCGTCGCGGGCAAGCGATGTGTCGACCTGATCCCATACTGCCCGGTACAGGCAGGACCGCGCCGCGCCGTCACCGTTCTGTTCAAGAATCGATGTGTTGATCTGCAGCGGGATACCGGCCTTGTCGAGGATGCGCCGGACCTGATGCAGCACCGGCAGTTCGCGCCGGGTGCAGTAGATATGCTGGACGACCTCGTAATCCTTCATCAGGTCGGGCAGGTTGTCGGGAAGCAACAGCGACGGCAGCATGGTATGCGCCATCAGACGTGCAAACATATCACCGAAGAAAATGGTGCTGATATCAATCCGGCGGCAGGGCGAGGCGGCTGACCGGTCATAATTGCTGATTTTCAGCGAAAAGGCGTTTGCAATTACCTGACCGGGTGCCTCGGGGTGGCCGATACACAAATTGTCGCCCGGTATCAGCAGATCATCGGCAACCGTGATCCCGCTGGCCGGCTGTGCGTCGATCCGGCAGCTGATATGCCCGCCGGCCCGAACCAGAATGAGCTTCAGCCGGTCACCCGCAGGGCGATCACAGAGCCGGTAGCGTTCGATGTTGCGCCAGCACCCGCCGTCGCCGACGGACAGGCTGATGGTGTTGTCGGCTTCCCGGGCGATCTCGAAGCAGTGATCCTTCAGTGGTCGCAGCAGGACCTGCCGCGGGCTGGCAGCATGAACAGACAGGTCGGCATGCAGTTCAAAGTCATGATCAGCCATCACCGCCATGGGCAGCCGGAAATCGTCATTCAGCGGTTCTGCGGGTTGACCGGCAAAGGCGCTGTTATGGTCGGCCCGCTGGTCACGGAATTCGATGTAGTCATCGTACTTTCCCTGCCACCGTCTGACATGGGCGTAATGACGATTGGTGTCGGCATCATCCGGAGCAAGTTGCCGGGCACGGTGTAGCCAGTGCTCCGCCTCGGCCAGCTTGCCCTGATAGGTCAGGCAATAGCCCAGATGCCGGTGGGCGGTAACCGGTGCAGACGGACTCTCTGCAGCGCGGCGGAAGGCGACTTCGGAGCGGGACCAGTCAGCCTGCCGGTTGGCCAGCAAGCCTGCTGCCAGATCGGTCTCCACCGCGTCGGCATTGTACCGGCTGGCAAGGCGAAGCGCATCTTCAGCATCGCAAAGCGCCTGCTCCGCTTCAGGATGGCGGTAGGCCCACTGGTAATACCGGGCCAGATTGATCAGAAAGGCACCGCGCCGGACATGAACCTGTCCAACATCCGGAAAATCGTCCTTCAGGCTGTCGAATGCCTGCAGGGCCTGCTCCCAGTCATTTGATTTATAGAATGCTTCCGCCTGCCTGATGCGGAGCTTCACGGATGCGGGGAACGCCTTCAGCCCGTCGGAGAGTGCCGTTTGCAGGGCCCCGTTATCACGTTGTTTTTCGTAGGCGAGGGCCAGCGCCAGAAACAGCGCTTCCGTCAATAGTCCGGTGTCGCGGGCCCGCAGCAGCGCGGCGACACCGCGTGACAGGTCTTGTCTGTCTGCCGAAATCAGTGCCAGGCCATATTCAAACCAGAGCTCCGGTGATTTTGGAAAGACACCCAGTCCGTTTCTGAGCAGCAACAGCATGCGCTCGGCGGGCAGAGTTCCTGCCGGTAGTTGCGACAGCCGCAGGAACGCGTCTTCCGGACAACCGGGCAGGCTGCAGGCGGTCATCAGATGTCTGGCGACATCGGCTGTCTGCTGCCGGTCTGCGCTGATGACCCCGAGCAGGTAATGAGCATTCGGGTCATCGGGGAAGGAACTGACAATCCCGCTGCAGATGGTTTCCGCTTGGTCAGGCCGACCGCTTTGCAGATGCAGCAGGGCGAGCTGCAACTGTTGCTGAAGTCTTTGTTTGTTCATGATTGCATCGGACATGTCATTATAGACAATGATCGACGCTAATGATTGATTTTCCGTTTACCATACTTTGTCAGGGCCAGGATTACTGATGGATACGCTGACCCGGCAGGCTTTTGCATTTCTGGACGCGGATATGGTTGATCGCGCCGGTGACATGTTCCGGCAGTCGCTTTCCACAGATTCCGCCGGCAGTGCCGCCCGCCTTGGACTGGGTATCGTGCTTGTCCGGCAGGGACACTACAGCGACGCGGTCGAACAACTTGGTTTTATCGGCCCGGAAGATGTCCGGTTTCCCGATGCGCAGATCGCCTCGGCGGAAGCCAGTGCCCGGCTGGGTGACCATTCAGCTGAAGCTGCGGCCCTGAACAGGGCAATCGCCCGCCATCCCGCAGCGTCCCCGGCGCTCAGACTGAAATATGCCTCTGCCCTGCGTCGTGCAGGGTCTTATGAGGAGGCTGAAACGGTTGTCGCGGCTCTGCCCGGCAGCGCGACCGGCGATGTAAATGTTCTCTATGAATACGGCATGATTGCCATGGATCGCGGGCAGTATGATGTCGCGACGGACCGGTTCAGGGCGGCTCTTGCGCTGAATCCTGAACTGACGGAAGGCTGGGTCAATCTCTGTATTGCGGCGAAGAACAGCGATCAGACAGCACTTGCGGTCGAATCGGGAATGCGGGCTGTCGGGATTGAGCCTGATATGGCGCTGGCGCAGACTGCACTGGGTAATGCGCTGCGTGCCGCGGACCGGCGTCCGGAAGCGCTGTCAACGTTTGAGACTGCCGTCACCCTGGCCCCCGACAATGCGGAGGCTCAGATGGGCCATGGGCTGCTGCTGATGGAAACCGGTCGGATCCCGGAAGCTGTCCGGGCCCTGACGAAAGCCTCAGAACTGTCGCCACGACAACCCCGGATCTTTAACAATCTCTCTGTCGCGCTGCGCTATGACCGGCAGTTCGACGCGGCAATCAGGGCCGCTGAACAGGCCGTCGCCCTGAACACGGCCTCGGCTGACAGTCATAATAACCTGGCCAATGCGTTGCGTGATGCCGGGCGTCTGCATGAGGCAGAGGTTGCGTATCGTCGTTCGCTGGCCCTGCGGCCCGGGCATGCGCCGGTGATGGGAAATCTGGCGAACCTGCTGCGCGATCTGATTGAGCCGGATGCGGCGCTGGAAATGAATCGTGCCGCCGTTACCGCAAATCCTGATGACGAGGTGGCCGGCACGAAATTGCTTTTCGGTTTGTGCCAGCATCCGGAAATCGACCGGCATGAACTGGTTCGCGAGCATCGTCGCTGGGCCGAACGCTTTTGCCCGGCGACAGAAGGGGTGGCCGAATGCAGCGACCGGGATGCCGGTCGGGTCGTCCGGGTCGGGCTGGTCTCGCCGGACTTCCGCGCACATTCACTGCGCTACTTCATGGAAGGGCTGTTCCGGCTGCAGCCCCGGGCCCGGTTTCATCTGACCGGTTTTGCCGAGGTCGTCCGGCCTGATGCCGAGACCGACCGTATCCGTGGACTGATGGATGGCTGGGTCAATACCTCCGGATTGTCAAAGCGCGGGTTCTCAGCCGCTGTCCGTGGCGCCCGGATCGACATTCTGGTCGATCTTGCGGGGCATACGGCGAACAACCGTCTGAACAGTTTCGGTGACCGGCTGGCACCAGTGCAGGTGGAATGGGGCGGGGGCTATGCCTGCACCACCGGCCTGTCGCAAATGGATGCCATTCTGGTCGACAGAACCGTCGCCCCGGAGGGTGACGAGGCGTTGTTTGCAGAACGCCCGGTGCATCTGCCGGGCTGCTTCACCAGCTATCACCCGCCAGCCAATGCGCCTGATGTTTCGCCATCGCCGGCGACATCCCGGGGATATGTCACCTTCGGCAGCATCAGCCGGTCCAGCAAGCTGAACCTGCCGGTGATCCGGGCATGGTCGGATATTCTGAAACGGGTGCCGGGCTCCCGCCTCGTCCTGCGCGACCGCAATCTCGGAGATTCGCGATTGCAGGATAAACTCCTGGGCCTCTTTGCAGCAGAGGGGGTCAGCCGGGAGCGTATCGACCTGTTTGGCCCGGCCAGCCACGAAGCGACCATGGCAACCTATCACGAGATTGATATCGCGCTTGATCCATTTCCGAACAGCGGTGGAATCACGCTCTGCGAGGCGATGTGGCATGGCGCGCCGGTTGTTGCCTTGCGCGGCAATTTCTTCCTCGCACGGGTTGGCGCCAGCCTGATCGGCGGGGCAGGTTATCCTGAATGGGTGTCAGGTGATGTGCCGGGTTATATCGAGACAGCAGCAGGCCTTGCCGCTGATATTCCCGCGCTGGCAGAGATTCGTGCCGGATTACGCCCGGCCATGGCCGGATCGCCTCTCTGCGACATCGATGGCTATGGTGCAGCCTGCGGTTCAGCCCTGTTGCAGATCTGGGCGGATTATTGTGCAGATTAGTTTGTTCATTTGACAGAATAGCTGTGTTGTACTTTCGCTATGCCGCGTAGACTCCGGGTGATTCGCACTATTGGTCCGGACTCCAGACGTTGGTATTCAAACAATCGGAAGTATTCTGGCGTCAGCGCGATATCCCCGTGGAATCGCTGCTTGAGACGGCGCGTACGCTGGAACGCGAAGGAAAGGTTGCGGCTGCGGCGGCGGCCTATCGCCAGCTTATGCGCGTCTCCCCGAATGATCCGGATGCGCTGATCGGGCTTTCCGAACTTTCGGCCAGGCTGGGTAATCTCAATGCGTCTGTTGATGCCCTGCGGCTGGTCTGTCGTCGCTACCCGGACAATCATGCGCTGCAGTTCCGGCTGGCAGAACGTGAACATGCCCGTGGTCATAACGAGGTGGCCACCGGCATCTGGCGGCAGATGGCGCAGCGTGATCCGCAGGACGGGGCGGACTACCGCTGGCGCGGACAGGCGCTGGAGAGACTGGGCCGGAGTGATGAAGCCCGGGCGGCCTATGTGGTCGCCGCCAAGATTGCACCGGACGACGCGGAGACATTCTGCGATCTCGGGCGTCTTGATATTTCTGCCGGGCGTAACCGTGACGGCCTCAGAAACCTGCTCCGGGCGATTGAGCTGTCACCGAAAGATGGTCTGGCCCTGAGCTGGCTTGCCCGTGCCATGCTGGCCCAGGACCGTCTTGAAGAAGCGTTGAAGACCGCGACAACAGCCGTCGACTATTCACCGGACAAGCCGGCCTGCTGGATTGCGCTGGGCCGTGTGGAAACCGGGCGCATGGCACTGCATCAGGCAGCCGACGCATTCTACCGTGCGTTGTCACTCGATCCGCGATCGATCGAGGCACATACCGGGCTGGCGGAACTCCGGCTGGCACAGGGGCGGGCGGATGAAGCCCATGCCAGCTATTCGCTGGCAATGGCGCTGTCGGTCAGTGATGACGCGCCGCCGGTACCGCTTGAAGCGATCATGTCGGTCGGCGGGCAACAGGATGACCTGCCCGGCTATATGCTGCCGCCGGGCGGTGTAACCTCCTCGGTGATCGTTATCGGCACCAGCCGGATCGGCGATCTGGACCGGACCCTGACCGGCCTGACGGCCCAGACGTTGCGGCCTGACAGCTATCAGGTCGTGGTTGTCGATACCTCGCCGGAGCAGGTTTGTGCGCCCGTCGTCGCCAGATTCGCGCCCCGGTTCCGGAACTTCAAATATCTGCGTCCCGCAGGCACGGACTGGATCGACGGCTGGAACTGTGCCGTGGCGGCGGCAGAGGGCAGTGTTTTTGTTGTGCTGGGCGAGGGGGTCAGACCCCTGCCGACCTTTCTGGAGAGGCTGTTACGACCCTTCCGTGATGCTGATACCCTGCTGGCCATGCCCCGTGTGTTACCGGGCTTTGACCGGACACCGAGCAACTGGCTGGGCGGCATGCTGTCACCCGCCGGTAATGGCTGGCGGCTGGAGGCTTACGGTTGCGTCGATCCCGGTGAGGCAGAAGCGTCCCTGCGCGCGACAGAAGCCCCGGCGGACTGTTTCGCGATCAGCCGCGAGTTGCTGGAACGCTGTTCCGGCCCCCACCCCGGTGATACCTCGCTGGAGCGGCTCCAGTTCGCCGGACCGGGGGCGGCTTCCCTGCTGACGGAAGCCGAGGCAAACGCGGTTACCTGCCATTATGCCGCCGGGGCGACGGCGATCCGCCGGATTGATGGCCGCTGGATTGAGCCGAACGGGTTGTTCCGCCGGGCCTTCCGTCGCGGTGTCAGCGCCTCATTTGAGGATGTCCGGGCGGATACTATTCAGGTGATTGAGGGGGCGGTGCCGGTTTCCCCGCCGCTCGAATGGTCCGGGCCGATGGACCTGCCGGTTGATGAGATTCTCAAATCCGGCTGGCGTCAGGGGTATGCCTGGCATCAGCGTGAAGTGAACCGCGACAAGGGATTGCGACGGTTTGTCCTGCAAGGGAGTTACCGGAATTACTGAGGCCGAACAGAGACTGCAGGCGGCGCGGCAGCTTGAAGCCGACGGGGATTTTGCCGGGGCTGCCGATCTCTATACTCAGATGGTTCTTGAACAGGAAACACCGGAACTCTACTGGCGGCTGGGAAATTGCCAGCATGCACTGGGGCGGTTCGCACCGGCGGCCCGGCATTACTGGAGCGCATTGTCACTCCGTCCCGATTTTCCGGAAGCGACCGTCAATCTGGCCAATACGCTGATTGATCTGGGCAAGGTACCGGCTGCGGTTGCTGAATTGAAGGGCCTGCTGGTCCGTTATCCGACTTACCCGGCAGCACTTGCGGCCCTTGGCAGTGCGGAGTTCGCGCAGAACAATCTGACCGAGGCCGTAGCAGCTTTCACGGCTGCCCTGAAACTGCGCCCGGATGATCCCGTGACGCAGTTAAATCTGGCCAGCCTGAAAATCGCACTTGGTGATGCAGCTTCTGTTATTGACGATTTGCGGGCGCTTGCCCGGCAATGGCCGAGTGCACCGGATGTGCAGAATGCGCTGGGTCTCGGCCTACGGGCGACAGGTGACCTTGATGAGGCAATCACTGCGTTCCAGAAGGCGCTGCGCATGGATGCGGGTAATGCGGATTATCTGACAAACCTGGCCGGTGCCTGGCAGTTGAAGGGACGACTGGACCGGGCGGGCGAGAGCTACCAGCTGGCAATCGAGGCACGACCGGGATTCGTTCCGGCCTATCTGGGGCTTGGCTCTGCGCTGATCCTGGACGGGCAGGCCGCAGAGGCCGAAGCCTTCCTGGCGGCTGCCGTTGATGGTGATCCGGGCAATGCGGATGCCTGGAGCAATCTGGGTAACGCGCTGAAGGCACAGGCCCGATATGAAGACGCGATCACGGCTTACCGGCAGTCGGTGAAGCTGCGGCCGGGAGATGCGGGATTGTGGAGCAACCTGCTGCTTTGTCTGCGCTATGACCCTGCCCGGACATCGCAGGAGATCCATGACGAGCATCTGGCCTTTGGCCGGGCATTCGGTCAGGGCGGGGGGGTGGAAGGTTCTGCTCCGCCGGTGACGGAACTTCATTCCCAACGTGCTTCCCGACCTCTGCGTATCGGATATGTTTCTGCGGATTTCCGCAGCCATTCCGTTGCCTTCTTTCTTGAGCCCGTGCTGCGGGCGCATGACCGGAACGCGGTTGAAGTGATCTGCTACAGTGATGTTGCCGCCCCGGATGGCGTGACCTCCCGCCTGCGCGGGCTGTCCGACGGCTGGCGTGATCTCCGCGGCAGGGATGACAGCGTTGCTGCGGCCATGATCCGGTCTGATGCGATTGACCTGCTGGTGGACCTGTCCGGCCATACGGCGGGCAACCGGCTGGGGATGTTCGCCAAACGGGCCGCACCAATCCAGCTGACCTGGCTCGGCTATCCGGGGACCACCGGGCTGGCGGAAATGGATTATCGCCTGACCGATGCCGCTGCGGACCCGGATGACGCTTTTCATACCGAACGGCTGGTGCGGCTGCCGAACGGGTTCCATTGCTATGGTCCGCCGCCAAACGCGCCGGCCCCGTCACGAAGCGAAGACCGGCCCCCGACTTTCGGGTCTTTCAACAATCTGGCCAAGGTCACGCCGCAGGTCATGTCCTGTTGGGCACGGCTGACGGCATCGGTTCCGGCGGCCCGGCTGTTGCTCAAGGCGCGGCCGCTGGCAGATGCCAAGGTGCGGGAACAGTTCATGCAGATTGCCGAAGAATCAGGGCTTGCGCCGGATCGCCTCACGCTGATTGGCCATGTGAAGGATCTGGCCGAACATCTCGCGCTGTATCGCGATATCGATGTTGCACTGGACCCGTTCCCTTATGCCGGGACCACGACAACCTGTGAGGCCATGTGGATGGGGGTGCCGGTTGTCACCCTGCGCGGGACGGCGCATGCCGGTCGGGTCGGGGCCAGCCTGCTGACCACCGTCGGTCTTGAGGATCTGATTACAGATGATCTGGATGAGTATGCGAGGGTAGCAACGTCACTGATCGCCGATCAGGCGCGACTGGCGGGCTATCGGCAGAATCTGAGATCAGCGGTGGCGGCAAGCCCGCTCTGCCATGCAGAGGATTTCACCAGATCGCTGGAGGATGCCTGTCATACTCTCTGGCTTCGACAGAATGCCCCGGATTAGATATGCACTATATGACAGGCCGGACGGGCAGATTAACTGAGGATCGCGGAAGATGACGGATAAGGTAATTACACAGGTTTCACCCTGGTTCGACGACCGCGAGCAGGCACTGGTCAGCGAATGCCTTGAAAGCGGCTGGATTACCGAAGGCCCGAAAAGCGCCGAATTTACCGAACGTCTCAATGACATGATCGGCGTGCCCCATGGCGTTTTTGCACCCAACGGCACGCTGGCGCTGGTGCTGGGGCTGCTGGCGCTGGAGATCGGGCCGGGGGACGAGGTGCTGGTTCCCGATGTGACCTTTATCGGGTCGGCCAATGCGGTTCTGATGACCGGCGCAATCCCGGTCTTTGTCGAGGTGACCGGCGATAATTTCCAGATCGATCTGTCGGATGCGGATGATCTGGTGACGGAACGCACAAAGGCCATCATGCCGGTTCATATGTTCGGTATGTGCGGTGATATGGATGCGGTCCGGAACTTCGCCAAACGACATGACCTGCTGATCATTGAAGACGCGGCACAAGCCATCGGCGTGCATTATGATGGCGTCCATGCCGGTGCCATGGGCGATGTCGGCTGTTTTTCGTTTTTTGCTGACAAGACCATTACGACGGGTGAGGGCGGGTATGTGACCTGCCGTGACGAGGCGGTCTACGACCGGCTGCGCCTGTTGCGCAATCAGGGGCGTTTCGACCGGGGTGCCTATGTCCATCCGGCCATCGGCTATAACTTCCGCATCACCGACATGCAGGCGGCGATTGGCCTGGCACAGCTCGAAAAGATGCCGGAAATACTGGCCCGCAAGGCCGCGCATCTGGCCCGGTATGAAGCGAACCTTGCCGGTCTGCCGGATGTCTATCTGTTGAAGCGCCAGCCCCGGTCCGGCTATGTGCCGTTTCGGCTGTTTCTGTTTTCCCCGGCGGGCGAGGCGCTGCTGAATTACGTCAACGAGAACGGCGTGCAGTCCAGACCGTTCTTTTATCCGCTGCACCGCCAGCCCTGCTTTGTCGGATTGAAAGAAACCCAGAATCTGGATGACAGCCGGTTCCCGAACGCCATCCGGGCGCATGAACACGGCCAGTGCCTGCCGATCCACCCGGCGCTGTCTGAAAGTGATATCGACCGGGTATGCGAGGTGGTCAGAAGCTATTTCGAGCGTTGATCCGTGGATTTTTATCAGCATTACAACCGCCTCTATGCCGCCAAAGACTATGTGGCCGAGGCGGCAGTCGTACTCCGGCTGCTGACGGATGGCTCGGGACAGGAATGTCACCGGCTGCTGGAAGTGGGCTGTGGTACCGGAAATCACAGTCGGGCATTTGCTGCCCACAACATTTCCGTCACGGCTGTCGATACTGATGATGACATGATCGCCTCGGCACGAAACGCTGGCCCGCATGACCGGGTGACGTTCATTACCGGACCGGTTGAGCAGGTGCCCCCGGGTGAGTTTGATGGTGCTGCGGCCATGTTCAATGTTGTGAACTATGTGACGGACCGCGCCTCCCTGCTGTCGATGTTCCAGGCCATTGTAACGCGTCTTCATCCCTCATCGTCATTCGTCTTTGATTGCTGGAACGGTGTTGCGGCCCTGATTGATCCGCCGCGCAACGAGGTGCGGGACTTCCGGTCCGGTGGATGGGCCTATCATGTTGATATGAGAGCCGTCAGTGACCCGATGCGCCAGCTTGTCGAGGTCTGTAATCAGTTCGAGGCGGAAGGTCCGGACGGTGAGATACAGCATTTCTCGAACCGGCTGGTTCATCGTCTCTGGACCCCGGCCGAACTGACAGATATTGCAACGGAGGCCGGTTTCGCCTCGGTCCGGTTCATGTGCTGGATGGCGCCGGACGAGGCAGCCACGGATGGGGACTGGAAAATCATGGCAGTTGCCCGGTGTGGTGTCAGGTGATGCGGAAACTTCATCTCGGCTGCGGCCCGCGTATCATTCCGGGCTACATCAATGTTGATATCCAGCCGTTTGACGGTGTCGATCTGGTGACCGATCTGCGTGATCTGCCGTTTGCACCGGACAGTGCCGATTTTATCTACAGCTGCGCCAATATCGAACATTTCGGCCGTCATGAATGGGTCACTCTGCTGCGCCACTGGCAGTCCGTTCTGAAGCCGGGTGCGACATTACGCCTGTCGACGGCGGACTTTGCCGCGGTTGTCGAGCGTTACCGCGAGGTCGGCAATATCGATGAACTGCTGGGACTGGTCGTCGGCGGCCAGAAAGATCCGTGGGATCTGCATGGCATGATCTTCGATTTCAGCAGCCTTGCCGCCGGGCTTGAAGCGGCAGGTTTCCGGGATGTCCGGCGATATGACTGGCAGACAACCGATCTGGCGGAGATGGGGATTGATGATTTCAGCCAGGCTTACCTGCCGCATATGGACAAGGAAAACGGTCGCCTGATGATGCTGAATGTCGAGGCGGTGAAGGTTGGATGATGCCCGTCGCTGGCGTAAGCTGATGCAATGGTTTCAGCGACTTGAATTTGACAGACGGGTGGGACAATGAACGATCAACAATCACTGCGCGGCAAGGTTTCCGAGGCGGAATGGGAGGTCCGGGTCAATCTTGCGGCGGCCTATCGGCTGATCGATTATTTCGGCATGACCGACATGATCTTCACCCATGTGACGGCGCGTGTTCCGGGGCCGGAACACCATATCCTGATTAACCGGTACGGCCATTTCTTCGAGGAAGTGACAGCTTCCAGCCTGGTGAAATGCGATCTGGACGGCAATGTGGTTCAGGACGAGGCGGTCGAAGCCGGCCTGCAGGATCTGGTCAATCCGATCGGGTTCGGCTTTCACTCCTCCGTGCATGAGGCCCGGCCGGATGTCGGCAGTGTCATCCATACCCATACCCGGCCCGGAATCGCGGTCTCCTCGCTGGATTGTGGTCTGCTGCCCAGCAACCAGACGGCATTGCGATTCATGGACCGGATTTCCTACCATGATTACGAAGGTGTCCTGCCGGACAAGGCGGAGCTGAAACGGATGACAGCGGCTTTGGGGCAGAACCCGGTACTGATGCTGCGCAATCACGGCCTGCTGTCCTGTGGCCGACATGTGCAGGAGGCGTTTCATCTGATCTACTATCTTGAGGAAGCCTGCCAGTTACAGCTCGATATCCTGCAGACCGGACAGAAAATTCACCCGATTGACCCGGATGTCATGCAGCAGGCATCCCGTTTCTTCCGGGAGAGCAAATATGTGCCGGGCGAACGGGAATGGCCGGCCTTGCTGCGCATGCTCGACCGTATCGACCCGGGCTTCCGGGAATAGGTGATGCAGCCCGCAGGCCATGATGACGCGAAACGTACGGTCCTGCGGGGATTCCGGTCGATTGCCGAGGGGCAGGTACATTACCGGTATGCGGAATCTGCGGAGACAACGGACAGGCTGCCGCTGGTGATGGTTCATGCCAGCCCCGGGTCTTCCCTGCAGATTGCCGGTCTGGTGGCTGAATTCGGCAAGACCCGGCGGGTCATCGCGCCGGATACGCTTGGCAACGGTGACAGTTGTCCGCCTGCAATGGCGGAGCCTGCCATTGGTGATTTTGCCGATGCGCTCGGGCGGTTTCTTGACGCGATGGGGCTGGAGCAGTGCGATCTCTAAGGCACCCATACCGGGGCATCGATTGCGATGGAACTTACCATCTCGAGGCCGGACCGGGTGCGCAAACTGGTGATTGACGGCATGGGCCTGTATGCCCCGGAGGAACAGGCAGAAATTCTCCGCACCTACGCACCGGAGATTGCACCGGATCTGAATGGCAGCCAGATCAACTGGGCCTGGCATTTTCAGCGTGATCAGTTCCTGTTCTGGCCGTGGTTTCAGCGCGATGCGGACCATCGCCGCGATACCGGCCTGCCGGATGCGGATGACCTGCATGACATGGTGGTGGAGATACTGAAATCCATCCGTACCTATCATCACTCCTATCGCGCAGCTTTTCGCCATCCGAAACGTGACCGGCTGCCGCTGATTACCCGGCCCTGTATTGCGGCGGGCGAGACAGATGACATGCTCTACCCCTATCTGGATGAGGTTGTGTCGCTGATCCCCGGCGGGCGGCGGCTCGACCTGCCGGGCCATGCAACGCCGCAGGCAACGGCCCGGACCGTGCACCTGATCTGCGGTTTCCTCGATGAGTGAGCAGGAAAGCTTCGACTACATCATTGTGGGTGCCGGGTCAGCCGGCTGTGTGTTGGCCAACCGGCTGACGGCGGATGGTCGTTTCACTGTGCTGCTGCTTGAGGCGGGCAAACGCAACAGCCATCCCTGGTTCAGAATACCGCTGATGACCGGCAAACTGCTGCGGGGCAGGGCACATAACTGGTTCTATCACACCGAGCCGGAGCCGAACCTGAACGGTCGCAGGCTTTTCTGGCCGCGTGGCAAGGTGCTGGGCGGTTCCTCCTCCATCAATGGCATGGTCTATACCCGTGGCCTGCCCCTGGACTATGACATCTGGGCGCAGACCGGGTTGCCCGGCTGGTCATTCGAGGATGTGCTGCCTTACTTTCGCCGGTCGGAGAACTATCAGGACGGTGCGAACGACCGGCATGGTGCAGACGGCCCGATGCCGGTGACCCGGCCGGAAGATAAAAACCCGCTCTATGATGCATTTCTGACGGCAGGGCGCGAGGCCGGATTGCCGGAGACCGACGACTTCAATGGCGAAGATCAGGAAGGTGTCGGTCGCTATCACTTCAATATTGCAGACGGGCGGCGGCACAGTTCGGCGGCAGCCTTTCTGTTACCGGCACTTGGCCGAAAAAATCTTGAGGTACGTACCGAGGCGCAGACAACAAGACTGCTGATGCAGGGACGGGATGTCACCGGCGTGGAATGGCGGCAGGGTGGTGATACCCGGACAACGCTGGCCCGGCGCGGGGTGATCCTGTGCGGTGGCGTGGTCAATTCACCGCAACTGCTGATGCTGTCGGGAATCGGGCCGGGGGAGCATTTGCGGTCGACGGGGATTGATGTCGTGCATGACCTGCCGGGCGTGGGACAGAACTTGCAGGATCATCTGCTGGTCCGGGTACAGCATGCCTGTCTGCAGCCGATCACCATGCACAGCCTGCTGCGGGCCGACCGGGCTGTCCGGGCGGTGGTGCAGGCAATGCTGTTCGGTTCCGGCCCGGCCTCAAAGTTTCCCCTGCTGACCGGGGCGCTGGTGAAAACCCGCCCGGAACTCGATGATCCGGACATCCAGTGTCATTTCCTGCCGGGGCTGTCGACGGCGGCGGTACGCTGGAACCCGTTCGCGAAGGCCGGGCCGGCTGACGGGCACGGGTTCTTTGCCAATGCCTACCAGCTGCGTCCGGAAAGTACGGGGGAATTGCGGCTGGCATCAGCAGACCCGTTCGAGGCCCCCCGGATCACCGCGAACTATCTGGCGACCGAAACCGACCGCCGTACGATTCGTGATGCGGTCAGGCTGTTGCGTCGTATCTTTGCACAACCGGCGTTCGATCCCTATCGGGACCGGGAAATATCACCGGGTGCCGGGGTGCAGTCGGATCAGGAAATCGACAGCTGGGTGCGCGAGACGGCTGAGTCTGTCTTTCACCCTGTCGGGACCTGCCGGATGGGTGTCGGGGCTGATGCGGTGGTTGATGGCAACCTGCGGGTGCATGGCATCGGGGGGCTGCGTGTTGTCGATGCGTCTGTCATGCCGCGGATGCCCAGCTGTAACACCCACGCACCGACGGTGATGATTGCCGAGAAAGCAGCAGACGCCATTCTGGCGTGAATTCGGGTATTTCCTGCCCGCCCGTCAGATCAGGTTCCAGTAGGCTGGCAGCCAGAGTGCCAGTGACGGAAACAGCGTCACCACGGCGAGGCGGCAGATGTCAGCGATAAAGAAGGGGGTAATGCCGGTGAAGATGGTTTTCAGCGGCAGGTCCTTGGCCATGCCATGCAGCACGAAAACGTTGATGCCGATGGGCGGTGTGATCATGCCGATTTCCATGACCATCACATTGACGACACCCCACCAGATCGGGTCGAACCCCATACCGACAACCAGCGGATAGACGAAGGGCAGGGTGATGACCATCGCGGCGACCGTATCAAAAATGCTGCCGAGGATCAGATACATGATCTGCAGCAGCAGGATAACCACCAGCGGATGCAGGTTCAGCGCTTCGATATTGTGAACCAGTGCGCCGGGAAGCTGTGACAGCGTGACGAAATAGCTGAAGATCGATGCACCGATGATGATGGTAAAGATCAGGCCGGTATTCGCCGCCGTTTCGCCGAGGCAGTTGAGGAAGCTGCGCCGGTTCATCTTGCAGCGCAGTGCCGTGAAGATGAAGGCCAGGCTGGCCCCGACAGCGGCAGCCTCGGTCACGGTGAAGACGCCGCTGTAGATGCCGCCGGATACGACAATCGCCAGCACGATGACCCGCCATGACTCACCGACGATATGCAGCCGCTCTGCCCAGGGAACGCGGGGGCCGGCAGGACCGGCATCGGGGCTGATCCGCACATAGATGGCGATGGTTGCGAAATAGAAGCCGACGGTCAGCAGACCGGGAATGATGGCGGCAGCAAACAGCGCGATGACGAACTGTTCGGTCAGGATGCCGTACAGGATCATGACGACGGAGGGGGGTATCAGCATGCCGAGCGTACCCCCGGCAGCGATCACGCCGCTGGCCAGGGTTGGCCTGTATCCGCGGCTGAGCATTTCCGGCAGGGCAATCCGGGCCATGGTTGCGGTGGTCGCGACCGATGATCCGCAGACCGCACCAAACCCGGCACAGCCACCGACGGTTGCCATACAGAGGCCGCCGCGCCAGTGGCCGACAAGGGAATAGGCCATTCGGTAAATGTCGGCAGACAGCCCCCCGGCTCCGGCGAACGCACCCATCAGCAGGAACAGGGCAAGCACGGCCAGCCCCTCATTGGCGATGGCGCTGGAAGGCTCGGTTCCCAGCAGGCTGACCGCCGGTCCCCAGCCGATGATTGTCGCGACACCGACCAGCCCGGTCAGGCCCATGGCGATGCCGATGGGGATATGCAGGATGATCATCAGGAACATGGCCCCGAGGCCAATAAAGCCGGTCAGTATGGGGTCCATGGCTCAGGCCTCGTCCGGATTCATCGCGACTTCGGAAGTCATCTGCTCGGGCACCACCGATGCCTGTCCGGTAATGGCGGACCAGGCCCGGTTGGCCACCACCCATCCCTGAACCGGGATACAGATTGCCATGATGACGGTTGTGATCCACCACCAGGCCGCCACGGGTATCTGGACGGTTCCGGTGGTGCGGTTATTGGCCTGCAGATCCATCGTCAGCAGAACGAACTGCCAGACCAGCAGGCTGAAGAAAATCAGCACGGCCGTTGAACCGAGCAATTCCAGCCATGACTGGATGCGCGGCCCGGCAGCCTTGCCGAGAAAGCGGATGGTAATGTTATGTCCCTGCAGCAGGCCGGCCGGAAAGCAGGTGGCGATAACAATGGGATAGACCAGCTCGCCAATATCCCCGAAACCGGGGATCCGGGGGCCGTTGAGCCATCGTCCGGTCGCATCGATCATCGTCAGGAAGGCGATCACAACCAGTCCGCTGAAGCCGAGTGTTGCCACATGGCGGGTGAACCGGTCTAGGCGGTACTGGGTGCGTTGCATCGGGTCCTGCAAAGAGGATGTTCAGAGGGAACCGGGATGCGCGGACCGGCGCATCCCGGATATCGGCAGTCAGCAGGTAACTGTCAGCTTTTGCCGCGGGTTGCAGCGATTGACTTCATCATTGCGTCATAGACGGTCTGCCCGTTCGGGGTGGCGGCAATCCACGATTTGTGAATCGGCGCAGCGTCAGCCCGGTACTTTTTGTCGAGTTCAGGGGTTACGGGTACAAAGGTAACCCGACCTTCCTTGAGGACTTCCTGGCGGATCGACTCACCGATATCGGCATAGGCCTGACCACCGGCATTGGCCATGGCCAGTCCGCCATGCTTCATGAAGATCGCCTGAACGTCAGCCGGCAGCTTTTCCCAGGTCGTCTTGTTCATCAGCAGCAGGAAGGGAATGACGCCAATCGGCACCTCATGCACATGATCGACCAGCTTGATGGTCTTGAAGGTCTGCATGCCGGTCCAGCCCTGGATGGCAGCATCCAGAATGCCGCGGTTGAAGGCCTCGTTCATCTTGGTTGAGGCGATGGTTTCCGGCGATGCACCGATGGCTGTCGCCCATTCTGCATGCAGCGGGCCGACACTGCGCATCTTCTTGTTCTTCAGATCATCCAGCGAGGTGATCGCACCCTTTGTGAAGATCGAGTTCGGCTCGGACGCAAAGTGACCGATGAGGTGGGTGTCCTCAAAGCCGTTCAGCAGCCCCTGCTGATAGAGATCCCAGCCGGCGATTGATGCCTCGCGGGCGGTTTCTGCAAAGAACGGCAGCTCCATGATCTGAAGCTCGGGGAACTGGCCGGCGGTGTAGCCCGGCAGAACCCAGGTCACGTCGGCAACACCGTTCTTGACCAGTTCATACTGCTTGAACGGATCCTTGCCGAGTGAGCCGCCCCAGAAAGCCTGCATGTTGACCTTGTCGCCGGCTTCCGCCTGAACGGCTTCCATCCACGGTTTGATGACCTTCGATACACCGACACTCTGCTCGGGGACGAAGGTTGCCACCTTGATTGTAACAGGCTCGGCAGATGCGCCGCCGGCCAGCAATGACGCGCCGATAACGGCACCAAACAATACGTTGAGTTTCATTTACCTCTCCTCGGGATCCCTGTTGATGCGACGCTGTTCATGCGGGTCTTGTCGCCCGGTCATGCCCCAGTCCGGATAGCATAGCAGCGTTCAGTCCGGGAACGCTAGTATTGACATAAAGGTATGTCAATATGACTATAGAATGCTGGCAGGGAGATGGCGAGATGGATTACGCAGCTGATGGTCTGATTGGTGTGGTAACCCCGCAGGCAAACTGCAATGTGGAGGCGGAGCTTCGCGTTCTGCTGCCCCCGTCGCTGGGGATTGCGGTGGCCAGGATGACCAGTAATGCCGAAAGCATGCGTGACCGCCTGATCGCCTATTTCCGGGATCTGGACTCGACCCTGGACCGCTTTGAAAACGCCCCGCTGTCGGCGATTGGTGTCGGATGCACCGGATCTTCCTATCTGATCGAGCCGGAGGAGGACAAGTCCATCTTTGACCGGGTGACGGCTGCCCGCGGCGCACCGGTCCTGTCGACTGCGACGGCAATAGACGCCGCACTCCGCCATGTGGGAGCCCGCCGGATTGCACTGGTCAGTCCCTATTCCGACTGGCTGACGGATGCCGCCCGGGCACACTGGACCCGGGCCGGTTACGAAGTTACCGCCGTTGAGAAGACCCGGCCTGTCGAAGGTTATCACGCGATCTATGCGCAGCCCGGGATTGCGGGTTATGAGGCCGCCCGGCGGTTGCCGGAGAAAGGCTATGATGCCGTAGTTATCTCCGGCACCGGCATGCCGAGCCTTGCTGCCATCGCGGCACTTTGTGATGCCGGTGATATTCCGGTGTTGTCGTCGAACTTCACCCTGGGCTGGCTTCTCCTGAACCGGATTGGCTGGAATGGCGGCAATCTCTCCTATTCAGACTGGCTTGCCGGAGCAGGCGGCTGGCGCGAACGGCTGTCGCGAGATTATCCGGCAACGGAAATTAATCTGTGACGGCTGATCTGCCGGTGCTGATTGTCGGTGGTGGTCCGGTTGGTCTTTCGCTGGCGGCAGAGCTTGGCTGGCGCAACATTCCGGCGATGGTGGTTGAACGCCGTACTGAACCGACAGCTCATCCAAAGGCGACCCTGGTGGGCGCGCGCTCAATGGAACTGTTCCGGCGCTGGGGGATTGATGGTGATGTCTTCGACGCCGCCATGCCGCCGGATCTCGATTATTTCATCACCTTTTCGACCCGGCTCAACGGCCATCTGTTCTCGCGCTTTGTCTCTCCCTCCATCGGCGTCGTCCGGTCCCGTGATCCGGCCGGGCGTCAGCGCTTCCCGGAACTCAACTGGTCGGCGTTTGCCAAGACACAGATCGGGCAGCAGGCCCTGGAACCGGTATTGATCCGGCGGGTACAGGCCCTCGATAGCATTGAACTCCGGCATGGCTGGCAGCTGGTCGACTGGGAAGACAACGGGGATGATGGCGTCTCTGCCCGTATTGAACGGATATCCGACGGCCGGCAGGAAACAGTCCGGTCACGCTATATGGTTGCCTGTGACGGTGGTACCAGCCGTATCCGCAAGAAACTGGCCGTCCCGATGCTGGGCCGGGGTGCGATGCGGGCAAATGTCAGCTTCTTCTTTCGCTCGCCGGATTTCCTGAAGGCGCATGACCTTGGCGTTGCCAATCTCTACTTCATATTCACCAGCGACAGTTTTGGCGTGTTCACGGCAATCGATGGCAAGGAGCTGTGGAACTACCAGTACTATTTCCTTGATCCGGCAAAGGAGACCGAGGCGCTGGATCCGACCGCTATCCTGCATCGCGCGGTTGGCCAGCCGTTCGATTTTGAGCTGCTGCACACAACTCACTGGCATCACCATCAGTCGGTGGCGGCGAAATGGCGGCACGGCAATGTGTTTCTGGCGGGTGATGCGGCGCATCTGTTTTCCCCGACCGGGGGCGTCGGCATGAACACGGGGATTGGTGATGCTGTGGATCTCGGCTGGAAACTGGCTGCCGTGATTGATGGCTGGGGCGGAGACTGGCTGCTTGAGTCATACGAGGCTGAACGAAAGCCGATTGCGGTCCGCAACAGCACGATATCGGCGAACAACTCTGACAAGATCGATATGGTGATGGAGGAAACACCGGCGGATATCGAAGCGGAAGGCCCGCACGGTGACTGGCAGCGGGCTGTTTTGTCCGACCGGATACGCTGGCTCAGCCGGCAGTTCCACAGTGCGGGCACGCATATGGGTTACCGCTATTCAGCGTCTCCGATCGTCGTCGCAGACGGCACGCCGGAGCCGCCGGATGACCCGGCCGTGGTTGTGCCGTCGGCCCGTCCGGGTGCACGTGCGCCCCATGTCTGGCTGCCGGATGGCCGCAGCTCACTGGATCTGTTTGGCCGGGACTGGACATTGCTCTGTCTTGACGGGGATGCATCCGCTTCCGACAACCTGCTGTCGGTGGCGGGACAGACAGGCATGCAGATTGATGTGGTTGAAATCAGTAATCCGGATATGGCCGCCGTCTATCAGAGCAGATATGTGCTTGTCCGGCCCGACGGACATGTCGCCTGGAGGGGGGACGCCATCCCGGCGGAGGTATCACCCCTGCTTGACCGGGTTCGAGGTGTTCTGCCGCCGGATTATCTGGCGGCACTGGTCGGCTGACCCCTGGTCATCTCCCGGTACCGGGAGAGGGTCAGTTCCAGCAGATGGGTCTCGATATTTCGGTTCTTCGGATTGCTGAAGCGCATGATCTCGACCATGCCGATATGCTCCGCGACCTTGCGCGATGCCGGGTGGTCAACCGGCATGTTTGCATGAAGGGCGTCGAGTGACAGGCGGTCAAAGGCATCATCGCGAACCGCTGCTGCGGCCTCTGACGCGTAGCCCGACCCCCAGTGGTCCCGGTGTATGACCCAGCCGATGTCATTGACCTCCTGCTCGTTGACCGTCAGGCGCATCAACCCGGCATCACCGAGCAACTGGTTGTCAGATTGGCGTATGACGGCAAAGCGGCCATAGCTGTGCTGGCGCCAGAAATCCAGATTGCGTGAAATCCAGCCTTTGACCGCTATATCGTCGAACGGGTGGGGATAATAGGACATGGTTTCCCGATCCTTCAGGACGGCGGCAAAGGCCGGGAAGTGCTGTTCTGTCAGCGGCTCCAGCCGGAGGCGGCTGGTGTTCAGTACCGGCGGGGTCATCAGGCGGCTCCTCAGAAAAGGGGCGGGTGGTAACCCGTGACGCCGGTTCGGGCAAGCGTCAGGTAGCCATCACCCAGGCGCCGACCGTCAGTTCCACCTCTGTTGTCCTGGATATCTCGCCCGCCGGGGCAATCTGCCAGGTCCAGCTCCGTTGCGGAGGGGTGGTTAGTCCGGGTACTGGCGACGGGCGCTGTTCCCATTCCGTTGACGGCAGGGTCCTGTGGCGAAGTCCGGTTTCAGTGATCAGGACGGTCTGACAGTGAAATTGCCGGAGCCAGTCCAGATGCGCCTGATGGAGGGCGGTTTTCAGAACAGCCTGATCCGTCAGGCGGGGCAGGCGGTCGAGAAAGGGCAGTGGCAGTTGTGTCATCAGGTTGGAAGAGACGACCAGATCAATACGCGGTTCCGCCAGCCAGAGGTCGACAGACGGAATCTCTGCAAGATTGTCCGGCAGACCGGTTGCCAGCAGGCCGGTCAGATCAGCGGTTATCAGTCTTATCGAGGGGTTACGGCGGGCCAGCCGCCGGACCGTGACATGAAAGGCCACATCCACCAGCCAGAGTTCCCGGTAGCGGGTCAGCAATGTCTCTGCCGGCAGGTCGAAGCACAGCCCGGCCCCGGTCAGCAAGGCCACATCACCGCCCGGTGCGTGGTCAGCTATGACCTGGTGACAGTTCTGTTCATGTGGCTGCCAGGCTGTCTTGCAGCGCTGTCGCCGGGCATGGATTGCCGCCAGTTCCCGGTGAAAACCGAACCGGCGGAACCGGCGGGGACAGTGGCAGCGCAGGCTGTCGACAAATTCGCTGATCATCGCCCGGCGGGCCGGTTGTCAGCTTGCCAGGAGTGACAGCGTGGCAAAGACCGGCTGATGATCAGAGCCGGTCGCCGCGTGATCGACATGCAGGGAGGTGACACGCGAAACAAGGCCGGGGCTGCAAAACACGTAATCAATCCGGTTGCGGCCATCCTCCTCCTCGCAGGTCCAGCCCGACGGGCCGTCCTGGCCGGTAGCGACGGCAAGGTCGACCAGCGGTGCCCGCGATGTCTTGTCTGTCAGCATCTGATATTCCGGAAAACCCGGCGTCAGGTTGAAATCACCCATGACGATGTACTGATCACTGAAAGGGGCTGGCTGCGGATCACGTTTCCAGTATCCGGCCCCGGGATCACCGGTCAGAACACCCCGTTCTGCAACCCCGTCGGCCAGCCGTTGCTGCAACTGACGGATCTGGCGTTCGCGGTCGGCGGCAGAGGAGTGGGAGAGATGGGTCGAGAGGATACGCAGGGCACCCAGCTCGGTCATGATCGTGGCTTCGATTGCGGCGCGCTGGATTGTCAGTTTCGCCGGGTCCTCGACGCGGTGATACAGCAGGTGATTGCGTGATGACAGAATCGGATAGCGGCTCAGGATCATATTGCCGAATTGCTTGCGCCGGCTGACCAGCGCCCTGCGGGCGCTGCGATAGCCTGCATTCAGATCAATCCCCGGCCCGTAGACATAATAATGGTCGGGAAACAGCTCGGCGATTTCCTTCACTTCATCCAGATTGAGAGAGCGGTCCCAGAACCGCTCCACTTCCTGCAGGGCGATGATATCGGCATTATTCAGCTCTCTGGCGATGCGGTCGATATCAATTTCACCGTCTTTGCCGAGGCCAAACTGGATATTGTAGGTCGCGAGCTGCATGATCCGTACTTTCCGTCCAACACCTGTTCTGGATACGGCTTTTGCGCCCCGGAGGCTAATGATTTGATCCGTCTGACACGACCCGTGATGCAACAGGCGCTGGCTGACCTTTCGTCACAGGATCCGGATATTGCCCGGGCCTATGCCGCTGTCGGCGTACCCCCGATGCGGGCGCGACCGGCGGGCTTTCCGACGCTGGTGCGCGCAATTGTCGCGCAACAGGTTTCGGTGGCGTCGGCCCGGGCCATTATCGGGCGGCTGGAGACGGCGACCGACGGCCTTGATCCGCAGGCGATGCTGGCGCTGGATGATACGGGAATGCGCGCGGTCGGGATGAGTCGGCAGAAGGTTGTCTATGTGCGCGAACTGGCCACCGCTGTGCTGGCAAAACAGCTTAGCTTTCGGCGCATCGCACATCTTGAGGATGAAGCCGCAATCGCAGAACTGACCCGCATCAAGGGGATCGGGCGCTGGACCGCAGAGGTTTATCTGCTGTTTGCTCATCGCCGGCCGGATATCTGGCCGGTCGATGATCTGGCGGTTGTTGTCGGACTGCAGCGGCTGAAGGGTCTTGAAGAACGCCCGGCACGCAAGGAAATGCTGGCCATAGGTGAGGTCTGGCGACCCTGGCGAAGCGTCGTCGCCCGGCTCTGCTGGCACTATTACAGTTCAGCCCCGCCTGCCTGAGCAAGGTTGAACAGGCAAAGCGGCAGACGGCGATCCGGAATGACCTCTGACGGCACGTCGCCTCTGGTCTCGCATCCCATGCGTTCATAGAAAGGAACGGCATTCGGATCAGCGAGAATTTTCAGCATGGCCGCATCCCGCCGGCGCGCCAGACGGGTGATTCCGTCGAAAAGTATCCGCCCGCCGCCCTGTCCGATACAGACCGGGTCAATGAAGAACAGGGCGAGTTCGAGCCAGTCCGGGCGGTCTGTTGTCTCAAGCGCGGCAACCCCGGCAGGATGATTTTGATGATCTGCCAGAACCAGTACCAGACCGGAAGCGATCATCTCGCCGGTTACCGTCAGGACAGGGACAGACCGGGCCATGAACAGGTCGTCATAGCCCCAGTATGCCTTTGATCTCATGCAGATCGCGGTCAGTATATCCCGTTCCTGCGCGCAGGGCGGACGAAGCTTCATGCGGCGGTCAGCCGCCGCCACCGGGTATTTGTCCGGTAAAGCTTTGAACCAGCGACCCGGCAACCAGATACCAGCCATCGATCAGGGTGAAGAAGATCAGCTTGAAGGGCAGGGCAATGATGATCGGCGGCAGCATCATCATCCCCATCGACATCAGCACGGAGGCGACCACCATATCGATGATGATGAAGGGAACGAACAGCAGGAACGCAATTTCGAAAGCCCGCTTGAGCTCACTGATCATGAAAGCCGGGATCAGGACCTGAAGCGGTGTGTCTTCGGACGCTGCAGGCGGCTGCCCACCGGACATGTCCATGAACAGGCGCAGATCCTGATCACGGACATGGGTCAGCATGAAGCGTTTGACCGGTGCCACGGTGCGGGCGAACGCCTGTTCTTCGCTGATCTGGCCATCCACATAGGGGGCAATTCCGGAATTCCAGGCTTCTTCCAGTGTCGGTGCCATGACAAAGGCGGTCAGGAACAGGGCCAGCGAGACAATAACCGTGTTCGGGGGAGAGCTTTGCGTGCCGATGGCCTGGCGCAAAAAGGACAGGACGACCACGATCCGTGTGAAGGAGGTCATCATGATGAGGATCGACGGTGCCAGACTGAGGACCGTCAGCAGGGCGACAAGCTGGATGATCCGGCTTGTTGCATCGGCGCTGTCGCCGCCTGTATCGAAGGTGAAGCTTTGCCCGAATGCCGGCGTTGCGGCAATGAAACCCGCGATGCAGAGCGGCAGAAAGAGGCGGAAAAGGCGGCTCATTTTTTCTGACCTTCTGCGATGGCGGCCTTTGTCGCCTGTTTCAGGTCTTCGCTGAAGTCGGGGGCGGGGATGTCGCGCTCGATCACGGTATCTGTCGTTGCCCCCAGAAGAATCAAATGCTCGGTATCATCGCGGCGGACCAGAACCAGTCGTCGCCGTCCGTCGACCTGCATGACCTCGCTGACCGAAAGCCGCTTTCCGGCTGCCTTGCGGCTGGATGTGATGGTCCCCAGACCATAGCGACGCGCCACCCAGGCCATCAGTCCAATCAGACCGAGGACAAAGGCGAGGGCGAAAACAAACCGTATGTAGGTGCCGACTTCCATGGCCGGACTTTGCGCGGTCAGTGGCCGGCTGTAAACCGGCTGTTGCCGGCTATCGTGCGCAAAGTGTCCTCAAGTTCCCCCAGAACGTTGTCGAGTTTCTGCAAACCCATCGCGATCATCGCCCGGTCTGCGAGATCTGCCTGTTTTGCCAGTTCGCAGAGCCGGCTGACATCCTCGTCAAAGCTGGCCAGTTCAACCGGAACCCCGCCACGGGCACGCATCAGCGCCTGCTCGGCGCGGCTCAGTGTTTCCTGCATAACCGTGTTCAGCATTCAGCCTGTCCATTTTCCAGCGCCGCCTCACGCTCGCGTGCGGCAGCAAGTATGTCATTCCACTGACCGTTTGCGCGATACACAAAGGCCAGTACTTCGGCAATCGCGGCCCAGCATTCGACGGGCAATTCGGCTTCAATCTCGATTGCTGCGAGAATTTCTGCCAGATCGGCGTCTTCACGAACCGGGATGCCGTTCGCAAATGCCAGATTGAGAATTTGTTCCGCAATTGCGTTCCGGCCGGACGCAACGACCGTCGGTGCCTCTGCCGCGCCGCCATCATGGCGAACGGCAACGGCCAGCCGCCGCTCCTCTGCGTTCGTCAAATTCTTGTCACGGACTGCCAAACCATTAACCCGGCGATAATATCCAGAAACAGCTTATGTTCGCTATTGGTTAACAAAACCCTACCGGAAGACTGTTAAAATTTACTCTATTGGTTAAAAAATGAAGAACGATTCATCCTTCGTTAAGGACTCCGGTAACAATATGCGAACACCGGAGCAGGGGTGAAAGGCCGACAGTCTGATGTTTTCAAATGATGCGCCGCTCATATCGATGATGAAAAAGAAAATGGGATGGCTCTCGCAGCGCCAGTCCGTTCTCGCCCGGAACGTCGCCAACGCCGATTCGCCCAACTATGTTGGCAGCGATCTCAAAGCCTTCACCTTCCGGGAAGAAATCGGCAAGGTACAGGCGCGCATTCCTGTGTCTGTTACCCGCGAAAACCATATCGAAGGCCCGCGCAACGCGAATGACTCCTTCGAATCGAACGAACTGCGCAAGCGTTATGAAACCTCGCCTGACGGTAATGGTGTCAATCTTGAGGAACAGCTGATCAAGGTCGGCCAGACTCAGATGGACCATGAACTGGTCACACAGCTTTACTCGAAATATCACAATATGTTCAAAATCGCGATTGGCCGGGGAAGATAGGGGTAAACAATGGACGATCTGCTTAAAACGCTCCACATCTCCGCGTCCGGCATGCGCGCGCAGACCACCCGCATGCGGGTCTCGTCTGAAAATATTGCGAACTCTGATTCGCTGCCGCGCTTCAAGGGCGACGACCCCTATCGCCGCAAGACCATCACCTTCAAGAATGTTATGGACCGCGAGCTGGGTGTTGACCGGGTTAAGGTCGACAAGATCGGTGTTCAGAGCGGTGAATTCGGCCAGAAGTTCATTCCCGGCCATCCGGCCGCTGATGAAGACGGCTATGTGAAGGTGCCGAACGTGAATTCGCTGATTGAAATGAATGATATTCGTGAAGCGCAGCGAAGCTATGAAGCCAATCTGAACGTGATCAACTCATCACGCTCAATGTTGCGTAAAACCATCGATATCCTGCGCTGATCCCGAACCGGAGCAATTTGAACCATGACTGTCAGCATCAATAGTGCACTGTCCGCCTACCAGCAGACCCTGAAGAACAATCAGGGGCAGAATGCGCCGACTGCCGGTGCTCCGCCGGTCCGCGGCTTTGCGGATCTGGTGAAGAACGCCGCCCAGGATGTGGTCGGAACCAGCCGGGCCGCCGAGGCACAATCCGCCATGGCGGTGCAGGGCACGGCCGATCTGGGTCAGGTGGTGACCGCTGTTGCCAGCGCTGAATTATCCCTCCAGACAGTTGTCGCGGTTCGTGATAAGGTGATCGAAGCCTATAACGAAATTATCAAGATGCCGGTCTGACCGGCTCGAAGTGAGCGACGGTTGAATCAGACAGAAGTCCTTGATGTCGGTCGGGAAGCCATCATCGTTCTGATCACGGTCGGTGCGCCGATCATGTCGATCTCCCTCGCAATTGGCCTGATTATCGCACTGTTTCAGGCGCTGACACAGATTCAGGAAATGACCCTGACCTTTGTCCCGAAAATTCTGGCGATCTTTGTCTCGCTGGTCATTTTCCTGCCGTTCATGCTGACTACCCTGTCAGAATTCGCGCTGCGCATTGCAGATCGAATTATCGCCATCAACTAGCGGCGGATTGCCGGCATGTCGCTTGATGCCTTCCTCAGTGGTAGCGTTTATGCCTTTGTCCTGATCATTGCCCGGTTTGGCACGGCCATCATGCTGATGCCGGGTTTTGGTGATATCTACGTCTCGCCCCGTATCCGTCTGGCGCTGGTGATCATGATTGCGCTGATCCTGACACCGGTTATCGGCCCCATCCTGCCACCCGAACCGGGGGCACCTGCCGCATTGCTGAAGATTGTCGTCAGCGAGGTGTTTGTCGGTGCCTTTCTGGGCGGGCTGATCCGGGTGCTGGTCGGCACGCTGACCACGGCAGGTACGGTGATTGCCTATCACGCGGGTGCGGCAAACGCGCTCATCTTTGACCCTATCGCCGTTCAGCAGTCTTCGGTCTATGCGACCTTTCTGACCAATATCGGCATGGTGCTGATTTTCGTGACCGACCTGCACCACCTCATGCTGAATGCGATTTATGACAGCTATACGGTGATGGTGCCGGGGGCACTGTTCAGTATGGGGAATTTTTCCGATGTCTTTGCCTACAAGGTGATGGAGAGCTTTGAAGTGGCCATGCGGATTGCGTCGCCGGTGGTGGTCTCCGGCGTCACGTTTTATGTCGGTCTGGGACTGCTGTCGCGCCTGATGCCGCAGATGCAGGTGTTCTTTATCGGTCTGCCGATCCAGATTCTGCTTGGTTTGTCGGTTCTGGCGGTATCTCTGCCGATAATGATGTATACTTTCCTCGCTTATTTCGAAGAAGGTCTCATTATGCTGTTGCGGATCTGAGGGCAGGCATGGCTGACGATACAGACCAGTCACAAAAAACCGAAGAGCCGACCAGCAAGCGGCTGGCTGATGCCCGTAACAAGGGGCAGGTGGTCAATTCGACCGAGGTGAAAACCTGGTTCACCCTGCTGGCGCTGGCTTTGACCATCGGCCTGATGGGCCCTTTCCTGACCCGCGCGATTGCCGAGCCCCTGCAGAAATTCATCTATCAGCCGCATACCATGTCGACGACATTGTCCGCGATTGAGGGCATTTTTGTCGAGACGCTCGCGACGATCGGCCTGATTCTGCTGATTCCGATGGGCATGGTGATGGTATTCTCCGTCGTGGTCAGCCTGGTCATGACGGAAGGCCCGCTGCTGACCACCGAGAAAATGAAGCCGAAGCTGAGCAAGATCAGCCTGATTGGGGGCGCCAAGCGGATGTTCTCTGCCCGCTCGCTGGTGGAGTTTGCCAAAGGTATCCTGAAGCTTGCGATTGTGACGGTCATCGGGATCATCGTGATGATTCCGCAGGTCGATACGATCATGGGAATGCCGGATCGCCCGGCGTCTGCTATTCTGCAGGAACTGCACTGGCTGGCTATTCTGCTGATCCTGAGCGTGCTGTCGGTCATGGCGGTCGTGGCGGCGGTCGATTTCATGTACCAGCGCTATGAGCATATCAAGTCGCTGCGCATGTCGAAGCAGGAGGTCAAGGACGAGCAGAAACAGTCGGAAGGTGATCCGCATGTCAAAGGCCGGCTGCGGTCCATCCGGATGGAACGGGCACGCCAGCGGATCATGCAGGCGGTGCCGAATGCCACGGTGGTGATCACCAACCCGACCCACTATGCGGTTGCGCTGAAATATGACCTCGACCAGATGGCGGCACCGCTCTGCGTCGCCAAGGGGATGGACGAGGTTGCCCTGCGGATCCGTGAGATCGCGAATGAGAACGAAGTCGCGATTATTGAAAACCCGCCGCTGGCGCGCGCACTTTATGCGACGGTAGAGATTGATCAGGAGATTCCGACAGAGCACTATCAGGCGGTGGCCGAGATCATCGGCTATGTGTTCCGCTTGAAAGGCAAAATGCCATCGTGACCCTGAAGGATTATCGGCTTTCCGCCGGAATCATCATCATTACGCTGATTGTTGCCGCCGCTACCAGCCAGTTTGCCGGTATGGCAGGGGCGGTTGCTGTTGTCGTGGCCGGGTTCTGCATGCTTGCCCTGTCGGTCCTGACAGAACAGCGGATGCATGCCGCATTACAGCGCCAGCACTTTCAGGTGGCACTTGGAAAGATTGCCGGAGATGTGGCCATGATCAGCGGCCCGGACGGTGTGATTCTGGCCTCGCGCGGCCAGTTTCAGGGTGTGAACCTGTCTGATATTCCCTTGCGCCTGACCGATCTTGCCGCCGATGACGCGTCACGCAAAATTGCGGCAGATCTTCGTGATGCGGATGATTTCGGCAAGGGAGAGATGCAGCTGATCTGCGCTGACCAGAAGACCCTGATGGTGCGGATTGAAGTTGAAGCCGGTCCGGACGGAATGCGGCACTGGCGGCTCGACGACCTGACGGAACTGGCGGCAGCCCGCGATCTGGCAGTTCAGGAAGCAGACCGTGCGGTTGAGTTTCTTGATGGCCTGCCGGCGGGTATCTTCGTCTCCGGCAAGGGGGGGCAGATGCTGTTTTCCAACCGGGTCATGAATGACTGGCTGGGAGATGGCAGGGATTTGCAGGCCGGGCGGGCACGGTTGCAGCATTTCGTGTTCCGCGACCCGGAGGGGCTGTTCGATCCGGCGGCCTGGACGGATGAACAGGAACGCCGGGGGCGGGTCTCCTTCGCGATGGAGGAACATTCGCCTTTCGAGGCCTCTGTGATTGTGAACCGGTTCGATATCGGCGGTGACCGCTCGCCGCTGTTTCGCGTGCTGGTGCTCAAGGAATCCTCCGAGACCGAGGAAATGCAGCTTGCCTTGCGGCAGGCTCAAAGCCGCCTTGATGCCTTCTTTGAGCGCTCGCCGATCGGTATTGCCGAGCTGACCCCGTCCGGCGAGATCGAGGAGGCGAATGCCGCTTTCTCACGGATTGTCGGGGCTGAACAGGACAAGCTGGCGGACCGCCCGCTCGGCTCCTTCGTGGCGGCAGATGACAGGGATTTGCTGAACGCCCGGCTGTCCAAGATGCTGATGGGTTCCGCCCGCGGGGCGGAGTTTGAAGCACGGCTGCTGGGTGAGAACGACCGCACAGCCATCTTCCGGATCAGCCCGCGTTTTGATGCGGAAGGTGATACCGACGGCATGGTCGCTCATGTCATGGATGCGACGGAGCAGAAAAATCTCGAAGTCCAGTTCGCCCAGGCCCAGAAAATGCAGTCCATGGGCCAGCTGGCCGGCGGGGTTGCTCATGATTTCAATAACCTGCTGACGGCGATGATCGGTTTCTGCGATCTGCTGCTGCAACGCCATAGTGCCGGGGATCCATCGTTCGCGGATATCATGCAGATCAAGCAGAATGCCAACCGGGCAGCCAATCTGGTCCGTCAGTTACTGGCGTTTTCCCGCAAGCAGAAGATGGAACCGAAGATCGTCGATGTCGCGGAGTCGCTGAGCGAACTCAGCAGCCTGCTGCGACGCCTGATCGGTGACCATATCGCGCTGGATATCCGCAACGAGGTCGAGAACGGGCTGGTACGGGTTGATCCGGGGCAGCTCGATCAGGTCGTGATCAACCTTGTGGTCAATGCCCGCGATGCCATGGCGGAAGGCGGTTCGGTCAGCGTCCGTTCGTCATCGGTCTCCTATGATCGCCAGATTCGCCGTGGTGGTGATGCCATCCCGCCGGGGGATTATATCCGCATCGAGGTTGCGGATGATGGCAGTGGTATTTCCCCGGAAAATCTCGGGCGCATCTTTGAACCCTTCTTCTCGACCAAGGATGTCGGGGCGGGGACGGGGCTGGGGCTGTCCACCGTCTACGGGATCATTCGCCAGACCGGTGGCTATATCTTTGTCGAGTCAGAGGTCGGGAAGGGGACAACTTTCACCATTCTGCTGCCGGTCTATGGCGACGAGACCGCCCGGCCGGCGCAGCGGCGCAAACAGGCGGCACCTGTGACCGACCTGACCGGCAGGGGGAATGTGCTGCTGGTCGAGGATGAGGACGCGGTGCGCATGTTCGGTGCCCGTGCCCTGCGAAACAAGGGCTATACGGTGCTGGAGGCGACCAGCGGTGAAGGGGCGATCGAGGTTCTGAACAACGCCAAGATCAATATCGATATCATTATCTCGGATGTCATGATGCCCGGCATGGACGGTCCGACGCTGATCCGGCTGATTCGCGAGGACCGGCCAAACATGAAAGTCATCATGATCTCCGGCTACTCGGAAGAAACCATCCGGGGAGATTTCGGTGGCGATAACCAGATACATTTCCTGCCCAAGCCCTTCAGCCTCAATGAACTGGCGACAAAGGTGAAAGAAGTCGCGACCGGCGGCTGACAGGGTCGAATCAGCGACTGTTTTTACTGGTAATATCTCCGGGTCGGGAATGCCGATTCCGTTCCCCGGGACAGGAACGTAAGATAAACATTTCCAATTTTATCATTTTAAAACAGAAGCTTAATAAAGGCTATTTACAGTAAGAACAAACCATGTACATATGGCTGCATTGCGCCACTGATATCGCTATGAAATAAGGGAGACCGGATTATGTCGCAGGCTGCACTGCGCCTTATAGGCAAGGACGATATGGACAAGAACAAGGCACTCGACGCCGCCGTCGCCCAGATTGAGCGGGCATTCGGCAAGGGCTCGATCATGAAGCTCGGCTCACAGGACTCTGTTGATATCGAGGTGGTCTCGACCGGCTCTATCGGCCTTGATATCGGCCTCGGTATCGGTGGTCTGCCGCGGGGCCGGATTGTTGAAATCTATGGTCCGGAAAGTTCGGGCAAGACGACACTTGCACTGCATGCGGTCGCCGAGGCCCAGAAGCTTGGCGGTACCTGTGCTTTCGTCGATGCGGAACATGCCCTCGACCCGGGCTATGCCCGCAAACTCGGGGTCAATATCGAGGAATTGCTGATCTCGCAGCCGGATGCCGGGGAGCAGGCACTGGAGATCGCCGATACGCTGGTGCGTTCCGGTGCAATTGATGTGCTGGTAGTCGACTCCGTGGCGGCACTTGTGCCGCGGGCCGAGCTGGAAGGCGAGATGGGCGACAGCCATGTCGGCCTGCAGGCCCGTCTGATGAGCCAGGCGCTGCGCAAACTGACGGGATCTGTCTCGCGCTCGAAAACCACGATTATCTTCATCAACCAGATCCGCCTGAAAATTGGCGTGATGTTCGGCAGCCCGGAAACCACGACAGGCGGTAACGCACTGAAATTCTACTCTTCGGTCCGTCTTGATATCCGGCGTATTGGTGCGATCAAGGACCGCGATGAAGTGGTCGGCAACCAGACCCGGGTCAAGGTGGTGAAGAACAAGATGGCCCCGCCGTTCAAGGTCATTGAATTCGACATCATGTATGGCGAAGGGGTCTCGAAAACCGGTGAGCTGCTGGATCTCGGTGTCGCTGCAAACATCGTTGAAAAATCAGGTGCCTGGTTCAGCTATGACAGCCAGCGTATCGGTCAGGGCCGTGAGAATGCCAAACGTTTCCTGAAGGAAAACCCGGAAGTTGCCAACAGCATCGAACAGAAAATCCGGGCCAATGCCGGTCTGATCTCTGAAGCGATGATGGCCGGTCCGGGCGGTCAGGATGAAGACGATATGCCTTCTTCCGACGACTGACAGCATTACGCCAGGATTACCGGAGGGGCGCAGTCACAGGCTGCGCCCTTTCATTTTGTCTGATGTCCCGCAAACCCCTGGCGCAGATATGAAAACGGCCCGACCGGATGTCCGGGCGGGCCGTTTCCGGCTTTCTTTACAGAAGCGCAATCAGCTCATGCGAGCTTTCAGGCCACTGTCGATCTTGTCGAGGAACTGCTGGGTTGTCAGCCAGGGGGTCTTGTCGCCGATCAGCAGCGCAAGATCCTTGGTCATGAAACCGGCTTCCACCGTCTTGATGCAGACATCTTCGAGAGTTTCCGCGAACTTCACCACATCCGGGGTGTTGTCGAAGTTGCCGCGATGGGCAAGACCGCGTGACCAGGCAAAGATCGACGCAATCGGGTTGGTCGAGGTTTCCTTGCCCTGCTGATGCTGGCGGAAATGACGTGTCACTGTTCCGTGTGCGGCCTCGGCTTCGACGGTCTTGCCGTCCGGAGTCATCAGAACAGAGGTCATCAGGCCAAGTGAGCCGAAGCCCTGTGCCACTGTATCGGACTGCACGTCACCGTCATAGTTCTTGCAGGCCCAGACATAACCGCCGCTCCATTTCATGGCGCAGGCAACCATGTCGTCAATCAGGCGATGTTCATAGGTGATGCCCTTTTCAGCAAAGGCGTCCTTGAATTCCGTCTGATAGACCTCTTCGAACAGATCCATGAAGCGACCGTCATAGGTCTTCAGGATGGTGTTCTTGGTGGACAGATATACCGGCCAGCCGAGGTTGAGGCCGTAATTCATGCAGGCCCGTGCGAAACCACGGATGGATTCATCAAGGTTGTACATGGTCATGGCAATGCCGGGCTCTTCTGCCTTGAACACTTCATGCTCAATCGCATCGGAACCGTCATCCGGCTCGAAACGCATGATCAGGCGACCGGGTGTCGAAAATTTCATGTCGGTTGCGCGGTACTGGTCACCAAAGGCATGACGACCGATAACAATCGGCTGGGTCCAGCCCGGGACAAGACGCGGGACGTTTGAAATCACAATCGGCTGGCGGAAAATCGTTCCACCGAGAATGTTGCGGATCGTGCCGTTCGGCGACCGCCACATTTTCTTCAGGCCAAACTCTTCAACGCGCCCTTCATCAGGCGTGATGGTGGCGCATTTCACACCGACGCCATACTCCTTGATGGCGTTGGCAGAGTCGATGGTGACCTGATCGTCTGTCGCATCGCGATGCTCAACGCCCAGATCGTAGTACTTAAGGTCGATATCCAGATATGGCAGGATCAGTTTGTCCTTGATGAACTGCCAGATAATCCGGGTCATCTCGTCGCCGTCGAGTTCGACGACCGGAGTCTTGACCGCTATCTTGCCCATGAATTCAGTCTCCAAAATGCTGGTTAGGATAAGGAAAAGAATCCGGCGCGCAGGGGTGTGCCCACCACCGCGTCGGCGGGGCGGAACATACCCAACCGCAGCCGGTTCCGCAACTGCGCCTACCAGTGTTTGTGAATGAGGTAGGCAAGGCTGCCCGAGAAGAACAATGGCGCGAGCAACAGCAGTGGGGGGCCACAGACTGCAGCAACCATGATCAGGCCGATCCATTTGCCCCGGCCGGAGGCGAGCCGGGCGATAATCAGGATCAGCTGAAACGGCATCAGGTAACACAAAAACCAGAATGCCTCGTTCGAGAAGCTGTGAACGCCGCCAAGCAACGGATTTACCCCGGCCAGATTGAACAGCCAGATTTCATTCAGATAAAGCAGCGATGTGGCCCAGGTGAACGGCAGGCGCCAAAAGGCATCGGCACCTGAAAGCAGGGCGGGCAGGCGGCCTTTCTCAATATCAAAATAGACCACGCGGTCATACAGACCGGGGTCGAGAGCGAACCCGACGGCATCCAGTACCGGCGTCAGCAGCAGCATGGGGACAACCAGATAAACCAGACTCCAGTATCGCTTCAGGACGACCTTGGTCACATTGCCGACGGTCCGGTCCAGCGACATCATGGCAAAATATCCGGAGATCATGAAGAAAACCGGGACGGCAAAGCGCGGGGCATTGCCGTCAAAGCCCGGAATTCGCCAGACAGAAAAGACATCAAAGCTGAAATGACCAAGCACGATTGCCGCCATCGCAAGAATCTTGACGATGTTCATCACATCGCTGTGGGTCTGTGTCATCGTCATGGCATCTGCCCGGACCGGTGAACCCGAATCCGGGGCTGCCGGGTTGGCCCGCTGGTTGATGCGGTCAAGATAACGCCGCTTTATCCCGTCAAAACGGGGTTTTATCATCATACAGGCCTTGCCGGCCAGAATGCTGCTGATCGTTGTCAGTACGAGCAGCAGGGTCTGGCTGGCATCGCTTGCCGGATCATGCCCGATGATTGCGGCTATGAAATACAGCAACGGAAAATGGAAGATGAAGACCGGAACAGTGTAGGCGGCCCCGGTCGTGATTACCGCAGACTGGCGCCCGGAAAACCAGTTGCCGGTACAAAGGTACTTTGTACAGACCAGCAGGCTGAACAGGAAAATCATGTGACCGTACTGCAGCAGGAACCGCTTGCTGAGTCCGAGATGCTGCCGGTAGTCGTAACTCGCAAGTGATTTTGAATACTGGTAAAGTTCGATGTCCGTGCCGGATGCGAGATACCATCCGTAACCGGCGGATATCAGCGGCACGGCAATCAGCGCCAGTATTCGCCGTCGCTCAATATCTCCGGTTGCGGAGTAACCGGGCTCAGGTTTTCCGGGCATCAAACGCTTTACTGGAAGACGCTTTTTCAAGACAGACCATAAGGTCTTCGATCGAGGTGACAACTTCCATCGCCTGCCGGGTTTCCGCACCGGCGAATCCGTCTGCGATGAGGGAGTCAATCAGAGCAGCGAGCGGGCTCCAGCAGCCGTCGATATCAACGACGATAATGGGCTTGTCGTGAAGTTTCAGAGTTCGCCAGGTCAGAACCTCGAAGAATTCCTCAAGGCTGCCGATGCCGCCGGGCATCACGACAAATGCGTCGGAACGCTCGGTCATCAGCTGTTTGCGCTCATGCATGCTGTCGACGACGATCAACTCATCACAGTTCTGGTTACCCACTTCGGTCTGTTCCAGAAAATCCGGAATAATACCGACAACACGCCCGCCGTTATCCTTTGCATGCCGGGCAATCTCGCCCATGATTCCAATTCTTCCCCCGCCATAGACAAGGGTGATGTCCCGTTCCGCCATCGCCTTGCCAAGATCGCTGGCAGCTTTCGTCCAGACAGGCCTGTTGCCGGTCCTGGCGCCGCAGAAAACGCAGATTGAGTTAATATCAGGCATTGGAAATCCTTGTTACAGATAGCCGGTAATCAGCCATGTGATGGCGGCAGCGGTGAGTACAGCAGCAATGACACGCTGTAACGACATGGTGACGGGTGGACCATCATCCGGCGACTGCCCGGCTTTCCTGCCGGTAATCATCGGGGTGATCAGATTGTCGCGCCGGAGGACCAGATAGGCCAGAACGGCGAGCAGGTGGATGACGATGAGGACCTGCAGAACCGACCAGCTGTAATGATGGATGGTGGTCATAAGGTCGCTGGTCTCCTTGTCAACCAGATGGAACAGCGGGCCTTCAAACAGAATATCATCGTTCGACATCAGTCCCGTTATCGTCTGGACCAGCAATACCAGAAGCAGCCCAACAACCGAGAGCGCGCCAAGCGGATTATGACCTCTCGACAAAGTTTCCCGGTTCTGTCCCCGGAGATAGTCAGCGATGGCGCGCGGGCCTCGCAGGAAATTTTGGAAGCGGGCATATCGTCCGCCGAAAACGCCCCAGATAAGGCGGAATATCACCAGTCCGAAGATGGCATATCCGCTGTAGGCATGCCACTCCCGTGCATCGAGCGAGGTGCTGAACTCGGCACTGTACCATGAGAAGGCAACCAGGGCCGCCAGAAGCCAGTGGAAAAGCCGGGTCGGAAAATCCCAGACAGGCGAGTCAGATTTTGTGCTCATGCGCTTCTTCCGGTTCGGTTGTCGCTGTTAATCCACTGGTTGTATGGTTCAGAATACCGCATGTCTCGGGGCTCACAACCTGCAGAAGTATGTCAGAATTTGCGTGCTTCCGATCAAGCCTGTAGTCTCGGGTAGTACTTAGTTGTCGGAGTTCGGGCCTTGCGTCCTACGATTTATCTGGCTGTCATTGGACTTGTCGCGATCATCATCGCCCTGCTGCTCAATTTTCGGGAAACCGGGAACGATGTGGCAGATGCGCCGGTGGAAAGTCCGCAACCTGCAAAGGCGGTGCCCGCCCCGGCCGGCGATACCGGCTCCCCGTCTTCGGCGTCTGAGCAGACCGTCGGCGCAACGAACCCGGATGCCACCGGCAGCGGGGTAATGCCGAAACCGTCTGAAACCGTAACAGAGAAGCCGCAGGATCCGCCGCCACCCAGCTATGATATCGTTCGGGTCAATCCGAAAGGTGATGCCGTTATGGCGGGTCGCGCCGCGCCGGGCGCTTCAGTTGAAATCCGTGATGATGATAAAGTTATTGGCAAGGTAACGGCGGATCAGCGTGGTGAATGGGTATTTGTGCCGGACAAGCCGCTGGCACCCGGCAACCGCCAGCTGTCGTTATCGGCTACGACGGATGACGGTCAGCGCCAGAACTCGGAAACAGTTGTTGTCATGTCGATTCCAGCACCCTCGGGTGCGTCTGTGAGCTCGGAATCTTCCGGGGTTGTGGTGGTTCCGAAGGACAGCAGGGATACTGAGGGTGACAAACGCCGGTCCGGGACTGCCGCCGTTACGGAGAGGCAGGCAACACCGCAGACTGGTGACGTTGCAAGGATAAAGGGTGGCGAAACCGGTTCTGCCGGTGCATCTCCCACATCTGTAGAAAATCCTGTTGTTGTTGAACTGTCCCGGGAGCCGGGTGGTCAGGCGAAAATACTGCAGGGGCCGAAAGAAGGTGTGCGGTCAGGCGATCTCTCGCTCGACTCGATTGATTACAATGACAAGGGTGAGCTTAATATTCAGGGACAGGTGCCGGAAGGTGCCCGTGTCCAGTTGTACCTGGATAACAAGTTCGTCGGCTCATCGGAAGGCCGGAGCGACGGTCAGTGGGCCGTAACGCCGCAACAGCCGATTCCGCCGGGAACGTACAAACTTCGTGTTGACCAGGTTGCCGAGGGTGGGGCCGTTCGCTCCCGTCTGGAAATACCGTTTGCCCGCGCCGCGCCGATTTCGGATCTTCCGGAAGGCTCGTTTGTTATTGTGCAGCCCGGGAACAGCCTCTGGCGCATTGCCCGGCGTACCTATGGGTCGGGTTTCAGCTTTGTCGATATATTCCGGGCAAATGATGATCAGATCGGCAATCCGGACCTGATTTATCCCGGACAGATTTTCACGCTGCCCACGGCAAATTGACCTGGCAGCATTTCACACCATCTGTAGGTGTGACCAAACCCTGATTCGATAATCGAGGACGTAACATGGATACGATCAAGTCTGTTCTGGTGCCTATCAATCGCGAGGGCTGGCCGTTTGTTGTCCTGTTTGCGATCGTTTCCGTGCTCCTCGGGGGGCTTGTATGGGAGCCGCTGGGCTGGCTCGGTCTCGTACTGACCATCTGGTGTATCTATTTCTTCCGTGATCCCGACCGGCACACGCCGGAACGTGACGGCCTGGTGATCAGCCCGGCTGACGGGGTTGTCCAGTCGATTGTCGCGGCCGCGCCGCCGCCCGAGCTGGATATGGGGAATGAGGCGCTGACACGCGTGGCCGTTTTCATGAATGTTTTCGATGTCCATGTGAACCGGGCACCGGTTGAAGGTGTGGTCAAACGTCTGGCCTATCGTCCGGGGGCGTTTCTGAATGCTTCCTTTGACAAGGCCAGCGAGGACAACGAACGGCAGTCGATCCTGCTTGAGACCGATTCGGGCAAGGAAGTGGCGTTTGTTCAGATCGCTGGTCTGGTTGCGCGGCGGATTCTTTGTGATCTTGAGGATAATCAGCGGGTTGTGACCGGTCAGCGCATCGGCATGATCCGTTTCGGCAGCCGTGTTGATGTCTATCTGCCGAAGGGGGTGAACCCCCTGGTCTCTGTCGGGCAGCGGGCGATTGCGGGCGAGACGGTGCTGGCCGACCTGAAGTCGCGTGAGAAGCAGCGCACCGCAGAGGTTCGCTGATATGACTGGCCGTCGACCCTTACGAGGCATGTCGATCAATGTGCTGATCCCGAACATGCTCACCGTTGCAGCGCTTTGCGCCGGCCTGACGGCGATTCGTTTTGCCCAGCAGGCGCAATGGGAAGCGGCGGCCTTCGCGGTTGCACTGGCGGCTGTTTTTGACGGTCTTGATGGTCGTATGGCACGGTTGCTCAAAAGCTCCAGCAAGTTTGGCGCCGAACTGGACTCGCTCTCCGATGTCGTGAGTTTTGGCGTTGCCCCGGCGATGGTCCTGTATTTCTGGACGATGCAGTCAGCCGACCCGTTCGGTTGGGGCCCGGTGATGCTCTATGCCGTCTGCTGTGCATTGCGGCTGGCGCGGTTCAACACGGCACTGGATGCGCCGCCCCCGAAATGGGCGGAGAATTTCTTTGTCGGTGTTCCCGCACCCATGGCCGCCGGGCTTGTGCTTTTGCCACTCGTCATGTCCTTCGTGACGGATGCCAGTCTGTTTTCCCATCCGGCCTTTGTAACTCTCTTCCTTGCCGGCGTATCGGTTCTCATGGTCAGCAAGGTGCCGACCTTCGCGTTCAAGAAAGGGCGCATTCCGGCTCGTTTTGTTCTGCCGTTCCTGCTTGGCGTAGGATTGTTCGCCGCCTTTCTGGTCAACACACCCTGGGCCACGCTGGCGCTGTTCCTGACCGGCTATCTGGTCAGTATCCCGGTTGCTATTCGTACCTATCGCAAGCGCCAGAAACAGGCAGAACAGGGCGAAATTCCGGATGATGATGATGCGGCAGAAGATGATCCGGAAGAGGGTGGAGCAGGTGGAGAGGCAGACTCAGCAGGCTCGGATAAAAACACGGCATAAAGATATTTAACTGATTTTATATCGATAAAAATAGCTTGGATATCCTATCAAGCTATCATTCGTGATGAATTTGATAATCCTATGACTGTGTTCTCGCGGAATTCATTTTTGCGCCGGTGGTGCATCCCCTACCTTGTCGTTTAATGGAGTGATTTTCATCACAGATCTTGTGGAGCAGTCGCTGCATAGTGAGTGAGTGGGAATAAACCATTTTTGGGTAGGCGGATCGCAACCGGGTCAGGTTCGGTCCACAACAGTACAGGGTCGAATCACATGGCTGACGAACAGCGTCCGGAAGATGAACTCCCGGAAGACGAAAACCAGGAACAGCAGGCTGGTCCTGACGGAAACGATCAGGAAACCGGCGGTGGCGAGCAGGCCCAGGCCTCGCCGTCTCCTGTTGATGATGACGAGGAGGAAGATGAGGAGGAGGCCCGCGAGGACCTTGATGACCTCACGGTTCTGCAGGAAACCGACTCCGCTGATCTTGATGCTGTTGAACGTCCGGGTGCCGGTAACGATACCGATCTGGAAGACCTTCAGGGGTTGTCCAACATCAATATGGGCAGCCTCCAGACCAATGATCAGATCATTGGCGGGCTTGTCCCGGATGAGTCTCCCCCTGCGCCTGGCGTGTTCGTGGAGCCGGAGCCCTTTGACCCGCAGGGCAATCCGCTACCCGATATCGACCTTAACGATTTTACAGTCACCAATGAAGTCCGTCCGCCCGAAGACGTAGACCCGCTTTTCTTTACTTTTGATAACGAAATTGAACGCCCGGAACGTCCGGTCGAAGAAGATGAGGTGATTGAGGACGAGATTGAGGATCCGGAAGGTGTGGATCCTTCAGAAGACGGTGGCGGGCCTGTGGCTCAGCCATTCTTCTTCATTCCCGATGATACGCTCCCGCCGCCTCCGCCGCCGCCTCCGCCACCCGCGCCATCTCTGGGTGTCGTGGATGCGGTTGTTGACGAAGACGACCTCTTGTTTGGTTCGGATGACGACAAGGAATCACTCTCTGTCACACAGCCGATCAGCATCGATTTTGGTGGTGTCGGCTTCGGGGATCTGCGTTTCACGACAGATACGCCGGACAGCCTCGATTCTCTTGGTCTGACAGCTAATGGTGAGACAATCGGATACGAACTGGACGGCTCTGGCCGGACGGTGACGGCGACATCCTCCGATGGCGATCCGGTGTTCAGTATAACCCTCAATGTGAACGGTGACGGGACCTATTCCTACACCTTCACGCTGCAGGGGAATATCGACCATGAATTCGGCGATGGCGAGAATATCCAGAGCTTCCCGTTTGATTTCGAGGCCCAGAATGCCGAGGGCCAGATTTCCACGGACAGCTTTACTGTTGGTGTGATCGATGATGTACCGGTCGCCAATCCGGACGCAATTTCCGTCGATGAAGATGATCTTGCCAGCGGCACAGACGCCACGAAAGAACCGGTTTCTGTTACCGGTAATCTGAATATCGATTTTGGTGCCGATGCGGAACTGGCGCAGGTCAGCTTTATTGATGTCTCCGGTCTGGAAGCGCTTGGCCTGACGTCGGGTGGAGACCAGATTGACTATTCCATTGAAAATGGTGGTCAGACCATCGTGGCAACGGCCGCCGGGAATCCGGTATTCACCGTTGATCTGAGCAATGATGGTACGCAATACACCTTCACCCTGGAAGGCGCGCTTGATCACAGTAATGCGGGTGGCGAGAATACCCTCTCGCTGCCTTTCTCGCTGAATATCGAGGACGGCGACGGCGACGAAACGACAACAAGTTTCAATGTCACAGTCGTCGATGATGTACCGGAAGCGGCTGAAGTAGCGACGCCGACGGTTGCCGATACGGTGACGCTGGATGAAGACGATCTGGCCGACGGTACGGATGATACGAAGGAGAGCCTCAGTGCCACGGGCGACCTCGGTCTTGACGGTGACCTGATCACCATCGATTACGGCGCGGATGGTGCAGCCGACGGCTCGCCGACGGCGCTGCAGTATGACGATCTGGACTGGGCACTTGACGGCCCGGCGGGCCTGACCTCGCAGGGCGAGGCGGTGACCTACACATGGGATGCGGCAACCAGTACGCTGCAGGCGACGGCAGACGGCCGTGATGTGTTCACGGTCGAGCTGAACGAAGACGGCTCCTACACCTTCACGCTGCAGGACAGCCTTGATCACGGTGCGGCGGACGGCGAGAACAGCCTGGG
>JAVJTE010000002.1:0-55043 GCA_040219025.1 Rhodospirillales bacterium | reverse complement strand
TCCGATCTCGGCAGGAACATCATGTGGCCGACCAGATCCGCGACACTCCAGCGGTAATAGACGACCGGGTGGAATTCGCTGGTCATGGCAACGGTCAGCGTGCCCATCAGTCCGCCGGTGACCGAACAGACGACCAGTGTCGCGAGCAGGTACAGCAGACTGCGCAGGCCGGAGAACGGCTCTGCGGCAAGACCCAGCCTGTCGAGAATCAGAAGTGCCAGTATGATCTCGGCACTGTTCGCAAACACGAAACCCACAGATGAGACCGGCGGATGCCCGATCAGCAGTTCAGCGACGTAATAGGCAGGCAGCAGGGCAAGGCAGGTCCATCGCCGTGACCACGCAGGCAGGATCAGCAGCAGGCCGAGCACAATACCGTTGGTGGGCCAGAATACCGAAATACCGTCCGGCGGAAACATGAAGTGCGGAGTCACAAGTACCGTCACGCCGATCACAACGGCGACTGTCAGACCAACATAAACCGCCAGACGGTATGTGCGGTTCGGCATCACAATCATCCCGACAACAGTATCACAGAAGCGGATACTTCATTTGTTGTAATCGTGACCCATCACCCCGACAAAGCCAACAGTCCCGACCTGCTTTCCCGTTACGCCCGCAGGAACAGCGTCAGACGATCCGGACCACGCCATTCTGCGGATCCACTTCCAGACGGTCGCCCGTCTTGATCAGCTTTGTCACGTCGCCGTCTTCAAAGCGATCGCACATGGTCATGTCGGCCAATGCCGCACCCTGGGCCAGAATGGTGTTGGCCGTGTTAAACAGGATGGCTTTTGGCGCAATGCCCCGGGATTTCATTTCATGCAGCATCCAGGCCGAGGCAACACCGCCTTTGGCCGTGTTGAAAACCAGAATTTTGTCCTTGTAGGACTGGCCATGCAGCTTGTGCTGGGGGCGGGAAAAAACACCCTTGAGACGGTCAAGATCATAGCGGGCCGAGAAGTTGTCTTCAGCAACCAGCGCCTCGCCTTCAACCTTTGAGCCGATACCCTTGTGACATTTCAGAACAGTCATCAGACGATCTCCCCCTTGCAGGCCGATTCAATACAGGCTTCCATGCTGGCCAGCGCCGGCTCATAGCCGTAGCCACCCAGAATATTGACGATCTTCGCGGAGTTGGAGAGCAGACGCTTCCAGCCATTCGCCTCACCGATCTCGCGGGCATACTGGTTATAGAAGCAGGTGCCTTCCAGCACCTTGCCGCCGGCGTCCTCGATCGCGCCGACATGACCCATGCGAAGTGCATCCGCATAGACGCTCGGCGAGGTGCAGACGATCAGCGCCGTGTCATTGTGAATCTTCCGGCCCTCGACCAGATCAGCGACCTGCTGCATTTCGACGATGGAAAGCTGCGGCGCGGCAAAGACCACCACATCCACCTTGTCGCCCTTGCCGCCAAACCCGGATCGCAGTGTCGTCAGATCAGCCGCGGTGATGTCTTCCACCGGCAGGTTGTCACCTTCGACCGCCGCCAGCGACGGTGCTTCCGGGGTGATGCCGATGAGGTGAAACAGTGGTGTCGAGCCATAACTCGCCATGGCCGCGCCCATATGTTTCATCTCGTCCGAGGTTGGTACTGATTCGAGACCTTCGATGGCCGGAACCTCCCAGTACGAACCGGCCTTGCGACCGACGACAGCACCAAGCACGCCCCAGTCCGTCAGTTCCCGCGGCTGTTCGCGCAGACGATACCGTTTCGTCGCCCGCCGGTTCCGGTCGAGATGCAGGCCATAACGCGGTGTCCGGCCGGTCAGACCGGCGGCCAGCGCGGAGGGGCCGCCTTCAAAATTGGACCGCGCACCCAGCGCCGAGTTGCAATAGATCACCACCCCGGTATCCCCGAACGCCACATGATCACGCAGCATCGGCGGCATGATGGTCTGGTAGTTGATGCAGGTATTGGTCATCAGGATGCCCAGCTTTTCGCAGGCGGCGATCATCCGTCGCTCAATCGTTGCCATCTCCTCGGTCTGGCCGAGCGGGCTGTAATGATTGAGATCGACACCACGCGGATCGGTGATCATCGGAATGGCAACCCGCCGGTCCTTTACCGGATGCGAGGCAATGCCTTCCAGAAAGCTGGCCCCTGCATCACCCAGCGATTCCGGGTCAGCCATCATATGGGCCTGCGAGACCGGGACCAGATCTTCGGCATCAAACATGCCGCCGACTTTCAGCATGTGATCCAGCGCCCAGCGGCGCGGCTCCCCCATCTCGCCGGCCAGCATGGCCTGTTCTTCATCGGTCAGTCGCATTGTCCGTTCTCCCTCACCCGACGCCAGCCTTGCTGACAGTCATGTCAAAATTGCTATATAGTAGTTACATTAATGTGCATTGTGTTTTCAAACAGATTATATCACTCTCGGTGAACTTTCTGCAGTCGGGACGGGCGATGAGCTATTCAGACGACCTTACGGAGAAATTTGTCCGCCAGTACTGGCGGGATGATCCGGCACGCCCGAAGCATGAACGACTGCGCCAGGCATTCTATCAGTCGATCCTTGATGGCTTCTGGTCGCCCGGCGCAAGACTGCCAACCGAGTCTGATCTGGTCCGCGCAACGCCCTGCAGTCTGGGCACCATTCAGCGGTCACTGCGCGATCTCGCATCTGACGGAATTATCGAGCGACGGCGTGGCAGCGGCTCGGTCGTCGCCGGTGCCGGGCGGACCATCGACAAGCCATGGCATATGCGCTTCACCGATCCGAACCGGCCTGAAGCGGGTTTTCTGCCGGTCTATACCCGTACCATCCGGCGCAACCTGTCACCATCAGACGGCGCATGGTCCGACATTCTGAACAGCCGCAAGCAACCGCATCTGCGAATCGAGCGGGTGTTCCGGATTGGTGAGGTGTTGCGGGTCTATTCGATATTCCGCGCCCGCGCCGGTCGGTTTGAGACACTAGAGACGCTGCCGCTGGCGGAACTTGACGGGGCTAACCTGAAGCATCTGATCAGTCACGAGCTGCATTTGCGCGTGCAGTCGATCACCCACCGGCTGCGCGTCGAAAAGCCACCCCGGATGGCCTGCAGCCAGGCCGACTGCATTGCCGACCAGCCAACCGCCGTTCTGAACGCCGTGGCCGCCGATATGAACGGCGAGGCGCTGTATTATCAGGATTTCTATATTCCGGAATCACACCTGACCCTGGCACTGGACGGCTTCACCAGTCCCCGGTGAGTCCGTCCATGATCGCAGCCGGGGGCAGTTACAGCCCGGCCAGGTCACTCCAGGCAGAATCATTCAGTGCGTTCAGTGCGATATCAATCGATGCCGACAGGGCTTCCGGAATCGACCCTGCCGGACGTTCGGCATGAAAGCCCCGGCGGATATAGCTGGCCCTGCTGGAAGTATCGAACGTCACCCTGTTTGCCGTGTTGTCATAAGACATGATGACGGAAAAGGGTCGTTCGACATCGCCCAGTTCGAGCAGATCCATATTGACCTGATGCAGATCACTTTCTGCACCCGGACGGGCCCCTTCGACGACAAACATCAGAATGGAGAACATCTCCAGCCCGCCATTGCGGGTGCAGGCGAGGTTACCTGCATAATCCGCGGAGCCATAGACTTCGCCCATCACCGCGGAACGCCCCATGAAGCCCAGTTCATAGGCACAGGTTATATTTCCCGCGACCTGCAGCTTGCCGGACAGCGGCTGGCTGAGCGCCGCATCGATGACCCGCAACAGTCCGTCCTCCTGCATAAATCCGAGTGCCTGTCCCTCACGGCCGACCGCAACCCAGCCGGGATAACCTTTGGGCCGTCCGATGGCTTCGATACGTTCACCCCGGCGGAGTTTACCGACCGACCGGGTTCCCGCCTCCGGCCGTGCCCGGATGACATTGTCCCGCTGCTGCGCGACAAACGCACCTTTCAGCGATTCGATGTCGATCCCTTTCAGCGGGTCTTCCGGCGGATCGAGACCCAGCATCTGACGTTCTTCTTCCGTCAGTGCGGTATCCAGTACCGGCTCGATGGTCTTGTCATACATGAAACCGATGAACTGGCGATCCTGCTCCACCGCATACCAGCGGGTACCTTCAACCCGTCCCAGCGATTTGACGAGGGCACCGCGTTTCAACAGGTCGCTCTTGCCGGACCGGGTTGCCGGCCGGTCACGGACATTCGCCGCCCGGACAGAAACCCGGAAAGCACCGATATCACTGTCGAGACGGTATTCGTTCAGGATCACGCGCCGAACGCTGTCTTGAGCCGGGGCGGATGTGCTAATCAGGATCAAAGCGACCATGAGGCACATCAGCCCTGACCCAACAACCAGCCAGGACCGGATAAATGTCGAGCGAGTCAGTATCATTTGACGGCATGATTGCCGAACGGATCACAGACCTCAAGCGTATGACGACCGGGCGCGGTGCTTTATTGGGTCTCGACGTTGGCAAGAAGACCATCGGCGTTGCGATCTGCGATCCCCGCTGGATGATCGCAAGCCCGCTTGTCCTGATCCGGCGAAAGAAATTTGCCGACGATCTGGCACAGCTGAGCAATATCGTTTCCGCCAATTCCGTGGTCGGGCTGGTGATTGGCTGGCCGGTCAGCATGGACGGCACCGAGGGCCCCCGCTGCCAGTCGACCCGGCAGTTTGCACAGAACCTGATGCCGGGTATTCAGCTGCCTGTTTTCTTTCAGGACGAACGGCTTTCGACAGTCGCCGTCCAGCGCATGCTGACATCCGAGGCAGACCTGAGCCGGGCAAAGCGCGCGGAGGTCGTCGACAAGGCTGCTGCGGCATGGATACTTCAGTCAGCGCTTGATGCCGCACAACGGCAGAGCTGAAGACAACCCCTTGTACAGCGAGCGGAGAGAGGCGATAACTTTATCGTGAGGAGACACAACGATGAAATCACCGCTTTCGACTGCCCAGCAGGAACTCGTTGAAAAAGCACATGATCTCGCCGAACGCGAGATAGCACCGAACGCCGCCGAGGTCGACCGGACCGAAAGCTATCCCTGGAATAATGTCGCCAGGCTGCGCGATGCCGGTTTCATGGGGATGACCATTCCGAAACAATATGGCGGCCCCGGCCTGAGCTTTCTTGATGCCACCCTGCTGATCGAGGAAATGGCCCGGGTCTGCGGTGTGACCGGTCGCATTTCGGTCGAAGCCAATATGGGCGCGGTCAGTGCGGTGATGAAATACGGCACTCAGGGCCAGAAAAAACTGGCCGCGGATCTGGTACTGGGCGGCGACAAGCCGGCCATCTGCATTACCGAACCGGATGCCGGCAGTGCCGCAACAACCATGACCACACGCGCCGACAAGCGCGGCGACAAATATATCCTCAACGGTCGCAAGCACTGGATTACCGGCGGCGGCGTCTCAAAGCTGTTCCTCATATTTGCCCGGTTTTTTGATGAAGCGGGTGAAGAACAGGGCATCGCCGGCTTCATTGCCGTTGACGGTGAAACACCGGGCCTGGTGATCGGTGACCGGGAACCGACGATGGGTCTGCGCGGTATACCGGAAACGGTCGTGACCTTCGAGGATATGGAAATCTCCGAAGACATGATGCTGACCCCGCCCGGCGGTCTGCGCCGGGGGTTTGGCGAGCTGATGGAAGCCTATAACAGCCAGCGTGTCGGTGCAGCGACCGTCGCCCTCGGCCTCGCCCGTGGTGCGTTTGAAACGGCACTGGAGTTCAGCAAGACCCGGCAGCAGTTCGGTCGCCCGATCTGCGAATTTCAGGGCCTGCAGTGGATGCTGGCCGACATGAGCACCCAGACAATGGCTGCCCGGACGCTGATCCACGCCGCGGCTGCTTCGGCAAACGGCGCTTTCCCGGACGCGACACTGGCTGCCCAGGCCAAGGTATTCACATCGGAAATGGCCATCAAGGTCACCAATGATGCGCTGCAAATTCATGGTGCCGCCGGCTATTCCCGCAACAACCCGATCGAACGCATGACCCGTGACGCCCGGATGTTCACCATCGGGGGCGGCACCGCACAGGTTCTGCGCACGCTGATCGCCAGCCGTATCCTCGGGCGCAAGCTGCCGCAGACACGCGACGGCTATCTCGAAAAATGAGCGACGGCATGACGACATCACCCGGCCCGCTGGATGGCATCCGGATATTCGATCTCAGCCGGATACTTGCGGGACCGACCTGTACCCAGTATCTCGCCGATCTGGGGGCGGATGTTATCAAGATCGAACGGCCCGGTGTCGGCGACGACACCCGCAAATGGGGCCCGCCCTATCTGAAGGACCAGAACGGCGAAGACAGCAATGAAAGTGCCTATTATCTTTGCGCCAACCGGAACAAGCGCTCCGTCGCCATTGATGTCTCGAAGCCGGAAGGTCAGGCGCTGGCCCGCCGGATGATCGCGAAATGTGACATCCTGACAGAGAACTATAAAACCGGCGGGCTGGCGAAATACGGCCTCGGCTATGACCAGCTGAAAGACGAATTCCCCAGCCTTGTCTATTGCTCGATCACCGGCTTTGGCCAGACCGGACCTTACGCCGAACGCGCCGGTTATGATTTCCTGGCGCAGGGCATGGGCGGCATCATGTCACTGACCGGCGAAATTGACGGCGATCCGATGAAAGTCGGCGTCGGCATCGCCGATATCATGTGCGGCATGTATGCCGCCACGGCAATCCTCGCCGCGCTGCGTCACCGGGACCGCACGGGCGAAGGCCAGCATATCGACCTGTCGCTGCTGGAGACGCAGCTCGCCTGGCTGACCAATGAGGGAATGAATTATCTGATCTCCGGCGAGGCCCCGAAACGCCGGGGAAATGCCCATCCGAATATCGTGCCCTACGAGGTTTTCCCGACCTCCGACGGCTATTTCATCCTTGCCTGCGGGAACGACCGGCAGTTCCGGTCGCTGTGCGATCTTGCCGGGCGTCCCGACATCGCAACCGATGAACGTTTTGCGACCAATCCGGCCCGGATCAGGCATCGTGAAGCCCTTATCCCGCTTCTGCGACAGGTATTTGTTGCACAGAATACCGGCTTCTGGCTGGACGGGCTGGAAAAGCGCAAGGTGCCGGCAGCCCCGGTCAACGACCTGCCCGGTGCCTTTGACGATCCGCATCTCAGGGCGCGCGGTATGGTAACCGAAATTCAGCATGAGGGTTTGGGCGTCAGCTATCCCGTGATATCGAACCCGGTAAAAATGTCCCGCACCCCGCCAACCTACCGGCGGGGGGCACCGTTGCTTGGCCAGCACACGGAAGAGGTTATCCGCGAATGGCTGGATGCGGACGAGGAAGAACTCGCGGAGCTGCGCAATTCAGCCACAATCTGATTTTTTTACCTTGCCTTAGTCCACTTGCGATAGGTTCATAGGGCTCCTGTTTTTTTAATCAGATAATCGCGAATGGCGACGGCACCAGCAGACGAACGCCTCAGCAGCGGCGCAATGAGTAACGGGAAACCTGTTCTACGTGACCGGTATCTGATCGATCCGGCGTCACCGATACCCGAACTCGACCTGCCGAATGCCGGCGCTTTTGCCGTCTCAGACCGCCGTGATCCCGCACGGGAACTGTATGCGCTGGTCTGCCGTCCCGAGATTACGCCCCGCATCAAGGAAATGCGGTCGCTGCGCGGGCTGTCCTCTGCCGGTCTGCTGTCGCTGATTGAATGGGGGATCATTGAATGGCCGCCGCTCGATTGCCGGACCGTGGCTGTCCTCTATCAGCGACCGAAAGGCGGCAAATATGTGCGGGGGTTGTCCGAGACGGTCCCCCCTGTCGACCCGCTTAGTGCCAGGGATCTCATCATTACACCGCTTTACACCGCGTTGCGCCTGCTGGCGTCCAACAACGTGGTTCACCGCGCGATACGCCCGGACAACCTCTATTTCCTTGATGAAAAGCGTACCAAGCTTGTGCTTGGCGACTGTGTCACCACACCGCCCGGATACGACCAGCACGCCCTGTTCGAGACCATTGGTTCCGCGATGACGCCGCGCGCCGGTCGCGGGCGGGGTGATTTCCATAACGACATGTATTCGCTCGGCGCAACGACGATGTTCATGATTGCCGGGCGCAATCCGGCCGCGACGACGGACGAGCGTGAAATCATTGCATCCAAGGTGACGCTGTCGTCATTCAAGACACTGGCTGGCGAAGTCTCTTTCAACGACTCCATGCTGGAGCTGCTCCGGGGCCTGCTGGTCGACGAAACCACGGAAATATGGAACCTGGAAAAGGTTGATCTGTGGCTGTCCGGCAATCGAACCACCCCCGTGCAGATGAAGCGGCCGAAAAAAGCCAAGACCCCCCTGATGTTTGCCGGCATGCCGATCACCCACAAACGCCTGCTGGCGCGGGCGATTGCGCTGAACTGGGATGCCGCCGGGAAAATCGCCCGCGAAGGCCAGATCGAGGTCTGGTTGCGGCATTCACTGGAGGACAAGGAGACCGCGGAACGGATCGGCGGCGCGGTTCGCGACGCCACAGCGGATGAGCTTGGCACCGGAATGGATGATGATGTTCTGATCTCGCGCATCTGCCTGCTGCTGGACCCTGCCGGCCCCATCCGGTACCGGGATTTCGTCGCCATGCCGGACGGGTTTGGCACAACGCTTGAGCAGAATCCGTCACTCGGACAGTCTTATGCCGAACTGATCAAGAAAGAAATTGTCAGGTTCTGGACCGAGGCGCAGCCCGTCTACATGCCGGATCAGAGCCTGCATCTCGAAATCTCCAAGAACATGGAACAGCATGTTCGCCAGACCGGCATGGGAAGCGGCATCGAACGATGCATCTACGAACTGAACGGCATGGCCCCCTGCCGCAGTCCGCTGATCGAACGTGATTATGTGCTCGATATTGCCGATGTTCTGTCCGCCCTGGACCGCGCATCGAAACGCGTCGACCGGGCCACCCTGCCGGTTGACCGCCACATCGCCGCCTTTGTGAAAAGCAGGTTTGATCACAATATCGACAAGCAGGTCGAGGCACTGACCGCCGGCAGCAAGGAACGCGCCACGCTGGGTATGATATCGCTGCTGGCCATGCTGCAATGGCGGCTGGGGCCGGACACCGTCTTCGGACTGAGCAGCTGGGTTGGCGGTATCGCGCAGCCGGCCATCAACAGCTATCACAGCCGCACCCAGCGAAAGCGTCTTGAACGGGACATGCCGAAGATGGTCCGGCGGGGCAGCCTTCCGGAGATCTACAATCTGCTGGAGGACAAGGAACAGCGCGAATCCGACACCAGCGGGTATGCCGCAGCCGTCGAGGAATTCAGGGAAGCGCAGGCAGAGGCTGTTGAGATCGAGACAGGTTCGGAAAGGCGCAAGATCGAGGCCAAGCTTTATGGACAGCAGACCGCAGCCGTTATTTCACTCATCATCGGCATGATTACCCTGACCCTGATATTTGCCGGGCGGATGTTCTGAGCCATGGCAAAGACCGCAAAAAAGAAAATCAGTCGCGGTGGCAAGCAGGCCGCATCACGCGGCGGCAATCCGGTCCTCAGGCTGCTCTGGTGGCTGGTCGCGATGATCTTTGCGATCATGTTCTATGCGTCACTTATCATGCTACTGGTCGGCATGCTGCCGACCATTGTCGCCCGGATCATCGATCGCAGTGAAAGCCGCATGCGGTTTGTTTCTGTCGGCGGCCTCAACCTTGCCGGTCTGAGCCCCTACCTGATCAGCCTCTGGTTCGGGCGCAATGATCTGGAAACCGCCGCTTACCTGATCTTTGATCCGCTGGCGCTGCTGGTTATTTACGGCCTCTCTGCGGTCGGCTGGGTGATGTACAACATGACCCCGCCACTGGTCGGGGCGGTTCTGGAAATGACCTCCCAGCGCCGGATGACGGCGCTGCGCGAAAAACAGCGGTCGCTGGTTACCGAATGGGGCCCGGAAATCACCTCGGACGCCAGCGGTGTCGGCGAAACCACGGCGAAAGCTGTCCCGGTGAAGGCGGCAAAGGGGGCACCAGGCCCACCTGGCTCAGCGCCCCCTTCGGTACCGTCAGTTCCCGGCGGCTAGCCTGTCTCGGGCACTCCTGTTTCAGGCACTGGCCGCCAGCAACCCGTTATCGACCGCTGAATTCCGTACCGACTTCTGAACTTTCTCAAAAGCCCGCACTTCAATCTGGCGCACCCGCTCGCGGGAGATTCCGTAGACCTGGCTCAGATCCTCCAGCGTCTTCGGTTCCTCCGTGAGGCGGCGCTCGACAAAAATATGCTTTTCACGATCGTTCAGGACATCCATTGCCCCGACCAGCAGCGACTTCCGCTTACCGAACTCGTCATCTTCGGCGAGCATGACTTCCGCGCTGTCCGTCTCATCTACCAGCCAGTCCTGCCATTCGCCTTCGCCATCAATGCGCAGCGGCGCATTCAGTGAATGATCGCTGGCGGCCAGGCGACGGTTCATGTCAACCACGTCCTTTTCAGGCACGCCGAGCTTGGTTGCGATGGATTCGACGCTTTCCAGCGACATGTCGCCTTCGTCGATCTCCTTCATCTGCCCCTTGAGCCGGCGAAGATTGAAGAACAGTTTCTTCTGCGCGGCGGTCGTTCCCATTTTCACCAGCGACCATGAATGCAGGATATATTCCTGAATCGACGCACGGATCCACCACATCGCATAGGTTGCCAGACGGAATCCCCGTTCCGGATCAAAACGCTTTACCGCCTGCATCATGCCAACGTTGCCCTCGGAGATCAGCTCGCCGACGGGCAGGCCGTAGCCGCGATACCCCATGGCAATTTTCGCCACAAGGCGCAGATGACTGGTCACAAGCTGGTGGGCGGACTCAATGTCATCATCATCGCGCCAGGCATGTGCAAGCCGCTGCTCTTCCTCAAGCGACAGCATCGGAAATTTCCGGATACTCTGAAGATACCGGGAAAGATTGTCTTCCGGATTTATGGAAAGCGCTGTCGTCAGATTGCTCATCGCAAGCGTCCTTTCATGTTTTGCTGATTCTACTATATCCGACAAATTTTGTCGGAATTATGACCTGGCCAGTCTTTTTTGGTCTCCCCGCAGGAACATTATCCGGCCAGAAATAATGAAAATCAGCCTGTTTCTGTACGTGTTAACGAAACAGTATCAAATCTGGTTCCGGAGGTATAGTTATTATTTTATGGTGTCTAAAAGACGCATTAATTCATTGAAGTCATTAGGATATTCTGATCTAAACTGAACTCTCTCAAGCCTTCTCGGATGCTCAAATCCGATCAACTTGGCGTGAAGTGCCTGCCGCGAGAAGCCATGTACAGCCAGCGGCATCTCGACAGGCGCCCGTTTAACCCTTCGCTGCGCACGGGAATAGACCGGATCCCCCAGCAGCGGATGCCCGACATGCGACATATGAACGCGGATCTGATGGGTCCGCCCGGTCTCCAGCCGGCATTCAACAAGACTAACGGTGCCGGCAAAGATTCGTTCCGTCCGGTAATGGGTTACAGCCGATTTTCCACCGGACAGGCGCACTGCCATCTTCTTGCGGTCCTTCGGTGACCGGCCAATCGGCAGGTCGATCCTGCCGGTCCCCGGATTGGGCACCCCCCAGACGAGCGCACCGTAGGCACGGTCAAGACTGTGTTCGGCAAACTGCCGCGACAGCGACTGATGGGCGACATCATTCTTCGCCACCACCATCAGGCCGCTGGTATCCTTGTCGATGCGGTGAACAATCCCCGGTCGCCGGACCCCGCCTATCCCGGACAGACTGTCACCGCAATGGGCCAGCAGGGCATTCACCAGCGTCCCGTCCGGATTTCCGGCAGCGGGATGCACCACCATTCCGGCCGGCTTGTCGATCACGATAACGTCCTCATCTTCATAGACGACGGTAAGATCAATCTGCTGCGCAACCGGTGCGGCCTCCTCGCTGGCCGGGACAGTAACGACGAAGACCTGCCCTGTCCGAACCTTCGCCGACGGATCAAGACAGGGGCCATCTGCATCCCTGACATGTCCGTCCTGAACAAGCTGCTTCAGCCTGGTGCGCGACAGGCCGGCGGATCCGGCAGCCAGAAAGACATCGAGACGGGTTCCGTCTTCTGCCTGCGTTACCGGCACTTTATGCGTTTCGGACTTGTGCAACCGGCTCTCCAACGTCATGAAATATAAGGAAGGCTTGCCAGTGACAGGGATGCTGTAAAGCTGTTTCTCATTTGACCTGACAATCTTGGACTTACATTCAACCGGTATGGCTTCCGAAACAACCCCACCACCAGCGGCAGAGAAAATGCCGGACAAACCGCGGGATCACGCGGCTGCCCTGCTTGCAGGCTTTGACGCCGGTGACCTGAGCGCGATCGAAGCAGAGACCGAGAAGCTGCTGTCTGCGGGGGGGACATCGCCGGACCTCCTCCGGCTGTTCGCCATGCTGGCGGAAAAGCTGAAGGCCGACAGCGTTGCGGAAAAATTCTACAGCCGGCTGGTGAAACTCAATCCGATGCTTCCCGGTCAGCACCGGAAACTGGGCCAGATCCAGCTTCGCCTGGGTCAGCGCGGTGCCGCCATGCGTACCCTGAATGCTGCCCTTTCCGTCGACAAGACCGATACAACAGCACGAACAGAACTGGCAGGTCTGCTGGACGACCTCGGACGGCAGGACGAAGCCCGCAAGCATTACCGCACGGTGACCGAACAGGATCCGGAGAATGCCGGGGCATGGCTGCGATTTGCCCGGTGCTGTAGCGCCACCAACCGGCTCGATGAGGCTATTGATGCCTTTGACAGGGCCATTGCGCTTGATCAGGAACAGCCCGCAGCTCATGTCGGCAAGGCGGAGGTTCTGCTGGCACTCGGCAGGTTCAAACAGGGATGGAACGAATATACCTGGCGACCGGACGGCAGGGCGACAGACCCGTCCGGCACCCCGGTCAGTCAAATTTCCTCCTTCGCCGGCAAGCATGTTCTCCTGCGACAGGAAATAGGCCTTCCGGAAACGCTCCTCGGACTGCGATACGCCCCCCTGCTGCGCGAGAGTGGTGCGAGGGTGACACTGGCTGTTGACCGGATGTACATGCCGCTGTTGCTCGACAGTGACCTGGCCGACGACATGATCGAGGCCGGGGCGGACGGGGCCGATTGTGATGTTGAAATGAAGCTGCTGACTGCCGCCAGCTTCCTGCGCGCCGGAGAGGCAACCCAGCCACTGGCCAGCGGCTACCTGACACCCGTCACAAAGTCGCCGAAGGTAGCCGAGAAGGGCCTGCGCGTCGGAATTGCCCTGCGGGCACCGGGAAGCCGGGACGAGACCATACCCGTGGCCCGCCTGCGTGAAGTCCTGACGATGTCCGCCCCGGTCAGTTTTGTCAGTCTGGAGAATACCGGTGCAGAAGATTTCCGCAGCATCAACTGGGCCGAAGGCCGGGTAAAGCCCGCCAGAGGCAATATGGATGACCCGCGGCAGCTGGCCGCCGCCCTGTCGGAAGTCGATCTGGTCATCACAGCCGGTGGTGCGATCGCCCATATGGCCGGCGCGATGGGAATTCGCTGCTGGGTGGTACTGTCGGTGCAGTCCGACTGGATGTGGGGGGCAACAGGTGACCGGACGCCGTGGTACAACAGCATCAGGATCTTCCGGCAGACGATTGCCGGACGCTGGAGCAAACCACTTGAATCGCTCAGGAAGTCGCTGTTGACACTGGCCACGGTCATTGATGATCCGGCAATGACATCCCGATCCGCATCCAAAGCCCCGACACCCTCCGGAGAAAGCTGATGAGATTCCTGAAAGCACTGGTCATCGGCATGGGTATCCTGATCATCGCCGGCGTAATTGCCGTCGGCTACGGCCTCTATCGCCAGGTCTCCGGCACAGCCCGGGACGCCGGTCAGGTGCCTGCCGCCGGGCCACAACAGCCCGCCGGGGTCATCGTGCCCTTTGGCGAGCGCGAGATCGCCCTCGAAAAGGATGAACGCATCGTCGAAGTCACCTATCCTGACGGTCGTATGGCTGTCCGGATCGCTGCCGGCGACGGGTCGGAGCGTATTGTTCTTTTCGATCTCGCCACCGGCCGGCAACTCGGGTCAGTCCGGTTTACACCGCGTCTCTGATCCACCAGTTCGCCCCTCCCCCAGCAACCAGTACAGAGACAGTCATGCCGCCACGTAAAAATCCGCTCAAACTCAACAAACTTCAGCTGCGCACCCTGGCACTGGCACAGGTTCTCGCCGGTCAGGAAAGCCTCGCCGTCCGCGATGCCGGGAGCGGTGATGTCCGGATCAACCGGTTGCCGCATGCCCATGGCGATCATGTGCATATCGGCTCCTTCGTAGTCTCCTCGCGGGATGCCAGCGGCTTCTCAAACCCCGCTGTCTGGGTCGCGCTGGAACGCAAGGGCCTGTCGCGCGACTACAGCCCGCTGGGTGTCACACTGACAGCCGAGGGAACAGCCTATGATACCGGCCTGGGCGACCAGTTCCTCGCATCGTCGGATCACTGACCCGGCACCGGACGAGCAATGTCGCGACAGACCCTGTCCCGCCTGTTAGTCTTTCCCCCGGCGATGACGCCCGGGAGAGTGAGATGCAAGAGTTACCGAAAATATTTGAAAACCTTCGCCAGACAGCTTTCGACGTCTTCAGCACAATCCTGAATTATCTGCCGGACCTGCTGGGTGCTGCCCTGCTGGTTCTGGTCGGCTGGTTTGTTGCCAAATTTGCCCGCCGGGGCATGCGGCGGCTGGGTGATCTGGTTAACCGGGGCCTCGACAGCTTCCTGACAAAAGGCAGCCTGGCCAGGTTCCGGCTGTCCGTTGCGGCGATTGCGCTGCTGGCCAATATTTCATTCTGGCTGGTCATCTTCATCTTCTTCTCTGCGGCGACAAAGGTTGCCGGCCTTGATGCCTTCTCGTCCTGGCTGGACGATATCGTCTCCTATCTGCCGACTATTCTCGCCGGGATCATGATTGTCCTCGTCGGGTTTCTTATCAGTACCTTTGTCCGGGATCTTACCGTGTCTGCGGCTGCCGCTGCCAGTTTCAGTCAGGCCGAGCTGTTCGGCGGGATGGCACAGGGCACGACGCTGCTGATCGCCACCGTCATCGGCCTCGACCAGATCGGTATTGATGTGACCTTTCTGGTCATCATCCTGGCGGTTGCCTTCGCAGCTATTCTCGCCGGGTTTGCACTGGCCTTCGGGCTGGGGGCCCGGGATCTGACTGCCAACCTGATCGCCGCCCATTATCTGAAGGAAGATGTGGAACCGGGCCAGCAGGTCCGGATCGGCAAGATCGAAGGTATCGTGATCGAAATCACCCCGACATCCTTCGTACTGGATACCGAAGCCGGTCGCACGGTGATCCCCGCTACCCTTGCCCAGAACTCGACCGTCACGATCCTGGCCGGGGATGATTCTGATGAATGAGCAGCTTGAACTGACGCTGGGATTCATTGATGAACAGCCCCGGGCTGCCGCCGACATCATCTCTGCCGCGACGCCGTCAGAAGGCGGTGCCTTTCTGGCCTTTGCCCCCCTGCGGTCTGCGGTCAGGCTGGTTGAAAACCTGCAACCCTGGTCGGCTGCCCTGATCCTCGCCGAAACTCCGATGGAGCGTACCGCCGCAATCCTGCGCGATATCAGCTACGCCGATGCAGCTGCCATCCTGCGTCATGTTGCCGAGGCGGAGCGGGCAAAGATACTGGAGAACCTGCCGGCAAGACTGTCCCGCGATATCGAGCGCAGCCTGAGCTATCCGGTCATGACCGTGGGCGCATGGATGGATGTTTCCACCCCCTACTTCAAGGCGACGACCACCGCCGGTGACTGCCTGAAGGGGCTCCGTAATCAGGGCGAGAGTTGCGGTGGCATGGCCATCGTGACCGGTCGTGGCCGCCGGTTTACCGGTGTTGTTGATCTGGAACAGCTGCTGTTGTTGCAGGATGACCAGCCAATTGGTGACATTATGGATACCGGCTTCACACCGCTCTCTGCCCGGGCCTCGCTGTCGATGGCCCATGGCAATGCAGGGTGGCGCCGGTTCAGTGGCCTGCCGGTCATCAATCGCCGTAATGATGTGATGGGACTGCTGCGTCAGGGTTCACTGGAGCAGGCGGAAAAGCTGGTTGTCCCGGCATCACTGCCCCGGTCCGGCGATTCAATCGCCGGGCATCTGGCCACCGGTTTCGTGATCACTCTCAGCGGATTTATCCAGTTGCTGTCACCAGACTCACGGCAACAGCACAGTGCCAGCAGGAAGAGATGACCATGAACGCCTCTCCCAAACATATCATTGATGCCCTGAACCGCCGCTATCTCGTCGATCATCCGACACTTGCGGCAACCCGCCTGGAAACCCTGACGGTGGACGACGCGGCGGATATTCTGCAAGCGCATCCGGTTGATCTGCTGCTTCCGGTCTGGGCACGGCTTGTCCCGGGGGTTGCTGCGCTGCTGCTTGTCCGCATGCCGGACGAGGCCATTGCCAAAATCCTGGCCAACCTCGCACCCAGCGCTGCGATCCGGATCACCGGACAGCTGAAAGATGAGGAACTGACCCGGATTCTGGGAATTTTGCCGGATAATATCGCGAAAGAGATACAGGCACTGATGGCCCACCCGGTCGACACCGCCGGCCGGCTGATGGACCCGAAGGCCCAGAGCTTCCGGGATAAGGCAACGGTCGGTCAGGCCCTGACCCTGATGCGTGAAGCCGGACAGGGCATCGGGACCGAGCTGTTTCTGGTCGATGATGACGGACGGCTGACAGGCCGGGCCCTGCTGCAGGATGTGGCGATTGCTGATTCCCGGACAAAACTGTCACGTCTGGCAAAGCCGCTTGTCGCAACCGTGCAGCCGATCACGCCGCAGCAGGAAGTCGCGGAGCTTTTTGAAGGACGTGAAATTGCCAACCTCCCGGTGACGGATCTCGACGGCCGGCTGGTTGGCGTGATCCCGGAGACAGCACTGCTGCATGCCGCACAACAGGATGCCACCGCCGACATGCAGACGATGGTCGGTGCCAGCCGTGATGAACGCGCCCTCTCCTCGCCCTTCTTTGCCGTCCGCAAGCGGATGCCCTGGTTACAGATCAACCTGCTGACCGCCTTTATGGCCGCCGCTGTTGTGGGATTTTTTGAAAGCACCATCGCCCAGTTCACGGCGCTGGCTGTCCTGTTGCCGGTGGTTGCCGGCCAGTCCGGGAATGCCGGCGCACAGGCACTTGCCGTCACCATGCGGGGCCTGGCCTTGCGCGAAATCACGGCGCGACAATGGATGGCGGTTACCTTCAAGGAAGGCCAGGTTGGTCTCTATAACGGTATTGCCATTGCCATCACCTGTTCGCTCGGGGTTTATTTCTGGAGCGGCTCATACGGGCTGGTACTGGTGATCGCCTCCTCCATGGTGCTGGCCATGGTCGCCGCCGGGTTTGCCGGGGCCATCGTGCCGATCATGCTGGTCAGGCTGGGACAGGATCCGGCCCAGTCGTCCTCGATTGTTCTGACAACTGTGACTGACATCGCAGGCTTCACCGCCTTCCTTGGAATCGCAACCCTGCTATCCGGCCTGCTATAGCCTCGGAAAGTCTGCCCGGGTCTTTTCAAGCCCGCGGCAGACCGCTATGGATTCCGTCGGTTCAGCAAGGGGCTTCTGTGATGATTGACGGAGTGATTGATGCCTGGCGACTGGATAGCCGGGGCGGGGCGGTCTGGGTCGGTGAGGACATAGCTGCGGCAATTGCCTCTCCTGAGGCGACCGTGTGGCTGCATCTCGACAGATCTGCAGACGGTATTGACCGGTTTCTGAAAGAAACACTGGGTGTGGAGCCCCTGATTGCCAATGCCCTGCTGGCCGCCGACACTCGACCGAGATGCGAAAGCTACGATGACGGATTACTGATCAACCTGCGTGGCGTAAATCTCAACCCCGGGGCCAATCCGGAAGATATGCTGTCCTTGCGAATGTGGGTGACAGGGCATCTCATCGTCTCGCTCCGCAAGGCGAAACTGATGTCGGTTGACGATATCCGCCAGCGCCTGAAACGCGGAGCAGGTCCGAAAAATGCCTCCGAAGTCGTGACAGATCTGGCGCTGGCCCTGTCCGAGCGTATGGGGCCGGTCATCCTCGGTATGCATGACCGGCTGGACGGGCTGGAGGAGGCTGCCGTGCTTGAGAGCGGCCAGCAAAGCCGGGCCGACCTGTCGGACGCCAGACGACAGATCATCGCCCTGCGCCGGTTCATCGCGCCACAGCAGATCGCCCTGTCGCATCTGTCAACGGCAGAGGTCACCTGGTTTGCGGAACGCCAGCGGATCCGGTCGCGTGAGGCACTGGATGCCGTCACCCGCTATGTCGAAGACCTCGACAGCCTGCGGGACAAGGCCGGTGTCATACGTGACGAAATATCGAATGCCGTATCGGAACGGCTGAACCGCAACATGTATGTTCTGGCGATCATCAGTGTAATTTTCATCCCGCTCTCGTTCTTCACCGGCCTGCTTGGCATCAATGTCGGCGGCATACCCGGTACGGAAAGTTCGACAGCCTTCCTGATCGTCTGTCTGCTACTGATTGTCGGGGCCGTTCTCGAAATCTTCGTCCTGAGATGGCGCCGCTGGTTCTGACGCCGCCGGCGCCGGGTGGTTTTACCCCCAAGAATCCCGTTGCAGGGCTTTATTGCCTGTGAGACGCTGCCAGCGTAACAACAACGCAAATAAATGCGTCATCACGGCAGCTATAGCCGGGCAACAGGGAGTTTCGAGATATGAAGACGTTTGCAACCACCACATTTGCCATTGCAGCCGCAGCGCTTGCCTTCAGCGGCTTTTCCGCTTCCGCGCAGGCACAGGAAGACTGTAATCGCAGCTTCCTCGACAGCCGGTACTGTGACAGGGATCGCGACCTTACCGCCGATCTGCCGCTTGATTCAAAGGACTGGGTAAGCCCGGACACCCTGATCTTCTCCTATACCCCGGTTGAAGACCCGGCAGTCTATCAGAAAGTGTGGGACGGTTTTATCCAGCATATGGAAGAAACCACCGGCAAGAAGGTCCTGTTCTTCCCGGTTCAGTCGAACGCCGCCCAGCTTGAGGCGCTGCGTTCCGGTCGGCTGCATATCGCCGGTGTGAATACAGGTTCCAATCCGATCGCCGTTGCCTGCGCCGGCTTTGTGCCCTTCGGCATGATGGCCGCAAAAGACGGCAGCTTCGGCTACGAAATGGAAATTATCGTCCCGGCCGACAGCACGATCCAGTCAGCAGCTGACCTGAAAGGCAAGACCCTTGCCTTCACCGCGCCGACATCGAACTCCGGCTTCAAGGCTCCATCCGCCATTCTGAAGTCTGAATTCGGTCTGATTGCCGATACTGATTTCAAGACAGCCTTTTCCGGCAAGCATGACAACTCCGTGCTCGGCGTAGCCAACAAGGATTATGACGCCGCAGCTGTCGCCAACTCGGTGATGAAGCGAATGATTGATCGGAATGTTGTGGATGCGTCGAAGATCCGTTCGATCTACAAGTCACAGACTTTCCCGACCACAGGTTATGGCCTTGCCCACAACCTGCATCCGGAACTGGCTGCAAAGATCAAGCAGGCATTCTTCACTTTCCAGTGGGAAGGCAGTGACCTGCAGAAGGAATTCAAGGCTGAAGGCGCGTTCGTCTCGATCAGTCACAAGTTCAACTGGGATGTCATTCGCAAGATCGATGCAGCGAATGGTGTAACCTATTCCTGCAAGTAAGCGTTTGCTTCTGGTGCTGCCGGGCCCGGCCTGACGGTTGGGCCCGGCAGCTTCCATTTCTGAAACCGGCAGCGGCAGGACAATCTGATGTTGCGACTTATCGACCTTGTAAAACAGTACCGAACCGGCGACCGGGCGCTGACAAATGTCTCGCTTGAGGTTCCTGACGGTCAGGTAATGGCCCTGATCGGCCCTTCCGGAGCCGGAAAATCAACCCTGATCCGCTGCGTAAACAGACTGGTCGATCCGACATCCGGGAAAATTTTCCTCGGGGATATGGAGCTTACCTCGCTCGGCCAGGGTGCGTTGCGGCGCGCCCGGCGCAGGATGGGGATGATCTTTCAGGAATACGCCCTGGTGGAGCGCCTGACGGTCATGGAGAACGTGCTCTCCGGACGGCTCGGCTATGTCGGCTTCTGGCGCAGCTGGTTCCGCAAATTTCCGCAAAGTGATATCGACGAGGCCTTCCGGCTGCTTGAACGGGTTGGTCTCGACCACATGGTTGACAAGCGCGCTGACGAACTGTCCGGCGGACAGCGCCAGCGGGTCGGCATCTGTCGCGCCCTGATCCAGAATCCCGACCTGCTGCTGGTCGACGAGCCGACCGCTTCGCTTGACCCGAAAACCTCTCGGCAGATCATGCGGCTGATCAATGAGCTCTGCAAGGAGCGGGGACTGGCGGCGATCATCAACATTCATGACGTGATGCTGGCGCAGATGTTCTCGGAACGGATCGTCGGCCTGCAGATGGGTGAAATCGTCTATGACGGTCCACCCGACGGCCTGACCGCAGACGTCCTGACCCAGATCTACGGCGAAGAAGACTGGGAGGCGACAATCCGCAAGGTCGAGGAAGAAGACGCCCTGGCCGATGACGACACAACACCCGTTGCGCCGCGCACACCGGTCATCGACCGCGAGCGCCTGGCCGGCGAAGCTGACTGACCGGGTGAACTGACATGACCGCGACGACTGTCCACCGGAAATGGTCAAAGCCGCCGATGATCGAGAGCCTGCGCCTGCGCTGGTTCCTCGGCCTCGGTGCCGCGATCTATCTTGCCTTTGCCTTCGGCACGCTGGAGATCAACTGGACCCGTGTCATCGAGGGTCTGCCCCGCGCCCATGCATTTGTCGGTGCCTTCTTTCCACCTGACTTCATCTCGCGATGGGACGCCATTGCGGACGGCATCTATGAAAGTCTGTGGATGACCGTCACCTCAACCGTGGTCGGCATTCTGCTCTCAATTCCGATCGGGCTGGGTGCCGCACGCAATCTGGCCCCCCGGCCTGTCTATCTGTTCTGCCGCTCGATCCTTGCTGTCTCGCGCAGCTTCCAGGAGGTCATCCTGGCCATCTTCTTTGTCAAACTGTTCGGCTTCGGACCCTTTGCCGGATTCGTGACCCTGTCGGTGGCGACCATCGGATTCTACGGCAAGCTGCTGGCCGAAGACATCGAGGATATGGATACCGGGCAGGCCGAAGCCGTCAAGGCGACCGGAGCCAGCTGGTTCCAGTGGCTGAATTATTCGGTACAGCCGCAGGTCATGCCGCGGATGATCGGCCTTGGTCTGTACCGCTTCGATATCAACTTCCGCGAATCCGCTGTTGTCGGCATCGTCGGTGGTGGCGGCATCGGTGCCACCCTGAACACCGCCTTTGACCGCTATGAATTCGATTCAGCGGCGGCGATCCTGCTGATCATCATCGGCATCGTCATGTTCGTCGAATATACATCCGGCTATGTCCGGAAATGGGTGCAATAACATGCCGGTAACAACCCGCAACGCAGACACGAAACTCTGGCAGCGCCGGACGACAAAGCTGCAACTGATGATCTGGGGTGCCTGGCTGGTCGGAGTTGCCATCTTCGTCTTCTGCTGGCAGCTGATTTCGGATACGACCATCTGGTTCTTTGTCACCGACGCGCCGACCCAGGCCGCCGATCTTGGCTCCCGGATGTTCCCGCCAAGCTGGGAATATGCCAACCAGATATGGAAGCCGCTCTGGGATACCATCAATATTGCCACGCTCGGTACATTGATGGCGCTGATTCTGGCCGTTCCGATTGCCTTCTGTGCCGCCCGGAACACGACCCCCAGTGCCGTCTTCGTACGGCCTGTGGCGCTGTTCATTATCGTGGCATCGCGCTCGATCAATTCGCTGATCTGGGCGCTGATGCTGGTGACCATTCTCGGGCCCGGTGTCTTTGCCGGCATTATCGCCATTGGCCTGCGATCGATCGGCTTCTGCGCCAAGCTGCTTTATGAGGCGATTGAGGAAATTGATCCGGCACAGACCGAAGCTGTCAGCGCAACCGGTGCCTCCGGCGCACAGGTGCTGTCCTACGGCATTGTTCCCCAGATCATGCCTGCTTTCGCCGGCATTTCGGTCTTCCGCTGGGATATCAATATCCGGGAATCAACCGTGCTCGGCCTCGTCGGTGCCGGCGGGATCGGCCTTCAGCTCTCTGCTTCAATCAACGAACTGGCCTGGTCGCGGGTCTGCCTGATCCTGATTGCGATCATCGCAACGGTCATTCTCAGCGAGTGGGTGTCTGCGAAGGTACGCCACGCGATCATCTGACCGCCAGCAGATGCACCGCCAGTTCAACAAACCCGTCACCGCCCTCGCCGTCGGTGATCCATACCGGCAGGGCATCACAGCGGCTGGCAAAAGGTCGCAGATTGGCAACCCCGACCGACTGGTCGAAAAAGCCGAACATCGGCGCGTCGTTGGGTGAATCACCAGCGAAGGTGAAACCGGATTTCAGCTGCTGTACGGGACAGTCGAAAACCTCGGCCATCAGACGGCGGGTCATGGCCAGCTTGTCATAGCTGCCAAACCAGCCGTTGACGTGAATTGAGCTGACCTTTGCCACAGCACCTGCGGCCTCGAACAGATCAACGATGCGCTGGATATCGCTGTCCGGCAGCGGGCCCGTATCTTCCGCAAAGTCGACCGCCAGATCGGTTTCCCGAAATGCCTGATCAGCGGCGATTGCTGCGCCGGGGACGGCGGCCAGGATCGCCGGTGCCAGCTCCGCCAGCCGCTTGCGGTTCAGCTCACGCTGTTCCGGACCGTCGGCGTAAAGCCGGGTCATCCGCCGGGCAGCCCCGTCATAGCGATAGGCCAGCGCACCGTTCTCGCCCACCACTGCATCAACCGGCCAGGTTCGCGCGATCATGTCGCACCAGCCGGCCGGCCGGCCGGTTACCGGAATCACCAGCAAGCCCGACTGCCGGAGGCGTTCCATCGCCTGAATAACGCGGCCGGGAACCCGGCCCGAAAGCGTCAGTGTATCATCGATATCGGTAAATACGCCCCGTAACCCGGATCCGGCATCGGTCCATTCGGCAAGCGGGCGCAGCCGCTGACCCGTCATGGCTGCCGGTTTCGTCATCCGCCTGAGGAGTCTTTCGGCAATTTTCCGGCAATGCCGTAGGTGGCCTCGCGTTCCTCCATCTCATGCCAGACTTCCGAGGGTGATATTCCCATCTCGGCCCAGAGGACGGTGAGGTTGTAGATCAGATCGACGGATTCAAGAATGACCTTGTCACGCTGGCCGGTGACACATTCAAGCGACACCTCGACGGCTTCCTCCGCCACCTTCTTGGCGATCTTGATTCGCCCGTCACGAAACAGTTTCGCCGTCCGGCTTTCCGGCGGTGTCTCGCCACGTGCAACCACGACGGCATTATAGAGACGATTGATCGCTTCAGACATCGGACGCCATCATGCTTTCGGGGCGGTCACAGGCGACGTCGGTGGCTGAACCACCGTTGCCAGACCATCCACCTTCAGGCGGCTTTCCGCCAGTTCACCTGCCTGCTCCAGAATCGGATAGGCAACAGCCGTGATGTGACTGTTGATTCGTTTGAGATCACGCAGAACATCAAGATGCAGCGAGCTGGTCTCAAGCGAGTCCGCCCGCCGCTGCGTGACCCGCGCATAATGCTGTTCGATCAGCGACAGTTCGAGATCCCGGATCGAGGTTTTCTCACGCAGCAGATCGCGTGCCATTTTCAGATCACCTGTCATGAACACATTCAGCGCGGTATCCATATTGGCCAGAACCCGGTCGTGGAAGGAACGCAGCTCCTCCAGACCGGCAGCAGAGAAGCTCGCCTTGCGACGGATTTTCTTGGCCGCCAGTTCCATCAGATTCTTGTCGATGATATCGCCGACATGCTCCAGATTGGTGGTGAAGGACAGCACCTCGACACTGCGGCGACTTTCAGAGCGATCAAGTTCCTCGCGGCTGAGCCGGGTAATATAGAGCTTGATGGCTTCATGGAGCTGATCGACCAGATTGTCCTCTTTTTCGATCTCCTTCATCAGGACGGCGTCATCGCGATCAAACACATCCATGCTGCGTGACAGCATCGACCGGGCCAGATCCCCCATCCGCAGAGTTTCGCGGGCAGCATTGGCCAGCGCCACGGTCGGCGTATCCAGCGATCCCTGTTCGAGATACCGGGGCAGGCCGGGATCATCGGTCACCACAACATCCGGACAGACCAGTTCGGTCAGACGGATAACCAGCGGCAGCAACGGCAGGAAGACCAGCGCAAGGACCAGGTTGAATCCGGTGTGGAAGTTGGCCAGCATGCGGGCCGGGTCGTCGGCGGTGAGCGCCAGATAAGGCTGTATCCAGGGCAGCAGCATCGAGAAGGCCGCAACACCGCAGAGCCGCATGAACAGGTTGCCGATGGTGATCCGCCGCCCGGCCGGTGCGCTGCCGAACGTCATGGCAAAGGCTATGATACCGCTGCCCAGATTAGCACCGAGAACCAGTGCCATGGCCAGTTCAATGCTGAGCAGCTGCGTTGCCGCCAGCGACATGACCAGCAACACAATGGCCACACTGGAATGCGAAAGCCAGGTGACGAGGGCCGCAACCAGAATCGCCAGCAGCGGCTCATCAGCCAGCGGGCGCATCAGCACCGAGAAAATCTCCGAACTGCGCAACGGGGCGGAAACACCGACAATCAGCTTCAGCGACAGCAGCATCAGTCCGAGCCCGATGGCCGTGCGGGCAAATCCGCGACGCTTGCTGGAATCACTGCTGAGGAAGGCGGCGACACCGATCGCAATCAGGGCCGGTGACAGCCAGCGGATATCCAGCGAGAAGACCTGCACAACCGCAGTGGTGCCGATATCGGCACCCAGCATGATGGCCAGCCCGGCCATCACGGTCAGCATACCGCGGGAGACGAAGCCCGCGGTGATGATTGCCGTTGCCGTGCTGCTTTGCAGAATTGAGGTTACACCCAGACCGGCGAAGAATGCGGTAAACCGGTTGCGCGAGGACATTGACAGCCCCCGCCGCAATGCCGCACCAAACGCCCGGTTGAATCCGGTCCTGACCATGCGGGCACCCCATAGCAACAAAGCTATGCCGCCCAGAAGATTAACAATCGTTTCCATCAGTCTTTCTGCATAACCGAAAAGTATGCCTGCGACTCAATACTACGCGCTTTCAACTAGCGCTCCAAACGAGAAACACTGAAAATTGTCCGTTTCTGACAACAGAGTTAGTCGAGAAGCCCAATTTTTCGTAACCTGGGTAATCCTTCATAGAGAAAGCCTATGCGCAGATGATCGATGTCTATAGCTGGGACACACCGAACGGCCAGAAAGTTACCATCTGTCTGGAAGAATGCGGTCTCGGATATCGTCTCATTCCGGTCAATATACGCCGGAGAGAACAGCGGGACCCGGCCTTTCTCGACCGCTTCCCCAACGGTAAAATACCGGCGATCACGGATCATGACCCGGCTCTGGAAAAACCGCTGGAGATGTTCGAGTCCGGTGCCATCCTGCTTTATCTGGCGGACAAATCCGGCACCCTGATACCCGCCGGGGCGGAGGCACGGGCGACCACTCTTTCCTGGCTGTTCTGGCAGGTCAGTGCACTTGGCCCCGGCATCGGCCAGTGGGGACGGAATGCCGGGCCTGACGGTTCAGAATCTGGTGAAGCATGGTTCCGGCAGGAAGTCATTCGCCTGATGACCCTCCTCGACCAGCGGCTTGCACAAAACGACTATCTGGCCGGGTCAGACTTCAGCATCGCCGATATCGCCTGTTTCACCTGGCTGCGTCGGGACTCGATCTATATGCGCCGGTTCCCGTCCGACAGCCTGCAGGCATTTGATGCAACCACCGCCTGGCTGGCCCGCATCACCGGGCGCCCTGCCGTCCAGCGCGGTCTCGCTGCCTCGGCAACACTGACCGTTGACTGACCTGCGACGGACTTGTGAATGAACGGGGGGCTTCCTTGACAACCGGGCAGCGGTTCATCAGGCTCTGTTCATGGGGCCAGCGGATGCCCCGTGAGGCGTCAGCCCAAATACCGCATCCTTTAACCTTTCCTGTGAAGGAGGATGCATTATGGCGTCACCTACCGAAATCTCCGTTACCCGTATAAGCCGTCTTGTCGGAACACCGGATTGCCCGGCGATTGCCGATGTCCGGATCGATGCCGACTTTGATGACGATCCGCGCTTTATTCCCGGTGCCTTTCGTCACCCCTTCACGGACATGGCCAGCCTTGGCCAGCGGATGACCGGGCGCAAGCTGCTGGTCTATTGCCAGAAAGGCCTGAAAATCAGTCAGGGTGCTGTGGCCATCCTGCGCGACGGCGGCGTTGATGCAGAAAGCGTGGAAGGCGGACAGTTCGCCTGGCGGGATGCCGGACTGCCGATGGTCACCGCTGACAGGATACCACCCCGGAATGCGGCGGGCCGGACGGTCTGGGTCACCCGCCAGCGACCCAAGATTGACCGTATTGCCTGCCCCTGGCTGATCCGCCGGTTTATTGATCCCTCGGCGCAGTTTCTGTTTGTCGCCCCGTCGCAGGTCATGGGCGTCGCCGAGAAGTTCGGGGCAACCCCGTTCGATGTTGAAGACGTACCGTGGAGCCATCAGGGCGAGTTCTGTACCTTCGATACAATGGTCACAGAATTCGGTCTGCAGACTGACGCCCTGCAACATCTGGCCGTCATTATCCGGGGCGCGGATACCGGCCGGCTCGATCTCGCACCGGAATCTGCCGGGCTGCTGGCGGCATCGCTCGGGCTGTCACGGATGTACCGGGACGATCTGGTACAGCTTGATGCAGGCCTTGCCCTGTACGACGCTTTCTATCGCTGGTGCCGGGATGCAACCGGCGAGACGCATGACTGGCCAGCCCCTGCCAGCCATCTCTGAGATACCCGTCATGACAGTATCCACCGCCGGGGCGCTCTGCTTTCAGCCTCGGCGGTGGACAAACGGCTGTTCTGCTGCATGATCCCAGAGTCAAAAAATCCTCCAACCTCTTCATTCATAGGAATTTTCTCTCATTAATGAGAGATCCGGGGGAGCAATGCCAACACCGGGGAACGGGCCATGCTGAGGATATACGGGCTATCGATTGTCGTAACGGTTATCTGCATGGTGCTCGGCTATATGTGGGGCGGCTGGACCGGGCTTTATCTGGTTGCCGTGCTGTCAATTCTTGAGGTCTCCCTGTCCTTCGACAATGCGGTGGTGAACGCGACTGTCCTGCGCGACATGAGCAGGCTCTGGCAGCAACTGTTTCTCACCGTCGGAATCCTGATCGCGGTCTTCGGCATGCGGCTGCTGTTCCCGCTGGTGATTGTCGCCGTGGTCGGAGAGATCAGTGTTCCCCTCGCCGCCGATATGGCACTCAACGACCCTGTCCGCTATGCGGAGCTGCTGACCGCCTCCCATATCCAGATTGCGGCTTTTGGCGGATCATTCCTGCTGCTTGTCTTCCTGTCCTACTTCATGGATGACGAAAAGGAGATGCACTGGTTCCAGGCGCTGGAGCGGATACTTGGCGGCATCGGAAAGCTCGAATCCATCACGATCATCATCGCCCTGCTGGCTGTCCTTGGCCTGCAGGCGGTGGTGCCGGAGGCCGAGCGCCTGTCCGCCCTGCTTTCCGGTCTGGCCGGCATTGTTCTCTTTGCCTTCGTCCACAGTCTCGATGCCGCCTTTCAGATTGATGAAGACAGCGTCTCGGCGACTGACGTTGCCAAGCGCTCCGGTGTCATCGGGTTCCTTTATCTGGAACTGCTGGATGCGTCTTTCTCATTCGACGGCGTTATCGGTGCTTTCGCAGTCACCAAGGATGTTGTCATCATCATGCTGGGTCTGGCCGTCGGTGCGATGTTTGTCCGCTCGATGACCGTGCATCTGGTGCGGCGCGGCACCCTGCAGGAATATGTCTTTCTGGAGCACGGGGCGCATTACGCCATCGGGGCTCTTGCCGGCATCATGCTGACCAGTGCCGTACTGCATGTTCCGGAATGGTTCACCGGACTGATTGGCGTCACCTTCATCGCGCTGTCGCTGATATCCTCGGTGATCCACAAAAAGCGACTGGCTCAGGAAGTCTGAGACGACATCACGGGCTGATGTTTTTCTGACCGGTAGAGCCGGGCCAGCCGGTCCGGGGAGACACCGAGATGAAACAGCAGATGCAACAGAACCCACTGGCCAAAAATGCGCCAGGGTTTGCGTCCGGCAAATCGCCGTGACGAGGTCACAGCACCGGGCGCAGCAAGACAGACCGTCCGGCAGCCGGCCTCTATCCGGCGGACAAGATCATAGTCTTCCATCAGGCTGATCGGGCGGATACCACCGAGCGCGTCGTAATCTGTCCGGCGGATAAAGATGGCTGAGTCTCCGTAGTAGAACCCCTTGCTGCGAAGCCAGCGATAATAGCCGGTGAGCCAGCGGGCAAAGCCGGTATCGCCGTCAAAGGTCAGCGCAAAGTTGCCGCCCGAGATCGAAGCATCGGCAAGACCTGTCGCGATCTGCTGCAAGGCATTGTCCGGCAGGCGGGTGTCGGCATGCAGAAACAGCAGAACATCGCCGGCCGCAGCCGCGGCACCTGCCGCCAGCTGCTGCCCGCGCCCGCGCGGCGCCATGACCAGCACAGCACCCTCAGCGACCGCGATGCCCGCCGTGTCATCGCTACTGCCGCCGTCTGCGACGATAACCTCACAGCCCTGACCGTTCTTCAGGGCTGGCTGCTGCAGGACATGACGGAGCCTGGCCGCCTCATTCAAAGCCGGAATGATGATGCTGATCTTCATGCGGCGACTGTCGCCATCCTGTCGCCGGTGAGCATCAGTCCGTGCCGGGCCAGTTCCCGTTCCCGGGCGGCCCAGGTCTCCTCCAGCCATACCGGCCAGGGTTTTGGTCCGTTGATGATATCAAACGGCCGGATCCGGCGGATAACACTGTTCATCGTCTCGAACCAGAGCTGGCGGAGATGCTGCCTTATGCGCCGGTGATCGGCGACTGGCAGGGTCGGCAATGCGGCCTGACACCAGAGCCTGCCAAAGGCGACATGCCGGGCTTCATCCCGGGCCACAATATCGCTGATCTCGCCAAACTGGCGGCAGGGAAACCAGCGGCGAACATCCTGCTGCAACATCAGGCTTTCACCTTCGAGAATGCAGTGGAAGGCCAGAATCACACCTTCAACCGGCCCATCCCAGGCCAGCGCCCGGTCATAGGCCCCGGCCAGTTGCGGGGTGATTTTCGCCGCACCACCCAGACTTTCCGCGTAGCGACCATAGATTGCCGCATGCCGCATCTCGTCGAGATACTGGGTTTCGAGAAAGGCCTGCGCCGCCGGCGACGGCAGCCGGGGTGCAATCTGCCGGCACATGCCTGCGGTTGCCATCTCGCCATGCAGGAACTGGCTGACCGCCCAGGCCGCCAGCCGCCGGGGGAGCCAGAACGGAAGCCCGGGCCGTCTCTGCCAGTCAATATCCTCAACCGACTGCTGTTGTGCGCGATGGCCCTTGTCCGCAAGCTGCCGCAGCCGGGTCTCGACAGCCGTGCCGGGAGTCATTGCGACGCCCCCTGATCCGGCAGTTCCGGGCCAAAATACAGGTCCCTGATTTCGCCGGTACTTTGCCCGCCAAGGTCATCATTGTCGGCAGAAAGTGCAACGAACCGGAGGTGACGGTGGTCAACATAACCGGCAAATGCCCGGCGTATATCAGCCTGAAGATCGCGGACCTCATCGAACCAGACACCATTGGCCAGGTCACCCGACCGCAGAACCACGACCTTCCCGGCGGAGAAGTAGGGATTGATAAATGAAGTACCACCCTGACCGTCACCGCCAAATACATAGGTCAGCACATGGGTGACGCGCGGATAGCCATAGGCCCGGGCCAGAGTTCCGAACAGCGGTTCCCGGCTGTCCGGATGGTCAAACCAGAGATGCAGGGCAAGCGGCCGTTCGTCACCGCCCTGCCGGGTCAGGTCACTGGGCGGAAAATTGCCTTCCACTCGCCAGCGCCAGCTGGCCGTCAGACTGTCAGTCGCGGACAGCCTGACCGGTCGATAAAAGAAGCTGACACCGCCCGCCGAGACCAGCCGGGCCAGGCCATCATCCCGCAGCGATATTTCGGCAGCCGGGTGACCCGGCACGTCAATCTGTTTCCAGTCCGCATCCAGCGTCAGGATATCAGCCGCCCCTGCAGAGGTCAGTGCTGCAATGGCAAGGCAGACGGCACACAGCCACCGCAATGAAGATCTAGCGATCATTGAGCGACCAGTCGTACCGGGTGTCATCCAGTGCAGCTTTCCGGCGCAGGGTTGCGGCCAGTTCCGGTTCTGCATATTGCAGCAGATGGGCGATGACGCCGGCCTCGTCACCGCCGAAATCCGCGATGAACCAGTCATAGATTTTCGAGACGATGACGGATTCGCCTTCAATGCTTACACCCCGGGGGTCATTGATGTAATCCCGGGCAGCGGCGGTCAGCGCTGCATCTGTATTCTCAGCCGTGAAGGCATCCTGGCGCAGGTCGGGGCAGCCGATGGACGCGCAGTTGACGCCATAATGAATCCGCGGATCCCGCCAGACCGGCCTGAGAATCCGATGTTCGATATCGTTCAGGCTGAGCGGCTGCCCCTCGATGGTCACCAGTTCTTTCCCCCAGGGTCCATCGGCAAAGAAACCCGGCGAGATATCGATGTCACGGATACTGGCAACCGGGTAATGCTGCAGCACAACCTGAACCGTCAGCGCGTTATAGAGGTTCAGCCAGTAGGCAAACTGTTCATCCCGGCTGTAGCTGCTGATCGCCAGCCCGGCAAGCCGCCGGATATAGTCATCCAGCAGCCGGCGGTGTTCCGGCGTAACATCGCCATATCCGACCCGGTCCGGCGCTGCCGGGCGGGCATGCACATAGCGTTTCAGAAACCGGTCCCAGTCCGCATGGCTGATCGTGGAGCGGCTGGCGGCATCATGCGCCTGCCAGCGCGGCCAGAGATCAGCGCCCGGGGCAAACAGCCGCTCGGCACTGCCAAATCCGGACAGCAGTACAAACAGCAGCAATGTCGTTACGATGCGACAGAAAATTCGCATATCCAGACAACCCGGGGTCAGTTCAATCGATGGGTTTAAGCTAAAGTCTTCGCCGGAAAGGAAAATTCAACACTGCGTCACGACCGCGTGAGAGCCTGTGTGATCAGCGTTCGCGGAAGGATTCATCAATCCCGCGGACCAGCGGTGCCAGCACATATTCGTAGATGCCCCGCTTGCCCGTCTTGATTTCAGCGGTCACCGACATCCCCGGCCCGACCTTTCCCTCGCCTGTCTCCGGACGCATGAATGTCCGGTCAATCGAGACCACTGCCTGATAGTAGGTCTGGCCGGTCTCCGGGTCCGCAATGGCATCTTCCGACATGGTCAGCACCTCACCCTTCAGCATGCCCCATTTGGTGAACTGAAAGGCATCAACCTTGATTTCGACCTCCTGGCCGGGGGTCACGAAACCCTTGTCCTTGTTCTCGACCCGCGCCCGAACCTCAAGACTGTTACCCGAGGGGACAACCAACGCCACAATTTCCGCCGGATTGACCACCTGCCCGATTGCCTTCGCACTCAGTTCCTGCACGGTGCCATCGGCGGGGGCGATCAGGATCTGCCGGGTCTCGCGCTTGCGTGCCTTGACCAGTTCCTGCTCGATTGCAAAGGCCTGCTTCTCGGCTTCCTTCAGTTCGGAGTTGATCTGGTTGCGGAATTCAGCCTCTTCCAGCCGGCCTTTCTGGACGACATTGCCGATCTTCACCTCATTCAGTTCCGCCATCCGGCGCTTTACCTGTGCTTCGCCTTCCAGCGTGATCAGCTCCAGCCGCATTTCCTGGAATTTGGTCCGGGCAAACTGTTCCCGGTCAACCAGCGTCTTGTAGCGCCCGACCACATCCCGCTTGATGACGACCTGCGAGGTCAGGCTCTCGGCCTCGCTGCGCAGCGAGGCGGTTTCCGCCTCCAGTACCGCAACCTCGCCAACGTAATTCTTCAGCGATTCCTGATGCCGTTGCCACTGGCTGCGCAGCAACGCCATCTGCCGGCCGATCTGGACGATTGTCGCCTCCGCCGGCGGCTCGAACGCTTCCGGCGGATCCGGTGCCAGCAGCGCTTCGAGACGGGCAATATCCAGCCGTGACTGTAACAGTTCAGCGGCCAGCCGTTCGGCATCAGCGGCGGTTTCCGTGGGGTCGAGTTCAAGGATCGGATCACCGGCAGAGACAGCCTGCCCGTCCCTGACATAGACGGTACGGACCACACCGATCTCGACCGGCTGTATCGGCATGTTACCCGCCGTCGAGACCAGTTTTCCCGGCGCCACGGCCACGATGTCCAGTTCGCCCAGAAAGGCCCAGGTGATTGCCGCCACGACAAAGGCAATGATCGTCCAGATGATGCCGCGGCCAATCGTTGCCGGCGGTGTTTCGGTCACTTCCAGAACAGCCGGCAAAAACTCCAGTTCGTTGCGGCTGCGGCTACGCTGTTTCGGCGCTTCCTTTTCCGCCCGCAGGGAATCCCGGACAATCGCCAGATGGTGCCCTATGCTACGGAAGATCCCGAACATTTCTATTCCGCCTGTACCTGATAAAGCCGGGCATAGCGCCCGTTCTTTTTCAACAGTTCGTCATGCGTGCCATCCTCGACAACCTCTCCCGCCTCGACGGTGATGATGCGATCCGCATGACGTACGGTCGACAGCCGGTGCGCGATAATCAGCACCGTCCGCCCCTCACAGATCGAGCGCATGTTCTGCTGGATAACTTTCTCTGATTCATAATCCAGCGCACTCGTTGCCTCGTCAAAGATCAGAATACGCGGATCCATGACCAGCGCACGAGCAATGGCGATGCGCTGGCGCTGGCCGCCGGACAGGCTGCCGCCCCGCTCACCGACAACCGTGTCATAGGCTTCCGGCATTTCCAGAATGAATTCATGGGCACCGGCAAGCTTCGCTGCGGCCACCACCCGGTCCATTTCCATGCCCGGGTCGGCCAGGGCAATATTGTCGCGCACCGACTTGGCGAACAGGTAGTTCTCCTGCAGCACGACACCGATCCGGCGACGCAACCAGGCCGGATCGACCATCGCCAGATCCACCCCGTCAATCAGCACACGCCCGCTTTCCGGCACATACAGGCGCTGCACCAGCTTGGTCAGGGTGCTTTTGCCAGACCCGGACGGGCCGACAATACCGATCACCTGCCCCTCCTTCACATCCAGCGAAATCCGGCGCAGCACCTCTGCCGTATCCGGGCGATAACGGAAGGTCACATTGTCGAAGGTGATCCGCCCGTTGACGGTCGGCATCGTCGTGCGGCCGGCGGTAATCCCGGCCTCCGTCCTGGTATTCAAAATGTCACCAAGCCGGGCAATGGAGATACGCGCCTGCTGGAATTCCTGCCAGAGCTGCGACATCCGCAGGATCGGGCCGCTGACCCGCCCCGAGAGCATATTAAAGGCAATCAGCTGGCCGATGGAGAGCTCTCCGGCAATCACCGCCTGCGCCCCAAACCACAGCACCAGCGCGACCACAATCTTGTTGATCAGCTGCACCATTTGTCCGGCAACATTGTTCAGGTTGTTGGCGCGAAACGCGGAATGCACATAACCGGCGAGCTGTTCCTCCCACTTCCGCTGCATCTGGGGCTCAACCCCCATCGCCTTGACCGTCTCGACCCCGGTCACGCTTTCCACCAGAAAGGACTGGTTCTCGGCACCGCGCTGGAACTTGTCCTGCAGGCGTGCCCGCAGGGTGGGTGACACCACATAGGCCAGAATGACATAGAACGGAATAGAGCCAAGGACGATCCAGGTCAGCAGCGGGCTGTAGACATACATCACCGCGAAGAACACGAAGACGAACATCAGGTCGATGACAAGGGTCAGGGCCGACCCTGTCAGGAAGTTCCGGATACTGTCCAGCTCCCGTACGCGTGCGACCGTTTCCCCGACCCGGCGCGATCCGAAATAGGATAGCGGCAGGCCCATGACATGACGGAAAAGCTTGGCACCGAGCTCGACATCGATGCGATTCGTCGTGTGGCTGAAGACGTACGTACGTAACCCGGTAAGAACCACTTCGAAGACCGCCAGCGAGACCAGACCGATGACCAGAACATGCAGACTGGTCAGCCCGCGATGAACCATCACCTTGTCGATGACGATCTGGAAAAACAGTGGCGTTACCAGCGCGAAGCACTGGACAAAGAAAGACGCCAGCAGAACCTCGCCGAACAGCTTGCGGTATTTCACGACCGGCGGAATGAACCAGGTAAAGTCGAACTGGCGTTCTTCCCCGGCCAGTCCGGCGCGCTTGGTGAACAGGATGAGACGACCGTTCCAGCGTTCTTCGAGATCTGCCCGGCTGAGCTTGACCGGCCGTCCGGCAACCGGGTCGTGGATCAGCACCTCCTCGTCAGCGATCTTGGCCAGAATGAAGAAGTTTCCCTCCCCGTCCTGTGCAATCGCCGGCAGCGGTGTGTCAGCAAGACGTTTCCAGGACGACCTGGACAGCCGGGCCTTCAGCTCCAGCAGTTTCGCCGCCTTGAGGATATCTGTCGGCCCGGAGGTTCCCGCCGTCAGGCCGAGCTGATGCCGTAACTGGTGCGGATCGGCGTTGACCCCGTGGATCTTTGCAATCATTGCGACGCATAACAGTCCGGGATCAGTCTGTTCAGCCGGGTCGCCGGAGGACGGCCCGGGTGCTTCCAGCGGCACCCGGGCCGGCTGGATCTGACCGAGCGCAACGCCATCCACATCGGATTTCGCTGCCTCCGGCGGGACCTGGCCCGGCTGATCTTCACGCTCTGTCATCCGGCAAATATCCTGTGCCCGTCAGCTACACGCAACCTTCGAAATTACGACAACCGGAACCGGCTTTCCTGAACCACACTTAATATCATCACAGAAAACGGCGCAGGGCAGAGCAGAAAAATAACCCGGTTCTTTCGATGGCACCTGTTCACCGGAACAACAGAAGACAAGAAACATCAATATAAAACAATTACTTGAAAGGACGATATCACAACTGAAACACATCCACCGAAAATTGTATCTCTTACGAAACCTTATCCACTGCAAAGCGACGATTCAAAGTTGAATTAATTAAGGCTGCTGGTACTATCTTTGGTAAGCAGCCTGATGAAAGAGTTGCGTCCATCCGGGCAGGGTCCGGATTCAGTCGGGAAATACAGGGTTCTCGGTTGCCGGAACAGCAGAGAGCGCAACGTTGGCTGACGAAACAGAAACTGGCCGGACAGGGGTAGACGGGACGGGATTGTTCCTGTCCGACGGCGCGATCTCCGCAAAGACATTCGATCTGCCGGACGACGATTACTCGATGATGCTGTCCACGCACGACATCATCACCGAACCAACGGCTGTACCGCAACTCGGCAGCGCCAACCTCTGGCACCTGAAAAATCTTTCCACCGGTGTCGATATCAACATCGAGGGTATCTGGGAAGATTATACCGGCGCAGGCGTCACGACGGCGATCTTTGACGACGGTGTTGACCACAATCACAGCGACCTCGACGACAATTACGACTTCGCGAATGATTACGATTCCTACGGCAACGACAGCGACGCGCTGGCGACCGGATTTGATGAGCATGGCACGGCAGTTGCCGGCATCATGGTGGCGGAAAACAATGGTACCGGCGCAATCGGGATTGCCTATGACGCAACCCTCGCCGGGCTTCGCTTCAGTTTCGGTTTCGGGTCGATCAGCGATATCAACGAGCTGATTCCGCGGTTCCGGAATTTTGATGTCGTCAATAACAGCTGGGGGTTCACCTACTCCTACGGCGATGATTTCAATTACTACCAGTTTGCCACCACCGCCCAGGCGCTGGAAGACGCTGCCGGTTACGGGCGTGACGGTCTGGGGACATCCATCACCTGGTCTGCCGGGAATGCCCGCACATCAAATGACGACGTCAACTACCACAACCAGCAGAATTCCCGCTTTACCATAGCAGTCGGCGCCATCGCCCATTCCGGTGCTGTCTCCTACTATTCGACACCCGGGGCCGCAATTCTGGTCAGCGCGCCATCCAGCGGTGAAGGTTACGGCATCTACACGACCGACCGGGTCGGGTCCGCCGGTTATTCATCGTCCGATTATACCTCCAGCTTCGGCGGTACCTCTGCCGCCGCTCCCGTTGTCGCCGGTGTCGTCGCCCTGATGTATGAGGCGAACCCGCTGCTCGGCTATCGCGATGTCCAGGAAATTCTGGCGCTCTCCGCCAATCGCTCGAAGATCAGCCAGTCCGGCTGGCAACTTAACGGCGCCGGCAACTGGAATGGCGGCGGCATGTTCGTCAGTCATGATTTTGGCCACGGGCTGGTCGATGCCCACGCCGCAATCCGGCTCGCGGAAACATGGACGGCGCAGAGCACGCTCGCGAACGAAGATGTCATCACCTATGACGGCACCGGTTTCGGCAGGATCGGCAGCAACACCACAGTCACCCGGACAGCCAGCGTTCCGGGGTCTCTCGATATCGATCATATCGAGGTCGAGGTCGATTTCTCCTTCAGCGGATCCCCCTACCAGAGCAATTTCGAACTTGTCCTGACCTCGTCCAGCGGTGCATCGGCGGTGCTGTCTGACGGTGATACGGCGAATTATTACAGCGCCTCGACCTGGACCTATTCAACGACCCATTTCTGGGGTGAGGACAGCGCCGGCGACTGGACCCTGTCCTTCCGCGAGGCGGGCAGCAGTGTCATTTCCATCACCGATTTTTCGATCAGCTTCTATGGTGATGTCACGACCGGCGACAACTTCGTCTACACGGAAGATTTCAGTGATTATTACGACGCATCCCGGGCCACCATCGGCGACAGCGACGGCGGCGATGACACACTGAATGCGGCGGCGATTACCAGTGACCTCATTCTCGACCTGAATGCCGGCGCGGTCAGCACCATTGACGGCCACGCCGTCACCATGGATCTGACCGGCGTTATCGAGAACGCCGTTGGCGGCGATGGCGACGACATCATCACCGGCAATGCCGTCGACAACACCCTGACCGGTGGCCGCGGCAACGACACATTCATCAGCAGCAGCGGGAATGACACGCTGATCGGCGGAGCGGGAGACGATACGCTTTATGTCGATGGTCAGTTTGCCGACCACATCATCCAGCTTATCGGAGACGACAGCTATTCCGTAACGTCCGGCACCAAGCAGGCCACGCTCAATGGCATTGAAATGATCCATTTCAATGACGGTATATATAGTGTTGCAGACAACAGCATCACTCAGGCTCCCGTAGCCACCACCACGAATATTACCGCTGGCGAAGATGACGGCGGCAGCGGCTTTCTTCAGGCAACTGACGGGGATGGTGATGCCCTGACGTTCAGCCTTCTGGAATCTCCGAAATCCGGCACGCTCACCCTGAACGAAGACGGCAGCTACAGTTTCGATCCCGGCAACGATTTCGATGATCTTGCTGAAGGAGAAATTCGGGATATTGAGTTCATCTACCGGGTCTCCGACGGGCTGCTGACAGATGATCAGCGTGCGACAATCACCGTAACGGGCGCGAACGATGCGCCGGTCCTTTCTGGCAAGATTGTGGCCACTGAGTTCGGCATTGAAAGTGCGGACGCCTTTCAGACCATTGAAATGGGAATGACTGATGAGAGGACAACAGTTTCCCTGCAGACCGTGAGTATTGGTGACGGGACCTTCATGACCTTCTGGGCAAGAAAGCTGTCCCCGGAACCACGCTTCAAAAATTGGGAAATCTACGCCCAGAGATTTGACGCCGCCGGCCAAAGTCTCACTGGCCCGACGATGCTGTTCGGAACTCATTACGATTCGATCTACCGTCACAATTTCGACGTTGATGTCGCAGATGACGGTGTGGTCGGGATCGTCTGGGGAACAAATACTGGCATTGATCCCTCAGACACAAGCTATGCAGTAAGAACGGCGTTCTGGTCAGCGGATGGCGAGCAACTCACTGATGCCAGGACACTCAGCGAAGCTGCTCCCACAAGTTCATCACATGTTTCCATTGCGGCGCTTTCCGACCAAGGCTGGGCCTATTCCTGGGAAATGTCGGCCACAACTTCAACCGGCTCTGGTGACAGGATTGAAGCCACTATTTTGAACCGGGATCTGTCAACCCGAACAGAAACATTTGTCGATCACAGACAGAAACAGACTGTTGCGACCATAACCGTCGGACTTGATGACGGATATGCCGTCGTCAGTTCATACAGGTACACTACATCATACCCAACACGTCGTACGTTACGCGTTCATACCTATACAAATTCCGGTGAATTAACAGGTCAGGAATTTGTTCCGCTGGCATTGGAAAACGGCAACGATGTCTATGACTTCGTTGGTGCCTACAAGCTCGGTGATGGCGGATTCTCGATTGTTTACGTCTCCAAAAATACACAAAATGTGAAACAGCAGGAAATCGCAGTCTACGACGCGGATGGTCAGTACAAGCTGACGATTACCGACATTCCAATGGAGGATGGTGACCTCTACGAGCATGACTCCATCCTGATGAATGACGGGGCTGGCGGCTATAGTCTGGTAAAGACTTTCAAAACCGAGTTCGGACTCTCAGGAGACTTCGGTTACTCACTCATAAAATACAACGCGGCCGGCGAACGGATTTCCGAGCCTGAATTCCTCACTGACAACGAAATAGCCGGCAAACTGGTGTATGTGCCGGATGTCGGCATTGTCTCGATGAAGGAGGGCATTACCGGCAGTGGCGAAGATATTACATATGACCCCCGGATTTCGATTATCCGTGGAATTGGAGACGTCTCGTTCCACGAAGGGCTTGGAGACGGAATCGTCATATCCGACATCGACGGAGAGACCATTCAGTCTGCCGAAATCAGTCTGGTGTCGGGCTATGTCGAAGGCGATGTAAGCCTTGCTATAAGTTTGACCAACAGCACGGGTCTGGTGACCAGTTTCGACAATACAACCGGCATTCTGTCGATCACCGGCGAAGGCAGTTGGGAGGCGTATGAAACCGCCATCAATTCCGTGGCCGTCTTTACGGCATCAGAAGATGAATATCAGCTCTCCGTGACAGTGGATGACGGCTCCGGAACCGCCAGTTCACGGTCCGAGGAAGTCATCCTGAACAGACGCGGTACGGGGACGTCCGCCATTGGAACACCTGAGGCGTTGACTGTCGCAGCCGAATCCACCGAGAACGAGAGCCTGAGCGGAAATCTCGATTCAGGTGATAACGGAGCTAACGCCGTCTTTTCACTGACAAACTATTCTGCGGGCGGCTCCCTGACGATCGAGCCTGACGGACGTTACAGCTTCATTCCGGGTAGCGATTTCGACAGTCTGGCAGAAGGTGAAACGCAGACAGTCACCGCAACTTATAGTGTTTCCAACGGGTACTTCACCTCTGATGCCAGCATCGAGTTCACAGTCACCGGAACAAACGATGCGCCGGTCATTTCCAGAACAGAAATCGCCAACCCCTCTGCTGCAGATGTCAACGCTGATGAAGTATCCGTCGTCGTGACAGACGGGCCGACAGTCACGACAGTCATCAAATCGCTTGCACTGCAGGACGGCAGCCGGGTCGTCATGTGGCACGAGACCGACCCGGATGCAGACCCTGTGACGGCGCGCGTCAAGATTCAGCATCTGGATACCGACGGCAACGCGCTTGCCCCTGCATTCGACCCGTTCGGCAGCGATATCCCGGAAAGCTACGTTCCGGACATGGCCCTGACAGCAGACGGCAATATGAAAGTCGTCTGGACCGGCGGGCCGGGTGCCACTGACGCAGATGACAAGATTGTCCGGGTTCAGGAATTCACGACTTCGGGAGTTTCCGTCGGCGGCCAGGTTGAAGTGACCACGGGTGACACCGGCAAAGGCGGGGCTGCGATTACAGTCCTGTCAGACGGTGGCTTTGCCGTTGTCTGGCACCAGTTTGGTTCTTCGATCAGCATCGATGGAGGAACCACTTACCACCGGATTTATAACGAGGACGGGTCTCCGCGAACGGACGCAGAAATTGTGGCCAGAAGCTCCGGTACACGCCCCTGGGTTACCGGAGAATATGGCCCGACAGTTGAATCCGACGGGATCGGCGGCTTCGTCATAATGACCAGTATTTATGACGCCAGCTATCCATTCGGCACGCGTGTCACCAACAACGGCACCATGAATGACGGGATCTTCTTCGATGACGGTGCCAACGAGCAACATCTGACAGAACCGGGTGCCCTTACCATTCTCTCGGATGGCGGTTTTGTTTATGAATGGGTGTCTAATCCCAGCTTTCGTGACAGCGACGCGGCTGTCCGGACGATTGTGGTCGTCGACAGTGACGACAACAAGACAGCCTTTATTGACAGCGTGCCCTTTTCATCCGACGGATCGAAAACAGATCCGGTAGTTGTCCGGGAGTCAGACAACGGCATCGAAATTCTCAGGGCCTGGACCCTTGATGGCGTGTCCGGAGCCATGATTTTTGAATACGCTCTCAATGGCACTTCACTTGATGACGGCCGGTTCGTGGCCGGGCTTGAATTCAACAGTGATACGACCCTGCCGGACCTCTTTGAACTCGTCACTGACGGTGTGGCGATTTCAGACGTCGACGGGGCGGAAATACAGTCCGCCCGGATCGAGGTGGCGACGGCGCAGTTACCGGATATCAGGAACCTTGTGGTCGATATCCCTGACGGTAGCGGACTGAGTTTCAGTTATTCGACAGAAACCGGCATCCTGACAATCACCGGACCAGCGGATCACCGGACGTACGAGACGGCCATCAACTCGGTCGAGGTCATATCCGATAGCAGCGGTTCTGTTGAATTGCAGGTACGGGTAGATGACGGTACCGGAACGGCAGCATCACTTTCGGATGCTGTAATGATCGAACGTGATTTCAGGACCATACCTTCATTTGTCGACACAATAATCGAGGGCGGTGAAAACGAAATTCTCTCGGGGCAGATCGCCAGTGAAGCCGGATCAGTCTTCACCCTCCTCGAAGGACCGCAAGCCGGCAGTCTGTCCCTCAATAATGACGGAACCTACAGCTTTGACCCGGGTACCGATCTGGACAGTCTCGCTGAAGGTACCTCGGCATCCCTCGATTTCATCTATCAGGTAGAATCTGACGGTGCGACCGTCTCACATTTTGGCATGATCCAGGTCGCCGGGACCGATGATGCAACAGTTCTCGATGTCACCGATGGCAGCGCCACGACCATTGGCGACCTGATTGCCTCTGCCGTCAGCATCACCGATGTGGACACCAGCGTCTTTACCTCCGCCACGGTCCGCCTGGCAGACGGCTTCTACTCCCTGCAGGACAGCCTTGCTTTCACCGCGCCTGACGGTTCAGGGATGGCTGGCAGTTTTGACAGTGCGACCGGCATCCTGACAATTTCCGGAAGTGCCGGTGCTGCCGACTATCAGGCCGCGCTTGCCAGCGTCACCTTCCAGAGTTCTGAAGACCAGCCGACGACCGGTGGCCGTACCGTCGAGGTCACTGTCACCAACCAGAACGGGGCCAGCAACACCGAAACGCTCACCCTGGCCATCGCAGGTGTCGACAACCATGCGCCGGAAGCGGTCCTCAGCACAATCAGTGCCGACGAGGATGTCGGCGTCACCGGCAACCTCACCAGCTTCGACGCTGAGGGCGATGCCGTCAGTTACGAACTGGTGGACGGCCCCGAACACGGCACGCTGACCCTGAATCCGGATGGCAGCTACAGATATGTCACCGACGGTGACCTTGAAACGCTGGACGATGGCGAGACACAGGACGTTACCTTTACTTACCGCCTGTCAGACGGTACCGACACGACCCTTCATACCGGCACAATCACTGTTACCGGCCACGACGAAGCAGCCATTTCCGGCCTCTCTGTCGATGGCTATATCGAAGGTGCGACGGTGTTCGCGGATGAAGATGGCGACCTGGCACCGGATGGCGACGAGGCAACAGCAACCACCGGCATCAACGGCGTTTTTGATCTGGAGAACCCGCTCGGCGGGCTGGTCCAGACCGGCGGTACCGATGCCGCGACAGGCGTTGCCTTCACCGGCATGCTCCGGGCACCCGCCGGATCCGGCATCATCACCCCGCTGACCACGCTGGTCGCCTGGATGATGGATAACGGCACCAGTCAGGCCGATGCTGAATCTGCGGTGGAAAGCGCCTTCGGTCTCGACGCCGCGCTCGACATGTTCGACGCCGACCCGGTGGCCCTGACATCAGCTGAAACAGCCGGTGGCTCCGCGCTCTATGTCGCGGGTGTCGCGGTTCAGAACACGCTGACCCAGGTCGCAGCCCTGCTCGAAGGTGTCTCCGGCGGATCGGGCACCGGCATGTTCAATGCCGCCGCTGAAGCCCTGGCGGACATTGTTGCCGCTGCCGGGGGCCCGGTCGACCTTTCAGACAGCGCCACCCTCAGCGCCCTGATTTCCGGGGCCGGCACGATTGCCGGGCTTGATGCCGGCGAGATCGCCAGCCTCGACAGCCTCTCCGGCGATGCATCGGATGTCATTCAGGCGTCGAACCAGATACTGGACAACAATACGGGCGCAGCCGGGTCAGGAACCGCGATCCTGCAGGCCGCCTCCCAGATCGCTGTCGTTTCTCAAGGGGCAGCCGCGGCTGATATCATCACCGCCGCGCAGAACGGCAACTTGTCGACCGTCGTTACGGATTACACCAATGTCGCCCTTGATACGGCGGTATCTGAAGCGGCATCCGGCATCGGCGATGTCGATGGTGCCGATTTCGGAACCGACGGCGACGATGCGCTGACCGGCGGTGTTGCCGCAGACATCATTTCCGGCCTCGGCGGCAACGACACGATTTCCGGTCTCGCCGGTAACGACACCCTGACCGGCGGCAGCGGCAACGACCTGATCTCAGGCGGCGCCGGTAACGACCTGATTTCTGGTGGCAGCGGAACTGATATCGCCGACTTCTCCGATGCCGCATCCGGCATCACTGTCGACCTCTCTGTTGCGGGCGGACAGACGATCGGGGGTGGTCTCGGAACAGACACGCTCAGCAGCATCGAGGGCGTCACCGGTTCAGATCATGATGATGTGATCACTGGCGATGCGGCAGATAACATTCTGTCAGGCGGTGCGGGCGACGACAGCATCACCGGCGAGGCTGGAAATGACACGTTCAGCAGTGGTCCCGGATATGACATTATCGACGGTGGCGATGGCACTGATGTTGCGGTCTTCACCGGTAATGTCGCCGACTACAATATTTCACTGGGCGATAATACCGTAACCGTGACCGGTGGCGGCGGAACGGCGACGTTCTCTGATATCGAGAAACTGAAGTTCGCCGACAGTGAGTATATTACCATTACCACAGGCGTTCCGGATGGCAGTGGTACAGCCTCCATCCCCCATAATTCTTCAAGCGGGCGAACCTATTCCTCCCGCGTCACCGGACTATCAGGTGGCAGATATGTTATCGCCTGGCAGGACGCCATGGAAATTGATCGATCAGGCGTCTTTGCAAGAATTTATGAAGCTGACGGCTCCCCTATCGGGGAGCCGTTCAGGGTTGCGGAAACTGCGGGTCGCTGGGAAGGCGGACAGGAAGTCATCGGGCTTGAAAATGGCAGTTTTGCTGTCGCCTGGACGGACATCAACGACAATTCCCAGACGCGAGGTTTTGCCCGTACATTCGACGCGAACGGTACCCCGACCAGCAATGACATCCAGTTCCGGTCACTTACCAACAGAGGCAGTCATCCGGGACGAATAAGTCTCACCAGTGGCGAAGGCAACAGCTTCTTCATCACCAACAGACTGGTCAACACGGCCACGCTGTTTTCTGTGTCAGAGGGCGGCGAAGCCCAGGGCATCTGGAGCGGTACTGCCGAAAATGATCCAACAGCAATGACGAGACTTCCCAATGGGAACGTCATCATTGCCAGCTCCGAACGAAGTAACCGTTCTGATCAGGGATACGACTCCGTCCTTAAAGTCATTGACGGGACAACGGGGCAACTTCTAGCGGATCACCGGATTCCTGCTCAGCGCGGTGGGGCACCACATCCTCAAGTAACAACACTGGCAAACGGCAATTTTGTCGTCACTTACCTGGAACCTGCCGTTGTTAATGGTGCCTTCAGCCGCCCGCATTTCAGGATCCTCAATCCGGAAGGCGAGATCGTCGTAGGCGAAACCCTCATTTACGACATCGACAACAGCTATGCCACGAACCGGATCGACGTCATACCGACAGCAGATGGCGGCTTTGCCTATGCCTATAGCCAGAGCCTCGAAAATCATGCGGATTTTCCAAGAACGGAGATGTATGTCCGGTACTATGACTCACAAGGTGCAGCGAAGACTGACAGCATCCAGATAGATTCGGGAACACAGCCACATCTTAAATATGCGGACTTTGATGTGTTGCCATCCGGAGCGCTCATCCTGACCTGGAGCGAGCTGCCAAGCAATGAACCACCGCATCTTGTGACGAACATCTATACCAGACGTCTCAATGTCGTAGACACCTCCGTCGTCTGGATGAACAGCGAAACAGGAGAAGTCTTATCCGGCGCGTTGAACGGTGATGGCGTTTTGACGGGCGGAGATCAGGCCGAGGCCATTGATGCCGGCGGCGGAGACGACACTGTCTCGGGCGGTGGCGGTGACGACATCCTGAATGGCGGCAGCGGCAACGATACGATCATCGGAGGTACCGGTAACGATACGCTGACCGGCGGCGACGGGGCCGACAGCTTCGTTCACGCGGATGGTGACGGAATCGACGTCATCACGGATTTCAGCCCGGCCGGTAATGGCGCGGTATCGGTCTTCGCGAATGATAGTGATATCATCGACCTGTCCGGTCATCCGGGCCTCGACTGGCCTGCCCTGCAGGGCATGATGTCGCAGAACGGCGATGATGTGGTGATTGATTTTGGCGGCGGTGACATGCTGACGCTGAACGATATTTCGCTCAGCAACCTGTCCGCTGCCAGCTTCGGAATGACCGTCTCCGATGCGGACGATACCATCACCGGCAATGACGGGGCCAATCTGCTGTCCGGCGATGGCGGCAATGACACGCTGACCGGCGGCGCAGGTAACGATACCTTCATTACCAGTGCCGGCACTGACACGATTACCGATTTTGCGTCCGGCGATGTCGTCTCCCTTTCAGACCGCCATGATCTGAACTGGCAGACCATTCAGGATGGCATGACGACGGATGGCACCAACGTCACTGTTGATCTCGGTGGCGGGGATACACTGGTATTCGCAGACCCTGACCATGCCCTGACTCACGAGGATTTCGGTATCGCCGAGAATGGTGGCGACAATACTTTCATCGGTGGCACAGGCGATGACACGCTGGATGGTGGCACGGGCAATGACACCCTTCGCGGCGCCGGCGGCAACGATACTCTGATCGGTGGCGATGGTATCGACACCGCCGATTACGCAGATGCCGCGGGCGGTGTAACCGTCGATCTCTCGCAGGCCGGCGGACAGACGGTTGGTGGCGGTCTTGGCATCGACACCCTTTCAGGGATAGAAAATCTTGTTGGCGGTTCCGGTAACGACCGGCTCAGCGGCGATGCAAATGGCAATCTGCTGACCGGCGCGGATGGTCATGACACGCTGTCGGGCGGGGGCGGCAACGATACGCTCGTCAGCGGTGCTGGCTACGACATCGTTGATGGCGGTGATGGCACGGATATCGCCGTTTTCACCGGCAATGCAGCCGATTACGATGTCAGCATTGATGGCATGACCGTGATGGTAAAGGGCGGCCGCGGTGCTGCCACGCTGACAGATATCGAAACCATCCGGTTTGATGATGCCGACTATGATGTCATTACCCAGAATCTGGCTGACGGTACCGGCACAACGTCGATGGCCAACACCACATCGGCGGCGGCGGTTTACAATTCCAGGGTCGCTGGCCTCGCCGATGGCAACTATGTGGTCATCTGGCAGGACAGCTATGCGAATAACGCAGCCGACATCAAGGCGCGGATCTTCGATACAGACGGCAATCCGCAGGGCAGCGAGTTTGTCGTCCATGTCAACGGATCACGCAGGGAAAATTTCCCGGAAATAACAGCCCTCGAAAACGGAGGCTTTGCGGTTGCCTGGCGCAGTTCGTCCACCTCCGATGGTGATGCCGTCTACAGCCGGTCCTTTGATGCCAGCGGCAGCGCGACGTCAGCGGACATCCTGCTGCATTCTGCAACCTTCTCGAACTCCCCGAGTGACCTCAAACTCGCGGCAGCTTCCGATGGCGGATATTTCGTCAGCTACAGGCGATATCCGAACACCGAAATCAAGAAGGTCACGGCCGCCGGATCCGTTTCCGGTTTCGAAACGAATAACGGCGAGTTCAACGCAGATATTGCCTTGCTTGAAAACGGCAATCTCGCCGTCGTTGCCTTTAAAAGCCAGAGTTCGGGCGGAAGCTATACATATAACATCAATGTCGAGGTGCTGAACGGCACCAATGGCGGCACTGTCGCAACGCAGACGCTCGGACCCTTCGACGAGAATTCGAAAGCCGATGTCTCCGCCCTCGCCGGTGGCGGTTTCGTGGTCTCCTTCGCCGCACCAACCGCAGATACAACGAGTTATCGTCCGCAATTTGCCGTGCTTGATGCGAACGCCAACGTCATTGCCGGACCGACTATCGTCGCGACAGGTGATATTTTCGACTATATCGGAAATATCGGCACCACAGCGACAGCGGACGGCGGATTCGCCCAGGCCTTCTTCCGCCAGAATACCGGCACCGGCCAGCGGCAATTTTTCGTCCGGTATTACGATGCCGAAGGGTCAGCGATCACAGACGAGGTGCGGATTGATTCTTCCACCAACGGATATATCGGCTATGGCGATATCGACGTTCTCGCCTCCGGTGATCTGGTAACAACCTGGACCGACTCCTACTCGACATCCGTACCGGCGGGTAATCCTGACATTTTCGTCCGCAAACTGAACGGCACCGAACAGATCACCATTCGCCACAGCGGAACCGGTGAGGATATCTCCGCCGCCGCCGATACCGCAGGCACGCTTGTCGGGGGCGAGCTCGGCGACGCACTATCTGCCGGTGGTGGCAATGACACACTCAACGGCGCCGGCGGAGACGACACGCTGGATGGCGGCAGTGGTAACGATACCCTGACCGGCGGAACCGGCGCAGATACACTTGCCGGGGGTGCTGGCGGCGATATCTTTATCCACGCGGACGGTGATGGTGCCGATGACATCACCGATTTCAATCCTGTTTTGTCCGGTGATTCGGCAGAAAACGACGTCATCGACCTGTCCGGCCATCCCGGCCTTACCTGGCAGAACCTCCAGAGCAATGCCTCACAGGTCGGTAGTGACGTTGTTATCGATCTCGGTGACGGGGATCTGATTACGCTCCGGAACCTGACGCTTGACCAGTTGTCACCTGCCGCCTTCGGCCTGATCAGTTTCGACAGCAACGATGATATCACCGGCAACGACGGCGACAATCTGCTGACCGGTGAGGCCGGTAACGATACGCTCGACGGCGCTGCCGGAAATGACACCCTGTCCGGCGGTGTTGGCAATGATACGCTTACCGGCGGCAGCGGCACGGACCGGTTCATAATCTCGGCCAACAGCGGCAATGACACGATCACCGATTTCGATCCGGCCTCCGAGACCATTGACCTTTCCGGGCGTGGTCATGTCCGCTGGGTCGACCTGGTCGACCAGATCTCCGATACCGGTGGTGATGCAATCGTCGATTTCGGTGGCGGTGACACACTGGTGATTCAGGGGGTCGGGAAAAGCGAACTCAGTGCTCTCAGCTTCGGGCTTGACCCTTATGAAGGCGACAACGATTCGATTGGCACCATCGGCGATGACACGCTGATCGGCGGCAGTGGCAATGACACGCTCTCCGGCCTTGCCGGTAACGACACGCTGGATGGCGGTTCGCATAATGACACGCTGCAGGGCGGTGCAGGTGACGACACCCTGCTCGGCGGCACAGGCAGTGACTGGGCGATCTATTCGGATGCTGCCGGCTCCGGCATCACGGTTGACCTCGCCGCAACAGGTGGACAGGACATCGGTGGCGGGCTCGGCACCGATACTCTGAATAGCATCGAGAATGTCATCGGCTCGGATTTCGACGATGCGATCATCGGCAACCACGACGCCAACAGCCTTGTAGGTGGTGACGGAGACGATACCCTCTCCGGACGCCGGGGTACGGATACACTTATCGGCGGGGCCGGTAACGATACCCTGTCGGGCGGCGAAACCGGGTCCAATGCGGTCGGGGGCATCGACAGGGCCGTCTATGAAGGTTCCGGCGCAGACCGCAAGATTTCCTGGAACGGTGAAGCCTTTGTCGTCGAGGACAAGGACGCCTCGAACGGCGATTCAGGGACGGATACGCTCTACGGCATCGGTAAGGCACAATTCGACGATGGCGAACTGACCCTGCAGCAGCCGCTGGATGGTGAAGCCTTCAACATCAATTTTGTCACCAACGGCTGGCAGGGCCATCCCAGCGTCATCGCTCTCAGTGACGGTACATTCCTGTCCGGCTTCATGGACTTCCAGCCGGGCGGACCTTTCCCCAAGGCCCGGATTTTCAGCGCCACAGGACAGGCTCTTACGGACGAGATCTCGCTCCCCTATATCGGCGAGAGGACCCTTCAGGGCATCGAGATGGAAGAGCTTGCGGACGGCAATATCGCCATCACGCAGACCTACGGCGGCGGCTCTACCAACCAGCGGGGGGTCAGCACCCAGATCTTCGATGCCAACCTTGATCCTGTATCATCACTGCTCGACCTGACGCCTTCCGGCGCGGATGTTTTCCAGCATCAGGATGCTGCGCTGGAGAACGGCAACTTTGTCGTTGGCTACTATTACCGTGATCATACTGATGGCGGTGCACTGAAAAGTGCCTTCACCATTCGTGATGCGACCGGGCATGTCATAACCGATACAACAAGAATACTGCCCGGATCAGACTCAAAGCTGTTTGCCATGACCGGTCTGACCGGTGGCGGCTTTGCCGTTACCGCCAGTGACAAGCTGATTCGCTACGACAACAACGGCAACCAGATTGACAGCGATAATCTTGGAACTGGCAGGCGGATATGGACATCCAGCTCCAAACTGATCGAGCTGGAAAACGGCGATCTGCTGCACGTCTATGACACGGTCAACAGCGGCAATTATTCTCTTGGTTACGATCTTCATTCCGCCACGGGAACGCGTAAAGGCGGGGGCACCCTGGTCAGCGATGCCGAACATGGGGACGTCACGGCTGCGACAGGCGGTGGATTTGCGATCTCCTATCAGGACAAGTCCGAGCAGCGCGTTTATTTCAAACAATATTCTGAAACCCTCCAGACCCTGATCGGACCGGTTGCCCTGACAAGTGACCATGGCAGCTATGGCGGCGGCTACACCGCCATTTCGCAGGTTGCCGACGGCCATTTCTCGGTTCTCTGGGATACGCCTCAAAGTACTGCAGGTCAGGGCGACATTAATGGCGTGATGTTCCCGCCCGTCGTCGTGCCGGGCAAAATCACCGGCGACGGGGCCGACAACTTCATCACCGTCGGTGACGGTATTGAGGAAGTCGAAGGGGGGGCCGGGAACGACCGCCTGCTTGGCGAGGAAGGCAACCAGACCCTCACCGGAGGCAGCGGCAATGATACCTTCGCCATCGCCGCCGACGGCGGGCTTGATACCATCATGGATTTCGATGCCGCCAGCGAGTTCATCGATTTGTCCGAAATCGACGGGTTCGGCTTCGCCCAGGCCCAGGGTGCAATGTATGAATCCGGCAACGACGTTCTGTTCGACCTCGGTGATGGCAATGTCACCCGTATCCGGAACACCAACCTTGCCGATCTGACTTCCGACCGGTTCGGTGAGACTAATTCTGACAGTGCGGACACGATCGCCGGGAATGACGGAAACAACATCATTTCCGGCTTCGGTGGCGATGATGTCATTGATGCCGGTGGCGGCAGCGATACCATCACCGGCGGAGCCGGCAACGACAGCCTGGCAGGTGGAACCAGCGACGACACTGCCGTCTTCAGTGGAGCGATGGATGATTACAGTTTCACCGAGACCGATGACGGCAAGCTGATCCTGACCGACACTGTCGGCACGGATGGTACCGACACGATTACCGGCGTCGAGAACTTCACCTTTTCTGACGGCACCGTCTCCTACGCGGTCCTGACAAACTACGCGCCCGATATTAGCGGGCCGGTCGGCCTGTCCGCTACAGAGGACAACGCCAGACTCATCACCTCTGCCGAATTGCTGGCAAGCGCCTCAGATCGCGACGATGACGATCTGACAATCAGCAACGTCAGCGCGGATTCCGGCACGCTGGTCTATGCTGGTGGCGGGAGCTACAGGCTTACGCCGGCATTGAACCAGACCGGGATCATCACCCTCTCCTACTCAGTCAGCGACGGCCTCGGCGGGGTCAGCGCAGCGACGGCTGAAGTCGACTTCGCGGCTGTCAATGACGCACCTGTCAATAACGCTACCGTCAGCTTCAGCGGCACGGAAGACACCAGTCTCGTGGTCAGTGCGGCTGCACTTCTCGCCAATGCCACAGATGTTGATTCTTCCAGCCTGTCGGTCGGCAGCGTCTCCGTCACCGGCGGGTCTGTTGCCGACAATGGCGATGGTACCTGGACGGTCACCCCGCCAAAGGATGCCGACGGCGCTGTCACTCTGAACTACCTCATTCTCGACGAACATGGCGGCGAAACGGCGACAACCGCCACAATGAACCTCGCCTCGGTCAACGATGCGCCCGAGGCCTTTGCCTCGGCCACCCTGATGGGGACCGAGAATTTCACCAGCACCATCACAACGGCGCAACTGCTGTCGACCGTGCGGGATGCCGAGAACGACGATCTGACGATTTCCAACCTTACCGCCGCCTCCGGTACATTGACCGACAACGGTGACGGCACCTGGAGCTATGCGCCCGAGGCTGGCTTCAGCGGTTCCGTTGATGTCACCTACGATGTCAGTGACGGCGCTCTGACGACCGGCATTTCCGGAACGATTGCTGTCGCAACGACACCGGAAGCCGCCGCATCGGTGATCCAGATCGGTACGGGCAGCTCGGCCTCGGCAAAACTCTCCGGTGCAGGTTCTGCCAGCCACTACGAAGTCTGGGATGCGTCAACCAGCAGCTGGGTCGGCGCCGATCAGGAGGCTGCTGTGATGATGGCACCCGCTGACGGTGCTTTCGTGCAGGCTGCAGAGCCCCAGATTGTCGGTAGCGTGCGGTTGTCTGATGTCATTACCGGCGACTATCAGTTTACAGCTGCCGAACGGACCTCCGGATCAGGTGAGCTACGCTATCGTGTCGTCGACCAGGGAACCGGTGTATCCGCGGAAGCCTCCATTACCGTTTCCGTTATCAACACCGGACCGGATATCGACGCCTCCAGTGTTTTCGGCAATGGCCATCTGATTACGACACCGAACGCCGGCGACAATCAGCGATGGACTTTCTCGGCCTGGGTGAAAGGCGGTTCCAATTCCAGCGGGAATATCCTGTCTTCCGGCGGAACCCGGTATTCGGATGGCCTTGGCTTCGACGGACAGGGCGGCATCCGGCTCTGGCTCGACGGTGCCGTTGGCGGATATGTGCAGACCCGGCCCTGGATGACCGACGCTTCACGCTGGTATAATGTCGTCGTCGCTGTCGACACGACGGCAGCTAACCCGGCAGACCGGGTCCGCTTCTGGGTCGACGGGGATCAGCTCACCGAACTGCGCTCAGACGAATTTCCGCGCCAGGGTTATGAAACCATTCTCGGTGATGGCAGACCGACGGCTGTTGGCACCCTGTTGCGTGGCGATCAGGAATCACCACGCGGGCATGATGTCCGCTACGACTTCAGCGGCAAACTTGCAGAAGTTCATTTCGTGTCGGGACAGGCACTCGGTGCAGACGCCTTTGGCCTTCCCGCCGGAGATCTCTGGCAGGCTGCGGATGCCAGTGCCATTGATCACGGTACGGCCGGCTTCCATCTGGGGTTTGCTGACGAAAACCAGACGGGCAACGACAGCTCGACTGCCGGAAATCATTTCACCGTCGTCGGTTCAGTCGCTCAGGATGCAGCTGACATGCCGGCCGGCAGCAGTGTCATCGAACCTGTTGACCCGACGGAAGCAAACGACGTTCTCAGCGGTTCTCTGCTTGATGATTCTCTCGGCGGTGCCGGCGGCGATGATGTGCTTGATGCCGGTGCCGGTAATGACAGCCTGTATGGAGGTGACGGCAATGACACGCTGACCGGCGGGGCCGGTGATGACCTGCTGTTCGGTGGTGATGGTAATGACACGGCCCGATATGCCGGGGCGTCATCTGAATATACCATCACCCGTGATGATGCCGCGGGAGAGTTCTACGTCTCTGGTCCGGATGGATCCGATACCCTGGTTGGCATCAACAACATCGCCTTCTCTGACATTACCCTGTCCGGCCTTAATTTTGCGCCGGTCATCACCGCACCAGCACTTGCGGACGGCGTTGAGGACACGGCCTATGTGATTACCGAAGCCGAATTGCTTAACGGTGCAATGGATGCAGACGGCGACAGTCTGTCCGTGGCCAGCCTGACTGCCTCCAACGCCATTGTTGCCGACAATGGCGACGGCTCATGGACCATTACCCCGGATCAGGATTTCAACGGACAGGTATCTCTCGACTACACTGTGACCGATGGCAGCCTGTCGACAAACGGCACCGCCACAATTGACATCACAGCCGCCAATGATGCACCGGACAGCGGCAACCCGTCCCTGCCAGCAGCCACAGAAGACAGCCCGTTCCTTGTCACCGCTGGTGATCTGCTTGCCGCAGCATCAGACCCCGATGGCGACGCACTGACGATTGATGGTCTGTCCGTCGATAACGGTCAGGTTGCGGACCTCGGTAACGGGGTCTGGCAGATCACTCCGGATCAGAATTTCAACGGTGAAATGACCCTGTCCTACAGGGTGAGTGACGGAACAACCGGCACTGACGCAACCATCAGCCTTACCTGGGATCCGGTCAATGACGCACCGGTTCTCGGCTCCCCCGTCCTTTCTGCCGCAACTGAAGACAACAGCTACCTGATCGACAGCGCGGTTCTGCTTGGTGCGGCCAGCGACCCTGAGGGTGATAACCTTCAGGTGACCGGGATAACGATTGATCACGGATCACTCAGCAGCAATGGCGACGGTACCTGGACAGTCACTCCGGAACCGGATTTCGCAGGCACCGCCACCATCAGCTACAGCATATCCGACGGCAGCGCCGATGCTGCCGGTACTGTAACCCTGACCTACAATCCGCTGGATGACATTCCCACAATCGGCATACCGGCACTCGCCGACGCCGTCGAAGATCAGGTCTATATTCTGCGTAGCTCTGATCTTGCTGCCGCCGTCGTCAATGTGGATGACGATGTCATTACACTATCGGATGTTGCTGTCAGCCAAGGCACGCTCACTGATAATGGTGATGGTACATGGTCTGTTCGTCAGGCCGCCGAATTCAGTGGCGACATTACCATCAGTTTCACTGTCTCTGACGGGACGACAAGCCTTCCCGGCACCGCAACGCTGACATGGCAGGAAATCAACGACGCGCCGACACTTGGCGTCGTTACCCTGAGTGACGCGACAGAGGATAGCACATACATCATTCAGGCTGCCGACCTGCTGTCCGGCGCAAGTGACGCAGAAGGTGACACTATATCCATAGGGTCGATTTCAATTGATCACGGATCGATCAGCGACAATGGCGATGGTTCATGGACAGTTACACCGGAAGCAAACTTCACTGGCGATGCGACCATCAGCTATGTTCTCACAGACGGTACCAGCGACACATCCGGATCAGTGGTACTCACCTGGAACGGCGTTAATGATGCACCGACTGTTTCCGGGCCGGTAACCGGTCTCGCAACGCTACCCGGTCGCACACTCCTGATTGATGAAACAACTCTGCTGGCAACCGCACAGGATATTGACGGGGATACACTCAGCGTTCGCAACCTGAGCGTCACATCCGGTTCAATCACCGATAATGGTGACGGTACCTGGTCCTACATTCCGGCGGATGATTTCATCGGCTCTGCCGAATTGTCCTACAGCATCAGTGACGGCACGACAGAAACCGATATTGCCGGCAGCATCCTTGTGTCGCTCCCGCCAACAGCCGAGAACTCTGTCGTTCAGATTGCCGGCGGAAATCAGGTTGCCGGACAGCTGACAGGCGCCGGTTCATCTGCACGCTACGAAATCTGGGATGCTGCGACTTCCCAATGGGTTGGTGCGGGACAGACAGCGACAATCATCTCAGGTCCCGAGGTTGGTGGTCTTGCTGATGGTGCCGACGGGGAAATCCTCGGAACTGTTACACTGACCGATGACCAGAGTGGAAATTACAGCCTTTCAAGCCAGGACCTCCCGGGTCTTGGTGCGCTTCGTTACCGTGTTGTTGACGGTCATACGGGGGCGAGTGCGGAGGCCTCTGTTACGGTTTCTGTTGGTGGATCGGGCGCAGGGATCGAGGCGTCCGGCGACTTCGGGTCCGGATATCTGACGAGCACGGTGGCGGGCGACCGGCAACGCTGGACCTTCTCGACCTGGGTGAAGGGTGATCCGGGGGAGAGCGGGAATATCCTGTCGGCGGGCGGCTCACGCTATTCCGACGGTCTGGGCTTCAACGGTCAGGGCGGTCTGCGGCTGTGGCTTGACGGTGCGGTGGACGGCTATGTGCAGACCGGGTCCTGGCTGACGGATGCATCGCGCTGGTATCATCTTGTGGTATCGGTCGACACGACACAGGCGGTGGCATCTGACCGCATCCGGTTCCATGTGGATGGCGCACAGGTGGCGACGACGGGCAGCAGTGTCTATCCGCGCCAGGGTTATGAGACGATCATCGGATCAGGTGCGACGCTGGCCGTC
>JAVJTE010000001.1:0-6930 GCA_040219025.1 Rhodospirillales bacterium | reverse complement strand
CCTTCGTCGAGTCCGACAATCATGTCGGCGTTCCGGATGGGCGACAGCCGGTGCGCAATAACAAGACTGGTGCGACCTTCGACAATCCGGTCCAGATTCTGCTGGATGATGCGTTCGCTCTCATTATCCAGCGCGGATGTGGCTTCATCGAGAATCATCAGGTTCGGACTGGCGGCGAGCGCCCGGGCGATGATCAGTCGCTGTTGCTGTCCACCGGACAGACTGCGACCGCCTTCCCCGATACGGGTGTCGAACTTCATCGGAAATCCGTCAACGAAACTGCTGACGCCTGCCAGAGAAGCGGCTGAAATGACGCTTTCAAAGGGCAGGGCGGGATTCGAGAGGGCGATATTCTCGCGGACGGTGCCACTGAAAATGAAAGGCGTCTGTTCAACGACGCCGATTTGTTTGCGTAAGGAGGTTATCTCAATCCGTCGTAAATCGAGGTCGTCGATATAAACGCCCCCTTCTGTCTGGACGAGCATCCGGTTGACCAGATTGACGAGCGTTGATTTCCCTGAACCGCTGCGGCCGACAAAAGCTACCTTCTGTCCGGCCTGGATGGTCAGATTGATGTCCTGTAGCACCCAGGGGCCATCGTCTGTATAGCGAAAATTGACGTTTTCGAAGCGGATGGCGCCTTTCAGTGGCGGGCAGATGTTTCCGCCACCATCAGCTTCCCGCGGGCAGGACAGGACATCGTTGATGCGCTCCAGCGCGATCTTCAGTTCGAGATATTCGTCGTAGAAATCGGCAAGATCTTCCACCGGATCGGTGACCTGATTGGCAATGCCTGAAAATGCAATCAGCAGGCCGGGCGACAGGCTTCCGTTGAGTACCATATAGGCACCAATCCCCAGAATCAGGATATCGGCAAGCTGGTCGATGAACTCGATGGCCAGTTCCATCTTGTTGTCGAAGCGTTCACTGCGATAGCTGATGCCTTGTTCGTCAGCGAACATTCTGATGCCGCGTTTGCGGAAGTCATCTTCCTGGGCCAGAGCCTTGATGGTGTAGATGCCTTTGACGACTTCAATAATATGCGAATCCTTTTTCGCACCGATATTGAAGGATTCCTGTTCATAGCGACGTATCTTCGGGGCGCAGAAAATGGTGATTGCAGCGATGCTGAGCGAGGCGACAATCACAATAATTGCGAGCCGCGGCTCCATGGCGATCACGATCGGGGTGAAGATGATGATGTTCACCGTATTCATGATAATCCGCATGCCGCCGCTGGAGACGGTGCCGAGAATTTTCTCGTTCTCGGCAAAGCGGGCCATGATTTCCCCGGTCTCCCATTTCTTCAGGGTCTGAAGTGGCAAAGCGAGAACATGGCCAAAAAACCGGACGAACAGGGTGCCGGTCAGGCGGCGCATCAGATGCAGGGTCAGGAATTCACGAATGGCCCCGGTGACCATTGCAACAATCGTGGCGCCGAGAATGACGGCAAGCAGGATGCCCAGCAGATCCCAGTCGCCGACCACCAGCACGTCATCAATCAGGATTTTCGTGAAAAAGGGTGGCATCATTGCCAGTGCGGCCAGCAGTACAGATACCAGCATGATGCGTGATACCAGTGGCATGAACGGCCGGAGTAGCGGCAGGAACTGTTTGTATATCTTGGGAACGCTGGCACCGACGGCACCAAAGTCCGGGACATAGGAAATCACCAGAACATTGCCGTCCCAGGCTTCCAGAAAGCTTTCCAGTGTGACGCGGCTGACCCCGTGAACCGGATCGGCAATCAGTGCTTCACCTGATGTCACTTCGTAGAGGACAGCGAGACCGCCATCGACGTTGCGGACAATGGCCGGCAAGGTGACCGCCGGAAGTTCTGACCCGTCGATCACCATCAGACGGCTGAGATATCCGGATGCCTCAGCCTTGCGGCTCAGGGAATACATATCATCCGGCTGAGCATGAGCCAGTTGCGTTTCTTCAAGCTCCAGCGTCTCGAAGGGACGGCGGAAAAAAGCAGCGACCATGGCAAGGCAGGCGACACCGGCGAGGACGGGTGACACTGTCGCGGCATGCCAGGCTTTGGTTCGGAATGGCCAGCGTCCGGCGCTGAAACTTTCAAGATGGATCTGCCGGACATAGGCAGCAGCAGGGCTGTCGGAATCGTCTGCTGTTGCCGTTATCAGTGTCTGTTGCTGGCGGAGATGCCGGGACGCCTGATCTGCGAGCAATTCTTGAATGGCGTTTTCCGAGCCAAGTGACTGCTCGAAATCCTGGCGGTTAAGCGACAGCACGCGTGTCGGGCCATCGGCCGCCGCACCGGCAGACCGGGGCTCGTCATAGACCAGTGCCATTTCACCGAGAAAGGTGCCGGTCTCTTTGAAGCCGAGCAGTTTGTTACCGGCGGTTTCCTTAATGATTCGTAAACGGCCTTCACGGACGAAGAAAATCGCATCGCCGGGGTCGCCTTCATGAAACAGTGTCTCGCCATCTGTGAGGTTCGTGGTGGCGATGCATTCGGCCAGTTTCCGGATGACCGGTGGTTTCAGACCGGAAAGCAAGTTCTGGGTTTTGAGGAAATTGAATTCCTCATTTCGGGCGGATGCTTCCTCAATGCGCGTGCGCATTTCCGGATGCCGGTCCATTGCTGCTTTAAAGGCATCGACGGAAAGTCGTAGCACGGTTGTACTGCCGGTCGCCCGGATCGTTGCCGAGGAGGGGCCACCTTGCAGCAATCCGCGTTCGCCGAACCCGTCTCCCTTCTTGAGAACAGCAAGTGTGATCGGCTTGCCGTCAGCGCTGTCATCGACGACGCGTACCTTGCCGGTCTGGATCAGGCAGAAGCCGCCGCCGACCTCGCCGGTGCGGCGCAGAACTTCACCCAAGGCAAAGCTTTCGACAACGGCTCCTTCAAGCAGTTCGTCGAGAACGTCGTCTGGCAAGGTCGCAAAAAAGGGATGCGCCCCGAGCAGGGCACGCGTATCCGCGGTCATGTCCGTTTACCGGTCATAGGTTTGCAGGCCGGGAGGATGGTAAGGCATGTTCCTGACCATCCTCCCGTCTGTCATGACCTATTCGTCATCATCATCTGTCGGAATATCTTCGACGATCCCGAGAAGCGGATGGCCAACTTCGGCCGATGAGGCGATGTCTTCAATCCGGGCCTCGAAAAGCTCGTCGCGGATCGCTTCTTTGATCGCGTCGAGTTCCGGCCGGATAATGTTGCGGACCATGTAAATGGTGAAGCCGTCACTTTCCTTGATCGGGCCAATCAGGTCGCCGGGACTGGCAGCAAAAACGGCTGCTTCAATTTCACCGGTAACGGTTGCTCGGGTGACTTCGCCGACAAAACCGCCCTGCCGGAATGTATCGCCATCAATGGAATGCTCGACTGCCAGAGACTGGAAGCTTTCCTCGCCCTCTTCCAGCTGGGAATACAATTCGTCTGCCATGTCTTCTTCAGCGACGGTGATCGAGTAGAGTTCGGCGACGTCATAAGCGTCTTTATTGATGGCAAAATATTCAGAAACATCGGTATCAGAAACAGTGGTACGCAGTTTGTTGCGCACGACGCCGATTTCAAAAACAGCCTGAAGAGTACTCAGGTCGACGTTGTTTTCAGCCATCCAGGCGTTGAACGTATCAGCCTTCTCAAGTTCGAGTTCATAACGGTATTCATCAAAAAAAGCCTGCAACTCATCCGCACTGGCCGAGATGCCATTCTGTTTGGCGTGCTGCACAACGGCGGCATTCTTCACGGTTTCAGTGATAAGGTCCGTGTTCCCGAGAATTAATTGCCACTGCAAGGCTGATTTCACATCAATTGCTGCGCCATTTACGGTGATGAAGGCTGTCATTTTGTCCCCTAGATATTTTATTGTTTACAGAAGTTTCCCCGGAAAGACCGCTGACAGCTAAGCAGACAGGCTTCCACCCCTCTTCATCCTTTATCCCTGACCGGGGGGGTAGTGTATAGGGAAAACGACAACCCTTGCGGTGAGAAAGTATTATTCATGCTAGTAATGGCATAGGTTTGCGCCGTTTCAGGCTGGCTGCAGGGAAATCAGGGGGTTACTGTTCGCCTGTCATCACCACGGCCTGTCTGGTCAATATGCCGAGTTGCTCTGCAAGCAGCGATTGACGGATTTCCATTTCGACATCGTCGATGGACGGTTTCTGAAAACCGGCAACCAGATAGATATCATATTCAGTTCCGTTTTTCAGCGGGCCGACGATTTCACCTTTGTCGACGCTGAAAACCGAAATAGCGACAGTTTCGGGCAGGTCACCGCGCGTTACTTCACCGAGATAGCCTGCTGCCGGACGTGTCGCCTGATCCGTTGAATGTTCCAGTGCTGCGAGATGGAAGTTCAGTGTGCCGTTCCGCAACTGATCAGCCATCTTTTCGGCTTCCCGTCGGGTGGACAGTGTCATTACATACAGGGCGGCCGTTTCCAGTTCGGGTACAAGCTGCTGATAGGTCTCTGCAATTATTGTGTCATCGATAGCAAGCAACAGTTTGTGACGCAGGGCCCGCAGACGACAGGCATCGGCCATTGCCTTTTCATCCATATGATTGGCCTTCAGCCAGCGTCGTGTTTCATCGGCTGAGTCGATTCCCATTTCATAGCGAAAGTCATTAACTGCCTGCTGGAGATCATCGGCAGTCAGCTGAATTCCCGAATGAATCGAATGCTGAACAAGTACAGCCCGTTCTACGGTCAGGTCGAGAAAGGGTTCGGGGTCTTCGACGGATGACCAGGCCAGTGCGCGGCTTAAATTTACCTCGTCACCATTTATAGAAAAGGTTGTCATATCTGGTCCTGATGATGTTCATGGGGTGATATTACTGTGTGATGTCATAAATGTTGAAACAATTCCGATCTGTTGTATCGCCCGAATTCCGGGGCTGTTTTCAACAGTGTCAGATTAGCCGGAATATATCTGATCTGACTGGTTTTGCTGAAGTGACTGGGAGGGTCATGAAGCGTTTTTCCAGACTGTTTTTTGCAGCGGCAGTGCTATGCCTGCCCTTTTCAGCAAGAGTGTCGGCGGAGACGCTGACGGATATGCTTGTCCTTGCTTATGACAGTAATCCCAAGATGTTAGCCGGCCGTCAGGCGTTGCGCGTGGTGAACGAGCAGTTCCCGCAAGCGGTTGCGAACTGGCTCCCGACCCTGTCGACGGCAATGAGCGCTGACCGTTCCCTGAGCGCAAGCCAGAATACGGCTCCTTCCAACTCAAGAACGGATACCTACAAGAATACCCTGAGCTATGCCCAGACGGTTTTTGATGGTGGCCGGAATTTCGCGCGACTCGACAAGGCTGTTGCCTCAATCCGGTCTCAGCAGGAGACGCTGAGACTGACCGAGCAGGGCGTTTTGCTGGATGTTGTGAAAGCCTATATGAACGTTATCCGGGACCGCCAGACGCTGGCTCTGCGTGAAGCCAACAAAACCCTGCTTGAGCAGCAGCTTGCCAGTACGCAGGTCCAGTTCAATCTGCAGCAGCGAACCATCGCCGATTTGTCTCAGGCTCAGGCACGGTTGCGGGCGGCTGAGGCGACAGTGATTGGTGCGGATAACAACCTGAAGAGTTCTGAGGCAAAATATCTCGAACTGACAGGCCTGTTCCCGGGTGAGCTGGAAATGCCTGGAAGGCCGGTAAATCTGCCGGTGGACATCGAAGAAACAACCATTCTGGCAGAGACTTTCCAGCCCACTGTGGAAATCGCCCAATATGCGATTGATCTCGCTGAATATGACGCTTCGATTGAAAACCGTTCCCGGCTTCCGACCCTTGGTCTGGCGGCCAGTCTGACGCATCAGCGAAGCAAGGAAGCAGGTGCCGGCCCTGCGACCGATCAGCGCGATATCAGTGCGACGGTTACACTGTCCGTGCCGTTGTATCAGTCGGGTGCAGAGCTTTCGCGCCTGCGGGCGGCCCGTGTTCTCGTCGGCCAGCGCCGCACTGAACTGGAAGATACCAAACGATCAGCCCGGAGTGCGGCGGTTACGGCATGGCGCACCCATGTCAGCGCAAATGCCCAGATTGAATCGCTTCGGGAAGCTGCGAAAGCCGCGGAAACGGCCCGCGATGGCATCGCGCGGGAACTGAGTGTCGGTCGCCGTTCGGTGATCGACCTTCTGGATGCGGAGGCGGAGCTTCTGACGGCGCAGGTCAACCTTGCCGCAGGTGAGCGTGATGCGCTGGTTGCCGCCTTTGAGGTGCTGAATGCCACAGGGCAACTGACTGCCCGTGATCTCAACCTTCCGGCTGATATCTACCGCCCCGTGGATGATTTCGAGCGCACGAAATGGAAACTCTACACAACCAGCGAATAGCGTGGCTCTGTCAGAGGAAGGTACAGTCATAGGAAAGCTGTTTGAGACGGGCATGGATGTCCCGTAGCGTACTCGAAATGGCAGTGGCACCTGGACGAGGTTTTCGTGAAGATTAACGGCGAGACGCACTATCTCTGGGGGGCGGTTGATCAGGAGGGTGAGCTTCTCGAAAGCTGTGTGACCAGGCGGCGCGACCGTAAAGCAGCATTGAAATTCCTGAGGAAAACCCTGAAACGCTATGGCAAGGCTGATGTTCTCGTTAGCGATCGTCTGCGTTCATATGGTGCTGCAATGAAAGAACCCGGCAATGTCGCCCGACAGGCAACCGGTCGCTGGCTCAACAACGTGTGTGAGAATTCACACCAACCCTTCGCAAGGCTCTGTCAGGGGAAAGCTACTTGAGACTGGCAGGGATGTCTCGTAGCATTTGAGAATGACAAAACGCAGCCCCTTTCGGTATTTCAAGAGGTCTCCCGAGATCATCCGGCTGGCGGTGATGATGTATGTGCGTTTCCCGCTGTCGCTGCGGAATGTGGAGGATCTGTTGGATGAGCGCGGCATCGAGATCAGCCACGAGACAGTTCGCTTTTGGTGGAACCGGTTTGGACCGCTGTTTGCTGCTGAT